>CAUVYI020000008.1:0-193214 GCA_963556115.3 Planctomycetota bacterium | reverse complement strand
GTTATTCAACTTTTATCGAATACTAACTTGCGCTCAACTCTGAGTATATATATGGTTGCCTGTAGATATTTGGGCTTTGTAGGTTTTGGGGGTGATGGTGTTTGGCGATTGGGAAGTGAGCCTGTGTGAGAGGGTTTGGTCTTGGATTAACTATTATGGTTGGAGTTATTTACAGGAGCAGAGTCATGGAGAAAGATGAAGCTTATGTAGTAGCAGGGGCAGAGAGTTCTCCGGCCAGAACTCGGGGGGCGAATCTGCAGATGGTTGAGGTCTTTCATGAGGTTTATGATCAGGCGTCGGCTATGCTTTGGGGCGCGAATATGCAGGAGCGGGTAGCTGCAGGAAAGGTTATTCCGCGTTGTGAGGTGAACATTAGTCATTTTAATTATCCTGGGCGTCGGCATCTAAGTGCGACCTGGCTTGGTCACTCTTCATTGCTAATCAATATAGATGGCTACCGGATCATTACCGATCCGGTTTTTTCATATAAACTGACCTTTTTTGGCCCTGAACGCTATAACGGTGAGTTGCCGTTGAAACTCTCTGAACTTACCAGCGTCGATATCACTTTGATCTCTCATGATCATCTGGATCATCTCAATAAGGAATCGATACTTTATTTACAGCCAATTTGTCGATATTTTATCGTCCCGGCAGGGGTGGGTAGGCTTCTGGTTGAATGGGGCGTTGAGCCGGAGAAAATTATTGAACTTGGGTGGTGGGAGGAGTATGAGTACACCGGGAGGATTAAGGTGGCGGCGACCCCGGTGCAGCATCTTTCGGGACGAAATTTGTTTGATCGGGATAGTTCACTTTGCGCTTCGTGGGTGGTGCAGTCCTGAATGGCATAGGATATTTTTCAGTGGGGACAGTGGTTATTTCTCGGGATTCACCGACATCGGAGTATTTACGGCCCATTTGACCTGACCTTTATCGAGTGCGGAGCGTATAACCAGAGATGGGGGAGTGTGCATATGTATCCTGAAGAGGCGGTTCAGGCGCATCATGATCTTCTGGGGAGGGTACTACAACCGATTCACTGGGGAACCTTCAATCTTTCCTTTCACGACTGGAATGAGCCAATGCGTCGGCTTTGCCGGGCTGCGCTCAGATCTGGGGTAACCCTGAGTGTACCGATTGTCGGCGAGACTACGGTTTACGGTAGGAAGTATCATGGACTTGCCTGGTGGGAGGAGCCGTTGCTCGCCTCCAAGGCTAGTGGGCGGGAGTTTGCTCCGATTCTACGTAATTAGGCTTTGAGGCGATTCATTAGCAAGTCGCGTGCATAATACGCGCATATGTGGTTCTGAGGCGTCAGTTGACAATTGCTGGTTGGGATTATCTGCACTGAATAATACGTATTCTGTTGTTTGAAATAACTTGAATATTAATGGATATATTGTTAATATTAAAGGGGATTTTACAAGTAAGGTGGGATGATGCAGGAAGAAAATGACCTCAAACTCCAGGTACAACGCTTGATAGCGGAGAAGGCGGAACTGGAGAAGTGTAAAAAACGTCTGCAGTTTATAGAGAGTGTTGCGCAGGAAGCACTACTGCTCTTCAACCTTGAACACGAGTGTATTGATGTTAATGAACGAACGCTGGAATTATTCGGTTGTTCACGCAGCGAAGTGTTGAAGAAGTCGGCACAGGATCTCTTTGACTCTGAATTTGCTGAGGACGCTTTGAATCGGATGTGTAGCAAGAGTGTGGTAGCCTTTGATGCCCTAATGCGGCGCCGGGACGGAGTACTCTTCTGGGCGACTCTGTGCAGCCGTAGACTTGAATATGAGGGGCAGGATGTACGGGTCTTGACCTGTAGGGACATTACGCTACAGAAAGAACTGCAGAATCAGACGCTGATACTAAATGCTGAATACGAGGCTATTCTACAGAATAGCCAGGTGGGTATTCTCTTTCTATCTACTGAACAGAAGGTGCAGCGGGTAAATCGCAAGCTTGTGGATATCTTCGGTTATACAACTGAGGAGGAGCTTATTGGTAAGGGCGCCGAGATTCTCCACCTTGGTAGGCAGGAATATGAAGCTTTTACTGCTGCGCATAGCGCGGACTTATATGCTGGTCAGCCGATCAAGATTGAATACCAACTGCGGCATAAGAGCGGTAGAGCGATCTGGATGAGTGTCAACGGGCAGGTTATCGATAAGCATCGACCGCCGAATCTGGAGCAGGGGGTGGTCTGGATATTTGAGGATATTGATGAGCGCAAGCAGACCGAGGAGAAGTTGAGTCAGGCGTATAGCGAATTAGAGATAATCTTTAATAATGCGATGCTGGGGATAATGCTTGTGGGCAAGGGACGGATAATACGCCGGGTCAATCAGGTATTTGCCAATATGTTCGTTATGACTCCCCGGAAGAGTTGCACGGTAAGTCTACAGCGATAATCTACCTCTCCACTGAACAGCACGAAGAATGCGGCAAGCGTTTTTTTCGCGCACTTATGACCAGTACATTACTTACTACCGATTATGAACTTAAGCGCAAGGATGGCTCGACCTTCTGGGTTGCGGCTACCGGTAAGGCTATCGACACTCATATCCCCGCCAATTTGGATCAGGGGGTTATCTGGTCGGTGATGGATATTACCAAACGTAAGGATGCCGAGATTCGGCTACTGGAACTCTCGCGTTGTGATTCGCTGACCGCAATCTTCAATCGGCGTTATTTTTATGAGGTGGCGGCTCTGGAGCTGGATATTCACCGGCGTTATGGGCGTTCAATCTCATTGGTGTTGCTGGATATCGATCATTTCAAGGATATCAATGATACCTATGGGCATGCAGTTGGGGATAAGACTCTGATCTTCTTTGCGCAGATGGTGCAGGCGGTTATTCGCAGTACCGATATTTTTGGCAGGCTTGGAGGTGAAGAGTTTGCAATTTGTCTGCTGGAGGTGGATCTTGAGCAGGCGGTAACTATTACGGAGAAGATACGTACCAAGCTAGCCAATACTCTGCCCAGTATTGATGCTGGGATACCGCGGATTACCTTCAGTGCCGGGGTGGCGACCATGGAGGCGAAGGAGGATATCGAGGCTGCGCTTAATCGCGCCGATAAGCTGATGTATGCTGCAAAAGACAAGGGGCGGGATAGAATTGAATCTGAGAACAAGCGGTATTTTTCCCGTACATATTTATTAAACAATGGAGGATAAGTTGATGTCGGTGCTCAAGCTTGAGGCGATAGATTTGTATTATGAGGTGGTTGGTGAGGGCAGACCCTTGATCCTGATTGCGGATTAATGAGTGATTCGCAGAGCTGGCTGCCGATTCGGGATTTACTCGCCAAGTGGTATAAGGTGATAACCTTTGATAACCGTGGGGTTGGTCGAACTATTCCGCAGGAAGTGGAGTGCAGTATCAAACTAATTGCCGAAGATGTTGTGGCTCTTATGGATTATCTCGATATCGAGCAGGCTGCGGTACTTGGGCATTCTCTGGGTGGTTTTGTGGCTATGGAACTGGCGCTGCTGGCCGGAGCGCGGGTGGAGGCGATGGTGTTGGAAGCCTGTGCGGTAAGGGTGGGGGCGGAGAATATTCGTCTGTTTGAGTCTTGGGTGGAGCAGTATAGTGAAGAATGTGACCTGCATGCCTTCTTTGCCGAGGTCTTTGAGTGGATATTCAGTGAGAAGATAACCGGTAGTCAGGAACTCATGAATATGTACCTGGACTGCTCGGTAAATTATCCGTATCCTCAGTCTGCAGAGGGGTTGGCTCTGCAGGTTGAGGCTCTGAAGCGGATGGACTTTGGATCTCGGTTGGGTAATATCAATGTGCCGACTCTGCTAGTCGGGGCGGAATTAGACCGGTTATTTGCTATTTCTGAATGTATTGAAGGCTTGAGTAAGATACCAGGCAGTACCTCCAGAATAATCAAAGGTGTTGGCCATGCGCTGCATGTGGAGAAACCGGGTGAATTTGTCGATATCGTCGTGGATTTTCTGGGGTGAATTGAATCTGAGGTTGCTATTAAGGTGGTTGTTTAGAGGTTGAGTCGTTATCTTATTGGCGCTTGTGACTCTTAAGCTTAAGAGTCACTTTTTGTTTAGTTCCAGCATTCGCTGGTGTTTTGGAGTTGATGTAAGTGGTTTCGGAGCAACATGATAATCTGAGGCGTAAAGGGAGTAGGTAACGGCCCAGGTCTTGAAGAGAACCCAGAGGTTGCGACCCGGAGTATATGAGAAGTCAGAACTGGATTTGTTGGTGACCTCGGTGATAAGTTTGAAGCCTGAGCAGTCTACCTCGACCAGGGTTCGCCCGCCGAGGCGCCTGGAGCGGGTGATTACTCCCCTTAGTTGGTTCTGAGCGCTGATGTATTCTACCGGCGCTGAAGAGAGAATAATGTCTTCAGGAGCGAGCTGAGCCCGGACATACTCGCCTTTGCCTATTGAACTCTGGAATGGTGCCAGAATCTGCGGAGCAGCAGCAGGGGAGGAGTTTTCGGGGTTTATAATAGTAATTTGTGCTGTTCCTTCGGCTTGATCTTTAGCGGTGACGACACCATAAAAACTTGAACTGACACCGGATTCCAACAGCCGCTTGCTCGCATGTGTGCTGAAGATCAATTCACGGCTGTTGCCCTGAGCGAGGAGTTTACCCTCTTCAATAAGTAGGAGCTGATCGGAGAGCTGGAGCAGTTCGGGCAGGTCATGGCTGATTATCAGTAGCGGGAGATTAAACTCTCGCTGCACCCGGCTGATATACGGGAGCAGTTCTAGACGCTTGCTGGTATCAATTGCGGAGAACGGTTCATCAAAGAGCAGAAGCTCAGGATTGGCGAGAAGGGCTCTGCCGATAGCTACGCGTTGGCGTTCGCCCCCCGATAAATTCGCTGGTCGGCGTTCTAGAAGATGCTCGAGTTCTAGGGTCTCGACGACTCCGGAAAAATCTAATTTTGCCGAGTCGCTCTTTGCTGATTTCCTCTTGTTTTTACTTCCAAAGAGCAGGTTCTTCTTTGCGCTCAGGTGAGGGAATAAGCGACCGTCTTGAAAGACGACGCCGAGCCTACGCTGTTGGGGTTCCAAGAAGATCTTCGTTGCGGTATCGACGAGGACTCTGTCGTTAAGAATAATACGCCCAGCGTCCGGTTTCTTCAAACCGGAGATGAGATGGAGAAGCGTTGATTTGCCAGCTCCAGACGCACCAAAAATGCCGAGAGTGTTTTCAGTTATTTTGCTATTGAGCTCCAGGTCAAAATCACCCCTGTCTCAACTTTACATCTATCTCTAAGCGCATTACATCAATCCTTGATCTACGGTATAACTAAGTTTTGCCGGTTTTGGTACGTGCTCGGTTTGCCAGGTACTCAGAGGTAAAAAACGCCCCTAGCGAGAGAATAACTGATAGACCGGCCAGTCGCATCGCTGCTCCCTCTCCTCCCGGAATGTTCATAAAACTGTATATCGCCAGCGGCAGGGTTCTGGTCTCGCCCTCAATATTTCCGGCCAGGGTCATGGTCGCTCCGAATTCGCCGAGGCTCCGGGCAAAGGAGAGAACAAAACCTGAAAGAATGCCGGGGAGTGCCAGGGGCAGGGTAATAACCAGGAAGGTGCGTACCTTGCCGGCACCGAGGGTGCGCGCCGCATCTTCAATGCCTTGATCGGCAAGCTCGAAAGAGAGGCGCACCGAACGCACAAATAAGGGCAGGGAGACCACTACTGAAGCGATAACCGCTGCATAAAAGTTGAAGGCCAGGCGAATACCGAACCATTCGAATAAATAACGGCCGACAAAACCATGGATACCCAGAGTCAGCAGTAGTAGATAACCTACTGTTACCGGCGGTAAAACCAGTGGCAGATGAATAAGAGCATCGAGTAGCGGCTTGCCGTGAAAACTTTTACGTGCCAGTATCCAGCCCAATAACAGGGAAATGGGGCTGGAGATGACCGCACAGAGAATTGCCACCTTCATGGAGATAATGACTGCATCGAATTCATCTGCGGATACGATCCTGCTTAATTCCATAATAATGGTGTCCTTTTACCCTGTTATCTAATAATCAATAACGTATAAAACCTGTGCTTCTATTTTTTCTTTAAGTTTATTTCGCTCTCATACCCTTTGCGCGAGGCTAATTTCGTCAGACTTTACCTATAGCTTGCAAGCTGTTTTTTATCTTATTTCATACGCCGTATTCTTTAATTTTAATATTTAAGTAATTATAGAATAAATATAAGTATCTTATTCTGCCTAATACCTTCTAGGTAAAGGCTATTTCTTGGTCAAAGGGATAAAGCAGAAATTGTTGAATATCTCTTTTGCTTTATCTGAGAAGATATAATCAATAAACTTGTCAGCGTCCTCACTGCAGCCATTTACCGCAGCAATAACATAGATAATGGGTTTATGGCTATCCTTGGGGAACGTAGCGGCTAGGATAACCTTATCCGAGGTCTTGGCGTCAGAACCGTAGACTACGCCGAGTTCGGCTTCGCCGGTCTCAACAACTCTGAGCGCGGCTCGGACGTCTTTGCTCAGAATTAGCCGTTTGTTGCCCTGGAAACCCTCCCACCAACCGTAATGCGATATTGCTTCCTTGGCATATCTGCCCGCAGGTACAAACTCAGGATTACCGATGGAGAGTCGACCTTGCAATTTGGCGGGTAGATCAAAGTCTGGACTGAAAACTATTTTTAACGCTGAAGGGCTGCCTTTAGGGGTAATAAACACCAGGGTGTTGGTGAGGAAGTTCTTGCGGGTGCTGGGAACTAGAAGGTCTTTTTCTTCGGCGTAATCCGCCCATTTTTTCGAGGCAGAGATATAGATGTCGGCCTCGGCACCCTGCTCAATCTGGCGCGCCAGTACACCTGAAGATGCAAAAGAGGTTTTGATTTTGATGTCGGTCTCTTTCTCGAAGGCTTGGGCTATCTCCAGCAGCGGCCCGGTGGTACTGGCTGCTGCGTAGACATTGAGTTCTGCGCTATTGGCCAGGAGCTGCAGTGAACCAAAGAGAAGAAGCAGGATCAGCAGGAGGGCTTTAATACTTATACGGCTTGATTTCAACATCATGGGCTCCTTTGCAGTTATTATTTCTTATCTTACGAAATTGTTTTAAAATTGTCTTGCAATCATAATACGTCTTATCATTACAATTGTCGTGCCAGTTTAAGGGGAGAATAACTGGATAAGGTTGGGGATTATATCTGGGTGAATGATAGTCTTAAGCTAAGGGGTTGGTATTATATTGTCTGAGGAGGGGGAGGATAGGCATACATACTTAAAATGAAGTGCTAAATCGGTTGCTTAAAGTTGAATAGCAAGGAGTATTTGGGCTTTGAGCGAAGTAGGGTATGCTAGGTTATTGAGTAAAAGCGGCATATTTTCGAATAGTCACTGGATTGGGAAATTGCATTTTTAAGCATGTAACAGCAATGATAGTTTTTTTTAACATTGGCTCTTTTAATTTGATTGTATCCGGTAAGAGCATGACAATTTTGTCTGATATTGTGGTAGGAAGTAACAAATTTGTCGTAAATGTAATTTGGTGGGTATCGTGATATATGCTGTTTGCAGGATTTATTATAGACTAGGCTTTGAGTGGGTTGAGGTAGGATAAACACTGATAAATATGGATGTGCTGGGAGTGTATAATGTTGGATTGGCGTAAAAAGGAAGGATTAAGGCAGGGTGTGGTACATTATTTGTCTAATACAAATTTGATGGGATTTGAACTAGAAAGATAATAATGTTAAAGGAGTTACTTATGTATGTAGAAGATGATTGCAGTGCGGCGGAATTTTTGCTTGAAGCGAAGAAGTATCATAAAACAGCGGTAAATGGCTGGCGGCGTCGGCCGGAGATATTCAATGCTGATATCTGTTATAATCTCCTCGGGATAACGATAGAGAAGTATTTTATGGCTTATCTTATGGGTAATGGGGATATTGCAGATAATCATACCTTTTCCGATCTGATAAATTCGTATGAGCGTATCAAGCCTTTTCCTACCGAACTCACTCAAGATCTACAGAAGCTGGAACATCTGCAGAATCTCTGCCCGCTCGCCGATGCTTTCTCAGCCAAAGGTTTGACTGCCGAGGACATTGAATTGATGATACGGGTTACGGCCGATGTAGCTAAGGAGCTTGGATATCACTATTCGCCGGGAAATAGCGAAGATTTGGCATAGTTTTTCTTTTGTGTTGATAGTGGTTTTTTTGCTTTACAGATATTTTGTTGGTACTAAAATGTAGGCATGTTTACACTTTCGCGCAATGTCAAAGACTCAATTAAGATCGCACTTTCACTCTTGATAGTGTATTGGATCTCACTGGTAATGGATTGGGAAAATCCATACTGGGCGGGTTTTACCGTTATTTTCTGCAGTCTTTCGTCGGCGGGGCAATCGTTGGGCAAGGCCGGGCTGAGACTGCTCGGTACCTGTGCTGCCGCCGTGGTTACCTTTATGATAATGTCGGTGTTACCCCAGTTGATGTGGGTGTTCATGCTGACGATATCTCTTTATATATTCTTCTGTGCGTATATGAGTACAGGTAAGTTTATCCCGTATTTCTTCCGCATAGCCGGTTATGTCAGCCTGCTTATGTGCCTCAAAGGTGGGGTAGATAGCCAGGTCACCTTTGATACTACCGTGCTTAGGATTGAGCAGACCGGACTCGGGGTGGTGGTGATGACCATGGTCAATCTGTTGATCTGGCCTGAGCTCTCTTCAGGGAAGATTGTACATATTGTTGAGGAACTATTCCGTAGTCTACAGGCGCAATACCGCGAGAGTTATAATGCCATAGTCTATAATCGTGTTGATAAGACCCAAGCCAAGCTTTATCTTGAGTTCAGAGTCAAGTTTGCAGAGTTTTCCACCGAACTCGCAGGATCAAGTATTGATACTCCGGAGATCTTTGCGCGTAGAGACAGATGGGTGTATCTACAGAATACGATCGCTAAATTCTTCGCTGAACTGGAGGTGTTACGGGAAACGGCGAATGCTCTTCGAGGTCTGCGTCGGGTTGAAGAGGAGGAAGATGCCGAGAATATTAAGGATGTTCTCAAGCATATTGAAGAAGTCGACCGGGTGTTGAATGAGCGCTTTGCTTATCTTCTTCGCCGCTGTGTCGAGGATATTCCCTCCCCAGAGTTTCCTGATATCGTTGTCGAGGTCGATATCGCTGAATTTGAACGCTATCCCGTGGGTGAAAAAGCTCTAATCGCCATGATTAAACAGCGACTCAATAAGTTAAGTCGACTCAGCGCCAATATCGTTGAGTGCATGGCTAATCGAAAAGAGACCTACTTTGTCGATACCTCGATGTCCAGGCGGCTCAAACTGCCGGTCATTGATCGGGAGAGGTTGATCCCGGCGGTAAGGGTGATAATGACTCTCTGGATAGCCTTTATCGCCTCACTCTACCTGCCGCTGCCCGGCGGAATAAATTTCGTCATTCTCGCGACAAATTTTAGTATGGCTTTTCTCACCTCGCCGAAGATACCGGTTAAGACACTGATAAAACCCTTCTATTATGCTATTGTTATTGGCTCGGTATTATACATCTTTGTTCTGCCCTATATGACAAGTTTTGTTTTGCTTGGAGCCTTGATCTTTGGTTTTGCCTTTCTGGTATCGTACTACTACGGCAAAAGAGATGATCTGATCAATAAGACCTTTGCTCTGGGAATAACCCTGGCCGTACTATCGATATCCAATCCTCAGCAGCATGACCTGATGCATCTGTTGACGATGTCGATGATGTTTGCCTTTATTGTGATGTTTTTGATGTTTATGGCTTTCTTGCCGGAATCAATGCATCCGGGGAATGTCTCATACTCGCTGCTTCGGCGCTTTTGGAAGAATGCCTGTCGTTCGTCTCAAGACCTTTTTGTTCCGCTCAAGTCTGGTATTATCGGTCAGTGGTTGAGTGATGCCAGTAATTTTTATGTTGAGAATATCCCTGAGAAGTTGGGGGAATGGTTGCCGGCGATAGACTTGAAGAAGTTCCCTGAGCTTAGAGGCGAGGATTTGGAGGATATCGGGGATAGTGTCAGAACTATTTCTATACATCTACATAAAATTGTCCTTTTGCGTGAACTTATAGATAGTTCGAAACTAATGGCATTGCTCAGTGAGGAGTATTATGCTTATGCTGCCGGTTTGAGCGCGGAGTTTGCGGTATTGGCCAAGAAGCGGCCTTATTGTGCGGATAATGAGTATAATCGACTTTATGACTTGCGTAAAGATCTGAATGCACAGATAGAGAAGAAGCTCAATCGCTTTGGGAGAGAGAACGCGGTAAGTCACTTGGAACTTGAGCGTATCTATAGACTTCTCGGGCATCACAATACAATTGTCTCGGCATTGAGGCGCTATCTGCGGATTGTTGAAGCAAGTAATATTCAGGTTCTCAGTGAATTTAGATTATAAAGGCTGGCCGTAATAAGTAGAGAGGAAAGGTTATGAATCCGATACCGGTGGAACTGTGTATTTGTGGAGTGTGTATGCCGCCGCTTCTGCCTGCGGCAATACTCGGAATACTATTGGCATACGTTGTGGTCGTAGTACTGGCGCGTTGGCGGGTGACCCGGTATGTTTATCATGTCATGCTTTTTTTTCTGAGCCTGGCTGTTATATTTTCTTTCATAATAAATCGCTTTATTTTTGTATAGACAATATTTTTAGGGTGACTGCATACAGGGAAGAGTTATATTAAAATCAGGAGAAATCATGACCAATAGATTGCGCTATGTTCTGACCGGGATCGTCGTCTTAATCGCTGTTATATTTTTATACTGGGAGTACAGGGATAATCTGTTAAATCCTTGGACCAGGGATGGGCAGGTTGCGGCGCAGGTTATTCAGATAGCTCCGCGGGTCTCAGGGCCGATAGTCGAATTGCCGATTGTGAATAATCAATTTGTTAAGAAAGGGCAACTCCTTTTTAAGATTGATCCCAGTATCTTCAAACTCAAACTAGATAGTGCTAAAGCCCATTTACAGAGAATAACGCATGAACTTGAAGCAATGAGCGTGGAGGTGCAGCTCAACAAGGAGCAGGTAAGGGAGGCGGAGTTAGAGCTGGAGCAAGCTCAGCTGCGGCTGAAAAAATTACGGCAGTCGGCAGATGAAAATAATCGTCAAAAGGCGAATGTTGTGGCTACGGCTTCTGCCGCTGGGGACGAACGGAATATGCAGGATAGTACTCCGGTTCGGGTGCAGCAGGCTGAGGATGAACTACGGCATATCCAGTTCAAACTGGCGGAAGCACGCGAAGAGCTGGCAAAGTCTGAAGATTCTCGGGGAGAGACCGGAAAGAATAATTCTCTGCTTAGACAGGCCAAGGCTGAACTTAAACTGGCAGAGTTGAATATGAAATTTGTCGAGGTGCGTGCTCCCGCAAGCGGTTATATTACCAATTTGAAATTGCGTATCGGTTCGCAGGTAGTGCAGGATGAGGCGGCAATAGCTCTGATAGATACCAGCAGTTATTGGATTTACGGGTTTTTTCTCGAGGATGATGTGAGTCGGATGCAGTTGGGAGATAAGGCCATTGTTACTCTGATAGCATATCCAAATATTCACCTCGAAGGAGAAATTCAGAGTATCGACTGGGGCATTGCGCGTGAGAATGGGAGCAAAGGTGGAAACCTCCTGGCCAATGTCAAGCCAACATTTGCCTGGATACGCCTGGCGCAGCGGATACCGGTGAATATTGAACTCAAGGAGGTACCTGAGTCTGTACAACTCAGAGTGGGAACAACGGCTTCAATAGTGGTGCAAACTAAACATGAATGATTGAGTTGCGATCAATGGTTGAGCGGTTATTGGTTGTATAGAATTGTAAGGAATAAATAAATGCGGAGCAGGGATTACCTGCTCCGCATTTATTTATTTTGTAGGCTTTAGCCAGTTGAGTACTCCGCAGGAGTGCGAAACAATAAACCACCCGCTATGCGGGTGGATAATAAAACGTTATACAAAGATACACCTTTCCAAAATATAATAGAGTTGTTCAAGCTGCTATTATTTAGAAAGGAAAGGTGTAATGGCTAATAAGTCGAATAGTTTATCACATACAAAGTGGTTGTGCAAATATCATATAGTATTCAGTCCTAAGTATAGGCGAAAGATAATATATGGTCAATATCGCGAGAGTATAAAAGAGATAATTCAGCGGTTATGCAGTTATAAGGGAGTTGATATTATAGAGGGGCATATGATGAGCGATCACGTGCACCTGTTGTTAAGTATTCCGCCAAAGTTCAGTGTGGCTCAATTTATGGGGTATCTTAAAGGCAAGAGTGCGCTTATGATATTTGATAAGCATGCAAATTTGAAGTATAAATTTGGTAACAGGCATTTTTGGGCAGAAGGTTATTATGTAAGTACGGTGGGTTTTAATGAAGCTACGGTGAAGAAGTATATCCGTGAGCAGGAGAGTCGAGATATAGCTTTAGATAAATTGAGTGTGAAAGAGTTTGAAGACCCTTTTAAGGGTGGCAAGTAATAATAATCCCCCTTTTAGGGGTAGCAACGAGTTAAAAGCATTAGTAGCTTGAACGAAATGAAAGCAGAGCGTCTTGAGACGTTGCAGGTAATAAGGGCTTATAGCCCCGAGCGAACCACCCGTTTGACGGGTGGTTCCGATTTGCCTGCAATAGCCGTGTGCTCGTTGAGATTTTGTTAGAAGAAAATCTGCAGCGATTACAAAATTGTTGTGTGACAATTTTGCAACTCGCGCGACGAAAATGTTATCACTGCTTTTAAGTTCTTTTACCTCAATATATTATATCTCATATTGCTGGGTTTGGATGATAGATGTTACAGATTTGTTGTGTGTCGTGGAGAGCTAGCTGCTGGGCGGCTAACAATTTTGAAACATGAGAATAGTTTTTGTTAGTTATTAAATTACCTGAAAATTAGGGGTTTGCAGAGATTTTAAAATTATTATGCAAAAAAAAATGATGGAATGAATTTCTGGCACGACTATGGCATAAGTATTACTGTAACAAACAAGAAAATGAAGAAAGAAAACAGACAACTTGATGAAACACGGAAGTGGTTTTTTTATGTTTTTGGGAATGAGGATAAAGCTGTAGCTGAGTTCAAGCTGGTTGTAGTTTAAGTTCTATAGCTTTGCTTTGTTCGATGAGAAGTGGTAATGCCACAACAGGAGATTTGAAATGAGAAAAGTTGCTATTTATGGTAAGGGTGGTATTGGTAAGTCTACAACCACTCAGAACACCGTTGCCGCATTGGCGGAGATGGGTAAGAAGGTGATGGTGGTAGGTTGTGACCCAAAAGCTGATTCAACCCGCCTGCTGCTCGGTGGTCTGGCACAGAAGACAGTTCTGGATACTTTGCGTGAGGAAGGTGAAGACGTCGAGCTCGCCGATATCCGTAAGGAAGGTTACGGCGGAACTTGGAATGTAGAGTCTGGTGGTCCAGAACCTGGTGTTGGTTGTGCGGGTCGTGGTATTATCACTTCAATCAATATGCTCGAACAGCTTGGAGCGTATGATGAGAGCGAAGGACTCGACTATGCTTTCTATGACGTACTGGGTGATGTGGTTTGTGGTGGTTTTGCTATGCCGATCCGTGATGGTAAGGCGCAAGAGATTTATATCGTTTGTTCTGGTGAGATGATGGCGATGTATGCTGCTAATAATATCTGTAAAGGAATTATGAAGTTTGCCGAGGCCGGCGGTGTAAGGCTGGGTGGTCTTATCTGTAACAGTCGAAAGGTTGACAACGAGAAAGAGATGATCGAACAGCTTGCCAAGCAGATCGGTACTCAGATGATTCACTTCGTGCCGCGTGATAATGACGTACAGCGTGCTGAGATTAACCGTAAGACAGTTATCGACTGGAACGCTGAAGCTCCTCAGGCGGATGAGTACCGCGCTCTAGCCAAGAATATCGATGGTAATGATATGTTTGTTGTGCCAAAGCCGCTGCAGATCAATGAACTGGAAAAACTTCTGATGGATTTCGGTCTCTTCGAACAGTAAGAATTGATGCAGTATTGATGAAGTCTATTGCGCCGGCGGGATAGAGATACGAAGAAAGGCTGATTACTTGATGTACTTATCTTGATTATCAGATTTCAGATGACTCAAAACCAACAAATCCAGTGTCTTTACCCGCCTTGGCGTACGCAAATGGAAAATGTGGCAAGGGGCCACAGTGAGTGCCGCGGAGGTGATTGGAGAGGTTTTTCAGTGCTGTCGTGGGATTGTATTAATAAGTATTTTATATCATAGGAGAAGAGATAATGTTAATGATACGTGCGGTTGTGAGACCTGAAAAAGTTGATGAGGTTCTCGCTGCTCTAATGTATGCTGGTTTCCCATCAGTAACCAAAATGGATGTCTATGGTAGAGGTAAGCAGCGTGGTGTGAAGGTTGGTGAAATCTCGTATGACGAACTTCCAAAAGAAATGATCTTTACAGTTATTCATGACGCTGATAAAGATTTTGTGGTCGAGACCATTCTCAAAGCTGCTCGCTCAGGTAATAAAGGAGCGTTCGGTGATGGTAAGATCTTTATTTCAGTGGTTGAAGAAGCATACACAGTAAGTTCTGGTAAGAAAGAACTCTAATACAATTATAAGTTATGGGAGAGTTATAATGAAAGAGATTTTAGCGATTATTCGCATGAATAAGATGAACGCTACAAAGGAAGCACTGGCGGCGGTTGATCTCCCTTCATTTACTGCAAGAAAGGTAGTAGGTAGAGGTAAAGGACAGGTGGATTATCTCTTGCTGCAGGGTGCTGAAGAAGGCGTGGAAGAAGCGATCAATCAGTTGGGCGGTCCGAAGCTGATACCTAAGAGAATGATTACGATTGTCGTACCTGATAAGATGGTGGATACTGCGGTGCAGACTATTATCAAGGTCAATCAGACCGGGCAGAAGGGTGATGGAAAGATCTTTGTTAAGCCGGTTGAAGAAGCGATCAGAGTGCGAACTGGAGATTCTGGAGATGCTGTACTTGACGAGAATGGTAACTCATAAACCTCGTCTCAGCAGAGCTCTCCGAGTTGTTAGATAATTATAGGAGTTTTCACAATGAGTGAGAATAAATCATTAGATCCAAAAGTGGTGAAAGAGGAAATACTAGCAAAATATCCTCCAAAGGTCGCCAGGAAGCGTGCAAAGCAGTTTATTATCAATAAGGTCGAAGATGGCGATCAGGTGCCGGAGATCAGCGCTAATGTGCGTACGGTACCTGGTATTATTACCATGAGAGGTTGTTGCTACGCCGGTTGTAAGGGTGTGGTACTCGGTCCGACTCGTGATATCATCAATATTACGCATGGTCCTATAGGCTGCGGTTTTTATTCGTGGTTGACCAGACGTAACCAGACCAAGCCGGCAAGTGATGAGCATGATCAGTATATGACCTACTGTTTCTCAACCGACATGGAGGATAGCGAGATTATCTTCGGCGGTGAGAAGAAATTGGCTACAGCTATTCAGGAAGCTTATGATAACTTCAAACCAAAGAATATTTCTGTCTTCTCTACCTGCCCGGTTGGTTTGATCGGTGATGATATTCACCAGGTATGTAGAGATATGAAGAGAAAGCTTGGTATCAATATCTTCGGCTTCTCTTGTGAAGGGTATAAGGGTGTGTCGCAGTCTGCAGGGCACCATATCGCCAACAACCAGCTCTTCAGACATGTTATCGGTAATAATGATAGTGTGCCGGAAGGTAAGTACAAGTTTAATTTGCTGGGTGAGTATAATATTGGTGGTGATGCGTTCTTGATTGAGGATCTGCTCGCGAAGTGCGGTATCACTTTGATCTCTACCTTCTCAGGTAATTCAACAATCGATACTATGGAGCAGGCGCACCATGCTGACCTCAATGGGGTTATGTGTCACAGATCGATCAATTATGTTGCTGATATGATTGAGAAAAAGTTTGGCGTGCCGTGGATCAAGACCAACTTCATCGGTCCAGAAGCAAGCGCTAAATCACTCCGTAAGATTGCGCAGTTCTTCGGCGATAAGGAGCTGATTGATAGAGTGGAAGAGGTAATTGAAGAAGAGATGGCTGATATTGTACCACTACGGGATGAGATCAAGGCCAGATGTCAGGGTAAGACTGCAATGCTCTTTGTTGGTGGTAGCCGTGCACATCACTATCAGTTACTCTTTGAAAATATCGGTATGAAAACAATTGCGGCAGGTTATGAATTTGCACACCGTGATGACTATGAAGGGCGTAAGGTTCTGCCTTCGATCAAGGTCGATGCGGATAGTAGAAATATTGAAGAACTTGAAGTTACTGCCGATCCGGAGAGATTCAACCCTCGTAAGAGTGATGAAGAATTGGAGACGCTTGCGGCTGAAGGAGTACCGTTCAAGACTTATGAAGGTATGATGCCTGAGATGGAAAATGGTAGTTTTGTTATCGATGACCTGAGTGAGTACGAGACTGAACAACTTCTTGATTACTATAAGCCTGATGTCTACTGTGCTGGTATCAAAGAAAAATATGGCGTACAGAAGAAGGGCATCCCATGTAAGCAGCTACACAGCTACGATTATGGTGGTCCGTACGCGGCGTTTGCCGGAGCAAAGAATTGGTATAAAGAGATCGATCGTTTGGTCAATGCCAATATTTGGCGCCATGTCAATGCGCCATGGGCGAAGAAGTCTGAGCCTACTCTGCAAGGAGCTTATAACGCTTCATAATTTTTACAGGTGGTATGTTGCCACCGACAGCGCTGCGGAAAAGACTCCAGTATTTGAGTCCAGTACCGATCAGGCGTAACACAAATTGTAACTATAGGAGAAGTATAATGCTTTTACGACATACAACGAGCGAGATAAAAGAGCGTAAAGCCCTGACAGTAAACCCGGCGAAGACCTGTCAGCCTGTCGGTGCAATGTACGCTGCTCTTGGTATTCATGGATGTTTGCCACATAGCCATGGTTCACAAGGGTGCTGTGCTTATCACCGTTCGGCTCTTACTCGTCACTATAAAGAGCCGGTAATGGCGGCAACCAGTTCATTTACTGAAGGTAGTTCGGTATTTGGCGGTCAGGCCAACCTGGTTCAGGCAATCAATAATATCTTTACTGTCTATGACCCAGAAGTGATTGCGATTCATACAACCTGTCTCTCTGAGACTATCGGTGATGATTTGACACAGATGACCAAGAAGGCGCATGATGACGGTAAAGTGCCTGAGGGTAAGAAAATAATCTACTGTAATACCCCGAGTTATGTTGGTTCACATGTGACTGGATTTTCCAATATGGTCAAGGGAATGGTGGACGGTCTGGCTGAAGCTTCAGAGGATAAACTCCGTACTGTAAACATTATCCCAGGTTGGGTTGAGCCTTCAGATATGCGTGAGATCAAGAGACTCTGTAAGGCCATGGAAATAAAGACTATCATGTTCCCCGATACTTCAGACGTGCTTGATACGCCGATGACCGGTAAGCATGAATTCTATCCAAAAGGTGGCGCTACTATTGAGGATATCGCCATGTCCGGTAGTTCACAGGCAACAGTTGCACTTGGCCCAACCTGTTCTGCGGCCGCTGCCAAGGCGTTAGACGTAAAGTGTAAGGTCAAGCCTTCAATCATCGAACTGCCGATTGGTCTGACTGCAACCGATACCTTTATCGATACGCTGCGCAAGGTTGCCGGGGTAGCAGTACCGGATGAGATCACCCGTGAACGCGGACGACTTGTAGATGTTATTACCGATATGCACCAGTATTTCTATGGTAAAAGAGTAGCGCTGTATGGTGACCCTGATCAGTTGGTATCACTGGCGCAGTTCGTAGTCGATCTTGATATGATTCCTGCGTGCATTATTACTGGTACTCCAGGTGAAAAAGCTCTGCGCCGCCGCCTTGAAGTGGCTTTGGGCGAGAAGTATGTGGCGGAAAATGTCTATATCGGGCAGCAGGCAGATATGTATCTCTTACACCAGCTTATCAAGAATAATCCGGTTGATCTGATGATTGGAAACTGCTACGGTAAGTATATTGAACGTGATGAGGGGATTCCGTTACTGCGCCATGGTTTCCCAATCTACGACCGTGTTGGTCACTCATACTTTCCAAGTGTGGGCTATACCGGAGCTTTGCGACTGGTAGAGAAGATGTTGGATATCTTCCTCAGTAAGAAGGATGTGGAAGCACCAGAAGAGAAGTTTGAACTGGTTATGTAGTACGGAAGTAAATTGAAGTAATTTTAGTGGTTCCTTTCGTGGTACAGCTCGCGGACTAATTTTAAGTGTATATTAAGGCGTCTGCTGACTTTGGTTTGAGTAATAGTCCTTGGTAAGTCAAAAGATGTTTTGAGGCATAGGAGATGGTTATGGACGGTATTCTAGAGAAGCGTAAGAAGCAGATTCATCGTACAGATGCTAAGAATTTTGAGATGGAGTGTGGAAAAAATTCACTCGCTGGGTCTGTAAGCCAACGTGCCTGTGTATTCTGTGGTTCGCGAGTTGTACTTTATCCTATTACAGATGCTCTGCATCTTATTCATGGGCCGATTGGTTGTGCCAGTTATACCTGGGACATCAGAGGGGCGACCTCCAGCGGCAGACAGCTGCACCGGATGAGTTTCTGTACCGATTTGACCGAGAAAGAAGTGATCTACGGAGGCGAGAAGAAGCTCTATGAGTCGCTTACCACTCTGATTGAAAAGTATAAGCCCGAGGCGGCTTTTGTCTACTCCACCTGTATTGTCGGAATTATCGGTGATGATATGGAAGCGGTATGCAAGAAAGTGGAGAAGGAGACCGGGATCAGGGTGCTGCCGGTGATGTCTGAAGGATTTAAGGGTACCAAGAAGGATGGTTATAAGGCGGCATGCGATGCGCTGGGAAAGCTGGTCGGTACCGGTGATACCAGTGGGATAAGTAAGTATAGTGTTAATATTCTGGGGGATTTCAATATCGCTAATGAGACGGAGATTATCCGTTCGTACTATGAAAGAATGGGTGTGGAGGTGGTTGCTACGATAACCGGCGATGGACGGGTAAATGATATCTGTAAAGCGCATGGGGCGGCACTCAACATCGTACAATGTTCAGGCTCAATGACTCATTTGGCTAAGGACATGCAGCAGAAATATGGCATACCCTATATCAGGGTATCATATGTTGGAATTGAGGACACTGCCAGCGCACTCTATGATGTCGCTGATAAGTTCGGTTCTGAAGAGATAAAAGAAAAAACAAGGGAGCTGGTGGCGGCGGAGATAGCTGAGATTTATCCACAGCTTCTTGAGATAAAGAAAGATTTAGAAGGTAAGCGCGCAGCGGTATATACTGGAGGAGCTTTTAAGGCCTTCTCTCTGGTAAGGAGTTTGCGCACTATTGGGATGCAGGCAGTGTTAGTCGGCTCACAGACCGGTAACAATGAGGATTATGAGCAGCTTAGAGAACTCTGCGATCCGGGGACGATTCTGGTGGATGATACCAACCCGGTGGAACTCTCATATTTTATGCGCGAGAAGAATATTGATATCTTTATTGGCGGGGTAAAGGAACGACCACTCGCCTTCAAGCTCGGCGCAGGTTTTTGTGATCATAATCATGAACGTAAGATCCCGTTGGGTGGGTTTATTGGTATGCTCGCCTTTGCGCGGGAGGTACACTCTTCGGTTATGAGTCCGGTATGGCAATTCAAGAAGCGGGTGAAAACTGGAGAATAAGGTGAAGGGCGTAGTAGGGTTACCAAGAAATGGAGAGTGAGATGACAAAAGCCAATGAAGATAGAGGTGTTTCGAGAAATGCATGTAAGTTATGTACGCCTTTTGGAGCGTGTCTGGCGTTTAAAGGGATAAGAGGGGCTATGTCTCTACTCCATGGTTCACAGGGATGTGCAACCTATATCCGCAGATATATGATCAGCCATTACCGTGAACCTATTGATATTGCTTCTTCAAACTTTACCGAGGATACGGCGATATTCGGTGGTGGTAAGAATTTTGCGACCGCGGTAGACAATGTGCTTGAGCAGTACAAGCCTGAGTTGCTCGGAATTGCGACAACCTGCCTCTCGGAGACTATCGGTGATGATATCAAGATGTTGCTTCATATGTATAAGAAGGAACATGTGGGAGTTGAACTGCCAGATATGGTTAATGTCTCAACTCCGAGTTATTCTGGCACACATGCAGATGGTTTTTATGCAACGACCAGGGCAATTGCCGGTCTTGCTCAGAAAACCGGGTTCAAGACCAATAATGTAAATGTGTTTCCAGCGATGATTTCGCCGACAGATCTGCGTTACTTGAAGGAGATACTCAGAGCTTTTAATGATAATTATATAATGTTCCCTGATTATTCTGATACTCTGGATGGCCCTTCTTGGGATGAGTATAGACCTATAGCCGAAGGCGGTACCGGGGTAGATCTGGTAAAGCGAGCTGGAGACAGCGCGGGCAGTATCGAACTCTATAGCTGTGTCGGTGACAAGGACTCTGCCGGGGTGTACCTCAAAGAAGAGCATGGGGTTGAGAATTATCGTCTGGGGATGCCTATCGGCGTACGTAATACCGATCGCTTTATCGATACTCTGGAGTATCTGACCGGTAAACCGGCTCCGGAGTGGCTGGCGGCGGAACGTGGCAGGCTGATAGACGCCTATGTTGACGCGCATAAGTATATCTTTGGTAAGCAGGCGGTAGTCTTCGGCGATGAGGATATGGTCTATGGTATAACCGCACTCCTGGGTGAGATCGGCATAAAAACGGTGGCAGTGGTATCTGGCGGTAAGAGCGGTAAACTTGCGGGTGAGATCAAAAAGCTGGGTGATGTAGGCAGTGCTGACACCGTGATTCTGGATAACTCCGATTTTGAGGATATGGGCGAGGCTATTGAGAAGTTCAAGCCGGATCTGCTCATTGGTAACAGCAAGGGCTATATGCTCAGCCGTAAACTTAAGATTCCACTTATTCGCGTCGGCTTTCCGATTCATGACCGCTTCGGTGGCGCGCGGGTGGGCCATATCGGTTACCGCGGTACGCAGGAGCTTTTCGACCGTATTGTAAACGCAGTAATTGAACAGAGACAGCATGATGGTGAGTGGGGCTACACGTATATGTAACGAAAGGACTCCTGGTGTATACGGGAGTGTGAGCTCGACTTCTTCTAGATAGAGATTTTTTGCAGACTTAGTAACCTTTGGCTCAAGTTTGCAAACTGAGGGTGAGGGTAGTATTATGATTGATCACGATAAGCATCCATGTTTCAATGCCAAGGCACGCCATGAGTATGGCAGAGTACATCTGCCGGTTGCCCCTAAGTGTAATATTAAGTGTGGCTTCTGTAACCGTAAGTATGATTGCGCAAATGAGACTAGGCCGGGAGTGACCAGTTCGGTTTTGACACCGGAGCAGTCTATGGTCTGGTTAGAGAAGTTGATTGAGCTTCAACCAAAACTGAGTGTTGTCGGAATTGCCGGACCTGGAGACCCGTTTGCTAATCCTGAGGAGACCATGCGGACATTGCGTCTGGTTCGTCAGAAGTATCCTGAGATGCTCCTCTGTATCGCTACCAATGGCCTGGGTGTGGCACCGTATATCGACGAGCTTGCTGAACTCCAGGTGAGCCATGTGACTATAACTATATGTGCACCGACTTCCGATATTGGGGCAGAGATCTACGAATGGGTCAATGATAATGGTACGATCTATCGTGGCGAGGCCGGGGCGAGTTTGCTCCTTAAACGTCAGCTTGAGGCGGTCGAAAAGATTGCTCAGACTGGGGTGAGTGTCAAGGTCAATATGATTGTGGTGCCGGGGGTGAACGATCATGTTACTGATGTCGTGGCCAAGAAAGCAAAGGAACTGGGAGCTAGTATTCTCAATCTTATGCCGCTCTTTCCGGTTGCAGGAACCAAGTTCGCAGATAAAGAGCAGCCAAAACCTGAGTTTATGAATAAGATACGTGATGTAGCCAGGGAGTATTTGCCGCAGATGGCGCATTGTATGCGCTGCCGGGCTGATGCAGCCGGATTACTCGGAGAGGAAGCTACCAAGGAGATTATTATGAGTCTGGAAGAAGCGAAGAAAACCGATTGCCAGGAGAAACCGTGTGTCGCGGTAGCGAGTCGGGAAGGAGCGCTGGTAAACAGCCATCTCGGAGAAGCGCCTTATCTCTGGATATTCAGGGAGAAGGAGGATAAATCTGGATATGAACCGTTTGAGCGTCGGCAGTGTCCGCCTAGGGGCTTGGGAGCTGCTCGTTGGAGCGAGTTGGCAAAGGTGATATCCGATTGTAGGGCGCTTCTTTGTTCAGGTCTCGGTGATTCGCCACGGGAGGCTCTGACTGTGGCTGGGGTAAAATGCGTTGAGATGGAAGGGCTGGTTGAGGAAGGACTCGATTCGGTCTATAAAGGCAAGGTTATCCGTGCGCCTAAGAGAATTACTGGGTGCGGCGAGGGCGGTTGCTCCGGTTGTGGGACAGGTTGCGCGTAGCTTTGTGGTACCGTTAATATAGAAGTGTGCTATTTTGTGGATATATTTTTAGGTGTTTGGCTATTGAACGAGTATAGAGGAGAGTGTGATGGAGAAACCAGATTTTCATATCTTTGTATGTAATAGTTTCAGGGTGTCAGGGGAAGCGCAGGGCGTGTGTAACAAGCAGGGAGCAGCAAATTACCTGCCATATCTGGAAGAGGAGATCCTAGATCGTGGTCTCAATGCGCAGGTAACTGCGTGTGGCTGTCTCAAGGTCTGCGACCGTGGGCCGGCGCTGGTAGTATATCCACATAATTTCTGGTACGGTGGTATTGATTCCGAGGATAAACTTGATCAAATTCTTGATGCGCTGGAAGAAGGTGAAGCTGCAGAGGATCTGCTGATTACTTGATAATTGGCCGTTTGACGTAGGTGGTTGCAATATTATTGGTTATACTTCTTCTTAGGAGTTTCTTATGAAATACCTGATTGATACGACATTGCGGGATGGTGAACAGATGGCGGGAGTCGCTTTTACGCCGCGTCAGCGGATAACTCTTGCTGGGATGATAGCACAGTCAGGTGTTGCTGAGATGGAGATTGGTATCCCGGCTATGGGCGAAGCAGAGATTGAAAATATCAATGATATCGTTCGGGAGCATGCAGGTAGCTGTCGCTTTACGGTATGGGCACGAGCGTGCGAGACCGATCTGGCGGCGGCGCTGCGCTGTAAAGTTGAGGCTATACACCTCTCGGTACCGGTTTCGCAACTGCATATGCAGATCGTGGAGATGCCAAAGAAGGTGGTACTCGATAAGATTGCGACCTATGTGCAGCGTGCAAAGAAGGAATTCGCCTTTGTCAGTGTCGGCCTGCAGGATGTGGCTCGGGCCGACAATGATTTTATTATTAATTGTATTACCTGTGCTAAGGAGGCCGGAGCAGATCGGGTGCGCTTAGCAGATACAGTAGGACTGCTTGATCCATTCAGAACCTTTGAGATATTCTCTAGGATTGCCAGCCGGGTCTATGCTATCGAACTGGGATTTCATGCTCATAATGACTTGGGATTGGCTACGGCCAATACCCTTGCTGCTATTAGAGGTGGTGCTACCTGTGCGGACGTAACCGTTAACGGACTCGGGGAGCGTGCAGGTAATGCCCCTCTCGCTGAGGTAGTAGTGGGTCTTAAGAAGCTTCATAGTATTGATTGTAATATCTCTTGCAAACGTCTCAAATTGCTCTCCGCAGCGGTGGAGGAGATGAGTGGAGTGGCGCTTCCAGTAAATAAACCGCTGGTGGGCAAGAATGTCTTTGCCCATGAATCTGGGGTGCATGTCAATGCGATGCTCTGCGATAAACGGGCATATGAACCCTTCGCCCCTGAAGAGATCGGGAATACCCGGAGTATCGTAGTCGGTAGGCATAGCGGTTCGTCATCGGTAGTTCATTACTTTCGTCAGCGGGGTATCCTTTTGACCCGTTCTCAAGCTAGAGATATTCTTGCTTTGGCGCAGCAGAAAGCGGTACAGGAAGACAAACCGCTCTGGCGTTGTCTGGATGAACTGTCGGTATAACGCAGCATAATTTAGAAATAGTATAATAAGCTGCCTTCTTACTGATTCTCGGGAGAAGGCAGTTTTTGGTTATTATTATATTCAGCATGTACGTTTTGATTACTCTGTTGCTCGAGCTGGAGTAAACGTTCTTTGATTGTAAGTCCACCGGCAAAGCCGGTCAACTTGCCGCTACTCCCTATAACCCGGTGGCAGGGTATGATTAGTGGTAATGGATTGAGTCGGCAGGCAGAGCCTACCGCCCGGGCGGCGTTCGGCCTGTCCAGAGCACCGGCAATATCCTGGTAGCTGCGGGTCTGACCGTAAGGGATCTCCAGTAATTTACTCCAGACCTCCTGTTGGAAAGCAGTTCCGCTCAAGACATAGTCTACAGCAAATTTTTGACGTTTACCTGCAACATACTCCTGGAGTTGTTCTATAATACTGGTAAAAGCAGAAATGTCCTCAATCCAGTCGGCTCCTAATTCAATTCCGGCAGTTTCTGAGCTATAAAAACTAATACGCCGTAATTTAGAATTTTCAGCAATTAACAGTAGTCTGGAGATAGCAGTATCAATAAAGCAGTAATTCATAGTCTGTAATCCTTTGTCTCTGTGTACAGATCTTGAGAATATATGTTTGATCTCGGGCTGCAATTAAAATATAGAGCCGCTGGTTTTGAACTACAGGAAGGACGCTGGCGGTGGTGTGTCTATGGCTGTTTCGAGGATTCGTTGGCAACCTCAGAAGCTGTTGGTATGACCCTTTCAGTTGATTCTGTCCTATCTTGTAACCGTATCTGTTCGGCGGCGTAAATTTGGTTTTGTGCCTGCTGAATTTTGATCACGACTGCCAGAGTCAGGGCGGTGTAGATAAGCTTGATCCCGTAGAGAATGGTAAAAGTAGTTGAGGCGTAGATGATCTCATCTATCTGGGTGAATTCCGGGTTGTCCAGAAGACTACTCATGCCAGCGACCGCCAGGAGGATGAAGCTAAACCACCAGAGGAAGAAGATAAGGGGCAGGCGATTCTGCCGCCAGTCGGTTCCGGGTAAATTGGCTTGCCAGATCTCTTTTACCGCTAGGAAGGGTTTCCAGAAGAAGAGCAGCGGGACAAGGTTCCACGCTGCAGCCCAGAATGGGGTATACTTCAGTCCGTTTATTCCGAGTACTCTGGTATTCTTATTCATCCGGTATATCCAGTAGCAGAAGGTTACCAGACCCCCGAAGGAGAGAATGATGACAAACCAGAAGAGGCTGATATTGGCACCTTGAAACTCCAGCGCTTCGGCGAGTAACTTGTCAACCTCGGCTCGACTCTCAGTACTTATCTCTTTATTCTTGAATTCTTCTTCAGACATGGTATGGATAAGCGTGTTGATGCGGTTTACCTTGGCTGTGAAATCCAGCTTGAGCAGCATACTAGCGCCAGAGGTGATAATAAGCAGGATGAGGAATAAGCTGACCAATCTGGTCGCCGGTTTTCCCTGCTGATAACAGGGCAATGAGAGGGTATCCATTGAATAGACCTTTTTTTCTAGTGATAAAAAGTGTTTCGGTAATTACCGAGATGGGTACGGTCTCGGCAGATTTACGGTTGTGTATAATCTTTTGGAGAATTCACTTATATACTCTATCACTATAAATGTCAAATAATCTTTTGAGGTGAAAATAAACACAATACTTGTTTCTGGCATAAAGCTGGGGTTAGAGGCTGGCTCTGCCTGTGTGGCGTAGCGGAACTCTGCCTTCGATAAAGATGACCAAGGCGACAAAGAGGAAGTAGGCTGGAACCAGGTAGAAGGCGGCGGTAAGGCTGCCGGTGCGCTCGGCAATATAGCCGACTAGAATGGTGAAGATTATGCGCCCCGGGGTAGCTGAGAGGGTAATGAGGATCATGGTGGTGGTCTTGTCTAGATGCGTGAGGCGTTCGGCACTGTGGCTGATCAGGCTTGGCCAGACCGGGGCGGTGGCCAGTCCACCGCAAAATAGGGCGATAAAGAGGAGCCAGAGCTCGGTGATCTCCGGGAGGAAGAGGGTACTGGCGAAACCAAAGAGGGTGAAGCCGATGATCGCCTGCTTAAAGCGGTGTTGGGGGACAAAGTAACCTACCAGTAGCCGACTTATAATCATACCGGCAGCGAAGATCCCGGTACCGAGCCCCCCCGCCCAGGCCGAGCCGGAGAAGTTGAGCTGGATATAACTGGCACTCCAGAACATAAGCACACCCTCACCCCCGGCAAAGATCAGCATGGTAGTGAAGAAGAACAGGAAGCGGAGATCGAGAATGACCGCAAGCATTTGGCTACCGACATGCTTGGGACTGAGCTGTTTGCGGCTCTCAGGATACTCCTTGCCGTTACCCACTGGTAAGAGTAATAAAGATACACCGATGAAGGTGAGTAGTCCTGTGCCGGCTACAATGAGGCGCCAGGAGACGCCAGCAGAGAGCAGGCCTCCCGCTACGACAACGGTAAAAAGGGTGCCCAGTGCCCAGAAAGAGTTGAGAAAATTAATGTAACGCCCGGATTCATCCGGGTGCAGACCGCGGATAAAGGGGGCGGCGAGCGTACCGGCGATACCGTTGGCTATACCGGCAAGTAGCAGAGCAACAAAGATATAATCGTAGCTCGGAGCCAGAGCGCTGAGGACGATGCTCACCCCCATCAGCAACATGTTCATGCCCAGTGTCCTGCGTTTACCGAAACGTGCGGCGATAAAACTACAGACAAGTGCTGAGATTATGGCAGGTAGCCAACGGGCAATCTGTAACCAGCTGCTGTCGAGAAATCCACCCTCACGCAGTGAAAAACCGAGGTCGTCCGACATCTGTACCAGCACCATCGGTATAATCTGCACGCAGGCTGAATACGCAAAGAATGCGGAAAAACCCCCAATATCATAACGCCCAATGGACAGCTTTCTGCCAGCCATTACCTACCCTCCTTTTGGTTTTCATTATCAGATATCGCGTCTTGCTAAGCGCAACAATATCTATTCTGCTTTATTATTAGCATTTTGTAGGCTCAATGCAAGGCTCTGTATCGCTATCCGGCGATAAAAATATAGGGATAATGATTATTATATAATTTTATGTTTTGAGTATATGACTATTTGCTACAGGTTTAATCAATAAATATGTTGCAAATTAGTGTGTATGTGCAGTGTAAGCAGGATCCGGGGAGGGTGAGCCTAGGAGTGGATGGTTGAGGTGGGACAGACTTTACGAGTAGAGTTGTAAAGATAATTAAGAAATAGTATTTTTGTTGTCGATATGTACTGAGAGCGGGCTGTTTTCAGCTTATTATTACGATTGTATCCGGTGTATACCGGTTTGAGGGGTAGTAGATGAATTTAAAAATATGGCATCTTATCGCTTTTGCCGCGGGGATAATCATGGTGGTGATTATCTTTCTGCCGAATGAGAAGGAGCAGGGGGTATTGCTGGCGCGGTCTGGAAAGATTCAGAGTGCGGAAGCGAAGCTTGAGCCGGTACTCAAGAAGAATCCGCTCGATTACCGCACGGTGTTAGAGCTGGCCAAGGGGTATAACGCAGATAATAAGCCTGAGACTGCGTTGAAGGTGCTTGACGATTATCTGAAGCGTGGCGGGAATATTGAGAAGGTTGAGAAAGAAATATTACCTCTGTATATTGAAAATTCTAGATTTGAAGATGCGGTAGCGTTGTTGGAGAAGGACAAGAAGAAGAATATTGACGAGCTGATCAATCTCTCGGTGCGCCTGGGAGAACTAAAAAAAGCGGTCGAATTTACCAAGTACAAGCTGAGTCTGCTCCCTAAGGACAGTCCTGAGCGGCTCAAGCTGCTCGAAAATATCCAGATCTATCAGCAGTGGCAGCTCAATATGACCGGGGTTGCTGAGATACGCGAAAAACTTGCCAGCATCGAGCAGACAATGGATAGCTACTATTCGGCTCTGGAATTATTTATCTGGAATAATAATCAAGAGAAAATGAAGTACTATGCAGACAAGGTGGCAGATTTTAATGATCTGCCGCTGAATGTACTCAGGGTACTCCGCTCTACCTGGATCAAGCTTAGAGATCCTGAGAAGGCAGTGGCAACCGCCAGGAAGATTATAACCTCTGACGACGCGGATTATACAGACTGGCTGAATTATATTACCCTGCTTGAATGGACAAATAAGAAAGAACTCTTGCTCAAAGAACTCAAGGTTGCAATCGGAAAATATCCGGAGAAGCTGGATCTCTACTGGAAGATCCTCGCGGTGTTGCCGAATGACGGGAAGAGTCTGCAGCGGGCTGAGTATGAGCAGAGACTCTTTACGTTGAATGGCGATCTTGGACTACTTGTTGATGCCGCACAGATCTACCGTAATAACAAGATGCAGGACAAGGTATTAGAGCTATATCGACAAGCGGTTGCCGATATAGAATTGCTCAAGCAGGGTAAGCAGATCCTGGCGACCGATATCTTCCTCGCTGAGGCGTATCTGGCTCTTGGCAAAGTGAAGGAGTCTGAGCAGTACTTTGAGCAGGTATATCAGGCTTTACTCCAGGGTGATCCGGGTGAGATTGGCGAGAATATCTACTTTGGTGCAGCTGATTACGCCAAGAAGGTGGGTAAAAAGTTGGAACAGGCCAATATCTATGTTCGTCTCTATCAGCGTAGCAACAATATTCAGGTACTCATGGATGCGCGTAACCTGTACGCCGAGATTGGGGCGGATGCCGAGGCTCTCAAGATCGATAAGAAACTTCTGGCTCTAGGTAAGCTCAATTATTATGAGAAGCTCCAGATGTTGGAGCTCTATCTCAAAGCAGACGATAAAGCTGGGGCGCAAACCGTGGCGGAACTCCTTTATCAGGAAGCTCTCACTGCAGGTAGTGGGGCAGAGGATGATCTTTATTGGTCAGCGCTTGATGCTACCGCTAAACTTGGGAATAAATCGATGCGCGCCAGAATTCTTCAAAAATTCTATCAGCAGAGCCATAATCCTGAGCTCCTGCGGGAGGCTGCGGCCATTCTTAAGGAAGAGAAGAAATACCAAGATTTACTCGCCATATACCGTGAACTCAAGAAGAACAAGCAGCTTAGCGCTTATGATGTGAGTGAGCTGTTCGGGGTGTATGCAGAGCTCAAGCTGGATAAGGCGCTCAAGGAGTTGACTGAGAGTGTGTATGCACAGGCGATAAAGAGCAGTAGCCTCGACAAGGAGCGGGAACATTACTATCAGCTTATGGAGTATCTGCCGCGCTTTGGTTTGGAGCAGCAGCGGGTAAAACTCCTGGAGAAGTATGCGGCAGGAGGAGATATCGAATCGGCGATAAGTCTGGCCGGGTATTATATCGCGAAGGGTGAGTACCCCAAGGCCAAGCAGGAGCTGACCAAGATACTCGCCAGCAAGGGACTCGATAAGAAGCTTCGTCTGCAGGCTGAGGAGCAGCTCGCAAATCTATACTCCAACGAATTTTATGCAACTCAGGATCCGCAGCAGCGTCTGCAGATAATGGCTGGCGCGGGTAGCGAGGTGGTCGCTGGAGTGATCAAGGATCTGGAGGCAGATATGTATACCCTCTCTGGAGCGGAGCTGAGGGCGCGTCAACAGGTGATCGATAATTTCAGGGAGCTGCAGATCGAGGTCGCTTTCCTGAACAAGAATTATATCCGGGTTGATCAATTGGTCAGTGAACTCTATAACCCGGATTCGGCGGTGTACCTTAATCTGGCATCGCTCTATTTCAATGCCAAAGAGGAGGAGTCGGCCAGGCGTTACTTTGCCAAGGTGCTTAATACCAAGGGTTTCAGTGCGGATCAGTACAGTTTGCTCGGGTATCTCTACCTGTCATTCGGCGAGAATCAGCAAGCACTGCGCGCTTATCTCAAGGCTGATGATATGACCAGTGGATTAAATAAGGATATACGTATAGGGCTGGCTGATGTTTACGGCAGGTTGGGAGAGGCTGAGAAACAGTACCGGATAGTCGATTTTTATACAACATTTCCCAAGGCTAAAGTTGTGGACTGGGTGCGGGCTGCTGATGCGCGGGCTGAGCATAATGATTATATTGGTGAGTATGCGGTTTTGCAGCAGGCTACGGCGCGACTACCAGATTCTTCGCTGCTTCTGGCAAAACTGGTAAGCCGTCTGGTTAGCTTCGGCAGAGAGGCTGAGGCGGTAACTTACGCCAAGAGGCTGGAGGGACTCAAGGTCTCCAAGGTTGAGACTGATCTGCTGACGGTGGGTTACGGGCTACTCGATGTAGGACAGGTGCGAGAAGCTGGGCGGATGTTCGCTGTGGCGAGTAATATCGATCCGAAGAATAAGGAGGCTCGTTTGGCGTTGGCGCGTTTCTTTGTCGCCTGTTTCCAGTACCCTCAGGCGCACCGGATTTATCAGGCGTATTTACAAGCGTATCCGGATGAAGCCGGCGTCTGGTATGAGTATGGGGTACTCAAGCAGAGTGCAGGATTTGTCGGGGCGGTTGAGGCCTTTACCCGGGCAAAGGAGTTATTGCAGAACGGTAAGCAGGGAGCCGGAGAGATGTCTATGCTTGCTTCCATCGCTTATTATCTGGGTAAGCCTGATGCGGCTCTGGCGCAAGCACGCTATGCTTACGAGCTTGACCGCAAAAATGAAGGGTATGCGCTTAATTTGGCAGAGCTTTATAATTCATATAATTACCCAAAGTATGCGGTTCAGGCGGTGGAGGCGGCTGGGGAGAACGAATTCAATGCTGCCAGGAGGGATAATATTCTGGCGGAGGCGGAGTTGCTGTCTCGCCGATTTATGGATGGTATCGCTGAACTCAAGAAGGTGCTGACTTTAGAGCCGGATAATAGCTCGGCGCAACTCGCCAAGGGGTACTCCGAGGTGGAGATCGGAGCGTGGATGGAGAGTTCGCGTGACTTGATCGCCGGAGAGCTGAGTAATAAGAATGAACAGCAGTCGCGTCTGGCGCGTTACTTGCAGCGTCCTAGCCCAGACAGTATTGAGGATGTCGTATTGCCGGAGTTGGAGGAGAACTAGGAGTGATGCAGAGAATATGGAGGCGATTACGGTTACTGTTACTGGTAATTTTGCCGGTTACGCTGGTATTCGCCGCAGATACAGATACGGATTACCTGGTGATCAAGCTCGACAGCTTTCCGCAGAAATTGAGCGCGGATTCCAGCGGATTCAGTAAGGCGGTGCTGGCGGCTGGAGCTGAGGGGGTGGCGAGTAATCAGGAGATTTTGCCGGTTACCCTCAAGGCCTATCCTCTGGGTATGCCCTTGCAGGTAGTCAAGAGTTATGTTCCGGGTAATGCCGAGACACTTGCCGGGGTGAATCAGTTTCTGGTGGGTACTACGAACCGGTATGTACCGGAGGTTATTCTCGGCTTTGATAATTCGTTCAGTTCGGCCGAGTATATCGACAGACTATTCATGGATTTTTACTGCCCGGTCAGTAATAACCTTACTCTGGGGCTGAGCCTTATCGGTGGTATATTTGATCTGGTCGATAATGGGGATCAGCCGAGTATCTCTACTGGTCTGGTACGTACGGAATTTCAGGCTAGGTACCGTTTCAGCCCTGAGTTTAATCTGTATGGAGGATTGGTGGTGAGTAGTTCAAACTCGGTGGTCAGTCCGGGACTGCGCGCCAGGTTTGAGTATGTAAACCGTGGCGGCATCGAATTTAAACTCTCCGGCATGCTCTGGGATACCTGGGCGGAGAATACCATCGGGGTCTATAACAACGGGAGACAGAATGGTTTATTGGCTGAGGCAACACTGCCGCTGACGTATAAGCTCAGGCTTGATCTCAATACCGGGGTGGACTTCAGGTATACGACCAAGGATACCTTCAGTATGAAGACCTATGAAGGCACATACCCCTTTGCTGGGGGACGGTTGACCTGGGACTTTTTCAAGCGTGAGTATAGGCAATTGCCCAAAGAATTTCTCAGCGCGGATTATCTCTCCAGCGAGAATATTGACTCCAAGATCGGGCTTTATGCGCGTATCCAGGCTTCTAAGTACTATTGCCGCAATGAAGAGGTGGCATTGATACCGGTGGTTGATGAGAGTGTCGATCAGCGTATCGGCTTAAGTGCGTCCTATGCCTTTACCTCACGGCTGGCGACGACGGCGGATCTGTATGTCGGATATGACCCGGCGCGTGATATCGGCCTGGGTAAGCTGTATGGCTTTGACACCCGCTTAATCTATATTCCATCGGCACGGATGCGCATTTACGGTACCTTGGCGCTGAACTCTGAGGCACCTACCGGGCTGGCGCAGGGGAGTACCTGGTATTATGGGGCGGGATTCAATTATAAATTTTAAGCTGAATAAGGGGAATAAAATGAAGAATAAGTTGAGTGTGGTTACGTTGCTGGTGCTGGGGGTAATCGGAGTCGGATTGACTCTGAGTTTTACAGGTTGCAGTACCTCGGGTGCGGGAACGCGCCGACCGGTATGTTGTGAGTTGGGGCGGGTGGCAATTCTGCCTTTTGAGAACCTATCCTCCGAACCGAATGCAGGGTTGATTATCATGCGGAATATGGACTGTGCTTTTAGAAAGTATACTAGTCTGGATATACTTGATATGACGACTATGCGCAGTATGTTGGAGGTCTATGACGGGGAGTACCTTTCACCGGTTAAGCTCGGGGAGCGCCTGGGCGTGGATACCGTAATTACCGGGGCGGTAACCGAATATAGATATGTTTATGGAGCCGGAGAGCAGCCGGTAGTAGGGTTGAATATTCAGATAATCTCGGTAGCGACCGGGGAGACGATCTGGGCGGAGCAGGCAAGCTCTACCGGAAATATGTCCTGGATACGGGAGCAGTCGTTGGCAGAAGTTGCTGAAGAGATAACAATATCACTAGCCAAAAATTTTCAGCGAATATATAATCCTGGAGAGTAGAGAACGGGAGAATTATGAATAAGATTCTATATATTGATGAAGATAAAATCCTGGCGGGGGTGGTTGAGAGCATTCTCACGACTTTCGGGTATGAATTGGAGAGTGTCAATCGGGAAGAGGAGCTTCAGAGTGTGGCTTGGGACGGTTTCCGGCTGGTGATCATCGACTGGATGTTCGATGGTGGGGCGCTGGCGGTATTGAAGAAAATTGTGGAGCAGGGGTATAAAGGTAGATTGCTGGTGACCTCGTCACGGGCGGTCAGTAATACTGAGCGCCTCAGGCTGGAGCAGGAGGGAGTGATGTTCCTTGCCAAACCCTTTACCGCGACGTCGCTGTCTCTGGGGGTTGAGCGGGCACTCAGGTAATTATAATTAAACATAGTATAGTTGGTGGATAGTTATGAAAAAGTTTAAACCTTATCTGGAGATGGCGGTACTGTTGGCGGTGATCTATGGACTCGGTTTCTGGCTCCACCCCAAAGATCCATTCTTCAACCACTTTACCCTTAGTCCGTACCTGTTGTTAGTGATTATCGGGGCGGTAAAGTATGGTAGTCCGGTAGGCTTGATACTCGGTATTATCTGTGCATTGATAGATATCAGTAGTGCAGTAGCCGGTGATTATCAGTCATTACGTGATGTGTTATTTCTTGATCCGGTACTTTTGCTTCATGGAGCAGGGTGTATAGCGGTAGGGCATTTTATCGGCGAGGCGGTGCACTCGGCGAAGATGAAGAATGCATTTTTACAGGAGCAGTCAGATAGGAATAAAAACCTGGCTGATAGCCTTGCCGGGGATAAGGCGGGGCTGGAGATACAGTACCGGAAGTTGGAGTCGAAGGTGGCGGTTGAATCCCGTTCGAGCTACTCCTTTATCAAGAGTCTGATGAAGTTTGATACTCTGGAGCCGAAGATGGTGACAGAGTATGCGGTATTATTGGCTGAGAAGTATCTCAAAGCGAGAAGAGTAGAGTATTGGATCAAGGAGGAAAACAAGTGGAAACGCGTATTCCCTGAGATTGAAGCCAAGCAGGAGCTGCCGGCGCCTTATCCTTTACTCCTAAAATCTGAGGAGTTGAATACTTTAGTAACCTGTAGGGATTATCCGGAACTTGCGGTGCAGAGTGGTATTGATCTGGCTCTTTGCTGGAATTCGACGCGTACGCCTACAATACATGCCCTGGCTTGCGTGGATATTCCGTTTACGGAGTGGGGATTGCAGTTGCAGGAGTTTATTCGGACTATTCTGCGGGAAGCAACTGCGGCTGCGGATTTTTGGAGTCTTAAATTCTCCCTGGGAGAGGTGGCACCGATAGAGGCGAGGCTCAGAGTCGAGAGTCTTCATCTCTTCAAGAATCAGGTCAAGCGTCAGTTACTCACTCTCTCGCGTAATCAGAGCACCTCGGTAATGATGTTTGTGGCGGTTGAGGAGGTAATGACTAAGGATATTCGGGTACTCGGGGTGATAGCGAGTTGTTTGCGTTCGGTACTACGTGTGAGCGACACAATATCCTTTGTGCAGGAGGGTAATTATTTTGTGCTTTTTTTGCCGCAGACGCCGGGGGATGGGGCGCAGATAGTAGCGGATAAGATTAATGTCGCGCTCGATACTTTGCAGCTTTATCCGCAGCAGCAGGCTATAAATCTGGATATTGTTTATTATGAGCTTACTGAGGCTTCGCTGCTTGAGAAGGTCTTTGTAGATTATCATGAGGATATGCCAGTATGATAATATCTATAATGCTGCTACTTATCTGTTTCTTCGTGAGCTTCGCGGGCTTCAATGCGCTTTATCATGAAGATTATATGCTGGCGCTGGTATTGCACTTTCTTGGCTCGGTGGTGGGGCTGTTTATTATCAAGTACCGTATGTATAATGTACGGGGGCTTACTCTGCCGCTCACCTTCAATTTTTGTGTACCGATACTCGGTCCGTTTGGAGTGGCGGTGTTGGCGATGGCTACGCGTAGTAGCGGTCGTCGGGGGATTGTGGAGGAGTATGCGCAGCATATAGATCCTGAAGAATATCGGGAACTCTTCTCCCATGAATCCAGAGAGTTCAAACCGGATCCGCAGAACCTTTATTCGCTGAGTGATATTCTCAAGTCAGATTTGCCGATAATTCAAAAACGTGTCGCTATTGAAGGCCTGGCGCAGATGGAGAGTCCACAGACGGCAGCGATTCTCCGGGAAGCGTTGCAGATGGGGTCGGTTGAGGTGCGGTTTTTTGCAGCCAGTGTACTTGGAAAGATGGAGAAGAGGCTTGAGCGGCGTTTGCAGGAATTGAAGAATGAAGACCGCGGAACCAGAGAGGAACGGATTATCAGCGAGTTGGCTCAGACCTACTTTGATTTTGTTTTCTTTGGTATTGTTGAAGGTACACGTCGTGATGAGTACCTTTATGCGGCTCTGGGGTACGCGCTGGATGCACTCTCGTTTGAGAAGGATAATACTATGCTGGCGCTGGTGGGAAGGATTCTTATTCAGATGGAGCAGTATGAATCGGCGATAAAAATTTTTAACCTCTATATTCAGGAGTATCCTGATGATACCGGAGGTTGGCTCTGGAGGGCAGAGTCGTACCTTCATAATAATAATTATGTTATAACCCGGGAGAATGCGCTGAAAGCACTAGAACTGGGGCAGGTTCCCAAAGCAATGGAAGAGGCGGTAGAGTACTGGGCGAAAGGGAGGCAGGCATGAATACGCCGTTTGAAGCTCAATTCAATAAATTACAGTATGCAAGCCCGGTTAAAGCCAGGCAGATTCTTCGGGAGTTGGAAGGGAGTCCACAGGAACTGGAGCAGTTCTGTCGGCAGGCGAGACGGGTAAGTGCGTCGCGGGCTATTACCATATCACGAATTCTTGCCGGGGGGAGCAATCCAGAATATTTGCTCCTGCTCAAGGACTATGTATTCAGTAATGATGAACAACTTAGGGATGAGGCTTTTAAAGCTTTAAGTAGTTGTAACAATACTGCGCGTAAAGAGGTGATGCTCGAGCTCTTCAAGTCTGAGGAAAGGCTTATACGTCAAAAGGCGTGTGAGGCGGTGGCGGGTGATATTGATAGTGAAGTTGAGCAAGAACTGTTACGGCTGCTGGATGATCCGGAGGTAAATGTGGTGCAGGCGGTACTCAAGGTGTTGGCCAATTCCGATAGTCGGGATGTCCTCAGGCATTGTGAAAAATTACTGGAGCATGAGAACATCGAGGTGCGCTTGCAGGCATTGGAGATACTCGGCAATGCCGCTGCGAGGCAGTTGGCGGTAAAGCGTATTGCAGCAGTTTTGCAGGAAGATACGGATGATCGGATACGGATAGAAGCTTGCCGCATACTTGCTGACAAAGCTCCACTACAGAGTCGTGAGCAGTTGGTGGCACTCGTTAATGATATCTCCAATTCGGATAATCTGCGTCAACATGCAGTGCGGGCTGTAGGAAGAATTGACCCGGCTGATGCGGTTGAAGTACTCTTTAATCTGATAATAAATGATCGTTTCTGCAGTCTGATTGTCGGTGAGTGTCGGAAGGTTATAGGAAGATTTGATTATAGCGTAGTGCTGGAGTTTGCTGAGAAAAAGTTTGCCGGCGGCGGGGTACTCGAGCAGTTTGAGATAGTCCGAATTCTCGGGATGTTTACTGATGGCAAGGTTGAGGAGTTCTTAAGGGAAAAATATCGGCAGAGTCGGGAGCCGATCGTATTGGCCGGGTTATTGGAGCAGTTGGCAAAACTGGCGGCTGAGGATATCTGGGACTTTGTACTTGAGAGATCTACTGTCTACGACTCTATGTTGGTCGCTTATGCGGCGGTACAGGCGGCTGGGGAACTTTTGACTCCGGCAAGACTCTTGGAGTTTGCCGCTATACTTGAAAAAGAACCGCCGACGTTTATAGCCGAGGTGGTTCTCAAACGTCTGGTGGTATATGGCAAGGATCGAGGGTTGCCTGAATCGCTGGAGGCGGTGATTGCTCAGTATATTCAGAGTGTACCGACAACGTTGAGCCTGTTTGCTATTGAAGCGGCAGGGTATGTGCAGGGAGCGGGGCTGGTACCGCGACTCCTTGAGCTAACCATTGATTATTCGGAATTAGAGGTTATGGAGGAGTTGACTGCAAGTATTATGGTTGGAGTCGGGGGTTCGGTTTCTAGGCTTCTGGATTTGGCCACCGATACCCGGTTGCGTGAGGTTTCGGCGGTGATCTCAAGAGTGAAACCGGGTGATATCAGTGGGGGCTTTGAGCAGTTCTTTGCTCAGCTGGCTGTTAAAGCTGAAGCGAAGATTACCGGAGCGCAGCTATGTCTGACGATTGCGGCGAGTAGGTTTCACCGTGAATATGTCAAGGCTTTGAAGGTGGTGGCGGAGCAGGAACAGGCGTATTTGCTCTATACCTTCTCTAGCTTGCCGCAGAGCGTCCGTAGCAGTTGTACGCTTGACTGGCCGAGCTTTTTGATCAGTCCGGTATTGGCGGTGCGGGTAGCTGCACTCAAGGCAATGACGGATGTCGATGTGGAGAATAATATTGCTGATGTAGCCGATATGGCCTTTGCTGATCCGCAGGATGTGGCGCGAGAGACTGCAGCCGGTATCCTGCGTGGGGTCTTGAATAGTTAGTGGTGCAGTATACCGATTTCTTGCGGTCGGCTGCTCAGAGAGTGGAGAAAAACTGTGAGGTGTGATGTCTGTTTGATTCTTGAAGGAACCTATCCGTATGTGGCTGGGGGAGTATCGACCTGGGTAGCACAGATCATTGAGTATATGCCTGATATCAACTTTGGAATTCTGTATCTGGCGGCTAATCGCCGGGAGAAACTGACTCTCAAGTATGATTTGCCGGTGAATGTAACCGAGGTGCAGGAGGTATATATTCATGATTTTCCCAAGAAGGTACGTTCAAAGCATGATCACCGACTCGGCGTAGAAGATTGGGAGGATATACGGTTCTTTCAGCGTTCCATCGCTCAAGGTGAACCGCTTGATGTTCTGCGTCTGCAGCAGATTGTGAGAAAACTGGAGGACAGCACTGAATTTATGCAGGAGTTTGCCTATTCGCATCGGGCTTGGGAGGCGGTACTTGAACTCTATACGAATTTTGAGGATGATCCGTCAGAATTCAACGATTTCTTCTGGTCGTACCGTTTTATCAATCTTCCGGTTATTAAGTTACTTACGACCAAATTGATGCCGGCAAAGATATATCACTCGGCCTGTACCGGTTATGCTGCGTTATTGGGAGCTTTATTCAGCAGACTCACCGGCTCGCCTCTGTTAATAAGTGAACATGGAATTTACACGCGGGAACGGCGTATCGAGATATTTGATGCGGACTGGATCTGTGGGGATTCGGCGGTACCGCTCTCACTGGATATGTCCAGGCGCAGCAACCGTTACAAAGAGTGGTGGGTAAATCTATTCTTCTCGTTGAGTCGAACCGCGTATAAGAGTGCGGAACAGGTTTATTCCCTTTTTGAAGCCAATAGGCGTGACCAGGTGGCTGATGGTGCTGATCCGGAGCGGATAAAGATAATACCCAATGGGATAGATTTGACCAAGTTTCTGGCGGTCAAACCCAGGCGGCGGAATGACGATGAGACCTTCGTCATCGGGTATGTTGGTAGAATCGCCCCGATCAAAGATGTCAAGACGTTGATAAAGTCTTTGGATTTTCTCAAGCGTTATGGGGTTGACTTCAAGGCGTTGATTATGGGGCCGTATGACGAAGATCTGGCGTATTATGAGGAATGTCGGGAGCTGGTTGTGGGGCTGGATCTGGAGCATGAGGTTGAGTTTACCGGCAGGGTCAAGGTGCTCGATAAGCTCGGTAGTATTGATGTCGGGGTTATCTCCAGTATCAGCGAGGGGTTGCCCTTTGCCATACTTGAAGCCGGTGGGGCTGGAGTTCCCTTTGTGGCTACTGATGTCGGTTCTTGCCGGGAATTGATTGAGGGGCGTACCGAGGAGGATAGAGCCTTGGGTATAGGCGGTTATGTGGTACCTGTGGCTTCACCGCGGGAGCTGGCCCGGGCCTTGAGAAAGGTGGCTAGGTCGGCGGAGTGGGCGCGGGAGATGGGGAGTAATCTCAGGGACAGAGTCTGCAAGTACTATGATCTCAAGGACGTGATGGAGCAGTACCGCGAAGAGTATCGTAAGTGTTTTGAGCGGGAATTACTCCATCCAAAATGTAGGCTTGATTGAAATGGATAGAGAGTAGGAAGGGATTATGGCTGGGATAGGCTTCAAACTGAGGAATATTATGAGCAAGGGTACTTATACCTCGCTTATAACTGCATATATCTATGGCGCGGTGATCTCAACCGGGCCGTGGCTGATCTCAATCATTAGTATTGGGATATTGAGTTCACTCTGTACGGGATTTCTTAAGATGCATGAGAGTGTACTCTTCAGAACGATTCTGGTTTATACTTATATGGGAACACTGGTATTTACCGGACCGTTCTATATGTCTACGACCAGATATCTGGCCGATAAGATGTATGTTAGTGATTTTTCGGCGGTGCTGCCGACCTTCAAGTATGTTGCCAGACAGTGCCTGATTTATGCGACGGTACTCTCAGGGGCGTTCTATTTTCTTGGTGGTCTCAAGACAGAACTGGCGCTGGCGGCGGTAATGCTCTTTCAGTCGGTTGCGCTGACCTGGGTCGCGATGATCTTTCTCTCAGCGGCACGGGATTATGCCTCAATTGTCAAGGTGTTCGCTGCCGGGTATATAATTGCGGTGGTCGCAGCATTTCTGGGAGCGGCGTACTATGGGCTGGTAGGGATGAGCTGGGGGTTCGGGATGGGGCTCTTGCTCTTGGCGGTACTCCTGTCTTCACGGGTTTACCAGGAATTTCCTTCTCAGGTGCGTACTGATCGTGGGGTGATTGGACATTGGAAAGGCTTGCCTTGGCTTATGCTCTGCGGTTTTGCCTATAACGCGTCGCTCTGGGTTGATAAGGTTATCTATTGGATTGCCGGGGGGGAGAAAGCAGCTCCGGGACCTTTTTATGCGCCGGTGGATTATGATACCTGCTTCTTCTGGGCGTATCTGACGATAGTTCCGGCGATGACCCTCTTTCTGATACGGATCGAGACCAGTTTTTATAAGTATTATGCCGAGTACCTTGGAGCGGTATCCGGCGGGGCGACTATGGAGGATATTGAGCAACGGCGTAAGGATATCACGGCCAATCTCTGGCTCTCTATTTCGCGTTTGCTCAAGGTGCAGGGCGGACTTACCGGTTTGCTGCTCTTGCTGGCGCCGGATATACTAGAACTCCTCAGCATGCCGCCGTATCTGGTGGTAACCCTACGTTTTACCCTTATTGCCGCCTTTATTCAGGCACTCTTTCTGATTATGATCATCGTCATACTCTATTTCGACTGGCGGAAACTCGCCGGGGGGCTTTGTCTGCTGGTACTTGTACTCAATACCGTGTTTTCTTATTATTTTGCATTTTATAATCAGATTTATAATGGTATCGGGGCTTTGGCTGCCTTTTTGATCGGTCTGCTGGTTGGGATGTATATGTTCAATAAGAAGATGGATAATTTGATTTTTGATACCTTTATGTCACAGAGTTTTGAGACTTAGGGCGGTTTCTGCGCAACAGCCTGCAGTTATAAGTGCCGTATGTAGTTCGCAATGGATAAGTCTTCTCAGGGTAGCTTTGGCAAATGGTTTGGGGTAAGCAGGATTTGTTTCATTCTGGGCTTAATTCAGTAATGCTGGTTGGTTAATCCAGTTAAACTGTTTTTTTAGCAGGATTAATGGTTTAATTCTGTTTCAAGAGGTGGTTTATGCGTGTCGTTATTCTTACCTTCAGTTCCTCGGGAGCTACCCATGATCTGGGGTCACACCTTTGCCGGGCATTTAGGAGCCGAGGTATTGCTGCGGAGCACCTTGAACTGGCGCGTGAGCAGAGAATAGTATGTGATGGAGATTATGTCGGTTATCTGCAGGATTGCATACCGCCGCACGATCTGCTCTGTATCGGTTCGCCGGTCTATGAGCACCATCTACAGGAGCATATGGCACGGCTTATCAAGGCTCTCCCATGTCCGGGACAGGGTTGGGCGCGTTATGCCTGTGCGTTTGTCACTTATGGCTGTATCTCTTCTGGAGTCGCGCTGGAGGAGGCGGGAAGATGGTTGCAGCAGGGCGGGAGGGTAGTGCTCTGCGGGATGAAGGTGGCGGCGCGGCACACTTTGCTGGAGAACTTGCTCGGCAGGAGGATTGGTGCTCCGGCTCAAGCGGGAGAGCTTGAGAGACTTGTTTATACTGCTACCGAGCAGCTTGAGAAATTGCTGGTGGCAAGGGAGTCTATCACGTGTAGTGTCTCTCTGTGCTATCAGCCTTTAAAGAAGCGGTTACTCGATATGACCCTTTTGAATCCAAAGTTCAAGCCGTTCAAACTCTTACCGAGCATTGTCATTGATCTAGCAAAGTGTATCGGGTGTGGTCTCTGCAGTCAGCGTTGTCCGGTATTCTATCTTACCCCCGGCAGTGCCGGAAAACCCCGACGAAACTCTTCTCAGAAGTGTTTGCACTGTTTTAATTGTATGGAATCCTGCCCGGTAGGGGCGATTACTCCTGATAAAGCGCGCAAGCAGGTGGAGTTCTTCTTTGCGCTTTTGACCCGGGGAGGGTATGAGCAGCCGACTTCTAGCCTGATTACTTACGAGGGGGGAGAGCGGCGTAACCAAGAATAAAGGTTGAAGGATCAAGGAGGTAATTGATTTTTAAGGAGAATATGATATTATAGAGTAGTTTAAAGTATTGAATCAAGCGGTACAGGGAAGGGAAATAGAGGACGAGAAGATGCCGGATATTGAAATCAGAACCGCCGATATAAGTGAGGTAGAGATCGTATATGAGTTTGTAAAGGAGCTTGCAGCTTATGACCGAGCCTCTGATGCTTTTGTCGCCACTGTGGATGATATCAGAAATGCTATGGCGGGTAAGGCTCCGTATATAACCGTGTTGATAGCGGCTTGTAACGGGGTTGATGTTGGGATTGCTACCTATTATTTGAATTATACCACCTTTCTCGGAAAACCGAAGATGTTTGTCGAAGATATATTCGTAAGCCCTGAGGCGCGTCGCTGTGGAGCGGGTAAGGCACTCTTTGTTGAACTGGCGCGTAAGGCAGAGGAAGCAAACTGCGCAAGGATAGAGTTGCAGGTACTCAATTGGAATGATATTGCGGTGGATTTTTATGAATCACTGGGGGCTGATTTTGTCGCTAACTGGTTGCCGTATGCAATAGACCGGGATGCGTTCAAAAAATTGCTTGACTGAGATTTAGATGATAGTATGGTGTGTGTTTGACGGTGGAATTGAAAAAGGAGAATAATTATGGCGCTCAAAGCAGTGCTCATAAACGGTAGTCCACGGGTAGGGGGGAATACTCAGATCTTGTTGGATGTGGTAAGTGGGGTGTTGAGTGAGGGTGGAATCGCGACCGAGCATATTAAGATTGGTGGGAAGTATATGCGTGGATGTATCGCTTGTGGTCGGTGTAAGAAGACCAGAGATGGCAAGTGCGCACTTACCGATGATATGGGCAATGAGGTGATGTCCAAGATGTATGAATCAGAGATTATCGTCTTTGGAGCACCGGTGTACTTTGGCTCAGCTCCGGCTGAGATGAAGGCACTGATGGATCGCGCCGGGTATGCAGGTAGGCCGGATATGCGTTTTAGCCGTAAGATTGGCGGTCCGCTGACGGTCGCACGCAAAGCCGGGCAGAACTTTACCTTTGCCCAGATGCTCTACTGGTTTATGATCAATGATATGGTTGTGCCTGGTTCTGGATACTGGAATGTCGCTACTGCCAGAGATGCCGGTGAGGTTGAAAAGGACACCGAGGCGCTGGGGGTAGCTGAGCAGTTTGGGCGTAACCTGGTCTGGCTTGGTTCTAAATTGTTTTGACTTAACAGCGTGAATGGCTGCCGAGAGGCAGTTTGTAGTATTTTTCCTTTGTCGCCTGAAAAAGATTCAACTTATGCTCAGTTATGGCCGATAATTGCTAGAAGTTCTAGGGATATATATGATTAACCCCATATACGAGAGGAGATTCTCTCAGATGAGTGAGAAAATGCAGAAGGTGCAGGAGGCACTGGCCGAGATCTACAAGCAGGCACCTGAGGTGCCGTGCAATCGCTGCAGTCGCTGCTGCATAAGTCCACATATGTCGTATATCGAGTTGATTGCGTTGCTCAGGAAAATGGTTGAGGTATTCAGTGAGGATGAACTCCGACTTTTGGTATCAGCGGAGCCGATTGTATCTGAATTTCATCTGAATAATATTATTTGTCCTCTACTTAGAGATAGTGAGTGTAGTTGTTATGAGGTAAGACCATTATCCTGCAGACTTGAGGGTATTGATATCCTCGACCAGCTTACTGCTCGGGAGCGGATCTGCAGCTATCAGCAGGGAGCGGTGACTGAGGAGGACTTCGGCGGGGAAGAGATCGAGGCGATCCTTGATGCCGCCAATAAGCTCAATATGCCTTACTGTGGACTGCTGGATGAACCGTATTTCTTTGATTCGGTAAATCTTCACTGCTGGTTTGCCATAATGTTTGACCCGGATATTACTCAGGAATACTTCCTGAAGTTGCGCGAACTCATCTTTGCTGAGGTCGATCTGCGCTATTTGGGAAGTAGCTATGTAAATCATACCCGGTTCAATGAGAAGCTTGATCTTATTGATAAGTTCTTTGAGCTAAATAATGAGAAGAAAGCCCAGGAAGCTTTAGAATGTATCCAGAAGGTCAATACCGAATTTCCATACACCGGAGCTTATTACTATCCTCAGGCGAATGTCTATATCAACTTCATGCGGGATCTCATCGCTGTAGTCGAGAAGGATGAGGCGTAGCTTTTTTTAATTGCGTCAAGATAGAGTTTTCTGCTATTATATATACGTTCCCAAATTAGCGGGAGCGTATATATTTTTTTGGGATTTGCTTGGGTTTAGTACAGTATTGGATAAGGGGTGGGAATGAATCTGCTCTTTGACAGAACCGATAAGGATATTTTACAACAGATACAGCATCTGTTGGAGCCGGTAGAGGGTGACGGCTCGGTGATCGACCTGCCTTACGGCTCACATGCCGAAGGGATTATTGAGATTGCTGCTAGTCTGGAACTCAGAGTGGCCTGGGCGCTGAAGATACTCTTGAATTCCCGGGAGAAGGTTGAGCAGAATCAGCGCCTAAAAGCTCTGGAACGGCTGTATCACGATGTTTATTCGGCGCATAAAGGACTCAGACTCAATGCGGCAAGAGTGCTGATAGAGATTATGAAGGAAGTCTTTGTTAGCCAGGATGACCGACAGCGCCAGCTTGAATTGATACGTGATTTCCGCGAGGTTTTTACCGGGAAACCAGGTATTGTCCGCAAGCATCTAGCCTTCTACCAGCTTCTGGAGATCCCTGAAGATTCATCTCAGCTTTCATTTGATGATAATGTCGATAATGCCAGTTGTCTTGGGCGCAAGAGTGCTTGTCACTTGGTTCTTGATGCCTGGATAAAGGGTATTAGGAAGTTTCAGGTGATCGTGCGTAATTATATCTCGGCACATTTTGCTTATGAACTGCATAGTGCGGCGGAGATACTCGGCGTGGAGGTAGAGATCGGTGTGGAACTACCGCTATATTATCATAATAAATTTATCAAGGTAGTCTGGACACCGCTGGGGCTCAATAACCCCAGTGCTTTCTCACGTTTTTTACGTTCTGAGACGGTGTTGGGTTTCTTCAAACTATCGAAAACGGTGGGTGTCTATCATCAGCAGTTGGTGTTGAAATTACTTGCTGAATTCGACGAGAAGGTGCGAGGATGGCTTGAGCATGAGTATGGAGTCTCTTTCAAACCTCTGAGTAAGAAGAGGTATCAGGATTTTCTTGGCAAGATCTATCCTACCGAGGTGAATCTGAGCGAGTTTATCTATACGTCAATTGAGGAGCAAGGGCAAGGGGATACCGTGCGGGAACTGATACCGGAATTGATCCTTATCAAGTATATCAAACCGTTGAGTATGGAGATGTCGCTGGAATCGGAGGAGGCATGTAAGCATGGATGTATGGTCAGTACTATCCGGGAGCTGGTGAAGCTGCTAAACAGTATGGCACTCAGCTACCGACTGACTCTGCTGACCAGTAATCTTCATTCTTGGGAGATACCTGAGCTGATATATCAGAGTAAGGGAGTGGTTAAAGCGGTTGAGATCTTCAACCTCCGGGATTATACCTTGGCCAGCGAGGGGCTGATTAAGTATGGTGACGGGAGAATAAACCGATTTCGCAAGGCGGTGAATGAGCGGGATATTACCACGATTAAGCTGCTGCTTACCGAGGACATAGGTGAGGTCAATGAGCGGGAGATAACCGGTAAGAAGGAGATACTCGCTGGTTTGCAGCGGGTACGCAAGAATATTGGCAAGCTTTTGGATCACTATGCGGCGGTTCATATCGAGGCAGCTATCGGCAGTGGTGCCGCCGGGAGGGGGCAGGTGTTCTACGGTATGGGGATGGTTGTGCAGCAGAGTCTTAGCCGGAGCGGACTGCGCTCGCTCAAGAGTAAGGATAACGCCACTCATCTTGATCTGCCGCTGGGCTGTCAGGTGTATAAACGGGTTGAGTATTTGACAGTTGGCAAGGGCGGACTCAGCGGGCTCTGGTCACGATTTCAGGCATTTTCCGAGCGGCGGCGAACCTGGGTGCGTCAGACGATCAAAGAAGTAGTCGGCGCTGCATATGAGAGCAGGATCGTGACTCTCAGTGGGCGTTTTGGTGAAAAACTCCGGCATGAGTATGAACATTGCCGAGGTTATTGCTGGGAGTATCTTAATAGTGATATTAAGAATATTGTCAAGATTCTTATCGGTTTTATCCCGGCTTTCTTGACTTTTTACCTGACGAGTGAGTGGCCGGTGCTTAAGTATGGGGGAGGGCTGATCTGGTTTGCAATTACTGGCGGGAGGAATGTACTTCAGGCGATTTTATCCTCCGGTGGATTTGATCACAGGCTCAATCTCAGTTGGCGCTCATTGGTAAATAAGAAGCGCATATCCGAGAGTCTGATGTATACCGGGCTATCTGTACCTTTACTTGAGTATGTGGTCAGGGTGGTCTTCCTCAAACATATGCTGGGTATTGATGCCGGTACTAGTCCGATGGCGGTGTATTCGATGATGTCGGCGGTAAACGGGGTGTATATTGCTCTGCACAATTACATTAGGGGTTTTCCCACTGCGGCGATTGTCGGGAATCTCTTCCGTTCGGTGCTGGCGGTGCCGGTATCATTACTCTTGAGTTCGGTATTTCAGGAGGGGCTGATCTTGCTGCAGGTAGCAAATGTGGATAATATTATCTCGCAGTGGTCGGCGGTGATCTCCAAAGCCGCCTCCGATACCATAGCCTGTCTGATCGAGGGTCTTGCGGATAGGAGTGCTTACCTTGCGCTACGTAGCCGCGAGGTGAGCGAGATCAAGGTGAAATTTCTCCGGCTTTGTGAGCGTATTGAACTTATGTTGCCGAGTCGACCGCTGAGTGAGGTACTGGGTGATCCTGTGCAACTTCAGGATGCTGCAGACTCGGTCAAGAGTAGTACGGTTGAGGAATTGGTCTTATTGTATCTGGATTTAATGTATTTCTGGTACAATAAGCCTAGAGCCAGATCGAGTATCAGTCTGGGTCTCAAGGAGCTGGGCGCGGAGGAGAAACTTCTCTTCAAAGAAGCGCTGGTGCTTTTGACCGATGAAAATCTGGTGGCGAGATCCTTACAGCACTTCGGCGGAGCGAAAGGGATTGAGCAGGTTATGGTGTATTACCGGGAGAATAAGGAGCGGTTCGCTAAGGGCTTTAATAAGGTTCTTGCGGACTAGAATGGTTGGGGTGATGCAGCGGGTAGAGAGCATGAGACGGTTCGGATTTATCTTGTTGTCGAGCGGTAATAAAAATAATGAATCTTCTTGACTTTGAGGGGGGATAGGGATATATTAAATATAAGCTAACCGTTGGTAGACAGGTTGTGAAATCTGTTTAATATATTACGGGAGCGGGTCGTGTGACTCGCTCCGTTTATTTTTATATTACCCTGGCTTATTGCTTGCTGGGATTATTGGGTGGAATTGTACAAGATGAATAACGAAGAATTATTAAGACTTATCAATAGTATCCATATGGATAAGGGGATCGATCGCGAACTCCTTTTTGAAAGCCTTGAAGCGGCTCTGGTCTCTGCTGCACGGAAGAAATATACCGATGTAGAAGAGCTTCGTATCCGTATTAATCGTGAGAACGGAGATCTAATTCTACTCGATGGAGATAGACCACTGAGGGTGCTGGAGCCGAGTGAGTTCGGTCGGATTGCAGCACAAACGGCCAAGCAGGTTATGATTCAGCGTATTCGCGAAGCTGAGAGCGAGGTGGTATTCGAGGACTTTCAGGGTAAGGAGGATACTATTGTCAACGGTACAATCTCACGGGTGGAGAGGGGAACCGTAGTTCTCAATATCGGCAAGGCTGATGGCATACTTCCGCGCCAGGAGCAGATTCCGTCAGAGAATTACCGCCCCGGTGACAGGTTGCGCTGTTATGTGGTGCAGGTACGCAAGAAGGGCAATAAAGTACTTATTGTACTCTCGCGAACTCATCCGACTCTGGTGCGCGAACTCTTTGAACTTGAGGTGCCTGAAATCTCCGAGCATATCGTGGAGATAAAGGGGTTGGTACGTGAGCCGGGCTATCGTACCAAGCTTGCGGTATACTCCTCTGACAGTAAGGTTGATGCGGTTGGGGCGTGTGTCGGTATTAGAGGCAACCGGATACGTAGTATTGTTGAAGAACTCAATGGTGAGAAGATCGATATTGTCCGGTGGCATGACAGTGAGGAGATCTTTATTCGTAATGCGCTCTCTCCGGCTGAGGCGGAATCAATCGACTTTGATCGCCGACGTAATCGGGCGCGAGTACTGGTTGAGAATGATCAGCTCTCGCTGGCTATCGGCAGGAAAGGGCAGAATGTACGCCTCTCCAGCAAGCTTACTGGTTGGGATCTGGATATTATGACTGTGGATCAGCATCGAAAATGGCGCGAACTGGGGCATGAGGAGATTGCCAGCCTGCCTGGGGTGGGGGATCAGACAATCAATAACCTGCTCCTCACTGGTTTTGAATCATTCCAGGATATTGTGGAGCTTGGAGTTGAGGAGCTGATGAAGATCAAGGGAATTGCGGAGAAAAAGGCTGAAGAGATCTATCAGTTTGCGTTGGATGGATATCAGAAACGTATTGCTAATGATCAGAAAGCTGCAGCAGAGATTAGGCAGAAGAAACAGCAGCAGAAGAAGAAGACGGTAAGTATGCCTCTACTTGAGGAGAAAGCTCAGCTTGAGATAGTTGAACCACAGGAGGACGCTGCTACAGAGTCAGCCGAGAGTGTGGAAGAGCAAGCTCCTGCGCCGGAGGTAGAGATTGAGGCCGGAGGAGAGTCTGAAGCGGCCGAAGAAAAAGAGACTGATGCAGAGTAAGGTGTTGTTCAAGATTATGCTTAGAAATGCTGAGGTTTTTTAGGGCTTGGTGCTTGCTAAAGTCTGCCAATTGTGTAAAATCTTTGATTAATAATTTCTTGCGGCTGGTAGACAATAGCCGGTGGGCTGTAACTGATATCGTGTTGAGTGGTATTGGTGTTATCTGGAGGATTGATGGTAAAGGGTAGGCTGAGTTAGTCTGAGACCGAGAATAGGGTGGCGTAGATGTGATTTGAGCCCTATTTATATATTTTGTGAAGGCAGTGTCTGACCGGTGGTTTTGGTAGAATTGGCGGTGTCTTTGTTGAAGGCTAATATGATATTGTGTTATTCAGCGCGGTTTGGAGCTGGAGTTCCGTGGCATATCTATACCTGAGGATTGACGGGAATTAGATAAATTTCAGATTGGATTACTTGATGCGTTTTTATGAACTTGCTGCAAAAATTGGACTTGAGAAGAAGGATTATCAGGTCCTTTTGGACTATGCGAATAATAATGGATATGTGATTAAGAATTCTCTTGCAAATGTGAGTGATGATGTGGTTGCATGGGCAGAGAAGAGTTCTTCAGAACTTCCTAGACTCATAAAAGAAGCCAATGAAAAGGTTAAGACTACCAAGTCCCCGAAGAAACGTGTGCCGGCAAGGCGCAAGGGTGCTAAGCGGGGGGCGGCCAAGCCGAAGACTGAGGCGGAAACCCGAGATGAGAATAATCCTGAAGAATCAACCAAGTCGGAGAGTAAAGCGGTTGCTGTCAAAGCTGAAAAAGAGACTGAGATCAAGAATGAGACAGTGAACAAACAGACTCCGGCCAAGACAGAGCAGAAGCATCAGGAAAAAACTGATAAACAGGCTGTTGTAGCTGCGAAAAAAGCCTCCAAGCAGGATGAGAAGAAGCCAGAGCAACGCAGGGCGGGGAAAGACGTCAAGGCAAAAGAGTCGCGGAGCAGTAATAATCGAGTTGAGTCAAAGGATGATAAGACTAGTGGCAAGGTCGAGCGGGTGGTCTCTACTGAGGTCAATAAAGATGCCTCGGGTAAGATTATCAAAAATCCTGAATATAATAAGAACCAGGGCAAAAAGCAGAAGAAAAATCCTTCAAAAGAGCAGAATGTGAAGAAGAAGCTGAAGAATGGTAAGTCAAAGGCCGAGGTACTTATCGATGAATCTGAGGAAGTGAACGAGAGTCATCCAACCCATAAGTACAAACGTGCGGACTTCAAAGGACAGATGTCTAGACCAGAGTTGCCGGCAATATTTGCGGCTATGGACTCCGAGTACACCAGGAGCATCCGCTCTGCTGGAGGGCGTAAAAAACCCGGTAAAGGCAAGGCTAAACAGTCTGGTGTCGGGCAAGGTATCAGTGGTGGTAAGACCAGGGGTAAGAAGGGTGCCAAGGGGCAGTTGAAGAAACCGCAGCCTGAGGTGACCCAGATTCCGCAGGTATTTGTCGGGATGAGTATGCGTGATCTTTCTGCTGCCTTTGGGATCAAGATTAATCAGATCCTTGCCTTTATGATGAAGAACGGTCAGATGATGTCGGTTAATGACGTTGTCAGCGAAGAAGATATTATCACAATCGCGGAAGAATTTCAGATTAAATTTGAATGGAAGGTTGATGAAGATCTCGAGGTACAGGTTGAGAAAGAGATCAGGCTGGAAGAAGAGAATACCAGTGAAGAGCAGATGCTTGAGCGCCCACCAGTCGTAACCTTCATGGGGCATGTGGATCATGGTAAGACCTCTCTTCTGGATAAAGTACGTGATACCAGAGTAGCTGCAGGTGAGCATGGCGGCATTACCCAGCATATTGGAGCCTATTCGGTTGAGCAGAACGGGCATAAAATTACCTTCCTTGATACTCCGGGACATGAAGCTTTTACCCAGATGCGCGCCCGCGGAGCTAATCTTACCGATGTGGCTGTGCTTGTTGTGGCTGCTGATGATGGGGTAATGCCTCAAACCAAGGAAGCGTATTCTCATGCGAAGAATGCCGGGGTGCCAATTGTTGTCGCCGTGAATAAGTGTGATTTGCCCAATGCTAATCCGGAGAAGGTTAAGCAGGAGCTTTCGAATCAGTTGGAACTTCTCCCCGAAGAATGGGGTGGAACTGCCGGGGTGATCGAGGTTTCGGCGCATACCGGTGAGGGTATAGATGAACTTTTGGAACGCATCCTTCTTGAATCTGAGATGCTTGAGTTGACAGCCAACCCTGATCGTAAGGCGGTAGGTTATGTTATTGAGTCGGAGATGACCGAGAATCGAGGGGTGGTTGCGACCATATTGATCCATGACGGTACGCTCAAACGTGGTGATATTTTGTTGACCTCAAATGGTTTCGGTAAAGTCAAACTCATGTATGACTGGACCGGGGCGACCTGTGAGTCGGGAGGTCCGTCACAGGCGGTGTCGGTAGTCGGTCTCAATAATGTACCGGAAGTTGGGGATAAGATATTTGTGATTGATGACCTGGTCAAGGCGAGAAAACTTGCACAGGAACGTGAGAAGAAGGCGAGAGCCGAAATTTTATCCAGACGTCGTCGCAAGCATGTGACCCTGGAGAACCTGACTGCCTACCTCAAGGAGGGTAATAAGCGGGAACTCAACCTGATTATTAAGTCGGATGTTACCGGTTCACTGGAGGTTTTGGAGAAGACTTTGCTGGATCTCTCTACTGATGAGGTAAGTATTAATATTATCCATGCTGGTGTGGGCGGAATCTCTAATACCGATGTACTCTTTGCTGATGCGAGTGATGCCTTGATCGTTGGTTTTCATGTCGTTGCAGACTCAGCTGCCAAGACGGCAGCAGCTTCGCATAATGTTCAGATCAAGGTGTACCATGTTATCTACCGTCTGATAGAGGATATGAAGGCTGCGCTTGAGGGTATGTTGCCACCGGAGGAGAAGGAGGTGATTATCGGGCAGGTCGAGATCAGAGAGGTCTTCCGCTCAAGTAAGTTGGGTAACATTGCCGGGTGTTATGTTACTGAAGGTATTATTAATCGTAATTGTCAGGTACGTCTCATCCGTGAGAGTATTGTGATTTATGACGGTAAGATTGATGGCCTCAAGCGTTTCAAGGACGATGCCAAAGAGGTGCGTAGTGGTTTTGAATGTGGTCTGCGTATTGTTGGTTATGATGATATCAAGGTAGGTGATGTTATTGAGGCGTATGAGGTGGAAGAGGTTGCGCGTAAGCTTGATGATTAAGCGGTCTGAAAATTACTGAGTTATATTTTGTGTTTGAGCATATAATAATCCAGCCAACAACTCTGTTGTTGGCTGGATTATTATAGGTCAGGTTTTTGGGGATCTTGATGCCTGTAAAGGGTCTGGATGGTCTACAGATAAAATAAAAGGTTTGTTTAAAAGTGCTAGTCTGTGGGTTGAGGGTTTGGGCTTTAGTGCTGGGCTATTTTTCTGAGTTTGAACATGAACCTGCCTATGGTAAGGGCGAGTAGCCCTTACCACTAGGGTTTGGGGCAGGGTGTTATCAGAAGAGATTAATCGCTGTAACTTGTATCCTTTGTATGTGTTTGTTAAATTTGCACCGGGTATAATTATGGGATATTCAAAGATTATGATACCAGACATTCATACTCTCAATGCCGCCGGCTATATTGGTGTTGTTTTTGAGTCTGCCGCCGTACCGGTACCCTGCCCGCGCGAAGATAATATTAATTCCCGGGTTGATTGCTCGGGCTATGGTGTAGAGGGTCTTGTAGCCATTGTCGCTTGCGGCGGTACGCATTACCTGGAGAAGTTTTGAGGCTGCTCCAGAGCCACGGGACTCGGGGAGGGTGGCGAAGTCAGTAAGTTCACTGCTGAGGGCGGCAGTGTCCTTTTCGCTTGAGGCTAGGGCACTGATCACACCGTCCTGTTCATAGCAGTAATAGTCGATATGATTCTCCATGGTTACGCGTAGATACTCTGGGTCATCTATGGGGAAGGGGTAGGTGGGGAATACTTTGCGGTAGATCTTTACCATCTGTGGTATATCGGCCTCGGTGCAGAGGCGTACACCGGTAGTATCCTTTTCGGTGGGGCTTACGGTGACTTTGTTCTTCTTGCCTTTGCTTCGAGCAAGTTGCAGGATTCGGTTGTATTCAAGAATCTTGTCTTCATTGTAGCGACGCGGATCTGTATAGTAACTGAGCATAAAGAGATCTTCCTTGCCCCGGTAATAATTTTGGACAAAGGCTTCGATAACATACTTCTGATCAAGGTAGGCGGTGAGTTCTTGGCGTGAGGCTTTGGCAAATATCTTGGTATAGCCGTTGAGTTTGGCGAGTTCACTCAACTCTTGTAGGCGTTCGTTTATCGGTCTGCTGCCGCCTTTGATCAGATAAATCCGCTGGCTCAGTGAGCCGTGTTGAATAATACTCCCATCGCTGAGTTCCTGTATAATATCCGGTTGTGTATCTGGCATCATACATCTTCCTTTCTTCGTTCATGTCGTGCATTATCGACGGGGATTAGGGATATGGCTTGGTCGTAGTCGGCAAGTAGACTCTCAATGCCGATAGCTTTCTTCTCATCCGCGTCGTCCAGAGCGAGCTGGAGATCGCATTTATCGCACCGGCGGTCACAGAAGGTCGGCTCGTAACTGTCGGGTTCTTTATAGGTAGTAATAATACCTTCGTAATTTCGCATTACAACCTTATTGGTCGACCAGGATATCAAGTAATTGGGCATGATCGGAATCTTGCCGCCGCCACCTGGAGCGTCGATAACATAGGTCGGAACACAGAAACCGCTGGTATGACCGATAAGACTTTCGAGAATCTCTATGCCCTTACCTACTGGGGTTCTGAAATGGGAGAGACCTTCGGAGAGATCGCATTGATAGAGATAGTACGGACGTACGCGGTTGGCTACCAGTTTATGGACAAGCGCCTTCATGATACGGGGACAGTCGTTTACTCCGCTGAGAAGTACTGATTGATTGCCCAGAGGTATGCCGGCATCGGCCAGAGTCTTCAGTGCTAAACGTGAAGAGTAGGTGATCTCACGTGGATGGTTGAAGTGGGTATTGATCCAGACTGGGTGATGGCTCTTGATAATATTTACCAGACTGGGGGTTATACGCTGCGGGAGTACCACCGGGGTACGCGTGCCGATGCGAATTACCTCGACATGTTTGATAGCGCTGAGCTCGGTTAGAATCCAGTCGAGATATTCATCGGAGAGGAGGAACGGATCTCCACCGCTGAGAAGGATATCGCGAAGCTGCGGGGTGTTGCGGATATAATCCAGACCTTTGTTGATCTGACGTTTATCTGGAATTGAGTCCATGTCGCCTACTTGGCGTTTACGTGTGCAGTGGCGGCAATACATGGAACAGGTATTACTTACCAGAAATAAAGCTCTGTCCGGATACCGGTGGGTAATGCCGGGAACTGGGCTGTCTTCATCCTCATGGAGTGGGTCTGTCATATCGGTATCAAGAATGTTCAGTTCAGCGATAACCGGGAAGCTCTGCCTGAAGATAGGATCTTTCTCAATATTATCACTGTCGATCAAGGAGAGGTAGTACGGAGTGATAGACATGGGAAATTTTTCGACAATCTTCTTGAAGTTTTGGCGAATATCCTTGGGTAGCTCTACCCCGAGAAGATTCTCCACCTCCTCAAGCTTGGTGATTGAGTGCTGGAGTTGCCACTTCCAATCTGCCCAGCAGCGGTTGTCGGCGGCATCGAATTCGTCAAGTATCTTTTCTTCTTGTTTACTCAGTTTATTTTGGCTATGCATGTATTCCTTTGGGTTAATGTTTAACGATTTGAGATTAAATTCGGAGATGCGTCGACATTCTCTGCTTCCATAAATTTTACAATCTTCTCCAAGGACTCGGCGATGATCAGTTGATCCTGAATTTCCAGCCGACTCAACGCTGTCGAGAGTTTGTCCTGTAGGAGTGATGGTGATTTCTTAACGATCTCCTTGCCGGAATCGGTAGGACGAAGGTATATTTTGCGCCGGTCTGTAGGGGCGCGTTCGCGGGTGAGTAGCCCCTTGGCCTCAAGTCGGTCGGCAATTCCGGTAACTGTGCTTGCACTCAGGCTGACCTCACGGGTGAGTAGAGACAGGGTGAGATTTGAATGCTCGACTACTCGCTGGAGGCAGATAAGCTGCGGGGTGGTCAAACCGATGCTGTCGTTGAGGTGTCGCGAATAGATATCTACAGCCCGGATTATCCTTCGCATCGAGCGGAGGACTCTATTTTCAATATTATCTTGTTCTTCTAGTCTTTGGGTATTCATAGCTGCTTTTGTCTTTCTGCTGAAATATTTACTGTACGAAATATTATAGTCCGAATTATGTTTGTGTCAAGTTAAATTATGATTAAGAACTCTCTATGGAGATTTCATCGAGTGGGCGAGTGTCGAGTGGGAGGCAATTATTCTGATTAGGCACAAGGATTTTTTGCAAGTTATTCTCCGCATTTGATAAAAAAACATAGACAAATGATTTGCCCAGCCGGTTTGGTATCGCTTAAATGCCGGATTCGCGCATCAGTATTTGGTATACATGATCACCTAGTTCCTTGAAATATGACCGCGGTCTACTCCAAAAATTTACCCTTCCAGGCTGATCAAAGCGTAGAGGTGTAGTATCTCCAAGGAATTTGCACTCTACCTCGAAGTAGGGTTTGGCCAGTTTTAATCTCCCGTCTCGATCGGGGATGACCTCTAGGTCACCCTTGTATACTGATGCTAGTTCAGGATGTTTGAGGTAGGCTTCGCGGGTTGGGCGGATACTGGTGACCTCGACGGGGAAACGGATATCCTGGTAACTGGTGTAATTGGGGATAAATTCAAGGTGGTCACCGATTTCAAGGTAGGTAGCTTGCTCAGAGGTAGTATAGAGACGGAGGCTTAGGTTTTGTAAATTGTATATCTTACCCAGTTCTTCACCAGTATAGACCGCTACGCCGTTCTTTAGTGTCTCTTTGAGGTCGGTAACGGTGCCGTCTATATCGGCATAAATAGTGTTCTGTTCCGCCTCTTCCTCGAGTGAACGGAGGTTGGCTTTGGCCTGGAGGTAGGCTTCACGTGTCTGGGGAAGGAGATCCTTATGCTCGGGGAGTGAAGATATTTGACGTAGATCACTGGCTAATTGCCTGATCGTAAGCTGAGCCAGTTTCAGTCTGGATTGGAGCTCTTTGGAATATATCTGGAGTAGCTGCTGTCCCTTGGTTATCTTGCTGCCCCGTTCGATAGCGATGTTCTCGATCAATCCAGGTCTGGGGCTGTAGATAATCTGAAATTCATCGGTGGCGGTGATAGCAGGGATGCTGCTGTAGCGGCTGAAGGGGAGAGCTAGCCAGATCAGCAGGCAAAAGAGGAAGATTATGCATAGTGCAGAGCGGATGCTGAGCCTTCTGCCCCGGAGTAGTTTGTAGTCGATGGTGACTTCGGAATATAGAGGTCTGAGTAAAAAGATGAATATTTCTATGGCAAAGAGGAAGATACCTATGACTTTGGGGAAGGTATAATAGACTACTAGAGCTATACCAGTATAGAGGAAGAAGCGGTAAATCCAGGTACAGATAGAGTAGGCGATCATAAAAAACTTGCGTTTGACACTGAGTTGCGGTTCCGGGCATTCCAGTTTGATGCCCAGGATTTTTCGGCGGTAGAACCAGCGGGTCATGTTGAAAGCGCGGCTCTGGAGATTGTCTATGCCGGTTATATCGGAGAAGAGGTAGTATCCGTCAAAGCGCATAAGTGGATTGAGGTTTACCAGGAGAGTTCCAATGAGCGATATTGAGGAGAGGACGAAGGTTATGCTTTTGAGGGGGGAGTTGTTTTTGCTGATACCCCAGATGAAGAGAGCTATTCCGGCAATTATAAGTTCAGCGCAGATCCCGGCCGCACTTATTTTCAGGCGCTGACGGCGGGAGTGCATTCGCCAACTGTCTGTGACATCGCAGTAGGGGATGGGCCAGAGTACAATAAATGCTAGGCCGATTGTAGGCACCCGGTTGCCGTAGTACTTAGCGGTATAAGCATGGGAGAACTCGTGAACCAATTTGAGCAAGGCAATGGTTATACCGTAGATCAAGACACCTTTGGGGTTGATAAAGTTGGTAAAGGTGTGGATGTATTCACTGAAGCGTTGGGTGAGAAAGTAAATTCCCCCGAGGCTCAGCAGCAGGTAGATAATGAGCATTATGCGAGAACTGAGCAGTTTGAAGATGCTCAGAGTATTCTCCAGAAACTTGTCGGGATGGAGAATTGGAACGCGAAAATATAGATAATGGAATATTAGCCATTTGCAGAATCCTACTCTCTGCCTCTCTTGCTCGGCGGTCAGCTTAGAACTGTGTTTATACAGGGTCTGAGTGGTAAGGCCATGTTTGATGAGCTCGTCGAGAAAGACAAGGATCTCATGGCTGTCTTCCCGGATGGTTGTCTCTTGATTGAGGCGATTTAGAAGCTCCTGCATGGTCTGGGTGCGGTCTAAGCGCTTGATTATTTCAAATTGTATCCAATCTATGCGGGTAAAGCTTGAGTGTACCGGGTCAAAGAGCATCCAGATCGGCTTGCCGTCTTCCTCATCAGGTGCGACCGAGAGTTCGAGGTCGGCACGCAGAGTCGGTAGCAGAGGTGTGTGTGTAGGCTCATTTGAACTCATGCTAGATACCTATAAGATTGCGTAGGCTGGCAAGAGGGCGGCGGATAAGCCAGTAGCCGAGAGAGACCTTCTTGCCGTAGATTACCGCCGTACCCTGTACACCCATACGGATATTTTCTATCTTGGTGTCGAACTTTGCTTCGGCGAGGAAAGCCGGGGTATTATTTGGCGAGGTAATTGCGTGGTTGGAAAGATAGGTGAGATGCGCCTGGCGTGAGGTGGCGGAGTCGGTGTTGAGGATGATCTTTACCTGGGCGTTCTCCGGGAAGTCTATCTTGTCGTCAAGCGGGAGATAGATCTTGACCTTATTCTCACTGGGAGTGATAATAAGCATGATTCGTTCTCCGGTCATTACTGGTTTGCCCTCCCACTCATAGGGGTCGTTCATCATGATAACTCCGGCGCGGGGAGCGTAGATCTTGCTTTTATCCAGACGGTATTTGGCAATATTCAGGCGGGTAAGATCCATTTTGAGCTGGTTCTCCAGTGTGCTGAGTCTTCCACGAGCCTGTAGATCGTTGACCGCTTGCGCGTGCGTGCGCTCAAGTTCGGAACGGGTAATTTTTACCTGTTGTGCGGCAGCGGTATATTCTTCATTGAAGATTTCCTGATCTAGCTCGACCAGAAGTCTGTCTTTGGCTACCACTTCACCTGGTTTGACCAAAATCTCTTCAACAACTCCGTCGATAGCGGTGGTCACCGAGGCCGGATTCTCCGGAACCACCTCACACGGGGCGACAATGCGTTCGCTGACCCGGTAGGAGTAGAGGAAGATGATAACCACTACGAGTAGGAAGAGGCTAAGGACTCTCCGTCCCTTCTTTTTGAAGCTATCTCCTGAATTACGTTTGAGCAGTCTCCAGATGCCGCTGAAACTCTTTTGCAGCGGGGTGACAATCTTGATATCGCTCGGACGCCAGGTACGTTTATTCCAGCGTTCCAATATTAGAACCGGATTTTGTTGCTTCTTTTCAGGATAGAGATTGAGGGGCAGCCAGAGTAGGGAAGTTCCTTCACTCTTCTCTTTATACTCAGTCCAGAATGGTAGTACTTCGGCGAAGGAGTCGTCGCTTATTAACTGTAACTGCTCGGTATCAAGGAGATTGTGTTTGAGCTTTTTTAGAAGGCTGCCGAGCAGGGTGTGCTTACCCGGACTGCTGGTTCCGGAGACACCGAGTATCTTGTTTCCAGAGCCGTTTAAGAGTATGGCGCGGTCATAATAGATATAAGATACGCTGTGGTTGAGCAGATGAAAAATCAGTCCATCCTCATTTTTGCAGAGGGTGGCATCGGTAAGAAGGGTATTGAGTGCGGCCAGAGTCTTGATTGTTTGCTCCAGGACTATGGTCTTATTATTCTTAACTTGTTTGTTCTCTACACTCATGGCTCTATACCGTTACTATCCGCTGCTCTCTGCTTCAGGGTTATCCAGCCACTCATCCCGGCGCGTAGAAGTTTTTCAGAGTTGTCAATATCTCCGGCAACTTCAAATGTACCGCTGGCGGCATCAAGGGTAGCTGAAATTTGGCTGATTTTAGCTTTGAAGTTCTGCTTTAGCAAGGGAATGGTTACCTCGACTTCGGAACCAATCTTGGTATGGGGAAATTCGGTAATCGGTAGTAAGAAGTGAGCCAGCAGGGTATTGTCATCAATAATACTGATCAGCGGTTCACCGGTTTTGGCGAGTTCATATGCATTCTTTTCCACTTTGATTACCCTTCCCGAGTATGGAGCATGAATACGGCACATAGCAAGATTTTTTTGGGCCAGGGTGAGGCCGGCTTGGGCAGCAGCCAAGTCCCTCTCGGCATCAATAAGCTCCACCAGGGTAGCGTCATTACGGCTGCGCAGATCTTGAATAGCCTCGAGATTTATCTGGCTGGCTTCCAGAACTTTGAGGGCTTTGTCCTGAGCTGCTTGCGCGAGCTCGGAGTCGATCTCAACCAGCAAATCACCTTGGTTAAAACTATCTCCCATAACAAAAGGAAGGGAGAGAATTTTGCCGTCTATCTCTGAGGATATTGTGGCTTTATCTTTGGGTATAAGGTAGACTCTGATCTTACTCCCGAGAATCGTATCTTCGGTGAGTGAGAAATCCAACTCGGTGTTATCGGCAGCGGCGAGGGGTGAAATAAATGTTAGCGTGAACAGGTAGAGCAGGCAGAGCAGTAGACTGCCGGAGCGGGGCGATATAGAGTAAGATATAGTCATAATATTCTCCATTGCTGATTATTAATATCTTGACTCGTGTTTAGTTCATTCGCCTTGGCACTAGGTTAGAGATATAGTGCAGGATATCAAGTAAACCTGTCGCTTAGTAGTAATTCTCAAGTATTTGGTTGTATTCGGCAGATACCTCCGGCTCATCTTTAACAAAGTAAATATCCTCAACAGTCGTGGATTGAACCAGTACCGGTTCGCTCTCTTGGAGATTACTAGTCAAGACAGGGGAGGTAGTATCGGTAATGTAGATGGTATTCTGATTGGCTGGTGCATCAATGTCGTCACGCAGAGGAACGGTTGTGCTGAGTCTGCCCTCTTCGTTAGGATCGGCACCGATGGTGTTGTCGATCCTGGCTCTAGCAATCATTACCCGGCTGTATGCTTCCATACTGGCAGCGTAATCGCGCAAAGAATCAACCTCTTTCATAATGACCAGACTCTGTTTGCCTTTGCCAGCCTTGGCGGCTTTCTGCGCATTGAGTGTTATCTGGGCGCTGTCTTGAGCGAGATCCTTATATTCTTTATACCGGGTAACGGCAAAATCATACTCAATGGCGGCTATACGCAATTGGGTGATAATCGCAACTGCCAGCGCCATGCGTTTCTTACGGATAAAGTCCATGCGTTTGAATTCAGACTTGCTCTTAAAGAATTTTCCAGGTATATCAAGGAGATTCCATGAGACATTCAACCCCGCGGTTACCCATGAGTTGTAATAGAGGAATTTGTTGTCATCACCGGATGGATTGATAAATAACTGTGGGCTTGGAAGCATGCCGAGGATGGTGGCTTTGGCTTCATCATGGGTGATCTCCTCTTGGAGATCCTCCTGGAAGAGCTCTGGGCGTCTGAGCAGAGCAAGTTCTTCAAGCGCTTCAACATCCACTGTGGCGCTGAAGTCCTCACTGAGGTGGTAGACGAGGCTGAACTCGCCACCGATAGGCAGCCCCATAAGCTGGGCTAGCCGGAGTTTGGAACTCTGGTACATCTCGGTATAATCATTGAGTTTGAGCAACTGCTGCTTGAGCGGATAACGTCGTTCTATCGCCGCTGACTCAGAGATCCGCCCGCGTGACTGACTCTCACTGATGGCTGCAATCTCAGTATCAAGGTTATTTTTAAGGGTTTCACCGCGTTTGACAATTAACTCAAGGCTGACCGTCTGCCAGTAGGCCTGGGTGATATCATAGGCGAGTTTCTGCCGGATACGTCTGATTTCATGGAGTGCGTGCAGAGCCTGTTTACTCTGCTGACGGGCACGGAAATAAGATACTCCGAAATCGAGAACATTCCACAGGAGGTTGACCCCGCCATAAGTGTGGTCGAGCATGTCACTATATGAGTAGGTTACATTTTGGGCTTCCTGCCCGGTGAAGAGACCGATAGAGTTTGAGGCACTATGGCTGTCGCGCCACCCATTGTTAATACTGGCGGTAAGGTCTGGAAGCATATTGGCCAGAGTGCTGTTCTTCAACTCTTTCTGTATAGATAATTCCTGTTTGGCCAGCCAGAGTTCAAGGTTGTAGCTAAGTCCTAGAGAAATGGCTTGTTGGAGGTCTACCCCTTGAATAAGTTCAGGTTTCAATTCGTTGTAAGTATCAAGATCCATGCGGGCATTGAGCATCCGGGTTTGCAGCTCTTCTTCAGCGGTAGGCATGCCACAACCAGTGAGGCTAATGAGTAGCACTAAAATTACACAACTCAAAAATAATCTTGAATTGTGTAAATAGTTATTACATAAGAGGTTTTGGTGAAACTCTTTCCCCATTTTATTCTGATTCCCCTGTTGCAAGCTGGCGCGGTATTACCAGTATGTTCGCAGTATATTAACAATTATTGTTTAATTGCTAATTCCCAACTACTTCCTGCGAGGTTCGGTAAGCTGTGCGCTACTACCGAATTCTGACATAAGTGCCTCGTCTCTGGTTGTGACCTGAGGACGTTCTGCCTGGTTGTTGCTTATATAACCTTAAATTTACTAATTCTGCTCAGTTTAGACCAGAATACAATTTATTATAGCATAAAGTATACAATTGTTTTAGTATATTGTCTACAATAATTAGAGTAAATTCTATAAAAATTGTAATTTATTGCAAATCAAAAAATGGTTTAAAGCTTTTAAAATCAATATTTATCGGCTTTACAGGTGTTTCATCGGGTGTAAATAATATTTGTTTAGGAATAATCTGAAATTTTCTTCATTGTGTGTGAAAATGTTCGTTTTATGTAAAATAGTGTGAGGAATTTTTGTGAAATTGCGGTATAATGTATTGGTATGAATCTGAAATGGTATGGGCGTTTTCTTACATGCAGGTAATATGTTCTGTGGATTGGAGGTGGAATGATGATTCGCAAGTTGATGGTGATGGAAGAGCGTATTGTACTGGACGGGAGTGTGCCGGTTGCGGCTGCCGAAGGTACTGCGCAGGGTGGGTCTGACTCTGAAGCCGTCGATTCTGCCGCTGCACTTTCGGTTGAGCAGGCGGATTGTGCTGTAGACGCTGTTGGCGACGACACTGATGATTCCCCTGCAAATGTTGAGCCCGGGGGGGATGCGGCTGACGGGGTTATTGCTGATTCGAGTCTGGCAGAGATGGTTGCAGCTATCAATGATGCGGCGTCGGATGCTGGACGGAAGGTGTTGCTAATCAATAATGATATTGAAGGTGTTGAAGATTTGATAGATAGTGTTGGCGCCGGGGTGATGGTGATAACCTATGATGGTGACTGCCAGGATCTGCAGGAGGTGATTAATGAACTGGAGGGTCTGACCGAGGGGGGGGAGCTAGAGAGTATAGGTATAATTACCCATGGTAGCGCAGGAGAGCTATACCTTACTGCTGAGGAGATTGTGAGTGCGGAGTCGTTGGCGACTGATATTGAGCAGCAGGAGTTCTTTGTTGGGCTCGGCGGTTTGCTCAGTGCTGAAGGGAGGATCGATTTGATCTCCTGTGATACCGGCGGTGGTGAACTTGGTGCTGCACTCATTGCGCAGGTAGAAGATATCAGTGGGGCGAGTGTGACGGCTAGTATTGATGATACCGGCAATGAGTCCGAGGGTGGAGACTGGGTGCAGGAGAGAGGTGATGTCGATATTGAGAGCGAGTACTTTGACAGTACTGAACTCGCAGATTTTTCAGGGATTCTGAAAGGAGTTATCGATCCTATTGCCGATTTTTCATATTCTCCGGGTGATGCCACTTCTGAATATGGGGTTATAACTGTGAGTTTTGATGAGACAATGATGCTCAACCCTGATAGTTGTCTCAATCCGTTCAATGTTACTATTTCCGGTAATCCGGTTTCTACGGGGCCGCTGATTATGGTAGGTGAAGAGGGCGTTACCGAGCATCAGGCTTTATTTGGTTATGATGCGCTGTATCTCTATGACGAGATTACTCACGAATGGACTGAGTATAAATTTGCCGATGCTACTGAGAGCAATGGGGTGGATTATATCCGAGATACCTTCTTCAACGGTGGTGTGCCTACAGCTACGGTGACAATCGATGTTGCTGAATTACTGGCAGCTTTTGCTTCAATCAGTGCCGATAATGATATTTCGATTACTGAAGGTAACGAGTATTATGTTTATATTCCTGCGGCGACATTTGTTACGGTAGCTGATACCAATATTGGCAATGCTGAAAATGGTAGTTTTATTTTTCAGCCGACGGTATATAGCGCTAGTGGTGGAGATGTTACGCCGACTAGTCCAGATGGTACAGATACCGATACTAGTACTCAGAATACAACGGTGGTAAATAATAATACGAGTTCTACTGATTCGACGCCGGCTACTGGTGCTGGAGAGGATTTGGGTTTGGGCGGACTCGGTGATTCTGGCGCTATTCTTGCAGGCTTGGGGCTTGCTGGCGAGGGGCTCGGGGGTGGATTTGGAGGTGAGTACGCGGGCTTGGGCGGGGATGCCTCTGGAGGATTCTTAGGTGAGGGCACGGGGTTTGGTGCAGATGCCGGTGGAGAATCGGCAGCGGAGCCTTTTCAGGGTGGTGCGGAAGGTGAGGGAGAGCCGGAAGGAGAGGGAGAGCCGGCGGCGGATGAAGCTGCAGGCGAGGAGGCAGATGCAGAAGCAGCGCCTGAAGCTACAGGCGAGGAGGTAGCCGCCGGTGAAGAGGCGAATGCGGCGGAGCAGGGTGCTGGTAGCACCGCTGAGTCTGTGGGTGATGGTGACTCGCAGTCTGCTCAGACGCAGAACAGTACGGCGGTCAATGCCAATGCCGGATCCGGGCAGTTGATGGTAACCAATCCTTTTGCCGAAGTGATAACCAGCCAGGAGGTGCAGGTGCTCTTTACGCGTACTGTCGATGCCTTTGCTCAGCTTGGATTGGAGAATCCGGGGATTTATTCAATGATCCAGGATGCTATGGGTGACACAATGACGACTGCTTCTCTGGTCTCAAGCTGTGAGCAGTGTCTGGAGAATGCCAATATGCTGCTCGAGCAGATTGTGGCGCAGTTCGATGGCGATGAAATGAGTCTATCTGGCAGTGGAGCTACTGCGGCAACCGAAGGGAGTATTGTCGATATTGTCCAGGAGGCTATTGATGGCGTGGTGCAGGCGCGCGGTGAGGCGCTTATCGCCAATGATCTGTTGCGTATATTGGCGATAAATATAGGTGATGCTTCGGAGCGCCTGGCGGAAAATTCTTTCTCGGCCGGGGTGAGCCGCCTGGCAGAGAGCAATGAGAAGCTGGCATACTCGTACGAGGTTCTTAATACTGTATGCTATATCATCAAGGAACACCGTACTGCAGGTAAGAGCCTGACTGCTCAGGAATTGAATAGCATGATGCCGGAGATTGTGAGTTCGGCGGAACGTATTGCAGGCGGTCTATCCGAGAACGGTGACCGTGCTAGCAAGGATGTTCTAGCTTTTCTTACTCGGCAGATGCAGAATGAAGGTATTGATAAGGATAACCTGCAGCAGCAGATTAGTGCCGTATTCAAGCAGTGGCATGATAGCCTCGGGATAAGTCCGGTCGAACAGATGGAGCTTGGTGAGCAGAATGAGTTCGCTGCGGGAAGTGTGCTTTCGGGGGGTGCGTTGTAGGAGTGGGGATTAGCTTGAGGTTCTGGAGCTGTGCATAATTTGGGTAGTTCTGGGCTTTGGCGTCTGGAGCGCTTGTGTCTGGTTTTTATGTGTGATATTGAGAATATGCTGTGAAATACAGGAATATTTGTTGAAAAAGATTATAGTTCTATTATCATTGTTATTTGTAGGGTTATTGAGTTTGGGTTGTGGAGTTGAATCGTATTGGTAATGGAGTGTAAGGGAGCAGAATATTTGGTTTTGAATTCTCTCTGGTGGGTTGACTGAGTGGGGAAGAATAGTGGATTTTAAAATTATTATCAAGGATGCTGCGGGAATAGAGACGGTTGGGAGTATTGCTACCGGCGAGAATGCTGTCTTTGGCCGGGGGACGGATGCTACATATACGGTCTCTGACGGGATGGTCTCTCGCATGCATTGTCGTATCGATATAAGTAATGATAACCATATTTTTGTGCATGATCTTGGTTCTAGCAACGGTACCAAAATAAATGGGGTGCCGGTTACCGAGAAGACTGAGTATTTTAGCGATGGTATAATTGATATCGGCGGTAGTAGTATAGAGGTTGTTCCGCTGCAGGATGAAAGTCATAAGGATGAGCCTACGGTAAATCTTGAAGGAGAGGCTGAGCTGGATACTGATAGTGTCAATTTTGCTAGAAAATTTGATATTGACAAGGGACCGGTAGATGATCTGGAACATGTTGAGATTGATGCCAAGGATCTGGCACAGCGGCTCAACGCTATCTGCAATCTTGCTAGTAAACTTTATAAGGTAAAGGATGAGAAAGAGATAATTGATATTGCGATCAATATTGTTTTTGATATTTCCAAGGCAGAGAGATGTTCGGTTATTCTTTATCATGAGAGTAGTACCTTGCTTGAACCGGTTGCTAGTAAGTATAGCAGTAGTTCTAAAGTTGGGGAGACCTTCAAGACCAGTAATACTGTTGTGCGTTATGTGATTAAGACTGGGGAATCGGTGATAACCGAGAATGCGGGTGAGGATGAGCGCTTTGGCGTGGCTGAGTCGCTGGTAATGAATGATGTGTCGAGCGTGATGTGTGTGCCTCTGGCAACCCATGAAAAAATAATTGGAGTGATTTATACCGACTCGACCGGAGTATATGGTGGGGATTTTGATAACAGCACTCTGGCGGTGATGGCGGCGGCGGGGCATCAGGTGGCGGTGGCGCTCCAGCGTGTTCGTCTGCATTTGGGGTTGGAAAAAATGTTCTTCGGTTCGATGCTGGCTCTGGCGGCTTCGATTGAGGCCAAGGACAAGTATACTAAGGGGCATTCGGAACGGGTGACCTGTTATTCGTTGATGATTGCTGATGAATTGGCTCTCAGCGAGGAGGAGCGAACTGTTGTCGAATTGGCGGGTTTACTCCATGATGTAGGTAAGATCGGGGTGCCGGAGGCGGTACTCTGTAGTAAGAATCGCTTGTCTGACGAGGAGTTTGAACTTATCAAGCGGCATCCCGAGGTCGGCTCGGAGATTATCCTTAAAATGCCGGAGTTGGGTGAGATGACCTCAATACGTGAGGTGGCCAAGGCGGCGCGCAGTCATCATGAAAAGTTTGACGGCACCGGTTATCCCAAGGGGATAGCGGGAAAGAGGATTCCAATAGGATCGCGCATCCTAGCTATTGCCGATACCTTTGATGCTCTGACTAGTAACCGTACCTATCGTGATGGCATGCCGGTACAGAAGGCAATGAGTATTCTCCGGGAGTGTGCAGGAACTCAAGTTGATCCGGAGGTGCTTGCCGCTTTTGAGCGGGTTGTCGAACGGGGAGATATTGCCCATCCGGACAAGGTCAGAGCGCATGTGAGTTTTGATCAGGAATTACTCAAAGACTGTACGGTATCGGTTGCTTTTACTGCATAGTCTCCTGTCAGCAAGAGTATCACTTATTATAAATTATTCTCAACTTCCTCTCTCCAGCGCGGTAGAGAGAGGGCTGGTTAGTGGCCGGTGGTTAAAAAATATTAGTATTAAATTGGTATTAGCTGGTTTTTTTCTTGCTCAAAGTCAATATAATCGAATAATTATTGTATATTATTTTGCATGCCTACATAATGGTGGGATGTTTGTGTTGCATTTCGTTCATTCAAACGGATTGTTGAATAATGGTTGGGGTGTACTGTGGCGGGTACTGTGACTTTGTTTGTTCTCTGATAATGATTATAATAGGTGAGTCTGAAAATGAGTAAAAAAGAGGAGCTTGACAAGACTATTCTGGACAAGAATATTGAGAGTGAACTGGATAAAACGTTGGATGCTACGATCGCGGATGCTACCGAGGTCGGGGCTACGATAAAGGCGGCTACAATAGATCAGAGCCGAGCTGCCGACATCGCGGTTACTCTGGTTGATAATTCCGATAATTCTCAGACCTTTACTATTCAGAAGCAGAGCTTGACCTATCTACAGGAGACGGTATTCGCTGCTGATAATGCTCAGACCCTGGTTCAGGGCTCGACCGAACAAACCCTGGCTGCTGCTGCGGGCGGGAGAACTGTAGTTCAGCCTGAAGGCGCTAAGACCGTTGACATGAGTGGAGCTGGGGCTGAAGATGCGCTTGGCGATACTACGGTAGATGCTGGTAAGACACTGGTTAACCCTGAAAGTTCGGATGAGACAGTCGCCGGAGATAAGACTATTGTTGATCCGGCAGCGGAGCGGGCGACTGTCGGCGCCAGTGAGATGCAGCGCCTTGAACAAAAATCCCAGGGTTTTTCCACTACCGGTTCCGGTACTTCAGGAACGGGAGGGACGGTAAGTTTTAGTGGCGGTTCGATCTCGGTGAATGTAAGACCGAGGAATGTCTCTTCGACTCTCGGCGGTGACGGTAAGAGTGATTCCGGCTTGCCGAGCGGTACCTTCTCTGACTTTGAGCTTCTGGAAAAACTTGGTGAAGGTGGGATGGGGGTAGTATACTCTGCACGTCAGAGTTCAATTGACCGTTCGATTGCGCTGAAGATGATCAAGAGTGATGTGGTCAGTGATGAAGCCAAATCAAAGTTTTTGGTCGAAGCGGTAGTTACTGGTGATTTGGATCACCCGAATATTGTGCCGGTGCATGATCTGGGGGTAGACTCGAGCGGAAATATATTTTATGCGATGAAACAGGTCGCAGGGGTAGAGTGGAGTTCGGCTATTAAGGAGAAGAGCCGTTCGGAGAATATCGAGATTCTGCTGCGCGTCTGTGATGCGATAGCTTTTGCGCATGACCGCGGCGTGATACATCGTGACCTCAAGCCAGAGAATGTGATGCTGGGAACATTCGGTGAGGTGCTGGTGATGGACTGGGGATTGGCGCTGGCAGTAAGCGATAAGGCTAAGGCCGAAGCGGTTGGGCCGAATACTGGTATTGCTGGTACCCCGGCTTATCTGGCACCGGAAATGGCCAGAGCCGGTGCTTGGAAGATGCTTAGTTACTGTAGTGATATCTATCTGCTGGGGGCGATACTCTTTGAGATTATTACCGGTAAACGTGCTCACACCGGGAAGAATGTGCGTGAGTGCCTCAAGAATGCGGCGAAGAATATAATTGTTGAGGTCGAACAGAGCGGTGAATTGATCGACATTGCATATACCGCGATGGCTACCAACCCCTCAGACCGCTATCAGAGCGTTCAGGACTTTCAGAAGGCGATACGTGAGTATCTCTCGCATTCGGAGTCGGTGACCCTTGCTGATAAAGCTGAGAGTGATCTCAAGGTTGCGGAGATGTCTGGGGATTATGATGATTATGCCAAAGCGCTCTTCGGTTTTCGGCAGGCGGTAGAACTTTGGCGGGAGAATTCGGCGGCGGCGGCAGGTGAGACTCGAGCTGGGGTAGCTTATGCTAGGGCGGCTCTGGGAAAAGGTGATTTGGATCTAGGATTGTCGCTGGTGACTGAGGCGATTGAATTTACTACGGTAAAGAATGAACTTCTGGCTGCCAAAGAACAGCGGGAGAAACATCAGCGTCGACTCAAGCTTTTGACCCGGGGTGTTGCCGCGCTGGGGGTAGTTATTGTGATTATCTCGGTGATAGCGGCTATCTGGATTCAGGCAGAACGGGCTATTGCTATTGAGCAACGAGAAGAGGCGATAAAGCAGGAGAAGATAGCGGTTGAGCAGCGTGAAGAGGCGCAGCGTCAAGAGCAGATTGCGGTAGTGGAGCGGAAGAAGGCGCAGCGGCAGGAGCAGATAGCGGTAGCGCAGCGGGAAGAGGCGAAGAAGCAGACTCGTATTGCCGAAGAGCAGCGTGAAGAGGCGCAGCGGCAGGAGCAGATTGCGGTAGCGCAGCGGGAAGAGGCGAAGAAGCAGACCCGCATCGCCGAGGAGCAGCGGGAAGAAGCGCAGCGGCAGGAGCAGATAGCGATAGCGCAGCGGGAAGAAGCCAAGAAGCAGACTATTATCGCCGAGGAGCAACGGGAAGAAGCGCAGCGGCAGGAGAAGATCGCCAAGGAGCAGGAAGCTATTGCAAATGAGAAGAAACTACTTGCCGAGGCGGAGAGCAAGCGTGCTAATGAACAGGCGCGGATAGCTGAGGAACGCCGACAGGAAGCTTTGCGCCAGGAGAAGATCGCGCTTGAGCAGCGTCAGGAAGCTTTGCGCCAGGAGAAGATCGCCAAAGAGCAGCGGACTATTGCCCTGCATGAGAAAGAGATAGCAGATGCAGAACGCCAGAGGGCGGAGAAGAGTGAGCAACGAGCTTTGGAGGCGGTAGAGAAGATGGTCAGTGCGCAGACGCAGGAGCAGTTGGAACGCGCGCGACGTGAAGCAGCGGAGCTTACCGCCCAAGAGACTCAGGAGGAACTCTCCTCACGTGATGAGCTCAAGGAGAATAAATGGTGGGTGTTTGGAGCGGAGAAGGCCAAGGAGATGCAGCAGGAGACTGCTGCGAAGTATGATCTGCCGGTTGATTTGGTCGAAGATATCAAGGGGGCTAAACTTGCCTTCAAGCTTATTCCGCCAGGCTTGTACGGTATGGGTACCAGGGTGGATGAGGTAGGGCGGAGCAGTGAAGAGTATCTGCACCGGGTTGAGATTTCACGCCCATTCTATATGGCGGAGAATGAATTGACGCTCAGGGATTGGATGGCTATAACCGGTGAGAAGGATAGTGGTGAAGGGGATTATCCGGTATGGAATATAAGTTATACTGAGGTGAAGAGTAAACTCTTACCAGCAATTAAGGCGGCGTTGCCTGCGGGCTGGGAGGTAAGACTACCGACCGAGGCGGAGTGGGAGTGGGCGGCTAGAGCCGGTACCAATACCCCATATTATAATGGCAGCAGCAAGGATGATCTGCTCAAGATTGGCTATACCGGCGCAGAGCTTCTGACCTCGGCCAAGAAGGTTAAGGAGTTGGAGCCGAATGCTTGGGGGCTGTATGATATGATTGGAAATCTGGCAGAATGGTGTGAAGATATGTATGTCCGCGATGGGTATCTCAGTGCGGATAACATACAGATTGATCCGATCGTTAGTAGTGGCGGCAAGCATTATGTGGTACGTGGTGGGGCGTGGAGTAATCTGCCAGAGCATTGCCGGGTGGGTTATCGTAGCTATGCCAATAAGGATAGTCAGTATAACTTCCTGGGTATTCGTCTGGTGCTGTTGCCACCGGAAAAGAAATAATAATCTGTTTATTGTTGCTTGAACGCAGGGCGTGGGTATAGACCACGCCCTGTTTAATTATTTACTCTCTCTTTGCTTAGTATAAGGTGTTATTATTCTGTTATGTTGTTACTATTTCCTCTGCTGGTAGTGCTGGTGACGGTTTTGGCTCTGCTCTTACCGGCGTATTTTCTCTGGACTCTGCCTTGTATTGTTCCCCTGCTGGGGTTGATTATGTTCAGTATGGGGGTGACGTTACGCCCACATGATTTCCGCGAAGTACTCAGAGCTCCGAAGGTGGTATTACTCGGTCTGGTAGCACAGTATGTAGTTATGGCTGGTGTGGCATATTTGCTGGTGCGGCTTTTACAGCTACCGCCGGGGATTGCTATCGGGGTAATTCTGGTGGGTTCTTGTCCTGGAGGGACGGCTAGTAATCTGCTCAGCTACATCGCGGGTGGAGATGTGGCTTTATCGGTATCTCTGACTGCCTGCTCAACGCTCTGCTCCCCTCTGCTTACCCCGCTCTTGACGTTATTGTTGGCAGGTGAGAGTTTTGCTGTGGATTATCTCGGGATGTTTCAATCCATAATTACTATTGTTGTTCTACCAGTAGTGCTGGGCATGCTGGTGAATATGTTTAAACATAGGCTTGGGTGGGTACTGCGGGTGATGCCGGTACTGGCAATGGGGGCAATTTTGATAATCATTGCCGGGATCGTAGCCAAGAATTCAGTAAATTTGCGTAGTATTGCACTTGTGGCTATTGTTGCGGTTATACTCCATAATCTCTGCGGTCTGGCGGCAGGATATCTTCTTGGCAGGGTTTACGGTTTTTCTTACCGGCAGCGGCGAACCCTAGCGCTGGAGGTGGGATTACAGAATTCCGGATTGGCGGCGACCTTGGCTAAGAATTTCTTTGCTTCTACCCCGGAAGCGATGATTCCAGCCGCATTTTTCAGCGTCTGGCATAATATATCGGGTGCGGTTCTGGCTACCTATTGGAGTAGCTGTGACCGGAAACGAGAGTCGGAGGCAGAGAGCCGTCGCTGACTGTAACCAATTCCCGCAATCCAGAGTTTTAGCTTCTCGATGAGCGGTAAAGCATATGAATAAAGAGTGGCCCGCCGATCAGCGCGGTTATGATACCAGCGGGGAACTCGGTGGGTGAGCCGCAGATTAGCCGCATTGAGGAGCGTGCTAGCATATCGCTGATGGCAAGAACCGAGCCGCCAAGGAGGAATGAACCTGGGAGAATAAGGCGTTGGTCATATCCGCTGAGGCGTCGGACAAAGTGTGGGGTGATCAGGCCGATAAAGGCGATCGGGCCGGCAATGGAGACTACGGCGCCGGTGACCAGCCCACCCCCGGCAAATACCGAGATGTAGAGTGTTTTGGTATCTACTCCGAGTCCTTGTGCCGCTTCTTCACCGAGATTGAGGACATTCAGTGCCGGTGAAAAGTAGAGTAGCAGGCCGACGCCGGGTAGGAAGAAAGGCAGTAACGAGAAAATTGCCGAGAAACCGGCGTAGTCGAAGCCGCCGAGCATCCAGCGCTGTACTTGTGCAAGCTGATGGGGGCTGGAGATATAACTCAGCAGTACAATAAAACCACTACAGATTATGCTGATAGTCAGACCGCCGAGGAGTAGGGTTTGGGGGCTGATATGATGTTGTTTGGCTGCGACTTGATAGGACATGAACATTACTAGAAATGCGCCAAGAAGTGCAAGTATCTGTTGTGAGCCGAATACACCCCAGTAGATAGAGAGGGTGGGGAAGGCAATAGCCAGATAGGCTCCGACTGCGGCACCACCGGCTACGCCAAGAGTATAAGGCTCGACTAGTGGATTGTTGAAGATGGCCTGGAAGGAGGCACCAGCCATGGCCAGTGCTCCGCCACAGAGGAGGCAGAGTATGGTGCGGGGTAGGCGGTAGTGCAGGAGTATCTCTCTGCCGGTGTTGACCGGAGCGTCCCAGTTATCAATTATCTCACTCAGGGATAACGGCTCGGCTCCTAGCAGCGGCGTAAAGAGAAGAACGAGGATAAATACCAATAGGTAACCGCTCAAGGCTCGGTAATTCATCGGCAGACCTCACTTTCTTGCAAATCTTTCAGCGGTAGAACAATCGGTGCTTGGCAGGTTGGATGGGTAAAGACACTCAGACCTTTGCCGTAGACCTTCTCGACCATCTCGGCATCAAGAATTTCTGGAGGACTTCCCCGTTTCATCAGTTTGCCGTTATTGAGCAGCATTATCTCGCTGCAGAAGAGCGAGGCGAGGTTGAGTTCATGGGTGACTACAGCGATGGCCATCCCTTTACGGCTGAGACGACGCAGGAGTCGGAAAAACTCTGATTGGTGGTGTAGATCCAGCGCGGCTACCGGTTCGTCCAGCAGTAGAGCCTGGGGTTCGAGTGCGAGTACTGAAGCAAGAAATACCCGTTTGCGCTCACCCCCGGATAGCTCTGAGAGGCGTCTGCGGCTGTAAGCGAGCAGGCCGGTAAGCTCGAGGCTCTCCTCTATTACCTCCCGGTCGCGGGGACTGAGCGCGGCAAAACCTCCTTTGTGCGGGAAACGCCCAAGTTCGACGGTTTCATAAACGGTAGCATTATACTGACAGAAATTTTCCTGCGGGAGGTAGCCGATGATCCTGGCTACGGCTGAACGTTCATAGGCGGTTATACTTTTATTTAGAAGATTGATCGTCCCGGAAGCGGGTTTGAGAACTCCGGCGAGCAGACGCAGGAAGGTACTCTTACCGGCACCATTGGCACCGATTATACCGAGAAATTCACCTGATTTTAAGGTGAAGTCAGCGATATTGAGTTGCCAGTCGGCGCGGTTATAAGTTAGGTTTGTGCTGTGTATAATTGGGGGAGTCATTCATTGTCCTTATGTTTGTGGAGTAAGGTGTAGAGTTCACGCGCGGTTAGGGAGACATCGGGTCCTGGAATCATGGCCTGGCGGGAGCAGAGGTAGTATATCTGGCCGGTTTTGACGGCACGGAGATCCGACATCTCTCGCCAATCGGCTCGGAGTTTGGCAATGTCTTCGGGGCTACAGGCATGGGGAATTAACTCAATGATAATCTCGGGTGAACGAACTAGCAGGGATTCACGTGAGATCTGCGGCCAGAGGCCGTGGGCATCGGAGAAGACATTCTCGCCCCCGGCAATAACCAAAAGTTGGCTGAGAAAGCTATTTTTGCCGGCGGTAAGTATGCCAGAGAGACTCCCGGGGCTACGGGCGAGCGTAAGAAAGACAGATATGGGCTTGGTGTTTGCTGCTTCTTTCTTGATGTCGGCTAGTTGTCTGCGGATCTGAGTATTTAGTTCACTCCCTTTTTGCTCAATGTTACAGGTCGCGGCGACTCTAGAGGTCGCCTGGTATAAGCCGTTCAGGTTATCTATGGTGATATCGAGCACTGGCACGGAGTTGGTTTTGACATAGGACTCTAATGCGGTATCCATTCCCTGCGTCAGGATTAGGTCGGGTTCAAGGCTTACCAGTACCTCGCTGCTGGTGCTGCCCCATTTGCCAATTTTTTTGACCTCGGCGGTTTGAGCCGGGAAGGTGCATTCGTCACCGAGACCAACTATGGCTGTGCCTAGGCCAAGAGCATAGGCTATCTCACAGAGTGCCGGTGAGGTGCAGATAATACGTTTTGGAGTATGAGTGGCAGTATTGCTGCCTGAATCCTGGGGAAGGATCCCTGGTTGGTCAAAGGAAACATAAAGTGCTGGGATCAGTCCGAGAAGAAAGAGGACTAGCGCTAAAATTGAGGCTTTAAATTTAGTTGAGTGTATGTGCATAGATGATTTCTTTAATTCTCCAGCTTAAAATTGATGGTAAAATTACGTTTGGAAGCGGTATTCTCACCGAGGAAATTTCTGGCCGGGGTATAGGTGGCCTGCTGTAAATAAGCCATTGCGGATTGATCAAGCGGTGGAAAACCGCTGCTCTTGACCACCTCTACTTTGGTTGCTTTTCCTGAACTATCTATCCACGTTGCACAGACAACCTTGCCTTCCTCGCCCTTTTCTCGAGAAACCTGGGGGTAGACCGGGGTACTGTTGGCGCGTATCTGGGCAGGATCTTTTACTCCGCGTTGGCGTTTGGTGGCATTTCTTCCAGAAGAGGCGGTACTGGCTTTGGAGGCAACAGAGTCAGCTTTAGCACCGGTTCCGCTTTTTTCTGGTTCGGTCTTTTCGACCATTTTGGGCGGCTCTTCTTTCTTCGGCTCTTCTTTCTTCGGCTCCTCTTTCTTTGGCTCTTCTTTCTTCGGCTCCTCTTTCTTCGGCTCCTCTTTCTTCGGCTCTTCTTTCTTCGGCTCCTCTTTCTTCGGCTCTTCTTTCTTCGGCTCTTCTTTCTTCGGCTCCTCTTTCTTTGGCTCTTCTTTCTTCGGCTCCTCTTTCTTTGGCTCTTCTTTCTTCGGCTCCTCTTTCTTTGGCTCTTCTTTCTTCGGCTCCTCTTTCTTCGGCTCCTCTTTCTTCTTTTTCTCACCAGCCTTGGCTGCTGCGCTAGCTTTACTTGCTGCACTTGGCTTTATTCCCGCCACATCACATAGCTCTAGCGCTTCGACACCCTGACTCATCTGTACCGTAGCCTGGTGGTTATTGAGACTGGAAAAGAGCGCATCTGTCAGGATACCACCTGTAATCAGTCCTGCGGTCAGGAGCAGGCTGTAGAGCAGGAAGAGCCGGTTCTGCTTCTGATAATCGGTAGTATGCAGGAGATCCTGGACATACTTGAAGCGGTATATTGACTTGGTTCGTAGTTTTTCATCTCTTGGTGGCATCTGATCTAATCCTTGATTCTTCTGGGCTGGAGGGTTACTTCCAGTCGGCTTTGGCAGTAATAATAAAGTATTTTTTCAGTGAGCCTTTCAGGGCTCGGGTGACAGCCCGAGCCAGCATCTGTCCGCTGAGTACATGCTTGCCGCAGTAATCTGTCTTTTCTCCGTCAGGGGCGGAAAAGAAGGCTATGGCATCGGTACCGGTACCGGTCGCCAGCTTGCCGCACTTGGTGCTGAGAATTTTATATTCGGCCAAGGTAGCCGTCTTGGCTTCGGCGGCCAGTGCGACCCCTTCAACCAGGGCACTGTCGGTAAAGCTGATATTACTGATAACCGCAATATTGATCGTGCCGGCGGGAAGTTCGTGAGGAGTTACAAATTCGCAATAATCCGCCTCTTCTCCCGCGCGGCGTGAATTGCCTAGGCCGGTAGTGATGCAGGCATCAATCCAGAGGTCATGGAAGCTTTCCCGCGCACTGCAGAAGGTGGCTAGATCTGCCGCCGTCATCATTCCGACACTGGACTCCGGAGAAATTCCAAGCTGTTGGCAGTATTTGGTGAGGGTCGGGTACGGTTTGAGATGAATCTTGTCTTCACCGATATTGTATTCTACCTTCAAGTTGAGAAAATTACAAGCGTTACCGAGACCACCCCCCAGTGGCGCACTGGTAAGACAGCGGAGTGGGGAAGGGAATTCAAGGAGAATGTATTCAGCAGTCTCAGTAACCTTATAATCTGTTTGCATCTTTCGTTATCCTGTTTAGAATGAAGCCTCGATACCGACAACGCCGTTTATCCCGGGGCTTTGATAACCACGTACCAGTGAGCAGTTCTCCCCGAGGATATTGTTGAGTGAGCCGTATAGCCGGAAGTGCTTGGTGAATTGGTAGGAAGCGGCTGCGTTGAGATCGACAAAAGGATCATTACTATAGAAATTGTTGGCATCGCTGTAACTGGCACCATTGAATATTACCCCGGCATTGAGATTTACCTTCTCATCGAAGAGATTGAGATTGCCGTTGATGTATGCCTTATTCCAGGGATTACGTACTAGGGCATTGCCGTAGTTGTCGCCTTGATCATCCAGATTCTTGGTCTGGAGGTTGGTATAGCCGGCGATGAGCTGGAAGTCCTTGGTGATATTGAGGGTAGCGGAGAGCTCAACACCGTAGGTCATGGCTTTGCCGATATTCTGGAAACCGGTGTTGTTGACCATATCGAACTGGATGAGGTTGGTATAGTAATTGTAAAAGTAGTCTGCGTTGAATATAAGGGTGTCTTTCTTCCAGAAAGCCAGTATGTCCTGGCCTATTCCGACATCACAACCAAAAGATTCTTCTGGCTTGAGATTCTTGTTTCCTACTCTACCCATAGTGGTAGGGGGAGCGTAAAGCTGGTATAGAGTTGGAGCTTTGTAGCCGGTACCGGCGCTGGCTTTTAGTGTGGTGCCGGTGGGCTTGAGGTTGAAGGTGGCATCTGTATTCCAGACACAGTTGGTGCCGGTGAGTTCGTTGTTGACTACACGCCCGCCGAAGTTTACGATGAACCACTCGTCGAAGAGGCGAATCTGATCCTGCGCGTAGAAATCATATTCATAGAGGCTGCTCTTCTCGACATCGGTTATCGGGTTTACAATTAGGAGGTTTCCCCAATAATAGCCTGAAGTACCGGATTCATGTCCGGTATCATTGCGATACTCTACACCGGCGACCAGGGTGTTCCAGTCCAGAGCTTTTAAGGTACTCTTGTAGTCTACTTGATACGAGCGTCCGTCATACCTTGAGTCGGTATCGGTAGTGTCGTCGATAGTTGCCTGCTGACTGTCGATGTAGGCGAAGCCGAGTTCATGTTCCCAAGTATTATTAAAAGTGCTGACCCAGAGCTTGGGACGTAGAAAGAACTCCTGGTCGGTAGAGTATGGATTGGGTGAATCCTGAAAGGCACCAAGATCTTGACTGGATCTGAGGTAGGAGTAATTGGCGATAAGGCTTATCTCTATGTTCTCAGTTGGGGTCAGGCCAACGCGACTGATAAATACCGGCTGAGAATAACCATCGGACTCGTTATACAGGGTTGGTGTGGTAGGTATGGCTGAAGAACCCAGCCCTCGGGTCTCTGTCCATTCACCCGCTATAAAGTAGTTGGCTTTGTCGTTACCGCCTTCTGAGGAGGCTTTGGTACGGTAGAGCATATGTACGCCACCACCAATTTCCTGCGCAATCTTGGTCTTGGGTTTACCCGATCCCTTTTTAATCTGCAAATCGACGGCACCACTCATCGCTTGAGAGCCGTAAAGAGCACTCTGAGGACCACGCAGCACCGTAATTCTGGAGAGCCCGGCAGTACCCATACTTGCTAGATTGAAGGATCCGCCTCCGCCGGAACCGATAGTGCTATTGACTCGGACACCATCGATAAGCACCGAGGTCTGGTCTGAACCGCCACCGCGAATTGAGATTGTGGTCGAACCGCCGGGTTGGCCGTAGGTCGAGACATCGACGCCGGGGACATATTTGAAGGCGCCGGCGAGGGTATTGGTGCCGGTTTTATTGAGGTCGTTTGCGGTGACAACTGAGAAGGATGAGCCTGACCAGTCTGCCGGTTGGGTGACTCGTCCCACAGAGGTAGTGACATCAGAGTCTTGTGAGAGGTCGACCTCGACTGTACCGCCATCGGCGGTTTTCTTGACGATACGGGTGGCGGTGACGGTAATTTCTCCTGAATCACTGTCGGAGTCGGCATTAGCGTCAACTTTGTCCGTATCTGTTGCTGAGGCGGTAGTGGTATTCGCTGCTGTTGTATGTTTAGCATTGGCGTCATTGGCAGGTGCCGGGATATTGTCTGTGGATGTTTTAGCTGCTGGAGCTTGGGGTTTATTCGCTTTGTCTGTGGTATTGGAGGTTGAGTCGGTATTTGCTGCGGGAGATGGCGGTTGAGATTTTACGTCAATATCATCAGCCTGCAGTTTGGCAGTTAGGAATACAAACAGTAACATTAAGGGTAATAAGTGGCTCAGTTTCATAATTCTTCTCCAGTAAGCAACAGATTTGCGCTGTTACGAGATAATAATCTCTCACTTAAGAATAGAATTATGAACCCTGCACTGCTAGAGCAGGGGCTCATCTCTTCTTCTCCATGCGAGAGAAATAAGATTAGGCAGTATATCGTCTTCTGGCTTATGGCTGGATTCTCCTTACACCTTCTCACGTAAAAGAACGCAGTGGAGTGAGGATTTAGTGCCAAATACAGCGGCGCATCCGCGACGGATTCTAACCGTCTTCCGTTATATACTACCTTGATTTATACAAACAATATTATAAAGATCGGGGTATACTTCGGTGTATTAGAAAGTGGTAATCAATACACTTCTTTTCCCCGTAAATTACTCTTTGAAGCGTAGTCCAAAATTATAATTATAAGTTCAAAAAAAGATTCTATTGGACTTTTTATTTTTGTAAAGGTAATAAGCTAATTTTACCAAAAAAAAATGTTTTATTCATAAAACGGGCTGACTACAGAGGTGAGGAAGTGGTTATAGATATATATCTAAAGTTCAAAAAAGAATATAATATTAATTATTTACTGGTCTTGCGCAAATCTGAATATGATGCTAGAATACTAAATGTTGGTCTTGGTTTAAGCTCTGCTGACTGGAAGGTTCTGAATAATGGAAATAAATGATGCACATGCCGACCCTGAATTTGTGAATAATCTTGCTTCGCGGCTGGGCCATGTATATTACTCGTTGGTTATGGAGGTAGGGGCTGACCCAGAAGCGAAGGCGATAAAAGCAGAGATTAGCGGGGATATCGATTCACTCATCAGTATCCCCAAAGGGGATATCGCTTTTTTCAATCATCGGCTCTGTGAAGCACTTGATCCACATGAAAAGATACGCCTTCGAGAGGTAATGCGCAAGGCGTTGGGGATTCTTTCAAGGTATGAGGTGGAGATAAAGGGTGAGACCACTGAGGGGCGTACCGTCTGGCTGATAAATAAGGGAGAGTTTTTTAAGGATCAGTCCACAGGACGGATTAGGCAGAATGGTTTCCTTATGACTATACCGGGGAAGTTGCTCCGGCGGAATGAGTTTGCCTCCGGTGATGATCGGTATCACAGTGTTGCCGGGTTGATGAATGATTATGTGTTCAGTGTCAGGTGTAAGAACGGGAAGGTAATCGAGACGATACACGGCGGCGCATGTAAAGATGTCACCGGGTATTCTGAGGATGAGTTTTTCGAGGATGAGAACCTCTGGTTTCGCATGGTACACCCTAGCGATAAGGAGTTGATTCTTGACCGGGCGAATAAGATGGCCAGGGGGGAGACCGTCGATGAGCTTGTACATAGAATCAAACATAAGAACGGGCAAACACGCTGGGTGAAGAGTGTGATTGTGCCGCACCATGATGAGTTTGGTAATGTCTTTCTCTATGATGGGGTGATTCGCGATATTACCGAACAGATACAGGAGCAGCAGAGCATGGAGCAGATATCATATATGAATGAACTCCTCCTTGATGCTACCCCCTATCCGATGATTCTCATGCAGAATGACGGAATTGTACTCAAAGCCAATAGAGCCGGGTATGCTATGGGCGCGCGGGATGAGCAGTCCTGCTCGACCATGTGGATGAAAGAAATTGACGCTACCTGTGAGTTTCGAACTCTTCTGGATAAATCAATGGAACTCGATAGTATTGTGGTCGGTGATATCTCGTATCTGGGTAAGACTTATGCGGTGACGATAGTGCCGAATGAGCCGGATCTGCTACTGGCCTGTCTGCATGATGTAACTAACAGTCGTAAGTTGCAAGACAGACTTGAAGAAGATAAGATGGTAATGCAGGCAATCTTTGAGAATACTATTATCAGTATTATGCTGCTGGATAAAAATGGTAAGTTTGAAGCGATCAATACCTCAGCGTCCAGGCTGCTGGATCGGTCACAGGCAGAGATTGTCGGGCTGAATCTATACGAGGTCTTTCATCGTGAGATTGCCGAGAAACGGATGGGGTATTTTCAACAAGTGTCGCTTACGCGTAAGCCGATAAAGGTAGAAGAGAATATCAATGGTTTTGAGGTGATGACGATGTTCATACCGGTTGCCGATAAGAATAAAGAGGTGGTAAAGGTTGCCGTATTCTGTAAGGATATAACCCAGATGCGTAAGGCTGAGGCGAATCTTATCGAGACTTACCAGGTCTTGACTTCGATTGTGGAGAATGCGCCGTTGGTTATAATCGGGTTGGATAAGCAAAGACGGGTGATACTCTGGAATGACGAGGCGGAGAAACTCTCTGCTATTCAGTCGGAAGACGCATACTATAAATTTGTCGGGGATCTTTATCGTTCGGTAGATCAACATATCTTTGCAGCGATTGAGAGGGTGTTTCTGGGGGAGACGATAGAATTGGAAAAGGCCAGTATTGAGCTACTCAATGGTGAAAAATACTCCTTTCATGTTAGTTTTGCCCCTAAGATAGATGCCATTGGTGCAGTAGAGGGGGTTATTATTATGGGACGTTTGTTGGTTTAACAGGATAGCGTTTTGCGAGCTATCGGGGGGCATTGTTGCCGGTTTGGTATTATGATAATTTTCTGGGAGTAATAGGGATTTTATGGGGCGGTGATATGTATCATGGATAGTTATAACTTTAATTATATAATTGGGTTGTGGATCACTCAGTTTGGGGAGGGTTTTTTTTTAGTTCTGCAAGAAGGATAATTATTTTCGATATAAGCATTATTTTGCTAGAAAATGTTAAAAAAATGACAGGAAAAAAGTGAGATAATTTGGCGTTAACTTGAATAGAGATATTTGTGTGGTATGGTTTATATTGAACTTAATTTGTGTGTGTTAAGTGTTTGTATCATATTTGTGTAGGTGTTTAAGCAGAGTACTCCTTTGCTCAAACATCATTTGTGCAAAGGAGGCTGTCAATGAAAAACACCCGTTTAAAGTTCAGAAGCAAAATGCTCTTATGGATTATCGGTGCTGTTGTTATTATATCCGGTGGTATTCAGTTTTATATAAGCTGGGATATGTCGAATGTTGTGCTGAGTTCTGAGAAGAATACAATCCGAAATCGGGTCGCATCCGTCAGGGATGAGATAAACGCTCAGCTTAGAAATGATAAAATGCTTGCCGGTGTAATGGCAGGGAGTAAGGAGTTTGTCGATGCTGTACAGGGCGGTGATAAGGCTCTGGCGACAAAGCTGGGAGTGCACCTAAAGAATCTGGTAGAGCAGAATAGTAAATTTGATATCATTGCACTCATTGATAAGAACGGCCAGGCAGTTGCGGCGAGTAGTTCTGCGGCTGTAGGTGTCAATGTCAAGGACAGGGAGTATTTCAAAAAGTCTATCGGCGGAGAGGCATACATCACAGATCCTATTGAAAATAGAGCTTCGGGAAACCTGATCTTCGGTGTGTCAGTCCCGGTAAAAGAGGGAAATAGTGTTGTCGGGGTGCTATTTATCGGTAACAAGATGTCTGATATCTATGACAGATATGTAAAAAAAGCTACAGCCGGGAAAACCGGATATACTTTTATTCTGTCTAGTACCGGTCTGGTTGTGGCACATCCAAATCCTGAATTAGTAATGAATGAAGAATTTATCAAAAAACCAGGAGTGGCAGCAACAAATAAAATGTTTTTTGATGCATTGAAGAATGATGGTGAAGCCAGGTATTGGTGGGAGTCAATCAATGATCATAAAATTGCAGAAGTAACAAAAACTGATAATGATTGGCTGATAATTCTGAGTGTTCCGGAAAAAGAACTTCTTGCTTCATTGGACAGAGTGTACATTCTATTCTTTATAGCTGGTATTGCGCTTATTATTGCTATCAGTATTGTCGTAATTGTTTTAATAGGCTCTGTAGATAAGGTACTTAAAACACTTGATAAATTGATGTCCAATCTTGCTGTAGGGCGTGTAAATGCTGGTGAAGATAGTTTGCAACTTCAGAATGCACTTAAACGTCGTGATGAATTTGGCGATATTACCAGAACGGTTGTAGGGCTGCAGAAATATCTCAGGCATATTTCATATGTCGCAAATAGAATTGCTGATAAGCATCTGGATGTTTCTATAGAGGCCAGAGGCTCAGATGATGAACTTGGTAATTCGATTAAGGCTATGGTTGGGAACTTTAATGACGCACTTGCTCAAGTTCGTCTTTCAGCCAGGCAGGTAAGCCAGGGAGCTGAACAGGTTAGCTCTGCAAGTCAGGATCTCTCTCATGGTGCAGTCGAGCAGGCGGCAACAATTGAGAAGGTTACTGAGTCGATAAATACTCTTAATGAACAGACAAATGAGAACGCTACGAATGCCGCTACCGCCAATGAGCATGCCGTGCAGGCAAATAAGGCCGCAACGCTGGGTCAGACTCAGATGCAGGAGTTGAGCAAAGCTATGGACACCATGTCCGGCAGAGCCAGTGAGGTGCAGCAGATTATAAAGACTATCGATGATATCGCCTTTCAGACCAATTTGCTGGCGCTGAATGCCGCAGTTGAGGCCGCTAGAGCCGGCTCACACGGAAAGGGCTTTGCCGTGGTGGCTGAAGAGGTACGCAACCTTGCCGCTCGCAGTGCCAAGGCGGCTGGCGAGACAGCTTCACTTATAGAGAATGTTGTAACTGAAATTGATCATGGTAATAACATGAGTAAAGTTACAGCTGAGTCGCTTAATAATATTGTCGGTGGTATTAGTCAGACACGTGAGCTTATCGGCGGTATAGCTACCTCTACGTCGTTGCAGTCGAAGAGTATGCAGGAAATAGGCGAGGCTCTGGAGCTGATAGAGAAGGTGACGCAGTCAAATAGCGCTAACTCTGAAGAGACTGCAAGTGCAAGTGAAGAGATGTCTAGTATGTCTGTTGAATTGGATAGACTTATCTCCAGCTTTGTTCTTCAGACTGCGAATATCAAGCATGATACGAAGAGACCGGTGCATAAGAAGTTAGCTTCGCCAAGTAATAAAGTTAATGATCATACTTGGGGAATGAATGAAGAGCCGGTAAAGAATGCCGGGCTTGTACGCCCTAGAGATGTTATAAAACTTGATGATGAGGACTTTGGCAAGTTTTAGCTAATTATGAGTGTGTGTAGGGTTATCGCGGGTGATGGTGAATCAGAATAGATCTGGCTGTGGAGAGGCCGATAGGGGAGGGACGCTTGATGAGTCAGTTACGCCAGTGAGTGTGACTGGCTCATTAGCTTAGATTAAACTTTGAATTCGGCAGCGGTACGGATTATGGCTTCGGATAGGCTTATCTGTGGACTCCAGTTGAGAAGGGTTTTGGCTTTGTGATTGGAGAAATAGTGACTGGTTGAGAGCTGGAGAACCAGAAATCTGGTGAGTGGAGGTTCCCAATCGGGGGCAAAGATGCTAGCGAGATATTCGAGTATTGTGCCGACAATATATGCGGTGCTGCTGGAGAGTCGGCGCTCAACCTCAGGGGCGTTACAGGCACGCAGAAGGGTATTAATAAAATCCCAGCAGTTTACCTCAGTGTCTTCATTGATAAAGAAGGCTTGACCACAGACCTTGGGATTTTGTCGCTCGAGCTGGGTCAGGGCGGCGAGATGGGCAGTTGCGGCGTTCTCGACATAGCAGACACTGACCAGATTCTTGGCATCACCGATAATTCTGAGCTTGCCGGCTCTGGCTCGGCTGATAATTCGTGGGGTAAGGTTGGTGTCTCCCGGTCCGAAGATGAGGTGGGGGCGGAGGGCACAGGTATGTAGACCGGCGCGGCCGTTGTAGGCGAGTACCATAGCTTCGGCTTCGGCCTTGGTTGCGGCGTAGTGGGTGAGGTAATTATGCGGATAGGGGAGCTCTTCGTCTCCGTAGCGGATCTCTTCACGGCCGTAGACCACACTCGGGGTGCTGGTATAGATGAAGTTCTTTACTCCACGCATCCCGGCGGCTTGGAGGAGATTACGGGTGCCGAGGATATTAGTCTGGTAATAATCCTTGAGGCGACCACTGATGCCGGTCTTGGCGGCAACGTGGAAGATGCTGTCCACCCCTTCACAGGCGCTGATAAGAGCATCTTTGTCTGCCAGATCTGAACTGATAACCTCGATACCGCATTCGCTGAGATCTGGATATTTGCCTCTGGATAAAATTCTGATATCACTATAGCCCGCATCCAGCAGTTTGTCTAGAATATGTCTGCCGAGAAATCCAGCTCCACCGGTAACAAGTATACGCATCTGAAAACTCCTGTAGTTCTTGGCTTTTGGGGCAAATTGGTCAAGGAATAGAGGGAATTCGGATCAGCCTCAATACTGGGGCAAAATCCGGAGTATGCTGAAAAAACAGCAGATTCTAACTGGTAAATACTATATTATTGGTTATTGTCCAGCATGATGATAATTCTGGAAAAATCCATTATAAAATAATTAAAAAAAAAATCAATATGCACTTGCATAATCACGGCATTTTACTATACTCTATTTCTACAATTTAAAGCGTATTAATCGATGGAGCGATGTCAGAGCCCGGTTTATCGAGCTGGTTTTGAAAACCAGTGTGGTTCGCGCCACCGGGGGTTCGAATCCCTCTCGCTCCGCCAATTTGATGAAGAGGTATCAAGTGCATTTGACGTGCGTTTGATACCTTTTTTTATTGGGTTTGTGCTTGGTATGCAGGTGTTTGCGTGATTTTGAGAATTGTTGATATTTTGCTCTGATTGTCCATTTGTGTCCATACGATTATTGTTGAAAACCGCACTTTTGGGCAGAATTTGGTCACTTTTTGGACACTTTTTATTTTGGTCTATTTCAGAGTCGGTTAGAATGTCGTCTGTACCAGTTAAAGCGTGTGTATTTGGCTGAATGTTTAAGCTTGGTAGCTTTGATACAGCCATTCTTTGATCTTCAAGTAGTAAGTGAGTGTAAGTCGTCATTGTTAGTTTGATGTCACTATGTCGCATTAATTTTTGCCCTACCTGTGGTAGTACTCCTGACTTTGCAAGCATAGTACAGAATGTATGCCTGAGGCTGTGAAAATCTGCTCTTCCTTCTTCTGTCTCATAAGGTATATTGGCAGCCTCAAGGTCTTTCTTGAGAAGGTCTATGCCTTTTTCTGGCATGTGTGGGAAGATGTTGGCAAAAGGCAGTACGGGATTATTACTAAAATAAGCCTTTAATTCGCTGGCAAGCTCACCTTGTAAGGGCAGGGTAGTAGTATGCCCGTTCTTGCTGTTAATGTCTCTACAGCGTATTGTATTGCCTTCTAAGTCTACGTCATCACGCCTTAGGGTTGCTGCTTCATTATACCTTAGACCTGTGAAGAGGCTAATTTGATATGCTAAAGCTCTTTGAGTGCCTGTAACACCACATCTAGTAATTGAAGATGTCTTTGCTTCATGAATGAGGCTGTTGATTTCATTTTCAGTTAATGCTCTTCTGGTGAATGTGATATTACCAGAATTAATATTAATCTTTTGGAGTCCTGCTAGTGTGTCCTCTGTAGATATGTTATTCTTATATAGCCATGATGAAAATTGTTTGAATGCAGTAATATAGTGATTGATTGTTTTGGGTGCGAATGTATTATTTAGTGTGTTCTCAGTCATCCAGTTTTCAATAGTTCTCTGGCTAATATCTGATATACAGGAAATATTGCATTGGTCAATAAGTTTATTAAGCCTAGTTGTCATAACTTTGACCTGTTTGGGCTTGATAATACCTCTTGAGGCTTGTGATAATTTATAAGCAATAAATCTTTCTAAATGCTCTTGTATGGTTTTTGAGCGTTCAAGTGATACCTTTGATATTAAACCGTGCCTTGCAAGCTTTTCTTTGGTTCGTTCTGGTAGTGTTTCTAACCATTCGGTCAAGTTACGGTCAGGGCGTTCTCCTGCGACTATACATGAGTCAAGGGCAATTATGTTTTCTTCAAGCTTTGAACTTGCTCTTCGGTCGGTATAGCCTACCATACGCAATCTACCGCCTGATTTCAGGTGTAAGTCTATCTGGTATTTTCCACTTGGTTTTTTCTTAATGCTCATTCTTAAAGCCTCATAGGTATGCTGTTAATAGTTATTTAAGTATACATCATTATTTGCAGATTATCAAATTCATATTTTCTGTTTCTTCATTTGCTCCCATTGCTGCTGAGTAGGGCAGTTGTGATCAATCCATTTTTCAAGTTCGCTTTTCTGCCAGAGAACTCTACCGCCTAACTGTCGAGGTCGTGGAAGCTTTCCCTCGCTGCGGAGGCTATAAAAAAGTGATCTGCCGATTCCAAGTAGTTTGGCAGATTCTGCTGCTGATAATAATATTGGCTGTACTGCTGTTGAAGTATCCATGATTCATATATCCTTTTTTATTCGGTGTTATTAAGGTTGCCTCCAAGGTGGTCTGAAAAAACGACTGCCCTTTTATCCTGCCTTTATTTGAATTAAAGTCAGGTCTTTCATTGAAGTAAACACCTTGATTTGTAGACTCTTTAAGTACAAATTACCCCTGCGTATAAATTTGGTTTTGAGGCTGCTAGCTGCTAAAACAGCCTCAATTGTTTGACTGTATTACCTATGGTTATCTATGGTTTCATGCTTTGCCAAGTTTGACGGTCAGGGCATTTTGCTCGAATCCATTCATCAATTTCCGATACATCCCAACGCCTATTACCGACTAGCTTTAGACCTTGAGGAATTTTTTGCTCACGCCATAATCGGCTAATTTGACTTGCTGAAACTGACAAATAATCAGCTAACATTTTTCGATTAAGTAATTTTGGTTTTAAGATTGGTTCGGATTTAATTTCTGGTGTCATTTGAATTCTCCAATAGGTATTTATAGTTATTTGAATCCATAAAAATATCAGTTATGATAATAATGCTTGTTGGTATCATGATGATTGTAATAATTATCTTTTGCAATAAGCTTAGCGTTAAGAAACATTCAAGCTCATTTTTGAAAAATAGTTTGATTAATTTAAGTCTCATTTTCATTGTGATTTATCCTTTGAATGAGCTGTATTGGTTTTAATTTGAGGAAAGCAGTAATTACTTTCACTAAATTGTAAAAATGGATTCTGGGGCAATTCTGGCGGTTCACGTGCCCGTTCTGCCTCTTCTATGCAATACCATTCCGGGCAGCCTTGCAATCGTCTGATTTCATAAACTTCAGCATCCATTTAAAAGCTCTCTTTTCAAATCATTTCTCATCAAAATTAAAGATTGTTCCTGAGAACCTTCTACGTGTCTGGTGGTCGAGTAGTTGTTTCAGCTCTGCTCCTGTACAGTTTGAACTTGCAAACGTGTTTTTTATAGCTTCATATCTCCGATCAAGCAGCATGAACAGGCTCTTGTATTGCCAACTATCTTCAGAGTTCTTCATTGGCTGGATATCTTCTATCACTAGCACATCTACCTTAGCATACCTATCTAAAACTTGTTTTTCTGACTTTGATGAATCTGTAAAAGTATCTTTAAGTTCAAGAAAAAATTCATTCATACTTGTTCTAAGCACTGTATGCTCTTTGCTAGCTGCTTTTTTCAGGATACCGCAAAGAAGATGTGTCTTTCCTGTTGCTGGGCTACCAATAAAGACAGCTCCACATCCACCATCAAAGGTAAGCTCTTCAGCAAATTCTTTTGCTTGTCGTTGTCCTACATTCTTAGGTTCAAAGTTATCAATCCTAGAATCTGCATATCGAGGTGCAATATTCGAATTACGCAATAAATTTTTAATACGATTCTCTTTTAGCTCTTGGGGTGTGATTTCTTGATAAACATAATTACTCTCACCAAAAACCTGTGTTAATACATTACTAGAATTCACTTCCGCTTTTTGTGTCATCTTTTTGCCTTTCATATTTTGTTTTACTAAAATTATCACTTTGTTTATTTGAATCTTTAAACCAAACATTTCTTAATTTTTGTTTCCAGTTTTTAATTTCATTGCCCTGTGTGTCGTACCAGCCATTTTCTGAATAACCCTTGAAAGCTTTCTGGGCAATGTGTCCGAAATTATTTTCATTGCAGAATGCTTGAAATTCTTTTAGAGTAGGCGGACGGAATGACCTTGTTTTATGACCTTGTTCTTTACTGACCTTGTTAGGGGCAATATTATTAACTACCCCTAGTAAATAATCTTTCCTAGGGTGGGTAATGATATTTCCTAGGTGGGTAATATCTTTAACTACCAGCAGATATGTATTTACTTTGTTAATGTCTCCATCTTTTTCACGTTTAACAATCAAATAACCGTGAGTTTCAAGCTCTTTTTTACCTTTAAGAACTGAAGGTCTGGCAAGTAGGGTTTCTTTACAAATCGTACCAATTGATGTGAAGCACTCTCCATTGTCATTACTACAGTGAAGCATGAATGAATGCGCTATAATCTTTGTTGGTTTGCTTAGCCTTGGGTCTACCGCAATGCATGCGCCCCAACCTATGCGCTGTAATGGAGATTTAGTAACAATCATTATTCAGCCTCAAGATCATAACGACTGGCTTTTCGAGCAAGTTCGATAATCATATCAATCTTTATGGCATCATCTCCGAAGATTGATTGCAAATACAAAACCGCCTTGACAACTTCGCTGTGCATACTACGTCTGTTGTCGGTACGTGCGTGTCTAAACGCTACTGCAATTTCTTTGACTTTGTTTTCTGTAGAAAGATAGTCCATTAATCAACCTCCTTTGCTGAGGGTGAGCGAAGGCGATTAACTTCTACCTGAGGTATGCGAAATTCTTTGTTGAGGCGGTAGGCATTAATTCTTTTTGAGCGAATTAATCTGCGGATTGTTTCGGGGTGGCAATGAAGTAAAGCGGCTACTTCCTGAACTGATAGATCATGATTTTTTGCAACATTCATTGTGTTAGTCCTTTTTGATAAACTGTTTTTAACTTATACACACAGTTTACGGCAAGAGCTAACAATTGTCATTACGGTCAAATTACGGGCAAATATTTAAGACGGATTTATTATTAATTGAGTGTAGATGTGGCATCTATTCTATAATATCCCGAACCCGGCTTATTCTTTACAATACCTGAAGTGCGCAAAAGACTTTTTTTGCTTATAGCATCTCGAATTGCCTCTCTAGATCTACCTTCAATATCTCCATTAGGGTTTAACTCATTGAAAAGTTGTGGCTGCGTACAGAAAGTACCTTTTAAGGCTAGCAATATATCAATATCTAATTCACTCCACACATTATTTTCAGGTGGTGGTGGAGTATCAAAAGGTTCAATTTTACCTGTTTGTACATCTTCCAAATATTGTTTTAAAGGGTCTATTGCTACTGGTATAGCAGGTTGTATTTTGGGTGCAATCAGCTCATTGTCGATAAGCATTTTTCCTTGTTGGCAGTGAGTAATCATATCTTCAACAACTGTTTGCAGATTCCTGACTGTGATCGGGGTGTATGTTGGTAGTGGTATTTGTTGTAAATTGTAAGATTTGCCAACTACTTTATACCACTCTAACAGTTTCTTATGGAGTTCGGTAATCGTAAAAGCTGGATATGTACAACGTGAGTCTGATTTATATTGATCAATCTCTGGGGTTTCATATATGCAATGCTCAAGTTCCAGATACTTCAACCATTTAAGTGGAAAGTTTTTTCCATCAAGTGTGGTATATTTTAATTCAGTAAAATATCTGATATCTCCTGAGCATATTGGTGCTTCCAGCTTGCGTTCTAAGTTTAAAAATTCCTGTAAATCTTGCTGTTCCCATTCTCCAGAAGTGGTCTCTTCATCAAACCAAATAGGTGTCTCAATATTAGTAGGGAAATCGATAGAATATCGCTCCAGTCTAATCAATATATTCTCAGCGTAATCCAGTTTGTTCTTGTAGTCCAGTAAATCCATTTTTTAAGCCTCCGTTTGCTATATGTTATCATGCCCTATCTGCATTAGACGGGTTTAAGATTAGCTAGTCAACCTTTTACGACAAATTTGTATGAATTTTATTGGATGATTTAGGCATTAAAAAAACCTGCTCTCCAGATTTCTGGTCAAGCAGGCAAAAAGTACAAATTTGTTTTATGGAGGCATTGAAGGAACGGATAACCTTCAACAAATATTATTATACACAAATATACTTGGATGTCAAACAAAATTTATTGGTCGCTTACTCAATTTTTAGTAATCGAGTTTTCCCCCATTTTGGGGAATATCTTATGCTCATCAGCTGATTGTATAATACGCTTTCTAATATTATAGAAACCGAGTTTTAGCCAAATTTAAATAAAACCTTTTGTCCAATTATGGACATAAGTATGTTTTAATCGTTCCCCGAAATTGGTGAGCGATAAGTTGAATTTTGTAAGTATCAATTTTTCATTATTAACAACCTTATCATTTGCGCTTTTTCGTCATTTGATAAAGGCAGGGAATTTATTGCCAAAACAGCCTCTGCAACTTGATTACTGTCTGCTGGTTTGTTCTCTTGATTTTGGTCATTTTGAACACGATTTGGGCAGTTTTTGGTCACATTGCCTCTTGTAGTATCTGGTAAATTATTGCTGTTATAGGCGTTATGTGAGTGTGTTCGGGGGTTCGAATCCCTCTCGCTCCGCCAAACTAATAAAGAGGTACCGATTGCACTTGAGGTGTGGTCGGTACCTCTTTTTACGGTTGGTTGAATCTTACTTATATTTATAGCTAGATTTAGTCTTCAGTTATGCTAAGGCGGTGGGGTGATTAGGGTGGTGTGGGGATTTGTGAGTGCAAACTGGGTTGAGGAGGGTTTGGTTGGGGCTTTCAGGAGAAAAGGTGGGAAAATTGCAAGAGCAATTTTCTATATGGATGATGGTCTGGGAAATCACTAACGTGATTTCCTTTGTATTATAAGGCGTGTGATACAGGCAGTAACGTAGTTACTGGCTGAGGCTGCATCTCGCAGCCCGTCCATTTGCATGGACGTTTGGCATATCCCTAGATGCTGGGTGTTCGAGCAGGCGAGAACTAAGCAGTACCTTTTTTAAAGGTATGTCGAAGGTTTTATGAGTCGGCGAATAAAAACTGAGAGTGTAATCATTATAATGAAAGCGAAATCATTCTAGCCTTGGCAACCGTACTCCTAAGGAGGCGTATTTAAATAGCAAGAAGAACAAAGAAGTTGCATAGAGAAGATGTTTCAGTTAGAAACTCCGCTTCGGGCTACGCCCTCTGCTTCATTTCTAACTGTTTTGAATCTACCTTAAATTAATCTTATTTTTGTCTGAAAAATTAGACCACTTTAACCGTCCACTTTTTCTAGGGCACTGCACTGTCAAACAGAATCCCTAGTTATTTATTATTAGCAACTTAATAACTTTGCACTGCACTATTAGTTTCTCTTAGCAATTTTACCAATAATTTTATTCGGTAATTTTGAGCTAATTGAATCATAAAACTCGTTAACTTCACCTAAAGATCCATCAAGGTTGGCACTCAGTATTTTATTTAGAACTTCTGTATTAATTTGTCCTTTATACTTATTGGGATTCTTTTTAATTGCCCTTAAAACATCTCCCTTTTTTATGCTTTTTATTACAAAATCAGGAAGTTCAGAACGAGTATTTTCACCACGATTTTTTTTTCTAAATTGATTAGCAAAAAACTCTTCCACCATCTCTTCAATTGACGATGCCTGCATTTGTTTTTCAATACTCTTGATATTTTCCTCAGTTGATTCTGGCATGAAATTAATAGTTTTATGAGCATTACAAAGCTTTTTTTCTTCATTAATTAAGTACTTATTTATAGTAGTAAAATGACTCTGTTTTGAAATATCCTTACACTGGATAATAAGCTCATGCAACACTTTGTAATCATTATTAATATCTGAAATTAGTTTCAGTTCATTAATAAGATCAATTAACGTGTTAAGTTTATTACTACTTACAGATAATATTGCAAAAGTACGCAATACTTTTGATTTTATTTCTAGTAATGTTGAACCTGAATAATCATGATATAAACTACTCATCAATACATTATCTCTGTATTTAATATTTTTTATAAGATTAATATACTGTCTTAAAGCTTGTTCAAAGGTAGAATGATAAGATAAGTAATTAAGCATCTGCATTTCAATAATTAATTTATATTTCATAATACGATTTGAATTTTTGCCGCCAAGAGCATCAAATAATATTATATTTTGAATATCGTTATGCATATGTATTAATTCATTACTATAATTATACTGCATACATGCACCTAAATAGTTATAAACAATGACTATTAACCAAAAATAAAACTCTTCATGCTTATTGTTAATAGCAATAATTTTAATTTTATTGTATAATTCTAAAATATTGCCTACTCTATCATTTTGCCAGTAATAATAACTAATATTAGCCGCATTACGACAATGTAGTGCAGTCAATTCAATATTATTATGGTTTATAGAAATTTGATATGATTCATGATATAACTCAAGAGCCTTGTCAATGTTTCCTATTGTACAAAGCGCAACAATTGTATTCGTGTTAATACGAACTCTTATCGCTTCATCAGATATTGAATCAGATAAATTTTGTCGTACAATAGAATAATACTCAAACATATTGTCAAATAGATTTGCAGAAAATAGAGAACTTAATACATGTGGGGTATATTGCTTCCAACATTCTATGGAATCTTTATTACTAGGAGGTGACATTAGTTTAAATATCATCTCCTTTTCCTCCAAATTTTGGTTAGTTAAAAAATCCTGAATTAGTCTGCATAAGAACGTAGCTGCACCAGATGGATTTATCCTCCAAACTAGCGAAAGGATCTTACCCTTAAATCGATTCGAACGTATTGAAAACATCTTTAGAACATATGCTTCTCCTATTATATCGGGCTCTAAAGGCAACAAAAGATCATCATCAATACGCTCTACGAAGAACTGATGACGTTTAATTGTCTTATCACTATCAGGTGGAAAAATGCTGCCACTGTTCTCAAAGAAATCAATATACCCTGTACATTCATGTACACACTGACAAATTGACTTGCACTTTTTAATATTTAGTTCATTATTTTCATTATTAATACTTATACCTTGGGTAATTGTTGACAATATAATTAAGTTTTCTTCTTGTTCTGAACAGTTATACTTTTTCCATACTCTTTCATACTCATTAATACCGACATTAAGTAATTTACTATATGACAAACTTAACTCAGAATTATTAATATATGAAAGAGCTCCAATAATAGCAAAGAGTGGTCTGCCGGCAACACCAGATTTTCTCAAGCTATTAATGAAATCCTGTTTTGAAACCGTAATTGTTTGCTTATACTCTTTACAAATAATTATAAAAATTTCCCAAAGAGCTTCTTCATCTATCGAACATAATTTCATTGTGCCACAATCAAAGGAGTCTAATAGGACTGGATTGTTGTATTTATACATTTCGTCCATATAGCTACTACCAGATTCTCTATCAAGTGCAATTATTCGAACCGGATATTGGAACTCGTCGTAACGTTCCGCTAAAGAACATATAATATTTCCAAATAATTTAGGCTGAGAAGATATATAGTCAATAACAATAAGAGTAGGTTTACGCGGCATCCAATTTAATGCAACATTAATGTCTTGATTATGGTTATAAAATCCAGCATCCCAATCATATACATTAATCATTTCAAAGCATAGCTCTAAAGCTAACCTACTTTTTCCTATTCCACCAACCCCCTTAACTGAATACCAGCCAAAGTTATAAATGCCTTTTCCAGTAAAAATAAATTTGATTAATTGCTCAAACTCATTTTCTCTTCCTACAAGTGGGACAGCTCTGTTTCTATAATTATAGTACTTTGTGTTATTGTTAGTAATAATTTTTGAGTTATCTCTAACATTAACAATTATCGAATGAATGTTTTCTAATAATTTCACTCTATCTTCAATTTTATTAATACGTGATTTGATTGAAGCAATTATCTTATCATAACTTCCTATTTCAGCAACCTTCGTAAATAATATATCAATATTTATTGTATTTAGTATTACATTATTCTCGATTTCACTGAACTTGGCAAAAACATCTTTCTCAAAATCTAACTGCCCATTCTTATAGCACTCGATAACGTCAGTTAACGAGTCAATATCATCCTCACTTGCAATCCCTTTTTCAACTAGCTGTCCTCTAAGTGTATTTATGTCAATGTCTGCTAGACTATCTTTACAAATTGTTCTAATTTCATCTATATTAACATTAGGTGTATTATTACTTTTAATATAATCAAGCATGCTAGATGCTACACTAAAAGCTGCAACACTAAGCATAGGGTCACCTGTTAACTTTAATGCGCAAGCTCCTACAGCCGGTGAAACAATATTTTTAATAAATTCTCCGGCAAAAATTATTAAAATATGCTGGGAGTTTGTTTATAACTTTCCTCCCATTTAAAGTTAAGTAGTCAATCATTGTTATACAGACCTTTTAAATTTCATAAAATGTTCGCATAATACTTGCAGTGCCCTAGAAAAAGTGGACACCAACTTTACGTTTTCTACGCTACGACCTCATATTTCTTCTCAAATACTGAGTTTTAGAGTATTAGTTCTTATAGCCATTAACTATTCCTAATAACACTTTTATTCATTCACAAAATTCATCTTACTCTGATAATCCTCGTGACAACCTAGCAACACATTAAAATTATTCTCAAGTTCACGCTGAGATTTTTGTATTCTCTTCTTATCCAGATCGGCGGTGAGGGTGGGGCTGGTGGCATACTCGATAAGTGTTATATAGACCTCACGGTGTTCAGGGGTGCTGAGGATTTTCTGTATCTCGCCAGTTGTGAGCAGGTCGGTGACGTTGGTGTTGGTGTTATAGTCTGGCATGGTCTCATCCTGTAGTTATTTGGGTAGAGAGATCTGGGGTATAGTTGATTTGCTCAATAATAGGTAGTGGGGGCGTTGGGAGTCAATAAGAATATTTGACGGGTATAGGTAGATTATTAGGGGGGGAGAGGAGGATTATATTACTGGGTGCTCGGTTTTCTTTATTGACAAAAAATGGGTGGCGGTTTATATCTAATTTGGTTGCGTGGCATGGGGTAGAGCGTATTGGCTTTGGATATTATATTTGGATTATAGTCTGGTGGAGGGCGGAGAATGATGGGTATTACTAATTCAGTGGTGGCGGCGCAGTTGGAGAATCTGCTGGGGAATCTCGGGGTTGAGGCAGATAGCGGGCTGGAGCTGAAAGTAAGCGGGAGTGATCCGGTGCTGGATACGCCCTGGCGGGTCGGCGAGGCGGCGGCTACGGCGCTTTTGGCGCAGGGGATTCTGATCGACAAGCTCTGGCGGCTACGCTATCCTGCGGCTGGGGTGCAGGCTTTGGAGCTGGATATCGTCGCGGCGGCTTTGTCTACCTTTCGCTGTAATTATCTGCGCCAGAACGGTTACAGCATACCTTTTCCAGATATCGAGTATCCGACCGTCGGACTCTACCCGACCGGAGACGGTAAGTATGTCTTTATCAATGGTGGCTTTCCCAAGCTGCGGCGGGGAATGCTCCGGCTCCTTGATTGTGCCGACAATAAGGAGGCGCTAACCCGGGCGCTCAGTAAGTGGCGGGCTGAGGATATTGAGACTGCGGCGCGGGAGGCAGGACTCTGCTGTATTGTATGCCGGAGTGCGCAGGAGTGGCGGGAGAGTGCGCAGGGGGCGGCGTTGTATGCGGCGCTCAGCCAGGGCGAGTATCTCTGGCCGGTGGTGATTGAGAAGATCGCCGAGAGTCCGGCACAGCCCTGCGGGAGTATTGGAGCCGGGGGGCGTCCGCTGTCCGGGGTTAAGGTACTCGATTTGACCCATGTCCTGGCCGGGCCGACCTGCGGGATGCTGCTGGCGGAGCAGGGGGCTGAGGTGCTGCGGATAAACGGCCCGCAGGTGCCGTCGATCCTACCCTTTGTCATGGATACCGGGCATGGCAAGCGCAATACCCAACTCGATTTGAAGACCGATGCCGGGCGGGATACGCTCTGGTCGCTCGTCGACTCGGGGGCGGATATCTTTACCGAGAGCTACCGACCGCAGACCTTTGCTAACCTTGGTTTTTCCCCGGAGGCGCTGGCGGAGCGGCTTAGCGGGCGGGGTCGGGGGATAATCTATGTCAGCGTCAACTGTTACGGGCATCTCGGGCCGTGGCGGGATCTTCCCGGCTGGGAGCAGTTGGCGCAGACCGGAACCGGACTCGCCTGGGAGCAGGGTCGGTACAAGGAGGGGGGCGCCTCAGCTGTTGCCGACATTCCCTAACGATTACATTACCGGGTATCTTGCTGCCTGCGGGATACTCGCGGCTCTCTTGCGGCGGGAGGTTGACGGCGGGAGTTATCATGTGCATGTCTCACTCTGTGCGACTGCGATGTGGCTACAGAGTATGGGGCGGGTTGGAGCAGAATTGCTGCCACCGGCGGCGCCAGATGAAGAAGCGGTTCAGAGTTTGCTGTTGGAGGATAGCTCTACCGGCTACGGGCAGTTGCGGTACTTCGGGCATCCGCTACAGTATTCGGTTACCGGGGCGCGTTGGGAGCGTCCGAGTGTGCCGATCGGTTTTAATACGGCGAGTTGGAGTAAGTAGGTGGTGTTGACGGGAGACTTGTGGCGTACAGCTTGTTTGCGCCTTTGAGCGTTTCGTTTAGCGGGCGGTCTCCTGCGCCAGGTGTTTGTCAAAGAATGTAATTCTTTTGATGAAGATGCTGGCAAAGAAACCGACGGCCAGGGCGGCGGCGATAGTGCCTTCTCGGATGCCGTGGAGCTTGGCGAAGTAGGCGAAGGAGATCACTACCGAGGTGATGACCATGGCGGAGTCGACGATGATCTTGTTCTTCGAAAACTGTACCCGGCTGACCTTGGTGATGGCGTTGACAAAGCCTTCGCCGGGGAGCATGACGACATTGGCCTTGACCTCGCAGAAGACGCCGAAGCCGATCAGTACGAAGCTGAGCAGGCAGAGCAGCCATTGCTCTGGGTAGGAGGCTGGGCGGTAGGTCTCGATCAGGAAGAGGTTGAGATCTATCATGTAACCGAAGAGGATGCCGACCGGGAATTGCAGGAACTGTTCCTTGGGGAATTTTGAGCGTAAGAGACCGATTTGGATTATTAGCAGGAGGGTACTCATGATGGCGGTGAGTTCGCCGATGGTGAAGTCGGTGATCATACTCACGACATACGGAATACTCGAGATAGGCGATACTCCCAGGTCTGACTTGGCGGAGAGGGCGACACCGCTGGCCATGACAAAGAGGCCGAAGGTGAGCAATATATAACGTATCCAGATATTCTTAATTCTAGTGCTGCCCATTTCTTTTACTCCTTATAACTTGCTGGTTCTGCTCTTTACGTGGGTAACGTAAGGAGTACGAAGTTATATTATAATCATATATGCTTATGGAGTAAATGGGTATTTGAAAAAAGCTTTGGCGGTGATTGCAAGTTAGTCTGTCTGTGCTTGAGCGGCTTACCGGGAGGAAAAATATGAGCAGAATGTATCACTCCCGACACATTCTGCTCGTAATATAATGATTCTAATCTGACTAGTCTGTCCTCTCAGTCGATATCGAAGGTAATTGCGACCTTGCCACATTCGCCACTGGCCATCAGGGCGTAGGCTTCACCTGCGTCTTCGAGTTTGAATCTGTTGGTAACGGTGACGTCTGGGTTGATCTTCCATTCGTCGAGCTTCTCAACCAGGGAGTTCCATATTCTGGATATTGGTAACCCAAGAACCGTAGATGGTCTTCTGATCGTGGATGATGTCACGGCTTGGTTCGAAGGCTACAGTACCACCTTCGCCGACAAAGGCAATCTTGCCCCATTTGCGTGCGCCTTGGATAGCGACCAGACGGCCGGCAGGGTGAGCCGAGCAGTCGAAGGCTTTTTCGCAGCCGTGACCACCCGGTGAGATCCTTGATGCGCTTGACCACTTCGTCTCCGCCGCCGCAGAGAACCTCGTCCGCCAGACCCAGTTTCTTGACTATGTCACAACGTGACTGGGTGACATCTACAACCGATAGTCTTGCTTGCGCCCATGGCCTTGGCCAGTTGCAGACAAGCCATACCTACAGGACCGAGGCCGACAACGAGTACTCTGTCCAGACCGCTGACTCCAACCTTGAGAATAGCCTCGAAGGTGGTGCCGTAACCGCAGGCGACGCAGGAGCCGTCGGTATAGGAGAGTGAGTCGGGCAGGAGGATACAATCCTTCTCATCGGCGAGAATGTATGGAGCATTGCCCTCCGTCACGCTGCCAGCCGTAGGCGGCACGGAGTGGGCTGGTACAGCTGATCATGTAGCCGCGGCGGCAGTCGTTGCAGATACCACAGCCGGAGATGTGATATAAAGCTACACGGTCGCCCTCTTTAAAGCGCTTCAGACCAGAACCAGCCTGGACAATCTTACCCGGCAGGTTCGTGTCCGCAGACTTTGTTCTGGTAACCCTCAGGCCCTTTGCCGAGGTGTTCACGGTAGATACAGCGGATATCACTGCCGCAGATAGTAGAAGATCCAGTCTGGATAAGTACTTCACCGTGACCGGGAGTGGGGATCTCCAATTCTCTGAACTCAACTGTTGAATTGCCTGGTAGGTAGGCACCTGTCATCATTTCTGCCATATGCTTCTCCTTCTTTATCTAAAATTATGGGAATTTTTTATTATTGTAATTGGATAATTAATTCTTTATAGTCTTCAGTATACCTGCTGTTTTTCCTTATGCAATTCGTGTTATGCGAATTTGTATTGTTGTTTTGCGACATATGCGTGATTTGTTAATTTTCTTGTGTTTTTTCAGTGGAAAATAGATAAATTTTGACATTAAATATATGGAAAGCTATCGAGAATTTGTAGCTTAATAGCTTGTTGAAAATATGCTAAAAAATTTCACCGTGTTAGGTCGGTAGAATTTACTGATTTTGAGGTCTGAGATTATGAGACAGAAGAGAATAGCCCTTTTATTGGATATCAAGAGTGACTACGAGCATGGAATTGCGCGGGGGGTAATTCGGTATTCAAAAGAGGTCGGTTCTTGGAAGCTATTCGGACGTGGCTTTACTCTGGGTGATTTTTTGGATATCAACCAGTGGGATGGGGACGGTGTTATTGCGATTATCCATGGTAGGGCAGAGGCGGAAGCCCTTCTGGCGAAGGGTCTGCCTACTGTTGATCGTGGGCGTGGGGTGCGGTGGATTATGGCTTTTCCCGGGTAACCAACGCAGATTATGATTCCGGCTGGGTTATAGGTCGGCACCTCTTCTCTAGCGGCTGCACTAATTTTGCCTACTGTGGTGCGGAGCAGAAAAACTGGTCACATCAGCGTTATGCAGGATTCAAGGCCAAGCTGGCCGAGAGTGGGGTCGATCTGGACTACTTTGAACTGCCGCTGGAGGTCTGGGAAAATCCTGATAAAGGCGAAGGACTCAGAGATTTTATCCTGGGGCTGAAGAAGCCAGTGGGGATAATGGCGGCGAATGATACGATTGGTGTACGCATTACCGATCTCTGTAAGGAAGCAGGGATTGTTGTGCCGCATGAGGTGGCGGTGGTGGGCGTCGATAATGAAGATGTACTCTGTGAACTCTCTGACCCGTCGCTGAGCAGTATTCCCTGCGATTGCGAGCGTATCGGCTATGAGGCGGCGGTAGTACTCGATAGGACCATATCCGGCGAGTATACTGAGGCGGTGGTGATAGAGATTCCACCAAAAACACTGGTACTCCGTGCTTCATCCAATACCATTGTCACCGATGACGAGATAGTCAAACAATCGGTGCAGTTTATTCATGAGAATGCATTTCTTGGTATCAATGTCTCGGATGTGGTCAAGGACTCTACTGTTGGCAGAGGAGGGCGCTGGAGAAGCGTTTTAAGGAGGCTCTCTCCAAGACAATTCATGAAGAGATCAAGAAGACCAGGTTACAGAAAGCGGAGCATATGTTGCTGGAGTCCAATACTCCGGCTGCGGTGATCGCTGAAGCTTGCGGGTTTAGCTCGCCTCAGCGCTTTCATGCCGTATTTATGAAGGAGTACGGCAAGACTCCGATGGATTTCCGCGCCGGGAAGTAGCTACGGTTTATCGTCAGTTGATAGTATTTACAGAGTGTACGTCAAAGCTTGGCTTTCGGCGTATTTTTTTTATTGCCTTGGGCATGGAAATCATTAGACTTGGCTTGGTAAAACAAAGTTAGGGAGAAGAAACTTGGCGCATGTTGATTATCTGATAATGGGGGTGTATCTGGGGTTGGTGCTGGTAATAGGCTGGTTTGCCAAGAGACGGATGCAGAGGGATGAAGACTTATTTTTAGCGGGACGGAGTATGGGGTGGCTGCCAATCGGACTCTCGGTGATGGTGACTGCGTTCAGTGTAGTAAATTATATGGCGTTACCTACCGAGGTGCTGGCTAACGGTTCGTATGTTCTTATCTCGTTGCCGGTGTTCTTTCTGGCTGCATTTGTAGTTAGTAGATTCTGGCTGCCGGTACTCTTTAGTAAGCGTCTGAGCAGCCTCTATGAGTATCTGGAACTCAGGTATGATGCGCGGGTTAGAGCTCTGGCAGGAGTGGTCTTTATTCTTTGGGCGTATGGCCTGGATGGCTACAGCGCTCTACGCGGCGGGGGATGTTGCTCAGTAAGATCTCGAATCTGGATATTTATCTGGTGATAGTTCTGGCTGGGTTGGTAGCAACCCTCTATACCGGACTGGGGGGGGATGCGGGCGGTAATGTGGACCGACTGTCTACAGTTCTTTGTACTCTTCGGTGGGATCTTGCTGGGGCTTATTCTCTTCATGCAGGCGGTCGGGTGGGAGGATTTCCTGCGTATTGCCAGCAGTGGTGGGCGTTTCAAGCCCTTCTACCCCTTTGATCCTGGATTCTTCTCGCTGGATCCCGGGGTGCGGATAAGTTTTTACAGCGGGGTGATGGGGGTGACTGTTGCCTTTTTGAGCCGGTATGGCGCGGATCAGGTGATTGTGCAGAGATACCTCAGCGCTCGGGGAATTGAAGAGGCGCGACGTGGAATCTGGCTCAATGCCGTAGCTGCTTTTTTGGCACTCAGCTTTCTGGCGGCCTTTGGCGCTTTGGTCTATGTGCAAGCGGTTCAGCACGGTGAGTTGCAGGGAGTTACCTTCACTCAGTTGCCATTGCCGCAGCGTAAGGCGCTGGCACTGCGAGAGTTTATTCAAGCAATTAAGATGCTCCCGGCCGGGGTCTTCGGTCTGGTAATCTCTGGGTTGCTTGCTGCTACTATGTCGAGTATCGATTCAGGTATAAATGCCTGTAGTAGTTCCTGGGGTCAGTGATGTCGCTCCCGGGTGCAAGCGAGAGTCGGGAGACGACCGGGTCAAGAGTTTGGGTTGGGTCTATGTCTTCGGTCTGAGTTCTACAATGCTTGGGGTGCTGCTGGTACCGCTTGTAGGCTACGCCCCGGAGTATCTTTGTTATTGCCAACCAGATTATAAATGCGCTGGGTAGCCCGTTGCTGGCACTCTTTCTTGTCGGGGCTGATTTTGAAGCGGAGCAATGCCAGCGGGGCATTCTGGGGAGGGCTGTTGGGCTTTGTTTTTTTCGGTATGGTTTAGGTCTGTGTTACCAAGGTCTGGCTTTGCATTACTATGCAGTGGTTAATCTACTGGTGACTTGTCTCTTGATCTGGGGCTTGAGTGTTATCTGTAGTTTTCGAAAGTTTGCTATAGACAAGTAGAAAAATGAGTTATGGCTAAAGATAATGCTTGCTGAAAACTGACAATGTGCTATCTTATGATAAAAGTGTTTGTTTGTAAGGGGGAATCCAGTGCGGCGCGTTTTCAGTGTAGTTTATTCTTATCTTGGTAATATATACTCAGCAGCAGCTGTCTGCTGAAGAAGTTCCTGAACTCTCGGCTCAGGAGCGTGCTTGGGTTGCCAAGGGGGTATACAGTGCGGATACTGGTAGGGAATTTGTCCGCCGTACCAGCTTCATGACGGAGAGAAACTTACCGGGGTCGCCGTGGATTATCTTAAAAAAATTTTTCGCAAGTTATGGCATTAAGTATAAAGCTGGTATCCTCTAAGTTGTTCTCCAAGTCCGAAGCTCTTAATGGTATTAGGAATAACCGTGTGGTTGATATGTTGTTGGCGGTAAGAGTCAGTGAAGGTTTGAAGCAGGATGTGCCGCTTTACCGTGGGAGTATATAGCTCAGCCTTGGGTGGTCTTTGCCCGGAAGAATGAGACGGCACTTACCAGCTTTTGCCGATCTCAGCGGCAAAGAAGGTTATCCTAGAGAATGATATGGTAGCCTTTCGGTTATTACGGGAGTATTATCCACTACTGAATGTAACTGTGATGCAGGGATCGTCCTCGGTGGTTGAGGGGCTTAGAGCGGTGGCGGCAGCTAGAGCTTACGCCTTTATCGGAAATCAAGGAGTAGGTGATTATCAGATAGCGGTAAAACGGGCTCAATAATCTTCAGATTGTCTGTGCGACCCCCGTTCGGTTATGACTATAAAGCAATGGCGGTACGCCGGGACTGGCCGGAATTGGTTTCAATTATTGATAAGTCGCTCCTCAATTTTTCGCAGGAGTATAAGTCTGAGGTATTACTCAAGTATTACCGGGAGAAAGCTGGCGATCTGGGGTATGCTAGGGTGATACTCTGGGTGCTAAGTGATTGCCTTTGTTTTGCTGAGTCTGGTGTTTGTTATTCTTTTTATTAACAAACAGTTTTTATTCGGAGGTAGAACGTCGAAAGGACTTACAAGCTCAAGTACAGGGCCTATGCAGCGATAATTGATGAGCATGTGGTGACCATGGAGGTAAATTCTGAAGGGGTTATAACCGCGGTATCTAAGGCGTTTTGTCGCTTGAAATAAGTATGAGCGTATGGAACTTCTCGGCAAAAGCTTTCTGGTGACCTGGGCTGAAGGGATGCCGCAGGAGCTGTATAAATCAATATATGATGCCGTAACAGCAGCGGCAGCCGTGGTATGGCGAGATTAAAAAGGTAGACGCGGAGGGTGGAAAGTTACTGGCTTCAGGTAGAGATCCAGACCCGGTATGACGCCGCAGGTAATTTCTGCGGATTTGTCTCGACGGGGTAAGGATATCACTGCTGCCAAGCTTATTGAGAGGATGTCGAGTGTAGATAAATTGACCCGAACTGAAAAATCGAGTCAAATTGGATGAAATACTCGAATATGAACTCAACCAATCCCAGCGGTACCTACATCCCTTGTCTATAATTTTTCTGGATATCGATGAGTTCAGGAAAATAAATGATACGCACGGCTATCAGACCGGTGATTTGATTCTCAAGATGATAGCACGTCTTATTCAGAACAACAGCCGCGCGGCGGATACGGTGGGGCGTTGGGGGGGGGACAGATTTTTGCTTATCTGTCCGGAGACCAGACTTGAAGGAGCCAAGGTACTCGCCAGGAAGTTACTAGAAATTATCGCTAATTCATATTTTCCCAAGGCCGGCAGCAGTACCGCCTCTGCCGGGCTGGCTGAGTATCGTAAAGATGATTCGCAGTGGCAGCTACTGGAAACGAGCGGAGAAAGCACTCCATGCTGCAAAGAAGAAAGGCAAGAACCAGCTGTTGAGTTGAGTGCTGTGCTCGTATCTTATGCCCCAACGCCCTTCGTCTACCTAGTGCCTTTGAGCTGCCAGCGTCCGGCAGAGCGGCTGCATAATATGAGTGTGTAGCTAAATTGGTAATTTGAAAGTAATCGGTTACCTCAAGAATCTTAGGCCAAACTATGAAAACCATGTTGCTGATTTTTCTTATCTTCTTGGCAATTATTATTGATATTAATAATATTACGTGCCGTCAGCCGAAGCTCTCAGCGTGAGTCGTGCAGAAGGATCTAATTAAACCGGAGGGAAGCGCATCCGCAGCCAGTCACCGAGTTTTGACGAATCGCTACGCAGGTTCTCTCCAGAGTAATTGGCTGAGTACAAAGAGTAGCAGTAGACCGATAGCGGCCAGGTTCCACCAGGTTCGGCTGATAAACATAAAGTTGCGCATCAAGTACTCCGGCCAGGCAAAAATAATGCATGCTACGCCTAAAAGCGCATACTCATAGATTTGATACCATTTTATCTGGGTGAGGCAGAAGCGCTGGGTGATGACGCAGAAGATGAGCATACTCAGCAGTGCTGTAAGGAAGATATAGCCTATCGTCCCAGAAGCCTTCTATATTTATCCAGTTGCCATTATCGAGCTTGAGCAGTAAAAATTCAGTATTGAAGATAAACATAAAGGGTAGAATCGCTGTTCGCAGATCATAGAGAAAACCTTGTACTCCGGTCTTAAGGGGATTGCTCTTGGCGATGGCTGCAGCTGCGTAGGCGGCGAGACCTACCGGGGGGGTATCATCGGCAAGGATACCGAAGTAGAAGACAAAAGAGGTGCGCCGAAAGTACTGGCAAAACGATTCCAGAGTCACCAGCAAGTTGGGTGATGATGCCGGCGGTGAGTGAGGCCATGACAATATAGGTGGCGGTAGTTTGGTAGCCCCCATACCGAGAATGAGCGAGGGCCACGGCTGAAAGCAGGAGTATTATAATAATACTATTATTGGCGAAGTGGTCTACCGCATCGACTATCAGTTGGCCTGAGCCCATGGTGACCGAGCCGACAATAATGCCGGCGGCTGCTACTGCTACCCCGATAGTAATCATATTTCTGGCGCCGCTGATCATGCTGGCGATAAGCTCATGGGCAGATTTGATTAGACCTGTTCTGATACTACCCACCTTCACTTCGGAAACTCTGGTAACAGTTGCGGATGATGATGAGTAGATAGAGGAAGATTATGGCGCGGAAGGCTGCCATCTGTGGTGAATGGCGCTGGATAACTAGTTCAAAGAGCATCATGGCAATCGGGAGTAGAAAATGTAGGCCTGAGAGCAGGATGGTGAAGAACTGCGGCAGCTCGGATGCGGGTAGCCCTTTGAGTCCGAGTTTGCAGGCCTCAAGATGGGTAATATAGATTAGTGCAATGTAAGAGATTACCGCCGGGGATAAAGGCAGCGCGGAGTACTTCGAAGTAGCTTAGGCTACAGTATTCGGCGATGATAAAGGCGGCTGCACCCATGATTGGCGGCATTAGTTGGCCGTTGGTGCTGGCGGCTACTTCGACCGCCGCCGCCTTCTCTGCCGGGTAGCCGGTCTTCTTCATCAGGGGGATGGTAAACATTCCGGTGGTGACGGTGTTGGCGATGCTTGAACCTGAGACCATGCCGGTGAGGCCACTCGCTAGTACTGCTGCTTTGGCCGGGCCGCCGCGGTAACGCCCGAGTAGGCTGTAGGCGAGGTTGACAAAGAATTCACCGCCTCCAGATTTCTCCAGAATCGAACCGAAGAGGACGAAGAGAAAAACCATATTTGCCGATACATCCAGCGGTATGCCGAAGATTCCTTCGGTACCGATAGCGAGTTTATTGACAATATACGGGATACTCCTGGCGCGGAACTGCATCGCTTCGGGGATGAATGCAGACTGAGCAAAATGGCAGTATAGCATGAACAGGAGAGCCAGTACTGCCAGCGGCCAGCCTAAAGCCCGGCGGCATCCCTCAAGCAGAAGAACAATTATCCCGCCGCCCATGATTAAATCCAAAGTTGTGGGATTGCCCATACGCTGAGCAATTTCTTGATAAAAGACGATCATATAAAGAGTGCAGGATGCGGCGAGAATGGCCAGGAGTATATCTATCAGGGGAAGTCGGTCGGTACTCCAGAGGCAGTTTAAGCTTTTTGGCTTGTATTTTTTTAAAAGCGGGAAAGAGAGAAAGGCCAAGGACAAAGCAAAGGCTAGGTGAATCGCCCGGACATATGAGCTGTTCAGCAGTAGAAATTCCGGCAGGGCGAGCTGGAAGAGTGTCCACGCGAGTGCAACAGCTCCGGTAAACCACTTACTCAGCCCCCGATGTTTACGCGCCGAGGTCTCATGCTCTTCAATAATACTCTCGGCGGTAGCGCTGTGGGAAAACTCTTCATCGGTAGGAAAATAATGCCTGTCTGGGAATTCTGAATTCATAATTAGGTTGGTTTCTCTTTCTCTCTGGGTCGGTTGTTACCTTTTTTGGCTAAATATCTTTGTAGTAGTAATAATAACTGGGGGCTATTTTCTGCCCCCAGTTCATGCGTGAGTTACTTGGTTAGTCCGGCTTCCTTGTAGTACTTTGCCGCGCCTTTATGGTAGGGAGCAGACTGTCCGGCGGTAGCCATTGTCTCTGCCTTCAGGTTGGCTAGAGCCGGGTGGAGCTTCTTGAGTTTGTCCAAGTTTTCAAATACCGCCTTGACTACCTCATACATGGTATCTTCATTTTCGTCAGCTGAACAGACAATGGTTGTAAGCATACCGATACTCTCAACTTCCGGCTCTTTATTGGTCATATTCGGGTAAAGGGTCTGTACTGGGATGTTGGTTGAGGCGAAGTATGGCATAGGTTTGATGAGAGCATCTATCTTCTCGCCCTTGATCGGTACGATATGTACCTTACGCTTGCCGGCTGAGGCTTCCTTGAAGGAACCGGCGGGGTGTCCTACGGTATAGAAGTAGGCGTCAATTCTCCCGTCCTGGAGCATTTTGGCGCATTCGGCTGCTTTAAGTCCTTCGGCCTTGATGTTTGTCTCAGGATTTATGCCTACGGCATTCAGGATCTGGATGGCATTATGCCGCTGACCGGATCCGGGGTTGCCGATATTTACGACTTTATCTTTGAGGTCGGCAAGGCTGTTGATGTTGGCGTCATCGGCCGCGATTAGAGTCACGACCTCAGGATGCAGGGAGAAGAGGAAGCAGAGATCCTGTTGTGGCTTACCGTCCCACTCGGCTTTACCGTTATAGGCCTGGAATTGTCTGTCTGACTGGGCGAATCCTAGGTTGAGATCTTTAGAGAGAACATTGTTGATATTGTATACCGAGCCGCCGGTAGACTCGACGGAAGCGCGGATCTGGCGGTTAGTCGCTTCATTTACCAGTCTAGCTACAGCACCGCCGGTTGGATAGTAAACCCCGGTGACCCCGCCGGTACCGATAGTGATAAATTCGGCAGCGGTTGCCGGTACGGCTAGGATGGTGAGGCTGAGAGCAAATAAGAGTGTGGTAAGATACTTCATGATCGACTCCTTCTACGCAATAATTGTAAGATAAGTTAAATCTCATAATGCTGAGATGAAAAATTCCATATTGACCTTGCAGCTTGCAGGAGAGTCGTAAGCCGCTTGTAGCCTTCGCTGAGAGAAGATACAGCAGAATGAACTTCGAAATTACTCGAATTACCTGATTGCTTGGATATATATATATCCACTAATAATACATCATAAATACTTGGTGTCGCCTAGGGTGTTGGCAACTCAAGAATGCGGATAGAGGTATAACCAATCTCTGAGAACTAAAATAACTTTACTACATAAGTGAAGATTTGTCAAGGCGATTGCATGTTGATTATGGTAAAATATGTGCTAGTGCTTGCTTGAATACTGGCGCAAGAATGTTGTTTGTAAGGTAATTTTAGGGGTTTTAAGAGGTGACGAATTTTGTTTTATTGAAAATAAGTGATAAATAATAATAATATTTGTTATGCTTTAGCAGTACGAAGTTGTTAGGTATTTTTGCTTAATAGTATAATTTTGCCGGCTACAGCTAAGAGGGATTGCGGAAGTAGCCGGTAGCTCTCTGCTGGTTGTTGCGGTGGTGGGGATTACCTAGCAGAAGTAGAAGAGCAGGGATTGGATGATGCCGATAATAAAGCCGAGTACCCCGCCTATAATCTCGATAAATTTGAACTCGCTACGCATGACCGAGAAGAGTATCTCTTCAATTTTTTCGCTGTCGTACGCTTCAATCTTTTCACGTACCAGTTCGCTGAAGACTACTCTGGTCTCAAGCTCAGACGCAGCTTTTTCCAGAAACTCTGGAATCATCGCCTCTACCTCTTCCATCAGTACAGTCTTGATCTTCTCCTTGAGATCGGCACTGAGAAAGGTGGCTATCATCGGGTTGATACTTGAGATTCGGACATTGATAAAGTCATCAATCTTCTCGCTGGCAATGCTCTTGAAACCGGCATGGAATGATTCATCATTGATTACGCGCTGAATATCCTCATGCGAGATAAGATTCTGCTCTATGGTCTTACCGAGGTTTTGCGCCAGTGCTTTTTGGCGCTTGGGAAATATGCCCTGGATAGTGAAGAAGAGAAAATTAATAGGTTGCTTGGGACGAAATAACATCTTTACCGCAATATAATTGGTTAGCCAGCCGATTATCGCACAAATAAAAGGTGCTATGATAAATTTCCAGTTCAACAATATTTCGGCAGTATCCTCGCCAGCCATTATTCCTACCTCTAATAAAGAGTAAATAAGAATACTCGCTAGATTGCTAGCGAGTATTTAAACTATGGCGGAGAGGACTGGATTTGAACCAGCGGAAGTCCGAAAACTTCACGGGCTTAGCAAGCCCGCGCATTAAACCGCTCTGCCACCTCTCCATGTAAACTCATGAGTTAATATAATATATCTACCATGCGCAAAGTCAACAAGTAATATGAGTTTTTTCAGATAATTTTTCTAGTACCTGAAGATGATTTTGAGAGTGTATTGCCTAGGTATTTTATCTGCCTCGGAGCGAAGTATGAGGGTGAGCCGAGAGAATAATTACCCCGCCTAGGGCGGGGAAGCCTCTGTAGTACTCTGTATCTCTCTGTTTGGACGCTGAGAAGAAAGGGCTTTTAATTATTCTATACAGTGGTTATTGGTTGTACCAGACGTCGGTAAGGCCTCTTATCTCTTCTTGAGCTTCGGCTATAATCTTTTCAGGGTCGCTGCCCGGAAGGTTGAAGCCGCCGGCAGTGACCGAGTGGAACTCGCAGAAGCCCATGAAGCCAAAGGATTGGGCGACAATCGGGGTTAGATGATCAAGACTGGCGGTATCTCCGTGGTAGGCGCCGCCACTGGCGAAGAGGAGTGCGGCTTTGCCTGATGTGCAGAGCCCTACCTGACCCTCAGCACCTGTGTCGAAGGTGATACCTTTGCACATTACCGAATCGAACCAGGCCTTGACCAGTGCCGGGTAGGAGAAGTTGTACATCGGCGTAGCAAGGACAACATAATCAGCCTCGAGTACGTCCCGGGCGAATTTTTCCATCTTGAGCAGTAGGGCTTTCTCCGCCGCTTCCAGCTTCTGTCCCATATAATTCTGGTGGATATAGGCCATTACCCGTGGGGTATCCAGAAATTCGGGTTGGTCTTCGAGGAGATCAAGAAGTTGAATCTCGCCGCTGACCCCGTCTTTGAAAGTATCAAGTAGTTTCTTGGTATGTGAATAATCTTCACGCGGAAGGTATTGAACGATCAATGTCTTCATGATGTTCTCCTTTATGTAGTAGATGTATAATTTTACTTCTAATACGTACTGTCAGCTTATCAAGCTTGAGTACTCGCAAAATCCCGCGGCTTATATCCAGCGTTTGAGCGTGTTGACCGAGATATTCAGTGTATGGGCGGCTTTGAGGTGGCTGCCGCCGGCAAGCTTGAGGACATGCTTCATGTATTTGCGTCTGATATCACTCTCCGGCAGCGCGCTCTTCAGCGAGCGGGGAAAGTACACCTCGGCTCCAGAGGCGGAGTCGAGCTCAGGTTCTTGATCCAACTCCTGCTTTATAGCCTCCTTCAGACTTATTTGCATATAGGCACAACGCTTGAGAAGATTGATGAACTGCCGGATATTGCCCGGCCAGTCATACTCCTGAGCGGCTTGCCAATCGGATTCGGTGAGATTGAGGCTGTATCCGTTACTGGAGAGCTGGTGGATGAATGATCTGGCAATCGACTTCATATCCTCGGTGCGTTCTTTGAGGCTCGGTACTCGCAGCGGTAGTACATTGAGGCGGTGGTAGAGGTCAAGACGGAAACTGCCAGCCTTTACCAGCGCAGGGAGATTGCCGTTGGTAGCGGCAATTACCCGAACATCGATATGGCGCGGGGTAATACTGCCTAACGGAACGATCTCCTTCTCTTCCAGAGCTCTTAAGAGTTGGGTCTGAGCGGAGAGCGGGAGTTCAGCAAATTCATCGAGAAATAGGGTGCCGCCCTCGGCAGCTTCGAAGGCGCCGATGCTGTCGCCCATTGCTCCGGTGTATGCTCCTTTAACATGGCCGAAGAGTTTGTCATGCGCGAGGTCTGAACTGGTACTGAGAACCGCACAGTTTACTGCGATGAATGGCCCCTTGGTGCGTGGGCTGGATTCGTGAACCAGCCTTGCGGCCAGTTCTTTGCCCGAACCGGATTCACCGAAGATCAATACCGGTGCTGGAGCTGCACAAATTTGAGTGATCTCCCGGCGTAGGCGTTTCAAAGCTGGGCTGTTGCCGATCAACTGGGTGCGTTCGCCATTGGCGCGCCAGTTGTCAACCTCGTCCTGATCCTTCTGGGTAGGTTCTTTGATGCCGGCAAGCTTCAGGATACAGTCGATGTAAGATTTGGTATCGTCATATTTGAAGTAACGTGAGGCCGAGGCGCGGATAAGATCCTGCCACCACCGGTGTTCGGTAGGCAGCTCATCAGTCTTCTGGATAAATTCTTCCGCCAGTTCCAGCAGTGAAGCGGTGCGTTTATCTTTATCTACGGCAAAATACTCGGCGGTAAGGGCGGAGTTACTCGGGTACTCTTTGAAATAGGTCTTACATTCGTTTTTCAGCTCGGAGGCGTAAGGATCCATATAGCCGCGGCCGCAGAGCCAGATAGTGGTATTTAAGTTCTTTCTAAGTGTATTCAGAGTGTCGAGGGTTCTACTGAAATACTCCCCGGCGCCGAGCCCGCAGATATAAATAAAGGATTCGGAGAGATTCTCAAGAGTCTGTAGGGAACTGTGCAGACGATTGGTACTGGTTACGATTACCTTGGCGCGGGAAAATTTCCTGAGCGCTAGAGCCGCGGAGACGGCACCGTCGGTACCGAAGGTTGTAATAATAATAACATTTTTTTTCTTTGACATCATTCTGTCCTTGATTGTGTTTGAGCCTCAATTCGCTGTATTTTAGCATTCATGCTTTCTCTTGTAAATAGAAATTAATAGTGGATAATACTATTTATCCGGTGAACTGCCGATTTCTGAGGTTAAAATTTCGGCTTTATTAGGTAAGGAGATATTATGACAGAAGCAGAGTATATTATTGTTGTGCAGTGTGAACTGGTACTTCAGGGGTGTTCGGGGTATTTTTGCGAGAAGGCTTTTTATGAGCGCGTCGATGGCTTTGCTGGGCTGGATGCAGGGAAAAAATACCGGATAATCTATTTGAGTTGTGGTGGCTGCTGCGGGCGCGCTCTGCAACGGAAGGTCTCGCATCTGCTCCGGCTGATAAAGAAGAAAGAGGGAATTGAGCGCGGACAGGTGGTGGTGCAGTTCGCTACCTGTATTGTTAAGGAGAGCCATCACGGCGGAATATGTCCACATCTGGATTATCTCAAGGAGCTGATGCATAAGCTTGGGGTAGAAGTACGTGAGGTGACGCATTTGAGTCCGCTGGCTCAGAAGCGGCGTAGAGAAGGGCTATACGCTGAGTAGGCGGGGGGGGGTAATAGGTATGGTTTTCTTGAGTCTGAGGTAATGGTTATTCTAAGTAAAATTTAGAGCTGACTTTCAATCCGTTTTTTCTCGGCGCAGACATAGCTGAAGAGTTCGGCTGATTTATTGCCGTAGACTTTTATCTGGCTCAGATCCAGATCGATATCGAGCCATTGCAGGATGAGACGGTCATCGCCTTGGTGGATGTGGGGCATGATGCCAGCAAAGAAGAAGCCGAGTTCTTCACAGAGATCACTTAGATAGGCGGCGTGAGCGCTGCCGCTTGGGATAAAGAGGTATATCGCGTCACGTCGTTCGGCTTTGCAGCGGCGCCAAATTTGGCGTATCCCCTCATAGCTATCGTAGCCGATACGGTCGACGATAATAAAGCTGACATTGAGTTCATCCGGTAGCGCGAAGCTGGTCAGGGCGCCGTTTTCTACAGGTGGATTCGGTGCGGCTGAGGCGAAAGTTCGCGGCAGTTTCAGCCAGGAGTATATCTGCTCAGCCATATGTCGGTGCCGGGGCGGGATATATAGGGTGTGTTCACGGAAATTGAACGGGTAGTAATGATTGACGACACTGCCTTTACTCTGGGTGGTGGTGGTGAGTTTACGCGCCTGCATACCGCTGGCGGCGATGGCAAGCATTATACTACAGGGGCTTGAGCCCAGAAACTGTTGAATAGCTCGTTGTGAGTAGATATGAGTGGTGACCGAGCAGTCGAAGATGCCTTGAGCACCGTCGGCTGCGGCGGTATCTTTGGCAAAACGCGCCAACTCTGCAGTTAAATGTGGGCAACGGTAGGACGGGTCGATGAAGGCCAGCCCCAGCTCCGGTACTCGGATTTCGGGGTCGTGGTATTTAAGGGCTTCGTGGGCAATGATCTCGGAACTCTTCGGGTCGATGGCAATTATTGGTACGACCTCGCCGTTCTGAAATTTCTCGCGTAGAAGCTCGATATTATAGAGCAGATCCTCGTGGGTGTAGCCGTAGCATTTCCAGGCTAGGCGGCATATCTGCGGCAGATCCTCGGCGCTGGCGCGGCGGATCAATGCCTGCTTCACCAGTGGGCGATGCTTCTTCTTCTTTACTTGTTCGGTAGGAACCAGTTCCTGAGGGAGGAGTGAACTGCTGATGCGCTTCTTCATCAGGGTCTCCTTGCCTGCACGCCCGTGGATAAAGTACTCGACTGAATCCATCACCTGTTCCATCAGAAAGGTTCCGAGCCCTGGCTTTTCCAGTCCTTCAAGGGTGTCGGGGGTAAAACGTTCAGCCTCGGTGGTCAGGAAGGGGATGCCGTTCTCGCGCAAGGAGATGAGCAGATAACCCTCTTCAATGGTAAACTCAAGGTGGATGCGTTCAGCACTGGTATTGCTTTTGGAAAAATGCTCAACCGCGTTACTGAACGCCTCTTCCAGCGCTAGTTCAAGGTCGAAGCGGTTTTGAGGGGTGAAGTTGAGCAGTTCGGCTATCTGGGTCGCGGCGAGGACGGCATTGCGGGTCATCAACAGGTTTACCGGAAACTCGGCTTTGAGCAGGAATATCTTTGGTGCAGGTGATTTTTTATCAGACATAGTATGCTATTGGTATAATTCCGTATAGGGTTGTCAATATAGTTACTCTGAATTTAGGTGTAATCTATTGTCCTGAATTATCTGGATTATTCAATATAATTATGCTCTGTACGCAAAGAAAATTATCTTTTACTCTACAAGAGCAGGGTTGAGAATAGCTGGCGGATTTTAATGGCGTTTATGCTTGGTTGGGATATACTTTATGCCATAGTTCTTGGCGTAGGTAAAGCTGCCGGCGCTGAGATTATTACTGATCTTATAGCTGCAGCCGAGGATATTGAGAGAAATATTCGGGAAGAAGCCGTCTCTGGCATTGAGCCGGGGCAGATACTGGGTGTAATCACGTTCAAGATACTTTATCTTCTCCTGCAAAATCTTGATCTCTTTGAGGCAGAGTACTCGGTAATTCAAAATATTATGGGTGGCCTCCGGGCTGTCGCCATGGGTATAATCTGCCTTCAGCTTATTCAAATATTCACGGTATCTCTTGATACGTGCTTCAAGGTTGTGGGCTACATGCAAGAGGTGTTCCTCCAGGCTGTTACCGTAGCCGAGAGCTATCTCGGTTGGCTCCATATTGGCCTTGCCGACCAGGCCGACATCGATTAGCATTCCGGCGGCAATTCCCTCCCCTTGGATCTGGCTCTTCTCGGCTTTACCGATTATCCGGTTCTCGGCGTAGACTTCTGAATCCTCCAGCCTGCTCTGAAAGATTATATCTTCATAGCTGAATATTGTCGAGTTAAGTATCTGGTGAGCAACTACGGTATTGGCCTCTATATCGGCTTGGGTGATACTGTCCCGGGCAATGATGTCCTTGCCTGCAATAAGTCGGGAGTGGATGAGCGAACCATTGAAGAAGGCGTGATTTCGAACCCGCATATTCGAGTTACTTATCTTGGTGGCTTTGAAAAGAACCGAGTGTTCATACTCGAAGATATGGCTGTCGACACTGACCGGATCGAACTGACTGATGCTCTCGACCGGAGAGAGTTCGAGGATATTATCGTATAAGGTTACAACGCCCTTATTCCGGGAGTAGAAGGAGTTGTCCCTGAAGTTGATATTGATGTTTTCGTTGGTTACGATGAAATCGTAGAGGGAGATGGTTGGGTTTACCACCGTCCCGAAGACATCCATACCCACTGTACTCTTCTGCGGGAAGATGATGGCGCCGATCTTACTTTTGCTGGATATGGAGTAGAGGCGCTTGGGGTAATTGCGAAATTGCCCGGTCAGTGGGAAAGGGGATATGGCGCTGGAGTCTTCTTTGAAGAAACCATTGGAACCGGCCTTGGGAGGTTTACCTCTGACCATGACGAGCTCTACCGGCTCCTTCGTCTCCAGGGACTTCTCTATCGCCTGGCGGATAGCGTTGGATGAGGGCGGCATACCCAGGCGGAGCTGGAGGATGCTGCGTCGGATCTTGGTCAGAGTCGGCTCTTCGCCATGGTAGTCGATTGGATAGATAGTACCGGTTACTGACATTCGGTCTGTTGCTACCTTGAGGAGTGGCTCGATACTCAGGGTGTCAGCGTGGTGTTTAACCATACCGTAGATTTCGCTGATGCACTCCCCGCTCTCTTGATCAAAATAACAGTTATCCTTGCAGGTTAGCGTGATCTCGGCGATGTAAGTCTTCTTGATATTCTCGTAGCTGAAGAATTCCCCCTTAATATTTCTGCCCTTTTGATGGGGTCTGGCGGCTTCGATAATGCCGATAGTCTCGCCGGGGTATATTGGTAGATTGATGTTGCCGGTAAGGCAGAAGGTTGCGTCACGTGCCGCTTGCGGCTGATCCCCGCGGGCAATGATCAATCCGGTAACGGGTTTGTTCAGGCGTAGATGGGTAAAGAAGTTTTTGATACTGTCGCGGGTTATGCCGTGGAATACACCTTGGCACTGTAAGGAGCTGACCAGGGTCGGAATAGTCAACGGGGTATTGGCATTGGTCGAATCATAATCTATTACCGTTGCCAGCATTTTGTCGGCACTAATTTTAACCTTGACTTCAGGGTATATCCGTCTGGCACTCTCTACCTTAGCGGGTGGTCGTGGCATTATCATGGTCTCGTTCTGGTCTGTCGGTAGCTCAGGTAGCTCCGGATACTCCAGAATCCGGGTAGGGGGCTGGTCTGATGTGGTGTCAACCTCTACTTCTACCTCGGATATAGTGTACTCGTTATCAGCAGAATTGCTTGTTTTGTTTCCCATCATGTCACTCGTTTGTCTTGATATACTGCTCTGGTAAATAAATAAAAGTTCTTGTCGAATAGGAAATATTAATACTTGAGTGTTAGAGGATTATTTGGCGAGTATATGTTATTCATGTGATGTAAATATACAGTTAGGTATTGTTGTTTTACAATTTATTATTGCCAAGCTGTACTGAGAGTGCAAGGTTCGCCAGATTGTCTGGCCATAGTACAATATTTAAAAATGTCTCGGCATTAAAGTTTCAGCATAACGAGATACTGACTTGACAATAATTATTTTCTATTTTTAATTATCAATGGAAAAATACTGACTGGATAATTAATCTATTACGTAGGAACAGATAATGAGATTGAGAGAGTTTCTGTTTGTTGGGGTGGTATTGGTATTACTCTTGACTGGATGTGGCAGCAAGTCGGAGAAGGTTCAGGGTGTCTGGAAGGAGAAGGAAGCAAAAAAATCTAGTACACCTGTCTTTGTCGAGATTGGTAAGAATTATATAGTCATTAATGGTGAGCGGAAAGATGGGATTGTCCTTACCGATGTTGATGATGTGGTGATGGTTCAGGAGTCGGGAACGCGCAAAGATCTGATACGTTTGATTCTGGTCGCTGATGATACGCTGATTATTGAGGTGCCGATACTCGGCAAGGGTACCTTTGTCAGATCTACAAAAGCAGAGATGGAGGCGGTGGCCAAGGCTAAAGCGGAGGCCGAGGCCGCAGAGAGCGCGCGACAAGAAGCGGAGCAGCAGGCACGTGCGCAACGGGCGGAAGCGGAACGCAAGGCGCGTGAACAGCAGGAGGAAGCAGAGCGGCTGGCCAAGGAAAAGAAACGTCAGGAGGATATTGCACGTAATAAGGAGTTGGCAATCCAGGCTCAGGGGCTTTGGGTTGAGGATGATAAAGGCGATGACTATCTTAATGAAGAATATAAGGTAATTGAGATTGGCAACGGTACTCTGGAGTATGAGGGTAAGAAAGGAAAGTTTACGCTCTCGGACTGGGAGTATAGTACGTCTAAGGGAGAAGATCTTTACTTGGCTTATAGTTTTGCGGATAAGCCTGAGAGCAGATTATTCGCCGTGAGAGGATTTGAAGATGCGGGCAAGATTATGCTTGTTTATGACTCAATCGGTGGGTGGGGAGCCAGAGAGAAGCGTTATCGTCGCATAACTCGTGACGAGATTACACGACATGATAAGCCGAATTTTGCCGACATCAAGGGTTTTTGGGTCAGAGAGGGCGGGACGGATGAGGTCTTCAAGGTGATTGCTTTTTCCGACGGCTTGTGGTACTGTGATGGGCAGAGAATCTCGGTTGAGGTAGAGACCAAGGAAGGTTCGCCGCAACTCAATTTTCTACCTAAGAATAATCGCTCCTTTGCTCAGAGTTATCTGCTTACTGTCGTCTATCTCAAGCCGGGGGTAATAGCCGTGCGCTATGGTAGTCGGCAACCTTGGTATACCTATACCAGTATGGATAAGGAGGCAGCCAAGCAGGCGTTGGCAACCTATAAGAATAAGGTTAAGCTGGTCGAAGGATACTGGAAGAGCGAGAAACCTTTTGACAAAGATGAGTATGCCTATCTGGTTGTCAAGCTTGGACAGAAGGATGATAAAAAGACCGAGGATGTGGTTTATGCCCTGCATACCGATGGCTATAAAAATGCGATTGTTATGAGCCGGGGGATACTCAATTACTACCAAGGGAAGGTTGGCGGTAAGCTGTGGATAATCAGTAACAGTGGTGGCTCGGATTATCCGGGCGTTGAGATAATCAATGAGAATACGTTGGCTTGTGATCTCAACCGGGACGCCAAGGGGATACGCTTTGTTAGAATCAGTAAGGACGAGGTGCCGGCGAAGCTTCTCAATAAAGCAGAATAAAACGTGAAAATTAAATGATATAAAAACACTATCAATTATGGCTATTATTTTGAAAATCGGTATAATGCACATGTTAGGTAACAAGGGTTATAATTTTTGCGGTTATTGTGAGGAAAGAGAATGAAGACTTCAAGAGTGATACTTATAGGGGTTATCTTACTGGTATTGATCTGCCTTCTGGCTGTGGTTATCCCTGTAGGCTATAGTGTAGCTAACAGGGTACGTGCTGATGTGAAAGAGGTGGTAACGGTACAGGGCGAGAAGGTTGCAGGAAAATTTCAAGAGGGTTTCTCTGAAAAATTGGGTTTGGGCAGGACGCTTGCTGGTTTGGTGGGCGATCTAAAAGGGCGCAGTGGGGGGATTTTGTTCAGCGATATCAGTGCTCTGGCCGAGAGTTTTCTACAGAGTGATCCTGATATGCAGACTGCTGGATATTGGGTTATTCTGCAGCAAGATGCTTTAGAGGCAGGAGACACCGGGGATTGGGGGAAGAAAAATTCTCAGCTCGACACCTATAGTTTCCGAACCGGTAACGGGGTGGAGACCAGGGTTAGCTATGTGGATCGGAGCAAGGATGACTATTTTACCGAACCGGTAAGTTCTAAGAAACTGTATATTACCAATCCTTATGAGTATGAAGGTGTGTATATGATAAGTTTCTGCTTTCCGGTCAGTGCTGGGGGGAAGGTTATAGGTGCTGCTGGCTTTGATTTTGTCGTCTCGGAATTACAGACCTTTATTCTGCAGCAGAAGATCGACGGAGTAAGCGGGTGCAGATTGATTACCGATAAGGGGATTGTGGTTGCTGATTCCGCAGATGCAGCCAATATTTCAAAGAATCTTTCCACAGATAAAGACTATGCCGCCATGCGCAGTTATCTGGACAAGGGTGGGATCTATAGTGCGGTTAATAAGTTTGCAGTGAAGGATGCGTCCAGCTTTGTTATCGGGGTGCCGGTAAAACTTGATGGTTACTCTACTCCGTGGATATTTGAGTTGGAGGTTCCGCTGGCGTACTTATCGGGCATTATCACTCAGGAATTAATGAAAACGGTCTATATCGCGATTATCGTGCTTATTCTCGCGGTTATTGTCGGTATAGTCTTTAGTATCATAGTCGGGAAGGCGATTGATTCACGTGATCATTGGTATAACCAGATTCTCAATACTATGGCCTCACCAGTATCGGTGGTGAATATGGATATGGAATCGCAGTTTTTGAACCAGGCGGCACGGACGGCGCTGAAGATTACCGATGACAGCTATATCGGCAAGCAGTGCAGCAGTCTCTTCTGTCTGGACAGGTGCGATCCTGCCAAGGGTGGTTGCCCGTTACATAACCTCAAGACTACCGGCAAAGGGGAGATTGATGGGGCGGCTATATTTGGTGAGCACTGGGATCTGCGCTCCAACTTTCTCTTTGATGCTAAGGGTAAGAAGATAGGTATGCTTGAAGTGCTGGAGAAGGTGACTAGCCGGGAGAAGGTCAAAAAAATTATGCAGAATGCGGTAGATATGGTTGAGAAGATCAGCGGCAGTACCGCGCACATAACCTCGGCTTCACTCGAACTTGCTGACGGAGCGAATGAGCAGGCAGCGTCGCTTGAGCAGATATCATCATCAATTGCAGAGACCTCTGCTCAGGTTTCGTTGACCGCGGATAATGCGGCGCAGGCCAATTCAATCGCCAAGAATGCCAGCAATCTCGCCAGCAGCGGCAGTGAGAAGATGCAGCGCCTGACCGAATCAATGGCGGTGATAACCAGCAATGCAGAGCAGACCAGAAATGTAATCAAGACTATCGATGATATTGCCTTCCAGACCAATTTATTAGCGCTCAATGCGGCGGTTGAGGCTGCACGGGCAGGTAATCACGGTAAGGGGTTTGCGGTTGTTGCCGAAGAGGTGCGGAATCTGGCGGCGCGCAGTGCTAAAGCGGCCAAGGAGACCGCGGATCTCATTGATAAGTCTAATAGTGAGATAAGCAGTGGTGCGGAACTTTCGCAGGAGACAGCCAAAGCTTTGGTGGAGATTGCCGAGGAGACGACCAAAGTGGATGATATTATAGCTGAGATTGCGACCGCCTCTGCCGAACAAGCTCAGGGGATTTCCCAGGTGACGACCGGAATTGATCAGATTGACGCGGTGACCCAGCAGAATAGCGCCACCGCTGAAGAGACTGCGAGTGCGGTAGCTGAGGTAAGCGGCCAGATACGGGCTCTGGCTGAGCTCTTGGGGTTAGAAGAGTCGAAGCCGACCCGGAAAGTAGCTGCAGCAAGACCGAAGTCGGTAGCGGGTAGTGGGGCTAAGCCTGCGAAGAAGTTATCCGCTCCTGTGGTTAAGAGTACGGTTGCTGCTGATGACTGGGGTGGAGCTGTGGTCAAGCCTAAGGATCAGATAATTCTTGACGATTCCGAGTTCGGTAAGTTTTAGCTCGGCGTAAGATGTTAAAGTTTAGGGTTTGGGTAGTTGGTTTATGACGCGGTGTTTGCCCTATTCCCAAGCGGTATAAAACGAAAGGAAAATTGCTTATGCAATTTTCCTTTTTAAATGAATGATTGGACTACTATCATGTGTGATACTACTCAGTTAATATAAAAAAAGTAGTATTTTTATTCAGGCAATACGCTACTTTATTCTTCTAAGACAAATCTTTGATGTTTTCTTAGTATATTTTTGCTGTATGTTTGTGAAGGAGGATAGTTTCTAGGGAATTAGTATTGACGGGTTGGCGGGTGGTTTTGATATAAGTCGGTGCGCGCAGAATAATTGAGGTTGAGTGTAGCGGATGATATGTAAAGTATGCTTAAAAAGCAGATTATGCGTATTTATTGTGAAAGAAATCAAAAGAAATGGCCAAAATAGGTAGTGTGATTTGTTCTAACGCTGGGAGAAGTGTGCCGTAACCTTAGCTGGTTATATAAATTTGGCTGATGTTCGAGCTTGGTGTAGAGCATGAATTGAGCTGGATAGTTTTACTAGAGTAAAGAAAATAAAATAGTAATTATTAAATAGTTGGGCATTTAGCGTACTGAGAGTTATTTGGGGCGGGCTGCTGGAATTCAGTAATTTGTGTCTGTGCATATAATCTAAAAACTCAAGGAAAGGAATGAGGATAAGATGGGGAAGAATTTGGTAGGGAGAGTTGCAAGATGGTTTGCTTTACTGAGCTTGAGCTTGTTGCTTACCGCTTATATTGGAGTAGATGCTTTGGCGGCTACCGATCTTGCTAACGGAGTGGTCGATCTAAGTGATTCAGGAACGACGCCGACACTGACCGGGGGAACGGGGGGGGTAAATGCGGCTGTGGTTTACGGAACTGCTACCGGGGCGACAACCTTGGATACCGGGGTCGATTTGACTGCTAGTGGTACGGCCGGGTCAGCATTACTGCTCGGAGCGAGTGCGGCGGCAGGAACAGAAGCGGCGCTGGTACTCGGTGCGGGGAAGGGGTTGACCATCAATGTTACTACCAATTTGGCGACTACCGCTGCCGCGGAGTCGGCGACTGCGACTCTGAATCTGGTGGATTCTGACGATGCTAATAATCATGATCTCTCTGGCGGTATAACCATCAATCTCAGTGCGGATAAGTCGATTACTGGAGGTACGGCTAACGGCGGTGATGAGCCGGGTGGGCGGGGAATCTCGATTACAGGTGGGGCTGACGCGGATATTACTGCGGGAGCGGTGACTATCACCTTGCTAGGTGATGGCAGTGATATTGTGGGTGGTAATGGTTTTGGTACAGGTGGTGGTGGGGCGGGTATCGTGCTCGGTTCCAGTACTAATAGTGCGGTAAATGCGGTAACTATCTCTGTGGGGAATGAGACTGCTGATGCTCAGGCCAGGGTAGTGGGTGGTAATGGCTCGAGTGCTGCAGGCGCAGCTTCGCAGCTGGGCGGGGCGGCAATCGTTATTGCCGGGGATATGGAGGGATTTTCTATAACCAACTATGGTTACGGCGCAGATAGTAGTGTCGGCGGTATCTGGGGCGGTAATGCTTCAGCTGCTGCCGTTGCTGGTGCCGGTAAAGATGGTTCCGATGCGATTGATATTGACGGGGCGGTGGTGACCGCTTCCAACAATGCGACTATAACCAACTACGGGGTGATCAGTGGTGGTAATGCCGGTTCGGCGCATACCGCCGGGCAGACGGTGGGGACAGGTGGTGTCGGCATCAGTATTGTCGATCAGGCGTATGCTGGGGCAACAGACGCGAACTTTACCATAACCAACAGCAGTGCTAACGCTAAGATACTCGGCGGAACTGCTGCGGCTTCGGCGAATGGGGCAGACGGCGGAAATGGTGGTTCGGCAATCTTTGTGGATGGGGATCAGACCGGAACCTCGACCGGGAAGCTGACATTTGTGATTGATAATGGTACCGGGTCAGCAATTACCGGAGGGAATGGTGTTGACGGCGCAAATATAGGGGGAAATGGCGGAAATGCTATAGCTTTTGCTTCAAATATTGATGCGGCGACTATTACTAATGCCGGAGCCATTACTGGCGGTAATGGTGGAAACGCGGGGACTACCGACGGCGGGGGAGGAGACGCGATCGCTTTTGGCGGGAATGTGACCTCGTCGGTGACTATAACCAATAGCGGGACGATAACTGGTGGTAATGAGGGTGGAACGGACGGCGCCAACGTCGATGGTGACGGGATTGATATCAATGGAAACGGAACTTACACCATAACCAATACCGGGAATATCCTCGCGGGTAATACCGGCGGCGCTACTGGGGCGTATTCGCTGGCAGTAGGCGGGGCGGCGACAGTAACAATTGATAATGACAGCAGTATGGCTGACGGTATCGGTATCAGTGCCGCGGCAACTGTAAGTATTGATAATGATGGTACAATGACTGCTGGTATTACTTCAGCTGATTCTGACGGGGCTACAGTGAATGTCCAGGGTGGTACTACAGTAGGTGCGGTTACATCGGCTGTTACTGGGGCACATGCCTTTACGCTGAATGTCGGTTACACCTCTGACGGCACTACTGCTGCTGATGACGGTACTGTAGGTACGGTTACATTCTCTGATACAGGTATAACCGGTACTGCTGCGGTAGTCAATGTAAGTGCTAACGGAACTACTGGTAATATTGTAAGAGAGAGTCAGGGAACTGGAACTCTTACTATTAATAATTCAGGAACAATCGGTGATGTAAGTACTGCAAATACTCATGTAGATGCCGCGGTAATTGCGCTCAATCTGACTGGGGCTACTATGGGTAGCGCTACACTTGCTAATGCTGCTGATACTATTAATATTACCAATGTATCCGGCACTAGTACTGCTGATGAACTGGCAACTACTGGTACAGTAAATGTTACAATCACTGCGGGTAAGCTTACCTCTGGTGACGCTGCTACTGCTTCAGTGGTTGACAAGCTAACGCTTACAGATTCAGGTGAATTTGCAACAACTGGTGCGGCAGCATACACTATTTCTGATGTTGTTGTTGATGCTGCAGGTGATGGTGTGCTTACTCTTGGTGCTGCTGCTGGAGGCAATACTGCAACTATCGGTCTTTCTGCTGATACCGATATCGGCAAGGTTGTGGTTTCATCTCTGGCAAGTGGTACTAACAGAATCAACACAGGTGCTGCGGGTACGGCTTATGATGTGGTTATCCGTGATCTGGATGTAAATGAAGATGCAACTCTGGCGCAGGCCAAGGCTGACGGAACTGTAACCGTTACCGATGCTACGGTAGCGACCGGTAAGACTCTGACTGTGGATACACTCGGTGCTGCTGCAACAGACTTTGCCTTTACTACTCTGAATCTCAATGGTACTCTGGTTACAACTGATTCAGGGGATAAGGTTAAGATTGGTACCCTCAGTGTAGCTGCTGGTGAATCTGCAACAGTCAATCTCAGTGCAAATGCGGATAATGTACTCGATGTTGACACTACCACTGCAACAGGTAATCTGACTCTGACCATTGATTCCGCCGGTATTGCTGCAGACGTGGTTGATCTGGGTAATATTACACTGGCCGGCAGTGAGCTTGCAATTGATGGTGAGACCGTTGGTGGAACTGCAGCAATTGTTGATTTCGATACCTTGACAACTACTACAGATACTGTCGTGCTTACAACCAATAAGACAAGTAACGCCAATAAGCTGGTACTCAATGCAGACAATGCCAATAGTATCTATCTGACATCTGATCTGATTTATAACAGTAATGCAAATAGTGGTCTAGCTCTGTACCTGAATGACGGTGCTACTATGATTACTCAGGCGGCTCAGGGCGGTGTAGTAAACAGTGCAAGTACTGGTACACTGATTGATGCAAATGTGGATAATGCTACTGTAGCTGCTGCCACCAATGATGTGTCAACTGATACCACGCTGAAGACTCTTACCGGTACTAAGACCCTTACTACCAGTGGTAGCGGTACTACCGTGGTTCTTGCGGATACTGCGACTACTTCAGGTACGGTAAGTGTCGGTTCTGGTAGCACTTTGGTGTCAATGATTGATTATCAGGCTTCTGGAACAACCAATGTTGACGGTACAATGAAGTTTGTAAGCGGAACCAATACCATTGCAACTTTAGAGACTACCGGAACATCTGGTGTGATTGCTGGTACTAACGTTACCGTTACCGATCTGAATACAGCCAGTGGTGAGAGCATCAAGCTTACAGGTAAGATGACTGTTGCCGGTAATACTATGGGTGCGGATAATGACGGTGCGCTTGTTCTCAGCGGTTCTATGGAGAATACCGCTGGTTATGGTCAGTTGGTAACTAGTGGTGCTGGAACAGATGATCTGGGTAATATTACAGTCGCATCTGGCGCATATGGTCTGATTACCAGTGGCGGTGCAACCGCAAGTGTACAGAACCTTGATGTACAGGGACACCTGACAGCTACTGCTGATGTTACTGTAAATGGTACTATGACACTCTCAGGTAACTCTTATGATTTCGGTGCTACAGGTCTTACTCTGACTGTGGCTGACGGTGGTAAGATTGTAAGCCAGACAGGCGCTGACGGCAAGGTAAGTGTCAAGGGAGATACTGCGCTTGGTAATATCGCAGATACTCTGGATAACCAGACAACTGAGACTGACAATACTATCTCAGTACTTGATATCCTGGCACGTACAGACGGTGGTGCCGGTACTGCAGGATTGACAATTGACAATAGCGCTGCTACCGCGGCTGTTATGACTATAACAACAACCAATATCACAGCCAATACTACAGGCGGTACTTCTGGACTTACTCTGTCTGAGACAGGTACAGGTTCACAGGCCTTAACTTTTGGTACTGTAAATATTAGCGGTGTAAGTGGTGCAACTTGGGCTAAGTTGGCGATAGCGGATTGTGATCAGACTGTAAGTGTAGGTACTTTGAACTTTACAAGTACTTATGGTCTGGTTGATAACCAGGATGCAACAGATGGTGCTGTAAGCCTTACTACAGTAAATATTGATGCATCTTCTGCGGCTAAAACAGGTAAGATCTCAAACTATGGTGCGACCGTTGGTACTATTGATATTAATACTATCAATGTTACTGGTGATACTTCAAGTAATGCAACATATATTGGTACTATTCAGCTCGATAATGATAATGCTGGTGGTACTAATGCCTTCGATATCGAGACTATTAATTTCTACGGTGCGAATGCAGTTGGTGATGCGATTGTTACCCTTGATGATACTCTTGGAACCTCTACTGCCGATGTCAACAATATGGTTGTAGGTGCTGGTAAGTATGGTACAATAACAGAGACTTCCGGTACTCTGACTCTTAACAATGCTACAGTTAACGGTACGCTTGATGTCAATACTGCGGCTACCGGCTGGGTATTGAACGGTACAGATGCGGTAAGTGTCGGTTCAGCTGGTTTCCTTGATGTAAGTGGAGTTGCTACAGCTGTTGATCTTGACGCTTCTACCGCAACAACTAAGATTACAGTAGACTTGGGTACAGGAACAGACGGTGCGCGTGCTACTGGAACTTACGCCAAAGTTACAGGTGCGGTTACTGTGAGTGAAGCGACTGCCGGTACAATTGATAACCTATACGTAAGTAACGGTGTTGCCGGGGTAACCTATGATGATGTATTCACTAATGCTCTTACTACAACCGGTGGTGCAGCTGCCAATACCGAGACACTTCAGACTGAGGATGCTTATAGAAGTTATGCTCTGGCTGCAGGTACAAGTGGTTCAGCGATTGTGGTAAGTGCTAATACCTCTGGTATCAACTCTGCGGTAACTGGTAACGGCGGTACAGCTGTAGCCTCTACAGCGGCTAAGTATTTGGTTGAAAATCAGGCAAGCTTTGATTCTGAAGGCTTCACTTATGTTCAGAATATGGCTCAGCTGTCTGCTCCTCAGTTTGCACGTGCGGCTGAAGAGACTATTGGTGAAGAGGCTACTACTCAGACTGCACAGAACGCGTTGATGGGTGTTACCGCTTCTACTACCGCGGTATCTAACCAGATGACCAGCTTCCGTTCTGGTAACATTGCTTCAGGTATGGCTTCATCCTTCAACTCTGGCGGGGCAACAGCGGCTCTAAGCGACATGGCTGATGCTGAGACTCTGGCTGAAGCTTATGAAGCAGGATTCACTTCTGGTTCTGACTGCGCAGTATACAAGAAGGTTCAGGTCTGGGCTAACGGCTTCGGCGGCTTTGGTGAACAGGGAACCGACGGGACTATGATCGGTTACGACTTCTGGAACATCGGTACTATGGTTGGTCTGGATTATGCGTTTGCTAAGGAACTCCGTGTGGGTGCGCTCTTCGGTTACAGCTACAACAAGACCGACGTGAACTGGAACAGTGGTGATTCAACTGATAACCTTCTCCGTTTCGGTGCTTATGCATCATACAACTGGGACAACTTCTTTGTTGATCTTTCACCAACCATGGGTATACATATTCTTGAGTCTAACCGTAACATCTGGAATGGTGCTACCGCCAAGGGCGACAGAACCGGTGTTGACTTCAACATCTCTGGTACAGTTGGTTACACCTTCAACCTGCCAGCAGACATTCAGTTGACTCCTAGCTACAGCCTGGGTTATACTATGTTCTATGATCCAGAATTCACCGAGACAGGTGCTGGTGCGGCTAATGTCAAGTACAACAGCTTCACTTCTAACTCACTGTTGCAGGATCTGGGGGTAAGACTTGGTAAGCTGATCCGTACTTCTGACGATCTGGCCTTCCTGCCTGAGGTTTGGGGTGGTTGGGAAGTTGAGTACCTGAACACCGGTGGTAACCGTAATACAACTACTGCATCGTCAATCGGTTCACAGACTTACGGTACAACTATGAACGGCATGGCTACCAACCGTGGTTACTGGGGTGCAGGCATGACTGCTCTTATCAAGGATAATGTATCTGTCTTCGGACGTTATGATCAGAAGATCTGGGATAAGGGTTACAATGTCGGCTTCACTGCAGGGGTAAAGGTAAGCTTCTAAGTGTAGATTTACACAGTAGTAAATTGTTTGATTGTTGATTCGGGGTAGACTTCGGTCTACCCCGAATATTTTTTGTTAAAATAAACAGTAGTAGATACTGAAGCTTGTTTTTCATAATTATCTCCAAAATGTAAGGTGCTATTTATGTTGTAATGAATAACTTTGATTAACAGTTAGTTGAGTTTTTTGCAGTATTGGCTGTTAATAGTGATAATAATGCATTGTAAATTTTTTTGCTAATAAAAAAACAATGATAGTGATGGTATTCTGGCAGAGTTGCCTATTTTTTTTACATTTTTGCAGAATTTGCATTTTGTAATAATGAAGATCACGGTTTATTAGTTTATTATTGATTATAAAGTTTTGGAGATTCTTGAGAGTGAAAGGTTGAAGTGATGATTTACTGTGCTGAGTAATTTGATAATGCTTGTAATTATTTTACGAAAAATACTTGAATATCAAGTATATGTGTAATATACTTGACAGATATGGGATAATGTCGACAATAGTTTTATAATGTGGAAACACATGGCGTGTTGTGTATTGTGTATTACCGATGTATATGGTGTTTTTTGGCCTGAAGGGCAGGGTTGAGTCGGTGAGAGTTGAGGTTCGATGGTGTAAGCTTAGGTATGTGTTGCTTCTGTGGTGAAGTAGTACAGGGTATAGATATGGTCTATGGCATTTGGTAGTAAGTAAATGTTTGTTTTTTAGAGAATTTTACAATTATATATTTTGGGTTTATTTGGTGTACTCTGGCAGGCTTTGAGTTGGGGTGAGGGATGAGGCTGTTGCTGAGCAGAAGGAGAAACAAATGGTGGAAGTATTGGTGGGGAAGGGAAGGAAGGCGCTATATACGCTGGTGCTGGTAGCGCTTCTGAGCGTTCTCATGGGGGACGAAGGCGCATGCGAGAATTACTGTCGAAGTAGGTAATAACATCGGCAATATAACCGATGGTATTGGGATAGATCCCGACGAGGGTAATATCGCTATCACCGCCGGTACTGTTACTAATAATGAGACTGGTGATCCAGCCGGCGCGGTGATTTTGTATAATGGATATTCTATTACTATTGGTGGTGGTGATGAGGCTGTTAGTATAACTGGCAATACAGACGGTAATGGGGCAGGCTTGGAAGTTGGGAAATTTGATAAGGGTATTGAAATTAAAGATAATGCTACTTTAAAAGGTGGAGGCAGCGCGGCTGGTCTTGCAATTACTACTGATACATCCAGTAACACCACAGGGGTTGTGATCTCTGGGGGGACAATTACCTCTGAAAGTGGCTCAAATGCAATTTCACTTGATGCTAATGGTGCGACGGTGACCATTACGGGTGGAAGCCTTGATGATAAAGCTATTATTTCTACCGTTACTGACGCAGGAGAGAGTACTACAGTAAGGTTGGGTGCTAACATTGGTGCTAGTGCTATTGGGGGCGATAGCGGGTAACATTAGTCTCGTGCTTTTAGATAATGCGGCAGCGACAACAGGCGATGTTAAGCTTGGGAATGGTAGTATCAGTTGTTTCGATTACGAAAAATTTAATTTTTCTGCAAATTCTATTACGACAACAGGTGATATCGGTAATTCACACACTAGGGTTGGTGTTTTGACAATAACCAAAAACGTTACAGGCGTCACAGATAAAGTCTTGGAAGCAGGCAATATTTATGCAGGTGATATTGTCAATGGCGGAGATGCTGGTAAAGGTAAGATTGTTACTACCGGTAAGTTGACAGCTGGTAATATTGGTTCGTCTGATGCTGCCTTTGGTGATATTGAAGTAGGTGGAGATCTATACGCAAAAGGAGCTGTTTATGGTAATGATATATCTGCAGCTGAGATTTGTGTTGCGGCGAATTATAGTTCAACAGCGGGACCTATTGTAGTGTTGAGTGGTCATAATATTACAGCCGGTGACATTTTCAATACAGGAGATGATGACGATGCTAAGATTATTGCTACGGGTACGTTGAAAGCCAATAATATCGGTGTGAATTGTTCTAGTGTTTTTGGTGATATCATAGTTACGGGTGATATCATAGTTACGGGTGATATTAATAGTTACGGAGATATATCTGCAGCCAAGGTGACGTCTTCCGGTAATATTATTAGCGGAGCTATATCTGCAGCCAAGGTGACGTCTTCCGGTGGCTATATTGATGCACTCTCAATAACTGTAACTGGAGCAACGAGTGCGGATACCGTCGTGCTTCAGGCAACAACTATAACTGCATATGATCAAGCTTATGATATTATTAATAATGGTGCTAACGGTTGTGGTAAGATAAAGACGACTAGTGGTAATCTTGAAGCGTTTAATATTGGTGCTTCTGGTGCTGCCTTTGGTGATATTGAGGTAGTAGGTGGAGATCTAGTCGCAACAGGAGCTGTTTACGCCGCATCTATTGATGTAAGCGGTAACATTACGGCGGCTTCAATATCATCTGGGGCGCTTGATACTGATGCTAATTTGATTGTTACAGGTGATGTGACGACTACTGGTACACTGGGTGCGAACAATTTGGTAGTGAATGATGATGCTGTACTGGATACAGGGGCGAATACTGCTAATGTTGATACAACTACGACAATCGCTGATACTAAGACGCTCAGTATTAACAGTACTGGAACTACGACCCTCGGTGCAGTACTTGTAGCCTCTGGTTCGAGTGGTGCAACCCTTGAACTAACTAGTAATGGTACTGTAGAGTTGAAGACAGGGGATGCAGATTACCTGACTCTGAAGTCTTCTACTACGGGTGGCGGTACATTCAAGGCGACAGATACACTCAATGTGCTTGCGCTAGATGTCGATGCAGCAACTACTCTTGATGTAAACAGTGGTGAAATTACTGCTTCAAAGACAGAGATGAGTGCTAACATAACTACTTCAGGTGGAAATAAAGTTACTCTGGGTGCTGTAAATTCTACAACTGTAGGTAGTGAGGTAATACTCAAAGTTGACGGAACTACAGTAAGTCTCTCAGGTGGTGATGCTGCCAATCTTAAAATCAATACTACTGGTTTTTCTATGATTGAGGCAAGTGCAGCGCTTACCGCTAATACACTTGATGTGGATTCAGAAACTAATCTTAATGCAGGCAGTGGTGCAATTACTGCTTCAAAGACAGAGATGGGTGCTAACATAAATACTTATGGTACTAATAAAGTTACTCTGGGTGCTGTAGATTCTACAACTGTAGGTAGTAAGGTAATACTTGACATTAAGGAAGCTCAGACAGTAAGTCTCTCAGGTGGTGATGCTGCCAACCTTAAAATCTACACTACAGATACTTCATCTATTGAAGCAAGTGCAGAGCTTACAGCTAATACACTTGGTGTAAGTGGAGCAACTACTCTTGATGCAAGCAATGGTACAATTAAAGTTGGTGCGGGTGGTACTGATATGGGCGCTAACATCACAACCTCAGGTGGAAATACAGTTACTCTGGGTGCTGTTACAGTCAGTGCGAATTCTGAACTAGCTGCTGGTAGTGTTGTAACAGCTGCATCTACGGATCTTGGAGCTAATACTCTGACTCTAGCCGGAACAGGTGAAGTAACTTTGGGCGCAGTAGATTCAGATACTGTTGGAGCTAAGATTGTTGCAAGTGGAGCTCAGACAGTGAACCTGAGTGGTGGTGATGCTACTAATCTTACAATCAACACTACAGGGGATTCTACTATTGAGGCAAGTGCAGCGCTTACCGCTAATAAACTTGATGTTGATGCGGCAACTACCCTTGATGCAAGCAATGGTACAATTACAGTTGGGGCGGGTGGTACTGCAATGAGTGCTAACATAACTACTTCAGGTGGAAATAAAGTTACTCTGGGTGCTGTAAATTCAAGCACGACTGGAGGAACACTGACTGTTAGTGGTGGACAGACAGTAAGCTTGAGTGGTGGTGATGCTGCCAATCTTAAAATCAATACTACAGGGTATTCAACTATTGCAGCAAGTGCAGCGCTTACCGCTAATACACTTGATGTGGATTCAGAAACTACCCTTGATGCAAGCAGTGGTGCAATTACTGCTTCAAAGACAGAGATGGGTGCTAACATAAATACTTCAGGTGGAAATAAAGTTACTCTGGGTGCTGTAGATTCTACAACTGTAGGTAATGAGGTAATACTTGACATTAAGGACGGTCAGACAGTAAGTCTCTCAGGTGGTGATACTGCCAACCTTAAAATCAACACTGAATTTATTACATCTATTGAAGCAAGTGCAGCGCTTACCGCTAATAAACTTAGTGTAAGTGGAGCAACTACTCTTGATGCAAGCAATGGTACAATTACTGCTTTAAATACAAATATGTATGATAACATAACTACTTCAGGTGGAAATAAAGTTACTCTGGGTGCTGTATATTCAAGTATGATTGACGTAACACTGACTGTTAGTGGTGAACAGACGGTAAGCTTGAGTGGTGGTGATGCTACTAATCTTACAATCAACACTACAGGGGATTCTACTATTGAGGCAAGTGCAGCGCTTACCGCTAAAACACTTGATGTTGATGCGGCAACTACTCTTGATGCAAGCAATGGTACAATTACCGTTGGGGCGGGTGGTACTGCAATGAGTGCTAACATAACTACTTCAGGTACTAATGCAGTTACTCTGGGTGCTGTAGATTCAAGCACGACTGGAGGAACACTGACTGTTAGTGGTGAACAGACGGTAAGCTTGAGTGGTGGTGATGCTACTAATCTTACTATCAACACTACAGGGGATTCTACTATTGAGGCAAGTGCAGCGCTTACCGCTAATACACTTGATGTTGATGCGGCAACTACCCTTGATTCTACAGGTGGTACAATTACAGTTGGGGCAGCGGGTGGTGATGCGGATGTGGTTCTGGGTATTGATACAGAGTTGACAGTAGATAATAATGGTACAAATGCTGTTAAGCTCAATGATATTGCGACCTCAGTAGGAGGCACCAGCAAGGTTACAGTTGCTGGGACAACAGGTGATGCTAGTAATTTGACGATTGAAAGTGTTACAGTTACGTCCTCAACTGATACTTTGGTAGTAACCAATAACGATACTAATGCCTCAAATTCATTGAGCCTTGGTGATGCGGCTCTGGCAGGTACGCTGGAGATTGCAGGTGCGGGGACGACTACACTGGATTCAATTGTTGCCGATACCAGTATTGCCGCAGGCTTGAAGGTGGCGAGTGGTTCCGCTATTACTGTGGGAAGTACCAAAGTTGGAAATACTACAAATACAGGTGAGAATGCTTATAGCGGTAAAGCTCAGCTGGCTGTCGAAGCTAGTTCTAATGATAGCAGCAAAGGTGTGGGCTCTTATACCACAAATGTTGAGTTGGGGGATGTTGAACTTAAAAATGGTACCCTCAAGCTGGTAGACAGTGAAAATAGTTCGGTAATCTATGTCGGTGCAGATAGTCTTTCAATTACAGGAACCAGTCTGCTGACCGGTACGTTTATTGAAAATGAACTCAATGAGCTGGTACTCGACGTTGATGTAAATGGTAATATTGATTTTACTGCTGCGTCGGGTATGGTGCTTTATTATAACTCAGACCGAGTGGCGTTGTATGGGTCAGACGGGGAAAGGGTTGGAGATTCTGATATCCTGGTAGCGATATCTTCCAGTGATATGAAGATTACTAGTACCTTGACTGTAACTGCCAGCGATTCATACTCAGGAATTGAATATGATGGCGATGGGTATCAATTGACAGTTACCGGTAATGGGGTTACAGCTACAGTGCATGGTGACTCGAATATGGCTGGCAGTACTCTTGATGTAACCAACGGCGGGAGATTTACTCAGATTAATGATGAAGATACAGGAGAGGCAACTGACTTTACCAGTACCGGTACGGTCAATCTCGATCAAGGTACACTTCACTTCTCCAATACCGGTACCAATACAATTGGTACTCTGGCTGTTGCTTCTGGTGGTGGTACCTTGATGGGTAATGCCGTAACTGCAGGTGCTACAACTCTGGCAGATAACGCAACCTTGGATATCGATTCGAGTGGGGGTACGGTGGCGCTGGGTGCGCTAACTTCTGGTACTGCTACTCTGGAAGTTGATACCAATGCAACGGTGACTGCAACTACTGTTGGTGTTTCGGCTGCAGATACGCTGACTATCAGTGGTGACGGCAGCAAGACGGTGAGTGGTGCGACGACACTCGCTGATGGGACTGCTGCTGATGCACTTACAACCCTGGCAGTGAGCGGAGATGCAGCATTTGCCGCAATTAATGCTGGTGATCATGCAAAGGTGGATATTTCAGGAACGGCTGACGTAACTGCCGGGAAGCTTGGAGTGGCTGCGGCTAATGGGTCTACGCTTACTGTGGCGAGTGGGGCAACCTTTGATAACTACAGTACAGAGACCGATCACACAGCTACAGACTCGAAGTCTGGAGTTGCTTCTGGTACCTTTACGGTAGCCGGGGCTGGTAAAGTGAATCTCCGTGGTTTCAATCTGGGAACCAGTGGTAGCGCGGATGGAATTCTGTCATATCAGAATACCAATGACGAGTCAGCTATCTACGGCATTACCGCGAATGGTAATGGTGGTGATGAAGTGATTATCGGTACAGTCAGTTCGGTAGATGCTGATCTGCAGCTTAAGAAGTTTGATGTGCAGAGTGCGGCAATTATTACAGTGGCGACTGCGGACAGCAGTCTGACTATCGAAGGGGTTACCGAGGGCGATACCGAGAAGGGACTGAATGTCGCTGCTGATCTTGAGATTGCTAATAGCGGTACGGTCAGTATCGAACTGGCTACGGTTGATGCTAATCAGACTCTGAAGACTACCGGTGTTAATAATATTACGATTAAAACTTTGAAACTCGACGGTGAAATAGATAACCAGGTCGATGCCGGCTATACAACGGTGGCAGAGGTTGATACCTATGCTGAGATTGCTGCATTAACTGATGCCCAGAGCATTACCAGTTTGGCGGCGGCGGGTACTCTGACTAATACTTCAACCAATCAGGTGGCTATGGCGGTCAGTAATGCAAGTGTGGCGACAGGGAGTACACTGGTGGTTAATAACACTAACGCAAGTGGTATAAATGCAGTTGGATTTGAGGCGCTGACGCTCTCGGGTACGCTCGATGTAAATGAGACGGATGGCGCGACTGTAGTAGCGGTGGATAACCTCAATGTCTCTGCGGGTGCGACTGGTACTATTGATGTTGATACCACCGGTGGTGAGGTTACAGTTGCGACTACTACTGTTGGCAGGAGCGGTACTCTGAAGATAGTAGATGAAGATACTACGGCCAGTGTTTCGCTTGGTGCTATAACTCTTTCTGGCGCGACTCTGGATATTACCGATGCTGCTGATGATACCATAAGTATGGTTAATATTACTAGCATTACTACTGATGCTGATGTGTCTTCAATTGTTGCAGGAACCAAAGATAATGTTGATAAATTGGCGTTCAGCGGTGATGCAACACTTACGCTCGGTACTATGCTGGTCTATGATTCCTCAGAGGTGGTCTTTACCGATAGTGCGGGGCAGATTCTGGGTAATGGAAATACCGATGCAGAGAAGATTGCTGAGTTCAACAGCCGCTATGCAAATCTCTATGATACCAATGGTGTGAGTGGGGATAAAAAAGAATATACCGAGGGTAAGACCGCGGTCAAGGATATGACTGTTGATAATACTACTAAAGAGACAACCATTGATAAGGGTGCTGAGGTTGTGGTTACCGGTACGGCGACAGTGGGAGCAAACGAGACGTTGAAGGTTGACGATGGCGGTAAGCTGGTTGTTACTGGTACGCTTGATGGCGGATCAGGAACAGTTGATCTCGGGGGTGAACTCCAAGTTAGTAAGGATGAAGGAAATGATCTGAATATTCTCTATGTAACCAGTGATGATTCGAAGGTTACCGGTGCCGGTACGGTTACGGTAAATGATATTATATTTGAAGCTAAAAAGCTGACAGTAGGTGCAGCGGTTAAGATTGCAGAGAATGTCAGTGATGAAACAGGAACACTGACCTTGACCGGGGATTCTACTAATGAAGGTACGTTTGATGTCAATAATAACTCTGCAACTCTTGCTTCTTTGACGGTTGCCAGCGGTAATGTGGCGACGGTAACGGATACTGGAGGAACAGGAACCTTTACTCTGGTTAATGGGGCTACAATTGATGGGCACCTGAATCTTGTAGGAGGGGTTAATTTCAATGTGACGAATGGAGCATTGAAGATCTCTGCTAATACTCTGGATATTGGTGATGGTGCGACAGTTACGGTAGGTGATAATGCCTGGATTCAAGAGCAGACCGATAGTGGCGAGAACTCACATATTACTGTCGGGGCTTATGATAATGATGGTAATTATGTGGTTACAGATGATAATGCTATCGCGAGTTTGGATAACCAATCCAATAGTAGTAGTAACCGGCTGGGTCTACTCGATATCGGAGCGGGTACTGGAGTTGGAGGTTCGGCTTATACTGAGTTGCATCTGAAGAATGAAGGTACTGGTGACTCACAGTTGACTATTGTAACGACCAATATCACCGGGGCTACAGCAAAAGACGCGATCCTCTCGGTTGAGAAGGCGGAGACCGCTGATAAAACCAATACCGTTACGCTGGGTACGGTCAATATGAATGGCCTTGCCGTTGCTGCAAATGGATCCTTTGTCGCGGGTAATGCTTCTATCTGGCTATATGAAGGGGCTACAGCAGGTGCGGGTAGTGTGGCACTTACGGTAAATACGCTGGAGGTCGCTGATGGTAAATTTGGTACGGTCTATAACGATGAAGAGACCAATGCCGAGGCTACAGTTGTGGTTGCTAATGTGGGTGCTGGTTCTACTCTTCAGCTTGCCGCCAAGGCAGCAGACACCTTAACGGTAAATACCTTGAATCTCAATGGTACTTCAGGTAGTACCGCAACCCTGAGTATGGGGCTAGCAGGTGGTGAGTATGCTACTATTGATAGTCTGGTTGTCGCCAGTGGAAAGTATGGTACTATAGACAATTCGACAATACCGAGTACGCTGAATATCAAGAGCATGACGGTCAATGGTAATCTTGACCTTGGCAGTGCTTGGACCATGAATGCGGATGAGACAATCAATGTTGGTAATGTTGGTACCCTGGTTGCTACCGGCGGAGTCTTAAATGCAAGCGCTGCAGGAGCAAAGATTGTACTCAATCTCGGTTCTGAAGCACAGTCTGCGGGTAATTATGCTACTATTACGACCAATACCGTAAAAACGTCTAATGCCGCTGGAGTTGTCGCCGGAGATACCATTACCAATGTCTATGCTCAGAATGGTATGGCCGGTCAGACCTATACCGATGTGTTTACAGATGACCTACAGGATGCAACTGGAGGCGCAATTGAAGTGGCAGCCAAACTTAATTCCTCAAGTGCATATAAAACCTATACTTTGGCCAATGCGGCTGGGGATGGTAAATGGAATGACATTACAGTAGCAACCAATACCTCGCGTATTAATAGTGCGGTTAGAGATAATGGTGGTACAGCTACAGCTTCTACAGCGGCTCAGTACTTGATTTCAAATGAAGCCAGCTTTGATTCTACAGGTCAGGCTTATGTAAATGCGATGTCTAACCTTAGTGAGCCACAGTTTGCACGTGCGGCTGAAGAGACTATCGGTGAAGAGGCTACTACTCAGACTGCACAGAATGCGCTGATGGGTATCTCTGCTTCTACTACAGCGGTATCTAACCAGATGACAAGCTTCCGCTCCGGTAACATTGCTTCAGGTATGGCTTCATCCTTCAACTCCGGCGGGGCAACAGCGGCTCTAAGCGACATGGCTGATGCTGAGACTCTGGCTGAAGCTTATGAAGCAGGATTCACCTCTGGCTCTGACTGCGCAGTATACAAGAAGGTTCAGGTCTGGGCTAACGGCTTCGGCGGCTTCGGCGAACAGGGAACCGACGGCAGCATGATCGGTTACGACTTCTGGAACATCGGTACTATGGTTGGTCTGGACTACGCGTTCGCTAAGGAACTCCGTGTGGGTGCACTCTTCGGTTACAGCTACAACAAGACCGACGTGAACTGGAACAGTGGTGATTCAACAGATAACCTTCTCCGTTTCGGTGCTTATGCATCATACAACTGGGACAACTTCTTTGTTGATCTTTCACCAACCATGGGTGTACATATTCTTGAGTCTAACCGTAACATCTGGAATGGTGCTACCGCGAAGGGCGACAGAACCGGTATCGACTTCAACATCTCTGGTACAGTTGGTTATACCTTCAACCTGCCAGCAGACATTCAGTTGACTCCTAGCTACAGCCTGGGTTATACTATGTTCTATGATCCAGAATTCACCGAGACAGGTGCTGGTGCGGCTAATGTTAAGTACAACAGCTTTACTTCTAACTCCCTCTTGCAGGATCTGGGTGTAAGACTTGGTAAGCTTATCCGTTGTTCAGACGATCTTGCCTTCCTGCCTGAGGTTTGGGGTGGTTGGGAAGTTGAGTACCTGAACACCGGTGGTAACCGTAATACAACTACTGCATCGTCAATCGGTTCACAGACTTACGGTACAACTATGAACGGCATGGCTACCAACCGTGGTTACTGGGGTGCAGGCATGACTGCTCTTATCAAGGATAATGTATCTGTCTTCGGACGTTACGATCAGAAGATCTGGGATAAGGGTTACAATGTCGGCTTCACTGCAGGGGTAAAGGTAAGCTTCTAAGTGTAGATTTACACAGTAGTAAATTGTTTGATTGTTGATTCGGGGTAGACTTCGGTCTACCCCGAATATTTTTACAGTGGTTAGAAAATAACGATATATTATGAATGCTGGCAATTATGATCAGAAGATTGGATATAAGGCTTTTTTGCCAAATTCTTGATCACTGGCAAGACTAACTTAATGTGAAAAATATAGTGCAATTCTTTATATCTCTATTTGTTACTTAATAAGTTGTGCTTTCAGGCATAAATAATATACCAATATAATGTCAAATAACTAGGTGTAATAGTATTTTTACTTAAGGATAAATAATGTATATAACAGTTGACAAATGCCCGAAAAAATTTAGTATATTGTAATATGTGATTATGCTTATTAAATAATATAGGAGAAAATAGGGGGAAAATGATAATACTGCGTAATGAAGTTACCTGCTCGGATATTAGGAATGAGTCTGAAGGACGTGAGGTAGAGATAGGTCATGATGTTACGCTTAAGGTACCGGCTAACATTAAGTATATAAGTGGAAAGCAATATTTGGATTTGACCGATCTGAGTGATGAAGAATTGGCTGTAATATCTAGTGATAAGCAGCTATATATGAGTCTTTCGAAAATGAAGGAAGCACAGCGTTACTCAAAAATGAAAAATTTATTTTTTATAGCCAGAGGGCTGTTTATGGGAGTTATTCTGTCAGGCTTGCTGCTTATGACTATTACGGGTAGTGCGTCTGCCGCTGATGATGTTATCAATGGCTCAGATGGAAATATTACAGATAGCGAATCTTTGACCTATACAACATCGAACACCGGTACTCTTACACAGGACACGAATAAGACTACTATCAATATTGCCGATGGTGTGACTGGTATTTTAGCTACTACCAGTAATGATTACAACCTTACTGCTACCGGGGCGTTGATATTGACAGCAACTGGCACTAATGACAATGGCCTGACAGTTACTGACGATGGGGCAATTGAGATTCAAGGTGGCTTGTCGTTGGCTGGATCTGGTAAAGTGACATCAATAATTACAAGTGCTGCTGGTGGCATTGATTTCTCAGCAGGAGGTACTAATTTTGCAAGTGCAGATAGAAATTTGAGAATTAATGGTACAGGAGATGTCAACCTTGGTGCTATTACTATGACTGGTTTCGGTCATACGATCGAACTGCACGGATCAACAGTTACAACTGCCTCAACCGACAGTGGCAATGCCCTTGCAATTATGATGCATCAAACCGCCCAGTTAATAACTTCTGGAGAAGTTAATGCGTATACATTTTATATCTATGGTACTAATACAATAGATACTACTGGCGGGGCATTTACGATTACGGATAAAACTTATTATCTTCACTATGACCAAGCTAGTGTTTCCCTGACTATCCAGGGTACAAAAGGTGCAGATTTAGGCGAAACCTGTTTAGATAATAAAGATGTGGTTACTATTACCAATAACGACACTAAAGGTGTAGATACAGGTGCTATAACTGTAACTGGAGGAGCAGATGCAACAACACTAACCCTTGCTGGTACTCGCGATTACACAACAGACGGGAATACAATTAATATTACTGCTGCTGGAGCTGGGGCGACAACGATGACGGTCAACGGCTCTGGTAAATTTACAGGTGGTGCTGCAAACATTACAGCTTCCAATACAGGGGTGGCGAAACTAAATATAGCAGGTAGCGGGACAAATACTATTGGAGCGGTTACGTTGAGTGGTACTAATGCGGATACCGCAATTCTCCAGACAGATATAGGTGCAATTGTTTCTTCACTTGAAGTAACAGCGGGCAAGTTCGGTACTCTGGATTACAATCATGCAAATACGACTATCTCTACAATAAATGCTAACGGTAGTTTTACTGCTGATATGACTGGAGCGAATTGGACTCTTGCTTCTGGCAACATTATTAATATTGCCAGTACAGGTTCGCTTACTGCTACTGGAGGTTCCATTGACCTTGAAACAAATGGCGGTAAGCTTGTAATTGATCTTGGAACAGATGTAGCTTCTGCAAATAATTACGCTACTATTACGGGGGCTAATTCTATCCTTACGACTGATGGTAGTGGTTCTGGGACTATTACTGAAGTATACGGTATGAACGGGATTGTTGGTGAGATATACGATGTATTTGATGCTGCGCTTGACGGTGGTACCGTCGTTAATGGAGACTTTCTCAATACTGATGATGCCTATAGAACCTATATTGTGTCTAACAATTCCGAAGGTGATGCTAACCGTGGGATAACAGTATCTGTCAATTCAGTTGTAATCGATAGCGAGGTTTTCGGCAATGGTGGAAACGCTGAGGATGCGCAGGCGGCTAGTTATCTGTTAAACCATGAAGGAGATTTTGATAAGAGTGGTCAGAGTTATGTCCGTAATATGACCAAGCTTTCTGGTTCAGAATTTGTGCACGCGATAAAGCAGACTATTGGTGAAGAGGCAACTGCTCAGACCTCTCAGACATCGATTCTGAGTGTTCAGGCTTCTAAAACTGCTGTTTCTAACCAGATGACCAGCTTCCGTTCTGGTAACATTGCTTCAGGTATGGCTTCATCCTTCAACTCAGGCGGGGCAACTGCGGCTCTAAGCGACATGGCTGATGCTGAGACTCTGGCTGAGGCTTATGAAGCAGGATTCACTTCTGGCTCTGACTGCACAGTATACAAGAAGGTTCAGGTCTGGGCTAACGGCTTCGGCGGCTTCGGCGAACAGGGAACCGACGGAAATATGACCGGTTACGACTTCTGGAATATCGGTACTATGGTTGGTCTGGATTACGCGTTTGCTAAGGAACTCCGTGTGGGTGCGCTCTTTGGCTACAGCTACAACAAGACCGACGTGTACTGGAACAGTGGTGATTCAACTGATAACCTTCTCCGTTTCGGTGCTTATGCCTCGTACAACTGGGACAATTTCTTTGTTGATCTTTCACCAACCATAGGTGTACATATTCTTGAGTCTAAACGTAACATCTGGAATGGGGCTACCGCGAAGGGCGACAGAACCGGTGTTGACTTTAACATCTCTGGTACAGTTGGTTATACCTTCAACCTGCCAGCAGACATTCAGTTGACTCCAAGCTACAGCCTGGGTTACACTCTGTTCTACGATCCAGAGTATACTGAGACCGGTGCTGGTGCGGCAAACCTAAATATGAATAGCTTTACATCTAATTCACTGCTGCAGGATCTGGGTGTAAGAATTGGCAAGCTGATCCGTTGTTCAGACGATCTTGCCTTCCTGCCTGAGGTTTGGGGTGGTTGGGAGATTGAATATCTCAATACTGGTGGTACTCGTAATTCTACTACTACACAGTCTATAGGTGCACAAACATACGGAACTAATATGAATGGGATGGCTGAAAACCGAGGCTACTGGGGAGTTGGACTTACCGCTCTTATCAAGGACAATGTATCTGTCTTCGGACGTTATGATCAGAAGATCTGGGATAAGGGTTACAATGTCGGCTTCACTGCAGGGGTAAAGGTTGGTTTTTAGGTATAAGGCGTAAATGTTACAGCCCTCAGCAGAGCTGAGGGTTGTAACATTATATTATCAAACAAGGAAAATCACCAGCGTGATTTTCCTTGTTTGATTTGAATTCAGTCTATATCTTGAAACTTCTGCTGGCTTATACTTCATAGCCGATAGCGTGTTGGAGGATATCGACGCATTGGCACATCTCCTCAAGATCGGCGCGTTCGCTGTTGCCGTGCACTGCGTGCATCCCACAGCCGAGAACGACCGACGGTAAGCCCCGGGCGTTGTAGATATTGGCGTCAGACCCGCCCTGGGCGATGACCATATCCATATCGAGTTGGCAAGCCTTCATTCCGCGTCTAAGTAGCTTTACCGGCAGGGCGGAATCATCAACCCGGTACCCGGAGTAGCAGGTAATGACATCTACGTCTACCGTGGCTTTTTTGACTGTATCCATTTCATCGCCGTCTGCGCCGATACCGCGGCCGCCTATTCCGCCTCCGACATAAACCCTGGCTTCGCGTACCGACGCCTCAATGCTGGAGAGGGTGCGCGAAAGGTGGAAGTCTAGCAGTTCGTCACGGTGGCTGCGGATTTCGTACTCGGAGTAGGCGACATCTGGTATGACGTTGATTGCTGTACCTGAGTAGATGATACCGATATTGGCGGTAGAGAATTCGTCTAGGCGCTTGCTTGGTAGGCGCCCGATAGTCTTGGCCATTACTTGGGCAGCATTGATGCGTTGCTCAGGGAAGGCGGCATGACCGCCGGTGCCGTGGACGGTGATCTGCAGGGCGATCTTGGTCGGTGCGCCGATAATGACCTCGTTGGGGTAGGAGTGATCCAGGGTAATACAACAGTCCAGCGACTGATACTCGTTTTCATCTAGAAAACCAGCACCCAGGCATTCCTTTTCTTCACAGACCGAGAAGACAAAGAGGAGTTCTCCATGTTCGAGGTTGTCCTCTTTGATGACCTGTGCCAGTTCGACCAGGGCAGCGACTCCGGATTTGGCATCGGCTCCTAGAATACTGGTGCCGTCGGAGGTTATCTGCCCGCTGGCGGAGTCAAAGATGGCGGTTATCGGTCTCTCACCGCTCTCCACTGTATCCATGTGGCTGGTGAGTAGGAGATTCTTGCCACGGCCGTTTCTGGGAATACGCACTAAGAGATTGCCGGCATTACCTTCAACTTCGGTGGCAGCAGCGTCCTCGGTAATGCTTGCTCCGATATCCAAAGCTGTAAATTTATGTTTCAGCCAGTCTGCGACCTCCCTTTCGCGCCTTGAAGGAGACGGAATAGCTACTAAATCCAGAAATGTTCTGCACAACCTATCTTTATTGATACTCATGCTTTCTCCTTTGCGTCGGTTTATCTGTTATTGAATCTGTAGTCCTCAGAGGACGGTCTGTATCAGGCAAGCCCCAATTCTTGTTTGAAGTAGTCAAGGGTGATCTTGAGCCCTGCGCTACGTTGAACCTGCGGTCTCCAGCCGAGAATCCTCTCGGCCTTGCTGATATCGGGCTGGCGTACCTTGGGGTCATTCTCCGGCAGCTCCTTGAAGACGATCTTGCTCTTGGAGCCGGTGATGGCGATGATCTCCCGGGCAAAGTCCAGCAGCGATACCTCTTCGGGGTTGCCGATATTGGTCGGGTAGATCTCAGCAGACATCAGCAGGCGGAATATTCCCTCGACTAGATCATCGACATACTGGAAACTCCTGGTCTGAGAGCCGTCTCCGAAGACGGTTACATCCTCATCCTTGAGCGCCTGGCACATAAAATTCGGGAGTGCGCGTCCGTCATTGAGGCGCATGCGCGGACCGTAGGTATTGAAGATACGGACAATTCGCGTGTCGACCCCGTGTTCACGGTGGTAGGCCATGGTCAGGGCTTCGGCAAATCTCTTGGCTTCGTCATAGACCCCGCGGGGACCGACCGGGTTTACATTGCCCCAGTAATCTTCGGGTTGAGGGTGGATACTCGGATCACCATAGCATTCGCTGGTGGAGGCGAGAAGGAAGCGGGCTTTCTTGGCTTTGGCCAGACCTAATGCGTGCATCGTGCCGATTGAGCCAACCTTCATTGTCTGGATCGGCATGGCAAGGTAGTCGAAGGGGCTGGCTGGAGACGCAAAGTTTAGAACGTAGTCAATCTTGCCTGGAACCAGAATGGTCTCATAGATATTCTTTTTGTAGAAGTGAAAATTGTCATTGGTGCAGAGATGCTCGATATTCTCCATCCTGCCGGTACAGAGATTGTCCAGACAGAATACCTCCATACCTTCTCGCAGGAATCTCTCGCAGAGATGACTCCCAAGAAATCCAGCACCACCAGCTATTACGACTCTCTCCATTGTATCTCCATTATTATTGTCTTTAAAGAAAAGTATATCTTAATGTATTGGTAAAATCAATTAAATCAGCCGGCATCGACAAAAGAACGTGCACGGAAGGCAACTCCCAGTTCGGCAGCTAGGCGACGTGCGGCTTCGACATCAATATCCGGCATAGCTACGACACTCAGCGTGGTCGCAATCCCGGCTTTCTGGCAGAGTCCGGCGAACTCAAGCAGGGCGGGGAAGGCGGCTTCCTGGTATCGGCTCCTACAAAGCTTGAGGTATTGCTCTGGATCGGCCGAATTGAGCGAGATGCTGACCTCATCAATACAACCGGCAAGCTCGGGGACAATATTTCGCTCAAAGAAGAGATTGGCCAGTCCATTGGTGTTGAGGCGTACTGGCTTGCCTTTGGCCTTGATATAGCTGGCGACCTCCAGGAGTACCTCAAGGCGCATCGTCGGTTCGCCGTAGCCGCAGAAGACAACCTCGCGGTATTTGCTTATATCTCCCATGGCTGTAATAACCTCACCCGCTTCAGGTTCGTGCTTGAGGGAGATGTCATGCCCTTTGACGATAAATCCGTTATTGCGGGCACAGAAGGTGCAGTTATTGGTGCACTGGTTGGTGAGGTTGAGGTAGAGCGAGTCGCGGATGGGGTAGGCGATCTCTCCTCCTTCTTCCTCCAGCTTCAGATTGAGGAAGTTATAGGCATTGCGGGTCGTGATACGGGCTATATCATCAGTGGTTACGCCGCGTAGCTGTGCCAGCTCCTCGGCGATGCGTATAACCTGCTGCGGTTCGTTTCTGTCGACCGTTTTGGGTTTGGGAATAAGGTATGGGGAGTCGGAGTCGAGCAGGAGGTGTTTGTCCGGGATTAGCGGGATAATTTTACGCAGAGGCTGTTGCTCGGGGTAGGTGACGATCCCACTTATGCCGAGGTATAGATCCAGCTCCAACGCGCGCCGGAGCTGGCGCTCTAGCTTCTTCTTGCCGGTGACAAAGCAGTGCCAGACAATATTAATTCCTTTATCGGTATAATCTTCGAGCATGTCTAGGCATTCTTCGGCACTGTCGCGGGCATGGACTACCACCGGTAGTTTGAGTTCTGTCGCCAGCTCCAGATGCATCCTGAAATGTTCTTGCTGGATGTCCAGGCTGGTTTTGTCCCAGTAGAGGTCGAGTCCGGTCTCGCCGATAGCGACGACCTTCTCTGATTCGGCAAGTTGTCTGAGTTCATGATAGGTGGAGTCGATGTCCTCGACCTCGGCGGCATGATTCGGGTGTATGCCGATACTCGCGTAGACATTGGCGAATGCTTCGGCTAGAGCGCTGCACTCGCGGGAGGTCTCAATACAGGTGCCGCAGGTGAGTAATTCTATCCCTTCAGCCGCGGCATTGGTTATGACGCGGCTGCGGTCGGGGTCAAATTTATGATCGGTTATATGACAATGCGAGTCAAATAGTTTCATTCTGCACTCCTTGCTCCTTCTTCTCTTTCAGATACGCTATTTTATAGTTTTACCTGTGAAATACAAGGATTGCCGGTATTTTAATCCTGTTGGAGGGTAAATTATACAGGCAACTACTATCAGATACCTCGGACTTGCTGGAAAGAAAACAGAAAATAACCGTAATTGTACAGTGTCTATGTCTTTGTATTAAAATGAGGAGAGCTTTGAATGAATCGACCAGTAGTAGCGTCCACCCAGTGCAAGGTCTGTAAACGGATAGAGGATAATGGTGAGTTTCGCCTGCCCTGGCCGGGGGAGCTTGGGGTAGATATCCGGGAGGTTTACTGCCCGCGTTGTGCGCGTGAGACCCTTAGAAGTATTCAGGCTGGAGCTTTTGCCCGGCATACCCGTCTGCGTGAGAATCGGATGTCGCGTAATACTAACCTATAAGGAGGGACAACAGGGCTTTCAAGTTTTTTTTTGAGTTGTATAATATGTAACGCTACGTATAATAACTGGTATATTGCAACCTTCTGTCTAGATTCAATAAAGGAGGAGTCTTGAAGCGCCTACAGCTCAATATACCACTGTTGAATTTTTTTTATTCGACAATAATCTCGGTTATGTTGATTTTGGTCTTCGGCCTTATCTGGTACAACTCACAGAAAGACGGGATTAAGAGTAATTTTCAGAATCAGCGGCAGCGACTTCTCGACTCTTCAAAAGAAGTGGTTCGGGAGATGGTTGAGTCGGCGCTACGCGTGATCAATACCGGAATTGAGGTTATCAATACCCGCTGCCGGGAAGACCTTAAGAGTTTTACAAACATACATGTTGGTATTTTACAAAAACTAGCCGGGGATGACCCTGTTCAAGCTCGGAAAGTTGCGCAAGAACTGTTAGAAAACGGGATGCATTATCCAGGCAGTAGTTTTCCTTTTGTTCTCTATCCTGATACAGGTGAGGTAATCTTACCACTGTACATCTTGCAAAGACCTGATCTTCAGATTATTGACAATCTGCCTAATAGGGAAAGGCTTAGGGCGCTAAGTCGACAGATTATTCGTGCTCCAAAGGGTTTATATATTGCCAGTCTGCTTGATAATTATGATTATTCTGAGGTCGTCACCAATAAGTGCTATGCCGTGTATTTAGCGAAGCTTGATATTATTGTCGGGTTCTCTTATATTGATTCTCAGATAGAGGCCGAGTCTAAGCATGAGATACTTGAATATGTCAGTGATATCGGTATTAATGAGGATGACTATATCTTTGTGCTTACGCCCGATGGGGTAATGATTGCACATGATAATGAGGAGCAGATAGGCCAGAATTTGCTGGACTATACCGACAGAAACGGGGTGAGAGCCATCGAGCGATTGATTGAGGTGGCTCAGAATAATCCTGAGGGTGATTTTGTCGCTTATAACTGGAGACGACCGAGTACTAAAAAATCTGAAGATAAGATAGGATTTGCCAAAGAGATGCCGGATCTAAAGTGGATTGTGGGCAGCGGGTTGTATCTGGTGAATTTTGATATGAAGCTTCAGGAACAGACAGCTGAATTGCAGCACAGCTTCAACCGGAGTGTGACTCAACTGATTTATCTGTTGATAATTAGTATTATATTTATCGTTATTGTTTCGAGTATATTGTCTTATCTGATTAGATCACGGATAAATGCCTTTATCGAGTCTTTGCATTACACTGTAATTAAGCATTCGACCTTGGATAGTAAACGTCTGCTGATAAGTGAACTGGAAATAATTAGTGATAATGTCAATAGTATTCTTCAAGATTTGCTTCAGACCGAGGATGAACTAAAAGATCTCACGGCCAATCTTGAGGAGCAGGTGGCGCAGCGAACCCTGGAACTACAGGTGAAGACTAGGCAGCTGGAGGAATCTTCGGAACTGGCAAACGCGGCAAATCAAGCCAAGAGTAATTTTCTGGCTAATATGTCGCATGAGATTCGTACACCGATGAATATTATCCTCGGTATGCAGCAGCTATTGCTTGATTCCAATGTCAGCAGTACTCAGCACAACTACTTGACCAAGGCCAATCAGGCGGCGCAGTCATTGCTTGGAATTATCGATGATATACTTGATTTTTCCAAGATTGAAGCCGGAAAACTCAATATCGAAGAATTGCCGCTCAATATTGAAGAGACAATTAATAATATACTCTCTTTTCTTAGTTTTGAAGCGGCCAAGAAGGACATCGAATTAATATTTGATTACGATACAAATATTCCTGATGTGGTAATGGGGGATCCGCTCCGTCTGCGTCAGATAATCTCAAATATCTGTAACAATGCGATTAAGTTCTCACGTAAGGGGAGTATATATGTAAGTACCAGGGTAATGCAGAGCCGGAATGGTGAGATACAGGTGGAATTTTTTATACAGGATAATGGAATCGGGATAGCACCGGAGAAGCAAAAGAATCTGTTCACTCCCTTTAAACAGGCTGATAGTACTATAACTCGGGAGTTTGGTGGTACTGGATTGGGGCTGATTATCTGTAAACAGCTTATTGAGTTGCAGAGGGGGCATATAAGCTTGCATAGTATACCAGACAAGGGGACGACTATCAGCTTTGATATCCCCTTCAGACTCGTGCCGCAGGGACGGGTGCCGGCCTATACTGTTGCTTCGCGTTATCAAGGTAATCGGGTACTTATCATCGATAAGAATCTTACTGCACTCTCGGTTTTGGAGAAATATGCGAGTGATGGCGGCTTTGTTACCGATACGGCAGTCTCTTTGCAGGATGCTTGTAGCTTGCTCAATGAGAATATCGATAAAGAACCGATTTATCATACGATTATTATAAACTCCATCCTGACCAATACCTATGGTATTGAGGCATTCATGTATATTAAGAATCATTTCCCGGTAGGGGATTCGAAGTTCATTCTTTTGACCAAACAGACGACCCCGGAGGTAATAAAATCTTCCAAGGATATCGGTTTTGATCTTACCCTTAGTAAGCCTCTATCCCCCAGCCACCTGCTACGGGCGCTGGAGAATCCGCATGATACCGCCATTACCAGTTCTAAAGTGCTACATGCCAAGAATATTCAGCAGAAGAAGTTCAACGATGCGACCATCCTGATTGCTGAGGATAATCCTACCAATCAGGAGATCATTGAGACCCTACTCAAGAAGATCGGGTGCAAGGTGACTCTGGCTAATAATGGTAAGGAAGCGGTGTATATTGCAAGGCAGTTGACCTTTGATTTAATCTTTATGGATGTTCAGATGCCAGTTCTTGACGGGTTGGCTGCGACTCGAGAGATTCGAGAATTTGATCAAAGCACCCCGATAATAGCGATGACCGCTCATGCTCTGCAGGAAGACTACCAGAAGAGTATTGATGCGGGGATGAATGATCATATCACCAAGCCGGTAAAGATAGAGCGACTTTATGATACGATTAATAATTATATTATCGCTAAAGAAACAGGAGAGGAAGCGGTTGATGAGATTAGTGAAGTTGGGGCTGAGGTCGTGATGACTGAAGCGAACTGGGGCAGGAGCGAACGGGCCGCAAAAGATGTACCGGAGGATGTCTGGCAAGCGTTGGTAAGCCTTCCACAAATAAATATCAGGGAGGCTCTAGAGAATGCGGCAGATGATAAGTCTTTGCTTATTAATCTGTATAAGGAGTATAATCAGGCTGGGGGGATAATACTTGAAAATCTAAAGACTGCTTTTCATAACAATAATAATACCGATATTCTCTTTATTGCACACAGCCTCAAAGGGTCGTGCGGTACTATTGGCGAGACACATATCAGTAAGATAGCTCAAAAGTTGGAGCTCAAGCTGAGAGAGGATATCAATTATGACGTAGCAGGGGATTGTGAAGAATTGATTCGGGCGTTATCGCAATTTATTACAGCTCTGCATGGAATCTTTAATTAGAAGGTGTAGAAGACGCCCTGTAGATTCTACAGGGCGTCTTTTATTTTTTTATTATTCCTTCTGCCAAGAAGATTAACGTTTCATATTTGCTGCTTCTTGTAGCATGTCATCTGCGGTAGTCACTATCTTTGACCCTAGTTGGTAGCCACGTTGGGAGAGGAGGAGTTTGGTCATCTCATTTGCCATGTCAACATTTGAGGTCTCCAGATAATGGCTCCTGATGCTGCCAAAGCTCTTGTCTGAGGCCGAGATGTTGAATATGGGAGAGCCTGAAACCCCACTGGCCTGCCACATGGTGTCTCCAACCTGAATCAAACCATTGGCGTTGGGGATGAGCGCCATGCCGATACGTGCCAGGTGTTGGTGCAGACCATTGGTATAGGTGCCGTCTATTACTCCGTATTGATCGATAGTAAAACTATCCAGTTCTCCGTCTGGGCAACCATCATTGATTATAGTTGGTGAGTTATCCAGTGCTACCTGAGTCATTGCTGAGAAGTTCATGGTATAATCGGTTCCACCGTCGATGGTCGAAGCTTCTACTTGATTGGAGCTGGTAGTGCCGAAGCGGATGGTACCGGTTCCCTTATTCAGATTTGCTTCGTCAACACTCGAGTAATTACCATCGGCAAACCAGCGCCAGGTACTGCCGTTGGAGTCGCGTGAGAGCAGAGTGTAGTTTATTCGCTGCTCTTCTTTTATCGTGCCGACATCAGGTTCAGTTGAATTGAGGTAGATATCGGTTTTGGATATAGCACTGCCGCCTAGATCGTCAGGCTTATAATTTGGATTTGGGTTGAAAAAGTCATCATAGTTTGTCTGGAGATTACGCGTCTCACCGGTGGAGGCGTTGCTGACTGCGGTTACTGTGGAGATTTTGATATCGGCGATAGTGTTGAATTTCCCTAAATTGCTGGCAATTGATAGATTGAAATTACCTGAAGTATCATAGCCAAAATAACTGCCCGCCTGCTCGGCTGGGGCGGCGTAACCATCACCGTCTACTGTATACTCACGGGTGCGGACGGTACCAAGAGCACCACCATTGATACGCTGCGTCGCTGGATCGCCAGCATCTCCGACACCACCGGTAAGCCAGGTGGCGAAGTCATTGAGGGTCGTGCCGTCTTCACCGTAAACAAAGGTTTCAGTGTAGTGATGTTCACCTTTGGTGAACTCAACGGTAATTTCTCTGCTGTCTACAGCGAAACCTGCAGGCACACTAGAGAATAGACTGGCAACATTACCTGAATCACGCTCGAAGCTGAGTGCGGTGAGATCGGTAGTGCTGTTGGCGGTAGTTGAACTCTGATTGTTGATGAGGTTTCCTGAAGTCTCTACACCACCGACATTTATGGTGGCGGCAGTATTGCTTATCCAACCGCCGGTAGTGGTCCCTTCAGCGACTGTGGGAACAGAATTGCCGTTGATTACACTGACTTGGGAATTGAGATTGCCTTCAAAAGTAAGTTCTGAGGTTGGTACGCCGTCAATCCGGGTGCCGATAATAGGCAGGGTTATATCGGATAGGGTATCGGATATGATTCCATCGACAGCTTGATACCCTTGGACAATAAGTCCATTTGCAGACTGGAGGTTTTGTTCGCCAGGATTATCTGAGAGTGGAGCACTGAAGTAGAAACTGCCGTTACGGGTAAAGTAATTATCCGGTGTGCCTGCATTGAGTCCACCCAGAACAAAGAACCCGTTTCCTTCTATCGCACAGTCGAAGGTGCTGGAGGTAAGTTGATAATCACCATCGGAGAATACTTGGTTTATGGAGCCTACATTTACTCCAAGTCCTAATTCTGATGCATTGGTTGTGCCTACCCCGGTGCTCTGGTTTGTGCTTGGCTTTAGGGTCTGATACATAATGTCTGAAAAGCTGACGTCCGAATATTTGAAACCGTCGGTATTGCTCTGTGATAGATTGTTACTAATGACATCTGTCCATGTTTGGTGTGATTTGATACTGCTCAGACCTGTCCATAGCGATTGTGAAAGACCCATGATCTGCCTCCGCTTTAACTGTTTTACCGGGTGATATAGCTGTTAGACTATGTGTATAGTTTGTCACTATATGCACACAGCCTCAATATGGTAACCTACAAAAAACATACCAAGGTAAAAAAAGTAGCTTATTTTGAGTATAATGCTGTTTTTTTCAGGGTATTGTAATATAGAAAAAAAAACAAAAAAAAGATCTGGTTGTAGGAAACGGAAGATTATTCCCTCTTTACCGGAAAAAAGCACTGTCTTAATGCAGACTGTGCCGGTCAGGGATGTGTGGCTGAGTGTGGGAGAGCCGAATATAGTGTAAGCAGTTTATAAAATAAGTGAAGGGGGCGTAACGCCCCCTTAGCAATGTTCTTTGGTTTATGCAGTAAGACTTCAGGTATTACTCTTCGTCTTCACTCTCAATCTTGCTGAACATGAGATTCTTCTCAAGCATTTTACCTCCTGAAAGAATATAGTTCATCAGTTTGTATACCAGACGTGCTGCGGTATAGTCACTGACGACATCGTCTTCACGGGGGCAGAGTTCAACAATGTCTACAGCGGCAATACGTCTATGGCTGGCGACTTTCTTGAGCAGGCGGGTGATCTGCTGCCAGTTTAAGCCACCAGGTTCTGGGTTGCCGACATTGGGTACAATCGAACTGTCGAAGGCTGAGAGGTCGATAGAGATATATACCGGGCTACTAAGCGCGGTAATAATGTCATCCTGCCAGTCATCATCACTTGAGTAACGCAGATCAGACATGAAGTAACAGTCGATACCCTTGTCTTCATTGGCAATTATATCGAAGGCGTCTTTGGATAGACTCCGCACGCCCAACTGACAGAGAGTTATTTTGATGCCAGAGTCAATAACCTTACGGATAGTGTTGAGGTTGTTCTCGTCATCAGCTTCAATATTGTTGAGATCGGCATGGGCATCAATGTGCAGGACAGAGAGTTCCTGGTGCTCCTGAGTAGCACGTTCGGCAAGAGCTTTGATTCCGTGGAAGGAGATGGTTCCGTCGCCGCCGAGGATAATCGGTACGGCTGTAGCGTCCAGAGCTTCATTTATGTTCTGGGTTAGCCAGGCTGCTAGAGTGTCGTCTTGAGGTGCACTCTCAGGTAGGATGCAGTGTACGCCGTCACGAGCGATTACATCAAGACCAGTCTCTTCATCATAACTCTCAATCTGTGATGACGCGTCGATTATTGCACGTGGCGCTTCACTCTGTCCCGAAACATATGTCGCCCCTTCTTCACAGGGGGCTGGGATAATTGAGAAGAGAGCCTTCTCTAAATCTACACTATCATAACCAAGAAAATTGGTCTGTTCTGCCATCTTAATGCTCCTTAAAAATACCTAATATACCCAACTTTTATAAGTAAAAATGTTTTATATAAAAATAAGAGTTTCCACCCGGTGCTTGGGCAGAAACTAGATTGATGAGTACTTTATATCATAAAGTACCGGTTATTTCAAGGTCTTTTAAGATATTTTGTCGTTTTATCCGGCGGGAGTTTTTTTGTAGGAATAATGATAATTTATTCTTTTTTTTTATAGGGATTAATACGGTGACGGGGAGTGAGCTGGAATAAAAATTGAAAAGGGGAACAGAGTGTTTTTTTCTTGGGAATGGAGTAAATGTGTCGGTAAATCTTGCTTTATCAAATTACAATGCTCAACAAGCGTATTCGAAGATGACCTCCTTCGTCAACTCTTTTTCACGCCCAATTACTACTAAAGTAACGAGTTATGAAGGTATTACCGATTCGGTCAAGTTATCAACTCAGAGTATTTCGCAGTTTTCGCGGGAGTGGATAAAGAAGGAACTGGATAATGCTGCGGCGGAGAAGAAGAGTGGTGAATATAAATCACTGGATGAACTTTCACTAAATTATGCGGAAAATCTTGCCGGATTCGGCAATAAGATTAGGCGAGTTATGTATAGTAATGATCTCCTTCGCAGCTCGGGAATCGTGTTGCAGACCGATGGGCTGGGGCATATTGTATCTGCCGATACAGTGAGTGGTGGGGAGCAGAGTAAGATCAATTCAGCACTACGGGGATCTATCGGTTTGACCGCTGATTATATGCAGGTTGCGGCCGGCGAAAGTATTATCAATCACCTCAAGGATGCTCCTGAATTTATTGAGAATTATACCGATGATCCTCAGCAGACACTTGTCGCTAATGAAGCAAGTCTGCGCGAATATATCCTCAAACTCCAGGTTACAGTTACGCAGGGGGGGGTAACTACCGGACTTGCTGAACCAATTTATTCATAGCTGCTGGTGAGTATTTTGACTCTGTACTTGGATACTACTTGTTATGCTACTATTCTCTATGTATACTGTATATATTATTAGCAGTATATATTCTTCTTAATTATTAATGAAGCCTTTGGGACTTTTACTGACATCAACTATTGAGTGGTAGTTGATTTATAGCATGTTTGTCGGTGGTAATAGTGAGTCACTATTTAAGCTGCGGTTGACGGGGTAATAAGGTTGATTAGCAGGTATTTATTGGAGTGTTTTTATGATTTTTGAATTACCAGAGATACTCATTGCGGAAAGAGCCGGTCGAGCTATGGCAATGGGTGTAGGCTGTTCTGTTGAGATTGGCGTATCCTCCTCATTGGCTGGAGCCGCAGCGTTGGCTGCGGCCAGACGGATCAGTAATTCTGGGCAGAAGTTGAAGATTATTCTTACTGATAGTACAAATTATTCAGAGGGAGCTTTCAAGACCAATCTGGAGATTATCAAAAAGATGGGGTTGGTGATGAAATATGATCAGCTGGATGATGATTTTCCTTGTGTAATTTCGGGAACAGACTCGACTGCTACTCTCGGTTCAGAGAATTTTGTTGTGGCTAAGTTCTTTGTTAGCCCCGAGCATGATAAAAATTGGGATGGTTGGCAGCTGGAGAATAATCCGTTTGTCTGCAGGGTGGATAAACGCAGTACTATTACGGTACAAGAGGCTAGAGCGATTGATGTAGAGGCGGTAGAAACTTACGGTCTGCCGAGCATCTGCCTGATGGAGAATGCTGGGATTGGGGCGGCTGTAGTCGCCGAGAAGATGACCCGGCGCCTTAGTGACGGACATAAGGCGGTGGTGCTGGCAGGTGGGGGTAATAACGGTGGGGACGGCCTGGTTGTCGCGCGTGGGCTGGTTGAACGGCGGGTTCCGGTACAGGTCGTGCTCCTCTCTGATGTTTTGTCCGAAGAGACGCAGATGAATCTGGAGATTCTTGAGCAGGCGGATAATGTAATGTTCAATGGTACACTGGCGGAGCGTCTGAAGCTTGTTGAAGAGGCAGGGCTGGTGGTTGACGGAATCTTTGGAACCGGACTGAACCGGGATGTACAGGGTGAGTATAGGGAGGTGATCGAGGCAATAAACCGGACTGAGTCTAGGGTCTTGGCGCTGGATGTTCCCAGTGGTATTGATGCCGATACCGGAGAGGTTCGTGGAATTGCGGTGGAGGCAGATGTTACGGTATCTTTTGCTCAGGCAAAGGTTGGTATGTTTATGGGTGAGGCCAAGAGGTACTGTGGTGATATTATTGTTGCGGATATTGGGGCTCCGAAAAAGTATAGCGCTGAAATATATTGATTATTGTCGGTGCTTCTTACCTTTATTCACGTGAGCAGGGGTTAAGGGGGATTTGATGCGTATTGTGATCTCAATGGGTGATCCTTGCGGGATTGGACCGGAAGTAATAGTAAAAGCGTTGGCTACACGGGAGTATCCGGGGTGTAGTTTTCTAGTGATTGGGGAGCAGTATTATCTGGATAATGCGGCGGCGTGCTGTGGGGTGGCTCTTGAATATGAGCGGGTAGAGCAGCCGAGGTTTGCAGGGCGAGTAACCCTTTATCAGCCTGGAGAATGGGTTGGGGAATATTCGCGTCCTGGTAATTGGAGCTTGTCTACCGGCAGGGCGAGTCTGGAGTATGTCAGGTTAGGAGCAGAACTCTGTCTGCAACAGGAGGCTCAGGCGCTGGTAACGGCACCGATCTGTAAGAGCGCCTGGAAAGCGGCAGGATCGTGTTTCCCGGGGCATACCGAGCTTCTGGGAGAGATTTCTGGGGAACATAACGAGGTGATGTTGCTTGCCGGGGGTGGGTTGCGGGTTGCACTGGTTACTACGCATGTGGCACTCAGAGAATTGCCTGAACTGCTTAACCAGGAGCGTATATGTCGGGTGCTGAGTATTCTCCACAAGGATCTGCAACAGCGGTTTGCACTACCTGCACCGCGAATAGCTGTACTCGGACTCAATCCGCATGCCGGTGAAGACGGGCATTTAGGTTGTGAAGAGCTAGAGGTGATAAATCCGGCGGTAAAGCAGATGCAGGGTCAGGGAATTGACGTAAGGGGAGCTCTTCCAGCAGATACAGCTTTTTACCGGATGCTGATGGGTGAGTTTGACGCTATTCTGGCGATGTATCACGATCAGGGCTTGGGACCCTTGAAGACCCTGGCTTTTGACTCTGGGGTTAATATTACTCTAGGGTTACCGTTGATACGCACTTCGGTAGATCATGGCACTGCGTTTGATCTTGCGGGCAGAGGGGTGGCCAGTTGTAAATCAATGATGGCGGCGATAGAAGCTGCGGCGGAGATGGTGAAGAATTCTACAGGAGGTCAGGATGTGGGGGCAGCTGGTTTTGCCGGGCGTTGAGGAGTCTTTAATACTGGGGAATAGAGTTCAATGAGTAAAATAATTATTGTTGATGATGATGAATTTATGCGAGAAGGTCTGGTTGAAACCCTGGAGGATGGGGGATATGATATTCTCAGCTTTGAGAATGCCGAGAGTGCGGTAGAGGCGCTCAGCAACGGTACGGCCTCAATCTTGATTACCGATATGCGTATGCCGGGGATGAGCGGGATGGAGCTCTTGGAGCGGGTGAAGCGGGTTGATCCGAAGTTGCCAGTGATTATGATGACCGCTTTTGCTACGATTGAGACTGCGGTTGAAGCTATGAAAAAAGGTGCGTATGATTATATCATGAAGCCTTTCGACGCAACTCAGATAGATGTGGTGGTGCAGAAGGCACTGGAGCATCGACGGTTGCTGGTGGAGAATGAATATCTCAAGAGTGAACTGGCTGGGAGATGGTCGGTAAATGACTTTGTCGGGGAGTCGTCTTTGATGCAGGAGGCGTTTGGTAAAATACGTCAGATTGCGGCAAGTAATGCGACAGTCTTTATCCGGGGAGAGTCGGGGACAGGAAAGGAACTGGTAGCCAAATCGATACACGCGCAGAGTGTACGGCGGGAAAAACCTATGGTTCGGGTTAACTGTGCTGCGCTATCGGCCGGGGTACTTGAGAGTGAGCTCTTCGGGCATGAAAAAGGTGCATTTACCGGAGCGGATAAACGGCGTATAGGTCGTTTTGAGATGGCCGATGGGGGAACTATATTTCTTGATGAGGTCTCGGAGATGGATCTAAATCTTCAGGGTAAGTTGCTCAGGGTTCTGCAAGAGAAAGAATTTGAGCGGGTTGGCTCAAGCGAGACGATTAAGTCAAACGTGCGGATACTGGCAAGTTCCAACCGGGATATGGAGGAGGCGATAACCGAAGGTATCTTCCGGCAGGATCTTTATTACCGGCTCAATGTAGTCAATGTAGAATTACCGCCGCTACGGGAACGGAAAGAGGATATCGCCAGTCTGGTAGAGTACTTTATTACCAAGTATAATATGGAAGAAGGCACCAGGGTGCGAGGGGTGAGTGCGCAGTCTCTGCAGTTACTCCAGATGCATGATTGGCCGGGCAATGTCCGGGAACTCGAGAATCTGGTGGAGCGGGCAATAGTGCTTGGTGATGGGAACATGCTCTCTGATAGTGTGATTAGAACCAGTATTGAGAAGGCTCCAGGGGTGAATAACCGGGATTCGGCTGCGCTTAGCGGTAGAGCGGTATTTGAGCCGAAGAAGCTTGAGGATATTGAGCGCGAGCATGTCAGGCGGATGCTTGAGTATAATCAGCATCACCGCGCCAACACCGCTATTGCTCTGGGAATCAGTGAGCGCAGTCTGCGTGACCGGATCAAGCGTTGGAAAGAGGCTGGGTTTGATTTCTAGCTTTTAGTCATGATTTTAGGAATATGTCAGCAGCCGAGCGCTCTGCTGCCGACAGTAGGTATCACCTTATCTTCTTATTCAAAGATCTCGCCGAGATCCTTACTACTCAGGACTTCGAAGGAGTCAAAATCATATATTTCAACCTCTTCCTTGAGTTTTTCGATAGGGAATCTGGCATTATGCTCGGCCTCTATAACAAAGATTGACGGTAGAAGATTCTCTGCATGCAGTTCTTTCATAATTTTAAACACAGAGTTCGGAGTGGTGGCAGACATACTGAGTACTACTGCATCGGGGTTTTTATCTTTTACCATTCTAACTGTATCTTCAACCTTGGTTGTGACGACTGTACTGCAACTGAAGATCTTGAATTTCTGGATGATAATTTCTTGAATGAGCAGGTCATCCTCAGCAATAAGGATATTGAGTAGACCCGAATCGTCTTCCTGTCCCTTGCTTTTGCTGTCTTTATCTTCTGCCTCTTCACCTAGAGGCAGGTATATCTTGAAGGTAGTGCCGGCTTTGACATTATTCTCGACGGTTATGCGGCCATTATGCTCGGTAATAATATTTTTGGATATATATAGGCCTAGGCCGGTACCTTCTCCCTCTTTCTTGGTTGTAAAGAAGGCATCGAATAACTGTTCACGTACTGACTCCTTGATGCCGATACCGGTATCGGAGATTTTGAGTAGTAACTCAGAATTAGCTTTCTCTGTGGTTATGGTCAGGATGCCGTTATTGTGCATAGCATGTACGGCGTTGATTATTAGATTTACCAGTACTTGGGTAATCTGCTGGATGTTGAATGCCAGCCTGAACTCATTATTCTGGTACTCCTTGTGAATCTTGACGCCATGCTTGGTATAGTTGGTGCAGAGCAGGAGCGCATCATCGATAGCTTCGGCAATATCGTGCACCTTCATGGTGTCTGAATGTTTGCTGGAGAAGTTTTTCATTGTCTCAGCGATATCACAGACCCGGTGTATACCGTCTTCCAGTGAAGAGAGAACACTGTCAACATTCTCCAGACCTTCGTAGAGTTTGTGTTTGTGTTCGTCACTTATCGCTTCGGAGGAGACGGCTTTGAAGATGTTTGGTATAGTCTTCATTAGTAACTGAATGTTACCCTTGATGTAGCTGAGAGGGTTGCTGATCTCATGGGCGATACCTGCGGACATTGTTCCTAAAGCTGCCAGACGTTCGTTGTGGATAATAATATCTGAGCGCTCCTCCGCGAGTTCACGCATCTCCTTGCCGAATTTTTGCAGGTGCTTCTGAGCGATTATCTGTGATGTAATATCCTTGGTGACTCCGATAAGTAATTTGGCTGAACCGTTGGGGCTATACTCGGTTATCTTGCATTTGGTTGAGAGCCAGCGGTAGGTATCATCACCAATATTGACTCGGCATTCAAAGTCAACACTGGTCTTACTGCTGAGTATGGCGGAAGCAAAGAGCTTGAAGATACGTTCTTTGTCTTCAGGGTGGATGAGAGAACGCATGTAATTTACTGTCAATTCAAGATCTTCTGAAATATTGAGGATACGGTAACATGAAGGATTGAAGGCTATCTCGTCATTTTCAATATTATACTCCCAAATGCCATCAGTTATTATCTCAAGAGCATGAGCCAGGCGTAGATTATCCTCTTTGAAATACTGGATATTCTGGAGGCGTTCTATCTGTGAACAAACGCGCATTGTCAGCTCGTCGGCATCCCAGGGTTTGCGTAGGAAGTCATTGGCTCCAAGGGTAAAGCACTCCTTGATCAACTCTTCTTCTTCACTTACGGTAACAATTATAATTGGGGTGTCGCTATGCTTTTGCAGCGCTCTGAGGTGCTTAACCAGTTCATTACCGTTCATCCCTGGCATAAGCATGTCTACTAGAAATAACTCAGGGCTAGAGGTGGGGAGCAACTCAAGCGCTTCAATTCCGGAATTTGCTTCAATAATATTGTCAAAACCGCGGTTGGAAAGATCATTTTTGAGTTTTCTGCGCGATATTGCTGAATCATCAACAATCATTATTTGAGTTTTCAGGATAGATGAATTTATCTTTTTATGAGCCATATTTGTTTTCACCCAAGGAGTTAGAGCGTAATAAGATTCAGGATCCATGATCCTATTACTAATTATTATAGAGGGAGATTTTGTTTTTTACAAGATAAATTATTGAGGTTTGTCCAGTATTGTTAATTGATTGTAAAATAATATAGAGACGTCATAGCTGACAAACAACTTACATTAATAGTTCTTTGCGCATAATATAGTCATCCATAGCATAACCGCCGCCTATATCATTACATATAGCCTCGGCCTTGGTAAAACCGCATGCTTCGTAGAAGGCAATACTTGAGGTGTTCTTTTTGGCTACTGTCAGGTATATGCTCTGCTGTTGGCGGGTATCTGCAAGGTGGCAGATAAAGTCAATAGCTTTATGCCCGATCTTTCGGCCACGATGAGCTTTTTTAATGTAGATACGGCTCAGAAATAATTTGGTGGATTCATTGCGAACTCCAAGGTAGCCGATATCAGTGCCGTCGATTCTGATTATGAAGTACTCAAGACCTCCAGCCATATCTTTGGCGATAATGTCTGGAGAGTACATTAACTTGAGCATGTACTCTACTTTTTCCGCGCCTTCAAGGCTGGTGTAATGCTCACGCCAGATCTCTGTTGCCAGAGAATTTATCAGAGATATAGAGTCTGAGGTGGCAGGTACAAAGCTGATATTCTCTTCAGCCTCCGGTTTTGTCTGTTTCTTCATTTTGCGTAACATCTGTATGACAATGACTAGTAGTACCAGTAAAAATATACCGGGTGCGATAAGGAGAAGGTATAGTAATTCTGGTTGCATTATACTCCTTGACTGCTGTTTAGTGTTCATCCTATCCTGATTAGATTTAGAGTAGGATATCGCTTTAGTTAGCATTAATTGTCAGAAGTTGGGTTCTCAGGTCGGTAACTTGAGCTTTTAAGCCAGAATCAAGCTTAAGCTTTGAACCGGGAACTCACTACAATCTTGGCTCTATTGCTTACTCCCATTCTATCGTGCTCGGTGGTTTGCTGGAAATATCATATACCACCCGGTTTACTCCACGTACCTCATTGATTATTCGGGTGCTGATCTTGCCGAGGAGTTCATATGGCAGGTGAACCCAGTCTGCAGTCATGCCGTCAAGGCTCTCTACCACCCGTAGTGCCAATGCATTCTCATAGGTTCTTTCATCACCCATTACTCCAACTGACTCAATAGGCAGGAGCACTCCGAACGCCTGCCAGACTTTGTGATACCAGCCGGCGGCATGAATCTCTTGCATGATAATGTCATCAGCGTCCTGGAGGACTGCAACTCGCTGGGCAGTGACTTCTCCGAGGATTCGTACCGCCAGACCAGGTCCTGGGAAAGGGTGCCGCCAGATAAGGCTCTCTGGCATTCCCAGTTCGGAACCGATCTCTCTTACTTCGTCCTTGAAGAGCAGACGCAGAGGTTCAAGGAGCTCAAGTCCTAGTTTCTCGGGCAGACCTCCGACATTGTGGTGGCTCTTGATGACTGCTGTCGGACCGCCATGAGCTGAAACCGACTCAATAACATCCGGGTAGAGCGTACCTTGAGCCAGGTATTTGGCTCCGTCGATTTTTTTGGCTTCAGCCTCGAAGACCTCGATAAAGGTGTGACCGATTATTTTGCGTTTCTTCTCCGGGTCTGCTACCCCTTGGAGTTTGCCGAGAAAGAGCTCTTTGGCATCTATCGGGATCAGGTTGAGATCATAGTCCCGTCGATAACCATTGACTACACGGTTGAACTCATCTTTGCGCAATACCCCGTTATCAACGAAGATACAATGAAGTTGGTCGCCTATGGCCTTATGGAGGAGTACGGCGACAACAGAACTGTCTACCCCACCGGATAGACCGAGAATAACCTGCGCCTCTCCTACCTCGGCTCTGATGTCTTTGATCGCCTGATCCACGAAGCTGCTCATCTCCCAGTCGCCTCGGGCTTTGACTACGTTGTAGAGAAAATTGCGCAGCATCTCTTTACCTAGGGGGGTATGGGCTACTTCTGGATGGAACTGTACACCGTAAAACCCTTTGTCATAATTGGCGATAGCTGCGTGCGGGCAGGTGTTGGTCTTGGCGATAGTATGAAAACCTGTAGGCAGATGTTCTATCTGATCGCCGTGGCTCATCCAGACATCCATATCTATCGGCAGATTTGTAAAGAGGGAGTTGTTACCTTGAACTGTAATATTGGCATGTCCGAATTCACGCGATTCTGCCGGGTGTACCCTGCCGCCGAGAATTTCACACATGAACTGACAACCGTAGCAGATACCAAGAATAGGAATACCCATTTCGAAGATCTTAGAGTCGCATTTGGGTGCATGCTCGGCATAGACATTGGCCGGTCCTCCTGAGAGAATTATACCATCAGGGGCTGCAGCTTCAATCTCCTCTATCCCGATATGACAAGGCATAATGCGGGCAAATACCTTCTGCTCGCGTACACGCCGGGCAATGAGTTGGGCATACTGGCTGCCAAAATCAATAACTAAGACTGTCTGTTGTTTTTCGGTCATGATAACTGTCCTGGGTATCCTCTCTCAGAATGAAAAATAGAACTAGTCAGATATAATTTACTTACCTGATACTGTAATTTGGCGCTTCACGGGTAATTTGGACATCGTGCGGGTGGCTCTCGGTGAGTCCGGCACTGGAAATGCGGATAAACTTGGCTCGGATTCGCAGTTCGTCAATGGTGTTGGCCCCGAGATAGCCCATTCCGCTCCTGAGACCACCGACAAGCTGGTAAATGAAAGGCGCTAGCGGTCCCTTGCTCGGTACCCGGCCTTCGATGCCTTCCGGTACCATTTTATCAGTAGTCTTGCCGGTCTGTTTGTAGCGGTCGCCGCTACCGTGTATCATCGCTCCGAGGCTGCCCATGCCGCGGTAGCTCTTAAAAGTACGCCCCTGGTGGATAAAGAGATCCCCTGGGGTCTCATCGGTACCAGCGAGTAGGCTGCCGAGCATGACGCATTGCGCCCCTGTAGCCAGAGCTTTGACAATATCACCGGAGATTCTGATACCGCCGTCGGCAATAACCGGAATCTTATTCGGAATGGCTTCCCGGCAAACCTCAAAGATTGCAGACAGCTGAGGAACTCCGATACCGGCAATGACTCTGGTGGTGCAGATAGAACCTGGGCCGATACCTACCTTGAGACCATCAACCCCGGCGGCGATAAGCTCTTCCGCTGCTTCGCGGGTGGCGATATTGCCTGCGACAACATCAATCTTGTCGCCCAGAGTCTGTTTATAACGTTTGACTGCATCGATAACATTCTGAGAATGTCCATGGGCGGTGTCAACGACAATAACATCGACCTCGGCTTTTACCAGCATCTCAACTCTTTCGTCATCATTGACCCCGACTGCAGCTCCACAGAGAAGTCTACCCCGGTCATCACGGGTAGCGAGGGGAAATTCATCGATATTGTTTATATCACGGATAGTGATGAGGCCGGCAAGTTTGTTTTCTGCGTCAGTAAGCAGAAGTTTTTCGACTTTGTTCTGATGCAGGATATCCCGAGCTTCAAGGAGTGAGGTGGAGTAGGGGGCAACGACTAGATTTTCGTTGGTCATGACCTCGCATACCGGTACGTTCTCGTCTATCTGAAAACGTAGGTCACGTTTGGTCAGGATACCGGCGATGGTCTTGTCGGTATTTAGGATAGGAATGCCCGAGATGCCATTCGCCGACATTATCTCTATAGCGCGGCGAACCGGTTCTTGCGGACTCATGGTAATCGGATCGGTTATGACTCCGTTCTCACTTCGTTTGACAGCATCGACCTGGTCACTCTGCTCTTGCGGAGACATATTCTTGTGGATAATACCGATCCCGCCTTGTTCGGCAAGGCTGATAGCCATCTTCTTCTCGGTAACAGTATCCATTGCGGCGCTGGCAATAGGAATCTTGAGTTCGATGTTTCTAGAGAACTTTGTTGATGTCATTACTTCTGAAGGGATAATATCGCTCTTCTGGGGTACTAAAAGAACATCATCAAAGGTAAGTCCTTCCCAACTAGGAAATGTCTCCATCTGCTCCTCCTTATACATTATTATTTACATAATCTGATTAGCAAATCGTTAAGTATATTATTATTTTTAAAGATGTCAAGTAAAGCTTTTATTCTTCGGTTGCTATTTATGGTTTAGTGTAGTGAATTATACTCGGCTTTGTCATAATAGTGTTCGGTGCGGATTAGGAGTGTTTTAGCGCTTGATTATAATTAAGTGGCAAAATTGAGGCTGATATCCTAGCTGGAGTGTTTTTTCCACATTTTTTGCACATACGGCATTATGTGCCGTTTATCGCCGCTGAGCTAGGGTAATACTTGCCTAAGGGATATGGTGAAGTGCTGGAATAAAATGTATTCCGGTTAAAGTTGATGCGTAACATCTTATCTGTTAATGTGTTATATTAATGTCGGGTTAAAATTGAGAACACCCGGTTTTGGCACAGACTTTGTCCATATAAGGGTGGAATAATGCCGTATGGTCTATTGGGAGATGCCATATTTTGAGATCCTCTAGTTAATTGTAGAATCGCTGGAGAATGGGAGTTAAGATTATGAAGAATGCATATGATATTTTGGGTGAATCATTTAGAGCGTTGAGTGTTCAGAAGTTAGGAACTTCAGTACTTGAACTCTGTGCGGATGAGGATAGAGACAGTCAGCGGTATGAGATTGACGCGAAACAGAATACTGAGACCGAGAAGGAGCGGTAAGTATGATTTATGGTATGTATCTCTCCTGTATGGGGGCGATGGTAGAGTCAGCAAAGCATGATACTACCGCCAACAATCTGGCAAATAGTGAGACTCTGGGTTTCAAGCCTGATTTTGCTATATTCAAGGATATCCCGGCTGAGAGTGTGCGGCAGGGATTAGGGCGCAGAGAGTCGGATTTGATTCTTGAGAAGACCGGCGGCGGGGTCTGGATGGATAGAACCGTCAGCGATTTTCAAGCCGGTCCGATTCAGGAGACAGGTAATACCTGGGATCTGGCAATCAGTGATGAGCCCGGGACGGTAAGTTTCTTCAAAATTCAACCTCAAGGTGAACCTGGGGTGGTAAGGTATTCGCGGGATGGTAACTTTACGCTTAACTCTGAGGGTATGCTGGTAAATATGAACGGTGATTATCTGCTTGATGAGGGTGATCAGCCGATTAATGTACCGAATCAGGGTACTCCGAGTGTCACTAGGGATGGGGTTGTAGTGATTGAGGATGAAAACGGTTATACCCAGGTCGGGCGTATTGGACTGGCCACTACCAGCCTGGAAGGGGCACAGACCGGATTGGAAAAGCTTGGAGATAATCTCTATGCGACCGATGGGGCGGAGATGATTGAGACCCCAATCGGTACTGAGGTCGCTTCAGGGGTGTTGGAGAGGTCGGCGGTAGACCCGGTAAAAGAGATGGTGAGTATGATCGAAGGACAACGGGCGTATGAGCTGAATATGAAGTTCCTCTCGATGCAGGATAGTACTCTGGGGGCGGCGATTCAGCGTCTCAACGGTAGTGCTTGATGCAGCGCAGAGCCGGGTAAATTATTTATTATTATTAAACTGTAACGGTAGTGGTTGACGATAGAGAAGGTGGAGGTACTAACTATGATGATTCGTAGCCTGTGGACAGGCGCAACGGGTATGCGGGCGATGCAGAGTAATATTGACGCGATATCCAATGATTTAGCGAACGTAAATACTAATGGCTATAAGAAACGCTACCTGAGTTTTCAGGATTTATTCTATCAAAATCTCCGCGCTGCCGGGTTGCAGGGTGGTGACGGCGATACCAATATCCCGGTGGGGATACAGATTGGTAACGGGGTGAAACTCTCTGCTACCACTCCAGTGTTTACTCATGGTAACCCATTTCAGACCAATGTCTGGTCGAACATGATGATCAGTGATAACACCTCGTTCTTCTCTGTGACTATGGCTGATGGGAGAAATGCCTATACTCGGGACGGTACTTTTCAGGTAGATGCGAATGGTGAGCTGCTTACAGCCGATGGTTTGTCGATGAATCCGCCGATTACCGGAATACCGACAGGTGCGCTCAATCCGCAGGTGAGCCTCGGTGGGATTGTCTCGTATGAAGATCCGAATTCAGGGCAGACAGTCGAGGTAGGACAGGTCGAGTTATATAGCTTTGTCAATCCGGCAGGTTTGGAAGCGTATGGTGAGTCACTTTGGCTGGAGACAGATTCCTCTGGAGCGCCTACGCAGGGGCAACCCAATACCGATGGCTTTGGCTCGGTGCAGGGCGGCTGGGTGGAAGGATCGAATGTCGATGCCGTAACCGAGATGGTTAATATGATCAGTGCGCAGCGGGCTTATGAATTCAACTCCAAGAGTATTCAGACCTCTGATGCGATGCTGCAGACGGTAAATGCACTCAAGAGTTAATTAAGTAATACAGGCGGTAGGATGTATTGAAGCAATACGGTAATAAGGATATGGCTATGAAAAAGTTAGGGATGACTTTATTGGTAGTTTTGCTGAGCGCGGGTACGCTCCTTGCCGATGTCGAGATCGGACTCCCGAGGTCGGTGGTTGTCGATAGCGAGTATATGAAACTCTCAGATATTGCGCAGGTGAAAGGGGGTAACGCCCAGAAGATCGGGAAGGTATTTCTTGGCCCTTCGCCTCGGGTTGGCAGCTCTCTGACCATTCTGCGCTCGGATATTCTCGAGCGGCTCAGAGGAATGGGGCTGGGCAGCGAGGTTGTCTTCAGTGGTAGCCTTGGGGTCGCGGTGGCGCGAGAGGGAGGTAGTTCGGAGACTGCTGTTGAGCCGGTGAGGGCTGAATATTGCAGCGAAAATACGCAAGAAAATTATAGCGCTATGAAGGCGCAGCCTAAGCTGGCACCTGATTCCAGTTATGAAGATTATCGCCTCAAAGCGGAGAAGGCTGCAGGCTTGGAATTGGTGCGTCAGGCGATTAAAGAGTTTGTCGGTGCGAAGCTGCATACCGATATGCAGATTATTATGAATACTAAGCTTAGTCGTTTTGAGCTTGACGGAACAATTGGAACTGAGGCAGACGTCGAAGGGATTGAGCGGGGTAAGATACCGGGGAGAGCGACCTTGGCGGTAGTATTCAGCACTAAAGGCAGAGTCTGTGGCTATGCTAGTGTCGATGTTTCAATTTCTATGGAGGTGGATACTGTTGTACTGGCGAGAAATATCCGTGCCGGTGAGACGGTTCGGGCTCAGGATTTTGTTGTCAGCAGGCTTGATTATAAACCTAATATGATTCTGGAGGATATTAAGCCGGAGGAACTTGACGGGAGGCTGGCTTTGAAGTCAGTACGCAGTGGCTTACCGATAAGTTCGGCGTATTTTGGCGATCCTTTGGATGTTGAAAAAGGGCAGATGGTTACGGTGCTGGTTCAGGGGAAGGGATTTTCGATTAAAGAGATGGCTCTGGCTTTGAACAGTGGAAATGTCGGCGATACTATTAAAGTTGAATCGGTGGTCAATAATAGTGTGTATCCGGTGCGAATAACCGGCAAGAACAAGGCTGATATGCCAATAAATTCCCTTTAAGAATGTAATTATAAGTTGTTTTGAGTTTTTGCGTTAATCACCAATTGAAAAGGTATGGGAGCGGTATAAATGAAGGGCTTGAGCGGATTGCGTAAAATGCTGCTGTTGGGTGTTATCGGTTACTGTGGAGTCGCTTGTGCTCTGGGGGAAGGGTTTAATGTGATCAGCCCTATGGATAATGCCGAGCGTCTGCTGAATGAGGAAGAGATAGAGATGAGTCTGGCTGAGCAGCGGGTCGAAGCGAAGTTTTATGTAGCTTTTGGTGGTTTTAAGAATGATATGATCAAGCCTAGGGCGAGTAAGGTTCATGACCGGGTGACCTTTGTTATTGATGAGTCTACCGAGAGTAAAATTGAAGCCAATACCAACCTTGAATCGGAGTCAGAGACTATCTGGAACCTTAATAACTGGTTCCGCCTGACCAAGAATGATAATGGTGATACGATGCTTCAACCGTACTCGATGAAGAATCCGACCGGAGAGATTAATCAGACTTATAATACGGATAACTATGCTCAGATAAATATGGATACAGAGATGACCCATGATGGTGAGGGTGAGACGGTGCGGAAGAATACCTTCACCGCCAGCCTCAGTGGTGAGGTTATCGAGGTGCTGCCTAATGGTAACCTTGTGGTTGAGGCGAAGAAGACGGTCAAGATCAATAATGAAGAGCAGATACTTACTCTGTTGGGAACGGTCAACCCGAATGATCTGAATGAAGACTCTGAGGTAGAGAGCAGTCGAATTATCGATTTGAAGATCGAGCTGCTCGGCGAGGGTGAGGTGACCGATACTATACGCCAGGGCTGGCTGGCTAGTTTTGTAAATAAGTTCAAACCATTCTAAGCGTTAATTGAGGATTATTGCGGATTAGAATAGCATTCAAGGATGATGAGGATGAGGGATACAAAGGATAGAAAGATCGGATTGATTCTCTTACTGGTGCTGTTATTTGTCGGTCTCAGTTCTGAGTCGGCGCATGCGGTGAAGATTAGAGCGTTCTGCAGGCTTTTGGGGGCTGATGCGCTTCGGGTAGAGGGGCAGGGTGTGGTAACGGGGCTTAACGGAACCGGTGACGGCGTTGACGCTGCAAAGATTATGATGAAGAAGTACTTGGAGGCAAACAAGTACAATTTCTCTGAGAGTGATCTCTCTACTAAGAATATAGCCTTTGTTAAGATTGATGCTGAGATCAAGCCTTTCTCTCGACCAGGTGACAGAATCAACCTCAGAGTTAGCTCTATCGGGGATGCTTCGAGCCTGGCCAATGGTGTTCTTAAGAGTTGTTATCTCTCTTTCGGTACCGGTGAGAACGCTATTGTTCGGGCTATGGGTAGGGTGGCGGTTGGTGACAATCCGACTACCGGCGTGATAACTGAAGGTGGTCTGCTCCTCAATTCGCAGATGCTCAACCGATCGGTATGGGACAGTAATGGTATGTTCCGGTTGATCTTGAATAACCCTAATTTTTTGGATGCTGCAACGGTGGCGGCAAATATAAATGGTGACCGAAAGACCAATCCGTCGATATCCCGAGTTTATGGCTTTGGTAATGATAATGAAAATATGCCTAAAGTTGCAATTGCCAGTGATGCTAAAGAGGTGATTGTCAAGATACCAGAGCAGTTTATGAATGAAAAGGTACGATATATCGCCATGGTATTGGATATTGATGTTGAACTACAGTCGGTAGCGGAGATTAGGATTAATAAACAGCGGGGTTCGGCTATTGTCAGCGGTGATGTACAGGTGATGCCGGGCTTTATAAGTTATAAAGGTAGAACTGTGACTCTGGCGCCTCAGCAAGATGGCGAGGCGCCGGAGTATAATCTTGCACCTGAAGATCCACGAGGGCTTGTTGATGTCTTTGGCCCAAATGAATCGGGAGGTAGCGGACGGAGGAGTCTGCAGAGTCTTGTCGATACCCTGGCTGCTATGCGTTGCACTACTGATGATATTATTGTTATTCTTGAAGAGATGAAGGCGGCCGGGTTGATTCAAGCCGAGCTGAAGGTGGAGTAGGGTGGAAATATCAGGATTTAATAGCGGGCTGGATGCTGATACTCTGAATAGTCTGCGCGGCAGAAGCAGTAAGAGTGAGTTGATGCAGGTAGCGGCAATAGCTCAAAATGATTCGGAAGAAGGGTTGAAACTGGCAGCTAGGGAATTTACTGGTATGTTTATCGGTCAGATGCTTAAAACAATGCGTTCTACAGTTGATACCAGTGAGTTTATGCATGGGGGTGAGGCAGAGAAGATCTTTCAGGGTTTGCTTGATGATGAATGGGCGCGAAATATTGCTTATAGTGAGGATATAGAGAATGACCGGAATAATATAACTGGAAAGGTGTATGAGTCGCTGAAACGTAAGTCTAACGCTGAGGCATATAGTGCATATCTCAGAAGCAGTATGGGGGATACTGCGGTTGGGCTTTCAAGCCAGAGGCAGTGATATAACTGGAGGATAGTATCATGAAGAGTGTAATTGAGAATCTGCAGGCTGTTTTGAGGCATATGTCGGGAATTTATGTGAAATTACTCGCTGTAGCCGAAGAGAAGAGAGAGGCGATAATTAAAGGGGATATTGCGGCTCTGGAAGAAGTGGTGGCCACTGAGTACAAGCTGCTGGAGATGATTCAACAGGCTGATAAGGTTCGGGTCGGACTCTCGACTCAAGCTGAGGAGGAGTATCGGATACCCAAAGGTGAGAGGCCGGTAAAGCTTAAAAGGCTGATTGCGGCTCTCGGAGCGGAGGAGGGTAAGACTCTGACTCAAGTTCAGAGTGAGATTCGGGATATTCTCGATAAGTTCAGATATCGTAATCGACAGAATCAGGAATTGCTCAAATCATCACTTATTCATGTCAATGACTTTATGAATATGATTAAAGAATGTTCCGGCAGGAATAAGACTTATAATAAGCTTGGACGTGAATGCCGGAGTGGGCTGAATCTGCTCGATAGACGTGCTTGAGTTACTCATGAACTTCTTGTGTGTGTTAACTTTTTTGCATAAGGTTTAGGCCAAGGACGATTAGTCTTGACGATTGTATAAATGCTGAAGGTCTGGTTGTTAGCTATGTTTATATTGGCGTAGGATTTTGGTAGTTACTGATTTCTTGAGTGTTATACTGGTAATGGTTTGATCTGGCTGCTGCTGTCTCGGGATAGCAGCAGTTTTGTGTAGGTGTAATCAAAAATATTTTTCAGCTATTTGTTGGTGGGTGATTATTGAAATATTCTGAATAAATGCTAAAATTAAGTTATATTCATAATAAAGTAATACATAATTGAGTAAGTGATAACTGATTGGGGGAAGAGATGGAGAAGGGATTTGACATATCATTAGCTGATGCCCAGGCAACACAGATTGAGCGTGTGGCCGCAGCAGATTTTGATGTTGAGGCGTATGCTGACTATGAGGCTGGGCTGCTTGAGGGGAACCGGGAGTTCTTTGAAGGGGAGAGCGGGCTGTTGGTGTACCGGCGGGTGCGGGGTGAAGGGGTATTCTACGACAAGTGTCGGGAGCATAAGGATTCTCTAGAACTCCAGCTTGGGGCACTCAAGAAGAGCATGGAGTATGAGGCGGATCTAGCCAATTTTCTTGAGCCGTGGTATGGTATAGGCTATATCGCGTCGGCTTTCGGTGGTGAGTATGTCTGGGAACCGGGGCAGGCACCGGCGGTAGAGCCTTTGTTCGAGTCGGCAGAGGATATTCTGAAAGCCGACTATGTACCGCTTCATAAGAGCCCTGTGGGTAAGGTTATTCTTGAACGTATAGAGTATTTTCTTGAGAAGACCAAGGGGAGACTGCCGCTGTCGTACTCAGATGTGCAGGCACCGGTAAATATGTTCTCGTATTTGATGTCGATGAGTGATTTCTGCATGGATCTGATCGATGAGCCGGAGACAGTACAAAAAGCGGCAGAGTTGATCGGAGATCTGCTCAGCGAATTTTTACAGATACAGCGTGAACTTATCGGTGAGGCCTTGGTCAAGCCGGGGCATGGTTTTGCCAGCAGTAGGTGCTTTGCCGGGGTGGGTGAGAGTACAGATAATGTGGTTATGTTCTCTGCGGAGCAGTATAATGAGGTCTTTGTGCCGATTCATGAGCGATTGGGACGGGAGTTCGGCGGGGTGGTCTTCCACTCCTGTGGTGACTGGACCAATAAATTGGAGATGGTTACGAATATCCAGAACCTACTGATGGTGGATGGGGCGTTCTCGCCTCAGACCGATCCGATATGTAATCCGCCAGAAAAATTCCGGGCGTTGCTTGCTGGTTCCGGAGTAATACTCAACGCGCGGTGTGTGGGTGATTCAGAGGCGGTATTACCGTACTTTGAGAAGCTTATTGGGAAGGATATGAAGGTAATCGCTGTAACCTACTGTCAGAATCCTGAGGAGCAGAGCCGCCTTTATGCGCAGTTGCATGATCTATATAATAATGCTTGAGCGGTGTTTAAGTAGTGATTAATTCTGAACAATAAAGCCGATTATTTTAATATTGTTATTTTTCATAAAAAAAATTTTAGCGTTACGATATGAAATATGAGTGATAGAAAATAGGATTATTTTCTGAAGTTGGTTCGGAGTGTTGACTATATGCGTTGAGTGTGGAGTTTGATGATAAATGCTATTAATTTAGTATCGTTATGAGCTTATGGGAGGAGTGCGCCCTTGGTTGATTGGCTTGTATGCATCATGATATTGTCATATAACAGAATTAGATTTGGTTGAGTTATGATCTTATGGTCATAACTTTTTTTATAAGATATTGTTATTTAGGTAGTTGTTGATATTGCCATCTATGTTTAAAAATGCTATAATTGATGTATCATTTAATTTGATTGACAATTAATTAGTTTTTTTAAGAGGGCAGTTTTATGAAAATATTGATGTGGATGCAGAAGCATTTGATTATCATGATCCCGCTGGTTATGGTGGCAGGTTTCTGTTTTGGGGTTGGGTTGAATGTAGCTTTTTTGAAGTCTTTAATTATTCCCTTAACCTTTCTGATGGTCTATCCGATGATGGTAAATCTACAGGTGCGAAAGGTATTTGAGGGGGGAGACTGGGGGGTGCAGGCGGCAACCCAGATTATTAATTTTGCAGTTATTCCTTTTGCCGCTTATGCGGTAGCGATGTTTTTCTTTGCGGATAAGCCTTATATGGCTCTGGGGCTACTCCTGACCGGACTGCTACCGACCTCGGGAATGACGATATCCTGGACGGGAATGGCCAAGGGGAATGTGGCGGCGGCGGTCAAGATGACGGTTATTGGCCTTGTTCTCGGATCGGTTTTGGCGCCGTTATATATCAAGTTTTTGCTAGGAGCGAGTATTGAGATCGATATGCTCAATATTTTCAAGCAGATCTTGGTAATTGTGCTTGTGCCTCTGGTACTTGGAAATCTTACTCAGAGATTTATTATCGCTCGCTATGGTCTCGAACGTTATCAGAAAGAGATCAAGTTCAAATTCCCCCCGTTCTCGACACTGGGTGTTATTGGTATTGTCTTTGTCGCCATGGCACTCAAGGCAAAATCAATTCTGGAGAAGCCGGAGCTTCTGCTTGAGATAATAATCCCGCTGGTATTACTGTACGCACTCAACTTTATAATCAGTATTATTCTGGGTAAGCTCCTCTTTAAACGTGATGATGCGATAGCCTTGCTTTATGGGACGGTAATGCGTAATCTCTCGATTGCTCTGGCAATCGCCATGACCGCTTTCGGTAAGGAAGGCTCGGATATCGCTCTGGTAATAGCTTTGGGGTATATTATTCAGGTACAGTCTGCGGCCTGGATTGTTAAGTTGACTACAAGGATTTATGGTTCTTTGGCGGAGGCCTAAATAAGGTATAAGTGCTGTGCTAGCAGTTGCTATAACTACTTTTTTAAGGAGATAAAGAGATGTCTAGAAAAATTATTATTGTGGGGGGAGTGGCAGCCGGTCCGAAAGTGGCAGCAAAGGTTATGCGAAACTGCCCTGAAGATCAGGTGACGGTAATTGAACGTGGAGAATTTCTCTCGTATGCGGGATGTGGTCTGCCTTATTATGTTTCAGGGGTGGTAAAGGAACAGAAAGAGTTGATGTCGACTCCGGTGGGTACGGTGCGTGATGCCGCTTTCTTTCAGAAGGTAAAGAATTTTACGGTGCGCAATCATACCGAGGCGACGGCGATTAATCGGGAAGAAAAGAGCTTGACCATCAAGTCGGAAACCGGAGAAGAGGAACTGCCATATGATAAACTCATATTATGTACCGGAGCGTCACCGGTAATTCCGCCGATTCCGGGTAGGGAACTACATGGAGTGTATAAACTTCACGGTGTTGAGGACGCGGAAGGGATCAAAGCGGTTCTGGCTGAGAAGAAGGCGCTAAACTGTGTCGTTGTCGGTGGTGGCCTTATCGGAGTGGAGATGACCGAGTCGCTGGTGGCTATGGGCTGTCGGGTGACGATGGTGGAGATGTTGGATAATATTCTGCCGATACTCGATAGCGAGATGGCGGTATTGACCGAGCAGCACATGGAGGCCAAGGGTGTAAAGGTTATGACCGGTACCAGGGTTGAGGCGATAGAGGGAGAGGGTAAGGTAGAGAAGGTTATTACCAGTGCTGGCGAGATCCCAGCAGATATGGTGATCGTTTCGATCGGGGTCAGACCCAATGTCAGCCTGGCCACGGATGCAGGACTTGATATCGGTGATACCGGAGCGATACTGGTAAATGGTAAGATGCAGACCTCTGATGATGATATTTATGCCGCCGGTGACTGCGTGGAGACAATTAACATTGTTACCGGAAAAGGTTGTTTTGTGCCGCTGGGTTCTACTGCCAATAAACAGGGACGGGTGGTGGCGAACAATGTCTGCGGTATACCCGATACCTATCCGGGTATAGTCGGCAGTTCTGTGTGCAAGGTATTTGATTTTAATGTTGCCCGCACGGGGCTTACTGAGAAGCAGGCTCTTGCCGAAGGGTATGAGGTAGAATTCTGTCTGGCACCGGCACCGGATAAACCGCACTTTATGCCGAGTGCGAAACCGTTATTCCTCAAGCTTATTGCTGATAAAAAGACCAGAAAATTGCTTGGAGCACAGGCGGTGGGTCTGGGTGAAGCTGATAAGCGTATAAATGTTGCTGCGATGGCGTTGCATTGCGGTATGGATATAGACGAGTTTGCGCAGGTGGATCTATGTTATGCACCGCCTTATTCACCAGCAATGGATAATATTATTGCGGCTGCCAATGTAATGCGTAATAAGCTCAACGGTTTTATGCAGGGCTTAAAACCGGATACGGTCAAGGAGTGGGTTGAGACGGGTAAGGACTTTACTTTCCTCGATGTGCGTTCACCAGCTGAGTATGAGCAGATACATATTAATGGTACTCTGCATATTCCGCTTGGTGCTGTAAGAACCAAACTTGACTCTATTCCTCGCGGTAAACCGGTAGTGGCTTTCTGTAAGATTTCTCTACGGGGCTATGAAGCGGCGTTGATGCTCAAGGCCGCAGGTTATGAGGATGTCTATGTGATGGATGGCGGTGTATTGATGTGGCAGGGTGAAAAGGTAGTGGGATAAATAGCGGGCTTATATTAGAGTCTTTGCTTGAGATATGGTAACCATACAGCCCTCAGCTTTGCTGAGGGCTGTATGGTTAGGGGGTGGTAGCCGCTCCGTATCCTGTTAAACGTTATGTGTTATCACAGTCAGTGTCTGGAGATATCTTTTGCAAAGTGTTCTTCAAAAGTGTGGGGCTTTATCAAAGGTGCTATTTGAAAGGTGTTACGCGCTATGGCTAAAACTTCTTGACAAACTGAGAAAACCACGTTAGGTATTTTCAAATATCTCAACCCTTGCTACCATCTTTTTCGTCAGCTTTGTCCTCAGGGATATAGAATGGACTTATCTCTCGGGCAATAACGGTGCTGTCATGCCGTTGTTGCTTCTCGGTACTCCCTTCTGCAGTGGCAGGTGCCGGTAGTGGAGTATGGGTTTTGTCGGTAATATTATCGGTGATATTACTGATAAAGAGTTTTTGCGTTGGGTAGGCAAACTCTATGCCGAGGCGCTCGGCAAGCTTCATGGCCTGGGTATTGAAACTCTGCCGCGCTTTGAGTTCTTCAATACGTCCGCGATTGAGGAAGAAGAGGCTGATAAAGATCTGTAGCGATGAACTACCCAGGCTATAGAAGTATACCTGGATAGCATCCTTCTTGACATCGGGATGGAGGTGTGCCAACTCGGTAAGGCCTGCGGTGAAGGATTCTATCTTGGCTATCTCGGTCTCGTAGAGAATATCAAAGCTGGTCTTGTACCGTCTCCATTTGCGTATTTCAAGGTTCTCTACCGGTGAGGAGATGAACATCCGGTTGGGAATGGTGACAATGGTATCGTCGAAGGTGCGGATTCGGGTGCTGCGGACACTTACCAGTTCGATGCAGCCTTCGATATTATTGATTTTGATGTAATCACCATTCTGAAATGGGCGGTCGATGATGATCATGATCGAGCCGAAGAAGTTCTCCATGGTGTCTTTACCCGCTAGAGCAAAGGCGAAACCACCAATACCCAGAGCTGCCAGGAAATTGGCGGTATTGATATTGAAAACCGAACAGAGGTAGAGCCCGGCGGTAATTAGTATGGCAATTTTCAAAAATTTACCCAGGACGCTGGTAATAATGTGCAGGCTGGTTGTGACCCGGTCAGAGGCTAACGAGGTAGTACTGTCGACGATGCGGTAGAGCAGCAAGGTGATGGTGATAATCATAATAACTTCGAGCGCAGTAAGGGAGAAGGCCATAATCTTCGGGTTTGCTGAGATAATGACAATACCGTAGAGCCAGATAAGACCGACTATGCATATTTGCAGCGGTAGGATAAAACGTTTATTGGTGTCCCGATTGGTAGAGATATTGAGTTTTTTGAGCGAAAAGTTGATCAGCGGCAGAAAGATAATTCTGGTAAGCGGGAAGATAACCAGGCTCGATAGAATCAGGAGAATAGTCATAATTATCTTCCAGAGATTGGTACCCAAGATCTCTAACTGCATTACTGGCAGGTTGGTCTGGAAGAAATCGTCCAGGATAATATGCGGTGTGCGGTGCTTCACCCCCATATTTCCCACTTGATTTATCATCCCATCATCCATCATTTCATCATAGGCATCATTGAGATCGTTGAGACCGCTGTAACCAATCTTCCAGGCTTTCTTACCGCTTTCCGGTACTGTTACCACCTCCATATTCATCATGCCATATCTGCGGTCTAACAGTAGAACCACATTCTGGTTGTAATTGGGATCGTTGGGAAGATTCTCCGGGGTTATCGGTGAGGCAAAGCGGAGCATGCGGTAGGCTTGTATCGCCCAGGTCGGTCCCTGTCCGGCCGAGACTTTGATATCAAAGTCTTCAAGATTGAGGGCATTTACCGCATCTTCCATCGTATAACCGTAGAGTCCCTGTATGCCATAATAAAAGGTGTAGAGGGTATTGAGTGGTGATGATAGCTCTGGAACGAATTCATCAAGATACTTGGAGATGTTGGCCTTGACACTCTCGACATGAGCCAGGGCGGCTTTGGTTGCGTCTTCACTGAAGTTTGCTTCGGAGAAAATCCAGCCAAATTTTGGGGTGTTGACCATGTAGAGTTCGATATTCTTGGCGCTGTCGCTGAGAATTAGTCTGGCTCTTTGCTTATTATCGGTATAGGTGACTTCAACGTCATTTGGGTTGTAATTGATCGATTGTATCAGTAGATAGAGGTTTTTGGCTTTTTGTAACAGGGCGTTATTATTCTCTGGCTTGCCGGTCTTGGAGTTGATATGCGGTTCTAAAAAAAACATTGCCTGGGCAAGATCCTTAGTATGGTTTTCGCGGGTGGTGCCAGCGTACATCAGCTTGGAAAAATCTGCAAGAGCTTCTTGGGGTGTTTCGCTGAAGGTCGGGTCGATTTGGGTGGGTTCTTGATTCGGTACGGTATTCTGCCTGCTTTGAGCTGTAGAAGTACTCTTCTCTGCAGCTTGCAGCGGGGATAATGAGACAGATAGGGTAATTAATAGCAGAGTAATCATATACTTCTTCATCAATGTATCCTTTGTAATTATTATCTAGTTTATGTATGTTTTTATTCCGGGTAGTGATTATAAGGGGTAAACGAGAATTTGTAAAGTCTTTCCGACGTTAATTGGGGCGTTAATAGTTTTACACGGGAGGCATTACCGGATATCATAAACGGAAAATAGTGGTAAAAGTGATAACTGCGTATTGAATCAGTTTTTATGTTGGTTGTCGCGGGAGGTGTCTTAGTTTTTAGTGATATCAACTATAGGTGAAGAGTAGTGAAATTCACCAACATCTTCTTCATTGCCACTGTAAATGCGCGTTGTATTGTAAGCAATATTGACATGTTTGGTCTTGCGAAAACTCTTGAGTATATTAAGACTGATATCATGTTCGCGTTGGCGACTGGAGCGAACCGGCGAGAGAAAACGCAGAGTCAGCTTGACACCGTTATCAACCAGGCGACTGTAGACAGTCGGGGTGAGGTGTTTGTAGTGGATAGCGTATTCATCCTGCATGGTAGTAATATCCTTCATTACTTCGGGTTCTATTTTTAGAGTTGAATTTTTGGCGACATTGAGCATGGTTTCAATTGCTAGTTCGATATCGCTGGCGAAGGTGACTATCGTCGATACCTCAATCCAGATAAAGGGAAAGCCGATTGTTGAATTGAAGACAGGGTTACGGAATACCTGGGAATTTGGAATGGTGAGAATGCGTCCGGTACTCTGTCCACCCTGGATCTTCATGGATACCTCCAATAGGCGGGTGTGGGTTGGGGTGATACCGATGACATCGCCGAGCTGGTTATTCATTTCAATCCTGTCACCTATATCATAGGTATGATTGAAGATGATATATATCCAGCCGATGAGGCAGAGGATAGTTTCCTGCATGGATAGTGCAAGCCCGGCACCGATTAGCCCGAGGAAGGTGGCGACATTATCCCAGCCGCGCTGAATGATCAGGATGACTCCGGAGGCGGCTATGAAGAGACTCCAGGATATCCACTTGGCGACTAGGCGCATTTTGTGCCGTTTACTCAGATCATTGTTGGTATTGTCGCTGTGGTGTAGCAGCCAAATCTGGATGAAGTGGGAGAGTACGGCGGCGGTTATGAGCATAATGATGGTGTCATAACCGGGTAGGTAGCCTTTGTAAATCGAGAGGGTATTGATTAGTTTGCTCTTGTCCTTCCAGATCTCGATAAGTAGGGAGAGAACAAGAATGGAGATCAGAATGTAGACAACAATGGTCTTGGTGCGTTTGAAAGACTTTTTTTTAAAGTGCGTGCCAAGTAGCTTGCAGAGAAGTATTGCGCCGACAATTATCACAATACTCAGGAGAATATCTGAGATGTAGAGTTCCAGTAGTGAACTGATATTCATATCCTTTATACCTAAAATACTTGAAAGAAATCCAGTAGAGCCGCTGTGTTAACGTTCAAATGTCTTAACATATCATACTGCTATCAGTGAAAACTTGCAAGGGAATAATAGGTGTAACCTTCTGGTGTTTTAGCGCTGCGGAAAAATTGTCGGTTACTGTTGAGGAGGCAGGCCGAGCGTCCGAAGTGAGTTGAGTGGATGAGGCGAGGTTTTTTCACTGATTATAGAAATTAATTATTGTTATGCTCAGAAAAACAGGTAAGATTAAGTAAATATTTTTTGTGGTAATTCTGGGATAATGTAGTATATGCTTAAAGAAAGTTTACGGTCTTGCTAGATAAATCTCCGGCTAGAATACTAATTGTAGACGATACCAGGCTGAATCAGAAGATTCTGAGTAATGCGCTTGAGGATGAGTATGAAGTTACACTGGCGACAGATTCACTCTCGGCATTTAGAGCGATAGAGAGACAGAAGCCAGATTTGATTCTGTTGGATATAATCATGCCGGGGCTCGATGGGTATGAGGTCTGTAGGATACTCAAAGAGGATAAGGCTACAGCCGGAATACCGATTATATTTATAACCGGGCTGACCGATATCAGGGCAAAGTCAAAAGGCTTTGAAGCCGGAGCTGTAGATTATATTACCAAGCCTTTTGAGAGCCTTGAGGTCAAAGCCAGGGTACATAATCATATCTGTATGCAGCAGAGTATGCTAAACCTCAAGAAAGCCCATGATGCTATTGAGAAGCAGCGACAGAGAATGCAGCTGGAGCTTGATTTAGGGAAGAAGATTCAGTCTGATATGTTGCCGACAATCTACCCTTCCAGTGATAAATTTGAGATTTCTGCATTCTTGCAGCCGGCAAAGGAACTGGGGGGAGACTTTTACGATTTTTTCTTTATTGATGATGAGCATCTTTGCTTTTGTGTTGGGGATGTCTCGGGTAAGGGGGTGCCGGCGGCGCTCTTTATGGCGGTGAGCAAGACGTTGATCAAATCTTATGCTGTGGGCGAAACCTCGCCTTCAAAGATTCTATCTTCAGTCAATTCCGAGTTGAGCATTGAGAATCAGTTAATGATGTTTGTCTCACTCTTTGTAGGAATTTTAAATATCCAGACCGGGGAATTGAGGTTTGCCAATGGTGGGCATAATGCCCCATGTCTGATTAAGAGCGATAATTCAGTAAGTGAGATTGACGACCGGCATGGGATGGTTCTAGGTTTTGACGCGACTATTGTCTATAGCGAGAGCAGGGTGAACCTTCACTCTGGTGACAGTTTTCTGCTCTATTCGGACGGTATAACCGAGGCTATAAGTGCAGAGTGTGAACTGTATGGCGAGCAACGGCTGCATCGAGTGCTGGCACAGGGTACAATTAAAGCAGAGCAGATTATTGAGAATGTACTGAATGATCTGAAGCTCTTTGTCGGGGCTGAGGAGCAAGCTGACGATATTACCGTTCTCGCCTTACGCTATAATTTTTAGCTGAGGCGGTTGCTTCTGCTTTCTACGGAGTGGGGGAGTGGATCCCTGTACTAAGGCTGTTTGCAGAAGGCTTAAAAGGTAATTATCTGGTAGCCTGCGGCGAGATAGTCAGCCAGAGGTGGATGACCGGACATATCACCATTTAGCGGCAGCCTCTGAGCTTCGGCTTCCGCCAGGGTACCCATCTTGCTGGCGCAGGCCTTGCAAACTGCGGTTATCAACCGCTTCTGGCAGACCTCCTGATACTGCTGGGCGAATAGTGCTTCTGTGCGCTTTAGCTCCGGAAGCAATTTACAGGCGGCGCCTTCAATGATAATGGCAATCTCATTACCTCTGGCTGCAAGATCGAGAGCATTGAGCAGGACATGAGCAAAACACATCATCTCACCTTGGAAGGCGACAAGGGCAATCTTCATAATAGTATTTTTCCTTTAGGTTAACATGAATAAGGCGTTGAAAAAAACAGGCTGTCGAGAGCTTTGCTCTGGGTGAATATAGCCGCTTTGACTCAGCGATGTCTTATTATACCTTGGTTTTTGGTTAAGGGGAAGGAAAAAAACGGAGGTTGGTAAATGATATTGGTTGAGCATTTGATCTATTTTTTAATGGGGTTTTATCCAGTATAGTCCAGAGCGTAAGTTGAAAAATATGCATACTGTAAGTTTGTCAATAATGTAGAATTTTTATTAATTAATCTTAATTGCAAAAACACTGGAGTATAACTTTATTTGTTATTTTTTTTCTTGCAGTGGAGATGTAGTTTTAGTACTTTTTTATTGAAGATCGCTGGCGCTAGTCGGGGTGTTTTTTTTTGTTGCTAATTATCTTGTAATTGCTTATGGTATTGTTATTAAAAGAATAACTGGATGTAGAAAGGCGCTGGAGATGATATGATTTGGGATTATTCTTGATTGCAAATACGGGATTTAGCGGGTTGATTTTATTCATATCAATCAATGCTTGCTTACACTCTGAATTAATAATTATTATACTGTGTTTTAACTTGACAGATTGGGCTTTTTTGTAGTAAACTAATATTATAGTATCATATTAGTTCTGCGATAGTTTGTGTGGTATTTGCTAGCTCTTTCTACATTTCGATTATGAGGTAGACCTATGAGCCGGAATATCAATCTCAATAGCAGTAAGTCTAAGTGTGAGAAGACACTACTCAAGCGTCGAGTAGAGAGCACAGATGTTGTATTTGGTAGTTCTGATTTTGCTGCGCTGGCCTGTTCTGCAATCAAAGTAATTAACACTCCGCATAATGATAGCTCCGACTGTATCAAGGAGTTGATCGATATTATCAAAGATACTACTGGTTTTGATGCTGTGGGTCTGCGCCTGAAAGAGGGGATGGATTATCCTCTTTACTATGTCAATGGATTTAGTCAAGAGTTTTTTGATAGTGAGCGGTCTCTTATCACTACTTGTGAGCGGGGTAGGTGTGGCAGCGATGTGCAATTGGCTTGTATCTGCGGGCACGTGGCTCAGCGCAAAGAGGTGGATAGTCAGCATTTTACCCGGGTGGGAAGTTTTTGGATAGAGAATGCCGCAGCGCTGCATGAGAGTGATTTTTGCGTTGACAGACTTGAACCGAGAAATCGCTGTATTTATGAGGGATATCGGAGTATTGCGATTATTCCGATTAAATCCGGTAGGGAGATGTTAGGATTGTTATTGCTGCACGCCAAGGCTTCTGGACGTATAAACCATGAGCTGGTTGAATTCTTTGAAAAGCTGGTCGAGTGTTTTGCGTTGGTACTGCATGCTGGGGGGACGGGTACTTTACTCCAGGTTGGGGCGCAAATCAATGAACAGAGGCTTATAGAGGCCGAAGATCGGTTTGAAAAATTATTTAGCCTGGGTTCAGAGGCTATTTTGATTGTAAGTTCTTCCAATTATGAAATTTTGGGAATCAATCAGGCTGGAGTTGATATGTTTGGTATCTCTCTGGCGCAGGCGGTGGGAATGCGGATAGACGAATTCTGGGAAGGAGTGGATTTTAAACACCTGGCGCGTATTATCGACAACTCTAGCAACAAAAGTACTGGCAGTAAGATTCAGTTACAGCTGAAGAAGGTTGGACAGGAGGCGTTTCAGGCGTCTATCAGTTTTCAGCGGGTATATTATCTGGGGGAGGATTCGGTATTATTCTTTATCAGTGATCTCTCTGAAATAGAGGTTCTGCGTCGTGAACTCAAACAGGCAGAAAAGCTGGCGGCAGTTGGGCAACTGGTCGGCGGGGTAGCTCATGATTTCAATAATCAGTTGACCGGTATTTTGGGTTACGGTGAATTTCTGGTCGCTAATCTGAGTGATCCGGTCTCTAAGCGCTATGCGGAGAATATAGTTACCTGTGCCGTGCGTTCAGCTGATCTTACCGATAAATTGCTGAGCTTTACCCGCAAGAGCCAACATAAAATGCTGCCAGTAGATATCCACGCTTTGATTACTGAGGTAGTCAATATGTTAGAACATTCCATCGACCGCAGAATATCCCTAGGCAAGAAATTGGTGGCCGCAACAGCCATTACTATTGGCGATTCTTCGCAGCTACAGAATGTATTATTGAATTTGGCCATCAACGCTCGTGATGCGATAGCAGGTGAGTCCGGGATGATTACGTTTTTGACCGATATAGTTGCGCTTGATGAACGATTCTGTGCGGGGTCAAAGTTTGATGTTATCCCAGGGGAGTATATCTCTATCAAAGTAAGAGATACAGGGCTCGGTATGAATAGGGAGATAATGGGCAAAATATTTGAGCCGTTCTTTACCACCAAGCGGGAAGGAGAAGGGACAGGTATGGGGCTGGCTGCGGCTTACTCGACAATAAAAGAACATAAAGGACTTGTACGGGTTGAGTCACAGCTTGGAGAAGGAACGACCTTTGAAATACTGCTGCCTTTGGTCAATAGAGAGGTCGAACAGAGGGCTCAGAAGAGTGCAGAGAGGGGGAAAGGGTGTATCCTCTTTGCTGATGATGAAGAGATTATCAGAATTCTTGCTGTGCAGTTACTCAAGGATCTGGGGTATAAGGTGATCACTTGTACTAATGGGCGTGAGGCGGTCGATATTTATCGGCAGCGAGGCAGTGAGCTGGATTTGGTGGTTCTTGATATGATTATGCCGCGAATGAGCGGGAGAGAGGCATTCCTTAATATTAAGAGCCTTGATAATAAAGCAAAAATACTTATTACTACCGGTTATGCGGCAGGAGATGATGTTAAGGAGTTGATCAATCTGGGGGCGGTAGGAGTGATGAAGAAACCATTCTACCTTGAGGATCTTTCTGAGATCATGTTGAGAATCTTCGAGTAGTTTCGGGAAGTTATATTGTGCCGCGTGCATTAGCATGGTTTTTCGATTTGTAGGCATCCTGAACTTAGGATGCCTATTATCTTGTAGGCTTTAGCCAGTTGAGTACTCCGCAGGAGTGCGAAACAATAAACCACCCGCTATGCGGGTGGATAATAAAACGTTATACAAAGATACACCTTTCCAAAATATAATAGAGTTGTTCAAGCTGCTATTATTTAGAAAGGAAAGGTGTAATGGCTAATAAGTCGAATAGTTTATCACATACAAAGTGGTTGTGCAAATATCATATAGTATTCAGTCCTAAGTATAGGCGAAAGATAATATATGGTCAATATCGCGAGAGTATAAAAGAGATAATTCAGCGGTTATGCAGTTATAAGGGAGTTGATATTATAGAGGGGCATATGATGAGCGATCACGTGCACCTGTTGTTAAGTATTCCGCCAAAGTTCAGTGTGGCTCAATTTATGGGGTATCTTAAAGGCAAGAGTGCGCTTATGATATTTGATAAGCATGCAAATTTGAAGTATAAATTTGGTAACAGGCATTTTTGGGCAGAAGGTTATTATGTAAGTACGGTGGGTTTTAATGAAGCTACGGTGAAGAAGTATATCCGTGAGCAGGAGAGTCGAGATATAGCTTTAGATAAATTGAGTGTGAAAGAGTTTGAAGACCCTTTTAAGGGTGGCAAGTAATAATAATCCCCCTTTTAGGGGTAGCAACGAGTTAAAAGCATTAGTAGCTTGAACGAAATGAAAGCAGAGCGTCTTGAGACGTTGCAGGTAATAAGGGCTTATAGCCCCGAGCGAACCACCCGTTTGACGGGTGGTTCCGATTGTAGGCTTTAGCCAGTTGAGTACTCCGCAGGAGTGCGAAACAATAAACCACCCGCTATGCGGGTGGATAATAAAACGTTATACAAAGATACACCTTTCCAAAATATAATAGAGTTGTTCAAGCTGCTATTATTTAGAAAGGAAAGGTGTAATGGCTAATAAGTCGAATAGTTTATCACATACAAAGTGGTTGTGCAAATATCATATAGTATTCAGTCCTAAGTATAGGCGAAAGATAATATATGGTCAATATCGCGAGAGTATAAAAGAGATAATTCAGCGGTTATGCAGTTATAAGGGAGTTGATATTATAGAGGGGCATATGATGAGCGATCACGTGCACCTGTTGTTAAGTATTCCGCCAAAGTTCAGTGTGGCTCAATTTATGGGGTATCTTAAAGGCAAGAGTGCGCTTATGATATTTGATAAGCATGCAAATTTGAAGTATAAATTTGGTAACAGGCATTTTTGGGCAGAAGGTTATTATGTAAGTACGGTGGGTTTTAATGAAGCTACGGTGAAGAAGTATATCCGTGAGCAGGAGAGTCGAGATATAGCTTTAGATAAATTGAGTGTGAAAGAGTTTGAAGACCCTTTTAAGGGTGGCAAGTAATAATAATCCCCCTTTTAGGGGTAGCAACGAGTTAAAAGCATTAGTAGCTTGAACGAAATGAAAGCAGAGCGTCTTGAGACGTTGCAGGTAATAAGGGCTTATAGCCCCGAGCGAACCACCCGTTTGACGGGTGGTTCCGATTTGGCGGTTATTATGATGTATATATAAGTATAGGAAAATTTTAGGTAGTAATATAATAAGTGCGGTTATAGAAGAAAGAGGAAGCTGATGTTTTTTCGCTTGTAGTATTTTAATAATCTGTCAAAATATGAGGGTCGATTCTATCTGGGAGAAATAAAGGGTTTGAGTAATGTCAAAGATACAGGATATTCTGCATTCAAAGTATGTTGAGAAGTGGTATTGGGGATTTTTGCTGCAAGGGGCGATTGTACTCGGGTTGGCTCCGATTCTGATTCCGGTAATTGTCGGTAGTAAGCAAGGACCGGTTGAAGCAGGGGTGGTGGTGGCGGCTTTCTATCTGGGGCAGCTCGCTTCACCACTCTTTGGCTCATTGGCTGATAAGTATAATATTTATAAAAAGATCTATCTTGGTAGTTATATCCTTATGGGGTTGAGTGTGATTGGCTTTGTCTTTGCTCAAGGGGTGGGTTTGTGGTTTCTGTTGGCGTTGATAATCGGGCTGAGTGCTGGCGCCGGTAATACATTGTCAGCGATGTATGTTGTTGAGGTGGCGCCGCATGAGGAGTGGGATCAGCGGATCGGCTGGCTTCAGACATTTTATGGAACCGGGCAGGCGCTGGGGTTGTTCGGGGCGGCGCTCTTTGCCTGCGCTGCCGACTACGGGATGATCTTTGCAGGGGTTTTGATGCTTCCGGGATTTCTTATCAGTAGGGTTACGGTACCGTCGATATATACCGCATCGTTTGAGCATGCGCACAAACACATTCCGCATCATTATTCACGTCGAACCAGATCGGTATTTGCTCCCTTTCACCGTTATCAGATTATTACCACTATCGCTATGCGGGATTTTATCCGGGGGATAGTCGGCAGATTTGGGCTGCTCCTGCTCAGTTGGTTTCTGGTTACGCTTGGAATGTGGTTGTTTATGAATCTCTATCCACTGCTGATGGAAAAATCGTATAATATTTCGGCAGGGATCTCCTCTACTTATTATGCGGTCTTTGCGACAGTCGGTGCCTTTGTCTATGCTCCTTCCGGTATTCTTGGCAGGAGGATTGGAAATGCGCTGGTTGTCTTTGTCGGGATAGTGATGCTCTTTGTCTCGCTATTGGGACTGGCGATACTCTGTTATATCGGGGAGACAGAGTGGTGGTTGTTGGTGCCGGCTGCGTTTGCGATGATTCCTATCGCTTGGTCGCCGCTTATTGTAGGTGGTACGGCATTCGCTAGTGAGTTGACCCCGTTCAGTCAGGGTGAAGGGCTGGGATTGTTTAACGCCTCCTTTGCGTTGTCGAGTGTGATTGCAGCGGTATTGGCAGGTTTTATTGCACATCGCTGGGATTATCCGACAGTGACTCTGGTGGCGACGGTCTTTGCCGGGGTTGGAATGCTTATCTTTTTGCCGTTACTGGCCAAGTCTCGGTCAGAGGCAGATAAAGCATAATAACGTTGTTGCATCCGGCAGGGGTTATGGTTATTATTTAAAACTGCGTTTTTTTGGGAGGGTATTGCTTGGCGGTATGTTGGGTGATACCGGTTGTTTGGTATTTTGATTGATAAGGTTAAATGTTTAATGAGTGAGAAACTTGCTAACCCTGCTCCTCTCGGGCTTATGGGTTTTGGGATGACTACAGTACTGTTGAATATACATAATGCTGGGTTCTTTCCAGAAGTGGATGCAATGATTATGGCGATGGGCTTGTTCTATGGTGGAGCCGCTCAGGTGATTGCTGGTATTCTTGAATTCAAGAAGGGTAATTCATTCGGGATGACGGCATTTATCTCGTATGGTTTTTTCTGGATTACTCTGGTAGGTATCTGGGTATTGCCGAATATGGGGCTCGGTATCAAGCCGGTGCCAGCAGAGTTCATGGGCTGTTTTCTTGCATTATGGGGACTCTTTACCCTTTATATGTATGTCGGGACACTCAAGGCGAATAAGGCTCTACAGGTAGTCTTTGGTTCACTTACAATTCTCTTCCTGCTCCTGGCAATTGCAGACTTTACCCATAACCATGGGATCAAGGTGATTGCTGGTTATGAAGGAATTCTCTGCGGGTTCAGTGCTTTTTATCTGGCCATGGCTGAGATTGTCAATGAAAAATTTGGGCGTACTGTCTTTCCTATAGGATAGGGGGAGTCTATGAAGTGTAGAGTGTGGTTGTTGTTATTACTGCTAAGTGCTGGGTGTTTGCTGCAGCTAGAACTTAGGGCGGAGCAGGAGGATGATCTGCGTAAGATTGTCGATCCGGAGGAGGAGGGGATTCATCTCAGATCGATTCTGCCGACGCCAGTGTATTCGCTACCGTGGATACCCTCACTCTACTATGATTATAAGGTGCTCAAGCCTAGGTTGAAGCTTGATGCTCTGGGGCATATGCGTGAGCTTGAGTTTATAGCCTTAAAGGGCAGTAAGTTTGTGCATCAAAATACGTATAAATTTGGCAGAATTTATGTGTATGAGGTTACCACCGCGGAGTATCCTAGTACTAAACGGTTGTATATCGATGGGAATTATGTGGTACGGTGTTTTAAAGATGATCCGGAGCGGGAGGTGGCGCTGCCGGCGCGTGAGGAGATTATCGTTGCACTGCAAGGGTTGGAAGGGGTGCCGTATCGTTGGGGCGGGAATGTCCCTGAAGGTATTGTGGAGCAGCTCAAGTTTTATCCTATCGGCGAGATAGAAGACTATCAGGATTTTATTGCGGAGAATCGGAGTGCTTGGATACTCGAAGGGGTTGACTGTTCGGGAATGCTCTATGCGGCGACTCAGGGGGCTACTCCGAGAAATACCTCCGAGCTGGTCGGGTATGGAGCTGCGGTGGAGATTGCCGGGCTGGATGCCGAGGCTATAATCCAGAAGCTCAAACCCTTGGATCTTATCGTCTGGAAGGGGCATGTGCTGGTGGTGCTTGACGGCGAGATGGTGATTGAGAGTAGGCCTCGGTATCCTGATAAACATCCAGGTGGGGTGCGTATTCATTCGCTAAAAAAACGGCTGGAGGAGATTCTGCAGGAGCGGGAACCGGTTGATAGTTATCCAGAAATTCCGGGTAAAAAAGTCTTTGTGGTGCGGCGGTTTATAGCTCAGACTTGAGGTCATGATTGCCTTTTGCATAATCGGTTACCGTTAAATTTAGAATTACATATTATGTTGAATACTAACTGAGTTGGTTATTCGTAATCTTAGCGGCTAGAGTAAAGCATTTAGGGCAGACTCCGTAGCCGTCTGCCCTAAATACTTTATGTCTAAATTATGTGATCAATTACAAGTTTTCGTGTTGTTTTGCTCTAACTGTATTCGATCCACTCCAAAGTCAGACCCTGGGCGGGAGCACCTTGACCGGCATGTTGGCGGTTGCGTGCAGCGAAGATTGCCGGTATCGCTTCAGGGGCAATCCTGCCGCGCCCTACATCTATCAGGGTGCCGACAATATTGCGAACCATATTGTAGAGGAATGACCGTCCCATAACGTCGATAGTAATCAGGTTGTCTTGATACTTAAGCTCGCAACGGTCGACGGTGCGGACATTATTGGCCTCGCTATTATTACACTCCTGATTTGAGAAGCTGGTATAATCGTGCTCGCCTTCAAAGTATCTTGCTGCCTGGCGCATTTTCTCAATATCCAGATCCCAACCTATATGCCAGAGATACTGTCGGCCGATGGCTGGGGCGATCTTTGAAGCGTAGATCTGGTAACGGTAGAGCTTCATCTTGGCTCCGTGTCTGGGGTCGAAGGTGGTCGCAACTTCTTCGGCTTTTCGTACCGAGATATCTTTGGGCAGGCGGCTGGTGAGTGCCCGGGCAAGGTTGTTCAGAGGGATTGTACTCTTTGTCCTGAAGGTGGCTACCTGGCCGCGGGCGTGTACTCCGGCATCTGTTCGTCCAGCACCGTATACCTTGACGCTCTCGCCCGTGAGACGTTTGACCGCTTCTTCTAGTCGGCTCTGGATGGTTACTGCATTTGGTTGTACCTGCCAGCCGGCGTAATTTGTACCATCGTACTCTATGGTAAGTTTGATCAGGCGGGTCTCTGGCATTAGGTATCCTTATGAATTCGCTGGAGGAAGTACTCCAGGGTGAGCTGATTCCAGAGAAAGAGGCGGTTGTCATTCTTTCCTTGACGGTGTTCGGCAAAGAGGTTGTACGCTTTCTTCTGGTTATACAGGATCTCGGTCTGGGAGGTAAAAGCCAGGTTATTACTGGCGAACCAGTCGCCGGTTGGCGGTGAGAATCCTTGCTTGCTCCGATAGAGAATCTCCGCGGGTAGTATTGGTTCGAGCGCCTTCTTGAGAAGATACTTGGTGGTGCCACCGCGAAGTTTGAGTTGGTGTGGCAGGCGACGACAGAAATCAGCTAGTTTTATATCTAGAAAAGGGCTGCGCAGTTCGAGGCTGTTGAACATTGAGGCTCTATCGGTCTTGGCGAGGATGCCGTCCTGGAGGTAGTAATCTATATAGTACTGGGTGATCCGGTCTCCTACCCAGTCACTGTGGCACCTGTCCCAACATTCAATAGCTTCAGAATAGAGTTCATCCAGATTGATCTTTTCAGAAAATAGCTCTTGAATGTCTTCAAGCTGTAGCGGAGCCATGAGACAGGGGATCCAAATCGACATTTTTCGTCCTGAGGCGTGAAAAAATCTCTTTAACTTCAGGCTTAGAGACATATAACTGTTTGCCGCGGGTATATTGCGGGTGAGAAGGTTTACCGCCTTATGTATCGGCTTAGGCAGGTATTTATTGTACCTGCGCGCCCAGCGCCAGAATCTGAAGGCTTCATAGCCGCTGAAGAGCTCGTCCCCGCCATCACCGCCGAGGGCTACCGTTACGTGTTTTTGCGCGGTGTGGGCTACCAGATAGGTTGGCAGTAGCGAGTCATCGCCCTGAGGTTCATCGAGACGGGAGAGAATCTCCGGTAGTGTGTCTTTAGTGTGGGCGAGGGTAAGTATACTCAGGTGGTGGTCGCTGTGCAGAAACTTGGCGACCTGGGTGGAGTACGCGGATTCGTCGTAAGATTTCTGATCAAAACCGATGGAAAAGGTTGAGACGTGATTGGCGTGTCGGCTGGCAAAAGCTGCTATCGCCGAAGAGTCGATGCCTCCACTCAGTAGTATACCGAGCGGGACATCTGCATTCAGACGGATTCTGGTTGCTTCACTGAGTAGCGAACGTAGTTCGGCACAGAGCTCTGCTTCATCCCGTTTCAGTAGGGAGTTGTCTGGTTCCAGTTCATAGTGCCAGTAACGCTTGAGGCTGAGTTTAGCAGTCTGGAGGTCGTAACTAAGGTTGTGCCCGCCAGGCAGTTTTTTTACGCGTTCATAGATTGTGTGCGGGTGGGGAATAAAGCCGTAGGCGAAGAATTTCTGCAGACTCAGGCGTGAGATCTTTTGCTGGGTGCAGGGATGTTTTTCGATAGCTGCCAGTTCTGAAGCAAATACTAGGCCTTCCCGGGTCTGGGTGTAGTAGAGCGGTTTCTGGCCGAAGCGGTCACGGGAGAGAAAGAGACGGTGGCGCGGTTTGTCGTAGATACAGAATGCCCACATCCCGTTGAGCTTTTGGGGTAACTCATCCTGCCACTGCCGGTAGCCGTGCAAGAGTACCTCGGTATCGGAGTGATCACTCTGGAATATATGCCCAAGGGCTTCCAGTTCGTGTCGGAGTTCACGGTGATTGAATATCTCACCGTTGAAGATGACGGTGAGATCCCCGTCTTCTGTAGACATCGGTTGAGCGCCGGATTCGATATCGATAACCCGTAAGCGCCGGTGAACCAAGTGGACTTCAGGTATATTGTAGAAGCCGACGGCGTCAGGTCCGCGGTGGACAAGAGTCTTGCCCATCTTATCAAGAATACCGCCTATCAACTCTCCAGTATAGCCTGCAATACCGCACATATTAGTATTTGTCCTCAAGCCTGGGGTAATATTTAAACCATGCACAAACAGCTGTTGCGCTGATTGCTAGAATTCAAGGGTGTTGAAGGTCGGAGCCGGACATGGGTGTAGCCTGCCAATACCTTCGTTGATTGCCTGCTGCTTTACCGCCCGCGCAACCTTCTCGGCCACGGTTGGATCGAGCGGGGAGGGGATAATGTAGTTGGTTGCCAGATTATCACCGACAATATCGGCTATCGCCTGAGCCGCAGCGAGTTTCATGCTTTCGGTTATCGCTGTAGCACGGCAGTCTAGTGCGCCCCGGAAGAGCCCGGGGAAGGCCAGAACATTATTGATCTGGTTGGGGTAGTCTGATCTACCTGTAGCCATGACTGCAACATGTTCGGCGGCCAGTTCCGGCATAATCTCTGGAATCGGATTGGCCATAGCGAAGATAATGGCTTCTTGGTTCATGCTTTTTACCGCCTCCAGGCTGAGTATACCCGGAGCTGATACTCCGAGAAAGACATCTGCACCCTTGATGACCTCGTCTAGCTTACCCGCAACGTTGTCCGGGTTGGTATTATGCTTGAACCACTCGAATCCTGGATTACCGTTGCACTCGGTGTCGGAGTTGATGGCGCCGTGTTTATCGACCCCGATGATATTCTTGAGGCCGGCGTTATAAAACATTTTGGCACAGGCGGTGCCGGCTGAGCCAAGACCACAAACGACAGCCTTGATCTCGCCAATCTTTTTGTCGGTAACTTTGAGGGCATTATACAAAGCGGCGAGAGCTACAATGGCTGTACCGTGCTGATCGTCATGGAAGACCGGGATCTTCAATTCGGCTTTGAGCTTTTCTTCGATTTCAAAACAGTGTGGAGCCGAGATGTCTTCAAGGTTTATTCCGCCGAAGGTGGGGCTTATCTGCTTGACAAGTTTGACAATTTCTTCGGGATCTTTGGTGTCAACACAGATCGGTATAGCGTCGACGCCGGCAAATTCTTTGAATAAGAGGCACTTGCCCTCCATCACCGGGAGTGCTGCTTCTGGCCCGATATCGCCTAGTCCGAGAACTGCGGTGCCATCGGTGACGATTGCCACTGTATTACCTTTGCAGGTGAGGTTATTTGCCTGTTCCTTGTCAGCGGCAATAATCTTGCAGGGGCGGGCTACTCCGGGGGTATAGGCGATTGAGAGGTCGCTCTTATTCTTTAAGGGGCTGAAACCATGAATCTCCATCTTGCCGTGTAGGTGGTATTCGATAGTCTTGTCTATAACCTCTTCGATTTGTACTCCCTCAAGCTGGTGGAGTACGTGGATGACCTCTTTTTCATGCTCGATACTGCTGCAGTTTACATGTACGCAACGTTTTTTATAGGGTCCATTGTCTGAGAGCATCTCAACTATATCGATGGTGGCATTGGCATCGGCGATGACTTTGGCAATGCGCATGAAGCTGCCGGGAATATTGGGGATATTCATGTTTATCTTCATTCCGTAGGCGGCGCTGTTGCTTGCTTTATAAGCCATGTATTGGTCTCCTTGCTATTGTTTTATGTAAAATCAGGTCTCTATTCGGGCTGGGTTACTAAAAATACAACCATTTAACCGTATTATCTGTTTTATCTGGATTATAGCAATAAGTTATTCCGGGATAATCTGCCTTTTACGCGGTGATTTTTGGCAATTTGGTTGCGTTTGTCGGGGAAAGTTGTAAAATCAGTCTGGGATAAAAGTTTATTCTATTGTTGGTGTGAAGAGAGGGCATTATGGCAAAATTGTGGAAGGGGCGATTTGCGGTCAGTACCAGCGAGTTAATGGAGATTTTTACTGAGTCTATTAGCTATGACCGGGAATTGGCTGAGGTTGATATCAGAGGGAGTCTGGCTCATGCCAAGATGCTGGCAGAGGTAAAGCTGATTACCCGTAAGGATCTGGCCGCTATTAGAAAAGGCATGAAGGAGATCGCCCGGGAGATTGCCAGCGGTGAGTTTGTCTTCGATATTAAGTATGAAGACATTCATATGTCGATTGAGGCGGCTCTGACCGAGAAGATTGGTGATCCGGCGCGTAAACTCCATACGGCGCGGAGCAGAAATGATCAGGTGGCTACGGATTTACGGCTCTGGACCCGGGAGAAGATAGATGGAATTGTCTGCCTCATTCAGGATTTGCAGCGGGTACTGGTAAGCATTGCTGAGGCGAATAAACGGTTGGTTATCCCCGGATATACCCATCTGCAGCGGGCGCAACCGGTATTGATAGCGCAGCATCTGCTGGCTTATGTGGAGATGCTGGGGCGTGATGTAGAGCGGTTGCTTGATGCGCGTAAACGAGTGAATATGCTGCCGCTTGGGAGTTGCGCCATGGCGGGAACGACACTTCCGATAGATAGAAGTATAACCTGTAAAGAGCTCGGTTTTGACCAAATTTGTCCAAATAGTATGGATGCGGTGAGTGACCGGGATTTTGTAATAGAAGTTCTGGCAGGGTTGGCGACGCTGTTTGTCCATCTTTCACGTTTCGCGGAAGATGTAATACTCTGGGCAAGTTCCGAGTGGAATCTGCTTGTACTTCATGACGCCTGGAGTACCGGCAGCAGTATCATGCCGCAGAAACGTAATCCCGACCTCCTTGAACTTACCCGGGGTAAGAGCGGCAGAGTGATAGGGTCGCTCATGACTATCTTGACCGTGGTCAAGGGGCTACCAATGACCTACAACCGGGATTTGCAGGAGGATAAGGAGCCGTTATTCGATGCAGTAAAGACGGCGGAAATGACCTTGAGTTGTCTCGCTGGTTTTGCCGAGACGCTAAAATTTAGAGAAGAGGTGGCGGCAGAGATGCTTGAGGGAGGTTTTCTGGATGCGACGGTTTTGGCTGAGTATCTGGTCGAGGCTGGTTTGCCCTTTAGAAATTGCCATGAAGTGTCTGGTCGCTTGGTGCGTATCGCAGAGGAGAGAGGTTGCAGACTCTGCGATCTTGAGCTTGAGACGATGCAGGGAGTGTGCGAACTTATTACGGCAGAGGTCTTTGCTTGTCTCAATCCGGCGCAGACGCCGCGGGCCTATAAATCTGCGGGAAGTGCTGGTTTGCAAGAGGTTGACAAGTCGCTCGCCCGCTGGAAACGACGCTTGGCCAAGAAATAGGGTTTTGAGGAGAGGCAGATAATGAAAGTTGCGGAAAAAGGCGTGTTCTATGCCGTGGGTATAGGGCCAGGTAGCCCCGATTTACTCACGGTTAGAGCGGTGAACATAATCGCATCAGCAGATGTGATTATAGCACCACGTTCAGAACTTACCAGCAAGAGTCTGGCACTGGAGGC
>CAUVYI020000007.1:0-498043 GCA_963556115.3 Planctomycetota bacterium | reverse complement strand
GCTGAGGGTGACAGGTCACTCAAGCCCCTACTTGGAGGCAAGGGAGCAAATCTCGCCGATATGTCCGCTCAGGGGCTGCCCGTCCCCCCCGGTTTCACTATCACCACCGAGGTCTGCGCCGAGTACTACGCCAACAACTGCTCCTACCCGGAGGAGCTCTTTACTGAGATCGACACCAATATCAAGAAGGTTGAAGAGGTCACCGGCAAAACCTTCGGTCGTGGCGACAATCCACTGTTATTCTCGGTTCGCTCCGGAGCCGCCGTATCAATGCCGGGAATGATGGACACCGTTCTCAACCTCGGCCTCAACGACACCACCCTGGAGTCGCTGATAACGCTCACGGGTAACGCTCGATTCGCTTGGGACGCCTATAGACGTTTTTTACAGATGTTCGGTGATGTGGTACTCGGCATTGAGCATCACGATTTTGAGACCGCTCTGGAAAAGATCAAGCGCGCATTTGCCGAGAAAAACAATATTAATGATGCCGCCACCCTCCAGCAAGAAGCCCTCAACAAAGCCGTCCCCGACACCGCTCTAGGAGTAGACGAACTCAAAGCCGTAGTCGAGGAGTACAAAGGGGTATACAGCGCCAATGGTCAGGAATTTCCACAAGATCCGCGCCAACAACTGACTGCCGCCATCGACGCCGTATTCAAATCCTGGAACAACCCGCGCGCGATCAAATACCGCCAAATCAATGACATCCGCGGCCTCATTGGTACCGCCGTAAATGTCCAGACTATGGTCTTCGGTAACAGCGGGGAGAAGAGTGCGACCGGTGTCGCCTTCACCCGTGACCCCTCTACCGGCGAGAACAAATATTTCTACGGAGAGTATCTGATCAATGCTCAGGGCGAGGACGTTGTCGCCGGCATACGCACCCCGCAGCAGATCACCACCGCCGGCTCCAAAGAGTGGGCAACAAATAATAATATCAATGAGGATACTCGTCGCCGGGACTATCCCTCCCTTGAAGAAGCGATGCCCGAATGTTTCAAGCAACTCAACGACATACGTATCCGCCTGGAGAAGCATTACCGCGATATGCAAGATCTGGAATTTACCATTGAGCAAGAGAAACTCTATATGCTCCAGACCCGTAACGGCAAGCGCACTGGTGCCGCCGCGGTACAGATTGCGGTAGATCTCGCTACCGAAGGTTTAATCAGTGAGGAGGAAGCGCTTCTCTCCATAGACCCTGAGCAACTCGACCAGCTCCTACACCCGGTATTCAATCCCGAAGCGGAAAAGGTTGCTGAAGCCATTGGGCGTGGACTTCCTGCCAGTCCGGGCGCCGCTAGTGGCGAGATTTTCTTTACCGCTCAGGACGCCGAGGCCGCAGCAGCAGCCGGGCGCAAGGTAATTCTAACCCGTCTTGAGACCAGCCCCGAAGATGTCACCGGCATGCATGTCGCCGCTGGTATCCTTACCGCCAGAGGCGGAATGACCAGCCACGCTGCGGTCGTCGCCCGCGGCTGGGGCAAGTGCTGTATCTGTGGCTGTTCCGAACTGCAGATCAACTACACCGCCAAGACTGCAACTATCGGCGGCAGAGTCTTCAAAGAGGGTGACTATCTCAGTCTCAACGGTTCCAGCGGCATCTTCTACGCCGGACAGATCGAGAGTATCGCCCCAGAACTCTCCGGCCCCTTCGGTAAGATTATGGAATGGGCGGATAAATACCGCAAACTAGCCATCCGCACTAATGCCGACACCCCGCGCGACGCCGGCGCCGCACGTAACTTCGGAGCCGAAGGCATAGGTCTCTGCCGCACCGAACATATGTTCTTTGAAGGAGAACGTATCATCAGCTTCCGCCGCTTTATCCTGGTGGCTGAAAAGGTAAAACGGCTCAAGGACAGACTCGGAGTCAAGACCCTCGCCGAGGTTGCCCCAGACCTTATAACCGAGGGTGAAGACAAGATGGCGCTAAAGCAGTATGAACAGGCACTAGCCGAACTTCTGGAGTTGCAACGCGACGACTTCAAAGGAATCTTCAGTGCCATGAATGGGCTTCCCTGCACCGTACGCCTGTTGGATCCCCCTCTGCACGAGTTTCTGCCTCAAGACGAAGCTGGCATAGCCGAGATGGCACAGAGTATGAGTACTACGGTAGAGGAGATTAAAAACCTGGTAAATTCACTCCACGAATTCAACCCTATGCTCGGACACCGCGGCTGCCGACTCGGCATCACCTATCCAGAGATTACCGCCATGCAGGTTCGCGCTATTATTGAGGCCGCACTCGCGGTAACAGACAGCCAACCGGAGATAATGATCCCGCTGGTAGGCAGTGTCCGCGAACTTACCAACCAGAAGAATGTGGCAAACCAGGTTATCGCTGATATTATGTCAGAGCAGCAACTGTCAGAACTCCCGATAGTGGTAAAGATCGGTACAATGATAGAGGTTCCCCGCGCCGCGATGACCGCGGATGAGATTGTCAAGGAAGCCGACTTCTTCAGCTTCGGCACCAATGACCTTACGCAGATGGGCTGTGGTTTCTCGCGTGATGACGCAGGTAGCTTCCTTACAGATTATGTAAACGCTGGTATCTATGATTACGACCCATTCCAGAGCCTTGATACCGGAGGTATCGGTCGACTTATAGAGACCGCTATCAAGTTAGCCCGTATCGAAAAACCCGACTTCAAACTCGGTATCTGCGGTGAACATGGAGGCGACCCACGTTCAATCGAATTCTGCCACCGTGCGGGTCTAAGCTATGTCAGTTGCTCACCGTACCGGGTACCGATCGCCAGACTCGCCGCTGCCCAGGCAGCCCTCCACGACAACTAATTACCCTCGCAGCATCTGCTTTTTAAGTCGATACCCGGTAAGCCTGACTTACCGGGTATCTTAATACTCGCACTACAAATATGCGCTGCAGCTTAAATTATATCTTTTTTATTTACCAATATTTATATTGCTAAAATTTTTACATAAATATACAATAAGTTTGCAAAATTTATACGCAGCAATATCTGCAAGTACGAATAATGATATAAATATTACGCTATAGCTATCTGGCTACTAATTGTAACATTTTTATTAACTCATTTCAGGAGACTTCAGCATGACTGCACAAACCCAAACCCTAAAGTATTGCAAAATTGTCGATCAAAACACAATTCTTCCCGGAAGTGACAATCAATTTATTGAATTTTATTCTCCTTGTCTCAACAACTCAGATATAGTCTTCTACGGCAACAATATGACTTACGAAGGAATCTTTAATGTTAAAATACAGACCGATCTGAATGCGCAGCAAACCGAGAACTCCATCAACACAATCAGTAACAACCATACCAACCTTCCCGGTCTTGACAATAATCCCCCAACAACCTTCAATAGTACCGTCGGTAATTTTGATGCATATTCTGCAGCCTCACCCGATATAGCCCCAATAGCCTATTCTTCCGGAGCCGCCCCGGTTATCGCCATCAACGATGATTTCATAACATTCTTTGCCGCCGACTGGAAGAAAGATATAAGAGGCATCTTTTCATATTCATTCAATACCAAGACCATCAATACCCTGGCCAGCAGTACGCAAACTCCTCTAACAAACTACTTCTTTGCCAGCCCCACCAACTACTTAGACCGGACATATTTTGCTGCTGAGTGTATTGACAATACAGGTAATACAACCGCTCTGGGAATTTATGAAAGCAACCTTGCTTCTGCAGAACCGTCTCAAGTTCTGAATTTCCTGCAAACCCTTACCCCGTCCGGCAACATGTTAATAGAACTCAACAACCCCAAAATCTATCGATCCTCGTTCTTCTTTCACGCCACAGGTAATGATGAATACGGGAATATCTACCGCTCAGAAAAGACACCTTCCGGTCACAAATTAAAATCTTACCTTGCTCCCGGCCAAAAACTTGGCGGCAGCGGCAGCTATAAAATCCCAACTATGGCAGAATACACCTTTGACAGAAATATCTCCAGTTCTTCTGATATTCTGGTTATGCAAGCCTCGCTTGATGAGACCAAGAATGATGGAAACGGACACGGCCTGATAATATCACAAAATGACTCTGAGCCGATGGTCATCTTTGCCAGTATCGGAGATACACCAGAAGGCGATGGGTTATACACTGGTAATGGCTTTGCTTTCGCCACCGACGGAGTGCGCGTAGCGTATCTACCAACATACATGTCATTTAAAACCAGTGACACAAACGTGCAAGAACTACGTGTGTGGAACAGTGTCACCGGTGTTAGCCAGCGCGTACTCAATACCATAACCCCTTTTGACGGTAAGAATAAATTCACAACTCTAAATTTCACTACAGATTCTTTCCACAACGGAACACTCGCTATCACTGCCGAATATTATTCTGAAGCCCAAAAGAGTTATACTAAAGGCGTTTTTGTACTGGATCTAAGCATGTATTAATAGTGCAATATGTTCTCATATCAACCCATACTTACGCTAGTGACCTGCCGCTTGCGGCAGGTCACTAGCGTAACAAATCCTCACTACCTCGCAAAAACCCTTACTCCCTACCCGCCCCCAGCACTTCAAGAATCTTGAGCTTCAGTGCCTCGGTACGATACGGTTTCTGCATTACACCAGCCAAGCCGGCGGCACTAAGTTCTTCCATCTCATAAGTCATAGAATCCCCGGATACCGCAATTACCGGTACCGAACTATCGATTCTCCTTAATTCAGCAAAGCACTCCTGTCCGCTCATATTCGGCATATTCATATCCAAAAGCACCAGATCCGGTCTATTCTCAGTAAAACTCTCCACCGCACTCTCACCGTCAGCTGCCATACTCACCTCATACCCCAAATTCTGCAGCATCTTCTCACCAATAAAGCGCAGCCCCTCATCATCATCCACCAGCATTATGTGTAATTTCATCAGACTAATATCCTCCTGTACAGCAGAGCCAATGGGATCAACAGATTTTTCCAATAAAGGTAGATCTATGCTGAATACTGTCCCCCGCCCCAATTCACTCTCTACCTCAATCATCCCATTATGCTTCTGCACCGCTCCATAGACTGCCGCCAGCCCCAGACCAGTCCCTTTACCAGCCTCCTTGGTAGTGTAGAAAGGCTCGAAGATATGCTGCATTACCTCCTCGCTAATTCCACTACCGGTATCGGCGATAGTTATACTGATATATTTGTCAGCTCTGAGCAGCCCTGCTTTAGCATTTCCCAACTCACTTGCAGACCGATTGACAGTCGATATGGTCAGTTCTCCACCTTCAGGCATGGAGTCCCGAGCATTGATAGACATGTTTATTATTACATTCTCTATCTGACTTAAATTACCCATAACCAGATCATTTATAGCATTTAGTTTTACATTGAGTACAACCTTCTGCGGCAGACTAAGCGCCAAGATCTCAGTAGCGTTCCTGATAGCTTCATGCAACTGCATCTCACTGAGTTCTATACTATCCTTACGTGAGAAAGAGAGTAACTGTTTGGTGAAGTTGGCCGCCGTATCGGCAGCTTTAAGAATAACCTGGGTCATCTCACTTATCTCCTGGTTACCCTTAGCCAAAATACGCACCACCTCTGCCGCACTCATTATCCCCATCAGAATATTATTGAAGTCATGCGCTACTCCCCCTGCTAGCTGCCCCATTGCATCCATCTTCTGGCTCTGCATCAACTGTTCTTCCAGAAATTTTCGTTTAGAGATATCACGCACCGACGCAATAACACACGGATCATCATTGATCATTGCCTTGGTAAGACTGATATCACACCAGAGATATTTTCCAGCTTTATTCTGAAACCGCCACTCAAAATTCAGCGTTCCATCCCTTACCGCACTCCTTATATACTCTGACGCCCGGGCAAAATCATACGGTGCTTCATTCCCGCAGAGCTGCTCAAAACCGATATTATTCAACTCCTCTCGATCATAACCCAGCATCTGGCATACCCGCTGGTTAAAATCAATCATCTCGCAAGTATTAAGATCATGAATAAACATAGCATCTGCGGTAGCATTGAAGATAGTCTGATACCGCTTACGTGATTCCTCCAGTTCACGCATACGCTTGCGTAACTCTGGATAATAATTTTTACGAAGCGAGGACTCGCCGAGTCCAAGAAGTTTTCTGCGGTACTCTTCATGGCGACCGGCAGAATCAGAAGGCATGGGCAAATACTCCCACTATATCGTCAACCGTTGCATCAATCGGATTGGTCGCCATACATGCATCCTGCACTGCCACTTCAGCCAGAGTCTTGAATTTCGACGACTCTACGCCCATATCTCGCAGCGTTTTAGTGATATCTACTCTCTGCATCAGATCCTTTATTGCCGCCACCAAATTCTGCACATTAGGTTCAACTTCAGGAGCAAGTATACGGCAGACTGCTGCATATTCCGTGCTTGCTGCCGGATAGTTGAACTCAATTACATGCGGCAAGAGCAATGCATTGCACTCTCCATGCGGCAGATCATACACCCCACCGAGTGCATGTGCCATCGCATGTACCGCCCCAAGGCTAGCATTGGAGAAAGCGAGACCCGCATGCAGACTCCCGAGCAGCATAGAGGCGCGAGCCTGAATATCTGTGCCATTACTACACGACGCGACCAAACCCTCTTTGATACAACGTATAGCTTCAAGCGCATGCAAAGTAGTAATTTCCGAACTAGCGTTGGAGACCAACGCTTCGCAAGCATGGGTCAGTGCATCCATACCAGTATTGGCAGTGAGAGTTCTATCCATTGTCGTCAGCGGCAACGGATCAATAAGGGAGACATCCGGAACCAGAGCCTTACTGACAATAGCCATCTTGACCTCCCGCGACGTATTACAGATTATCGCAAACTGCGAGACATCGGCGGAAGACCCTGCGGTAGTGGGAATACAAATCAGAGGCGGACTGGGAGATGCAATTGTATCGACCCCTTCATAATCTTTGATGCCCCCGCCATTATTTACCAGAATGCCGATTCCCTTGGCGCAATCCATCGGGCTTCCCCCACCGACAGCAACAATGCCATCGCATCTTCCGGAGAAATACGCTTCAACTCCTTGATCCACCTCATAATCCTTGGGATTAGGGGTAGAATCCATAAAGAGGATCGTTTCAAGCCCGGCTTCCTCCAGACTTGCCACCGCCTGCTCGGCCCAGCCAGCAGCAGCCACACCTGCATCACTGACCACCAGCACCCTGGTCATTCCAAGATTATTTGCATACAACCCAACTTGCTTGCGTGCATCCACCCCGGTAATAAACTCTGGTGCCACAAATTTCCGTAGACTTTCCAACATACCCTATCTCCACACAATAACCATCTCTATCTTACAGTTTACACTCTATCTCCGTAATGTCAAACATTTTCAGCACTATCGTCAAGAGTAAATATACCACTAAAAGCCTATCTACTCCTCCCCCGGATCAAATCAACATAGATGAGCCTCACACTCTGCTGATATGCCCCTTATTCGCTCCCTACAACCCACCTCTCAATCAAACAAGGTTATTTCATCTGGACAAATCTGCCTGCAACTAATTTCAGTTACACCCCAATAGCAATTATCTGCCCATAGCCAGCCACAAGATTTAGTCGACTACGCAACTACTTGACATTCCTACCTCCCCGGATATTATATGTTACTTGCAAAAAGTTCACCCACTACTGCGCTGAACATTGACGGGTGAACCGTGAGTCAGCAATAATTCAAGTACACAGACAAATTGACGCAAGGATATACTGAACCCGCAAAGACTTACAGATAACTCAAACCAGCCTTTAAACATTATTCAGATAATATACGAGGTAAGATGCTAAAACTATTCCCATCACAATATTACTTCGACCGTGAAACCGAAGAACGCTATATGGAGTGGATCTTCAAAAAAGTACGTATCTTTATTGCTATAGTCGGCCTATTGGTACTGAGTATAATCTCAGCAATCACCATCGCCGACATCTATGTCAAAGGCTTTACACTAGTTCAGGATACTGTTCTGTATATCCGTCTGGCTGTTATCCCCATCTGTATAATAACGGTCAGTACCTTCCTCTGGCTCCCGGCCAAAGCTGCACAACGGATCATTCTGCTGGCCAACCTGATACTTACGGTACTAGCGGCGCTGGACACCTACTACTGGGTCGGTACGGTCGGCTACTTCAGCCCGGAATCGCAGATGATTACGATGTATATGTTTATGATCATTCCCTTTCTCAATGTCGAACATAAAATTGTTACCGGTTTCCTTGTACTCCTGGGACTGATCATCTGTTGGCTGCTGCACGGCGGGACGGTTATCTGGGCATTTTTCTACGCCAGCATGATGTACGGCACCAATATTGTCATCTATTATATCTTTGACATCCTACTGCGCACCCAGTTCAAGACCATCTGCGCCGAGCAGAGCCGCTCTTATACCGATATGCTCACCGGAGTCTACAATAAGAATGCGCTCTACACCTTCTTTCCCAAGGATGTCCGCTCCTTACAACCTACAGAGAAGATGCTGATAGTGGTACTAGACCTCGACTGCTTCAAGCCCTACAACGACACCTATGGCCACCTCGCTGGAGACCGAGTGCTCAAGCAAATATCCCAGGCGCTACTGAGTTTCGGCTTCGATAAGGTATACCGCTTCGGTGGCGAGGAGTTTATCATCACGCAACGCAGCCCCCTCAATGCCACTGCAAGCCTACCCAATATCTGCGGCGTACTGGAGAATCTGAATATTGCTCATTCCAGCTCTACCGTCAGTAACTATGTAACCGCCTCCATCGGCGCCGTTACCGTCATCTCTAACGGCAAATCTTGCGAAGTCATGGATGACGAAGCCCTGATCAACCGTATCATCCAGCGCGCCGACCAGAAACTCTATCAAGCCAAATCAAGCGGACGCAACCAAGCGATAATCGACGTTGAAAACCTGCAACTCTAATCCAACTGCATTAGCGACGATCGCCAAAACAGAGCTTAAGCTTCAGATAATTCCTACTTCCCAAGCCGTATATAATGCTCATCCCTCTTCTCTACCCAGCTCTGACATTGAGAGTTGACTAGAGTTACTATAATTGTATAATCAAAGCCTAAACAACATTTATGAAGTTTTTTATTAACGCAAATAAACCAAACGCGGAGGAGAATATGAGCGAAGAAAACCAAGCACCAGAGGGTGTACAGTACTGTAATTTTGATGATTTCTGCAAGGTAAAGCTCAAAGTAGCCGAAGTCCTTGCCGCCGGAGAGCACCCCAATGCTGACAAACTGCTCGTGCTCAAACTCAAGGTAGGTGAGAGAGAGAAGCAAATATGTGCTGGTATCAAAGCCTTCTACAACCCTGAAACACTCATCGGCAAGCGCATCATCATTGTCGACAACCTCGAGCCCCGCAAGCTTCGCGGCGAACTAAGTGAAGGAATGCTCTTAGCGACCCATGATAATGGCGGTCCTGAAGGCGCGGAACGCGTTTCTCTCCTTACCACCGATATCGCAGATATGTGCAGCGGGAGCGATGTAGGATAATGCCACCACTAAAACTACCCCATGGGGGAGCACCGCGGGTGATGCTGCTCAGCCTCGGCTGTGTCAAGAATGAAGTAGATGCCGAGACCGCACTGGGGGAGCTTGTCGATGAAGATTTCACCCTCGCCCTCTCCCCGACCGAAGCCGACATTGTCCTGATCAACACCTGCGCCTTTATCGAGCCGGCACGTATCGAGACCCGCCAGACCATCGAAGAGATGCTGTCCTTCAAGCAGGGCGGTATGCCCAAGGTCGCGGTAATGGGCTGTTACGCCCAGCGTTACGGAGCGGAGCTGCGCAAGGAGTACCCTGAACTTGACGGCGTCTTCGGTCTGGCTGCCTACGGCCGGATCAGCAAGCTCTGCTACTCCCTGCTCAAGGGCAAGAAGGTAGTCGAGGGCATGAGCAAGAACCGCCCCGTCGCCGAAGGACCGCGTCTACTCAGCACCCCGGCGTCCTATGCCTACCTGCGTATCTCCGACGGTTGCAGCAACCACTGCTCATACTGCGCGATCCCTCTGATCCGCGGCAAGCACCAGAGTCGTGATTTCCAGGCCGTAGTCGGTGAAGCCGCTGACCTCGACGATAACGGGATCAAGGAACTTGTCGTCATCGGGCAGGATATCACCATGTACGCTGAGGATCACTTTACCAAAGGCTCACTTGATTTCCTTTTAGACAACCTGCTCGGCAATACCACAAACTGTCGTCTGCGCCTGATGTATGCCCACCCAGCACACCTGTATGAAGAGGTCGTCCAGAAGATCGGCTCGGAAAAACGGGTCTGCTCCTACCTGGATCTGCCGATCCAGCATATCAACAGCACCATCCTCAACCGGATGAACCGCAAGTACGACCGTGACAAGGTTATGGAGATTATCGGCTGGTTCAAGGAGTACGCCCCGGAAGCGGTGCTACGCACCAGCATTATCGTCGGTTTCCCCGGAGAAACGGAGGAGGAGTTTGCCGAACTCCTCGCCTTTGTCAAGGAAGGACACTTCAAATATCTCGGTGCCTTCACCTACTCACCAGAGGAGGATACCAAGGCCGCGCGGATGGGAGACCAATTACCAGAAGAAGTCAAACAGCAACGCCTGGAACAGATCATGGAGGCGCAACAGCAGATCACCTTCGACTGGCTCGACTCCCGCGTCGGCAGCGAACTCGAAGTTATCATTGATGAAATAACCGAGGATAACGGACTTATCTGCCGGAGCGAATTTGAAGCTCCAGAGGTAGACGGAATTATCTACCTCCCGCCCGGGACGTATGGCGAAAAAGAGTACGGTATCGGCGAAAGCCTGCTGGTCGAGATCACCGAGCGTTACGACTACGACCTGATCGCCAAAGCCAAATAGCTTTAACCTGAAATAACTTCAGCCCTCAGTAACACTGGGGGCTGAATAATAAAGATAACCCTCTTCAGCTTAAATCAGACCACCTCGATACCCTCAAGGCTCAGACTTATCGGCAGACGCTCCTCATCCTGCTCCATCCTGCTGGTTATCTGCTCCCAACTCCTGATTCCTTCGGTCGCCTCTTCATGCTCTACGCAACACGCCCCAACCGTAGTCGCACAGCGCATCGCCTCCTGCGGCGTAAAACCCTCAATAATTCCAGCAATAAAACCGGCGATAGTCGTATCTCCGGCACCCTTGGCGCTTACCACCGTAGTCTTGCGGCACGCCGCGATACACTCCGCCCCTACCCAGGCATCGACATCCTCCAGCAGCCGCGAACAAACAGCAATACGCTCCCGTTCACTACTACTCTTCAGATACATCCCGTCACTGCCGAGCTTGATCCCAACAATCCCCACCCCCATACCGATCAGATAATCCGCCAGTCCGCTCAACTCCGACTCACTCCGCGGAATCTCCCGCCCCAGCATAATACAGATCTCATCCAGACTCGGCAGGAAGATATCGACATATGGCAAGGTCGCCGCAAAGATAGCCGCCCAGTCTGCACTCCCCCCCTCGGTAGCAGGGTCGGGCATACAGGTATCGAGCGAGGTCACCACCCCGCGCTCCTTGATACTCTTATAGAGCTGGGTCAGCTTCTCCCCACCATTGCGGACAAACTCCAGCATCAACGGCGGGTAGCCAAAATGAAAGAGATCAGCCTGCGCCACCGCCTCCAAATCTATATCCTCCGGCACAAAGCTCTTATTCGACCCCGCGCAGTGCAGAAAGCAGCGGTCAAATCCCGGACTCTCTAGCACAATACTGTACGAGGTCGCGACCCCGTCCTTACGCACAATCCCCTGCGTCAACTCCGGCGCGATAGCCTCAAGCATATCCAGGCAGAGCTTGCCGAAGAGGTCGTTACCGATAACGCCGATAAGCTCAACCTCTTTCTGTAGCCGGTAGAGCGCCAGGCCGGTATTGCCGACAACCCCGCCGATACAGAATGTCGGACTCCCCACCTCTATCAGATTCCCCGGTACAATCTGCTCCTGAAACTTCAACGTCGCGCTCATATCCGGGTGCATGTCCAGACAAAAATGCCCGGCCGCTATCACTCGCTTACCCATTACTCTCCTCCCATTGCCTTACAATCTCTTTACATCTTCAAACTTTTAGTAAACATTGCTTTTATTTTAGCACCCCGTTCACCTTAGTCAACTACTATTATCGGCAAAAGTTTCTACCCGGCACTTGACTCTCCCCCGCTCGGCTATCGTCTACCATCCAGCTCAAAAAATCTACCATCCAGCTCAAAAAATCTACCATCCAGCTCAAAAAATCTGCTGACAGCTCAAAGCTGCCATAACTCCCGCTTACCGCTGAGCACCTGCTTCACACCCTGCACTTCCAGCACTAACTCCCGGAGTGACAACCCGCCCCCAAAATTCACCCCGGTCAGATCTACCTCCCCCAGCAAAGCCAGCCCGGCTCTCCGCGCCAACAGTCTGGCTAACGGCAACTCGATAATCTCCCCTCCGAGCGCAGGGTACAGAATCTCCCGAACAGAGGTTCCGACTAAACGCGCCTCAAGACTAATATCCAACTCCCGGTGCCGCGCAAAGAACTCCCGCAGTAATCCTGCTGGCAGCGGCAAGACCTCCGGTAGCCCTCCCGCCAAGAGTTCCCTGCTCCTCTCTGCCAACTCCTCCAGCGCTGCCCCTTTCTGCATCTTGACCTGGAGCAGACGTACATACCCGCCGAGTATCCGCACCCAAACCGCCACCTCTTCCAGCCGCCTCAGCCGCGCCGCAAGTATCCCCCATAACCGCTTCTCCTTCTCCCTCTCTCCTGTTCCCTTCATCTCCTGCTGCATAATTCTCTCCTCTCCAATTTTTCCCTTTATCCCAGCCCACAATATCCCTATAATAACCTGTATCCAGGCACAGGCAGATAATATGGACAAAAACCACACTGACAACAACCAAAACTACGATTTAACAAGCGGTTACACCGCCGACGACGAGGAAGCCCCAACTCCCAGCCGTGCCACCATCATCTGGAACCGCATCCTCAAGATCACCCTGCTCTTCGACCTCGTACTTATCCTGCTTGTCGGCTCCTACTGTTTATATAAGTATATCGGCGGTGACGAGATTGTTCCTCCTGCCGCCGACCTGGAGTACACCCCGCAGCCTTTCAATCAGAAGCTAGCCAAAGAGGTGCTGGACTATCAAGACCCGAACCCCCTGATGTCCGCCATCGTCACCGACCAGCCCCTCACAGAGATACAGAAGATTCTCGACTCCGGTATCGACGTCAACGCCCAGGACGCCACCGGCAACACCGCCCTCCACTACGCCGTCTTCCGCGAAGACCGCAAACTAATCAAGCTCCTCCTCAATCACGGCTCTAATCGCCGCATCAAAAATCATAAAGAACAAAGCTGCACTGATGTTAGCTTTCAAATTTCTCCTCGTAAAATTGGATTTATCATTATCGCTCCCGAAGACTACGACGACAACGGCATCATCACCCGCGCCAGCATCCTCCGTCACACCCTTGAACACAGTTTCAGTATCGATTTCTTAATCCCGTATTACTTCGTCCCACTCATTCTTTGCATCGTCTGGGCAGCACGCAGCAACTGCCCCGATCATCGTTCACTAAAAACAATTTCCAGATTCTTCCTCAGCTACAATATTATATCCCTTTCATTGATTCTTATATCCTATGTTTTCTACATCTTCAGTCGGGACTACCCATATCAATACATAATTAATTCTTTTCCTAATGAATTAATTGGCATTGCGGGTTGTCTCCTGTTTACTCTTGCCGCCTATATTGCTTACCTGCTATCTAGGCGCTATAATAATCTCTTCCAAAAGTAAGATTCATCTCCATACCTTAACTAAGGAGCTACTCCACATTCAATGGAGAATACTCCAAATAATCTTCTTCCAGCCCTCCCCGCAAAAACTCACCTCCCCCCAAACTTTTCCCTTTATCCCGCGCCCTTTATCCCTATAATAACCTGTATCCAAGCACAGGTAGATAATATGGACAAAAACAACACGAACAACAACAAAAACTACGATTTAACAAGCGGTTACACCGCCGACGACGAGGAAGCCCCAGCTCCCAGCCGCACCACCCTCATCTGGAACCGCGTCCTCAAGATCACCCTGCTCGTCGACCTCGTCCTCATCCTAATCGTCGGCTCTTACTGCCTATATAAGTATATCGGCGGTGACGAGATTGTTCCTCCTGCCGCCGACCTGGAGTACACCCCGCAGCCTTTCAATCAGAAGCTAGCCAAAGAGGTGCTGGACTATCAAGACCCAAACCCGCTGATGTCCGCCATCGCCACCGACCAGCCCCTCTCTGCAATACAAGAAATACTGGGCTCCGGCATCGACGTCAACGCCCAGGACGCCACCGGCAACACCGCCCTGCATTACGCCATCTTCCGCGAAGACCGCAAACTAATCAAGCTCCTCCTCAATCACGGCGCCGATGTAGACATTAAAAATAATAAAGATATATACCCTGTCCGCCTAAGCTTCGATTACTCTCTAGACCAGACAAGCTCTATACTTGTATTCCCCGAAGACTACGACGACAACGGCATCATCACCCGCGCCGGTCTATTAAGATCTACTTTTAAATCAACACAGCTCTTTATTCTTATTGCTCCATCAGTCATCTTTTCACTAATATTCGCTCTAATTGCCATAAAAACTTCTGGAGAGGAAGAATCAACCATCTCTGATTTCTTTATCAGTAGTGTCCAAGTCTATTTTGTCATTTTTTCAGCTACAATTCTTATTTATTACTACAAGATATTCACTCTTAAATATCCGTATCAGTATATTATTACATACACTCTCCGAGACTTTTTCGTAACCGGCATAGCCCTTTTAATTCTGATAATAACCTACCTAGCATACCTTGGAATGCGCCAGATACACAGTGACAAATAACCACAATGCTATTATTCTTCAACCTCTTTATAGTACGTATCGTATAACGGTGCAGACTTTAGCAACGACTCTCCTTCAGTATCATAATTCAATAAGTCAAACATATAATATGCTGCTAAATTTCCCGGCTGACTGATTGGCGCAAAATGCGGCACCTTATTAATACGTTGAACCATCCTCTCAACTGTTGGAAATTCTGATATATCTATCTTCTCAACCAATCTGCTAACTGCTGCATCTGAAGCCTTACCGATTGTTTTATAACCAAGATACCACAATAATAATTCACGATATATACTATCGTAATAATACTCAGATCTATCGTCAGCATGTACTCCCACCTGTCTCATTACATACAATAATTCAGCTCTTGACGGCTCACACAATAACAGGCTATTTGCATGATCTCCAAAGTATTTTCTATTCACTAAGATTTTGTATCCTTCAATATCGCCCTCATTAATTGCATCATTCATTAATTTAGCATCAACCATCTTCTGTGCAATTATAACTCTGGTACTCAAATCCGTATCTCTTCCCTTACCAAGTAGATTTGATACACTATCAAACATCCTTACTGCAGGTGTAAAATATTGATTAACTGTACTTGTACCATATACCGATCCTTTTGCCCATGCATTTTTATCCCTTTCCAATGCCTCTTTCCGTTGCTTATAATCAATGTTATAAACTGTCATAACAATGAGTGCTTCTTTTCGCGCTTCAATCAAATCCAGAAATAGTTCATAGTACGTTCCTCGCCGCACTTCAGGAATATTCAGTTCATCCGCTACGTGCTTAAAATCTTTTTCCTCTAAATTTACCCACACATTCCCCAATTTCATTACTTCCTCATAGTACTCAGGACTATCCAGTACTTCATCCTTCTTAAACTCTTAATACAAGACAAGTACGTACTTTCTTTTGCAGGGGACTTCTCGCCCCCTGCACCCCTCGTCAACGCTATGCGTTTGATCAGCCGGTGTCCGGCAGACAATTTTGCGCAAGCGATTATTTAGCTGTATTGTAGATAACACATTATTATATTTACCAGAAAGAAAACTCACCTCCCCCCAAACTTTTCCCTTTATCCCGCGCCCTTTATCCCTATAATAACCTGTATCCAAGCACAGGTAGATAATATGGACAAAAACAACACGAACAACAACCAAAACTACGATTTAACAAGCGACCACACCGCCGACAACGAGGAAGCCACAACTCCCAGCCGCACCACCATCATCTGGAACCGCGTCCTCAAGATTACCCTGCTCGTCGACCTCGTCCTCATCCTAATCGTCGGCTCTTACTGCCTATATAAGTATATCGGCGGTGACGAGATTGTTCCTCCGGCCGCCGACCTCGAGTACAACCCTCAGCCCTTTAACAAAGAGCTGGCCAAAGAGGTGCTGGACTATCAAGACCCGAACCCGCTGATGTCCGCCATCGTCACCGACCAACCCCTCGCTGCAATTCAGAAGATTCTCGACTCCGGCATCGACGTCAACACCCAGGATGCCACCGGCAACACCGCCCTGCATTACGCCATCTTCCGCGAAGACCGCAAACTAATCAAGCTCCTCCTCAACCACGGCGCCGATGAAGACATCAAGAATAACAATGACCAAGACTGTATTGATATTAGCTATAAAATATCACCACGCAAAAAGATAGGCGTTGAAATTTCCCCAGACAACTATTTCTGTCTAAATCTTATCAGTAAAAACGAACTTATAACAGACCCAAATCCCAATCCGCTGATGTCCGCCATCGCCACCGACCAGCCCCTCACAGAGATACAGAAGATTCTCGACTCCGGCATCGACGTCAACGCTCAAGATGCCACCGGTAACACCGCCCTCCACTACGCTATTTTTTACAATGACAACAATCTCGTAGAACTCTTGCTAAAGTATGGCGCAGACATAAGTATTAAAAACCATCAGGGTAAATCCAGTTTTCATATTGTCTATGAATATGCTAATACTGAGATACGCTCACTAATATTTAACCCAGAAGACTACGACGACAACGGCATCATCACCCGCGCCGCCCTCATCAAAGACTCAGTGGATGACTCAACGATCGCATTAATTTTTTGTATTCCTTTCGGTATTCTCGCCATTGGCAACTTATTCGCCCTAATTCATCGAAATTCAAATGATGATAATTTCAACAACTTTTTAAATTCCCCCCTCTCCAAACTTATTATTGATTCCCTCAAGTTCTTCTTCTTTCTCTTCTCAATATGTCTTTTAATCTCCTGTATTTATCTATACTTCATCCCTTATCCTTACCAGTTCATCATCGCCAACTACAACACCCAATTCCCTAGAATTGGATTATTCATTGGCGCAGCCCTCGTCATCCGTTTCTTTTATGTTATCCGCATGTACGCATCAATAGAATAAACACTATCTCTCATTTAATTGTGCCTTATTATTAAATTCATTTTCATTATCATCATTAGTCTCTTGACTATTGACATCATAGAACTTTTTCTCAGCTTCACCAGATATTACCCCTGTTACATAACTTCCATAAGTAAGTGGTATGTAGTCATCTACTTTATTTGCCGCCTTCCATATTAGTCGCTCACTCTGCGGTATCCAACTCGGTAATACTCGTTTCAAAACAGGAGATAGTACAAATTTCGCTATTTTAGCTCCCGAATAAAACCATAAAGCTTCTCTTATTCTCTCCATCAAAAACCATCTCCCGCAAAAACTCACCTCCCCCCAAACTTTTCCCTTTATCCCGTCCTACTTTATCCCTATAATTACCTGTATCCAAGCACAGGTAGATAATATGGACAAAAACAACACGAACAACAACCAAAACTACGATTTAACAAGCGGTTACACCGCCGACGACGAGGAAGCCCCAATTCCCAGCCGCACCACCCTCATCTGGAACCGCGTCCTCAAGATCACCCTGCTCGTCGACCTCGTCCTCATCCTAATCGTCGGCTCTTACTGCCTATATAAGTATATCGGCGGTGACGAGATTGTTCCTCCTGCCGCCGACCTGGAGTACAACCCGCAGCCCTTTAACAAAGAGCTGGCCAAAGAGGTGCTGGACTATCAAGACCCGAACCCGCTGATGTCCGCCATCGTCACCGACCAGCCCCTCACAGAGATACAGAAGATTCTCGACTCCGGTATCGACGTCAACGCCCAGGACGCCACCGGCAACACCGCCCTGCATTACGCCATCTTCCGCGAAAACCGCAAACTAATCAAGCTCCTCCTCAACCACGGCTCTAATCGCCGCATCAAAAATCATAAAGAACAAAGCTGCACTGATGTTAGCTTTCAAATTTCTCCTCGTAAAATTGGATTTATCATTATCGCTCCCGAAGACTACGACGACAACGGCATCATCACCCGCACCGCCCTCATCAAAGACTCGGTAAAAGCCCCAATACCCCTTTACATTATTACCATCCCCCTATATATCATGATCCTCAACGGCGCCTTATCCCTTCGCTCAATTTTAAACATAAATTACCTTAAATCATATATTATTCCAAAAACCACCGGCGAACTGCTTCTCGAACTTTTCAACGTAATCTTCATTGTTCTCTCGTTAATCATTATCACCTACTCTATAACTATTTTTACCCTCGAATACCCCTTCCAATACCTCTCCGCCAATATTCTGCGCGACTTAAAATCCTTAGGAGGATTAACTCTGGCTGTCATCGGTCTCCGTCTCGCTATAATCATATTCGGCAAACTCTTCACAGACTAAGAGCTTTATCCTAGTCACCCTTAACCCCATACTTTTCATAAATACTGCTGGATATCCCTGTCTCCCGTAACTGCTCCTCCTCATCCATCGGCTTGATAGCATCAACAACCCTACCCGTTATCATATTATCAATAATCTTCCTTCGCGTAAGCGGAACAGCAAGTTCATTAATACCACCCGCAACAGCCGATATAAACCTACCGCTTCGAGGTATCCACTCTGCCATTGATTTTCCATACAATGCAGACGTCCCTGCCCCTACCCCTATGCCGACAATAAGTCCCAGCATATAATCGATACCACGTTTTGCATTAATATAATCAGCAATATCATCGGGGTGCACCCCCATCATACTCAACTCCAACCTGAGCAAGTTGTTTCCTGCTTCATTTATAGTAAAAATATTTCCTAACTCCCTGCCTAACGCTCCATTAGCCCTGTCATAAGTTAAAGAAATTGCTCTACATCCATATAAAAGAAAACCTTCTTCATCACCTCTCTCTATCATTTCGTTATAAAATGCCTCATCAGCAATCAACTGCCCCATAGCTATTCTCGTCCCCGCCTGATAATCACTATTCCCTGATATATCACTTTTTAGCTCCTTAAATGGATTAGTGTAATAATTTGCATACTTATCCCCAAACGGCGATTTTATAAGCAACTGCTCAACTCCTAAATAGCCAGCATTATTCTTGAGTATCTCGCTATTCTTCCGCATTCTATCAAGCTCTATATCAACAATCTTACCAATTATCAATTCATTCTTCCGCGCTTCAATCCGCTCCAACATGAAAGCTCGATACTTCCCGCGTAATACCTCCGGTACTCCAAGTTCATCCAGCCGCCGCTCAATATCCGCTTCTTCAATCCCTATCTTCACATTCTCCAGCTTCACCATCTCAACATAATACTCAGGACTGTTCAGCACTTCATCCTTATTAAAGACAACACCGAACTTATTTGGATATTTTTTATAAATATAATTCAAGAACTCTTCATCATACCCACAATCCGCCGCCCGCACCGTCTCCTCCAGCCCTCCGGCATATCTCGGATCCCGCCAGCGCTCAATCCGCTTCTTCAGCCCACTCTCCTCAAAGAACCGCTCCCGTAAAAACTCCCGCTCTTCTTCAGTAAGCAGCTCCGACCCTTCCATACTGTCAATCAGTATATCTGCATACTTATCCACCACCCGCTTCACACTCTTCAAATCCCTACTCACCTCAGCAGACCCTAAGCTAACCATCTCAGCCACAAAATCTCGCTGCAACTCATCGGTCAACTCATAATACTCTTTACCAATCTTATCAATAAACTCATTACTAAATATTCTGTTATGCCCATTCTTTAGATTTAATTCCTGATTTTCCCGTATATCAGCAGTCAAAGTATAATCCTGCCCCACATGCTTTATTAACTGCTCAACCAAAAATTCCTTCTCATCCTTATCAACATCATTATACTCCGCCCACTCATTTGCCAGATTACGTATTTGGCTATTCGTCAAATCCTTCACGCGTTTTATATCAGGAAAAGCCTCATCAAACGCCTCCTCCATTCTAAAATAATCGGTATAATACCTCATATTCTTCTTTAACTCCTCGCGGTACCGCGCTCTCACCGCCGTAAGCGCCGCCTCCTCGCCCTGCTCCAGCAGGATTCGCTTCTCCTCAGCAGTAAGCTCGATAAATCCTGTCCGCGATCTAGCCAGCTTTAAAATCTCCTGTCCCTGCTCCTCATCTTCAAAACCGGCAAGATATCCCTCTTCCTCCTCCTCACTCAATCCCGCCTTACTCACTACTCTATCCATTTTCTGCACAGTAAAGTCCGGTACCGACGCTGTCCGCCCCCTACCCTCTTCACTCGCCAGATCATATGCCCGGTCAGCAAGTATTTCCCCCAACTCCTCCTTTGCAGCCGCTCCAAGCTTCTCACTCCCCGCAAACTCCTCTAGAAAACTTCCAGCCTTAAACTTGTCATAATACGCATACGGATCAACTGCCGCCGCAATATCGCCCCTCAGCTTCGCTTCCGCTTCACGCCTAATCCGTACGAACCTCGCTTCCCCAATCACCAACTCCTTGGCCGCCACCAACCTCTCCTGAGCCGTCGCCGCGTTATCCAACTTATCCCTTACCCGCAAAAACACCTCCCGCCTGCTCCCCTCGTCAAATTCAATCCCCTGCTCCCCCAGCACCTCCGTTATCACCCTCTCCACCGCCGCGTCCTCAGCCCTATAGTCACTTGCAAACACATCCATCTGCTTATTACCTGCCTGCAAGTCCCCTTCTTCCCGCTGCACAAAGGTCTCCGGATAATCCTGCGCGATCAACTTCGGTAACTCCTCTCTCAAAAATTCCGTCTCTTCGCCGCTCAGCTTATTCTGCTCCGCCCACCTCTCTGCAAAGTCACGTATTCCGCTCTTCGTCAAGTCCTTCACCCGTTTAATACCGGGAAAAGTCTTATCAAACACCTCCTTCAGCTCATACAGGTTGGTACTATTCTGTACATTCTGCTCAAACTCCAAGCGCTGCCGCTCCGCCGCCGCCGCCTGCACCTCGGGAACCGCGCCCTCACCCTGCGAACTTATCCGTGCCTTCTCTGCCGCGGTCAGTGTCGGCCGCCCCGTCAGCGCTTTAGCCTTATTCAAAATCCACTGACCCTGCCCAGAGTCATCAAAACGTCCCAAGACCTCCTTCTCTCTCCGTTCATCAATGGCAGAATCAAGCTCAATCTTGTCTATCAATTTTACCGGGTCATACGCTGCTACTCCCGCCGCCCCTGTTCCCGCAGACCCAACTCTCGCCCCACCTGCTCCCGCCGCCATCTTAGCCGCCCGCTCATTAACTCCACCAATTCCCGCGCCACCCGTACCCACGTTACCCTGCACCGTATTCGGCTCGAATTTAGAACCGTCATACTGTTTATAAACTGTACCCCTATTCGCCTCTACCCTCTCCTCACTCTCACCTGTCAGTTGCTGACGCTGCCTAGCAACCATTCCCGCTACAGGCTGCACATTACTCCCACCCCCAAAATTTTGTACCCCGCCGACTCCGCCCCCGGCTGCACTCGCAGTATTTCCAATACCTCCAGTATCTCCTGTATTTCCTACATTCCCGCCAGGCTCAATTCCTGCGCTTTTAGGCGCAAACAACTTCATTTTCTGCATATAATTACCACTAAGCATATCATTAAAGTCAATAAACGCACCCGGATTCATCACACTTCCAGCCCAGCCGTAATCCTTCTTCACGCCCATACCACCCTTAAACTTATCCATTCTTCTCCTCTCCCAGCATCAACCGCACCCGTTCAATCTCCAACCCCTCAACCCGTCTCAATTCATTCCGTACCCGCTGCTGCAACTCTACCGGCAACTCCAGATACAGCTTCTCCGCCTCGCTCTTCTTCGCCCCCCGAATCTTCTTGACGCACTCATCCACCTTCCTCCCCGCCTTCAACTTCTCCCTCAGCTCCACTATAATGTTACTTCCCAGCATCACCTTGTACTCTGTCAGCCTTCTCTCGGCCTCGCTCCACTCTCTCTTCTCAATCAGCCTCCCGAATAACCACTGCACCAGGCTGTAAATTTGCTCCCGAGCATACCCCTCTCGCTCCTCACGACTATATTTCTCATTCTCTACGACCTCCGCCTCCGCCGCTGCATACACCTCCTCAAGCCGTACCCTTTCCCACTCCCCCGCCTCCACTGCGTCAAACGCCCGCTTAAGCTGCAGGTTAGTCCGCCTTGCCCGTGCTTCCTCCTTCTCCTCTATCTTTTTCTTCTCCCGCAATTGTTCAAAAACCCTCTTTGCTTCCCTTCGCTCACTCTCCCGCAGCCTTTCCACCAGTGCCCGCGCCCCTAAAGTCCTCTGTTTCTGCTGCAAACTCCGGTACTCTTCCTCAAGGATTACTAAATAATCCTCCTCCTGCTGTTCTAGCTTCTCCCGACTTACCCCACCCGCCGCCTGCACTATCCGCTCCCGTAGCTCTGTAAACCGCTGCAAAGCCCCCTGACACTGCTTATACACCCTCTGCTTACTCTCCTCCGGTATTCGCAGAGCCCAAACCTCTTCTTCCAAAGAGAACTCTTTCAGTTCCGAGTTCAACGCCTGCTGCATCCCTCTACCCCAACTACTCTCAACACTCATACCTTCCTCCTTAGCCATCACCAATAATTATGCCTAACGACGTAACTTCGAATTCAACCTACCATTAAAACCATATTTGTCAAGCAGTTTTTTACGCCTTTTTACTAATTTCAATACGCACTCCTCTTAGCATCATCACAAAAAATCTCACAACACCTTTCGTTAAAATATGTTACAAAACAATGAATTATCCCCACACATAACCACAAATTATTAATTAAGATCAGTTTTTTATAAAAACTGATCTTCCCTTATAACCCCCTAAAGGCCAAAACGTCATCACCTGCTCACGTAATCACACGTCAGCAGGAAATACGCCACACCTCAAACCTTATGGTATGAGACAGACTTATATAATTTTTATTGGAAAATATAACTACTTAGAAGTGTAAACACAACCGAGAAACTCTCTCATTCGCCCCGGTGCAGCCTATCGGCTAAAAAATTTGACAGACTTGGATTTGACAGGATCTTCTTATAGGTATCATCAACATCATACGCTACCCGCCGGTACTCAATTCGCTTATCCCTGCATATCAGATAGCTCGCCTCACAGTACAGATCCCTGGGCTGCCCCACCGACCCAACATTGACCAGGTATTTTTCCCCTTTTATCAGCTCAAACCCGTCCAAAATCTCCTGCGGGGTGATAAACTCATAATCCTCGGTTATTATCCCCGGAATGTGGGTATGCCCACAGAAACAGATATGTTCCATCTGTTTGAATATATCATCAAGCTTACGCCTCCCGGCCTTATAGACCTCATAGGTATCCTGCTCATCGACATATTCATTTATCGGATTCCGCGGCGACCCATGCACGAACAGCATCCCGTCTTCAGAGTAATAACTCGGCAGGTGACGCAGAAAATTCCAGTTTGTCCGCACCTCGCTAGAGAAGAGGCGCAGACTCTTCAAGCTCTTCTTGGTCCAGAGAATCGCGTCATGCGCCACCTTATTGAACCCTTCCGGGTACTCGATAGCTGCCTGATCATGATTCCCTTTTACCACAATATTACACCTGCGCCGCACCAGGCTAAGCGTCTGTTTCGGTTCCGGGCCATACCCCACGATATCACCCAGGCAGATAATCCGCTCCGCACCGACTGACTCGATATCAGCAAGTACTGCCTCCAGAGCTGCCAGATTGGCATGGATATCACTTATCACCGCAAAACACCCCATAGCGGATTACCCCCACGCTAAAACCGAAAATTATCTAGATCAATTCATGCTTTTGCAGCACAGTTTTAAGTCTCTCCACCGTCGACTCCAGCGGTCTGGTAAGCGGCATACGCAGGTTACAATCGGCTTTACCCATCAACTCCAGTGCCATCTTGACTGGCAGTGGATTAGTCTCAAAGAACATCGCCCTGCAGAGTTCAATAATCTTATAGTGCAGCTCACGCGCCTTTGGATAATCCTCCGCCAGCATCGCCGTACACAGTGCTTTGACCTCTCCTGGGATAATATTCCCCACCACACTCACTACCCCCTTACCGCCTACCGCACCCATCGGTAACGTCAGCATATCATCACCGGACAATACCTCAATATCACATTTCTGCAGAATCTCAGTCACCTGATCCACCGAACCACAAGCCTCTTTGATACAGACGACATTCTCAATCTCATTATACATTCGCGCAATCGTATCCGCCATCATCTTTATTCCTGTACGTCCAGGAACGTTATACAGCATCACTGGCACCTGCGCCGCTTCCGCTACTGCCTTATAATGCTGAAACTGCCCTTCAGGCGTAGGCTTGTTATAATACGGACTAATCACCAGTACCCCATCCACACCAACCTCTCTGGCGTAGCAGCTCAATTCCACCGCTTCTCGAGTATTATTACTCCCGGTACCCGCGATCACCTTAACCCGTTTTCCAACCGCTTCCACCGTGTATTTTATCACCGCCTTCTGCTCCTCGTGTGAGAGGGTAGCGGCTTCGCCTGTACATCCAGTTGGTAGGATCCCGTCAGTACCTGCTTGGATATGCCATTCAATAAGCTCCCCAAGCTTGGCATAATCAACCTCAGCTCCATCCTTGGTAAACGGCGTAACTATAGCAACATTACTTCCAGCAAACATAGATTCTCCTATTCTCAGTGATAAATTAATACGGTTAAATCGATTATATATATCTACCGCCGATTGTAAATAGAAATAGCCCTTTTTGCATTATTATAATTATCCTGCGAATAACAATTATCACACTTTCTTCCGGCTAAACCTCCGCCTGCCTCGACTTAACAACCTTCAACATATAAATCAAGCATCCAACACTCTGCACCAGGCTCAGCCCCACAAAATACCATACCCAATCCGGAAACCAAAGATGTATTCCAGTTGCGTAGGCTACCTTGAACGGCGCCAACGCCAGCAGCAAGAGCGCCCCTATCCCAAAAATCACTAATACTCCCTTGCGACCTACTTTTAATTCAGGAACAAGCCATAATTGAGTCGCCAGATACACCAGCGTACTCACCACCATCACCGGGATAGCCGAGAATTCACTCCCAAAATCCAGAAGTTTGAAGTGATACAGCAGTACCAGTCCCAATCCCGCCAGAATCGAGAACACCCCGCTCAGCGCTTTTGCCCGTTCTTGCAAGTACAATCCGAAGATTACACAGGGAAAGAGTACCGAGAGACCGGTAAAGGCACTGAGTCCAAGCCGCAGAATCGTCGTATCACAGGTTACAGCGATGAACAGCCCCACTCCAGCCAGCCCTACAACCAAGCCCCGGTTCACCCAGCGCCAGCGGCCAATCCTCTTCAGACCGCATAATGGGAGCAGATCCCGACTGAAGATTGAACTGAGGGTTAAAAGTTGAGAGTCCATAGTCGACATTAGAGCCGCCAGCCCAGCCGTCAAAACCAGGGTGCCAAAGAGATCCCCTCCGATATGTTCCAGAAGTAACGGCATGATCGAATCACTCATACCAGTATCCAGTCCTGGGAATATCAGGTTCCCTAGCGCCCCAAGGGAGATAGGAATAATAAAGATTATACTGCACAGCACGGGGTAAGACACACTGCATACCTGGAGTGCTCTAGGTGAGGAAGCTGCGTAAAAGCGCTGAAATATCTGGGGAAACATCGGGTCGCAGAAGAACCAGAGAAAGATATAACCGCCGAGTAAGAGCGGCGTATACACCCCACCAACCCCCTGACGGCTAAGTAACTCCGGCTCAATCCGTGCCAACTCCCCAAAGGCCTGTCCCAGTCCGCCAAAGTGACTCGCTACCAGCCCTAGACAGAGCAGGAGTAAGATCAGCATTAGACCGCCTTGAAAGATATCGGTGAGTACTATCGCCTTCAGACCACCGCGCAGAGTATAAAGAATTATTATAAGCGTAGTAATACCCGCCCCGATAGCCGGGCTCAATCCGAATAGCTGGTGCAGCACCTTGCCGGCGGCATATGGCTGCAGAGCCAAGTATGGGAGAGTAAAACAAATCAGTACAAGAGAGAAGAGAACCGACAGGAAACGATTATTGTATAATCGGTGAATCATCTCCGCCGGGGTCACCAAGCCATACCGCTTACCAAGCTCCCATATTTTTCCGCCGATCAGGATAAAGGTCAGAGCCATAAACCCGGTACCGAACCCCATCACCGGAAAGAAAGCCAACCCTTGCCGATACCCGATCCCACTAGTACCGAATATGGTAAACGCCGAGAGATTGGTCGCAACCATAGTCCCGGTTAAGAGGAAGGGACTCAATCGCCTACCGGCGAGAAAATACGCCGTACTCCGACTCCGCCTTCTAACCCAAAAACCTAGGCACAATGAAACAACCAGATATACCGCCAGGATAACAATTCTAACCAACATCGCACTATACTCCTCTTCTTCTAACCCAACAATCCTACCCACCCGCGGTGAGCAGTATCAAGCTGGGATGGCTTACGCCTAGAGCATAGCTTGAAACCAAAGAACAAATATCCCTCTCCCCGAAGGAAGAGTACAAATCTCTACGTTATTTTCATTTACCCAAAATCAGTCCAAGTCCAACCGTCACAAATTCCTGTCCACACAAAAAAACAGAGGGCAGAACACAAACCAATTATAATTAAGTATAATCATAAATATTAAAAAGGCCAGGACTAATCCAAGTCTTCAACAAAATCCAACCCCGCAAGCATTAACCGCAGCGCTGAAGCCAATTTTTTACGCCTACTCTCCAATTCCTCTTCGGAGGCCGCCTGTGAAGCATAAACCAGACTCCCTGCGAGTTTGAGCGCCTTACCCGGCGCAAATATGGTTATTACCTCCCGCCTGGTTCGTAGGTTCTGACCCGTTTCGGTCAATGTATAATCCTCCCGCAAAGCCGAATAACCGTTTATAGTAATCAACTCCTTACTGTACCCCTCCCCCTCACGCTCCGCCAGCTCATAAAAAAGTTCCGCCGCTTGCTGCTGAGCTTCAGTCGCACCAATACCAGCAGACACCGGCACCGACAAACTTGAGATAGTTATATCCACCCCGGAATCCTTATCCCCCGGTTCCAGCACGAGCAAGCGTTCCCGCTCTGGATCATGCCGCACCGCCCAACCCGCTGGTAACTCTAGCGCAAACTCAAACTCACTCAACCCCGGATATGCCGCGGACTCAATTCGCCGCCCACCGGCTTCCACCCGATATGTTGCCACAACCTCATTCGTACAAAAATACCAGACACAACGCTCCGCCTCGGCCATAGCTGTAGTAATATCACTAGTAACCGCCGCATACTCCAAACTATAGAGTTCTCCCGCTAGGAGAAACTGATAAATTATCCTTACCCGTTTACTACTAGTATTAACCGAAGCCGTATAATCAGGTTCCAGCAGCATATACCCAACCACGCCCTCCGGCTCATCATACAGGCTCTCAACGGCAAATTCCTCGCCCCGCGTATACCTGCTGCCAAGCAACCGCGCCGTCGCGCCTATAAAGAAATCAGACTCAACCAGCTCCTTTATACCACGAAAGTCCTCTACCCCAAGCTTGCTTCCGGCAGAGACCAGAGCCGAAGGATAAAGCTGCAAATACCGGCTCAACTGCGTGAGTTCCCCGCGCAGATACGGCTCATACTCTGCATCTGAAATGTACAGAGCCAGCAAGCGCCCCCCTACCGGCGACTGCAGTTGCAACACTCTCTGCTCCGGTAACGCCCTGTATCCTGGCAAAACCGGCATCGCCGGTTTCTCTTCCTCAGCATTGATCCGCAGCATTAGTCCCAGGCCCAAGAGCAGACCAAAGATCCCGTACAGTATTATTCTTCGCATGCTTAGATTATACCTTGCTTAACCTTGAAATAAATTTCTCTCTTTTATAATACCAGAGAAAAAATACAAGACAGCCAACCAAAATATATGGTCACCCAGACACATATACAATATCATATTTCCACCTCTTACTAATTCCGTCTTACCACTCTTACGCCTAAGCCAAGTTCAGCAATTAGAGATCATCGCCAAACTCCAGTGTCTCAATAATCTCTCTTACCCCACGATTATACCTATTGAATTCTAGCTCAATAATCTTCCTATTTTTCAGGATTATCCAAACCAATTATCGCGACAGTAAAGGCTAAAATTCTATGCCGCGACGGCACAACAAAACGTCCAACTTGGAAAAAACAACTTCCTGCCTCTCTTCATTTCAGCATAATCCAGAGTTAACACTCCTACCGGATAGTTACCGATAATGTCTACAGTCATAGAGCAATTTGGGAACTCCTTTTTTTCTTCAGAATTTTCCAACACAGTCCTGATCAGATGTCTTTCCATCTCCTCACTGTTACTTTGCATTAGAGGCTTAAGTCCATTAAAGACCAGGTATTCAATATTCACATACGAAGCGAATCGCATTCGTGTATCCTTAGAAGAACTTACTAATTCATGATCCTGAAATTCAAAATTATTCCACCTGCGCGGATATCTGAATGCAAACTCAAACGGAAAGATACCAGAAAAATCTGCCGAAACAAATTTCTTTGTCTCCTCCTCAACCCTAGCACTCCCTGCCCGATCTTGTATCGCGGTCTGCTCTGGCGTTACCACTTTTGTAGCAACAGAACCGGCATGGTTAGAAGCCGCTACTCCGTACCCGTCCTCCGGGTTGAGCTCAAGAAGCCTATCTATAAATGAGCTTAAAAAATCAACTACTTCAAGCGATTCTGCTCCAGCTTTCACCATACAACTATAACGCACATCCAGTACCAAATCGCCCAAAGCGATATAATCTGTAAATGCATTGATAATTTCATGTGAGCCATCGGTAGTATATATTTCCTTGATTGCCAGCATATTGGCACTCCGGGGAATATCGCGGAAAGCTTTTACCTCTACCTTGGTTCTTGATTTATCCAATCCCTGTATTGCAGTGAGTTGCTGAAAAAATTTCTGCTGCATAAAAGTATAAAATTTTTCAGAGGTAGTAACCTGCTTTAGTTGCTCAAAATTATTAACCGAGAAATCACGAAAGCTTGCCTTTCCAATATAAATAACCTTATTTGAAGACGGCCATGTACCTGCTGTAAACATAGCATAATCCTCTACCGGTACTAGTATAGCCAAAGTATTAGCATCTTGGGCAAACTTTTTAACTAGTTCAGGTTTGAGCTGTTTATACCCATCCGGCACCGGTATCTGCACTTCAAGCCCATCAACTCCCTTTACCTTTATGGTAAAGACCTCCTCAGCCCTGACCGATACTAAACTGACCAGACTCAAGGCCACAAACAATATCACCCTAACTGCATAGCTCATACTTTCCTCACTTCCCTTTCTCCATCTTATCAACAATCTATACACCCCTAACAACCAACAGTAACTTTACTGTATACCTCAATGTCAACCTCTTTCTCATAATAATCACAACTCGATAATGCCAGAGCCAAACTACTCAAAACGCAGCGTTGTAATCATTGCCCTCAACAACACGTCATACTCCTCAAAATACTTCTTCGCCTCAGCCTTTCCTTCCGGCGTATCCAGCCCGACAACATCCAACATCAACTCCAAATGTTTTTTCCCCTTAATCACCCAATAAGTTCTGGTATAATCCAATTGCTGAAGCCCCATTATATTAAAGGACTTTTCATGATCCTCAATTACCAAGGTATACCCGGCTAATTCTGCAAGACCTCCCTGATAATTATCCTTATCAGCCTTCGTTTGCAATGCATCAAGTAAGAGTAAACGCTGCAATTCAGTTTGCTGCTCTTCAGAGAGCTGTTTACCCTCTCCAATCAACTTGAACTCAGACGAACGATACGAGATAATCACCAGTGGATAATCCACACCCGTCTTGACCAGACGCAAATAACCGTCACCCGTCTTAACCTCCATGTCACCCGGGAACTTAATGGAGAGAGGAGTAGTGAAAATTTCAGGATAATCTGCAGAATGCTGCCACTTATTCAATCTGCTGAAGCTGCGCCTTGCCATATTGGCCGCACCAGCCTCTTTCGCACTCGAACCTCCCTGCTGGTCTACAGCCTCTGCGCCAATACTTAGCGTCTTGATTATTTCCTTCACCTCCATACTGAGTTCTTCAAGTCTTGCATCAACATCTCGACGATATTCAGGAGTATCAAAATCTACTAACATAAGCGTAAAGGCTAAAATTCCACCACTTGCAACCACATGAAAACGTCTTGCTTTAACATACACCTCCCGGTTATCAACCTTCTTGCAATAATCATAGGTATTTATCCCGGTATAAAACCTGCCGATCTTTTCAGTTATTGTCGAACATCCAGGGAAGTCTTTTATTTCATTTGAACTTTCTGCCACAGAGGCAACCACAGCTTTCTTTGTTGCCTCGTCTGCATTCGCCATAATTCTTTGCAATTTAGGCAGGACATGAGTATCAATACGCAAGAATTCTGTTATAAATTCTCTAACAATATGACTACTCAGTACGCCATCATTAAATTCAAAGGGCTCCCAATTACTCGGATACCTAAAGCTAACCGCAAACGGCAGTTTATTACCAAAATCGGCGGAATTAAATTCCTTGGTTCTACCTGCAAACTCCCTCCCGCCCCTCTCTTCCGGCTCCATACCCTGGCTACGCTTCACCTCACTCTGTTCCCGCTCTCCAGCACCAGCAGCAACAGCATCCTGGTTAGACGAACCCTGCCCAGCAGTAATCTGAGGATTGAGTGCAATAAAGCTGTCAACATACTTATTATTAAACTCACAGACCTCAGCCTCAGCCTTTGAAATAGAATCATAATTAATACTGAAGACTATCTCCCCCATATCGACAACATTGGTAAAAGTTAAATCTGATATCGTAGACCCAGACACGTATTTTAGTCTTGCTACAAGCAATTGTGTATAACTCACCGCGGTATCCCGGAGAGTCTTAACCTCTACCGTGGTCTCTTCTTTATTTACCACCTCAATCCCATTGATAATTCGCTGATAACTCTGCTTCAAATCCTCTGCGGTTTCCTTAGAACCAAAGAACTCTTTTATCTCAGCAAAAGAACCATGCGGTAACTCACTATAATTTATCTCCTTAATACTTATCACCCCTACATTTTTAGGTTTCACACCTGCCAGATATTCAGCATAATCCTCCACCGGCACCAATATCGCCAGCACAGAGCTATCTCGAGCATACTTTTTGAGTAACTCGGTACTGAGCCGCTTATACCCCTCCGGCACCGGTATGGTTATGTCAGATCCCGCTCTGCATTTTACCGTAAACACCTCATCAGCTCTGCCCGCAACCTGAACCCACATCAGCAACACCACAACCAACCAGATAATCCGTAAATATCTCATACAATCCTCACTCTCCTTATCACTCACCAATAGCGCCCATACCGTCACCAGCCATCTTATTGAGTTCGATAATTTTAGCAATCAACTCATTATTAAAGGCACACGCCTCCTCTTTGCTGGCGAACTGACTGAAATAGCTCAAGTCAAACGCCACCTCTCCTACCGCCAGATGATTCTCAATTGCATAACAGACTACATGCGAGCCATCATGACAATACACCTCTGTCGTAATCAGCTCACTGATCCCCCACTCGGTCTCAGGCAAAATCTGCACCTCAACCGTTGTTCTATCATTATCAATATCCGGCACCATTACCAGTCTGCTCAGGTAAAACTGCTTAATAAACTTGAGCCCAAATTCTGAGGGGATCGCCTCTTTAGCCTCAGCAATAGCCTTTCTCACCGCGCCAATATCACCACATACTCCTATGTTTATTACAATTTGACCAGAAGCATAATCAGGCAAACCATCCATAAAACGCGAACTTTTTTCATCCAGCGCCAACATCTCCGAGGCGTGGATATCAGGATTTATCTTTTTTACTATCTTCATATTGAGGCGCCAATACCCTTCCGGCACCGGTAGCCGCAATTCACCACCCTCAGCACACTCCACCGTAAACACCTCATCAATGTAATCTGCAGAATACTGACGTTTATTCAACCTGCTAAAGCTGCTACTTGCCGTATTAGCCGCTCCAGCCTCTTTCTTACTCGAATCTACCTGCTGTTCTACAGCCTCAGCGCCAATATTTAGCGTCTTGATTACTTCCTTCACCTCCATACTGAGTTCTTCCAGTCTTGCCTCAACCCTTCTGCGATTTTCAGGGCTATCTACATCGGCCAGAATAACCACTAAAACCAAAACCCCTTCACCAGATACCACATAAAATCGTCTTGCTTTATAATATGTCTCCCGATTAACGATTATTTTATTATAGTCAAAGGTATTTATTCCCGTATAATACCTCCCAATTTTTTCGAAAGATGTCGTACAATTAGGATAATCTTCTTTTTCAAAGGCACTATTTACCACCGTAGCGACTACCCCCTCCTTAATTCTCTCGTCACCACACTCCATAACTATCTTCAGACTAGGTATAACAAAAGAGTCCAGCTTTAATCTCTCATACAGTACATCATTACCTATCTTACTAGTCAGTCTATCGTTAGATAATTCAAAATCGCTCCAATCCTCCGGATACCTAAAGCTAACCGCAAACGGCAGTACTCCCCCAAAATCTGTAGAATAAAACGTCTTCGTCTTCTCCTCTACTTCAGCCTCATCACTCCCCACTCCACCAACCGAAGCAGCCTCTTCCTGCTCTCTGAAGTTTGCAACAATCGAACCGTCCTTACCTGTACCACTCTGCCCGCCTCCCTCTTCAGGATTAAGCGCTATAACCTTATCAATAAATGCAAAATAAAACCTTCCCGCCTCATCCTCAGTTTTATCATTGGTATGATAATGAATGTTCAGCACAATATCGTTTAGCGAAATATGATCTCCAAATACAAGATCAATTAAATGCATACCATCATCAAAATAGACATCCCTGATAACCAGCGAATTTGCACTCCGGGAAATATCCCGGACAATCTTGACCTCGGCTCTAGATCTATTCGTATCCACCCCCGGTATTTCCCCAAGCCCCCGCTGAAACCTCTGTTGCGTCGCAGCAGTGAGTTTCTCAGAATTAGCAGCTTGTTTAATCTCTTCAAAACTATTACGTGAATAATAGCTATAATCGTTTCCATCAATATAGATAACTCTATTGAAAGATGGATCCACGCCCTCCAGATATTCAACATAATCCTCCACCGGAACAAGTATCGCTAGTTCGCGCTCATTCTTCGCATACTTTTTGAGCAACTCCGGGCTAAGCTGTTTATACCCTTCCGGCACCGGCAGCACCACCTCACGACCATTGGCGGTCTTTACCGTAAACACCTCGTCAGCTCTGCCCGTAAATCGAACACAGATTAACAACACCACAACCAACCCCAGCCCCCATAAATATCTCATACAATCCTTACTCCCCTTCTTTATCCCTATAACCATACTCTTCATATTAACGATATACATTATACGCAACATACCAATACTAGCAACCCTAATTATATAAATTTTACCTGACACACATACAGCAACAAGCGATATAATTAATATCAATCCAACAACCAAATATCTATCAAAAAAAGCTGAGCAGGTAAACCCACTCAGCTCATTATATAATCTAACATTACGCTATCAGCTCTACGCAAAATCAATTAATATTCGCCTCCATAATTCCCTGCTCAAATTCTTCCGCTGCAGTCTTGACCCACTCCATATCGGCCTGCAAACTCACCGTATTAACAAAGAATAACTTCTCACCGGCGGACACCGCCGCTACCACCTTGACCTCATGGTACTCACTGGCAATACCTGGCAAATAACACGACGCCTCCAGTATTCCCTTAACCTCCCCCGGATCAGGACTATGCACCTTCTCGCTCCTGACACTTATAGCTTTATCGCTTCGCGCGCCCGCCGCTAGCAACTTGGCCTTGAGCTCCTCATCCAGTTTCTCAGTTCCCAACGCCTCGGAAAATTTCCGGGTTATCCTACCAAAATCCTCAACCGTCAGATATTTATCACTGAAATACGCAGGGCTCCCGACAACAATGAATCTATCCAACTCCGGGATCCTCCCGGCTTCAAACTCAGCCACAATATTCAGCGGCACAAGCAGCGCCAGCAACCCGTCGGTATTATCCTGATAGAGCCGAAGTAACGGCAATTGCTGGATATACTCCTCCGGGAGTACCCCATACCCTTCAGGCAGCGGAATCTTCACCTCTTCCTTACCGATATGCAGCATTATGATCTCTGTTGCCAGCGATGTCAGCCCGAGCAAGATAAAGAGCAGTATAAAGACTGGATAACGTTTCATAACGACTTCCTTTATAACCACAAAATCATCAGTAAAAACACCAACATACTATACCCCGCCCCTTAGTATAAATCCGAATGAAAATCTGTCCATAATAATTACTCTTTATTTATTTTTATTTACATCCGCTTGCATTCTCTGCAATTATCACCTTCACATATCTGCCAAATAAAAGTATTGCAAAAACAGCAAATAGCCGGTATAATATCTAAGTTAGGATTGTGCAGAGATACTTGAATGCTGCATAACTACCAACAGATTCGACTTATTCGGGGGCGACATGGTATCGACTGAATAGAGGAAGATTGAATCGCGTGTCGAGGTTGGCCGGCTGGCCTCGTAAAAAGCCGTCCAAACAATAATTGCTGATAATAACAGCTACGCTATGGCTGCGTAATAAAACGCGCCCTGAATACTATGTAACGCCGATGGCGTAGTATTCAGACAATTTATCGGCTGGTTAGACAGCAGACAGGCCTGAGCCGGCTGCCTAACGAGATCAAATCCGGGCTGGGGCAGCCAAAATTGTCGTTAGAGTAAGCTGCCCGAGATCAATGTAGCGACTACACACGTAGAAGTTCTTTTGGATAATATTGCAGGACGCGGGTTCGATTCCCGCCGCCTCCACCATTTGTATCATATTTTGAAGAGTTATTTTTGTTTTTAAAAGCACCGGCGCACATGCGTTTGGTGCTTGTTTTATAGGGGTATGAGGCGCTTTTGGAGTTGTTGCTTTTTAAAATATTTTGTTCGCCGTAGTTCGGCGAAATATCGTTAAATTCCGCAGAAATAGCCAGAAATTCGCCACCTGAGTTTTCACCCCCTGAACCCACTTTGAGTACTGTATTATAGATACTTGAGGCAGTTTTACGTATCTCTGGGAGTGCAGCGATAGCCAGTTTCTTGTCACCTATCAAAATATGGGTATAAGCCTTCATTGTTAAGTTGATATCTGAGTGTCTCATTAAACGCTGTGCAGTCTGTGGCAGAACCCCATTTTTTGCAAGTAAAGAGCAGAATGTATGCCTGAGTGCATGGAAGTCAGCTTTGCCTTCTTCTGTCTCATACTCTATACCAGCAGCCTCTAAATCATTTTTTATCATGATAAATCCCTTTGCTCCCATACGCTCAAACGCCTTGGCTTTTGGCAGTGCAGGGAACTCATCATAGTACTCTATAAGCTGCTGGCGCAATGAATCCTGTAAAGGCAAAACTTCTGTTTTAGAATTTTTGGCGTTAATATCACGTACAGTAACAGTACCACTCTCCAGGTCAAAATCATCTCGTAGTAAGGTTCTTATTTCATTATGACGTAAACCACTAGTCAGGGCTAGCTGGTATACTAGAGACCTTACTCTACCATTTAATCCACCATAAATATCATCAGATTCCTCAGCAGATTTGAGTAATTTTGCTATTTCTTCCTCTGTGAGAGCTCTTCTTTGCTGTGTATTATTAGTGTTAAGCTTTATGGGTTTGAGCATAGCGACTGGATTATCCTGCATACGGTTAGAATTCACCAGCCAGCGACAGAACTGTTTCATTGCCTGTAGATAGTGATTACAAGATTTGGCACTCAAGTCTCCAGCCTTATATATATCTGAAATCCATCTATCCACTGATGTGTCCTTAATATCTGATAAATATTCGAACCCACAATCGTCTATTAGCCTTGTTATTCTAGTTTGAACCAACCTTATACGTTTCTTCTGAATTGCTCCTTTAGACTCCTGATTCTTTAGATTGTCGATAAAATCATTCAAATGCCCTAGTACAGACTTACTCTTATCGAGGTGTGATTTGTCGATCAGATAGAAGTTCACAAGCTTTCTTTTGAGAGTATCCGGTATCGTCTCAAGCCAGCTACGGAGCTCAACAGATGGATTTTCGCCCGCAATTTTACAGGCATCTAGCTGTTTAATGCGCTCTTCCAGCTTCAGGCTAGCTCGTCTATCTGAGTACCCGACAAGTCGTACCCTGCCACTAGATTTAAGATAGATTGTAAGTAGATAATTACCATTCTTCTGTTTTTTAAGGCTCATTCTTCTCTCTTTTATGCGATATTTGTTAATTAATACATATATAATTTAGTATACACTGCAACAATAATTATTAGCAAGAAATTTCTTTTTTCATATCTTCCCATTTATTCTGATTAGGACAATTATAGTCAAGCCACTTTTCTACCTCTTTTCTATTCCACAACACCCTACTTCCGAATGATAGCGGTCTTGGAAGTTTACCTTCACTCTTCAAGCTATAAAATAATGTTTTTCCAATACCTAATATCTCAGCAAATTGCAGACTATTTATAGTTAATTGTTCCATATTTATACTCCAATCATCTGTTCAACTAAATCCCGCTCAAGCCCATTATACCTCATCCAGCGAAAGTAAAGTTTCTCCAACCACGCTGCCAGTTCTTTATCCTTCTTCATTTTCTCCTGCACCTTACATGCAGTATGAAAGAGAAACTCGTACAATTCATCCTGCTTATAGTCCGGCAGTTTCGTGACATCGCTAATAAACCGCCTAGCTCTCTTCACCTCTTTAGGTCTATGAACTTCATACAATTCATTAATAGGCTGTGTAGTCCAGTCATACTTCTGTTCATAGAATAAACTAGCTGTCATTTCACATCCCCCATATCTACCCGCATACCGACGGCACATAAAGTAAGTGGTAATGGTAATTCATTCCTCAAATAAAACCGATTACGCTTGACCTCTCTCTCAGACACCTTCTGCTTATTTTCAAGTACATAATAATATTTACCAGAACCAAGAGTATACGGAGCAGACAAATCATGTTCAGCAGAAACAAGCACATGCTGCCAGTCTTCTGACCTATCGCTACCAGTACCACTCACCATACACTGGCAAGAATCCTGCAAATAAATAGTAGCCCCGATAAGATTATTAATAACACTCATATTGAATTGCGCCTCAGCCGGTACAGCAATCTCCATACTCGCAACCTCAGACCGGTAAGCCAACCCGACAACCGCACTCTCAACCGGAAACGGCAACTCAATACTCCCGCCAGTAACAGAAATCTTTTCAATCACACTCCCAGCACTGAACGCACTCACCGTCAAGCCCTCAAGATGCTCAAGCCCAGACAACTTAGTTACCGCTGTCCCTTCATACTCAACCGCACTATCCAGAAACCACGATCTAGCAATATCACCATGCAGCTCACGACTCTTAAAGAGCTCAATACAGTACTCACCATCACGCTCAATCACAAAGTAAACCCTGTCCTCACTTGAACCGTCTTCAATTACCGCAACATCAATATACTTACCCTGTGTTTGATGCCTATGCCACGCCCAGACCTTCTCATTCTTGACATAAGTAAGTCCAAGTAAAATTCCATCATCACGCACACTCCAGAGAATATATTCAGGATCACGCTGCCAAGCTATTGAAGTAATTCTATGCCCAGCAAATAACTCTTCCGCCAGCATTGCCACATTATTACCGCTATACTTATCCTGCAATGCCTCATATAAAGTAGAACGGATAATATTCTTCCCTCTCTGCACAAAGAGCACATCATCGCCAGCAACTACCGAAGGAATAGGTGCAACACCATACCCTGTCTGCTGCTCAACACTGATAGAGTTTGGAGTTATCGCTGTGCCCGTACCTTCACCGGTAACTAGGTACTCTCCACCGCCACACCCGACAAGCAAGTCCTTGGAGAATGATCGCATCCACTCCATACGATTCACCTCACCGCCAGAAATCTCAAACTCGTACGCATCATCATCCTGCAAAGGCGAACGGATAGAGAAATTTGTAAAACTCCCAGACCTAGAACCGAACAGAGTCCTCGGCTTATTATCACTTCCGGCAAAGAGCAGACGCCCTTGGTGTATACAGGAACACGTCGGATATTCACCAACACTCTTGAACGGATCACGCTCAACCGGCGGAGTAGCCGACATATCAGGATTAGTCCCGCCCTCATTCGGATCAGTCCAACTCGCTTCCGTCGTATCATCCACCCAGCCGTAAACTCCATTATCCTCACGGTAGATGTTATACTTCAAGCAGCCATACTCACTCGGAGTCTTACCAAAGTTCAGAGTATCACCAACCCGAGCCTGTTTATACGCTTCTTTGATCTCGCTTTCATTGCCGTCTTCATCCACAAGGGTAATCCCATACCAGTAATTATCACCACTCGACGCTACTGTCGTTACTTCCAGACTCTCAGGCGTAGGCACATTACTTGTCAGAAATAAATCTGCATATATCCACTCAGCATGCCCTTTACGCGTCATAGTAGCTGGTCGATACTTCGCATGGGTCAGATACAAAACATCAGCAGATTGCGTATACTGAATACTCTGTAAATGCTCTTCTGTATATGGGTGTGAGAAGGTATAAATATTATCCTCAAGATGTTGTTGGCTCTGAGCTGGCGAAGAGTCATCAGTGACAGAATCACCCAAAATTATTCCATCATCCTTAATTACAACTCCACCGCCTTCATAAAACGCCAGAATATACGATTGCTCGGAATTGAACTGAAACGGAATAAGCCTGATCTTTTTACTGCCCAGAGAAAATATAAATTCAGTCCCAGCTCTATTTGAAATCCCGCCATACGGGTCAGGAATAAAATTCAAGAGCTCACTACACGCAGCACTATACCTAGCCAGATCAGTCCTGGCATCCAGCTTCCTTGACCAGATCCCCGCATTGAAACTCGTCTTCATCAATTCTACTACCGGCATTATTCATACTCCTGTTTTCTTTGATCCATCTACATACAGTGCTATAATGCACATTCACTTTATCAGCAATCTCTCTAGTAGACCAGCCATTTTCTGCAAGACTGATAGCTCTTCTGCAAATAGCGTTTCTACGAATTCTGCTGCGGTTTGGTGTTTCACGCAGCCTCTGACTCTTATCATTCAGAGCAGCTCTTATTCCTTCAAAACCAGCTATATAGGTCAATGCTTTGTACTTTTCAGCTTTGAATATTCTCTTCTGAATTTCTACAGCCAGATTTCTCAGGTTAATTTCATCTATCCGTTCAACCAAATCCCAGAAATCATCATTGGTATCTTTATCCCAGTTATGATACCTTTCATCATACATCTACATCTCCTTTCCAAGCTTTATCTGCCCATTACACCTCGGGCACGTCGCAATACCACCCTCAAAACCAGTAACCGAATAATTGCACTCTCCACAAATCCCAGAGTAATAAATCACCTCTTTACTCTGGTTGAGCTGCGCTGTCTTCACAAACTCTGGCGGAGAACGGTTTACCCAAATCTCAAAATTGTTTACCAGTCCAGCCAGTGAATAGGTCTCACGCTTCTCAGGATCAGCAAGCAGATTTCGTATAGCCTTGCGTGCATTCTGCAGTGTTGTTTCACCTCTGTCGATAGCTCCAGCCAGCTTCATTGCACCGGTCTTGGAGTTCTTACCGATCAGTCCGGTAGACAGTCCGGCTTTCTCTCGCTCACCTTTCCAGCACTCCAGCACCTCAGAGTAAGCAGGAGAAAAACTGGCTGCAAGAAAATCTCCTTCCCCCACATCACCCACGACCTCAGCCTTAGTATTTCGCTGGGGGATTATAGGGGGAATATCTTCTTCTACTTCTACCTCTACTTCTACTGGAGCAAGTTTATTGCCAGCAACTTGCAAGTTTTTAAAGTGATTATCCTTTATTGACAACAACTTAGGACAATCGATCTTCAAACTTTTTTCTAGCTTTTTTAAAAAAAGTAATGACTTTGTTTGAACTTTGTTGGAACTTTTCTCTAACTTTGTTGAAAGAAAGTTGTATATTTTCTTCAGTTTCTGCTGTGAGATTCCCAGTTTCTGCGACCAGATTCTCCATGAATATGTCAAAGAGGTCTGAGCATTCTGTGGCTTCATCTGTGAGGCAATTGTCTCAAGAACTCGCCAGTAAAACATATATCCGTCACCGCCAAATTCAGCAATCAGCATAGCCAGTTCTTCATCATCACTGGCGTCAGAAAAATGCTTGAACCATTTCATTTAAATTTCTCTCACAGTTAATCAATATGCAGAAGTAATACCAAATTAAACCTCAAGATATTACTCCTGCTTTTAACAAATATGACCTATACCTTTGCGCCCTCGATAATATATTCCAACGCTTCCAGCTGCTTGATACCCAGCTTCTCAAGACTATCCACTTTCTCAGTCTTTAAGTAATCCTTTACAAGATCAGGCTGCTCACACGAGAGCTGTAAACACTTTTTGAAGAGCTTCTGCTTCTTCGTAACCGGTTTATCCTCACTCGAGGACATATCCGGCTGCTGCGCCTGCGACGCTATCTCTAACGCCGCGAGAGCCTGCTCATTAGTGACATTCACCTCTGACTCAACAGCGAAATAATCCTCGATGGAAGCAAAGTTATCCCGAAGCGAGGTATAAATAGCCTTCAAGTTGACAAACTCATTCTCCGTAACCTTATCCACAAGATGCCCCAGACGCTTCTCAATCATCTCTTTAGACACCTCAAACTCAGCAAACGCAATCAGCATCTTCTCTATTCGGTCTTTCAAGGATTCGCTATAACTCTCAGCCAGCGTTCTGTTACACTGCTCAATAGCATCCTCCACAATATCACCTGGAATGATAGCCAGAATACAAGCACGCAGCCTTCTCGCACCCTGATTCATCACGATCTCATAAATATCACGCTCAGAGGTAAGCTTCTTACTCCCATGCGACGTATCCCTGATATGCTTTACTTCAAACCTCCTCGGAGTTCTGGTATTGGTCTCCAAGTCCCACGCATACGCTTCACAGACACTGACCCCAAGACGCCTCTCAATCTCCCGAATACCAAAATCAATATTTCCCCATGACTGCGCAAGCACCTCAGCAAGCCGGATAGACGCACCTGAAACAATAGTCTTCCCTTTCGGATAAGAATAACACGCCCGTTCAGCCAGACTCTTCCGCTTACAAGCCCTGATAATCCTATTGAACGCAGTATCCTGATCACGCGGACAGTGCATAGCCATAATAATTCTCGCCTGCACCTCCTGCATCTCACGACTCATCGCAATCTGAGCACCACTGTTGACATTCGTATTAGCTGTAATCCCAGCAAATGTATTATTATTAGCAGTAGCTACCATAATATTTCCTTTCTGATTATTTGAGTTCTTTCTTCCAGAGTGACGGTACACGCAGAGTCCTCACTCCCTTGCTAACCTTGGTATAGGTCTTTTTAAGAGTCTCCAAAAGCTCAAGACTCTTAGTCTGCTTGGCAAGTTCATAAGCAATAGCTTTCCAGTCAAGACTTACTCTGTCCTTTGACTTCCTGTAAGTAAATTTCCCAAGAATAGACTTTATACCGCTGCTTTCACCAATATTAAGCCTGAGCTGATCCTTACGCTTATCCAGCTCCCGTTTCGAACGCTCAGACATCATCCAGTAGTACTTGAGCTCTGCAAGCAAAGTCTCATCCTCAGCAGTTGCAGCACGGATATTCCCGTCGTCATCCATCGTCGTAACATTCTGGGGAATAACACCAGACTCAATATCACGCCAGAACCCAGAGAGAACACCAATCAGCTTCTCAATAAACTCCTCATCCCTGTAGACAGTCCGTACTTCAAACTGAATCGCCTCTGTTTCCATACAACGCTGCAAGACATACTCAACAGATAGTCCAGAATCAAGCATGCCAACAAGCAGATCAAACCCCGAGTTATCAGCAAAGAGGACTGCCACGTCCACCCGCTCCTGCTCAGTCACCGCCATCTGGTGCTGCACCTGTACCCAGTATTTGAGCGGTACAATAGGACGAGCTTCTCCATATGAGTCATCAACCCACTCATGCTTGACATAACTGAAAGCAGTCTTACACTCCAGCAAATACTCCATATCTCCAGTAATCACCCATCCATCAGGCGTAGCACTCATCCACTCATGCTCTTTGTGAATATACATCGGAGCACTGAACACCTCACAGTCTGTAGCAAGCTGATAAAACTTCTTGATGAGCGGTTCTAAAACATGCCCACGCCGTAATACCTCATTACCAGACTGAGACTTGATTTCATCACTAAGCTTATCCATTGCCACATCTTCCCCAGTCAGCCAGTTCGGAGTAAGCCCAAGTATCGCAGCTGCCTCCGAAGCCCCAATATGCTTCTTCCTCTCTCTGAGCCAATCCTCCGAATTCGGCTCTACCACCAATGCTGTCATAATCTTCTCCTAAAATGTACCACTCTCTCAAAACGGTGTGCCCTATATAGGCTGTAAAATAGTGCGTGTTTAACCACGCCGACTCTGTCGGATTCATAAACAAGCAACCATAAATTTTATGCAAATAGCTTTCAGAATAGACAATACGCCCCTAGCGTGTATTCCTACACGATCAAGAAAACAGCCTTGTCATTTTATCTGAATTTAACACTTTCAGCAGATTAGGTGAAACCTGCTTTTACTGCCAATAAAGCATCTGTAACGCAGAACGCACCACAAACACCCACACACTATATGTAGTGTGATTTAATTGAATCATCTGAGCAAAATCACATATATTGTGATTTTATCTATACTCCTATTTTGCAGATTTGAAAAAAATATCAACTTATTTTTCTGTTCTGCACACACACTATTTTTTACCATCCTCATAACCTTCTATATTCAAGAGAGTTAGAATGTAATATTTTTTTATGAAATCGTCTCACCCTCACAAAAAATGCAACACCCTGCAACACCAAAATCCAACTTTTACCGAAAACCAAAACCTTAACTTTAATCACAACAACAAGTTACAATGTATACACTATAGCAATTTTCCAAAACCATAATTTCAGCCCTGAATTAACAGCATATTACACTTCCCACTTACGGTATAAGTTGATTCTCTTTCAAAAAAAGTTGAAAAAATTTAAATAGATAATTTCACAAATGTGAAACCATACTTTTTGCAATTATTGACATCAATATTAATATAAAGTACTTAATATATTTTAATCAATTTTACTTAGCACCTCTCAATCAATATCACAACACCTTCTTAAATAATAAGTTATATAAATATCTAGTCTGATTATAACTTTGGTATAAAACTTGAGTTGTATACTCATATCAGTTTAATAAAATGAGATATAGATTGAAATATTTATGTAAAAAGAGTACAATTTTGTGATTAAATTTATTACTAAATCCATTTCTCAATACTCTTCAATGAGTCGCTCAAATGGCTTAAATAACAGGAGATTTTAAATGTCAAGCGCGCAACAAAACGCTGAGTTAAAACGCAGTATCTGGCAAATAGCTAATGATGTTCGTGGTTCTGTAGATGGCTGGGATTTTAAACAATTTGTACTCGGTACTCTGTTCTACCGTTTCATAAGTGAAAATTTTAAAAACTATATTGAAGCTGGTGACGAAAGTGTTCATTATGCGGAACTTTCTGACAGTGTTATTACAAAAGAAATCAAAGATGATGCAATAAAAACCAAAGGGTACTTTATATACCCCAGTCAATTATTTGAAGTTATTGCTGCAAATGCGAATACTAATGAAAATCTCAATACCGATTTAGCTGCAATCTTTACAGCAATTGAAAGCTCTGCTAATGGTTATCCTTCAGAAGTAGATATAAAAGGCTTATTTGCAGATTTCGATACCACCAGTAACCGCTTGGGTAATACCGTAGCAGACAAGAACACGCGCTTAGCTGCAGTACTCAAAGGAGTTGCAAAACTTAACTTTGGTGATTTTCACGACAATGAAATCGATCTATTTGGTGATGCATACGAATTTTTGATTTCCAACTATGCTGCGAATGCAGGTAAATCAGGAGGAGAGTTCTTTACTCCGCAGAATGTATCCAAACTTATTGCTAAGCTGGCAATGCATAAACAAGAGAAGGTAAATAAAATATATGACCCTGCTGCCGGCTCTGGTTCATTACTGCTACAGGCAAAGAAACAGTTTGACGAACATATTGTACAGGATGGTTTCTTCGGTCAGGAGATCAATCATACAACTTATAACCTTGCCCGTATGAATATGTTCTTACACAATATCAACTATGATAAATTTGATATTGCGCTCGGTAACACTCTGACGGACCCGCATCATAACAATGACAAGCCATTTGATGCTATCGTGTCTAACCCTCCTTATTCGATAAACTGGAAAGGTAACGATGATCCAACTCTTATCAATGATGAACGCTTTGCCCCTGCTGGAGTCCTAGCTCCGAAGTCTAAAGCTGATTTTGCTTTCGTACTCCATGCACTGAGTTACCTGTCTAGTAAAGGTCGGGCAGCCATTGTCTGCTTCCCTGGCATATTTTACCGTGGAGGTGCAGAAAAGAAAATCCGTCAATATCTGGTTGAGAATAACTATGTCGAAACCGTTATCTCTCTCGCACCTAATTTATTCTTTGGTACTTCAATCGCTGTTAATATTCTGGTACTCTCTAAACATAAAACAGATAATAAAACTCAATTTATCGATGCAAGTGGCAGTGATTTCTTTAAAAAAGAGACCAATAACAACGTTCTTACTGAAAAGCATATAGAGCAGATAATTAGTTTATTTGATAAAAAAGAAGATGTTGATTATTTAGCTCAATCGGTAAATTTTGATGTAATTGCACAGAATGATTACAACCTCTCTGTCAGTGCTTATGTTGAACCCGAAGACACCCGCGAGAAAATTAATATTACTGAATTAAACTCTGAGATTAAAACCACTGTTGGTAAAATTGATCAGCTGCGTAGTGATATTGATGCTATTGTCGCTGAGATCGAAGGAGATGAAGAATGATACTTGACAATAAACTAAACATCACAGATCAGGTAGAGTTAGCAAAGACTGAAGAAAGAATGACCAAACTTAAAGCCAAGGAACTCTTTGATTCAGGTGATATTTCAAAAGTTGAAGTTGGTACATTTTCTGGACTATCTTTTATTCATAAATATTTGTTTGATGATATTTATGACTTTGCAGGCAAAATCCGTACAGTCAATATTTCAAAGGGAGATTTCCGCTTTGCTCCAGTTATGTATTTGAAGGCATCACTCAAGCATATTGATGCAATGGCTCAAAGTGATTTTGATGAGATTATTGAGAAGTATGTAGAGATGAACATTGCTCACCCTTTCCGTGAAGGGAATGGACGTGCTACTCGTATCTGGCTTGATTTGCTATTAAAGGCAGAGCTAAAGCAGGTTGTAGACTGGAATCAGGTAGATAAAGACGAATACCTCTCTGCTATGCAGCGTAGCGTAGTAAAGGATGTTGAGATCAAGGTATTATTGAAAGAAGCACTTACTTCCCAAATTGATGATCGTGCTCTATTCATGAAAGGTATAGATGTAAGTTATTACTACGAAGGCTATACTCAATTTAAAACCGAGGAGCTGTAGTAATGGGGAATAAAACTTTAGCCATTTCAGAGCAACCAGAAGGCAGTGATCTAGAAATTATCCAACAGACTGTTGGACAATTACCAATAGATCCCGCAGAGTATAAGCTACAGAAATCTCTACCAGAATCTTTAGAAGACAGCTTGCCAAGTATTGAGCAGATAGAAAAAGAATTACAGGGGGATAACAATGATTAATAATAGTTTCATGAAAAAGCTGCTTGATGGTGCTGAGGTTGAGTGGAAGCCATTGGGAAAATTACTTGTTCGAACTACTGGAACAAAGATCACAGCTGGGCAAATGAAAAAAATTCACAAAGACGGCTCTCCTGTAAAAATTTTTGCTGGAGGTAAAACTTTTGCCTTTGTAAACCTTGATGACATACCTGAAAAAGACATCAACAAAGAACCTTCTATTATTGTTAAATCAAGAGGGGTAATTGATTTTGAATATTATGACCTTCCGTTTTCACATAAGAATGAGATGTGGTCATATCACTCTAAAAATATTAATATTAATATTAAATTTATTTACTATTTCTTAAAAACTCAAGAATTATATTTTCAAAAACTTGGTAGTAGAATGCAAATGCCTCAAATTGCGACTCCTGACACGGATAAATTCCCTATCCCCATCCCTTGTCCAGAAGACCCAGAGAAATCTCTCAAGATACAAGCTGAAATAGTTCGTATTTTGGACACATTCACAGAGCTTACAACAGAGCTTACAACAGAGCTTACAGCCCGCCAAAAACAATACAACTACTACCGTGATCAACTACTAACCTTTGATGAAGATGAAGTAGAATGGAAAACGTTAGGGGAATTTGGGAAAAACCTTGATTCAATGAGAAAACCAATAAAAAGTGGATTAAGAGAGTCTGGAAATATCCCATATTATGGTGCATCTGGAATAGTAGATTATGTTAAAGAATATATTTTTGATGATGATTTATTACTTATTTCAGAAGATGGTGCAAATTTAATAGCAAGAAAAACTCCTATAGCATTTAGTATTAGTGGGAAAAGTTGGGTCAACAATCATGCTCATGTTATTAAATTTGAAACTTATGCTGAACGAAGATTTATTGAATTTTATCTAAACAATATGGACTTATCACCATTTATATCTGGTGCAGCTCAACCAAAACTTAATAAAAAAAAATTAGAAAGCATTAAAATCCCAAATTTAAAACATGAGCAACAAGAACATATTGTGAATATACTAAACAAATTTGATGCTATAACAAACTCGATTACTCAAGGTTTACCTAGAGAAATAGAGTTACGCCAGAAACAATATGAGTACTACCGTGATTTACTGTTAACCTTTCCTAAAAAAGAAGTAGAGGTGTAGCATGGGAAAATTATTAAAAGAAATTGCACAACAGCTCAAAGACTCAAATAAAAAAGTTCAATTAATTTATGCCTTCAACGGAACAGGCAAAACTCTACTTTCACATGAATTTCGCGAACTGATCTCATCATCAGATGATATTGAAAATGAGACTGAGCAAACTGAGGAAGGGCATTGTCACAAAATCCTCTATTACAATTCACACACAGAAGATTTATTTTACTGGAGGAAGCAAGCTGGAACTTCTGCAGAACCGATGCTATTAATCCAGCCAAATACATTTACCGACTGGATTTTGGGGAACCAAGGACAAGATCAAAAAATTGTTGCTAGTTTTCAACGGTACACAAATAGTACAATAATTCCATTCTTTAACACCGATTTTGACAAAGTTAAATTTTTAATAAGTGAAAGTGATAAGGATGACGATCCGTCTTCTGACCCAGAAAGTATTGTTTTAAAGCCAATAAAAATATCAAAAGGTGAAGAAAGTAACTTCATTTGGAGTATATTCTATAGCCTATTTGAGCAAGTAATTGATGTCTTAAGTGAACCAGAACCGTCTGAAAGAGAAACGAATCAATTTGATCAATTGCAATACATATTTATTGACGACCCTGTTAGTTCTCTTGACGAAAACCATTTAATTGAGCTAGCTGTTAATCTAGCAGGATTAATAAAAAAAAGCTACTTCTCTAATAGTCAAGGGATCAAGTATATTGTTTCAACACATAACCCGCTTTTTTACAATGTGATGTTTAATGAGCTTGGCTCGAAATCTTGTTACATGTTTTCAAAAAATGAAGACGGAACATTTGATCTCGTTGAAAAAAACGGAGATTCAAACCAAAGTTTCTCATATCATTTATTTCTAAAGCAAACCATTGAACAAGCAATTGAAGAAAACAATATCCAAAAGTATCACTTCACGCTTTTACGTAATTTGTATGAAAAAACAGCAAGTTTTCTCGGATACCCCACATGGTCTGAACTATTGCCAGATGACAGACAAACATACTTAAACCGTATTATTCAGTTTACAAGCCATTCCACATTATCAAATGAAACGGTTGCTGAACCAACAGAGCCAGAGAAACAGACAGTAAAACTCTTACTCCAACATTTACTTACTAATTATAATTTTAGCAACAGGTAGAAAACAATGACTAATGAAACTAAAACTATTGCAGAATCCAATAACTTCATTGTACTAGATAAATATACTAAGTGTTCACAAACAAGTGAATCTTACCAGAGTGAAAATGATCTTGAAAAAGAACTTATCTCCGATCTACAAAATCAAGGATATGAATACCTTGAAGACTTGAACACGCCTGAAATGATGCTCTCTAATCTTAGGGCACAGCTACAGGCATTCAATAACATAGAATTCTTAGATAGCGAATGGCAGCGTTTTGTCGAAGAATACCTCGACACGCCAAGCGACAATATAACCGATAAAACCCGTAAAATTCATGATGACTACATCTATGACTTTGTCTTTGATGATGGGCACATCCAGAATATCTATCTCTTGGACAAAAAGAATATTGCCCGCAACAAAGTTCAGGTTATCAGACAGTTTGAACAGACAGGCACACAAACCAACCGCTATGATGTAACAATTCTAGTAAATGGCTTGCCACTCATACAAATAGAACTTAAAAAACGTGGCGTGGCTATTAGAGAAGCTTTCAATCAAGTACACCGCTACAGTAAAGAAAGCTTCAACTCAGACAATTCCCTATATAAATACCTGCAAATATTTGTTATTTCCAACGGTACAGATACCAGATATTTCGCTAATACAACCAAACGCGATAAAAACAGCTTTGATTTCAGCATGAACTGGGCAAAGAAAGATAATTCACTGATTAAAGACCTTAAAGATTTTACAGCAACCTTCTTTCAAAAAAACACCTTACTCAATGTGCTTATACACTACTCTGTATTCGATATCAGTAATACCCTGTTAGTAATGCGCCCATATCAGATAGCAGCTACAGAGCGCATACTATGGAAAGTACAGAGTTCCTACCTGTCAAAAAGCTGGAGTTCCACAGAGAGCGGAGGCTTTATCTGGCATACAACCGGATCAGGTAAAACCCTTACCAGCTTCAAAGCAGCCAGACTTGCAACCGAAATCGACTTCATAGATAAAGTATTCTTTGTTGTCGACCGTAAAGACCTCGACTTTCAAACAATGAAAGAGTATCAGAAGTTTTCACCAGATAGCGTCAACGGCTCAGACAGCACAGCCGGACTCAAACGCAATATCGAAAAAGATGACAACAAGATTATTGTCACCACTATTCAAAAACTCAACAATCTAATGAAGGGCGATGAAAAGCTACCAATCTTTGATAAGCAGGTTGTCTTTATCTTTGATGAAGCTCACCGTTCACAATTCGGCGAAGCTCAGAAAAACCTCAAAAAGAAGTTTAAAAAGTATTATCAGTTTGGTTTTACCGGAACTCCAATCTTCCCAGAAAACGCCTCAGGTGCTGAGACTACCGCCAGCGTATTTGGTCGTGAACTGCATTCCTATGTGATTACAGATGCTATCCGTGATGAAAAGGTCTTAAAGTTCAAAGTAGACTACAATGATGTACGTCCACAATTTAAAACTATTGAAGCAGAACAGGACGAAAAGAAACTGACAGCTGCTGAGAATAAAAAAGCATTCCAGCATCCTTCCCGTGTAAAAGAGATAACCCAATATATCTTGAACAACTTCAAGCAGAAGACCCACCGCTTGCATACCAGCGCAAAAGGGTTCAATGCCATGTTTGCAGTAAGCAGTGTCGAAGCAGCAAAGCTCTACTATGAATCCTTTAAAAATATGCAAAAGGAAGGCGACAAACCCCTCAAGATTGCGACAATCTTCTCATTTGCTGCTAATGAAGAACAGGACGCAGTAGGCGATATTCCAGACGAAAGCTTCGAAGTAACAGCAATGGACAGTAGTGCCAAAGAATTCCTCTGCATGGCTATCAGTGACTATAATGAATTATTCAAGACCAATTACGGCGTTGACAGCAAAGCATTCCAGAATTATTACCGTGATCTTTCAAACCGAGTAAAAAATCAAGAAATTGATATGATTATTGTTGTAGGAATGTTCTTGACCGGTTTTGATGCTCCAACACTAAACACTTTATTTGTTGATAAAAACCTCCGCTATCATGGTCTTATACAAGCCTTTTCACGCACCAACCGTATCTATGATGCGACAAAAACTTTCGGCAATATTGTCACCTTCCGCAATCTGGAAAAAGCTACAATTGATGCCATTACCCTCTTTGGCGACAGCAACACCAGAAATGTAGTACTAGAAAAGAGCTATAAAGAATATATGGAAGGTTTTACTGACATCGTAACAGGTAAGGCACACAGAGGCTACCTTGAAATCGTCTCAGAACTTCAGGAACGCTTCCCCAACCCAGATGAGATCGTAAAAGAACAGGATAAAAAAGACTTTGCAAAAGTATTCGGTGAATATCTACGTGCAGAAAATGTCCTCCAAAACTATGATGAATTTGCAGGATTAAAAGCTCTACAGGATTTAGATTTAGAAGACTCAGAGGCAGTAGAAGAATTCAAAGCTGAACACTATCTAACCGATGAAGACCTTGAAAAGATGCAAGAAGTCGAGATTCCTGCAGAGCGCACAATACAAGACTACCGCTCAACATATAATGATATCAGAGATTGGATTCGCCGCGAAAGATCAGCAAACGCACAAGAAGAGTCAGCAATTGACTGGGACGATATAATATTTGAAGTTGACCTCCTCAAATCTCAAGAGATCAACCTTGATTACATTCTGGAATTAATATTTGATAAGAACAAAAAAGTTAAAAATAAAGATATGCTTGTGGACGATGTACGTCGCATGATCCGCTCAAGTATAGGCAACCGAGCAAAAGAAAGCCTGCTGGTAGACTTTATTAATAAAACCAATTTGGATAATATCACCGATAAAGCCAGCATCCTTGAAGAATTTTATTCCTATGCTCAAGCCGAACAACAGCGAGAGGCTGAAAGTTTGATCACCGATGAAAACCTCAATACAGAAGCAGCCAAACGCTACATCACAACATCACTTAAACGCGAATACGCCAGCGAAAACGGCACAGAGTTAAACGAGCTACTCCCCAAGATGAGCCCCTTAAACCCTCAATACCTAACCAAGAAACAATCCGTCTTCCAAAAAATCGCAGCCTTCGTAGAAAAATTCAAAGGAGTTGGTGGAAAGATTTAATTTATTATCATTAAGAGATTATAATTATCAAGAATTAATTGTTTTTAAAGGGCAAAACCATGAACATTATAAATGAGGAATATCCCGAGTCCTTTTATCGTTTTAGACCTTTAAAATGGATTTGTGATGAAATTGAACAAGAATATTTATTCTTTTCAAAGCCCACAGATTTAAATGACCCACTTGAAGGATTCCAAGATATATATTTTTCAGGGGATATACTCCTTTGGAATAATTTATTACTACATTATTTTGGCTATCTTCAAAAGTCAATTTTCGATTTAAGGGAGATCGGCAAGCCATATAATCTAGATCTCTTGTCTAATATTCAATACTTTGAAAGCAAAAGGTTTTTAAAGCGCCCATCATCAAAATGCGTTAATAAATTTATTATAGAACACAGAAAATTACGATACTTTATTAAACGTATTAGTGCTTATTCACTAAAAAATAAACTATTGATTTCTGACTTGCAAGCAATTCTATCTATCCTAACAATTTATTATTATAGAAGAATTTTAAAAATTAACTTTTATTCGGGTATTATCCCTTTTTTAGATGCGAAAAAGATACAAAGTATTGAACTATTAAGACGGCTTATTGTAGAATTGGATATATTCGACAAGCCTATTAACAGTCTATTTGATGCAATTGAATCTCAAAATGAACAATTTAGAATAATTGTAAAATATAATGATTCAGAAAAACTCATTAATCATAGCCTATCATCATTCATTTTAGGCTTTTCAAAAAACTATTGCCAGAAAATCAAAACATTAATTTTAAACAATTGGCATAATGTATCATTTTCAACTCATTGTTCCAATGCTGCTATTTGGGGATATTATGCTGAGAATCATAAAGGAGTATGTCTTGAATATAACCAAAAGATTTCTCCAAAAGTTACGATGCAGGGAAAAAAATATTCTACCCCTCTTTCAAGCATGAAAATGCATAAAGTAGACTATAACTGCTCCCATATAGAAATTGATTTCTTTAATGAAATTGGAACTATTCCTAAACAGCAATTAATAGACGATTGGTATGCTGATGATTCTGGCAATACTCATCCGTATAAAAATAAACTTGATAATGATGATTGGCTTTCAGCGCATTGGGATAAGCTTTCAAGTAGTTTAATTGTTAAAACACATCACTGGAGACATGAATCAGAGTATCGGTTAGTTCATTTTAATATAGATGACAGAGATGTACCCACAAAAGACAAAATTTGTTATATGATACCTGATCAAAAAATTAAATATGGCTTTAACCATTTACAAGGAATAATTTTTGGAATTAAAACTCCAGATGAGATTAGAAATAAAATTCTCAAAATCATTGAGAATAAGTATCAAATAAATAGCAATTTAGATATTAAATTTTATCAGGCATATTATAACCACGAAAAAGAATTGATTGACAAAAAACATTTAGATTATATAAAGTTTTAACTTACAATATAACGTTATTTAGATTTCAGCAAAATTATATAATATGAATTGCTTGTATGGAGTTTCAAAATGAATAAAATAATTACAAATGTATCAGAATACATTGACTACATTAAAATGCTTAAAATATTATACTCAAATCAATTTAATGAAATTCAACAAAATTCTGATGCTCATTTTAAGAATATCAATACACTTAAATCAATTCCTAAAAAATTAGAAAATGAGTATAACAACTTTATTGAAGCAAAGAAATCTAACAAAACAAAGAAAAAGTATTTTAAAACAAAAATCAATAGTGACACCTCTTTTTTCTTTAGAGGGCAATATAATTTTAATCATGGACTAATTTCAAGCATATTCAGACCTAACATAAAAGATTCGTCTGAAGCAGAAATAATGAAATCAGTACTAAGTGAACGTCCTGCAGAATTTTCATCGTGTAATGGAATGTTTGAAAAGCTTACTATAATGCAACATTACGGCATACCTACCCGTATTATGGATTTAACTGGCAACCCATTAATTGCATTATATTTTGCTTGTGAAGATGTTGTGAAAGAACCAAAAGAAAATAATTGTGAAAGAAATGGTATAACTCATACTTGTCCAAAGACTCAAGCAACAGATGGTTCTGTATTCCTATTTGCTCAAAATAAAAAGCACCTTCTTGACTTTAATAGTGATAAAGTAAGGTTACTTTCAAACATTAGCTTGATTAGTAACTTTAAATTTTGTTATTATGATAATAAATTTGACCGTATATGTTTATTCTTCATAAAAATCTGTTATTTATATTTAAAAGAATGTTTTGCTGAAATTTGCACTATTCCAGAATTTAGTGGTAATAATCAACTCAACGACCAATTAAAGTTTTATAGTGATAGGATAAATGATGTAATTAATAACAAATTACAGCAACCGTCTATCGCTAGTCATAGTATTTATGATATTGAAATGATATATAAAAGTGTAAATTATTATGATAAGTTCGTTGATTTACCTTATTCGGGGAACTTACCAAAATATACAATACTGCATGATCTTTTAACTAATTTCTCAATTGTCAATAATTATAAATCTAAAGAACTGTCAAGTACTGTACAATCAGTATTTAAAGAAGATCAACTAGAGTCCTGTAGATTTTGTATTTCAAAATCAAATTGCAAAGAAAAGCTACTTAATATTTTAAGAGATGAAAAGCCACATTTTGAAGACAGAATCCTTAAACCTGAACTTGACAATTGGTATATTGTAAAATCAATAAAAAACAATCCAAGAATACAATTACAAGACGGTAGCTTCATTATTTGTCCAGAGATAAAAAGCATTAGTGATATTTACTCTCCTTTCACAATAAATAACAAAATATTCAATCAAAGGTCTGGAACAGAAATACCAATAAAGTTTTCATCGCAAACAACTGGTTATAAATCAAGCATTAAGAATAATACTCAAACTTTTCGTTTTCTTTACAATAAATATATTCAAAACGAACCGTATATCCATAAAATTAAAATTCCTAATATTCATAAAAAAGATATCATCATTGAACTTGCAAATATGGGCATAAATCATTCTACAATTTATCCTGAACTTCACGAATTTGCAAACTATATTAAATATAAGTTTATGAAATAAACAATCAGCCTCACAGATTCAATCTGTGAGGCTTTAATCCTAGAGTCCTTGCTGCTCTTTTATATTATTTAACCACATTTCAGCAAAATCCCTTTGCCCCTTCTGCATACTCGGATTAACTTTCCATCTCTCACCACTCAAAAACATACTCTCCTGCACAACATGCATATAATCGTTATGATAATACATTGGATAATACCTGCCATTCTTACACAGAAACATCATTTCAGGGTCTCTCATAGCGTCCCCGTTCTGCTTACCATAATGAGCCAGAGATATAATATTATCTCCGTAAGGCATCTCTACCGCCAGATACATATAATTCGAGTCATTATCAAGCTTGAGATACTCCTTGCCCTCAAAAATAGCCTGATCATACAAAACCATTATTCTATCAAATATCTCGGTTGCTTTTCTATTCAGTGCATATGTATTCATTATATCCCCTTTCTCTCATCAAATAACACATTATCAATAATCGCCTCTTCATGTGCTGCATACCGCTTTTTAAGCTCCTCAATTACAACTCTTTCGATCACTGTCGAACCAATAGTACCAGCGGTATCAGCCAGCAATAAGTAAATAGCTATCTCGTGTAATTCACTCTTGCTTCTCTGTGCAAAGTCCTCTCTCAAATCGCGCATTATTTCAAACGGTTGTTTATTTCTATTCGTTTTTACCAAAATATCATTAAGCATTTATTACCCTCTAAAACCTGCAAAATATAAAACAGTCTCTTTTGTCATAGCTATAAAATTATCCTGATCAACAATATCAAGGATTTTAATACCATACGCCCCAATATAATCCTCAATACTCACCTCTTGAATATGATTACAAATATCTCCCAAATTATCCCAGTCGATTCTTGGAGCTGTGCAAACGAGCAGTTTAAACACCTCTTTGAGTCCTGCCTCTGTAAAGTGATCTTTAAAATACACATCATTTTTTACCGACTCTTTAAACTTCTGAGTAAACGCCTCTTCACTGACAACTACCCTGAGCTTACCCACTGTATCCGCTGTAATTAACATGTTGTATTCTCCATTCCGGTTAGTTCCTTTAATTCCTTTTCTCTCTTGGCAATTCTTTCCAGTAAATACTCTCTAAACTCTGGAGTCTGTTTCTTTGCCAGCAGTATCCTAGTTGCTTTAATATCCGTCTTAATAAATTTCACTCTATCCATTTCTATTACTCCTTAAAAAAGTCTTACGGGTATACAACACAGCTGCCCCTGCTGCACAGCGTACCCGTTTCATATACTTCTATAGATTCATAATTGATAAAATATTAGTTGATTAGTTTAGAACAATGCCAGTTGATTGGCTGGTTTCTTGATCTGTTCTTTATCCTTTGATTTGTATTTACCTTTACCTATTCGCTTACTACCGTAAAAGTGTTCTATCTCACCGAGTGAGAGCTTCTTTCTGCTCTTCTTCCTCCAAGCTGGATCGGGATTATAATACCAAGCTTTTTTATTCCCTGACCACCGGAAGCGATTAACTTTGAATACTGTTTTATGCTTTGCTGTTTCGCCTGTTACCCAGAGCCATTCACCAACAAGCTTGATTACAATACCGTCCAGATTTATTATTGCATTGATGATATTAATAAAATCCTCAGGCAGCTCAGAACTCTCTGCATACTCATCATTACCCACATGAACTTTTTTACCTTGCTTGAGTATTGCGAATAACTTTTCATACTCGTTATTAATTTCAGCCATTACCTCAACATCTCCGCCCCTATCTGGATGATGCTTGAGAGCTAACTCTCTGTACTCCTTCTTTAAGTCTGCGAGTGTCTCTAACTTCATTGTGAAATATTTATACATTGCATTTCCTCCCTAATATCCAAGCCAAGTAAAAAAACAATCTGAATCAATCAAAGTAAGCCCAGTAAATTCTTCCTCAAAGTCTTCCTTGCAATCATGACTTGCTGCAATCTTCAGAGCCATGTTGTAAGTAATCTCAGGGTAATCTTTAATGAATTCGTCACTAGTCTGATACATGGTAAAACCTCCTATCTGAGATAAATAAAAATGTGCTACTGATTACAATTTCAGATAAGAAATATGACTTGATTTTATTAGTAAGAATATTAATTAAATTTCATTCCTATATAATATATATTTATATATAGATACTTATAGAGAGTATAATAGAGTTAAATATATATAGAGCGAGTTGATTTGATATCATGCTTGAACACTTCAACACTCAACAATAATACAGCTATTACAACCATGCTACTATTCACTATCTATCACACTCAATCACAAACAAAGCTAACTACCGGATAACATATCCCGATATAGAGTAAACTGACTGGATTATCACACACTCAGCTTTACCTTAATGCGCTGACTAAGCTCGTCACTTTGCGCTGGCTGCTGCGCGTCTGCCTACCGAATGACCGATATTTCTGCCGATGGTGGGTGGGGGTCTCCGAGGGGCGTGGCAAAATATATAGGGATACCTCACCAAAAAATTCCTGACGAAAATTTATTTATTTTTCTGCTGTTGCATTTTATGGTTTCTTTTGACTTTCAATTCAAATTATGCATTATCTAATAGCGTGATAGGGGTATCACTCAGTACAAACTAAATTGTTGTTCAGACTAAATAAGTTATTTACTTGTTAGTTGTGCATTCTGCTGGAGCAATAATTTGGTTACAAATCTAAACACACAATTCAAAGAATCAATATTATTCTGGCAGCAGAATCCACTAGCATTCTGTAAAGATATAATCGGCTTTACCCCAACTGAACAACAGGAACAGATTATCAACTCTGTGGCACAAACCGGTTCATGGACTTCTGTGAAATCAGGTCACGGAGTTGGTAAGACGTCCACATTAGCTTGTCTCGGTATTTGGTTCATCTCAGTATTTGTAGATGCTAAAGTACCGGTAACCAGTCCGAGTAAAGAGCAGCTCAAGTCAACTCTCTGGGGAGAGCTTCGCAAATGGCATAAGCGGATGAAAGAACCATTCCGCAGCGCAATAGATATAACCTCTGAGAAAGTAGTAATCAAGAGTCGTGAAGACACATTCATTCAGGCACGTACAGCGAGAAAAGAAAATCCAGACGCACTACAGGGCTTTCACGCTGAACACTTGTTGTTTCTGGTAGATGAAGCAAGCGGAGTACCTTCCAAGATATTTGAAGTAGCTATGGGCGCTCTTACTACTGTGGATACTCGCTTTATCCTTACCGGCAACCCTACACAAAATACAGGTTTCTTTTACGACACATTTTATAAAGCAGGAGCAAAGGATAGATGGAATCAGTTTACTCTCTCATGCCTCGACAGTGACAACGTTAAAGACGGATTTGAAGAAGACATGGCTGCTCAGTACGGCAGAGAGAGTAATGAGTTCCGTGTGCGTGTACTTGGTGAATTTCCAGACGCTTCAAATATGCAGTTTATCGGCAGAGGTTTAGTCGATCAGGCAATTGCTTGCTGGAATACACTTGTAGAGATACCGAAGCTATATAACTTCAATCCAATAATCTTCGGTGTAGATGTAGCAAGATACGGTGATGACTCCAGTGTTATCTATATGCGTCAAGGTCTATACTCCAAACTTTTATTCATAGAGAAGAATATCGATACCCACTCACTCGCTAAAAAGGTTGGAAGTCTGGCAAACGATTATGATGCAGACTCAATCTGTGTCGACGTGGGTGGAGTCGGTGCTGGTGTTTATGACTATCTCTTTAATCACGGTTACCCTGCTGTAGATGTAAACTTCGGTTCAGTTGCAGAAGATATTGAGCAGTACAATTTGAGACGGTCTGAGATATGGGGACTAATGCGTGATTGGCTAAGACACGGTGGAGCGATAGAAGATAATGAAGCACTTACCGAAGAGTTAGTCGCACCGGAGTACGGCTTCACTTCCAAGTGCCAGATAACTCTGGAAGCCAAAGACAGTATTAAGAAGCGTACCGGAGGCTCACCAGACATGGCTGACGCACTCGCTCTAACCTTTGGGGATTCATTCTGCACTGCTAAAAAACGTGTCGGCATTATCACACCAAACAAAGGACATATCGTCACTTCAAATGACGTAGAAATATTCAATTATTAAGCAAAGGACAATTTATGGGTGGACTATTCGGAGGAGGCAGCAGCAGCCCGAGCTATATCCCTGCACCTTCTCCAGTACAGGCAACACAGCCACGGGCGGTAGACGCGGATAAGAAGGTCAATGACGCTTCCAACAGACAGAAGCAACTTATAGCAGCCAGCAGTAACGGGAGCAACAACGTTCTCAATGGCGGTATGGGTTTAACCAATGATCCAAACACCAAAAACAAAAGCTTACTAGGGGGAACATAATGGGAGGAGGTGGAACGCCTACACCGAGCTATATACCGCAATCTGCTCCAGCAGCTATCCAAGCAGAAGCAGTACAGGCAGAGAAGAAGGTAAATAGCTTCGAGTCAAACAATCAGAGCATTCTCGCAGCTAGTAATCAATCAGGTGACATTACCACCGGCACACTAGGTCTGGGAGACAATGCAAAGCTCAAAAGAAAGAACTTACTTGGAGGGTAACAATTGGCACTAAATAGTGTAAATGTACAAGGGAGGCTGGTCAAAGAACCTGAACTCAGGATGACCAGCGGGGGAAAAGACATTACTGAGTTCAGCATTGCGGTAAATGATGGTAAAAGAGTTGACTATGTTCCGGTGATCGCATGGGGCAAGAATGCAATCAATATCTGTAATTTTCTGAAGAAGGGTTCGGAGCTGGTAGTACAGGGAAAACTTCAGAATGACCGCTGGGAAGATAAAAACGGTAATAAGCAATCCAAACTAAAAATCCTATGCAGTGTTCCGCACTTTACCGTTCAGAATAAGCAGGAAAGCAACAGTACTGGTTTTGCTCAATACGGTTCAGAGCCACCTATAGACATGAATAACACATACTGCCCAGACCAAAATGATGATGATTTACCGTTTTAATGGAGTATAAATGCAAGGTTCAATCTTACAGACACCTAAAAAGCTTACCAAGAAACGAGACTCACCTGAGAAGCAGGTAGACTTAGAAGACCTCTCTCTGGTTATCCGATCTCTTGAACATGAGCGAAGCTCTTGGGAAGCACCGTGGCTTGATATCAGAGATAATATCTATCCAGAAGGCGCAAGAGCTCTTGACGGTTCGAATACCAGTAGTCAAGGCGGTAAGAAGCAGCAGAAGGTACTAGACTCAACACCACAGCTCGCTATCCGCTCACTCGCTTCCGGTATGCAGGGTGGAATCATTTCTCCAAGCAGGCAGTGGTTTCAGTTAGGTCTGAAGGGTCAGGAGAAGACAACGACCTCGGTTACCGGCTGGCTTACCCATGTTCGTGATATCCTGCTGCACTTCTTTAATGAAGCAGATATCTACGGCGCAATGTACCAGCTATTCAGAGAGATGGCATTATACGGGCAGGGAGTAATCTTAATCGAGGAAGACCTTTTTAAGGGTTTCAAGTTTACTACTCTCTCATGCGGTGACTACTGGCTGGACAGCAATGATGATTCAGAGGTCGACACCCTCATGCGCAAGATGTACTACTCAGCGCGTGATATGATCAGAAGATTCGATAAAGAGATTCTACCGAAAGAGATAACCAAGAAGGAGAGCATAAACAATGTAGAGAAGAAATTCGAGGTGATTCATATTATCCGCCCGCGAGACGAATATGAATACGGCAAACGAGACAATACAAATATGGAGTGGGAGAGCCTATACCTTTATAAAGGCGGTAATAACGCATACGACTCAAATTACATAGTTCTGCGACAGAGTGGTTTTCGCAATAAACCTTTTGTAGCACCGCGCTGGGAAAAGCTGAGTAATGCGACTTACGGTTCTTCCCCAGCCCGTATTGCTCTGGCTGACGTGAAGACTCTGTATCAGGTGCGTAAGGAAGCACTGGACGGTCTCAAAAAGACAGTGAGTCCTCCGGTTGCAGCTTCCGGCAAGCTCAAAAATGAGAGTATTCAACTGATACCAAACGGTGTTACCTATGTCAATTCACAATCAGTTGATTCTCAGATTACACCTATATATCAAGCACATGGGGTATACGAGGCAACCACTCAGGAAACAATTGAGCTTAGACAGAAAATCAAAGAAGTATTCTTCAACGACCTCTTTGCTCCAATCATGAACAAAGATAAGAGCATGTCTGCTACCGAGGTCACCTCTATCAATGCAGAGAAACTCGGCAGTATTACTCCTGTAATTGAACTGTTAGAAAAAGAAGCACTAGACCATGTATTCGATAGATGCTTTCAAATTCTTTATGATCTAGGTGATGTAATACCTCCAGTGCCAGCAGAACTGCAAGGCAGACCACTCAAGATTGAGTATGTCTCTGTTCTTGCTCAGGCACAGAAACAGTCAGAACTCACAGCTATCATGCAGCTCATTGGTAACGTTGCCATGATGGCAGAGCTGAGACCGGACTCACCAATCTGGCTAGATATAGGCAAGATCATCTTCAAGATGGCAGAAATCCTCTGTCAGTCAGAACTGCTCTTGCCGGAAAAAGAAGTCAAGAAGCTCCAACAAATGCAGGAAGACCTAGCACGCGAACAGCAGGCTAGCCAAGCAATACAGGAGACAGTAAGCACAGCCAAAGATGCTGGAGAGATAAATTCAGAAAATATCGACAATCTTGCACAGAATATGGGATTAAACTAATGGCAAAGAAAAATATCGGAGTAGTAACTAGTAACGATACCGATGAAGCTCAAGAACTCAAAAAAGACATCATGGATGAATTGCTAGAGAAACGCAGACGCAGTATCCTCTCCCTTTGTCGTAATGCTGACTTCAAAGAATATCTAGTAGGCAAACTTTCTGCTGTAATGCTCCGCTCAGACTACGGGGGTGGTGCAGAAGCCACAGCCTACAACCTCGGCAAGAGTGAAGCCTATAAAGAGATTCTTCTCGACATCAAAGACGCTGCTACCATAGCCGACACAGACGACAAAACATCAATCAATGAAATTATAAATAACTGGTTTTATAACTAAGAAAGGATACTGAATAATGGACGGAGAAGCACCAACACCAGCGACACCTCAACCCGACACACACCCAACACCAGAACCTTCACCCGAACCAACAGAAAACACCGGTAGTATTATCGGCAATACAGAAACTCCACCGGAAGATACAGGCAGTATCCTCGGTAAGACTGAAAAATCTGAAACAGAAAATACTGACAAATTAGACGACCAGCCAGTACCAGAACAGACTATAGAGTATGAAGATTTTACTCTACCCGAAGGTATGACACCAGATGCTGAATCAATGTCACAGGCAAAAGAAGCTTTCAAAGAACTTGGACTTTCTCAAGAACAGTCCCAGAAACTGGTAGATATGAATACCCAGATTCTCCAGCAGGCACTCGCAGCCAAAGATCAGGAGTGGCTAGATACTACCGACAACTGGGCAAAGGCAGTACGTTCTGACCCTGAACTCGGTGGCAGAAATTTCAAGAACACAGTAGCCAGAGCTGAAAGAGCACTCGCAAAGTTTGACCAGTCAGGTGAACTCACAGATTTTCTGGTAACTACTCAGGCTGGCAATAACCCAGCATTCATGAAGTTTCTGGTCGGAGTAGACAAAGCAACCAGCGAAGACAGCTTTGAACGAGGCGGTGCTTCAGCAAAACCTCGTGAAATATCAGATGCGGAAGCCTTCTACCCAGACCAGTACAAACGCGAGCAAATCTACAATAACCTATAATGGAGGTAATACTATATGGCACTAACAGACGCACATATTACACTTGCTGATGTCCAGACTCGTCTAATCGGTAAAGACAAAGTAATGGGCAGGACTATAGAGCTGCTCAAACAGTCTGATCCGTTTATGGAGGATATGGGCTGGGTACAGTGTAACTCAGGCAGCAACCACGAATCAAAGTACCGCACCAAGCTCCCTTCCGGTAGCTTCCGAAGTGTCAACGATTATATCGGCACTTCAAAGAGCAGCTCTACCAAACAGATCGATACTACCGCTTCTGTTGAAGCATGGGCAGAGATCGACGCAGAGTTTATCGACGGTACAGCAGCAGACGGCAAAGGCTCTGAGATCAGAGTTGACGAAGCCAAAGCAACCATCATGGGTATTGGCAATACCTGTGCTGAAAAGATTCTGTACTCTTCCCTTGCCGACGATCCACGAGGCTTTGACGGTCTTGACATTCGTTTCAGCAGAATCTCTGACGACCCTTACAATATCGGCTCAAACATTATCGATGCTGGGGGCAGAGGCAATGATAATACCTCAATCTGGCTTATCAACTGGTCACCTCAGACAGTATTCGGCATCTTCCCTAAAGGCGGTACAGTAGGCGTAAAACGTGATGACTACGGCAGAAGTATTGATAAAAATGGAGAAGGTGAAGGTCGTCCAGTCTATCAGGATTACTACACTAGAAAGATTGGTCTCTGTATCGAGGACTGGCGTTCAACCGTCCGCATTGCCAATGTCGATATGAATATGCTCCTAGATGGGACTATCGATTTGATAGACATTCTGACCGACGCGTACTATAAAGTACCGAATGTTGTCAGGAGTATCGAAGGTCTTAATCCTGTAATCTACTGCTCTACAGCAGTTGCTGCAGCCATGACCAAGCAGGCACAGAAGAAGACCAGCCCTATCATTATTGATAACACTCAGGGCAAACCGGTCAAAAACTTCTGGGGATACAAGATCAAAGAGTGCGACTCAATCCTCAACACCGAAGACACAATCACAAAATAAGGAAGAATAAATGCTAATTGATAAATCATGCCTGCTGGCAGAGAACACCGAACTTGCAGACCCAGAGCATACAGTAATTGACCTCGGTGAAAAAGGAATGGGTACAGGAGGATATATCAACCTCTTCATCGAGATGGTAGCTTCAGCTGCAGGAATTACCAGCGCAACATGGAAGTTCTACACCGCTCATGATAAAGACGGTACACTGGAGAAAACCGAAATCCTCTCTACCCCAGCTCTCACAGCAGATAAACTCAAAAAGGGTTATATCTTCGAAGTACCAATTCCGGTCACCGAGCAGCGTTACTTGATTCTTGAAATTGAGAAAGACGGCACAGCCACAGCAGGCAGGTACTGGGCAGGTCTCACAACCAGCGAACAGTTTGGCTGGCACAACAGGTCTAAATAATAATTCATGGTTTCAGCAAAAGGATAATTAATCATGCCATACCTATGCACTAAAAAATGTAAATTCGACGGTCATATCTGGAATGAAGGAGATTTCTACACAGGCAACAAGTCCGAAATCCCCAAACACTTCAAGGAAGTAGGAACAGAGACCAAGGCAACACCAAAGAAACCAACAGCCAAAGGAGGCACTAAGTAGTCATGAGTGAAATAACCACTTTTACAAACAATATTCTAGGCTGTGAAATTCGTGTTACAGATAAAGAGGGAAACCCTTGGTTTGTAGCTAAAGATATATGTAATAGCCTTGGAGTATCAAATCATAAGCAAGCAGTAAAAGCTGCAACCCTAGATAGTGATGAGCTGGGGTCATTTAAAATGACCTCAGGTGGTCAGCGAAGAGATATACTCTGTGTATCTGAATCAGGTCTCTACGCCTTAGTCATGAATAGCCGTAAGCCTAAAGCACTAGATTTCAAACGCTGGATACGCAAAGAGGTTCTTCCGACAATCCGCAAGACAGGCAAATATTCTGTAACTCCTCAAAATACCACTATGGTAGAACTGGCAAAAGCTGTACTTGAGCAGAATGGGATTATTGAAAACCTAAAAGATAAAGAGCAAATCTTCGGTAATCGTACTCCAGTAGGTCAACTTAGCGATATTACCGGCTGTCCCAAGTTTATTCCAGTCCGCAGTTATCTACGCTCTAATCGTAAGTATAAAGAACTAGCAGTTACCGAAAGACAGGTCGCTTTATTCACTCCAGCATAATAAGGAAAACCAATGGGAATAACCAAAATCGATATCTGCAATCAGGCGCTATTCCACCTTGGACTCAGTACCATCTCTGACCTAGATGACAGCTCAGACATTAATGCTATGGGCTGCAAAATATTCTACGACACCTCACTCCGCAAAGCACTCAGAGATCATCCTTGGGGATTCGCAAAGACTGAGGTAAGGCTGACAGAAGAACCAAATTCAGAGAATTACCCGAAATATCTATTCGCTTACCAGTACCCGTATGACTGCGCTTATATCCTCAAGGTGAATAATCCAGCAGGCAAACACGCAGAACCTATCGAGTATGATGTACAGGTAAATCATGCACGTACCGGTAAAGTCGTACTTACCGACCAGCCAAGAGCAATCCTCTCATATATTACTTATCTTGACGACCCTAATCTCTATGACAGCCACTTTGTCGAGATGCTGGTATACTCACTCGCTACCAGCCTAGCAATCAAACTTACCGGAGATTCAAGTAAGCAGAAGAATATGGCAATAGCTTACCAGAAAGCAAAAGACGAAGCCAGAGCAATTGCAGCAAACGAGAGCTATGAGAAACAAGAACTGTATAACAATTTTCTAAACAGCAGAAATTAAGAAAGACTCACCATGAAGATCGAGATACGCCCTGCAAAGATCAGAGATATCAAAGCCATGAAAGGCAAACTCCGCAGAGAAGATTGTCTGGAAATTTACAGACTCTTCGGTTGCAAGCCATATACAGCACTCCTCCGTTCCTATCAGAGGTCACGGAAAAACGGCAAGGCGTATGTCGGTCTTATCGATAATGAGATAGCTTGTGCGTGGGGAGTGGTGACTGATAGCGTAATAGGGAGAAAATCACGTATTTGGCTACTCTCCACTGAAGCTATGAACAAAGCACCTGTCAAGGTTGCTATAAGAACCAGACGTGAACTTGATAAACTCATGAAAGAATACCCATACTTAGAAAACGATGTCGACGCCAAATACACCAAATGCATTGAATGGCTGTACTGGCTCGGCTTTACCATAGAAGAACCAAGAACGCTAGGCATACATAACGAATTATTCTGTCACTTCTACAAGGAGAGAAATTAGTGTGCAGTATCATGGGAGCTATCGCAGGCATTTCAGGCATCATGGGCACTTTTGCCAGTGCTTCTGCTCAATCACAATCAATTTCAGCGCAGAATAGAGCTAACGAATACAATGCCATAGCTGCTCAAAATAACGCCACTCTCTCAGCTCAGCAGGCACAGGACGCACGTGACAGAGCAAAAGAAGACGCCAAGATGAAGGGTATGGAAGTAGCCAAGGTCATGGGCACACAGAAAACCAGATATAACGCCAGCGGTGTAGAACTTGCCGGAAGCGCAGAACAGGTAATCGGTGACACAGCCTTCTGGGGTGAGTATGACAAGAACACAATTCTGAACAACGGTGAAAAAGAAGCTTGGGGCTATGAGATGCAGCAGACCAACTATCTCAATCAAGCAAATATGTACCGCGCAAGCAAACAAAATAATTCTGTCTTCGGCAGTATCCTCTCCGGCATGACCAGCGTCGGCATGGGATTGGCAACTACTTATAGAAATGCATAGGACTATATGAATATCCCAACATACATACCCAGAGTCAGACAACGACCTATGAGTAACGCTAAAATCCATGGCGGTGCTACCGCTGCTGCCTTTGGCGCAAATAATGCAAATGGCATGAAAGACCTTGGTAATGCATTAATGAATGCTTCCGGTAGTATTCTCTCAATGGAGAAGAAACGCCTTGCCGAAGAAGAACGGGAGCGCAACAAACAGGAACGCGAAGCCGAAGCTGCATCAAAGAAAGCTGCCCGTGAGCAGGAACAGATCAATTACTATAACCAGCTCAATGCCTGGGAAGCTTCTGAATTAAACCTGAATAACTCAACGCCTGAAGATCAGGAAGAAGCTATGTCCGAAGCAACTCAGGAAATTACCGGCTCTGGGTTTACCGCAGCAAGTGAACCAGTACAAGTAAACAAATGGCAGGCAATGTATCACGCATGTATAAAGCGGGTAGATCAGTTTGTCAGCCAGTCCGGTCTTACCGGCAGTAAGCAGGCACGACTCCGTCATAATCTTATAAGCGGTGAGATAAGTAAAATTAAGAGTGCTCAAAAGGCGGAAGCAACAGCACAGAAGAAACTTCTTAAACAGAATGCAGCCCAGCGAGTAACCACAGCCACAGACAAACTCTTCGGCATGAGAGGACTTGATTTCAACACTATAGATGAAGGCTTTGCCGAACTTAAACGCTCAGCCTTCGATAAAGCAGAAACAGCAGGTTACGAGGCTGGCAGTGATGAGTTTGACTCTTACTGCAAAGCAATCACCAGTTCAGCCCTGACCAGTATGTGCGATGAACTCCTGCAAGAAGGCGACTACCTAAAGGCAGAAGCAGTGATAAAGCGATATTCTCCATACCTCAATAATAAAGAGATAGAGGACACCAAAGATATTATTGAAGCAGAGAAAACAGTAGCTCTCGCTCTCAGTTCAAACCAGTCAGAGAGCGAGGTGCTGGCAAATACTGCTCCCGAACTTCACAAACGCATCAAAGAAGGATTCGCAGAAAAACGACTCCAAGAGAAGGAAGACAGTAAGCTTGCAGAGACCATGATCGACAGAGCAGTAATTAACGGTGAAACCATTCCGCACCAGCTGGATTTGGGTAACGGCAGAACCTACAGTCTTTCCCCTGAAGAGATCATTACCGCACGCAAACATAAGATAGAACTGGCAAAACGCCCAGTAACTCCAGAAGCAGAAAGACTCTGGACAAGTATACAGCTAATGAGCAACGATGAAGTAGCGCACAGAGAATTAACCCAGAATGAAAGAGATACTCTACCAGCAAAATACCAGATAGAGTACCGCAAACGCAAAGATAAGGCATTTTCCGAATGGCAAAAAGACATAGAGGAAACAATCAAGTTCAACTCTCACAAAGACCGTTCAGACGACTTTACAGATACCCTAGAAGAATTCCCAGAGACCGATCGCACTACCGTAATAATGGACATTATGAAGAAACTGAATTCTTCTGGCACTCCTGCAGACGAAGCAAATATCATTGTTGAGATGAAGAAGCGACTTGTAAAACATGCAGTCACCATCATGCACAATAAGACTTGGACAGTAGACCGCAACACAAAATATACCGAACAGAATCCAGAAGAGACAGAGATGACCAGAGCAGAGTTCCTCAAAGCCAAAGAATCTGGAGAAAACGTCAGCTATACCGAGACAGAAGATATCCGCAAATCCTTTATCAAAGAGATAGAGACCCGCAATGTTGATAACAACGAATATATCTGGCTTGAAGACATTGGTGCTTACGGCTTCAAACAGAACGGTGTAATGTGGCTCGCAGAACCTTCACATGACGGATTTACCTTTAAAAGAAAGTAAATAATGGGCATAACACTTCCAGAGAATAATAACAGCCTAGCAGACGAATTCGCAGAAGCAGACTTCTCAGAGTTTACCGAAGTAACTCCCGAGAGTCAGCCTACGCAGATAGATATTTCGCCTGAACTTGACGGTAATATCTTTAAGCAAGATTTCAGCGAAGACTCAACCGAAGTCGCTGGCGCACTCAAACATAACTTTACCCCAGCTCAAATTAATACCGCTCTCAAAGATCCAATACAGACTATCATGCTCTATAGCGATGTCGATAAGGATACTGCCGAAAAGACATTAGAGCTTGCAGCCATTGCCCCAAATATCCCAACAGTAGCCTATGACGACGAAACCAGAGAAATGCTCGAGTATGCAGGAAATGAACTATCACAAAACAGAGCAATCAAGACCTATAACTATCTACAAAAAAATGCTCCAGACTTTGTCCGTTCTATTACCGATCCGAGTGCAGCAAAGATTATCATGGATGCTACTGCCAACGGCGACCTTGTCTGGTCACAGCTCCATGACTTACTTACTGAGCGCAATGCTGGATTCTTCGGTCGCAAGTGGCAGGCTCTTAAAGCTGGCGCAAGCAGTCTAGCCAAATCTACAGGAGAACTCAACTGGGCTGTAGCCGATGTTCTCGACAAAATAAATGACGGCTATATTGAAGACCTCAATAACGGCGGTCTCTCAATAGAGCAGGAAAAATCCCAGTCAGAAGTAACCGACCTCAAACAGCACTATAATGGTCAAATTGCAGAGCTGGAACTCCAACTAGAAAAACACAGAGGCACAGATACAGGAGTCAAGTTAGTAAAACAGATAATTGATCTTGAAGAGAAACGCGATCAGGCAGTAGAAACTATTACCGCCCGTGGTGACTCTCACTACGCCGAAGAGGTGCTGATTGCTAAGACAGTAGCAGCAGACCTCAAACATCAGACTGCAGAAATCCGCACTTATCTCGATTCTGCCCCATGGCTCAACACCTTACTTATGTCTGACGCTTCACTCTTTGAAAAAGGAGTATCTGCAGTACCGCAGGTTATGCAGCAGGTACTCCTTTACGCTACCGGAGTCAAAGAAGCTGCACTCGGTCTTACTGCAGCCCAATCCTTCAGCTCCTCTTACTCCAGAAGCCGGAAGGAAGGCGTAAACATTCCGACAGCTCTGGTTACCGCATCACTCCGCAGTGCAATAGAGACAGGTGGAGAAGCTGTAACCTTTGGTCTCCTGAATTCCGGTACAGGTGCAGCTAAGAAACTCCTGCTCAGTCAAGCTGTAACCACCTCAGCTCTCAAAGAAACCGGAAAAGCATTTGCCGTAAATGCAGTCAAGGAAGGCGGTACAGAAGCCTTACAGAACGCACTAGGCACTGGCGCAGAGGCAGCAGGCTTTGCAATAGACAATGTAATGTCTACCTCTGAGATCGGGGATATGCTGTATAATGAAGGAATCGTCGGCAGTGCAGAAGAAGGCATAATCGGCGGTATGCTAATGCTTCCAAGCATGGTGGGAGTATCTGTAACTCAACTTAGAAGAATCACCGATGCCAATAAACGTACAGCAAATCTGGTAGAACTTACCCAGAAAGCTGAAGAAATAGAAGCAGCCAGCCCGAAAGTCAAAGAGGAACTGATCAAATCTGTAACTCCGGTAGACCCAGAAAACACTACCGAGTACTTTCAGAATTCTTCCGAGCTTGCACAAGCAGTAACTTCTGAGATAGTACAGGAAGTCAAAATTCATGCAGGCGCACTCCAAACCATCCTCGACTCAGACTTTACAGACACTGCGGAGAAGTCCAAACTTCTCAATGCTCTCGGTATTAATGAAGAAGATATCGCCCTAGAGGTAGAACACGGCGGATATGTCTCTACCACTGCCAGCAAAGCTCTCGCATACGGTAATACTGTATTCTGGGAACAGCTTGCGCCTTACACCTTGCAGTATAATCAAGAACTAACCCAAGCAGAAACAGAACGCTTTACTACAGCTCTCGATTCAGTAGCCGAATCAATGAAGGAACTGAATAGCAGTGAATTAGTTCTCACCCGTGCAGAGCGTGAACAGGCTGCATACAAGATGCTAAAGAAGGAATTCCCTACCAAGAGTGACAACGAATCAATCAAGTCTGCAGCTACCATTCTAACAAGATTATTTGAGAGCATTGAGCGCGGAATAGACAGCAAAGATAAATCCGGTATTATGTCAAACATTGCTCAAGGCTTTGCCCTCCGCCGCGGTGAGAATGGTCAAATTCACTTTCTCCATAAAAACAACCTTGCAGATATCAGAGATAAACGCGCAAAACTCAAAATTCAGAAAGAGACAGCCAATGCCAAGAAGACAAAACAGACCGAAAGTATCAAGCCTGAGCTTGCAGAAGTCGAACTATCAGCCCAAGAAAAAGATGAAACCATTTTCAGAACTCAGGAAGGTCTCGGTACAGCAACCACCGGTATACTGTCCACCCTCGACCCAAATACCGATATATATAATCTGAACGGTGCAGCCATTATCGAAGCCATGCGCATCGACGGTATAATTGCTGATAGTGAAGTAGAGCTATTCGTTAGTGATAACCAGCTCACTCCTGAAGGAGTTGAGTTTATTGATAATGCATTACTCTCAAATATGCTCGGCAACTCTGCACTACTGGACTCGCTCACCATTTCAGCAAAGAATAAACTCAAAGCAATCACTACGTACCTTCTGGCGGTAGACGCACTCAATCTAGAGCAGTCAATACTTGCCGATCTGCGTCAAGCTCTGCTATACACGACTAAACTCAAAAAGAAGAAACTTACGGAGATAGACTCCAATGCTGGCAGACTTGACACTTGGTTCAATAGTAGACCCAAAGCTCACATAGAACAGGCTGCCAGAGCATATCTGCAAACAATCCGCCTCGGCAGTTCTCTCACCAAAGACCAGTTAATAGATGAAATCATCCACTCAGGAGAAAGATTCCTCAGCAAGGCGGAGAAGCAGGAAAAGCTTACACAGAAGAAAGAAGAGCTTGAAGAAGCTGAGATAGTCACCGAAATAGCAATAGAGGAAGCTCAGTCCAAAGAGGCTGAACTCAAGGAATCTGCACAAAATACAGGAATCAATTCAGAACTCATGCAGCAGCTTGAAGCAGCCCAGAAAGAAATCGAACTCCTAAAATCGCAGAAAGAAGCACTAGCCAAAGACCGTGAGGCAGTAGAGCAGGAAAACTTCATTCTTGCTCGTAATGCAGATATATCTCTACCCAGTGGTAAGATCATAGCTGCAGAGTTTGACATTATCGAAGCTTCCGACCTAATTATATCTCACGATCCAGAGAGTTTTGCACCAAACCCAGATCACGGTTCTGGTCAGGAACGTAATTATCATAACGATACAGAACTCAAAACCGCAATAGAAACCAGCACCCTAGATGTCCGCAAAGTTATCAATAACTCTCCGCTTCCGACTTCTGGCGCACCAATTATCGGCAAGGATAATATTGTCCACGGCGGAAACGGTCGCTCAATGCGTATCGCCAGACACTACAACCGAGGTCTCTCCGACTACTCAGACTTTCTTTATCAGCACTCAGAACACTACGGCATTACCCGTGTAGAACTCTCTAAATTTGACAGACCAGTACTCGTCCGCAGACTCACAGATGATGTAACAGACGCAGGCAGACTCTCCGCAGAGGTCAATGACGATGACACCCAATCCAAGAATCAAGCTTCAGAGAGTTACGGTCTGGCAAATCGCCTCGGAGAAAACACACTCAGCATTATCAATAATATTGAGGACAACTTGTCTGTTCGTGACTTTATAGCGAAAAATGGTGCTGAGTTAATCGATGCTCTACTTGCAGACGGCGCAATTGCTCAGAGCGATATTGCCAGACTCTACGACAGTAAGAATAATGTCGTAACTGAAAACGGCAAAATTATTATAGAAAATTCTCTATTCGGTGCAGCCATCCATGATCTTGATGTAATGTCCGCTCTTGCCGGTAACCGTACAATCAAGAATAAAGTAATCATGATCGCCCCACTGGTCGTCTCTACTCAGAAACGCCCTGACTGGGATATATCAAATCTTCTCCGTATCGGTGCAAAGCATATCATAGCCAAAAATAACAGTAAAGGCGGTAAAAGCTGGTCTGACTATATCGCTCAGCAGGAACTATTCACTACCGACTTAGAGATGGACAAGAACGGTATAGCTGTAAATATCGGTATCTGGCTTGATGAAACTCCAGCAAAACAGCTCCGACAAGACCTCACCAACTACATAAACAAAATTCCAACCGGTACAGCCGGCAGCACCGATCTCTTCGGTGGCAATGCCAACTACACAGTTACCGAAGCACTAGCAGAACTATTAAATATTGAGGTGGAAAAAATTAACGCCAAGGTGCAAACTTTTACAACCAATAACATAGACAACGACTTAGAGCAAAATACAGAGTCAGTTGTAAAGGATAAGTTGACAACTGAAAATACTGAATCACCAGTATACTACCAGTCTACAGAACTCGCTCCAACCGAGGAAGAACTTGAAGCAGCAGCAACCCAAGAAACAGCAGAAGCTGATAGCGTAATCGACCCAATGCAGGTACTGGAAGACAATATCCTTCTCTACAGCCGAATCTATAACGTAATGGATGAGAGCGGAATAAGCAGTTTAGCCCTCGGCAGAGCTTGGGAATATCTGCTTACTGCACAGGAATCCTATAATCCAGATAAAGGCAGCTATGAAGGCTGGCTCAAACAGGCAATCAAATTCGCCTGCATGGATGAAGCGAAAAAGCTCCGCCGTCACTTTAAAGAACGCGGCTCTCTCACCTCTCTAAATCTTGACGGTGAATTCGAGGACGCATACTTTGAACCAGTTGCCAAAGGCATGAGTAATGAAGAGATTGATGGCAAGGTAGCCAATGCTATTGGTGAGTTTCTAGCTAGTGATGACCGCTGGGCAAAACATAAACAGGTCTTTGATCTATTCCGCGACGGAGTAAAACAGCAGGAGATAGCAGCCCAGCTCGATATCACCCAAGGCAGAGTCGCCCAGATTATCAAAGAGATCGGAAAAGATAAAGAGATTCAAGAGGTCGAACGCATTACCCGAGAAAACATCTTCTACAAGAATAACGGTGATAATTTCCGCGGTAAAATCACTTTCAATGAAGAAACCTTCAGCTCTCTTATCACTCTTGCAAAATCAGGTGATGTGATGACCTTCTTACACGAGACCTCACACTTCTACCTCAGCACTGTAGAGCAATTAGTAAATAACGGCAAAGCCAACGAAGACCTCACAAAACTATACAACAATATTAAGAATGCACTTAATGTAAAAGACGGCAAGAGGCTGTCTACCAAGAATCATGAATACTTTGCCCGTTCATTTGAAGCGTACTTATCCAGCGGTAAAGCTCCAACCAGCAGTCTGCTCAAAGCATTCAACACTCTCAAGCGCTTTGCAGCAGAGGTATACCGCTACCTCAAAGAGACCTTAGGCAGAGACAATATCAGCCCAGAGATACGCGATGTCTTTGACAGAATTCTAGCTACAGACGAAGAACTTACCAGATACCGCAGAGAGCAGAACCTTTCAAACACAGCAGAATCAGTATTTGCTGACGCCAGAAAAGCAGCTTTCGGTGATGAATCAGCCGAAGATACAGAACAGAAACGTCAAGCCAGACGTGAACGTCAGGAAGAACGCTTATTCAAAGCAGTACAAATATCATTCGCCAAACACAACGGTTACCAGAACGCCAAGAAAGCAGCAGAGAAAACCATCTCTGAAACTCCATTTTACGCAGCTATTGACGAAATTATTGAAGCAGGCGGAATCAGTTATAACACTATCAAAGAACTGGTAGGCAAAAACAACGCCAAATTCCTAAAACGCCATAACACAAAGGATAAAGAATTTATTACCAGCAAAGAATCAGAGATAATTCTCGAAGACATTGCTAACCGTCACGGTTACGCGAATAGAGATAACCCAGTTGACGCTTTTCTCAGCGACCTGATATCAAAACCTACCACCAAAGAAGCAATCAACATACTCTACACAGAGAACAAGGAAATAGTAACCAACAGACTTAGAGAGGAACTCCGCAATCGCGAGCTCCTCCGTACTGAAGATACCCGTGACGAAATTTCCGACATGCTCTTTGATGTTGTTGCTCTGCGTATGGCATTTGAAGAGGTACAGGAGAATACAGGCAGGAAACGTGAATACTCTACTCGCGCAAAAGAAGCAAGAGCTCGCGCCCGTGAACGCAAACAGATCATTGAAGAAAAGGTAAAAGCAGAACTCGACTCCCTGACAGTCCTCAAAGCAGCAGACTATAAATTCCGCCAGCGTGAAGCCAATAAACGCGGTCGAGAGGTAGATAATGAACTCATCAGGTTGCGCGGTATACTCAGTAAAAAGAAGCTCCAAAAGAAGATTTCTTCTGAGATACTGGATAAGATCGAAGCTCTACAGACCGAACGCGCCTACTGGCAGCTCTCTGCAAAACTCTCACTTGAGATTAATGATGAACTCCAGAAACGCGTAAAATCTCTCGGTCTCCGCCGACTCCAAACCAAGCTCAACTCAGTACGCGAAGACTATAAAAAGTCTATCCTCGACCTTATATATACCTACCGCCTCCCAGCAACCATCAAAGAGAAACGACTAGACCTCAACCTTCTCCAGCGACACAATACCAAGCTGGAAGACTTTAATAGTACCATGCTCCAGCCACATGAAGTAAGCACTCCGATAAAGGAACGCTTCACCCTAGATACCGACCCAACACTGTTAATGTCAGACTGGATCAGACAGAAAGAACGCAGAAGCAAGGACTCAATCAACAATGCAACCGACATAACTACAGGATTGATCAAAGAACAACAGCCAATCGACCAGAGCGCAACCTATATGGATATGCGATGGGCAGACTTTACCGAGGTCGCAAATCTCGTAGAGTCATATATTCAGCTAGGCTCAGAAGAACTCGACGTACTCAAACACAAGAACGTCGAAACAGTAGACGCTGCAGTAGCTCTGCTCGAGAAAAACACTACAACACAAAGTGACAAGAAACTTCTGAACGGTGAAACCCAATCAGAGAAGAACCGAGTAAAACGTTTCCTCAGAGAGCTGCAAGCCAATAAAACAGATACCCTCCGCAAAGCATACCGCGGTATTACCGCAACCTTCGCAATGCAGGAGTTTGATATGCTGAGAGCCGACGGTTTCAAACGAGGCTTCTATTATAAAGTATTTACCAACTTCCGCAGTGCAGCGATTGATTTTAATAAACGCCACAACGAAAATCAGCTCAGAACTTGAACCTCACTACAAAGTACTCCAACAGGAAAAGTAAAATCGCCTCAAAGCTGAACACGGCAGAAAACACGTAAGCATTGCAGGACTAACCCCACCGGAGAATTTCAGAGAGAAATACGGCGACTTTACAGTAGATAACATTATTGCTATGTGCCTAAATATGGGTAATGACGCGAATATCTACGCTCTAATAGAAGGCATGGGCTTTGGTTCAGATAAATACCAATCATGGCTGCAGACTCTTGATGAAGGCGAATTCGCCAGAATGACCCAGAAGGAAATCTATGACCAGCGCATAGAGTTTGCCCGCAAAGAGCTAGATATTATCCAAAGCCAGCTCACAGCAGAAGGCTGGCAGGCAATCCAAAATATCTGGAAGACCACCGGCTCACTATTTACTGATTTAAACAGCGCATCATACAAGATGTACAGAAAATCACTTACAGAAGAAACACCGACTCAGCTCACTATCACCAGTACAAAAGACGGACAGACACTCACACTCGAAGGCGGATACTACCCGCTACGTTACGACACCAGACTCACCAGCTTCAAGAGTAATGAAGACTCAGAAGAAGTAGAACTAAATTGATAGACGTAACGGCATCTTCGGCACTACAGGTATAAATAAAGCTTCAATGTTCAGCCGTATGCGCAGTGCAAAAGATAACGCTCCAGTAGTCAGACGTCCAGTACTGCTTGACCTGAATGTGCTTCCACAGCATATCGACGATACTATCAGAGTTATTACCCACGGCGCACTTATCAAAGAAACCCAGCGCATCTTCAACAATCTTGAGTTCAAAACTCTATACGAAAAGAAGTACGGCAGAGATAAATATATCAACCTGATCAAATGGCTGCACTATCAAGGCAATCCGCGAATGTACCAACCAACAGGTATCCACGGCAAACTCTTTAATTCAGCCCGCTCACTCTTTACAGTAAAAGCTTTAGCTTTGAATGTTGGTGTTGCTGGCAAGCAGCCATTATCACTACCAAGTGGTATCAATGAAATGAATCTCAATGGTAAAGGCAGACTTGACGGTTATAGAGCATTTGCTGACGGAGTAAGCCTCATCGCTAGAGGTGCAGCCAATAGTATTAGCAAGGGGAAATTACAGAACGAAGCCATTGACTTTGTCTTTACCGCTTCCGAGTACATGAAAGACCGAGATCAGGGCGCATACAATCTGCACCTCTCAGATATGCGCACCAGAAAACTCTCCGATCCTAAAATGTTTATTAACGGTAGGGAAGTCACCCGAGACAAACTCACCAGCTACTCATTCGCAATGGTACACATGGCAGATAAAGCAGCAGTAATGCCGCTTTGGATGGCGCATTTACCCAGTCACTCAGAAATAATGGTGTAACCATGACCTCAAACCTGCATGATATGCTCAACTCTGATTACGAATTCTCTTCTGAAGTAAAGGAAGCAATAGAATACGCTGACCACATTATCAGCATGACCCAGCCGACAACTCTATCAACAGACAAAGCCCCGATCCAGCTCGACACCCTCGGCAAGTCATTCTCTGTCTTCATGACCTATACTCTCAGAGCACTGAACAAAGCCAGTTACTACAAAGACAAACTAAAATCCAAAGAGATGAGTACAGACGAAGCAATCCAGACCTTTATCGAGATGTTTGTTCTCCCAGCACTAATCAGCACCATAGCCGGATACGTTCTAGCTGGTGATGATGAAGAGAAAGACCTTACCGATTTTGCCTTAGACCTCGGAGTAGAAACAGTAAATCAAGTCAAAGGTACTATCCCGTTTGTCCGCTCGGTAGGCTTTGACAGATACGGTCAGAACCCGCTCACCATTCCAGCAATGGAGATAGGCAGAGACTTCTGGAAACCGGTAAAGAACACCTCACAACAGAAATTCCTTGAAGCCACTTACTCCGCAGCCTGCATCGGCTCAACAGTCGCAGGCGCACCAATAGATAACGGCGTAAAGAGCGTCAATAAAATCTATAACCTCGTTACCACCGGAAGTACCAAAAGGAGATAAATAACAATGCCAGTGCTCAACAATTACGACGTTATAGAATACCACGGTAACAACAGCGGCAGAACTTTCAACTTCCTGTTCCGCTGTTACTCACTTGATCACCTCATAGTCGAGCTTACCGACATAAATGGTGTCAATGTACAACTCACCCGTAATATCGACTACACAGTAATCGGAGGTCTCAGTAACGCTGGCGGTATGGTAATTTATCCTCTCCAGTCAGAGAAACCTCTACTCGCTACCAATGAGACACTTCGTATATTTCGGCGTACTTCGCTTGAGCAGGATATAGATTTTCCGCCTTACCAGCAGAATATAGAAAACGCTCTGGATAAAAATGTCATGCTTCTACAGGAGATGCAATCAGTAATCCTCAGCGCAAACGATGTCCTTAGTAATACTCATGAAGCCCTGCAACTATCCCAGACTGCAATAAATACCGCTAACTCAGCAAAGACTGACGCAGGCTCAGCTCTATCCTCCATTACTCAGGCATTGGATACAGTCAATCAATCAGAGTCAAAGATAGACCTTATTATAGAATTTATTAATGATATTACCAATACCTTAGAGTTAGAAACAGGTACAGAAAACTTCTTTACCGTAGCTGGTAGCCTAGAGGCTCAAATAGCAGAGCTTACCGGTAGAGTAACCGAACTCACCAACGCCCTAGATGACAAGGTAGACAAAGACCCGATTATTCAACTCATCACTTCAACCGGAGAAATCCTTACCGACATCAACGATAACATTATCCATATCCCATTCAGAAAGGAAGCCCATGCCTGAAATAATCAATAAATACCTCAGCGATGTTCCTGTGACAGAATTTTCAGAAGAAATCCAGAATACTGTAACTGACTCACACACCACTGGCACTGATAAGTACCTAGACAAGGGCGGAGATAATGAAGTTTCAGCAGCCCATATCAGAGAGGTTGTAGACGCCTATCAGGTAAAGTCTTCACCGTCAGACCCGTTCGGGGTAATAGACGATACCGTAACCGACCCGAAACTTGGGGCTTGGCAGCAGACTCTGGCAAAGGCTGGTGAAGTCGTCCAGAACAATATCAACCTCGGTATAGGCACAATAGACAGCACCGGCAAAGATCACCTCAGAAAGAACGGTGTTACTGGTGGCAGCGGTGCATTCGAGAATTGCTGTGTAAGACCGGACGGCTATGTCGTATTCGCCCCATACAGCAGTAACGGTGTCGGCTTGCTCTCACCAGACGGTTTATTCAGACGTGATATCCTGCATAATCAGGGCGCAACCGCCAATAACTGCTGCTGCTACTGGAAAGAGAACGACGTAACAATCTTCTGCCCTCACACCTCTACCATGATCTCAAGACTCAACGCAGATAACACCTTTGAGTCATTTATCGATCACGGTCAGGGAAGCGCAGCGTTTATGGGCTGTTCTCCACGATACGACGGTAAGATTATCTTTACCCCATTCCATGCCCCAGCAGTCGGTATTCTAAGCGAGGATTACACCTTTACCATTACCGAACCGCACGGCAGAGGTGCAAGCGCAAACTCTTATCAGGGTAAATCCGTACAACGAGCAGACGGTAGTATGGTATTCCCGCCTCACTACTCTAATGATATCGGCATACTGAATGTTGATAATTCTTTTACTACGATTCCCCACGGACTCACTACATCATATAAATGTATGGACGCAATCCTCAGACCTGATAACGTGGTTGTATTCGTCCCAACGTATAACAATCCGCATATCCTCTTACTCTACCCAGACAACAGAGTAGAAATTATTCAGAACCAATGCTGGTCAAGTGCAAGCTACTCAGGTTTCAGCGGTGGGCTACTCTTGCCAAATGGAGACGTACTATTTATCCCGTACTACAATAATCTATACGGAGTATTCCACATGGATAACACATACTCAACCTTCCAGACACTCGGCTCAACTTACTACAATTACAATGGCTGCCTCAGACTAAATGGTGACGTAATAATGTCACCATACAATGGAGCATACGGAGAAACCCTAGACCTGAATTTCAGATACAACTTCGATAAAGAATTTCTAATAAGGAGATGATATGCAAGTGCAATACAAACTAGACCCAATCGGCAAAGTAGAAAGCTTTTCCCTACTAAAAGACACGGAAACACCAGAAGCAGGATTTATAATAGCTGACTCAGAACAAGAGTTTGAAAGAGTTACAGGTTTCGACATCAGTAATACGACTTGCGAATACAGTACCAATAAATCCAGTCTCAAAGACACCGACACAGAACTGAGTCGCCCACTAGAAGACGTAATACTCGCATTACTGAGAGCTGATATTGACCTCCCAGCAAGACTCGTCGAAAGAGTAATCGACAAGCAGACAAAGCGTAACCGTTATCTCGGTCAAGATGGAGTAATCGTCACCAAGAAAGGTTCATGCTACCACATAAATAAAGGCTGTCCAAGTCTGATAGATTCAGAGGTAGGCTACATCACCGAAGCCCAAGCAATTAGTGATAAACTATCTAAATGCCTCAAATGTACCCCGAGTCGGGGCTGACATTTACTAAAGATTTCGTTTGATCACTGGTAAGTTATAAAATACTCAGAAAGGAAAATATCTATGTTCGGAATACAAAGCACAATAATCAAAATCGTGGCAATCATTATCGTTGGGATAGTTTTAATCTGTGTCGGTACTACCTCAGGCTGTGCGCCACTCCGAGCATCACTCGCCAGTAAAGAGGTAAATCAGAGTTATGACAATTCAATCGATATGCCGGACGGTATAACCGCCTACGACCCAGTAGAAGCAATCAAAGTAAAAGCAGACGAACGGGTAGCCCTAGTCCGAGCAGAGCAGGAAAAGTGGCGACTCCTTGTTTGGGTAATAGGTATCGGCGGAGTAATCGTCACCCTCTTCGCCCTCTTTATCCGCTCCCCATTAGACAGAAATAGAAACGAGAATGCATGAATAATGAAGATCAGATTGACAAAATTTCAGACGACCTGACAGATATCAAGGTAAGCATGGCTCGCATGATCGAGAAACTCCACGATACACCATGCGCCCATTTACTCGCCCACATCAGCAGCCAGAGCGAAAAGATCAAAGACCTGCACCAGAAACTTGACACCCATATAGAAACCTACCACTCCAGCAAAAACTCCCGCGCCAACTGGGTAGCCATAATGACCGCTCTCTGCGCCCTCGCTACACTAGCCACCGTCTTCTACAAAGGATAAGTCGGCAGCCCGACAGGCAGTTTGTTTAAGCGCATTTACAAGGAAAGAGATAACCGTGAACACTAAAACCAAAGACGAGTCGAGAGCCTCGACGGGCAATAACAAAAGATTACATACCATCAGTGAATTAAAACAAGGAATATTACTATAAATGAATACAAAGACCAAAGAAGATTATAGAGACTTTGCAATAGCCTACGTCGGCAACGGCAACAACGCCACACAGGCAGCCGAATCCTGTGGACTGGACAAGAGCAATACCAGCAGACTAATGAAGTACCAAGCAGTCCAAGAAGCAATAACCGAAGCAAGAATGCAGCTGGCTGAAATAACCGGCTGCACCAAAGAATCAATAATCGGCATGATACAGGATATATACAAAGACCTAGACCGCCCAAGCCTGATCGAATCCGCCAGTGATGCAGCCAAACTAGCCGACACCCGCCTCAAATGCCTCGACCGCCTAATCGAAATCTGCGGACACAAAGCCCCAGCCACCACCCAACACCTCCAAGTCTCCGGCACAAGCTCAGACCTTGCCAAAATTATCGAATCCACGGCTAGTATCTTGCAACTATAATAAATCATCTAATTTGTCCAGAATTTTTCTAGCATTAGTAACTTTTCTTTTTGCATCAGCAACAACTCTTTTCATTTCACGTTTGCTAGCATCACTATTTTCAACATCCTTATCTTCATAATTATGTTTTATCAAATTTTTTAAACAATATGCAGAATTAACTGTAACTTCAACTTTTAAATATGCAGGGTTAAACGCAAATTTTGAACAATTCATATTCTTTGTGTAGATTGTTTTAAATTCATAGTAATTCATATCACTATTCGGATAATCAGAAACACAAGTTTTAGATTCTAATAGATTTATAAACAATATATAATCTCTTCTTGAATATTTCTTTAATGATTTACGTATTGATTTAGATGCAAATACTGCATACCACGGAATGAGCTCTGGAAATAATTTATACTTACTTAATACATAATTAATATGCGTCAATGATCCATCATCAATTTGATTAATTAAGTATGCTAAACCTACAATATCTTCTAATGCATAATTATTCATATTTTGAATTTTTAAAAATACATTTTCAATTATTGCAATTTTATTTTCAAGAGGCACAACCGATTCAAATAAATTGTCATTCTTCAAATAATTTATTGCCTTAAATTTAATATCATCTAATACTACTTTATTGTTTGCGGCAATACATGATATTAATTCTTTACTGTTATTAGCAGTTTCATAATACTCTTTTATCACTTCCCAAATTAAAACAAACCAATCAAGATTAATTTTGATTTCTCTTTGCCCACTACAATTTCTAATATCTACCCATCTATGATATAATTCTTTTATAGAAATTTCGCCATAATTAATGATATGCTGAGCAGCTAAAAACGAAAATGTTGATGAATAAGCGACTCCTTTCAAAAAAGAAATATCAGCATTAGCTGAATACGAATGAGCCATAACTTCTAAAACCACCATTGAAAACGAAATATCATATATGGAAGAAAGATCAGATTTTTGTTTATTGCAAATTTGATGATACTCATTAAATGTTACAATTCTAGTAATTGAACTTAATGGGCAAAATTCTTGACAATAGCTCCATACCCAAGCAAAAAAATCTTCTATCATACTTTTGCGTATTACAATATAATTTGGAAAAGAATTAACGTCTTCTAACCAAATTAAATTTATTCCATTATTCTTCTTAATTAACGTATTATTGTCTAAACGTTTAACAGAATTTAGACTAACAACTTTTTTATCAATAAGAATTTCATAGAACTCATTTTTCGAAAAGTTTTCTATATAAAACATTATGAATTGCTCCCAAAAGCATCTTCCGGAGAAATATTAGTACTTTTTGCAACTTCTCCATATAATGCTTGCTCAATATATCCTGGAATTTTTCCAGTGCTAAACAACGTCAATGAAGTCTTTGCTCTGGTAATTGCTGTATATAACTTATTTCTTGGTTGAGGCATTGACTCGAAATCATCAAGCTTGACAATATGACACGCTCTAAATTCAAGCCCTTTAAATGAATTTATAGTTCCAATACAAATTGTTTTTCCGTCCTCAAATGGCTTATAATCACTAGAAATCTGAACAAGCATATTATTATATATATCTTTATCGCTAAAGTAACTAGAAATTTTATTTACCATCTCTGTTTTTGCACAAACAACACCAATAAATTCATCCGGATATGCAATAATTTGATTTGTAAGTATAATATGAAGACTTTCAAACAAGTCATCATCATTATCAAATTTTTTCTCTATTACAGATGATGGTTGAGATGATTCATCATAATTACAATACTGCTCTAAAGAAAGGTAATCTCTATCATCTTTTTGAATTTTATCGGCTAATTTACAAATCTGTAAACCATTTCTAAAATGATATTTTAATTCAAATGTTTCATCAACTACCTTCTCTAATTCCATACGTTTTCTTTTATACAATTGTTGTTTAGAATCACTTGTTAAATAGATCGATTTACTTAATAATTTAAAGATTTCAATTTGTTCATATTCGTAATCTTGTGATTCATCTATTAAAATTACATCATAATAATTTTTAAGCTCATTCTTTGTAATATAATCTTTAATAATCTTAGTGTAATGTTTTACCGTATCCTCAAAATCATTGCATTGCCTACAATCGAATTCAATATTATTATCATAAATAAATTGACGTGCCCAACCATTAAATGTCATTATCTTTTCAAGCGGAAATGAATACTTATCAGCTCCATTAACAATAAATTCTTTTAAAACCCTAGTAAAAACGATAATACAAATATTCGTAACTTTGCTTAAATAAAGATAATTTGCTCTAAGCAATAATAAATTTGTTTTACCACTTCCAGGAGTTCCTGTAATATGGTAACTCTTATCATCAATACCAAGACACTGAATCCTTCTCTGATCTTCATCTAATTCGCTTGAATTAACCCACCAAGTTCCCATTTTACTCCCCTTCTTGCTGCAAATAACTACGAATTTCGTTTAAATATGTTTCTCTTACAATATTCTTAATACATTGATCTTCAACAACTGATTTCGAAGAACTATAAATTACGGTATTTGGTTCTATTTCACTCTCAAAATTATTATGCTCTTCACAACGTACAGAACCAAATAATACAACAAACATATCATTTAAACGGCTACAATCAATTTTAAATACGAGCTTAATCATTTTTTGAAAACAACTACCAAGATTTACAATTACAATAAATTTTCCACAATCAGATTCAATATCTTGCTTATAACTATGTCGAACCTCTTTGTTTGTTTTTTGGCAAATATTTCGTACTTCTCCATTAATTAATTCAATATACCGAGAAATGCTAATTTCTTGTTGCAAGTTCATATTACTATTTAACTGTCGAACTTCCTTTTTTCTAAACAAATCATCAAAAATCTCTTTATCTCGCTCATATTTCAAATCAATATTTAATAAATCGTCCCAATTTAATAATCTTAATCTATTTTTAGGGTCTTTTTGCAAACAAAGATTACAAATGTCAATAATTTTTTGATCTAGATTTTTATTCTCAATATTTGGAATAGTTTGCTGAACAGCATTTCCTAATACAATATATGGTTCTGAATATTCATAAAAGATTGGTTTTTTCATTATTAAATCATGCAACACAGCACCAATTTGATAAAATGTAATTGCCCTATAACCGTCATCATCCTGAGTTTCGGTACGCGTTAAAAATTCTGGTGATGCATACCTCAAAGTCCCGATAAAAGGAGTCCCATCAATATCAGTAATATTAGCTCTCGAAACTGGTTTCATAACACCCAAATCACATAACTTAACCCTATCATAATTTGAACTAACCATAATATTTTCAGGCTTAATATCTCTGTGATATATACCTAATTTTTCTAAATTGTAAGCAGCCTTTGCCACTTCTTTAATTACAGGAACTATTTGATTATCTGGAAATTCTGATATTAAATCTGCTAGAGTCCTATAATCTAAATATTCCATTATAAGATAAACACGGTCTGATTCTTTGCAACACTTACCACCTAATATTTTTATTACATTATCAACATCTTTACCGATTAATGACAACTCATTTAATAAACGCTCTTCTTGAATTTCCCAGCCTTGTCGTTCAATAATTTCAATATTGAAAATCTTTATTGCTACTTTTTGTGTTTTATATTGCCCAAGATATACTGTTGCAGATTTACCAGCTCCTAGTATTTGTATTATCTCATAATTTTCAACAAAAGTACCAATATTTTTCATTTCAACACTCCTAATCTTTTACTTAATAATAGAATACTATCTGAGTTATAATAATATCTAATTCAAATTATTATCTCGATATTTCTTCGGTAGAATAGTATTCTTCCCACTCCATAGCCACCCACATTGTTCTCTATACTTTCTCTCACCAAGTGTTAAATCTTTATCTGGCTCATATTCTTAACAGTACCACACATACCCAAGCCTGATCATGAACGGATTGAAATACCTATCATCATGCACAACCTTTGCGACCTCACGCTTATACTTATTCATCCCACCGAAGATATACAGCGTCACAATCTTCTCACCCACCAGCCGGTTGAGCATATCCCTCGCTTTATTCCCATACTTCTGTTTCCGCTCCCGGCGTATTAATCCCATACAGCTTAACCTTGAGCTTCTCAGACGTATTGGCAACAATCAAAATAATAGTATCCCCGTCAATAACCTTCACCACTTCAGCTACGACAACACGGATATTTTTCTCTCCAGCATGACAACAATAAAATCCGAATATACCACACGATAAAAATACATTCAAGAAAATTCTCATTATATCATCTTAATTTTTGTATTACACACATCACCAAATAATGCATATAAATACACCCAATGAAATCTTTGATTAATCCACGAAATAAGAAGCACCAAGCTATCTACCCTTACGGTGCACCTCACGCCTAGACAAAAAATAGTCCAGTACTCCTAAGAGTACCGGACTATTCTGCAACATGTAGCCAATAACGTAATATGTCGTAAAGGTAACAAATCCAAAAACTAAATTATCTTCACCGTCATTACGGTGTCATATTACTACATTAACTCTATTATATTTAATTTCTAATTTTGAACTATATATCTCTGGTTTTTGCTATTAGGTTTTTCAGGTAATGTCATAGATAACTTCTCTGATTCGATCAATGGCTTAATAATTGTGTTTCTTACATGCTTAATACTACTAAGTTCAAGTTTATCTGCTATTTCTTGCATACTCCTTGCAGTTTTACAATATTCCAGCACCGTCTTGACTCTTTCATCTTGGGTACTATCTTGGGTGCTATCTTGGGCGCTATCTTGAATACTATCTCTTATCTCATTGTCAACAAATGCCTTATCTTGTGTATTACCTTCCCATATACCGCCGTCTCCAAGTGGAATTATTACCTCAAAACTATCAGCATCATTCAACTCTGGTTTCGTTCCGGTGTATATATTCACATAGTGATTCAGGTTTCTTACCCCAGAGCCTAGCTCATCAGCAAGACTCAGCTGCTTGAACACGCTGGCGATAATTGGATTCTTCGGGTAAGGAGTAAATTCGTCAATATCTATCTTCTCAAATGAGTGTGGCATATTGCCATTCTCAGTAATAATTGAGTCATTACCAATGACAACCTGCGCCACATTTGCCTTAGTATACTCTCTATGAATAAGCATGTTGGAAGCAAGTTCACGGAAAATCTTCCCGACAACACTTATACGGTGTACGCCTTCCAAGTAGAACGGGTCAGAGAGATGCTTCTTACCGAACGCTATAATACGGTCGAAACTGTCGATAAGGTTGGTCGTAACAGTATCCCTGTCATCGTACCGGTCAAGATTCTTTCTTCTTACAATAAGATCAGTACGGTAATGAGGCAGAACAGAGCCGATAGTACTATCCTTCCCAAACAGCAGAATACCAGCAAGGTTTATCCCTTCTTCACCAGTCTGAAAATCTTTATTATACAGCTTGGCACTGCGGAGTATCTCTTCATGCGACATTGACAACCATGGGTGATTACTCTGCTGAGCACGCGCCATATTTACCGCTCTATCGATAAGCCCTCTATCAAGATCATCAAGCGTACAATGCTGATAAATCTTGGTCTCAGACGAGACATCTTTCTTATTCAGGTACAGATCAGCAATTAGGTTGTCACGCCCAGTAATATCAATATCACTCTCACCAACCCGCTTAAATATCCTCTTACCCTTCTTCTTTATTAGCAGTGTATGTACAATCGAGCTCCGAGGCACAAAGACATATAGAACCTTCTTCCCCTCAATCTCAACCTTCCGAGTATCAATAATCAGGCTCGGCTCAATCTTGGTAGGATTATTCAGGACAGTTATCAGCTCACTCTCAATTCGGTCGATAGCATCAGGACTGATACCGCAAATATTCCCGTCATCCTCCACCCCAAGCAGAATCTCTCCTCCGCCAGTATTCAGAAAGGCGCAGATAGTCTCAAACACATCATCAGAAAGAGCGGTAGTATTGCTCTTAAACTCAATCTTGATGCCTTCACCAGACTCAATTAATTTTCTAATCTTATTACAATTCATTTTATTCCCTGCTACTACTATACAGTAATCCTTAACATATTGTACAGTGCTGCTATATTAGTTCAATATAATTCTTATTGTACCTTAACGGCTTATAAGACAATAAGAAATTCCTTATTGTACGAAAACGCATTAACGTACAATAAGGGCAAATAAAACAGAGTAATCTGTATCGTATTATAGTCTACAAAAGTCTTTGCTAGGCAACTTGCGACAAACTTGCGACAAACTTGCGACAAACTTGCGACACGACTTATGACAACTTACGACGCGGGTATAGAACCCGCATCTGAGCATTTGACCGAATCAAAAATTGAAATGAAAATATACAAAAATAGGCTGCTACAAAAATATATAGCAGTCTCTATAATTTACAGCATATTTTCTATTTTACTTCACTCATAATCAGTCGAATCATTTCAGTTTTTTCGCTATTCGGGAGGGGTAGTTTGTTAACGGCAATTATTGCCGCTGCCAGAGAGCTCTGTTTAGGCTGTTTATTGCCCTCTAACTCATTGCTGTCACAAAGTTTATCACCACCATCACCCTGGACATTATTGTGCCCATTTTTCGCCACCTCGCCATTTTTGATATCTTGTAAGATGTTGGTATTATGGTTGGTTACAATATCACGGGTGCGGGTTCGATTCCCGCCGCCTCCACCACTCGTATCGCCATATCTCACATTACTAATAAAAGGGTAATTCTATCCAGCACAAATTTTAATTGAAGAAAAGTCTTGACAGTAGTGTATAGCTGCTATACACTACTGTCATGCTTATTAATAAAAGAAAAAATAATCGCATAAGTTATAATCTTTTGACTATAGCTTGGAAATTATTTGAATCCGATAAAAGACTTCAGAATTTCGGTACAGACACGACATTATATGAGGCAGAAATTCATATGATTATGTATATTAAGGATAATCCTGATTTACATGTTTCTGGATTGGCAAAAAAAATAGGTGTTACTAAAGGTGCTGTTTCTCAGATTGTAGCCAAGCTTGTAAAAAAAAGCATGGTGGTAAAAACTAAAGACGAAGCAAATTTATCAAGAACTTTACTACGTTTAACAGATAAAGGCGAGGTTGCTTATAAGGTGCATGAAAAAATGCATAATAAATTTGATCTAGGAATAGAAGAAATACTGACAGATGCAACCGTTGAACAACTAGATTTTATGCGCGATTTCTTGATAAAACTTGAAAATTATATAGATGAAAATTAGTGTCAATAAAGTAACTAAGTTTTTTTACCAGAAGCGTTTAGCAGCTAAACACCAAAAGGAATAAAATGAATACAAATGAGGGCAAAATAAGGATTATGAGAGATGATAAAATATCATCAGCTCTCTTAAAATTAAGCTTACCCGCAATCACAGGGATGCTTATTAATGCCTTATATAATATCGTAGATGCATATTTTGTAAGTGGATTAGGCACTAGTCAGATTGCAGCTGTATCAATCGTTTTTCCTCTGGTTCAGATCGTTATTGGGGTAGGTTTAACGTTTGGAAGTGGCGCTGCTATGTCAATTTCAAGAAAACTCGGAGCAAAAGCATATACTAAAGCAAGTGTAACGGCTTCAACTGCAATTTTTTACAGTATAGTTAGTGGAGTTGTTATTACAGCGGTTTCACTACTATTTATAGATAAAATTTTAGTCGCTCTTGGAGCTTCAGAAACAATTTTACCATACGCCCGTAGTTATGGTATGATATATCTTGCTGGATGCATGCTACATATCTTCTGTATAGCTATGAATAATATAGTCCTTTCAGAAGGAGCTGCTAAGATGACAATGTTTGCTATGATTTTAGGTGGTGGATTAAATACAATACTTGATCCAATATTAATTTATACTTTAGATTTAGGGATTTCGGGGGCAGGTATCGCTACAGTCTTATCTCAGGGCATAACATTTTTGGTATTTCTCTGGTATATTATGGCAAAAAAAGGCATCTTAAGAATAAGTTGGAAGTTATTTAGCCTTGAAAAAAGTACAATAAAAGAAATCTTAAAATTTGGAGTACCAGTATTACTATTACAAGTTTTTTCAGGTATGGCTATGGGATTGACGAATACGGCAGCGAGTTCGTATGGTGATTCGGCTGTCGCCGCTATGGGAATTGTCGCTAGAGTTATTGCTCTTGCTTGCTATATTGTCTTCGGCTATGTAAAAGGATTTCAGCCTATAGCTGGGTATAACTATGGAGCAAAAAATTATAAAAGATTGAACCAGGCCATTTCTATTTCGTTAAAATGGACTTTCATATACTGTGCGCTTGTAACGGTAATATTTATAATTTTTCCTGCAAACATCATGCATCTATTCAGTGAGAATGATCAAAATTTGATAACACTTGGTGTTCAAACACTCCAAGCAAATGCATATGTATTTGTATTCTTTGGAGCTGTAATGGTATATTCAACATTATTCCTTGCTCTTGGTAATGCTAAGGAAGGAAGTATTTTAAGCTTAGCCCGTCAAGGTATTTTCTTTATACCGGCAATATTTCTACTACCATATTTCATCGGATTAAATGGAATTATTTATGCACAGCCTTTTGCTGACTTATTAGCGTTCTTCTTAACCTTATGCTATGCATTACCACTTCATAAGAAGCTTAAACTAGCATATGAAAGAATATAACTTAATAGTTGAATTTACTATGATAGCAACAACGAGCATCGATGTCTGCTGTGCGGCAGCCGCCTGGGATATCCCTCCTGCCCCAGGCTACCCCAACCACTCGCGCCACCACATCTTCCGCTCTAAGGCGTCAAAGCTGACAACCGCGTCCTGACCGAGTAAACCATACAAACATTTGACAATTTGCTGCAACTCTTTTCTGCTCTTTCCTACAATACGCAGAATAATATACTCGGCATTAGTAATAAAGCTGAATATAAAATCCCTGTCATCTATTAATACACTCGGCTCTTTCAACTATGCAGTGACGCCCTTATATTCACCGATAAAGAAGATATTAAGCATCTATGAATACTACAAATGCCCCGGCGACACCACACACACCCTTCTACGGACAAAAATACTGCTTATCAACCAGTACCAGCGTCTCCCCTCCCAATATGGTTTAAAATCTAATATTTACCCTTACTCCGTAATCTTTGTCGCATACCCATTCAGGCTCTCGGCAAGCCTGTAGAGCTGCTCACGTACCGGCTTCTCCTCACTCTTACCGAGTATCTCGCCGAAGGTTTTTTCTTCCTTGATAAGCACCTGAATAATAACCTGCTGCATCGCCTCCCCCTTCTCCGTCAAAATGATCAGCTTCTCGCGCCGATCCCGGCCACTCGGCATCCGCGTGAGATACCCCTCCTGCTCCAGGCTATTGAGTAGCCTGGTAATAGTCGCCTTATTATAGTCGAAGAACGCATTTATCCCGCGCTGGTTCAGCGGTTCCTCGGCCTTGAACAGAATAATCAGCAATTCCATCTGCGCCTTGCTCAAGTTGTAAGCTCTGAGCTCGTGCTCGATAAATTTCTGACTGAAACGGTGGAGAATAGAGATACTCCTGCCCAGCGCAAAGCACCCGTAAGGAAACTCAACTCCTCCATCACCGCACTTATCCGCCATACACTCCCTCCTTCTACCGTCTACGCCGCCACTCACAAAGCCCAAACAAACCATCTACAATTCAATACTACCCCCAACAGCCTATCTCTATTCAACCGCAATCACCGGCTGCACCCGCCGTCTGTAGGTTATTACAGCATAATATATGGTAAAGATAAGACTAACCGCCTCTGTCACCGGGAACGCCACCCACACCCCAGTCACGCCGATAAGCTTACTGAATAAATATGCCAGCGGTATCAGCAGGACTATCTGCCGCAGAAATGAGGCATAAAGACTCAACTTGGCGATGCCGAAGGCCTGAAACGCCGAGCTGAGAATAATTGTAATCCCTAACAGGGCAAAACTCCAGCTTATTATCCGCATACAGCTTACCCCCATATTCACCAGATCTGGAATATCGCTGAACACTCTCATTAATGGCTCGGCAAAAATATTGAGTAAAAGGCTACTAGTCAACATGAATATCACCACATAGATCAAGCTGTACTTGATCGCCCCCTTCACCCTATCATTGTTCCGCGCCCCAAAGTTATACCCCACTACCGGCATCATCCCCTGAGCCAAGCCGACCACTGGCATAATTACAATGGCATTGACCTTGAAGAAGGCTCCAAAGGCCGCGACCGCAATCTCGGAAAATCCCGCCAGAATCAGGTTAACACTCCCGACCATAATCGCCGCCAAACCCTGCAGTAGCATACTCGGGAAACCAACCCTCAGCACCTCCTTCACTATGTCGCGATCCAACCTGAAATTGACATGCAATTTACTCAGCTTGAGCTTGAGCGGATTATTCCGTAATTTCCAGATTGCATAGAGCATACTACATATCTGCCCTATAACTGTTGCCAGCGCCCCGCCTACAACATCTAGTCTGGGGCAGAAGAATAATCCAAAGATCATGATCGGATCGAGTATCAGATTCACCAACGCCCCCACCAATTGAATCTTCATCGAACTCACCATATCCCCAGTCGCCTGCTGAATACTAATCATCACCATACTCAGAATCATGCCCAAGGAGCCATACGCTACAATATTTGTATATTGCATCGAGTACTTGATTACCAACTCATCATTCGTGAAGAGTTTGAAGAAACTTTCAAGCAGGAAAAAGCTCCCGACACAGATCAACAGCCAGACCACCACACCCAACACCAGCCCATGCTCTGCCGTCGCCACCGCCTCTTCAACCTTCCCCTCACCCAGCTTCCGCGATACATATGAGTTGACCCCGATAGTAAGCCCTACAGTTATCGAGATCATCACAAGCTGCACCGGAAAAGCCAGCGAGACCGCAGTGAGCGCCGCTTTGCCGATGCTGGCAATAAACATACTATCCACCACATTATACAACCCCTGAACAAACATCGAAATAATCGCCGGTAATGACATAACCATAATCAATTTTTTAATGTTCATCTCAGCCATACGCTTAATATTTTCATTCATAGATTATCCTCTTAACTTATAAACGCTGTTCAAATCAATTATCAGATACTATCATATTAGTTGCCAATGTCAACTAATATTTATTCTAAACTTAGATTTCTTCCTCTCTTCCTCTTTACCTTTATTTTAAATTTTTTTACCTCTTACTGTCTTCATTCCGGTAAAGATTGAGAGAATAAGCATTTATATACCTTATTTATCTTTATATAATTGTTAGGGATGACGATAAGTTATAAGTTATTTCAAAAAAAATTATAATTATTGAAATGACTCTACTAGTTATGGAAATTTACTACTGAAGAAGTCCGGTACTATATACTTAATAAACGGTAAAGGTTGACTTCGAGATAAGCTGTATTATATTTTAGGGGTATCTCGAATATGTGGGCATTTCCAATATTTTAATGAGACAACGCGTATATCTTAGCATAGGAGAAATAACATGAGTTTTTTTAAGAGGACTGTACTTGCAGCTCTCGGGGCTATCATTCTAACCGCCCTTCCTGGGTGTGAATCACTTACCGGCGTTAAGGAAGAAAACCAGCAGCTCCGTGAAATCATTCTAAAACAGGAAGACGAGAACCGAAAGCTGATGGCCGAGCTTGAAGCTTTGCGTTCTCGCCCTGAGGGTATAGATCCTGCCGAGCTTGAAGCCCGCGAAATCGAGATCAACAAGCGCGAAAAGCAGCTTGCGGTACTCCGTAGCGCACTGCGTCAGATGCAAGGACAGGTCGCGCTATCTGAAAGAATCGAGAGCCAGCTCGAATCACTTGCCGAAGAACTCGGTGGTGAACTTGTCGGCAACAAGCTGGTTCTACCTATGGACTACTACTTTAAATCCGGTCAGTACACCCTTATGCCTGACGGTAAGAAGAAGCTTACCCGTTTTGCCCAGGTTCTCAAGGATTACCGCCTACAGCTTATGATCGTCGGCCACACCGACAATGTTCCAATCAAGCATCTGCGCAAAAAAGGCATTACCAGCAACCGCCTTCTATCATTATATAGAGCAATGGCGGTTCTCAACCAACTTGAGCAGGCCGGATATGACAAGAACCTGATGTACCCTACCGGCTGGGGTGAGCTCAAACCACTCTATCCAAACGACTCCGCAAAAAACCGCCAGCTCAATCGGCGTGTAGAGATATATGTCGACCCATCCGGCAGCGGCCTACTCAATGCTTCCGCAATCACCGATGTCGAACCGACCTATGCACCTGTATCGGTCTCTGAGACCAATATATATAGCGACGGTAATCTCCAGGAGACAACCATAATCAGTGAAGGTGGTCCAGTCATCGCTACTGAATAGCTCCCTCCCAAAAAAAAGAAACAACTCAGATTTACTTGCAAAGGCTAGATTCTCGGACTTTCCGGGATCTAGCCTTTGCCCTACTTACTGACAAACTGCCGACACTATACTAACCTATATTCATTGTACTTCTGACAACCAATAATACGGCTTACCATCTGAGTCAAACTATCTTCCAAGAAGAGCAATAGTGACACCTTGCCAAGCCTACTGTCACAACCCAGTCAGGTCATTTTGACCTACATAATCATATCCAGTCAAACGCCAAAACCACAACCAACAATTTAACTAAAGACATCACAAAGAGTTATAATCATAAGACCCTCACCCAAACAATTGGCACAGTATTTGCAATAATTCCCCTTATACATACTCATAATCACCTTGCTTTGTCAAAGAGACAGGGTAGAGTAATTATTATTTACTATTGACTTATAATCCAATCAGGAGCATTTCATTTTTTTAAAAAGGAGTTTAATTATGGCTTTCAAACCTCTAGGTGACAAAATTATTGTTAAACGTCTTGAAGCAGAAGCAATGACCAAGGGCGGCATTGTGCTTCCAGACTCGGCAAAGGAAAAACCTAAGGAAGGTATCGTTGTCGCGGTAGGTCCAGGCAAGGTATGTAGTGACGGTAGCCGTAGTCAGATGCAGCTTAAGAAGGATGATCAAGTTCTCTTTACTTCATATGCTGGTACCGAGGTCAAATACGAAGGTGAAGAATACCTGATCATGACTGAAGACGACGTACTTGCAGTCGTAGAATAAGGATCTTATCTACCAAGAGAAGCCTTAAAGTATTACACCAATTGAGAATAATTCCAGATATTAAGGAGCAAAAATATGTCAGCAAAGAAACTTGCCTTTGACGTAGACGCAAGAGAAGCGGTTAGAAGCGGCGTAAAGCAACTAGCCAAAGCAGTCAAGGTTACCCTCGGTCCGCGGGGTAGAAACGTAGTCATTGAAAAATCATTCGGCGCCCCAACTGTAACCAAGGATGGCGTAAGTGTCGCCAAAGAGATTGAGCTTGAAGATTCGTACGAAAACATGGGTGCGCAAATGGTCAAGTCGGTGGCGAGCAAGACCTCAGATATTGCTGGTGACGGCACTACAACCGCAACCGTTCTCGCCGAAGCCATCTTCGAAGAAGGCCTGAAGAATGTAACTGCCGGTGCTTCCGCCATGGCTCTAAAGCGCGGTATTGACAAAGCGACTGCGGCTCTAGTCGAAGAGTTGAAGAAAATTTCAAAAACTGTCAAGAGCAGCAAAGAGATCGAACAAGTCGCTACCATTTCGGCAAATGGCGACAGTGACATAGGCAGCAAGATTGCCAGTGCGATGGAGAAGGTCGGCAAGGACGGTGTAATTACTGTCGAAGAGGGTAAAGCTCTGGAGACGACCATTGATCTTGTTGAAGGTATGCAGTTTGATAAGGGTTACCTCTCACCACACTTTGTAACCAATGCTGAGGACATGTCCTGCGTTCTAGAGAATCCCTACATTCTGGTTCATGAAGCCAAGCTCTCCAACATCAAAGATTTAGTACCGGTTCTGGAGAAGGTTGCCCAGGATAGAAAGCCGCTATTAATTATTGCTGAAGATGTAGAGGGCGAAGCTCTTGCCGCTCTGGTTATCAACCGTCTGCGCGGAACACTCAATGTCTGCGCGGTAAAGGCTCCCGGTTATGGCGACCGCCGCAAAGCAATGCTGGAGGACATCGCAGTACTGACCAGTGCCCAAGGGGTGTTTGCCGATCTAGGAATCAATCTTGAAGAGATGGATGTCTCTGCGCTGGGTACAGCTAAAAAGGTCATTATTAACAAAGAAAACACAACTATTATCGAGGGTGCCGGAAAGAGCACTGAAGTAAAAGCTCGCATTGCTCAGATTAGAGCCGAAATCGATAACAGCACCTCTGATTATGACAAAGAGAAGCTCCAGGAAAGGCTTGCAAAGCTCGCCGGTGGTGTTGCCCAGATAAATGTTGGCGCCGCAACCGAGGTAGAAATGAAGGAGAAGAAGGCTCGGGTTGAAGATGCTCTACACGCTACCAGAGCTGCAGTAGAAGAGGGTATTGTTCCAGGTGGTGGCGTAGCGCTGATCAGAGCCAAGAAGGTTCTTGATAAACTCAAGGGTGAAGGTGATGAAGAGCAGATAGGTATCGAGATTATCAAACGTGCCGTTGCCGCGCCGATGCGCACCATTGCTTCAAACGCCGGAAAAGAAGGAGCCATCATTATCCAGACCGTAGAGGAGAGCAAGGAGCCCGCATTTGGTTATGATGCCCGTAACGACAAATATGTCGATATGCTCAAAGAAGGAATTATCGATCCTACCAAGGTTACCCGCAGTGCCCTGCAGAACGCTGCTTCTATCAGTGGTCTCTTGCTTACTACCGACTGTATTATCGCCGATATCCCCGAGAAGACTCCACCAATGCCGCCAATGCCAGGTGGCGGAATGGGTGGTATGGGCGGCATGATGTAAGCACATCCATACATATTCGGTTAAAAATTCTCCGTACCCGCCTATCGGGTACGGATTTTAATATAATATCAACCTTAACGACGCGATTAAACAATGCTTAAAACTAATTAAACAGTAGAGATAATTTCAAAAAAATGTAAAATATCCTATGATAGCCTCAACCACATTAATCAATAGAGAACGAAGGTAAAAACATTTGAGACTATATCTATCCTTACTTATCCTGGTCTGTAGCCTGCTACTTCCAGGACAGTTGTTATCTGCAGAATCTTCAAAAAAGAAGATTCTCATTCCGGTATTCAATATTAAACCGATATTCTTCCCTTCTGATAACAAAGACGCAATGGATGGTTTTGGCTACGACCTGCTTGAAGTAATTGCCGCGCAGGAAGGCTGGGACTTAGAGTATTCCTACATGGATATCGTTGATATCATTGTATATCTCAAGGAAAATAAGGATCCCGATATCTCGGTTCTCTCCTTCCTTGCTTACAATGATAGTCGAGAGAGTTTTCTAGACTATACAGATAACTCCATCCTCGACATCTGTGGAATCTTGATTACCCAGAGTCGTGACCAACTCAAAAATATCCAAGATCTTAATCAACGTAAACTTGCCGTAATTGCACGCGACATACCATCATCTTTTCTTGCAGAAAAACTCCGGCTATTCGGTATTGAATGTAATTTCATTGAGTTTGAGAATTATACAGAGATTCTCGACTATGTTATTAAACACCCTGACGCTATCGGTCTGGTTGATAATTACACCTTAGCTTACTACCAATCGATCAACCCAAGCTATGAGAAGTTAGAGACCGTCATGCTACTCCTTCCCAGTACCAGCATGCGTTTCTGTGTCCGTCAAGGTCTGGATACTGACATAATCACTACCATTAATAGTTATTTCGATAAATGGAATAAAACAGAAGATAGCCCTTTTGCGAAGGTATACCAAAAATGGCATACCTTCGCCAGCCCCACTCCAGATCTACTATCTATTCTCCTCAGAACAGAATTTCTCATAATCCCCATACTCATAATCGCACTTATTCTCTGGGTAGTCTTACTCCGTTACAGAGTCAGGGTCAATACCCTCAAAATCAAGACCAAAGAGCAGGATATGCATGAGACACTGATGAGCATTGGCGACGGGGTGATTGCGGTAAATCTAGACTGCACCACCACCAATATCAACCCGGTTGCCTTACGGCTTCTAACAATTGATTCTGGATCAGATGTAATAAATTTCAATGCCTGCACTGATCTTATATTACTTGACCGCGATACCCATGAGCCACTCCCAAATCCAATACTCAATATTATTGAGGACAAGGGAATAATAGCTCAGAATAACACCTGTCTACTCCAAAATAAACTCGGCAAAGAGTATATAATTACCTACACCGCTTCTCCGATACGGGTCATGAATATCCTAAAAGGGGTTGTTTTTGTCTTCAAAGACATTACAGAGGAGGCGATAAATGCTGAAAAAATTATCCGCTCTGAGCGTGAGCTATCTGCAATTTTAGAGTCTGTAAATGAAGCGATCATCGTCTTCGATCCCGAACACAGACTCAAAATGATCAATGATTTCGGTATCGCGATGCTGTCGCCGGGATCCAGTAAACATAAACTTATGGGGCTGAAATACTCAGAATTAATCTGCCCTGAATTTGATGACTGCGGGGATTACCCCTTTATCAATACGGTAAAATTCAAAAACACCAATATTGCGATCAAACCCAGTCGCTCCGGTAAGATTTACCGTATCAAGACCACCCCTCTACTCAATAACCAGGGTGAGATTGAGAGCATTATTGAATCGGCTCTGGATATCACAGAGCTCAAACATAAGGAAAAAGCTCTCAAGATAAGCGAGAACAACTACCGGATGCTCATTGAGAATCAGAGTGATATTATTATCAAGCTAAATGCCAAAAATACCATACTCTTTACCACAAACTCCTGCAGCGCTTTCTTTAATCTAAGCTCTGCCGATCTGCTTGAGCACTCCTTCTTTGAGTTTATAATCCCTGAAGATCATCCTGTTGTCAATAATGCGCTAGCAAGCTTGAGTGGTTCACTCAATACTATCGGCACGGAATTACGACATCAGACCCCTTCAGGTATTCGCTGGATATCCTGGCAGTTGACCAAAGTTCTCAAAGATGACGGGAGTCTGGATTATCTAATCGCCACCGGCAGAGATATTACCGAATCCAAGCTTGCTTCTGAGCAACTCCAGCATATGCAGAAGCTTGAAGCCATAGGACAACTCGCTGGTGGTGTTGCCCATGATTTCAATAATATGCTTGGAGGGATCGTTGGTTTTGCCGAATTAATCTCGATGCAGAGCCTGGCGAATAGTACCGTCAAGCAGTACTGCAAACAGATTATCGATACCAGCGAAAGGGCTTCAGAACTTACCCAGCAGCTCTTGTCCTTTGCACGCAAAGGCAAAGCCGCCTCAACCCCGATTGATGCTCATAGTTCTATCCGACGGGCAATTAGTATTCTCAACCGGAGCATCAATAAGAATATCTCTATCGAACTCTTCCTCAACGCCAGTAACTCTACCATCTCCGGTGATCCCAGTCAGATACAGAATATTATTCTAAATCTTGGCATAAATGCGCGTGATGCTATCGGTGAAGGCAACAGAGGGGTATTTACTATCGAGACCTCGACCGTCCACCTGAACAGCGAATACTGCAAAACGCATAATCTCGCTATCATACCCGGTGAATATATACGCATAACCGCCCGCGATACTGGCTGTGGCATGGATCAAGAGACTCTCAAGCACATCTTCGAGCCCTTCTTTACCACCAAGGAGATCGGCAAAGGTACCGGTCTGGGTCTAGCCTCTATCTTCGGAGCCATCACCTCCCACTCTGGAGCCATCTCCGTCAGCAGTGAGCCGGGGAAAGGAACCGAATTCTTTATATACCTCCCAGTACTTAAAAATACCTTGACGACAGAGAATCCGGAATCCCCTTTAACTATTCCCACGCTAAAGACAAATAGGGAAAAAGATCTCATACTAGTTATTGATGATGAAGAGATAATCCGTATGGTTGCCAAATCATTACTTGAAAATAGCGGCTTTGAGGTTCTGCTAGCAGTCAACGGCAAAGAAGGCATCGAATTATTCATCCAGAATCAGCAGAAGATATCCGCGGTAATTCTAGATGTGATTATGCCGCACAAAGATGGCAAAGAGACGTTACTGGATCTTCTGGCAATTGACGACAAAGCTAAAATTATCATGGCCTCAGGCTTCGCCAACTCCGAGAATGAAGATGATTTCATCAGACTCGGCGCCAAAGCCTTTATCCATAAACCTTACCGACAGAAGGAACTCTATACCACCCTTGGCGAGATTCTACACAAAACCGATAAGAACTTATAATCCCTGTACAACTGCTGAAAATTCGCTATAATTCGCTGTAATTAGTCGATACTGCGCAGCGACAAGTGAGTACCACCCCCAAAAACCAAAGGACTATTCATGGACTTTTACCGCGAGAGTACTATACAGATAACCTGTGAAAAAGGGCTTAACACCTGGCTGGAAGAGGAACTACATACCAATAACGAGAAGATAGTCCGCAAGCATAAGACCGGAATTGAGTTGAAAGGCAATCTGCTCGACTGTATCCGACTGAATCTCTCCAGCCGCTACGCCTACAGTGTGCTCTATCTGCTCAAAGAATTCCGGGCAAATAATCCCGATGAACTATACCGCGAAGCTTTCAATCTTCCCTGGCACGGGATAATCCCATCTGACAGCTATTTCAGTATCACCTCCAATGTCCAAACCGACTCAGTAAATGACACCCGTTACCCCAGTCTCAAACTGAAAGACGCTATCGTCGACAAGATCAAATCTATCAGCGGCAGCAGACCCGACTCCGGCAAAGACAGGCATAGAATTGTAATAACTCTGAACTGGTTCAAAGACAAGGTCTGGATATACCTTAACACCAGTGGCAAAAAACTCTCAGACCGAGGGTACCGTAAAAATCCGCATACCGCCCCACTCCGCGAGAGCCTGGCGGCAGCTATTCTGCAAGCCGGTTCATATACCGGTCGGGAGGTATTTGTCAACCCCATGTGCGGTAGCGGCACCCTTGCTATCGAAGCCGCATTGATAGCCAGAGCCACCTATCCCCAGATACTCCGGGATAACTTCTGCTTCATGCACTTACAGGGTTTTAAAGATGAATTCTATACCCAGGCGCGAGAAAAAGCGCTGGCAGAACGTCTACCCCGTAATACGGGATTCCGACCGATCATCGCCACCGACCACGATCCTCTGGCTATCCGTGCCGCCCAACTCAATGCCCGCAACGCCGGGGTCGAAGAGATGATAGAGTTCAAAGAGTGTGATTTTGCCGCAACCCCTTTGCCCCAGACCGAGAACGGAATTATCATTCTCAATCCTGAGTATGGGGAAAGGCTCGGCACAGTCGAAGCACTTAAACCTGAGTATCGACGTATTGGCGACTGGCTAAAGCAGAATTGTACTGGCTACACCGGCTATATCTTCACCGGAAATCTCGAACTGGCCAAACTGGTCGGACTGAAAGCCAGCCGTAGATTCGAGTTCTTCAACGGCAATATAGAGTGTCGGCTCCTCAAGTATGAGCTATATAGAGGCAGCAAAGAATAAGAGTACAGGCAGATTCACCCACGCGGATCTGCCTGTACTAAACCAATTTTCCAATAAACGCTAAAATATGCTTAGATATAATTGATTTTAGCCCCGGCCTCACGCTTGGCAGTTCGGGCATACCTAACATCAGGATAACCAAAGAGCATACAGTAATATACCCCTGCTCCCGGTGTAATGAGCTTCTCCTTATACTCAGGGAGTAGCTCCAGAGCCTGCTTGAGGAGTCCGCACCAAGTAGTCCCCACGCCACTGGCATTGGCCAGAAGTTCAAAGTAACTCAAGGCGATACTCACATCAGTCATAGAACAATACGGAATAGCCGCAGAAGCAGAGACAATAAGAGCATGGGGCGCAGTTCTGAAGATAACATCTGCCTTATACTTCTTCCAAGGTTCGATGGCATTACCCGCGAGGTACGCCGCTTCAGGCGGAAATTCACGCTCCTGGCTATAAGTAATCAGGCTATCCATAATACCACTGCGAATATCATCCATCTTACCAATATCAGCAATCACATCAAACCTGAGTCCCGAGTTATTCACCGCTGTAGGACAATTTACTGCCGCCTTCAATAATTTTTGAATCAATCCAGGTTCGACATTCTCCTGCTTATACTTGCGAGTACTCCTCCTGCCGCGGATCAACACCTCAAGCTTATCCGCAGCGGGTAGAGACTGAGCATTGAGTTCGATGCTATCCAACTCGGAGTTAAGACCAAATATAGATAGCGCGCCAGTCGGACAAATGGTATAGCAGTGCTGGCAACCCAGGCAATTCTCGGCAGAACCATCTTTAATCCGGGGTAATTCACTCTCAGGAATCTCGATAATTCGCGTCGGACAATCTTGAACACAGAGCCCACATTTGACACATTTGGCCTTATCTACAGCAAAGCTCAACATAATCCTACCCTTTCTCATTTACCATAAAACTATATATAAATTCCAATAACCAATTTCTCCAAATGCCTGAGCACCACTCCGGCCGGAATAAACTAACAACGCAACCACTCTCTGAGCCGTAGGGCATAGAGATCTATATCCCGTCTGGAATTTAGTTCCGTCACAGCCACCAAGAGGCAGTCAGCGAGCTCTGGATACCAGCGATCCAACCGTATCCCCGGCTCAAAGGTATGCCCAAGCCGTCTGAAGAGATCGAGTACCGGTCTATCCAGCCTGAGCACAAACTCATTAAAATGCCTACCCCCGAAGACGAGTTTCACCCCTGGTATCTCTCCCAAAACCTCGCGAGCATATGCCGCCTTCTGCAGACAGAGTTCCGCAACCTGTCTGTACCCGCTCTTACCCATAACTGCCAGATATGCCAGCGCCCGTAGCGCACAAAGTGCCTGATTAGAGCAGATATTACTCGTAGCTCGCTCCCGCTTGATATGCTGCTCACGCGCCTGAAGCGTAAGGACAAAACCACGCTTACCAGCCTTATCCACAGTCTCTCCAACCATTCTACCGGGCATCTTGCGGAGTAATTTTGTTGTCGCCGCGATAAAGCCGAGATACGGTCCGCCATAATTAAGTGGCATTCCCAATGGCTGCCCATCACCAACAGCTATATCCGCCCCCATAGTCCCGGGAGTCTTGAGAATCCCCAGTCCAAGCGGATTGACAATCATAATCAACAGCTTCTTGCGCGCATGAAGCTCAACCGCCAGTCGCGAATAATCTCCAATCCTGCCGAAAAAGTCCGGATACTGAACGATAACGGCAGCAGTATCATCATCGACCGCAGCAAGAATATGGTCAATGCTCTGTTCTGGCTCATCAGCATATGGGATCTGTTCCATATCTATCATGGCATTACGCCCATAACTATCCATAACCTCCCGGTAATGTGGATTTACCGAACTATCATAGATAATTTTGCTCTTACGGGTATGATTTACCGCCATTACCGCCGCTTCATATACCGCAGTCGCCCCATCATAAAGGGAAGCATTGGATACATCCAAACCGGTAATTCGTGCGATCGCCGTCTGATACTCAAAAATTGCCTGGAGCATGCCCTGGCTTATCTCCGGCTGATACGGGGTATACGCCGTATAGAACTCACTCCGGCTACAGAGTTCATCCACTGCAGCCGGGATATGATGATTATATGCTCCGCCACCGATAAAGTAATTCCCCGGACGCATCGGATACCGGTTACTGGACTCAAGCTCCTTCATATGTTCGAGTAATTCGAGCTCGCTCATAGCTTTGGGCAGATTGAGTTCAAAATTCTTGAGTGAATCCGGTATACCAGCAAACAACTCCTCAATTTCATCAACACCTACAGCTTGCAGCATCTTCTTGGTATCTTCTGCGGTATGCGGTATATACGCCATCTTTCCTCCAGCCTCTAATCTCAGTCAATCTCAACCCAAGCTAAATATGCAACCCCTTAATACTACCATGAATTCAGAAATAGTCAATTGCTTTAACCTTACTGCCAGTATAAAAAAAAGAGAGTTAGGATTACTCCAACTCTCTAATACTTCAAAATATAAGCTACTGCCGTACATTAGACACTTAAGTTACGCGATATAATCTTCATAATCTTCCGCGTTCATCAGATTTTCGATCTCACTCGCATCGGCAATCTCCATCTTAAAGATCCAGCCAGCACCATAACAATCACTATTTACCGCCCCCGGTTCAGCATCAAGCTCACTATTGACCTCAATTATCTGCCCCGAGAGTGGCGCAAATACCGGAGACGATGCCTTTACCGACTCTATCGTACAGACCTCATCCCCCTCACCAAATTCCGCGTCATCTTCAGGCAACTCGACATAGGTGATATCCCCCAGTTCATCCTGTGCATGATCGGTAATACCGACAGTTACTACGTTATCCTCTATCAGAACCCATTCATGATCTTTTGTATAGAAGAGTTCAGCATCAACCTCACTCATAGTACAATCTCCAAAAACAGTTTTCCCCACAATCTAAAGCAACCACAATAAAATTATAAATATACTTAACACATTATTTTGTCAAGCATATTTTTCAATTTAATCAACTTTAATTGAAATATCCTCGTCTGCCAGCCCTCACCACCGGTATAAACGCAGCAATTACTGCTTCTCAGGAAGGACTTGACGTAACTCCGAAGTGGCGTAAAATGGCAGTTTACTGACCACCGCCCCTACTGTAGTCCTACCTAATTCAAGCTCAACCCTGCCGCCGAGTGCAGCCAGATCTTGGTTTATATAACCCAAAGCTATACTTCCACCCACAAAGATACCAGGCCCGCCAGAGGTTACCCGACCTACCTCGACTCCACCAGCAAGTATAGCACTCCCTTCACGAGCGATGCGCTTACTCTCAAGCTGCAACCCTACAAGCAGCTGCGCAGTATCTCCCGAGCGCGCCACCGCTTGCAGCGCAGCTTTACCCGGAAAGTCCTCGGCTTTACCCAGGCTTACCAACCCTGCATAACCGGTCATCAGCGGATTGATTTGAGCAGATAGTTCATGCCCGTACAAAGGTAGTCCGGCTTCAAGCCTCAAGGTATCACGAGCGCCAAGCCCACAAGGTATCAACCCATACGCGCTTCCGGCTTCAAGCGCATAATACCAGAGCTGTCCCAACGCATCAGCATCAACAAATATCTCTACCCCAGCCGAGCCGGTATACCCCGAACGGCTCAAGATCATAGGTGAACCCTGCCACTCGGAGACAATAAACGAATAGAACGGGAAGGTACGCAGATCAAAACCAGTAAGCTTCTCCACCACCTTGTACGCCAGCGGTCCCTGAATATCAACCTTACCCGTACTTGCAGACTGCTCTTCAAGTACCGCTCCCGCCGGCAGAGAATTTGTCAGTTGAGCATAATCCCCGGCAATATCGCCAGCATTCACACAGATCATCGCCTCCTGCTCACTGAGGATAAAGACGACCACATCGTCCTGCACTCCCCCAGCCTCATTACAGATAAAGCTATAACGCATTCTACCTGTTCTCACCTTGGTGAAATCCCCGGCTAGAAGCTTATTGAGCGTTGCCCGCACATTGATATCTACCAGAATAAACTCACCCATATGCGAGGTATCAAAGATCCCCACCCCCTTCCGCACCGCCATATGTTCTTTGATAATGCCAGTCTTATACTGCAAGGGCATATTCCAGCCATTGAAATCTATCATCTTGGCTTCCCGCTCAACATGCGCTGCATAAAGAAGTGTACTCTTGCTCATAGTATGTCCTTTTTTCTATCTCGATCTTTCAACAAAATAATTATATAAGCATTATTTTAATAGACAAGGAAGAAAAAAAAAAGGTCAGAATCCTCGGATTCTGACCCACAAATACCCCATTCCCACTCTTCAAACAACCTACTCAGACCAAGGGCTGCTTCTCTTTCGGCAGATTTACGTCGACCCCAAGAGCAATCAGCTTATCCAACCTCCGACGTTCCCGGTCTCTCAAGATAACCTCATCAGATTCATCATACCAATCAAGCACAAACTCAAAGTCCCTTGCAGCCTCTAGTGAAATAAGATTTGGAATAACCCGCCTGTTCTTCCAGTGCTTTCTAAAAAGCTTCTCCCTCTTTTGTACTACCCCACTTCGCCACTTTAGTACCTCTTCTTGAGCAAATCCTAAATACTCAACTCGCATACTATCTGACTCCATAACTTTTCACCCAAACATTTCAACGCAAAGCATACACAAAAAAGTAAAATCTCATCACACAATAAACTCAACGACCCAGACCCCAACATACTTACAGCCTGTCCAACTTTCATCGGAGAGTAATTAAATATAACCATAGCGAGAACAATAAGAATTTCAAGGAAATTTTTCGGCAAAAGTTGAGTTTTTTCACAAATTGACCGATTGTTACTTTTTGCATACCCCAAACCACATGCACAACATACCATATATGACAAACACTCCTCTCCTCCAGCACAATATATGCCACCCAAACTCTTAATCGATTTTTTTGCTTATTTTAAGTTTCTATTCACAAAAAATGCTCATTTTCTTCTACCGCCTGTATAAACAGACTTAAGTTATTATGCTATAGAGAATAACAAATCTGAAAATCTAAAGCAAACTACCCGCACCAGCATTAAAGAAAACTATCATCATCGACAAATACAAGGCATGCTTATTCCATTTTATATAACCAAAGCTTACTCTATCAAATCTCAACTATACTACCAAGTAACACAAGCAAAAAAAAATGGTATCTTCCGGAAGGAAGACACCACATACAAAAAACTAATAAGCTCTAAAGACTATCTACGTGCAGTCTTCTTAGCCTTAGGTAGTGAACCACCTTTATGTAGCCAACGTCCACGGGGTTCTCCTCTACGGGTAGCCGATGGCTTACAACGTGAATGTGCCATGTATATCTCCTTATCTATAATAAACTTAAACCGAATAAAACCTTAAAAATTGAAATGTAATTCTATTGACAGCCGCCTACTCTGTCAAGAGGTTTCGCTATTTTACCTAAAAAAAACAACCATAATAAAGCTGTCCATTCGGCATAAAACCATCCATCCGATTACTCAACAATACGTAACCAATATCCCTGAGCCACTATCTGAAAACTTGCTTATTCACAAATTTGGCAATAAGCAATGGATTCAGCGCTATTTTCTCGACAAACAGATAAAACAAACTTGAGAAAAAGTCTCCCGGAATCAACTGTACCCAACCCACAAACTCACCAGCAGTTGTACCGACGACACCGGATAAACTATCTGCCGGAAAAATTCTGTCAGACTTGGGATAAACCCCAAAGCTCTGCTCCAGTCTACTAACGTACCACCCGATTGAGTTCTGCCTCACTCATCACCCCGACATGCCTATCCACCTCGACCCCATTGTCATAGACAATTATCGTCGGTAGCTCTCTAACCCCATAGGCTTGATAATTAACCGCATATGTAAAGCGTTTTTCCGCGTTCACCCCGGTCGGCAACTTATTGATAAATTTCTTCCAGATTTTGTCCTGACGCTCACAAGAAGGGCAAGCTACCTTTGCAAAGTAGACTACCGTCACTCCAGAACGCAACGACGAAGAGAAATCCTCGGCCAGCATCCTCCTCCCGGCAGGTCCGGTATACCCGACAGAGTCAGTTTTCCCCGCCCCGGTCGCTAGCGTAGACGCAGCAGCCCCAGTATCACCTGCAGCATTATTCTGTGATTCTACGCGCCCCTGCTCACTACAACCGACAAACAACATACCTACAACCAGCATAATCCACATATTATTTATAAACTTCATGTTAAGCCTCAATACGCAAAGATTTATAGAAACAAATAAGAAGTACTTGCCAATACCATCAGCAAGTACTTCTTAAATATTACGTAAAATAAACTCTGTGTCTAGGATTATTCTTAAAAACCGGGCTAAAATAACTATTACTTACCGTCCTCGTCCTCATTAGCTTCAGACTTGTCATAATCTTCCTGCCCGCCCCAACCTAATTGAGGTGCTGTAGGCTCCTCATCAAGGTCAAGATACTCTCCGCCGTCATCATCATACTCCTCATCATAATACTCTTCATCCAGATCCTGCTCAAGCTTCAGTTCAAATCTGCTAACAAGATCTTGAAGTTCACTCGCCTGCTCCTTCATTACCTGGGTCGCACTGGCGGTCTCTTCGGCATTTGCGGTATTCTGCATCGTCACGGCATCTATCTGTTGGAGTCCCATATTTATCTGAGCAACACCCTGCGCCTGTTCACCCGAAGCTGTCGCAATCTCACCCACCAGATCTGTTGTCTTATTAATACCCAGAGCTACACTTTCCAGAACTTCTGCTGTCGCAATCGCAACCGTGTTACCCTTATTTATTTCTTTGACTACATTTTCAATAAGAATTGCGGTCTCACCAGCAGCCTTGGCAGATCTTGCCGCCAGGTTTCTTACCTCTTCAGCCACTACAGCAAATCCCTTACCATGCGCCCCGGCTCGAGCCGCTTCAACCGCGGCATTGAGTGCCAACAAATTGGTCTGGAACGCAATATCATCGATAGTCTTTACCACCTTCTGAGTATCAGCTGCAGATCTACTAATCTCTTCCATAGCTGTTGCCAACTCATCCATCTTCTCTTTGCCATCAATTGCAACCTTATTGGCATCCTTGGAAAGACTGCTAGCCTGTTCGGCATTCTCGGCATTGAGATTGGTCTGCGAACCAAGTTCAGACATTGATGAAGAGATCTGCTCCAGTGATGCAGCCTGTGAGGTCGCGCCATCGGATAATGACTGACTTGCAGCGCGCACCTGCTCGGCACCATGCGCAACTCGTTCAACGGTATTCGCCACTTTATTGAGTGCCATATTAACCTGTTCAATCATAATTGAGAGATTCTGGTTCATCTCATCCTTATCGGATTTAACCACCACCTCGGTGCGCCACTTACCAGAGGCCAGGCGTTGGGCAATGCCATTGATCCGCTTATAATCTTCGAGCACACTCTCGGCAACCCGGAACAATTGTCCGATCTCATCATTCTTCTGAAGTGACTTTTCATCTATCTCAATCTGGAGGTCACCGTCATGCACTAGCCTGCTTTGAATATCCAGCACCCGCATAATCCCCCGACGCACACCAAGGGTAATAAACACCGCCAAAAAGATACCGACAAGGGCGCTTATCGCACTTATCACAATTCCGAGATTACTCTGCTCAATACCTTTTTCAACCATCTTCTGTAGCGAATGCACTGTTGACTCCTCGACTTTTCCAACAATCTTGCGTAGTGCCTCCGCAGAATTCTCGAGTTTTGCAGTTGCCTCAGGGATATAAACATTATTAATATTTAAAGCCTGTTTCTGCCATTCATCAACAATATCCCGATATGCGTAAACACTATTCATAATCTCTACTACCGCCATCTTGTCTTCCTGGGTTACCAGCAAGCCGGTGAGTTTATCAAGATTCTCCGTACAGCGCTTGAGCATAACATTAGAGATATCCTTATACATAGGATTCTTGGTTATAATATAATTCAGAGTCGAAATCCTGACATCAGAGACCAGGTTACTCTGCTCCTTGAGTTGAGCCACAACTGCAGAATTAGCTTTAATACGCGATTTTGGCAGCTCTTCCAGACGGGTCAAAACCACACCTATCTCTTTACTAGCTCTGGCAAAATCTTTTTCTGCTTTTTTCAATTCCTTTGGATCATCAGTATCCTTGCCGATTCCTTTAGTCAGAATCTCCACCGACTCATAATAAGAGGTTACAAACCGTTTGAGAATAAGTCCTTTGATCTTTTCTGCCTGCTCCAAACTATTAATTACCTGATTTGTCTGCTCAATAATAGCTTCCTTCTTTTGTTCAAATACTTTGAAGGTAGCTTCAACATTATCCAGTTTAGTAGTGCGTATCTGCGAACCAAGAGTCATGAATTCATTTACCAGCGACTTGAGTGCATTTATCTCATCAAGAACCTGAAGTAGATCGGCCTGATTAGCATCCTTTACCTTATAAAACATATTGAGCATAGTCGTGAGACTCTCTGAAGAATCCACCATCTCCTGCTTGCTCTCTTCCTCAGCTTTTACACTCTCCTGCAAGACCTCGAATTTTTCCTTGAACCCAAGCAGATTATCTTCTACATCGTGGTATAGCGCAATCATCTCCTCCGGCATTTTCACTTCCGAATTATCAACTCGCACCAACACCTGATTTCCAGATTCAATAATACCCTCGGCTGCAAGAATAATCACCTTGGCCATATCCTCAGAAGGATCGTTTACATACCTGACCTGATCGGTCTGTATCTGTTCAACCTTGATTGCATCACTCTCCGCATTGAGCAAATCAGGTAAATTCTTCGTAGATATAGTGGTTATGCCAGTATTAATAGAATGAACCGTTATCCAGGCAAAGACGCCTAAAAATGCAATTATTAATACTAGACCTAAAAAACCGCCACCAATCTTGTGAACTAATTTCATAAGTCAGTCTCCTTTTAGCACAAAATTTATAGCTTGACTTAACCGTCACCAAAAATAAACATACACGAAATATTATATAATACTATTGCGACTTATTCCAATTAAAAAAAAACGCTACTCCAAGATTGATAGCATCATAGCGTGCAATAATAACAATTTTATAAGACCTCTGCGAGTTTGATTTACATAGCGTTTACAATTATATATTGACAATTACTTACTTATTAACCCCAGTGTCAACTTTTTATACTTTTCCATAAACATCATATCTCTATACTATCACAAGAGTAATAGATACTCTTCCACTGAAATTAGCATTTACCTAACTTATCAAATTTACATATGCTATAATTCCCTTACCCAAGTACAAACTCCAATTAAAGGCAAAGCTACCATCAAAACAGCATATTTTTTTTTAAAAAAAAAACCACCTCTATTTCTAACAAATTCCTAATAAACAGGTTTATTCTTGATACTCCTTTTTCAAATAATACTAAAACCCGTCTCAGGGAAAACAAGACATTGGTGTCATTTGTCAACAAAAATGGTATAATCACAATACAATATCAATAAATTACCTTTTATTATTACAAACTTCTTTCAGGACAAGTCGCACATTATTCCTTAGTATTAAGAACTGCAAGAAAGGCCTTCTGCGGCACAGTAACACTACCTATCGAGCGCATCCTCTTCTTACCTTCCTTCTGTTTTTCAAGCAGCTTACGCTTACGCGTAATATCACCGCCATAACACTTAGCCGTAACGTTCTTCCTGAAGGGCGAGATATTCTCACGCGCAACAACCTTCGCCCCCACTGCGGCCTGCAGCGCTATCTGGAACATATGCTTTGGAATCTCTTGACGTAGTTTTTTAAGTACAGCCCGGCCACGCCGCTGCGCTTGGGATTTTAGGCAGACAATTGACAGAGCATCTACCGGTTCCTGATGTACTAGAATATCCATCTTGCATAAATCTTCTGGTTGGTATCGCAACATCTCATAATCCATGGTTCCATAACCGCGGGTCGAACTCTTGAGAATATCATAGAAATCATAGACTATTTCGGCAAATGGGATCTCATAAGTCAATAGAGCCCGGTTTGAACCGATATACTCCAACCCCTTATACTCACCCCGACGTTCCTCGGTAAGGGTCATTATCGTACCGATAAACTCCTTGGGAACCATAACCTGTAACTTTACTACAGGCTCACGAAAACTGGTTATCATCGCTGCATCCGGCACATCGGCAGCACTATGCACATCCACGACCTTGCCTGAGGTCAACTCAACCTGATAAGTTACATTCGGTGCAGTCATAATCAGATCCAGGTCACTCTCCCGCTCCAGCCGCTCATGGATAATCTCCATATGCAGCATGCCCAGAAAGCCACAGCGATACCCGAAGCCCAGTGCCTGCGAGGTCTCCGCTTCAAAGGTAAAAGAAGAATCATTGAGCGACAGCCTCTCCAGAGCTCTACGTAAATTCTCGAAATTTTCGCTAGAACTAGGGTACAACCCGCAATATACCATGCTCTTGGGCTCTTCATAACCTGCAAGCGGCTCGACCTTGGCCTTATCATTGATAAGAGTATCCCCGACCTTTACCGTTGATAGTTCCTTGATATTACCTACCACATAACCAACCATCCCGGTTGTAAGTGCCTGTACTTGAGTCATAGCCGGTCTGAAGGTACCGAGTTCCGTAACCTCATAACTCGAACCACTAGCGATCATATGCACCATGTCACCCTTTTTGACCCCACCGTCAACCACCCGCAGATGGGTTATCACTCCCCGGTAATCATCATACACCGAATCGAAGATCAATCCTCGCAATACCCCATCTTCATTACCGGGAGGTGGTGGAATATCCCGGACAATAGCTTCAAGCACCTCACGAATCCCCGCCCCGGTCTTAGCACTGGTAAAAATAACCTCCTCCGGCTCACAACCAAGGAAGGAGACTATCTCTTCTTGAACCGCATCTGGAACCGCATGCGGAAGATCTATTTTATTGACCACCGGAATTATTTTCAGATCATGCTCAAGAGCGAGGTAGGCATTGGCAATAGTCTGCGCCTCGATTCCCTGCGAGGCGTCGACCACGAGTAAAGCTCCTTCACACGCCGCCAAGGAGCGAGAAACTTCATAGGTAAAATCCACATGCCCCGGGGTATCGATAAGATTCAGGAGATATTCCTCTCCATTTCCAGGTTTATAATTCATCGCCACAGATCTGGCTTTTATCGTAATACCGCGCTCCCGTTCAATATCCATATCATCCAGTAACTGTTGCCGGAATTCCCTCTCACTGACCATCCCCGTCTCCAAGAGCATCCTATCGGCAAGGGTACTCTTACCATGGTCAATATGGGCTATTATACTGAAATTACGTATATTATTCTTTTTCATCGCTACAGAGCCACCTTTAATATCAATTGCTAAAGACCTAATGATCCAATAAAAGAAACAGCCCTACACATTTGTAAGGGCTGTCACGCTTGAATAATAATATTTTATAGATTACCCAACAGATTTCAATACCAAATAAAAAGTTGACTTATAAAACTAAGGTATTAATAATTCTATTTTAGTTCATGAAAGACGCAGCCGGCCGCTCCGATGACCCCAGCATCACCCCCAAGCTCAGCCGGAACAATCTTCATCCGATCAATAGCCCGCTTGAATGGGAGGATCTTATACTTCTCATTAATCTTATCAAATAAGAAATCACCCGCCTGAATAATCCCGCCATAAATCACCATCATCTCCGGATTAAGAAGATTAGCCATACCTGCGCAGAGATTGGCAATGTAATGAGTAGCCGAATCTATTATTTCCAAGGCTAGTTCATCCTGATCAGCCATAGCCGTATTGAAGACATCCTCACAAGTAATCGTAGCATAATCCTCGCGACTCGCCAGTACGCTCTTCCGTCCGGCTTCCAGTTCTTCAACAAACCGTTTCTGAATCGATGAGGCTGAAGCATAAGTCTCAATACACCCCTTGCCCCCACACCCACAAGGCCTACCGTTATTCTCCACAATAAGATGCCCGATCTCACCGGCCAACCCGTCGACGCCCTTCCACAATTTATTATCCAGTACAATAGCACCACCGATACCGGTACCGATAGTAATCATCAGCATTGTCGAACAACCTTTGGCCACTCCGGCAAAGAACTCACCATACCCTGCGGCGTTGGCATCATTCTCCAGAATCGTTTTAATCCCGGTAAGTTCCGTAAGCCGCTGCCCCAACGGAGCATCCTTTAACTGTAGATTAGGTGTATCGTAAACAATTCCCTTCTCCGAATTGACAATACCTGGGCACGCCGCACAAGTTCCCAAGTATTCGCTCTTATCTACGCCGAAATCTGCTACCGTCTTATTTACCAATTCCGCCAAGGTATCTGATACCGCCTCAAAACCGCCGTTCTTTGGTGTAGGCATTCTATTGTTGAGCAGTACCTTCCCGGTATCATCAATAACCGCACACCGCGAATTGGTTCCACCCAAATCTATGCCCAAAGCTAATTTCTGTTTATCTCCCATACTCTATTTCTCCCAACAAAGCACACTCTTTCATCCCAATAAACTATCAATTTATATTAAAACTATTGTTTTCGCAACCAGTCAATAAATTTTGCTACAGCCCGACCACGATGACTTATCTCATTCTTGGCCTGGCTTCCTGCCTGCGCAAAACTCAGCTCAAGCTCAACGGAGTAAAATATCGGATCATAACCGAATCCTCCCTCCCCTACCGGCTCTTCAAGGATCATTCCCCGGGTCTCACCCTCAAAGAACGCACTTCCATTTCCACCACACGAAAAAGCCAGTACGCAAACAAATCTAGCACCCCGTTTTGCGGCCGGAACTCCCTGCAATCTCTGGAGTAAGAGCTGATTATTACTCGCATCTGTCGCCCTGGTACCAGCATACCGCGCAGAATAGACCCCAGGCTCTCCCCCCAGATAATCCACCATCAAGCCAGAATCATCTGCCAATACCGGCAGATTCAGCGCTGCAGCCACCGACTCCGCCTTGAGCGCCGCATTCTCCATAAACGTATCCCCAGTCTCCTCAACCTCCGGAGCTTCAGGATAATCCAGAACCGAATGGAGTGTAATTCCCAGTGGCGCCAGCACGCTAGTTAGCTCTGCCAACTTCTTCGGGTTACGACTGGCCAATACTATATCGGTAATCTTACTCATTCTATTCCCAGAGCTTTCTTTTGCAGACACACCAACTCTGCAATCCCTTTGCTTGCTAAGCTACGCAAGGTATCAAACTCAGAATTAGAGAACGGTTCGCCTTCAGCCGTCCCCTGAATTTCCACAAACTTTCCGCCGCTGGTCATCACCACATTCATATCGACCTCTGCCGTGCTATCCTCCAAATAGCAGAGATCCAACCGGGGCTCACCCTCAATTATACCGACACTCACCGCCGCCACAAAATCCCGGATCGGCAATTCGGTAATTAGCTCACAATCCTGAAGCCAGGCCAAAGCATCATAGAGTGCCACCATACCACCGGTAATACTGGCGCAACGCGTACCCCCATCCGCCTGAATCACATCACAATCAATATTGATTGTATTCTCACCCAGCTTGGTAAGATCTACCGCAGCGCGCAGACTCCTCCCGATAAGCCGCCCAATCTCAACTGTCCTCCCACTCTGTTTGCCTTTAGCGGCCTCACGATTCATCCGTGAATGTGTACTCCGGGGCAACATTCCGTACTCAGCAGTCACCCATCCCTCACCACTATCCTTCTTGAACGGTGGTACTCCTTCACTTACCGATGCCGTACAAATAACCCTGGTATCACCACAGGTTATCAGCACCGAACCTTCCGCATATTTGGTAAAGCCCCGTACTATCTCTATATCTCTGAGAGATTCTGCTCGCTTCATCAACATCCTTTCAGCCACAAAGCCCTAAACGCCCAGTAGCGTTGTTATCAATCCCCGATAGATATGCATCCGGTTCTCAGCCTGATCAAAGACAGCCGAGACAGCGGTATCATCCATAATTTCATCGGTTATCTCATCACCGCGATGCGCAGGCAGACAATGCAATACCCGTACCCCGTCTTTGGCCAAAGCGACAAGTTCACGGTTAACTTGATACGCCGCAAAATCCCGCAAGCGCTTCTCCGCTTCTGTTTCCTGCCCCATACTAGCCCAGACATCGGTATAAATAGCATCTGCATTCTTTACCGCCTCTTGCGGATCAACTATCTCGCTCAGTTCACACCCCGGGCAGGCCCGGCGTATCTGTTCCAGATCAGCTTCACCGAGATGGTACCCTTCCGGGCTGGCGATAACAAATTTAATACCCAACTTCGCACAGATAACGCCCAGGCTTCGCGCCACATTATTCCCATCCCCGACATATACCAGCTGCCGTCCCTTACAATCATCCCCAAAACATTCGCGCATAGTCATAATATCCGCCAAAGCCTGAGTAGGGTGGGAATAATCGGAGAGCGCATTAATTATCGGCTTATCACACCACTGTGCATACTCCTCAATCTCGGCATGCGAGAAGGTGCGCATACTGACAATATCCACAAATCTGGCCATAACCCGCGCCTGATCCGGTAATGACTCCCGTTCGAACATCGCCTTACCGTTGTAATCCATATAGATAGCGGATCCACCGAGCGAGTTCATCGCCACCTCCAGGCTGATACGAGTACGCAGCGACGCTTTCTGAAAGTACATGCCCAAAGTCTTGCCTCTGAGCAGATCGTCAGTCTTACCCTCCCGTCTCCGGCGTTTCAACTCACCGGCACGCGTCAAAATAACCTCAAGTTCCGCTCTTGAGAAGTCCATTATATTTATAAAATCTTTCTTCATTATATCCCTTACCTCTCTAGGCTCTGCCCCGCTTCAACCAGCGGTTATCTGGCCTGTATAACCTTGTCAATAACATCAAACCCCTTGCCCAACTCTTCTTCAGAAATATTAAAAGCTGGCAGCAGACGGAGTACAGTACCATGGGTACAATTGATCAGCACCCCTTCCTCGCGGCACTTGTCTACTATCTCCGCGCCTTCTACATCTAGTTCAATACCTATCATCAACCCAGCGCGCCGTATCTCCTTGATCACGCCGGTACTCTTAGCCAGAAGCTCAACCCGTTCAACTACATACTCGCTCAAACGCTTAATATTGGCGAGCAGACCCTGCTCTTCAATCACCTCAATCGCCCTGATACCGGCAGCACAACCTATGGAATTCCCGCCGAAGGTACTGGCATGAGTACCGGGAACCATACTAGCGGCGACCTCGGGTCTAGCCATGATCAACCCCATCGGCATGCCTCCGGCAATCGCCTTGGCCGAGGTCAGGATATCAGGCTGCACCCCGAAATACTGATAGCCAAACCACTCCCCCAGACGTGCCGGCGTGGTCTGCACCTCATCAAAGATCAACAGCATTCCCTGCTCATCACAGAGTTTACGCAGCGCTAGGAGAAATTCCTTATCTGCCGGAAAGACCCCATTCTCACCCTGCACCGGTTCAAGCATGATCGCACAAGTCTCAGCATCAACTAGCGCCTTTACGCTAGCGATATCATTGAATTTAGCGTGGGAAAAACCCGGGACTGTCGGCTCAAATGCCTTACGGTAAGCCGGCTGACCGGTAGCGGTAGCCGCCGCAAAGGTTCTGCCGTGAAACGACCCCTCCATGGTAATCAGTTTGTACTTACCCTTACAGTGCAGACGCGCCAGCTTGATCGCCCCTTCAGCCGCTTCAGCCCCAGAATTACAGAAGAAACATTTCTGCCCGTCCGCCCGCTCCGAAAGCATCTGGGCGAACTGCCCCTGCTCCTCAATATAATAATTATTAGCGACATGAATAAGTTTATTGGCCTGCGCAGCCACCGCTTTACTTATCTCCGGATGACAGTGTCCAAGTCCGGCCACACCCCAGCCGGGAAACAGATCTATATACTCTCTACCCGCAGCATCCCAGACTCGACTACCCGCGCCGCGGACAATAGTCAGCGGAAAACGTTTATAATTAGCGATAACATATTTTGAAAACTGCTCTTCAATCTCTTTCTGGGTAATACTCATCTCTATCTCCTCAGCAAAAAACACCTACAGACAACCCGCTGCAGGCACACTCCCCCTTTACAGCACGATTTCGGTTCCGACCCCGCTCGTAGTGAACATCTCCAGCAGCAGCGCATGCGGCTGTCCACCTGAAACGATATGTACCTTGTCCACCCCTCCCTTAAGAGCATATAATGCCGCCTGAGTCTTGGGAATCATCCCTTCTGCGATTATACCATCGCGCGTCATAACGTTTATCAACTCGGTATCAGCATGAGATATCAGGGTGTCTGGATCATTCTTATCCCGGAGGATCCCGAGCGTATCCATAAAGAAGACCAACTTATTCGCCTTGAGCTCACTGGCAATCAGCGCACTAGCGGTATCACCATTAATATTATAAATAGTCTCGGCATCAGCGCCCAGACCATGGGCTATCGGGGCAATAAACGGCACGCCACCGCGTTCATGTATCTGATATACAAGTGACGCATCAATCGCCACAGGATTACCGACAAATCCCAGGTCGGTATCTGGAGAATCATCCAGTGTCTTCTTTAAAGCCTTGAGAAAACCGTGATCACGACCGTTGAGCGGTTCTGCCTTACCCCCGACCGCCTCCATCAGCCCAATCAACTGTGAATTGACCTCGTCACCAAGTACCCGACTCACAATCTTGATGGTATCACTACAGGTCACCCGCTGACCATGGACAAACCGCGCCTCTATCCCCGACTCAGCCATAGCCCGAGTTATCGATTTTCCTCCACCATGCACAACTACCGGTTTTATTCCAACGGTATGCATAAAATCAATATCGGTAAAGATCTTCTTCAAGATCTCCTCATCCTCTTGCGCACTCCCACCAAGCTTGATCACAACTATCTCATTTTGAAACTTTTTGATGTAAGGCAGCGCCTCGATAAGGGTGGCCGATTTTTTAACCGCTTCTTTGATCATCTGCTTTCTCTCTTCAAAACAACGAGGAACGGCGTTACCCGTTCCTGAAAAGCCATCTCCATAAAAATTATGTGACGCCTATTCATTCAAAATGCTGTAACACCAGCATAAAGCGATGATTATACGGATTAAAACAGATTTAGTCAAGTAATACCAAGATAATATCTATGCACTATTTTTCATAATTTAATCTCATTCCTACCGAAACTTAATCGCCTATTATTACCTAAGAACCAGGTTTTATAATATAATTTTACGTACCTTAGCGCTAAAACTCTAGGGCAAGTACCAGTGTAATACCTGCCCAGAGCAATTAAACCAGCAGAACCCGCTACTTATTCCTTGACCGCTCCAGCGGTAAGCCCACCGATAATCTTCTTCTGCATCACAAATACCAGTATCAATAACGGTACGGTCACAATTATCGATGCCGCCATTATCGCCCCGAAGGGCTCCTGATGCGCCGACTGCCCGGAGAACATGGCGATAGCTACCGGTACGGTTCTATCCGCCTGCTTAAGCGAAGTAAAAGTCAGAGCAAAGAGATATTCATTCCAAGCGGCAATAAAGGCCAAGAGCCCCGTAGTCACAATTGCCGGCAGAGTCAGCGGCAACAGCACCAGATAGAACGACTGAAAGAAGCTCGCCCCGTCGATGCTAGCCGCCTCAAGCAAGGCATCCGGCAGCCCTTTGAAGAATGAACTCATCACCCATACCGTAAAGGGAAGGGTAAAAAGCATATACGAGAGAATCATCCCCGGCATCACATCGATCCCTAAATTTCGCACCACCGCATACAAGCCGGTAAGCACCGATATCTGAGGGAACATGGTAATTGAAAGCACAAGGTAGAGCATCGCCGTACGCCCTTTGAAACGGAGTTTACCCAGAGCAAAAGCAGCAAAAGCACCGATAATCAATGAGAGCAGAGTTGTCGATATAGAGACTATAGCCGAATTCTTCAACCCGTTCACAAAGACACTATTTTTAAAGACGGTAATGTAATTACCCCAATAGAAAGAGACATCACCTGTGCCCGGATCCCGCGGCAGGAGTGTAGCCGGGGTCATAATCAACTGGTTATCTGATTTTAAAGACGAACTGAGCGCCCAGACAAACGGGAATACCAGATATATCAAAATCAGCGCCAGAGCAAAATAGACCACAAATTTACCCCATTTTCTACTATTTTCCATGTATCTGCTCCCTTCCTAAAACTCGGATAAAGAAGAGTGAGAAGATCAATATCGCAATAAAGATAACCACACTACAGGCCGAGGAGTAGCCCATCTCCTTTCCTTCTATCAGTTTGTAATACGTATAACTCGACATCGAGAAGAACTTGGAGCTGAATAAAACCTGAAAGAGGTCAAAGACGCGGAGCGAATCAAGCATTCTAAAGATCAGCGCCACCACAATCGCGGGTTTGAGCAAGGGCAGAGTTATTGTAAAGAACTGGGTAATCTTGCTCGCCCCGTCAATACTTGCTGCCTCGTAATAATCATCGGGAATAGTCTGTAGACCGGCAAGGAGCAGCAGCGCCATAAACGGAACCGTCTTCCAGACGTCAATAACAATCATTATCGGCAGTTGCCAGCCGGGATTCACCAGAAAAGCTATCTGGTGATCCGATATCCCCAGATAATACGCTAGCGTATTGAAGAGACCATACCCCTGCGAACTGAACATCCACGCCCACATCTTGGTACTTACCACCGTCGGAATCGCCCAGGGTACAAGGAGTGCCATACGCATAATTCCCCGCCCCTTGAATTGCGAATTAAGCGTAACCGCAAATGCGAGCCCCAATACCAACTCAAAAGCCACGGCAATTACCGCAAAGAGCACGGTATCCTTTATTGAGGTAATAAACTCCGGGTCGGTCGCAGCCAGAGTATAACGTTTCCCAAATATATCGAAGGTAGACATCTCCCAATATGCAACCGGATCCATCGGCAGAATATCAAAGGTATCCTCGTAGAGAGTATTCCCATCTGCATCGACCTCGACATTCCCCTTATCATCCTTGAGTGGCGGCACCTCAAAGATATTCATCGATAACATCATCTTATAATTATCAAGACCAATAAACTCTGTCGGTTTATCCGAAGCGAATTTCTTGTCGGTCAAACTGTAGTAAAATACAGAGACGAGTGGATAAAATGCAATCAAGGCAAATATAAGAATTGCCGGTAGCAATAACGTCCACGCCGTCCTGACCTCTGATTTACTAATATTACTCATCACAACACCCCAAAACATCCAGTCGGCAAAACGCCGCCAGGTATCAAAACACAATAACGACAACACCTTCTAAGCGTACACATTCAAAAATAAGCAGGTGGAGATTATACCTATCCCATTACCCTCCACCTGCCTATGGGGAGGAAACCGCGGTTACTTCATAACTTTTTTGATCTTGATTGCCATCTCTTTAGCGCCGCGTTTAGCTTCTTTCTCACCGCTGAGAATGCTATGCACAGTTGTGAAGAAGATACGCGATACCTCGGCATAGTTTGGAGCAGTCACAGTTGAAGGTCTGGCTACACCATCAGCTACGATCGGCCCCATCTTCTTGACAAACTCGTTCTTAGCCACCTCTGGGTCATCATATACCGGCATAAATGTTGGCAACCAGCCATAATCCAGCACGCGCATCTTCTGCACGTCAAAACCGGCTGCAAACTTGGCAAATTTCACCGCTTCATCTGGATGCTCAGAATACTTGCTTACAAAGAGCTCCCAGCCGCCGATAGTAACCGCATTATATCCTTTGCCCCGTGGCAGAACGGTAAAATCAAACTTGCCCTTGATCACACAATCATCGGCATTACTCAGAGGATAGCAGTACGGCCAGTTACGCATAAATGCCGCATTACCTGCCTGCCACATTGCCCGTGAATCCTCTTCCTTGAAACCGAGAACCGCTTTCGGAGAGATTGTTCCGACCCATTTCTTCGCCATTTCAAGAGCCTCGATAGCGTTGTCGCTGGCAACTGTAACCTTACCGTCGTGATCAACAATTGTACCACCGTCATTGGAAGCCAACCACTCCAACCCGTCACAGGTCAACCCTTCATAGGCGTCCCCCTGCCAGACATAACCGTAAAAATCATTATTTCCGGCCTTTCTCTCACCTTCCTGGATCTTGGCGGCCATCTCTTCAAGTTCTTCCCAGGTTGCGGGCGGATAATCATAACCATACTTCTTGAGTAGATCGGTTCTATAATAGAGCATTGGCACATCAATGAAGAGCGGCAAAGCTTTGAGTTCGCCTTTATACGTATTATTCAATATAACACCCGGATTATACTGCTTGATCTCTTCCTGAGTCATATACTTATTGAGTGAGAGACAGTGATTAGCCAGATCGCCCGGCCAGATCACATCCCCGTTGAATACATCAATATCACCACTCTTGGCTTCAAAATTCTGTAGGATCAACCCCAGAAGATCGGTCGTACTCTTCGGCCCGGCAATCACCTTTATCGTCACCTCAGGATTCTGCTTCATATACATCTCGGCCGCTCTCTTAGCCGCAGTTACATCATGCCCATTACTACCGACCAGAAAACTCAATTCAATCTTGTCTGCAGCAAACGCTCCAAAACTTATCAGACACACGATAAGTACCAATAATAATCTCTTCATAACCAAACTCCTCAAAACAATAACCAAACAAAAAGAACTACTCTGCCTTTCTTTGGACAGATCCACACAAGCAATAGTACTACACACCCACATAAACGCCATAAGGCGCAATAATTATATTTTCACCCTCAATCTTGGCTCCCAGTTCTGCCTTATCCCAAAGCGTAGTAGCCTGAGTGATATCAGCGCAGTCAAGAACCGCTTCCGCCCCGCTGGCATTGAAGACAAATACCGCCTTCTCTCCCTCATACTCCCGGGTTATACTGAAGACCGAGTAATCATCGCTGTGGCAACCCAGTTCAATCGCACCATATTTTAAAGGAGCGGAAGTGTGGCGTAACTGGCATAGAGTCCGCAAAGTCTCAAGGGTTTCACCCTTATTTCCTTCCAGCGACTCCACCGAACGCTCCAAATGCGCCGGATCTACCGGCAACCAGGACTCCCCGCTGTCATTGAACCCGCCACCACTCTTAGAACTCCAGACCATCGGGGTTCTACAGCCATCACGGCCTTTCATCTTCGGCCAGAATTCAATACCGTACGGATCCTGCAACAACTCATACGGCACATCAGCCTCAACTAGTCCTAATTCCTCCCCCTGATAAAAGCAGGGCATCCCCCGATTTGCGATCAAGATTGCCATGGCAAACTTACTCATCTGCACCGCCGACACACCTGCAACACTCCAACGTGAAGCCACCCGCTCCACATCATGATTACTCGTTGCCCAGCAGATATACGAATCCTCAAGGTACTTCTTGGCCTTATCCAGCACCTCATAAATATACTTGCCGTCACAATCTTTCTCCATGAGATCAAAGCCGTAACAGGTCTGGAGCTTATCCTCACCGGAGGTATACTCGGCAATCGTCTGCAGGCCGTAATCGCTACCGATCTCACCCACCATTACCACCGCCCCCTTGGAGTCTGCCAGCTTACGCATACGCTTGAAGAACTCCACATTCTCCGGCTGGGTCTTATCATACTTATGCTCCTGGCATGCATACGGATTGAATCCGGCACCGCCGCCGCGTCCAGTAGCAGTCTGATCCAGCCAGGGCGGATTACTCCTCAGCTGCTGATCACAGAAATAAAAGTTAGCTGTATCGAAGCGGAAACCATCAGTCCCCAAATCCAGCCAGAACTCACTCACCGCCAACACCGCATCCTGCACCTCGGGATTATGAAAATTCAAATCCGGCTGCGAAGTCAGGAAGTTATGCATATAATACTGCCCCCGTGAGGTATCGAACTGCCAGGCCGAACCGCCGAAGATCGAGAGCCAGTTATTGGGCGGGGTGCCATCCTCCTGCATATCGGTCCAGACATACCAGTCGGCTCTGGCGTTATCCCGGCTTGAACGACTCTCAATAAACCAAGGATGTTTATCCGAGGTATGACTGAGCACCTGATCAATAATCACCTTGATACCCAATGAATGGGCTTTATCCAACATACATTTATAATCATCCAGAGTACCAAATATCGGATCCACATCCCGGTAATCCGAGATATCATAACCAAAATCCTTCATCGGCGAGGTAAAGAACGGCGAGAGCCAAACCGCATTGATCCCCAGACCTGCCAGATACTCCATTTTCGCCGTAATTCCCGGCAGATCACCAACACCATCATTATTGCTGTCGTAGTAACTGCGCGGATAAATTTGATACATTATCAGATCTTTATAATCCATAACTTCACTCCAAAAAAACAATATCACCCAACTCAAAACACCACAGAGCACATACTGAAAGGTCAGGTTAATACTCTGTGAAAATCCATTACCATCTACTCTTGCAACGCCTGCTTACGCCGGCGCTGACTACGTTCATTAATACGCTTGGTCCAGAGGGTAGTATTATCGGAGACCTCCGGCGGAATAGTCAGATTACGACTACTCTTCTTATCAAAGATATGCGCCAGTTCCATATCCAGAACAAACTCAACCTCAGTTCCTTTTATTACATCTTCATACTTAGGCTCAACACTGGCGATAAATTCATCCGGCCCGCAGGCCACATGGAGCAGCACCTCTTCACCGAGCATCTCAGAGATTCCCGGCACCCCGGAGATAATCACCGCCGAACCAAGATCTCCTTCATACGCCTCCTTCAAGGTCAATGAACGTGGCCGCACCCCGAAGACCACCTCCAGACCACTCTCCTTACCCGCAAGGAGCCCCTGCATATGCTCCGGCAAAACCATCTCAAACTCCCCACCGACAAAGGAATACACCCCATTACTCTTTCTGAGCTCGCCATCAAAGAGATTCATCGGCGGTGTACCAATAAAACGAGCCACAAAGAGTGTCGCCGGATAATCAAATATTACCCGAGGTTCACCCACCTGCTCAATCACCCCGACATTCATCACACATATTCTATCTCCCAGGGTCATCGCCTCAATCTGATCATGCGTAACATAGATCATGGTTGTATCCATGCGCTCATGCAGGAGCAAAATCTCCTTACGCATCTCAACGCGCATCTTCGCATCCAGATTCGAGAGCGGCTCATCAAAGAGAAAAGCCTTGGGTTCACGCACAATTGCCCGCCCCATTGCCACCCGCTGCCGCTGCCCTCCCGACAACTGCGCCGGTCTACGCTTGAGCAGAGCATCCAAACCGAGAATTTTCGAGGCGTTCATCACCCTGCGGTCTATCTCCTCTTTAGGGAACTTGCGCAGTTTCAGCCCAAAAGCCATATTCTTATAAACACTCATATGCGGATACAACGCATAATTCTGAAAAACCATGGCGATATCCCGATCCTTCGGCGGTGTATCATTGACCACCTTACCCCCGATTTTAATATCACCCTTGGTATTATGTTCCAGACCGGCAATCATCCGCAATGTCGTAGACTTGCCACAACCCGATGGCCCCACAAGCACGAGAAATTCTCCATCCACAATCTCCAGATTGAAATTTTTTACCGCTTCATACCCATTATCATAGACCTTCCAGACCTTATCCAGAGTAACCCCAGCCATCGACAAACCTCCTCAAAACAATCATCACCAAGCTCTTATGCACAATAACTTAAATTTTGAAACAAACAAATGTAAGTAGTTTGCAAACAAACTTACAAACCACCTTTCTCTATCCCCTAATTTTCAACAATTGCACATTAAGCTCAAAACACAAAACGAAACCACACTCCAACACCATACTAAACATTTAATTAAACTAAATTTAAAAAAAACCAGTAATTTTAAAATTACCATTAAACTAATAATTATTAGTTATGTCACTTTGTTACTTTACACTTATTTTTTTCGTTATGCAAATTATTAATAATTTTTTTAAAAAAAAAACCGCAAATGTAAATAAAATGTAATCACACTTTAATAAGAAGCCAACTCATTAGAATAATTGAAATGCTATTATATGAAATGCACTGAACTCTCAGCTAGGCTGGGAACTCAGGTGAACCAATAAGTTATTTATTTTTTTCCCAACAAACAAACACGACGCCAACAGTATCTCTATGCTCAGCGTGCAGATCCGTGCTAACATTTATATTAGACCAGATTTAGATGTTTTTGTCCAAAAATAACCAGGCCCGGTAATAAAAAAATTACCAGGCCTGAAAAATCAACAATTCATATTAACCAACTACAATTACTCGACTATAATTTTTGCCGTATCTCAGCAATACTTGGAGCAGAGGCCTGTGCTCCAACTCTAGTTACCGCAATACCTGCGGCGACAGTAGCAAACCTTAGAGCCTCCTGCAACGTCTCTTTCCGCGCCAAGGCAATAGCCAGCGCCCCATTGAAGGTATCCCCGGCAGCTACCGTATCCACCGCCTCTACCTCCAGCGACGGCTCAAATTCAGAGTACTCAGCGTTCATATAGAATGCGCCCTTGCTCCCCATGGTTATGATCACATTCTTTACCCCTCTATCCATAAGGTTTTGAGCCGCAGCTTTAGCCGTTTCCTCTGAATCAGGGAAGATACCGGTATAAATCTCGGTCTCAGTCTGATTTGGCGTAAAGTAATCAAGCAAAGCAAAGATCTCTTCCGGCAGCTCTCTTGCCGGAGCCGGATTGAGAATTGTCTGAATACCAGCGGCTTTGGCAAGCTTGATCGCCTCCAGCAGAGTCGGCAGCGGTATTTCCAACTGGGTCAAAAGCAGTTCCGAACTCTCAAGCACCGACCTAGCCCGGTGAATATGCTCGAGCGAAAGCCTGGCATTGGCTCCAGGATTGATCCCTATCGTATTCTCACCAGAATCCGCCACAAAGATCAGCGCAACCCCAGAGGCCACGTCAGACTCCACACTGATATACTCCGTATTAATACCTACCTCTTTAAACCCACGTATAGCCTGCTCACCAAGCTCATCATCTCCGACACAAGCCACAAAGAAGACACTCTGCTCCTCGATCCGCGCTCGCGCCGCTGCAACCGCCTGATTGGCACCCTTCCCTCCTCCGGTTATGTTAAAGCCGTCACCGGCTATCGTCTCCCCCGGTCTAGGAATCTCCGGTACCCTCAGAACCATATCAGTATTCGAACTGCCTACAATAACAATATCATACATTTATGTACTCCCCTATACTTGATCTTACACTCAAAACACCATACTTATAACTATACCCTCTTCCCACAATAAATCAAATCTTAATCTATTTCAGCAGAACATTTGCAATCATTTTCTACCCCAGAAATCAACCGACTAGGCAGAGTTTTCCCCGACAATTTTCCTGAAAAACCGCAATCCATCAACACCCTTCAAATCACTTACTATATTCTGCAATCCACTTAAATAATACAATATTGTAAAATAACTACTAAAATTAGCAATAATATAACATTATAGAAAACAAAGTATAATATTTCTCTTAAATACCAAATACAAAAAACTTCTTTTGCTTTCGCTTGTATTCGAAATATACAAAAATAGCAAAATCTACAAATTGTTAAAAAAATATTTATTACTATTAGATATTATCGCGTATTATTCCTATAATGTAATAAAGACTGCATTAAACACTAAAAAATATATGCAATTACAAATAAAAAACTACCCATTACACGTTGTTGTTATTTTATGAGGAGATGATTTAATGAGTGAAAAACTAGCACCCGCAATTGCCCCTGAACTGTCGCAGAAAATTGCTGACACCATCCGCTGGCTTGCCGCCGATGGTGTACAAGCAGCCAACAGCGGCCACCCCGGCCTGCCTATGGGCTGTTCCGACATCGCAGCAGTACTTATGAGCCGAGTACTCAACATTGACCCTGAGGATGATAAATGGTTCAACCGAGACCGTTTCATTCTCTCTGCCGGCCATGGCTCTATGCTGCTCTACTCCATGCTCTACCTTGCCGGATACATCCCATTGGACGAGCTCAAGCAGTTCCGACAGCTCGACAGCCTTACCCCCGGCCACCCAGAATTATTCCACACCAAGGGTGTTGACTTCACCACCGGTCCTCTCGGCGCTGGTTTCACCGCCGCAACCGGTATGGCACTAGCCGAGCGCATGCTGGCAGAGATGTACAACACCTCCAGCCATGGGATCACCGACCACTACACCTATGTACTCATGGGTGACGGCTGTAATCAGGAAGGTATCACTCAAGAAGCAGCCAGTCTGGCTGGACACCTCAAGCTCGGCAAGCTCATTGCCATCTATGACTCTAACGGCATCCAGATCGACGGCAAGACCGAGATCTGCTTCACTGAAGATGTCGGAATGCGTTATGAAGCCGACGGCTGGCAGGTTCAGAGAATAGACGGACACGACCACGCTGCTATCGCCAGTGCCATTGAAGCCGCCAAGGCCGAGACCAGCAAGCCTAGCCTCATTATCGCCACAACCTACATCGGCAAGGGGGCACCAAACAAGGAAGGTCAACCAAGCGCCCACGGCGCCCCACTCGGACCTGATGAAATTATTGCCGGTAAGGCTGCTATCGGCTGGCCTGCAGATACCTTCCAGGTACCAGCAGAGGTTACAGACTTCTTTGCCAAGCGTAAAGAGGAATGGAGCGCCACCCGTAAGGAGTGGGATGCGTTGCTCGCCGACTTCAAGAGCAAGGATGAGTCCAAAGCTGCTGAATTCGTCAGGGTAATGAGCGGTGAACTTCCTGCTGACTGGAAAAATTCTACTCCAATATACGCTGCCGATTTTGTAGCTGCCACCAGAGCCTCAGGCGGCAAGGTACTTGCTGACTTTGCTGAAGCCATTCCTGAACTTGTTGGCGGTTCAGCCGACCTGGTAGAGTCAAACAAGACCTTTATCAGCAAGGGCGCATTTACTGAGAAACCTTTTGTCGAGCCCGGCATGTATCTGGCCAGAAACATCCATTACGGTGTACGTGAACACGCTATGGGACAGATCAGCAATGGTATTGCTGCTCACGGCGGCTTCATTCCGTTCTGCGCCACCTTCTTTGTCTTCAGTGACTACCTCCGCCCGGCTATTCGCATGTCCGCACTCTCAGAGCTGCAGACACTCTACGTCTTCACTCATGACAGTATTTACGTTGGTGAAGATGGCCCTACCCATCAGCCTATCGAGCATCTGGCGGCACTCCGTTGTATCCCCAATGTCGATACTTTCCGTCCGGCTGATGCCAACGAAGTAGCCTACGCGTACCAGTATGCTCTGGCCAAGAAAGACGGTCCGACAGTCATCACCTTGACCCGTCAGAACCTTGCCACCTTTGATCGCAATGAATACACTTCAGCAGCAGATACGCTCAAGGGCGGATATATTCTTGATAAGGCCGCAGACAGTGAGGCAGAGATCTGCCTGATTGCCTCAGGAAGTGAACTGCATCTAGCGCAAGAGGTTGCCGTATCTCTACGCGAAGCTGGACGCAAGGTAAGGGTTGTCAGCATGCCATGTCTGGATCTCTTCAAGGCTCAAAGCGCTGAATACCGCGAATCCGTTATTTCCAAGGGTATTACCAAGCGTGTTGTGCTCGAAGCCGGAGTTGTTCAAGGTTGGGAAGGCATTCTCGGCGACGAAGGTATCTTTGTTGGCATGGAAGGCTTTGGTACCTCTGCTCCAGCAAAGCTTGTCGGCGAGAAGTTCGGTTTTACCGCCGAAGCAGTACTTGCGAAGATCAAAGAAGCAGGTTTCTAAGCTAGAAAACTTTATTCCTATTCTTCTAAAAGGTCGGTGTTTCACACCGACCTTTTTATTCTGGTTAATAATAAAATTTACTTGTCAAAAAGCCTAAAAGCGATTATATTATACATTATGGAGTATGGGATAAATACTGATTATAATTACATCTTTAGGAGAAAAATCATGCTACGTAAGATCATTCTTGCAACTCTCGTTATCGGCACTGTTATTTTCGCTTCTGGCTGCAGCTCATCTTGCACTACCTGCGAAGTCGAAGAAGTTGCACCTTGCACTACTTGCTCAGTTTGCAGCACTTGCGATATGTAATAACAATTCTGCAGATTTCTGCATAACAAGAATGGGTCGGCAAATAGCCGACCCATTCTTGTTTATCCCCCCCTAAATCTATCCCACTTACTTGATATCCAATAGTTCAATCTCAAAGACCAAGGTATCACCCGGCTTGATAGGAACTTCGCCATAAGGCTGTCCTTGCAGACCGTAAGCCTGTTCATACGGCACTACGATCTCCCATTTATCCCCAACCTTCATCTGCGGTACAATCAATTTCCAGCCATCAATCACCTCTTGAATATTAAACTCAGCCGGCTCACCACGCTTGATCGAACTGTCAAATTCAGAGCCGTCGATTAATTTCCCTACATAATCCACCTTGACTGTATCTGTAGCCTTAGGGCTCGCGCCGGCTCCGACCTTCAATACTTTATAGGCGATGCCCTCAGGCGTAACCTTCACCCCATCCTCTTGAGTATACTTCTGCATATACTCCTTACCTGCCTCAATATTCGGTTCAGCGACGCTCTTCATCTTATCATTCATCTTCTGGGCAAACAGTTTGCCGAATTCAGCCATCCCGATAGAGAGTTGTTTCTGTGTATACTTGCTGCTCTTGCCCGCCGCCGACTGTTTAAGACCTTCAAACATTGCAGAGGAATCAACAAGTTCAGCACCTTCAGCAAGCTGCACTCCCATCATATACCCAGAGCTATATGATAGTATCGCCTTTAATTCTACCGGCATCTGCAAACTAGCCATCATTTCAGGGGTAATACCTTTACTCTTATCCTGAATCTGCTCCTGCATATAATCATCGAGTTTCTGCGCTGCCTCTGAAATCTGCTCCTGACTGTAAATCGGTTCTTTTTTAGCAAAGAAGTCTTCTAGTCCTTCTTCAAATTTACCGCTATCGACCATATTAGCACTCTCCTTGAGTTTCATACCAATATCAAACCCGATAGCATAAGACGCAATTTTAAGATTATCATCATCTGCCCACACCGTAGAATTAATCAATACAGCAACAAGGAGAACCAACAGGTATTTTACTAAATAAGATTTACGCATAAGAATTCCTTTTGAAAAAACAAATATACTATTAGGATAATCGCTAACACCTAACGCATAATTATAACAAATATAATCATGCGCGCAAGCAACATAATCAGGATAATTCTTTTCATATACTTTACACCCTGATTTTTACGTGCATATTAAATAAAGTCTTGTCAAGCAAATGCAAAACGTTATAATTGAATAGATGTAGTATTATAATAGATGTTTTACTGACAACATAATGATAAGGTGAGCTAGCATGAAAGAAAAAATAATGGTTGTTGAGGATGAACGCGCAACTAGAGACTCTGTCAGTTTTCTCCTCCTAGCAAACAACTATGATATTATACCTACCAGTAACGGTATGGAAGCTCTGGAGATGCTGAAAGAATGCCAGGGTATGTGTAAGGACATTGCGCTAATTATTCTCGATCTGCGCATGCCAGTAATGTCGGGCACCGAATTCCTCCGCCATACTCACCTGCTCAAGGATGTTCCGCCGATTATTGTCATGACCGGATGCCTTGAGGATTTCGATCTTGACGAACCCAACATGACCCAACCCGCATCAATTCTTTCCAAGCCTTTCCGTGAAGAACAACTGATCAAGGCTGTGGAAGACGTTCTCCGCTTCCAATAATCTACATACGTCTGCTCTGCTTGCACTGTTTACTTCCAATCTTTTTTCATAAACATTAAAAAACGGGATTGACCACTGGTCAACCCCGAAGAGTTATGTTACCTTATCTTTGAATAATTACTAGCCAATCCCCAGAGCTGATTTGATAGCCTCAAGCTTATCTGTCTTCTCCCAAGGGAAGATATTTCGGCCGAAATGTCCATACGCCGCAGTATCACGGTATGACCAGCCATCAGGGTCGCGGAGGGTGAGCACACTCTCGATTGCAGCCGGACGAAAATCAAAGATTTCACCACTCTCAAGCAATGCCTGCACCACATTCTCCTCTTTACATCCGGTTCCATAGAAGGACACGTTGATAGATAGCGGCTTAGCAACACCAATCGCATATGCCACCTGAATCTCACATTTATCAGCGACCCCGGCAGCTACAATATTCTTAGCAACATATCTTGCAAAATATGCTGCTGAGCGGTCGACCTTTGTCGGATCCTTACCGGAGAAGGCGCCACCACCGTGAGAACCGACCCCGCCATAGGTATCGACGATAATCTTACGCCCGGTGAGTCCAGCATCACCATGTGGCCCCCCAATGACAAATTTTCCGGTAGGATTGATAAAATACTCGGTATCTGGTGTCAACAACCCAGTTGGGTCAAGGGTATCCTTGATCACCTCAATCATATCCGCTCTAATTTTATCAAGGCTGATATCATCGGTCTGATGTGAGAGAACTACCGACTGTATTGATACCGGCTTTCCATCTTCATGCAGAACCGATATCTGAGATTTACTATCAGGTCGCAGATAAGGGTATGTACCGTCCTTTCGCAGTTTCTGCAAAACGTCCAAAAGCTTATGACTATATTGAATAGGAGCAGGCATGAGTTCCGGAGTAGCAGTAGTAGCATATCCGAACATCATTCCCTGGTCACCAGCTCCCTGTTCATCATAGAGCCCCTCTCCCGCAGTAACTCCCTGTGAGATATCTGGTGACTGTGGGTGAATCCTGCATTCATACTCAAAGGTCTTATCGCAAAACTCTAGTTCTTCTCGGTCATAGCCGATTTCATTACATACCTGTCTAGCAATGGCCTCTGGATTGATCTTGTCCCAGCCACTACAGGTAATTTCCCCAGCATTCAGTACAAAATTAGTAGTACAAGCGGTTTCACAAGCTACACGGCTAACTTTATCTTCAGCAAGACATGCATCAAGAATAGCATCCGAAATCTGATCACAGACCTTGTCTGGATGCCCTTCACTCACAGATTCAGAGGTAAATACGTGAGGAGCATTCAACTTACTCATTTAAATATCCCTTTCATTCAATGTAACAAATTCAACAGAATTTCCAAACCATCCCTTAACAAAAATCACCTTTATTATAGGTTTATTCAAATGCAAATCAATACATTTAATCCTTTGCACTACAACAAGCTAACACATAGCCAACCAATTACCTGGTAGATAATAATCTCCATAAATTCGACAGAGGCGAGTAAATACCGTACTCGCCTCACTTTTTTAGAATATACTAAAATATAAAATAAACAATTACTACGAAATTAGTGAAAGGACATTCTGGCTGAGTTGATTGGCCTGAGCTAGCATAGAGGTTCCCGCCTGTACCATTATCTGATTCTTGGAGAACTCGGTAGACTCTGTAGCCATATCGGAATCACGAATATACGACTCAGTCTTGATGATATTCTCGATCGCAACATTGAGATTATTGACATTTGTATCCAGGAGGTTATACTCCCAAGCGCCAATATCAGCCCGCATCTCGGTAACATCCTGAATCGCCTGATCAATAATCCGTAATGACTCTATCGGATTATCCGCCAACGCCGCACTTCCCCCCGACAAAAGATCATTCAACGAGTACATGGACTCTTTATCCTTACCCCAGACCCGGCCGATATCAACTGCAGTCATGGATTTCAAGCCGATTACCGTCCGTTCCTCTTCACCCGACCCTTCACCGAGCTGGAACTGCATCCCGCCGCTGAAGGAATCTGCGGTCTCGGTAGTCGAGCCGGTAGCGTGGCAGATAAGGTTATCCTTATCACCTGCCTGATAGATAAGTTCTCCTGCCCGTGTTCCATAGGTTCCCCGATCATACCCAACCGCAGCAATAGTCGTCGTCCCGATATCTCCCTGGTTGAAGACCAATTTAGTGTTGGCATCAAGATTTGCCGCCACCCCGCTTATACCGTCCAGAGCCATTTCCTGCCCATTTACTGATATCCGAGCATCCGCCCCATAATCCCGATACTTCGCCCCGGTAAGTCCTGCATCCAGAAGATGAGTATTGCCTGTAGCATCGGTATAATTCCAGATCGCCCCCTGCTGCTGATCGACCTCGATATACTCACTGCTTCCATACTCGATTGTCGACATTCTCGCTGCCAGCATTGTTGATTTGATTGAGGTCTCCACAGTCGTATTCTGAGTAATACCACCAATATTAAACGTTCCGTACAGCCCTGTATCATACCTGGTATCCTCATTCACAGTCGCATACAGACGCACTGCCTGAGTCGCCCCCGAGAGATCCAGGCCCGTTGCACTCTGCGCGACCAGCGACTCATCGCTCATATCCTGGCTGGAATAGAGCCCTACCTGGCAATTCCGCCCGGCATTCTCACTGATCACCTTGACAAAGATCTCACCGGTCGCCGAAGTATTATGCCCCAAGTCAATTCCGCTAAGATATGACCCATTAAGCGCAAAGGTCTCGACGCCATCCATCTCCATCGCCGTCACCACATCCGACATATCCACCCCCTGTGCATGCTCTTTACCAGACACCGTACTGGTAACATCCTCCTGCATATAATCTAGCTGAATAACCGCAGTATAGCCCGCCACCTCAGAACCATCCCGCTGGATAGTAAGGATATTATTGAGTCCGGAATTATTTACCGCCCTGGCAGTAGAGGTGAGCGCCGCCCCGGCAAACTCTCCCTTCGCCACCGCCAGGGTCATCTGCTGATCCTTATAGACGGTATACTTATTACTATCCTCCATCTTCAGGTAAACCCTGCCCAGTCCATCGGTATTATACCCGGCGACTATCTCCCCGTCGGTACTCACTGGCACCTCCGAAGCCCCTACTCCACTCACCCCGGCTCCACCATACACCGTCGCCGCCGACGCCGCAAAAACACTGGTCGAATCAATGAGCTCACTCTGTACCATCCCTGCCGCCACAGCCCCAGAATTTATCACACTTGAACCGCTAAAGCCCGAACCCGCAGGCCCTGAAGCAATAGTTATAGTGATCTCATCACCATTCTCAAAATTCCCGTAAAGGCTTGTGGTATCCCGGATATTATTACTATCATCATAGAAAGCATTTACCGCATCCTCGACAAAAGGATCACGCCAGGAATCGTTCGCATTGAGTATCGCCCCGTTACTGGATCCAGAAGCATAGACATCACCGCTGGAGCTGGTATTGCTGTACGACATCAATCCGTTATGCCCATATAAATCTTGCGGATGATCAAAACCAAAGACATGCCCCAGCTCATGCATTATCACATCGTAGAAATTAATATTTGTCCCCCCGCCGGTACTCACCTTGGCATCCATATTGATAGTGCTGCCATCCGACGCCTGAATATCCCACGAGTCATTGGAGTCAAAGATCAACGCCCCGAATTTAGTATTACTATCCCCGGCATAACCACCCACCGCCGCGACCCCAGCTTCTTTGCTACTGGTCTCTTCAAGGTTGGTCATACCCATACGAATGGTATTGGTATAGTCTATTGCCGTATCCACTACCGCGCCCAGCGGATCATCCCCATCCACCCCGTCATTGAGCGCACCGTTGCTGTAATTGAAGGTAACATTGAACCCAGCGCTAGAGAAAGCTGCCTGCCACTCCGCGAGTGCCTGCTGAATATTATACTCTATCGCCGCCAGTGCTTCTGCTGAAGTTCCCCCGGAGATATTGAACTGACTGGCAAGCCCGGCAGTATCTATAGCAATAGTATTGCCCGCCCCCAGCATATTCGCACTCTCGACATCAGTAACCAGATCAAAATTAATATTTCCGCCTATCTCCGCCGCATCCTTCCAGATACCATTACCGGCAAACGGTCTAGTAGCATCTGCCGGATCCGAGAGGGTCGTAGCTGCTGGTACCACACTGTCATACCCGAGGAAGATTGTACCGGTTGTAGAGACATTCTGATCTAGGGTAATCTCAAGTTTATCCCCAGACGAGAAGCTCGAGAGGTCTACCGCGACCGAATTGAGTTGCTGCCCACCTTGATTATAAGCATTGAGCTGGTTTCCTCCACCCTCTATCTTGAGAGTTATCTTATTATCGGTATAGTCTGCGGCAACAAGATTGGCAAACTGCATGGTTATAACCTCGTTGATATTATCATTGCCGGTAGTGGTAAAAGAAGAAGCTCCAGCCGGAGTTGCCGTGATGCTGTACGCATATGAAGTTGTACCTGCCGGGGAGAGACTCTCCCCGGCCAGTGCAATCGCCGACAAACCGCCTGCAGTAACGATGTTACCTTCTGCATTCCGCTGAAAAAAATCCATGGAGCCGCTGGCATGAGCATCGCCGAGTGAGATCTCACCCGTTGTCATTCCCGTCCCGAATGCACTCACTCCTCCTATACCGTCTCCATAAGTATGGATGGATGCATCAGACTTTGTCGCTTCCACATCGGCGTCATAGATGAGTGTCGCCTCTACCCCGGTGGAATCTTTTACGCTATTCACCGCCTCAACCATCTCCCCGATATGTGTACCGCTAGCAAAAGAGAAATACCTGCTCCCCTCTCCGCCACCCAGAGTAAAGGCCTGATCCGCAGTAAAAGTAAAGTCAGAAGTATCTATCTGGGTCGCAGCCGAATTGACCGCACTCAACTCCACAAAACCCTTCTGGGCCTCATTTTCACCGGTATCACTACTGGCATAAGCGATATTAATCCGGTAATCATCCTTTTTGTATATCTGGGTATAATCCGTCAACTCGTCATTGAGCAGCTTCATGTCCAGGGTATTATCGATTCTGGTAATTGTATCTGCTTCAATCTTCTTATTTCCATTCAAGAGAAATTCGTCAGAGTACTTAGTCGTTCTGGCTATACGGTCTATGGTCTGGATGGAAGAATCAAGTTCGGCCTGATCGGCAGCTACCTGTTCCTGGCTGGTAACGCCATTGTTAGCGGAATGAATAGCGAGCTGGCGCATCTTTTTCAAAATATTACTCATCTCACTGAGCGCTCCCTCAGCGATACTCAGAACATTCTCCGCCTCCTGAGTGTTCTGCACGGCACGCTTCAAACCGATATTCTGAGCCCGTAGCTGCTCAGAAATCACAAAGCCTGCAGGATCATCCTTGGCGGTATTTATCTTATAACCCGTGGACAAGCGTGTCAGCGACTCAGAGAGGCTGACATTATTCGTGGTGAGCGAATTCTGTGCCGCCAATGAGTTCAGATTATTGGCAATAATCATAGCCATAAAATCAATCTTCCATGAATAATATTACTTGAGACAGCCTCCATGCTGCCCCGAATGCCCTACCCCAACACAACCGCACTACCTGCTACCACAGCATTAGCGATAATCTGCAGACATGACATCAGTCCGCAGTATAACGTGAAAAGATAGAATTCTATAATATATTAACGGCATTATGGTAAAAATCTTGACTACAGCTACTTCAAGCAACAAACCAAGCCAGCGCGACAACAAGTACATAATCTCATTATATCCAACCGCACAATTCGCACTAAATTACTATAAACTAACTGATTACAAAACACATAATCAGCATAATCCCATAGTAATCACTGCGCTGCTTTAATTTCAGCCTTTATCCGCTCTACTAACCGTAAGCAATTACCTTTCTTAAACGAGACAATTGCCAATCATAAATAACTCAGAGCAACCTCAAGATTTGAGCATATTCTATCCCGCTGCGTACATGGACACACGCTACCCCCTCCTGCTCAACTTCATCGATATTTCTACGCTCATCATCAAAGAAGAGCATCTCAGAATAAGCACAACCCAGCCGCTGTTTGAGTTGAGCAAAATGCGCTATTTTCGACCCCGGGAAGATCAGAATCTCGGCAAAGTACGAGCTCAATTCAAATTTATCCAGTGCCTCCCGCGCCCAATCCCCAGCACTTGAGCGCGAAGCTACTGCAAGGGTATACTCCGCTGCCACCAATTCCTCAATTATCCGACGACTATCGGCAAACAAAGCCAATCTGTCCCCATCCCGGTCAACCAATACGTCACGGCTCAATCTGGAGAATGGAGACCCGGCAGACATGTCTATCCAGGTATTTACACACCACCATAAAGTCTGATCCAGATCAAAAACAATAACTCGATACATACAAAACTCCCAATTAATGCAGGCAGTACCCACAGACCATCTTCCAACCCTTGTCCATTAATTACTATAATCCTGATAATACCATATTATTTGCTTAAATACTACATTTAGCTTTACTCTCCATATTAAACAATATATAATTAATACAAGTTTCAACTTTAATCGTTCATATATATACTCGCTCTTATTGAGGATTCAACCATATGTTACCAGAAGAGATAACTATTTCCGCAGCAAACTTTGAAGACCAGGGAAAACTGGCAGAATATCTGATAGAAGTATTTTACGAAGAACTGCAAAGCATCAACGATATCGCCGCCGGCAATGGCATGCCCAAGCTTGATATCAAGGAAGAGTTACTGGCTGCCGATGATTTTTACTTCTCAACAGTCGAACTCATGGACTGCTGCATACTGGCCAAGGACAGGGAGAAGATAATCGGGGTCTGCTGTGTCAACCCCTATACCTCAACATTACAATACCTCTCGATAAAGAACGACTATAGGCGTAAAGGTATCGGCAGCAGAATTCTCTCCCTCGGCAAGAAGGTTCTCTCCGGCCGTAGCTGTTCACATATTAAACTTGACATCCCGGAGAGCCTATCCAATGAAGCTACTCTGGCCTTCTTCGAGAAGAACAAGGTATTCTTAGTAGCAAGAAATATTTTATTGAGTGGCAAAATCTTTTAACGAAATTTCAGCTATAACCCGCATGAAATCATGTTTGCTTTTTTTATTGATTACGTTTCGGTAATTGTTGACAAGATAGCCTATAAGCCTAAAATACAAATTATCAAATTGCTATAGACAATTTTCTAGAGAGAAAGAACAGATTCAACGATGAGTAAATTCCAAATAGAGGGTGGGCATCCAATCTCCGGAACCATTAAAGCCTCAGGAAATAAGAATTCAGCGCTACCGGCTATTGCCGCAACCCTGCTCAGCGAAAAACCGACAACCCTCCAGAATGTCCCGATGATAGGCGATGTTCTAGCCTTATTCAACATTATCGAGGATATGGGCGCAAAGGTAAGCCTCAACCAGCAGGAGAATAGCGCCAGCGTAGACACTAGTAAGATCAGGGTCGCCGAGATCAAGTCCGAACTCTGCCGCCGACTCCGCGGCAGTATCTTATTGGCTGCCCCGCTGCTCTACCGCTGCAAAGAAGTTGAGTTACCCTTCCCCGGCGGTGACCGTATCGGGAGGCGTCGAATCGACACCCACCTATTAGCACTTGAACAACTCGGAGCCAAGATTGAGGTTGGATCCGGCATTAGAATTACCGCCCCCAATGGACTTAGCGGCGCCGAAATCCTACTGGATGAAGCTAGTGTGACTGCTACCGAGAATACCGTAATGGCCGCGGCAATTGCCCAAGGTCGGACGATAATCTCCAATGCCGCCTGCGAACCGCACGTCCAAGAACTCTGCCTCTTACTACGCTCAATGGGCGCAGATATTGAAGGTATCGGCACTAACCGTCTCATTATTCATGGAGTACAGACCCTAGGCGGAGGCAACCTCAGAATCGGCGCGGATTATCTGGAGGTAGCCAGCCTCATGACCCTGGCCGCCATGACCGGAGGGGAATTACTCATCAAAGACGCCTCGCCAGAGTACCTGCCGATGATTCTTCAGAGATTCAAACGTCTGGGGATAGTCGCCGACATCAAGGGAACTGATTTACTGGTACACCGCAATCAACCACTGGAGATAATCAATGACTACCGCGGAGCTGTCCCCCGCCTGGATGACGCTCCCTGGCCAGGGTTTCCTGCCGACCTCACCAGTGTGGCACTGGTTGGAGCCACAAGGAGTAAAGGCAGCGTCATTATCCACGAAAAGATGTTTGAAAGTCGCCTCTTCTTTGTCGACCAGCTTATAGAGATGGGAGCCCAGATCGTCCTCTGTGACCCACATAGAGCGGTAGTCATCGGTAGTAGCAGATTACAGAGTGCCAACATAACCAGTCCAGACATCCGAGCCGGTATGGCACTGCTCATCGCCAGCCTCTGTGCCGACGGAGTAAGTACGATAGACAACATCCAACAGATTGACAGAGGGTATGAGAGAATTGATGAACGTCTGAAACCTCTGGGTGCGCGCATTGAGCGTATTTCCTGAGCCCTGCTATAGAGAGAGATTAATGAAAAATCCCGAAGAACCTATAATCTGTGAAAGGAGTGAACATAATATTTCCCGCAGGGATATAGACGCCGATGCGCTTAAAGTACTCTACAGACTCGCAAGACATGACCATATTGCCTACCTGGTCGGCGGTAGTGTACGTGATCTACTTCTGGGGCGCACCCCCAAAGACTTCGATGTAAGTACCGACGCCAGCCCTAATCAAATCCGTAAAATGTTCCGCAACTGCTTTTTAATCGGCCGCCGCTTCAGACTTGCCCACATAAAATACGGAAATAAGATAATTGAAACCAGCACCTTCAGACGCCAGCCCCAACCCGATAACGGCGAACTCCTGCAACTGGATGACAATGAATTCGGAACCCCGGAAGAAGACGCCAAAAGGCGAGACTTTACTATTAATGGTCTATTTTATAATGTTGAAAATTTTTGTATTATTGATTATGTAGGTGGATTAAAAGATCTGCAGAAGCGTACCATACGCTCTATCGGCGATCCAGAGATACGCTTTCAGGAAGATCCTGTACGTATGGTAAGAGCGGTGCGTTTTGCCTCTAGACTCGGGTTTAACATTGAAAAGAACACCTTCAACGCAATTATAAGATATGCTCCTGAACTGGCAAAAGCCTCTGCCCCGCGCCTGCTTGAAGAGATCTACCGTCTCTTTGCCTTCAATTCCGGCAAACAAGCTATAAAACTGCTCTACGAGACAACCCTGCTCAAAGTTATCAGTCCAGAACTTGATGCGTATATTACCAAGGCTCTAACTTCAGGCCAGGAACCACTTATTTGGAGTTTTTTAGAGGCGCTGGATCGGGGGGATCTAATCGTCAATGAAACCAGCAATGCGCTCATGCTCGCCAGTATGTTCTTTCCCGCCATGCTGGCAAGAATAGACAAATCAGATTCAGCAATCACGCAGAAAAAACTGCTTGCAAGCTTTATTGACCTTGGTCTACCCTTTCTGGAGCGTTTCCGAGTTCCCAGACGAACCAAGGAGAAGCTGGTAAAAATTCTTACCCTGCAACATCGCTTCATGAGCAAAAATCGGCGTAGCTTCAACAAAGTGCGCTTTGCTGCAACGGGCTGGTTTCTGGACTCTTTAGCTCTGCATGAACTCTACCTTACCGCTGCCGGCAAGGACTTCTCACGCGCTGATGAATGGCGCAGACTATGGGAACAGCGTCAGGAAGAGTTGGAGATAGAGAACGGTGACGAGACCGACACCACAGAGAAAAAACCACGCCGCAGACGCAATAAGCAGAGGCGAAACAAGCGTAAAAAAAAGACAGAACTTGATAATTCAGTACCTTCAGACAACACCTATCCAGCCACACCAGTTCAAGATACGGTAAAACACTCCAAGCGCCTCGACGATCTAAGCCTTTCTCCGCATAACCCAGAGAAGAGACTGGAGCCAGCGAAACCGCTAAATCCCATGTTTATAATACAAGAGATGGCCAAGCGAAACAGGAATTTCTAATCTACAACGGTCTACAGATAAAAGACTTATAACTACTCTGGATTATTTTTCCTTCAATCAGACGCATTTCCACATCGAGAATAGTGTCGAGCAGACGCAGAGTATCTCTATCCGCGCTGGTAAAACGCTGATAAATCTCAATCATCAAGGGAGCAAGAATAGTTCCTCCTAGCGGTATCTCCTCCATAATCTTGAAATGAAAATTAATCATTTTCTCAATATCTTCTGATTTAACCGCTTTATTCGATTCAAGAATCTGGATATCCTCCGTCTGAGTAGATTCAAGCACCGCCAATCCCCCCGCCTCGTCAATCACCTCGCGGTACTTCTCAGGCAATAGCGCCAAAAATGCATTGACTAGCAGCATCTGTGCCTCAGAGAACTCCAGTCGATTCGGACCAACATACTCCCGCGCTATAAACAGCCCGGATCTCCCCATTACCTTTTCAATCTCGGTTCCAATATGCTTTACCCCCCGGCAATAATTCAACATATTGTCACAGGCGACTATATCAAAAGCACCTCTGGGTAAAGGGTCGGTATTGAGCTCCATCTGCCAGCATTCCAATCCCGGAATCTTCTTATCAAGTAAATTCTCCAGAACCACTGCATCATTATCGACAACCAACACACTCCCGATCTCTTTATTTTTGATCAGAATCTCCGGCAGATCTTTGGCATATGTCGCCCCTATAACTAGCGCATTCAACTTCCGATGGGGTAACTTGCTCCCCCAACGCGCTATCGCATAATCATAAAAAGTTCCATACTTGTCAATATCGTTCCCACACTGACGCAGACGCAAGATCTCATGAACTCTGGGTATCTCCAGCCAATTATCGATCATACGTCTCGGCACACTACTCCCAACCGTAGAACTCACCCGCTCCCGTCTGAACACCGCTTTAACTCCATCCACAACTCGCTTCAAAACTGCCATACCAATATAACCCTATATCCTCAGAACTGAACTGACTACTGCAAATACGGCTGCATCACCTTAGCGGCTCCACCTGTCTCCAGTTCATTCTTGCCAAACCCTCGTACCGCACCGGCAGCGACCGCGCGCTGCTGATAATCTTCAAAACCTGATACCAGCATTACAGGAATATCTTTCAGTTTTTCATCCGCCTGCATAGCCTTAATAAAATCAATTCCACCATCTTCATTATATCCAAATACTCTATTGGGCAGAACCAACGCAAACTCGCCCGTACGCAGCTTCTCCAACCCACCTTCATGATTAAAAGCCCCTTCGTACCCTGCTTCCAGAGAATTCAGAACCCTTTCTATCCGACTGGTGTCGGATCCACAATGCGCAACCAGCAATACTTTTTTCATAATTACCTCCTGTTTTTTATCCTGCAAATCACTATCATATATTGTATATATTTTAAATCCCCAGTCATTCATTAAATCAACTATCAAGGAAAAATATGTACGATTTCAACCCAACCTTGTCAATTATTATTCCAGCGCACAACGAGTCATTAGCCATTGCCACAACCATCACCTCCATCCAGAATAATGCTATTAATTATCCTTATGAGATCATTATCGCCTGTAACGGCTGCAACGACGACACCGCAGATATTGCCCGTAATTATAAGGTAAGAGTAATTGAATCCGAAGAAGCGGGAATGTCATTCGGGAAGAATTTTGGTGCAGCGGCCGCGACAAACGATTTTTTAATCTTTGTCGATGCCGATACAATACTCCTGCCCGGAGCAATCGCTAAATATCTAGAGACTATTGCCCAACGCTGTAAAAATCCTGAGAAGATAATCGGGACTGTCGCCGGAGCGCCAGCAAAAGGAGGTCTGGTAGTGAAGTTTTGCTTCCTGCTGGCCAACTACTTTGCCCGCTGCAAAAAGGTGCACGCTCCAGGCGGAGTCATGCTCATGAATAAAAGTATCTTTACCAAGATCAACGGGTTCAATGAATCACTCCCGCAAGGAACAAGTACCGATCTTATCATGCGGGCTATTGCTGCTGGAGCCGAGTACATCCTGCTGCATAATCCCAGAGCCATAACCTCCATCCGCCGCTTCGAAAAGAAGGGTATTATCCGACAGATGCTCGACTGGCGCAAAAACCACGCCCATATGCGCAAAGGCGAATACAGTAAGGTTGAGAAGAAAGACTACAAGGTAATCAGATAAAGCTTAACACGTACTTCCGTCCTACATCGCCATAGACGGGCAGAGATTATCAACTTCACGTATAGAATCAGGAGCAACGTCAAAGAGGCGTATCAGTCCGCTGTCACTTATACAACCTGAACAGAATTGTTCAATATTATTCGGCAGAAGATTCTTAAACGGTCTATGTATATGCCCACAGAGATAACTGGAAACTTTATAACGTTCCAGTAATTCAATCACTTTTTCCGCACCCCGAAGCTCCATATAGTGAGGCAGAAGGTTATTGTTTTCGCCGACAAGCGGAAAATGTCCAAATGCCATCTTCGGCAAAGAAGAATCCGCATACTTTTTAAGCCGTTCTTCAAAATCAAGCAAGCCGTTATCTGTAATCTTACCCCAGCATCTAAACGGTGGAGTAGGCACAGCCCCTTCCAAGTGGTATAATTCCAGATCTTTTACTCGATATACCCCTGACTCAATCTCACTATCCAAGCAGAGCGGACGGATATGCTTATTGAAGGCTGCTGATATTTTGTTGGACTTTCGATAGTGATCATGATTACCTTTGATGGTTATAATCGGAATATGTCTATCGGTGAGCGGCTTCATAATCTCAGCATAACTCTCATAATCACGACTATACGCAAGCTGACTGATATCCCCGGTAACAACCAGAGCATCAATCTCGCTTTCAAGCAGCAGTTCAACAGACTTATACACCCTACTGACACAGATTTTTTTACGTCGATACATCAACCAATTGAAGAGACCGATAAACTGCTTGAAATTTCTCACCTGCAAATACGAAAATACTGTAGACATCAAATGAACGTCGGAAATATGAGCAAGTCGCATAATCTTCACCTTTTTGAAAAGCCATTATGAATAAACCCAACTACAACCTAACCAACAACCAACACTAGTATTAACTTCATTCACCGACTACAGCGCCAATTCTACTAATCTACATTAGACAAGACAATAGGCTAACTATAAAAACACAATAATATCATACTACTAAAATATATTTTTTCACTATATATCTAATTTTTTTAGGCATTACTAACAAAAAAACCTCTATAAAAGAGGTTTCATACTCAAAAACACAATTGATATTAACTTCTATTCAATCCAGACAGAGACCGCATCGCCCAAACTCAAGGATCAACTCATCCCTGCCCTTGAATAAAATAGCCTCCATACCGAATTCTCTTGCTCCTTGAATATTCTGCGGTAAATCATCTACAAACAGACACCGCTGGGGATCCACCCCAACCGAAGCAACTGCAGCGGCAAAAGCCTGCTGATCAGGCTTCATCACCCCGATATTATAACTCAAAACCGGTTTGACAAAGGTACTCTCCACCCACGCAAAACTATCACATATTGTACGCCAGTGCAATGGATCGGTATCAGACAACAACCCTAACTTATAATGCCCAGCCAGAGCAGCAACCAATTCCTGCATCCCTTCCATCTCTAGAAAAATATTACACCACAAAGCTGAAAATTCTGTAAAACTCAACTCCAGATTATACTTGGAACGTGCCCGCTGATAAAACTCCTGAGGCTCAATCAATCCAGATGAATACGCTATAAAATCTCTGTCTGCAGCGAGCATACTTATTTTTTCCGGTGAGCTTACCCCTAACGCACCGAGTAACCCCCGAGAAAAATCTATGCCAACCAGCACCCGACCAAGATCAAAAATCACCGCTTCAATCATACCGCTCTCAATTCTAACCTATCAGTCTTCCAAGGCATCTGATGGATGCGTAAATACCGGCGCCGGCACGATCTTCGAACTCCTGGACGGCGTAACCGAACCTGTCCCCGGATTTACTTCAAGCGGCTGAAAATAGCTGCCGGAGGTCTGCTGGGAACGGGGAATCGTATCTTCTTCAATAATTATGGTACTGCTTCTTGCCGGCGGTAACTCCGGTTCAATATTTATGAGTTCATCTGTAGTATTTATCTCTTCGACGACTGTTTCTGTAGGAGTCTGCCGATAGACGGCAGTCTTCTGCACCGGCTCGGCAACGGTTACCATCTCATCAACCTCCTCTAGTTGATTTTCCTTTCGTCGCTGCAGCTTTTCGTCAGTCTGCACATAAACATCGTCATACTCATCTATTATTTCAAAGGTACCGTCAAAGTCTTCATCAATTTTAGTAACCAGCAATATTCCACTTTCAGGATCAAATTTACGGCTTTTATCGACCACCCCGTCAAAATTCAGATCCTCATCGATTCTTACTAGCACCCCATTGATATAGAATTTCCAGACATCATCAATGCCGTTATTCCGGGTAGATATAGATTCAGAACTCAACATTCCGTTGGTATAATAAGTTGTTTTCTCAGTATCAGCCCCCACTCTTTCGGTCTTCATGGCAAAGATCTCGGGTTCAGGTTCGCACCCGCCGAGTAAGACAATAGAGAACAGAATACATATCATAAACGCGCAGACAAATCGCATATCAATTTTCCTTTATTATTCACACTACAGAACAATACAATATATTATAATAATTTCATCGGTTTTTTTATACTTAAAATTAAATCTTTTTCGCAATTATAGCGCCTACAACTCCAATCCAAAATTATATTTAACATATTGCATCGACTATAAAATACTGTATTATTAATAGTCAATCATTACAATTAAACATCTTATACAGCTGGATATAAATGAAAAGGAAATTAATTATGGCAACTATGTATTATGAGAAAGATGTAGATCGTTCTGCACTCGAAGGCAAGACAATTGCTATCATCGGTTACGGCTCACAAGGCCACGCCCACGCCCAGAATCTTCGCGACTCAGGCTTCAATGTTATTATTGCCAACCGCCCGGGTAGTGCCAACGCCAAGCTTGCTGAAGAGCATGGCTTCCATGTTCATAGCGCTTCTGAAGCAGCGCAGAAAGCCGATGTCATCATGATTCTCATGCCGGATGAGGTACAGGCAAGTGTATACAAGAATGACATCGAGCCACATCTCGAAGCCGGAAACATGCTCATGTTTGCGCATGGTTTCAATATTCACTTTGGTCAGATCACCCCACCTGCAAATGTTGATGTTGCCATGATTGCCCCCAAAGGTCCAGGTCACCTGGTACGAAGCGAATACGAGAAGGGTGGTGGTGTAGCCTGCCTGATCGCAATCTATCAGGATGCCTCTGGGCAAGCCAAGCAGAAGGCACTAGCTTACGGCCTGGGTGTTGGCGGCGCTAGAGCCGGTATCATTGAGACAACCTTCAAGGAAGAGACCGAGACCGACCTCTTCGGCGAGCAGACAGTTCTCTGTGGCGGTGCCTCAGAACTTATTCGCGCCGGTTTTGAAACTATGGTCGAAGCTGGCTATCAGCCAGAGATCGCTTATTTCGAAGTTCTCCACGAACTCAAGCTTATCGTTGACCTCTTCTATCAGGGCGGTATCAGCTACATGAACTACTCTGTATCCAACACCGCTGAATACGGTGGTCAATCTCGCGGTCCGCGTGTTGTTAACGAGACCTCACGCCAAGCCATGCGTGAAGCGCTCGAAGAGATTCAGAACGGTTCTTTCGCCCGCGAATATCTCTGCGAATGCATGGTCAACCAACCAGTAATCAAAAAGCTGCGTGACCGTGATGACAACAGTCTCCTAGAGATAACCGGCAAAAAGCTGCGTTCCATGATGCCATTTGTCAATCCAAAGGAAGTAAAGAAATAAAGCGGTCACCTCTTTGAGCATAAGCCTTAGAGAAGACTTAGCGCTTGATTTTACTTTATATGAGGCAGCAGGAGAATATCTCCTGCTGCCTCATTAAATTTTATCTACATCCCAAAATGATAAAACAACATATTCCGAGTACAAAATTCACTCATATACACGCCGAACACATACAGCAATCAATAATTAAAAACCATCAATCCCACGCCGGAGTATCCGCATTATAACCTGGGTCATCCCGCTTCATCTTCTCTGGAGTCGGGTTAGCATAACGTCCATAGTTATCATCAAAGCCCTGCGCCGTACCACCATCTGGCGTCCGCTGAATTCCCAGCCAACCCTTTGGAGTCAGATTGACAAAGAAGGTGAAATTATTATTATCCAGGTGATTGATAGCCGCACTCACCGACAACTCCATAGTATCAAAATCTCGAATCAAACCGATGCGCTGCTTCTGTATACCGCTATCTGTGCCATCATGCCAGATTCCGGTAACATCATCCATATATCCACCCACTTGATTCCACTGATAGGAGATAGCATACTCCAGAGAGTAATGGCTGTGTTTATTCCAGAGCTGGGTTCTGATCGCAGCAGTCGTAATATTTGACTCACCGATATCACGCCCGTCAAAGTAGCCAAACGCCGTGCTATACGGTACGGTATAACCGGAGTCATATACATGATTAATATAACCTCTGAGCTTGGAGCTAAACCAGTAATCGGCTCCTATTGTCGCCGTACTAACCCGCTCTGCCGCAAAACTGTAAGCAGCATTACCGAAGAAGCTCAAACTCTCGATAGGGTATATCGCCCCGTCAACGACCAAGTCTTTACCGATATTGTCATTATTATACTTCGCAGCCTCCCTACCATCAAGCAAGACGCCACCCTTAAGGTTGAGCCGCGCCAGCCGCCTGGTTCCGCCCCCCTTGGTCTTGGTGTCGAACTGCTGATACAGATTGAATTCGAGCGAATGAGACTTGCGGTAATTATCAATATCGTCCAGATAATAGAGCTCTGAGCGATTAGTCACCGGCTCCTCATGCCCGATAAGGCTGACCGTAGGTTCGAGCATATGCCGCACAGAATCGAAATTACCGAAGAAGCGTGTAGAGAAATCAATCCCCCAGACCGCCGCCGCATTGAATTTCCCGCCATCTGTTGAGTTATAATCACCATTATAACCTTCACTGTAGCCGGCGAGAAAACCGCCAGCATGCGGACGAACAGTCAATACCTTCAGATCAATAGGCACACTCAACTCGGAGAGGTTGTATATACGCCCAATCCAAGGGGTAGAGCCGTTGGTAGTCATCCTGAAATTCTGGTTCAGCAGATCAGCCCGATCGGCTTCAGACAACTGCGAGAGTTGATCATCAAACCGATGCCGAAGCAGACCGGCACGCATATCACTCTGCAGATATACCGGTAGTTCAAATAGCTGTAGTCCCGGCAGGCTTGCCCGCCACTCCGGCATATAATCTGTCTCCGACTGATAATCATTTATCCGTCCCTGGACAATCATCTCGGTTACAAACTGCTCACCGAGATAACGTAGAGTGGCATTGGTCTTCTCTTCTTTGAACTGCTGCCACTCGTCCATGAAGTATTCTTTCTGAAAATCCCTATCCGAGAAGTAATGAGCCTGCGCCCGAACATCGATCTCATCAGTCAGATTCTGCGTATGCCACCACTCGATCATATACCGATTCTTATTGCCGTATAGCCCTTCCTGATCATTATAATTAGGGTTATCCCCCCAATTATTGGCAGCGAACTGAATATCCTCATTACGCCTGGTTATATCATCCCCGTTACTGATATAGATCTCTTTGGTCCAATAACCCCGCAGATGCCCAGCCCCTCCGTTACCGATCCCTTTCACACTGTAATTTATCTCACCGCCGACGCCATAACCTCTATTTGACCTGAAATCACCATCGACAAAAATAGTATCCAGCTGTGCAAAGCGGACAATCTTATTACCTTCTTTATCATACTCGGGATTCTTGAACTTCCAGCCCAGGCGATTCAACCAGTATATCCCCTGCTTATTATCGTTACCAGCTGCAGTAGAATAAAGCGGCCAGTCATACTGCAGATCATAGATCAGATAAGGAAAGTAAAATATCGGCACTTTACCAATTTTGATAAAGTTATGAAAAGCTTCCACCTTCTCACCATTTCTCAAATGCACAGATTTTGACGCAATACTCCAATGTGGTCTGGCATAATTTGAAGGAGAAGCGGTGACGTTTGTCGCTTCATAATGATCCTTAGAGATCATGCGCATATCGGTAGCAGTCAAATTCATACGCATCTTGCCTGCATCCATCTGACTACCTGTAGACCGGGAACTATCGGTCATGCTAAAGCCGTTCTGCGTACCCATGGTCGGCCTGGAGAGAGAGACATCCTTCTCTTCAACCGACTCTACAGTATTCACCGTATTATCTTCATTACGCAGCCTGATCTTACGGGCTCTACCCTTCCAGTCACTGATATCAAAATATAGCTGCTCACAGTTCAGATACGCCCCCTTAGGATCCTCCACCGCCACATCCCCTTCGGCGTATAGTTTATTGGTATCGGTAAAGAAGACTATATTTCTAGCCCGAATTCTCCGCCCCTGAATAACCAGAGTCGCATAATCGCGCAGAAGAACGGCGTTCTTACTCGGCAGGTAATTAAGAGTACCTCCGGTTACATTAAAATTATCACCAAATACCTGAGAAAATATCCCGTCTCCTCCTGAAATTGCGGTTCCCGAGGACTGCTCCATAATAGAGTCAATACCCTCTGCACAGGCAAGAGGGATAAAACCGCCAAGAAGGATTACGAGCAAAAGGTATTTTATTCTATTCAGCATGATGCGCAGCGCTCACCCTCATATTAATCACAAACCGCATAACAGTCAATTACATATCGACTTACAAAGCACTAAACCTATACATGAATCCAAACTACATTATACAAACTACCCGCCTCATTGTCAAAATAACTTTTCCAATTACTGAATTCAAAGCTATTTTGAACTTTTTTTCCTATTATCCTAACAATTACTTACTAGACATACCCCTTTCCTTTTATTTTTATTTTGAATATAATATTCAGAATAATACTATTATTAATAATGAACGCAAAGAAGGATAATAAAAACAACTTGATAATCATTTTATGTAACACACACACAAACAACAACACAACACTTTTTTAAGGAGAAGAACCATGACAGAAAGAGTAAATCACAGAATCTCAGACAGGATAACCTCTATTTCCAACCGCCTAACCTCAGACTCAAGACGTCTGGCGGCTAGAGCAATCGCCCGAACTGCAGATTCATCTATAGTATCAACTGTAATTCTAACTGCTACACTCAGTATTATTGCAGTAGGTATCAGAGCTTTAATGGCAGTTATCTATTTTTCCTAGATTTTAAACATAATTAATGTTAATTGAATCTGCTGGATACTGCTGCAATAACTTATTTTTAGACAATTACCTATTTGTTAGTACGCCAAAGAGCCTGAAGACTTATTCTTCAGGCTCTTTGCGCATAATTTTATAAACTAAATGGAAATTAGGATTGATTTTTATATAATATTCTAGTTAATATGAGTAGGAGGATGAATGGATATTATATATTTACTTTGCTGTTACCTAGCAGGCTCAATACCTTTTGGACTGCTTATTGGCTTTACCCAAGGGATAGATGTAAGAGAACATGGCAGTAAAAATATTGGCTTTACCAATGTCAAAAGAGTCTGTGGCACCAGAGTAGCGATACCGGTACTGATCCTTGATTTTCTCAAAGGCTTTCTTCCGGTATTCTTCCTCGCTCCGCTGCTTACAACCGGCGATTTTGCTGAAATCTACCGCTGTCTCGGAGCAATTCTCTGCGTCCTTGGACATAATTTTCCGGTCTGGATTGGTTTTAAAGGTGGCAAGGGCGTCGCTACCGGAGCCGGGGTCTTCTGCGCTCTGGTACCATTACCGATGATCATCGGAACGCTAACCTGGATCATAATTGTCAAATGCACCAAGTACGTCTCTCTCGGCTCGATAATTGGTTCATATGTAGCAACGCTGGCTCAGGTTGTTATACATTTATATATTGGTGATCTTGGGGAGATAAATGTACTGGCACCGACCGTTATTGTATTGCTAATAAGCATCGTCGTCACCATCAGGCACAGAACGAATATTGTCCGCCTGCTCCGCGGCGAGGAGAACAAGTTTTAATCTACTACCAGTTTCATTGTTTGCTGACGGGAAGGCAGAATATGACAGAGATACAGAATATTACAGTACTGGGTGACGGAGCCTGGGGTACAGCGCTAGCGCGTGTAGCGGTCGCCAATACCCACAAGGTAATCATGTGGGGGCATGACAAGGATTACCTTGAAACGATGGCGGCAAAGAAAGAAAATGTCAAATTTCTGCCTGGAGTTCCGCTCTCGCCGATGCTCACCTTCGAGGCAGACATGACAAAGGCGGTCGCAGATGCAGATATAATCATCAGTGCTATTCCTACTATATATATGCGTTCTTCACTCGAAGGCAAACAAGGAATAATTCCGGCAAAATCCGGGATAATTTCAGTCACCAAAGGAATTGAACAAGGTACGCTCCTGCGCCCGACTGAGATACTCCGAGAGCTTTTAGAGCATGATAATATTGGCGTTCTCGCCGGGCCAAGCCATGCCGAAGAAGTTGCCCGGGACTATCCCACAATGGTAGTAGTCGGTGCCGACAACCCAGAATTTGCCAGCAAGGTTCAACACGCCCTGATGTCGCCGATGTTCAGAATATACACCGGAGCTGATCCCAAAGGAATGGAGATAGCGGGAGCCTTGAAAAATGTCATGGCACTGACCGTCGGAGCTTGCACCGCGATGAACCTGGGTGACAATCTTATCGCCGGACTACTTACCCGCGGCCTTGCCGAGATGGTACGCCTAGGGGTGGCACTGGGAGCAGATCCACAGACGTTCTATGGTCTAGGTGGCTTTGGCGACCTTATAGTTACCTGCTTCTCCGAGCATAGCCGCAACCGGCGTTTCGGCTATGAAGCCATGAAGACGAATTCACACAAGTTTGCGCTTGAATCTCACGATTACGTCGCAGAGGGTTACTTTACCTCAAAATCAGCTCTGGATCTGGCACGAAAACACAATGTCGAAATGCCGATAGTCGAGCAGGTAAACAAGGTCTTCTACGAAGCCAAAGACCCACAGAAGGCAATTATTGAACTGATGTCCAGAAAAGCCACTACCGAAAAATAGCATAAAACCTGTATAAATTAGCATTTTTCTTAAGACTACTACACAAGCTAGAGAGAAGCAATGATAGAGATACTCGAATATAATGAGAATGAAGAAAAATTTCAACGTATTCTAACTCGAGGCGAGTTTGATAGTGAAGAGATACGCAAAAATACCGAGGATATCATCCGGGAGGTTCGTAAGCATGGTGACAGAGCTCTCTGTGAATTTTCCAAGCGTTTCGACGGCGTAGAGCTGAGTCCTGAAGAATTACTAGTAAGCGAAGAGGAATATGCCGAAGCCAACAAAGCGGTAAGTTCGGATTTTCTCACCACCATAACCCTCGCTCGCACCAATATTCGCCGCTTCCATGCTTATCAACGACGCTCAAGCTACCTCCACGATGACGGTGACCACGTCCGACTCTCCAAGCGTGTCCTCCCGCTCCAGCGTGTCGGGGTCTACTGTCCTGCTGGCAATGCGCCATTATTCAGTACTATGATGATGGCTGTAGTTCCAGCTCAGATTGCTGGAGTTGAAGAGATCTACGCCTGTGTCTCGGCGGATAAGAACGGCCGTGTAGATCCACATATCTTAGCCACTGCCAAGATGCTCGATCTTACCGGGGTATACAAGGTAGGTGGCGCTCATGCCATAGCCGCCCTGGCCTACGGCACCGAGAGTATCAAGCGGGTTGCAAAGATTGTCGGCCCTGGCGGTCCATATGTCAATATGGCCAAACGTCTTGTCTTCGGTGCTTGCGGTATTGATTCCCTTGCCGGTCCGAGTGAGATCGTTATCGTTGCCGACAAGACAGCCAAGTCCCGTTATGTTGCCGCCGATATGCTCAGCCAACTGGAACACGGTAGTGGGCATGAGTCCGGCGTAGTCTTTACTGACAGTCGAGATCTCGCCGCCGGGATCAAGATCGAACTCGAAAAGCAACTCAAGACCCTTGAGCACAGCAAAAAAATCAAGACCGCAATCGAACGCTTCGGCGCCATCTATCTCTGCAAGGATCTGTATGAAGCCATAGATGCCTCAAACCTCATTGCCCCCGAACATCTAGAGATTATTGCTGCAGACGAGCAAGATCTTCTCGGTGAAGTAAAAAATGCCGGCGCGGTATTCCTCGGTAGCTACTCTTCAGAGCCGGTAGGAGATTACTTTGCAGGCACCAACCATATTCTGCCCACAGCCGGTACCGCCCGTTTCATGAGCAGCCTCTCAGTATATGACTTCATCAAGGATATCTCGGTAATCAACTACAGCAAGGAGCGTCTGGACAAGACCGCCAGGCATATAATTAGCATGGCCGAACTCGAAGGTCTGACCGCCCATGCCAATGCAATCAAGGTCCGTATGGAATAATAAGCAATGCCGCTATTCATTATCAAGACCTTTGGTTGCAAGACAAATCAATACGAATCAGAAGGGATTCGCGAAAGTCTGCTCACTCAAGGCTGGCAGGAATCGACCCGACCTGAAGACGCCCAGGTCGGGATAATAAACACCTGTAGTGTCACTTCACGCGCCGGAGCAAGTGCCAGAAATGCCCTCAACAAACTCCGCAAAGCCAACCCCACCCTCAGAATCATCCTTACTGGTTGCGCTGTAGATATTGCTGAAGACTGGATCAAACAGCTGGATATTGAAAAATACTTCTGCAATACCGAGAAGCATCTGATTAGCCTTTATCTCAATGGAAGTCAGGATTATCTGAGCGCCCCGGGTCAGGGCTTTGACTTCTCCATAAGCCATTTCAGTGGTCACACCCGAGCGTTTATCAAGATTCATGATGGTTGTGACAACTTCTGTTCTTACTGTATCATACCCTATGCTCGAGGCAAGCCACGCAGCCGCGATCCTGAAGCGATAGTTACAGAAGCTCGCAAACTAATCCAGAATGGTTACCCTGAATTGGTTCTGACCGGCATCAACATCGGTGCCTACAACTATCAGAATTATACCCTTGCCGAGTTAGCGGCAAGACTGAGCCAACTCCCTGGCCTTATCCGCCTCCGGCTGGGATCAATTGAACCCATCTACCTGAGTGACAGACTGCTGGAGGTCATGCACAATAATCCTAAAATCTGCTCACATCTACACCTGCCCCTACAGAGCGGGAGCGATAAGATACTACACGATATGAACCGCAAATACACGACAAAAGAATATCTCAAGTGTATTGACCGTGCTCGAGAACGACTCGACAATCCGGCAATCAGTACAGATATTATTGTCGGCTTTCCTACTGAGACCGAAACCGAATTCACCGAAACCGTCAACACAGTAGAAGCTGCTGGTTTTTCCCGGAGTCATATATTCCTCTTCTCACCCCGTAGCGGCACCCCGGCTGCCGCCTTACACCGGCCTCCAGAGCGGGAAGCAGACCGGCGCCGACAGCAGCTTGAGGACATCACCAACCAACAGGCTCTCAACTACAGCCAAACACTCATAAACTTCCCGGCAGAAAACCTGCTGGTAGAACGTATCGCCGCTAATACAGCCATTGGATATTTAGAGAGATATATTCGTGCAGAGCTTGAGTTCGACACTAATACTCATATAATTAAGGGAACAACCTACTCGATCAAGATAGACCGGATAAAAGAACATGGAAAGCTTACCGGTTCTAAACCGGAGAACACAGTTGTCTGCAGCCTGAATACTTAGCAATCCATTTTTTTAATGAAAAAGGAACAGCATGCGCCACGTAATCACGCTATTTTGCCTTATACTCCTTACCGTCGGTTCGGTATCGGCCAATCAGGAATCACACCGCCGACTCGCAATCCAGCTTGTACGTATCTATGAGAAAGATATTGATGAAAGCTATAATATTTCAAGTGAGGCGGACAAGCTGATCCAACAAAACCCGGCACTACGCTCCTATCGTCAGCCCATAATCAGGTTTATGCAGAAATACCTGAATCGCAACCAACTCAAGCAATACCTGGTAATTGCCTTCATGCGTGAATTCCCTGAAGACAAGCTCAAAGATATTGTCGAGTTCTTTACCAGTCCAGCAGGTAATCTCTGGCGGGAAAAATCAAGTCAATTCGATAAAACTATAGCCTCTATTGTCAATTCCGTCTTCGCCAAGCATAAAACTGAGCTGATGCAAATGATCAAAGAAAAATAAATAAGACCATTGCTGTAATTTATACCTAAAATATCTAAATATTGAATATTCTTGACACTCTCTTATCAAAGGATAAAAAAAATGCGTAAAGTAATAAAAGTAATACTCGTACTGACCCTTTCATGTAGTTTTAGCGCTCTCTCTACTGCTGGTGAAGCTGAACACAAAGAACTCGTCAAGCAACTCTTCACCGTTACCAATATGGCTGAAGGCTTCGATAGCACCTGCGAAGAGGTCATCAATATGCAGATACAAAGTAACCCGATGATGCTCCCATTCAAAGGGGTTATTACCGATTTTTTCACCAAATATATGAGTTGGAAGAGTATGGAGCCAGAGATTACCCAGCTCTATATGCAGACATTTACCGAGGATGAACTCCGCGAAATTGTCGGCTTTCTCGCTTCACCCGTTGGTATTATGTATACCGAGAAATCCTTTGATCTTACCCTAAAATGTATGGAGATAGGACAAGAGAAGGTAAATCAGAATATGAATGAACTAGAAGCAATGCTGGCTGCGCACGCAGACAAGATGATTCAAGACGAGTTAAGCTCACCAGACAATGGAGACGAAGAGACAGCAACCGAGACTGAAATCACAACCGAAACCACCGAGCCCACCGAATAAAGATTGAATACCAGAATAACTCTAGTTTTTTATACTTCCTGACAGCACCCGCTTAATCAGCCGGGTGCTGTAGTATATTCAAAACTACTGGTAACCAATTTTTTACAAAAAAACCAACAAAATACTCTCAAGACCTAAGCAAAACTTCCGATAACTATAATGAGACGTTTGGGGACGTTCTCACATAATTGCAGTATACTGGGGTACCACAAACGGTGTTTGCAGAGATGTTACAGTCATTTGCCAGCGCTAGATTGTAGTAATCAAAAATATAAGCACTACATTACTATAGGTTTATAGTATTATACGGGAGAGTAACTATGGCACTACCTACCTCGACTATTGGTGGTCTTGTCTCTGGCATGGATACCAACTCAATTATCGAACAGCTGATGGCGATTGAGAAGGTTGCTGTAACCAGACTCGAGAATAAGAAAGCGGAACTTGATCTGCAGCTTGAAGCCTATCAAGGCGTAAACAATCTCTTGATGGATTTTGCCACCAAAGTAAGCACCCTATCAGAATCAGCCACCTGGAAGACCAAGAGTGCGTCTTCCAGTAACGAGTCGGCTCTCAGTGTAAGCTGTACCGACATTGCGGTTGAGGGTTCACATCAATTCAAAGTTGCCAGTCTAGCCTCAAACGCCAAATTCATGTCTGGTGGTTTTGCCAGCATGGACGACCCGCTCCTGCCTATGGGTATTGGAACCGAGCAGGTACCTACCGAGTATGATCTGGATACGCTGATCGCCGATTTCAACAACGGCGAAGGTGTAGAGATGGGGTGGATTACCTTAAATCAAGGGTCTAACAGTGTCAATATTGATCTCACCAACTGCAAGACTATGTTCGAAGTAGTTGCCGAACTCACCGGCCAGGCATCAAATGCCGGGATCAAAGTCAGTGTAAATATCTATAATGAGAGCAATGCTGAAGATGCTGAAAAGCTCGGCATGCCGATGGGGCTATCAATCACCGTCGACAACCCGGAAGACGGCGCAATTGTCTTCTCCAACTATGACGGCTCAACCGGAAATCCTGCCAGCACCTGCGCTGAGGATCTGGGGTTGACCACACTTACCGCCATGGACAATTCAGACCTCTCCGGTGTCTATGAGGGTGACGATCTATATAAGTGGGATTTAGCCGCTCCTACCACCGATCAACCGATTACCGGTTCAATCACGTTAGAGAACGCTCTCGGCCGCTGCGTACGTGATACCGAGGTCAAGTCACTCAACGGCGGATCAGGCATATACCACGGCTCTATCCGCGTCAGCAACTCAGATGGCGATGTCACTGAGATCGATCTCTCAACCTGCGAGAGCCTCAATGATATCACCAACACTATCAATAACACCTATGGCGCCGGTATTGAAGCGTATGTCGAAGACAACGAACTCAAGATCCGCGACAAGGCTAATGGTTCAGATACACTCTACATCACCAACGTCGGCTCTGGTACAACCGCAACCGATCTTGGTCTGACCAATCTTACCTATGACGCCGCCACCGATACCTATATCGGCGAGAATATCAATGAGCTAAACGACCGCACCTCACTCAAGATGCTCCGTGACGGTCTGGGCATCAATGACGGTGAATGCGGTAACGTCATTATCCATAAGAACGGTTCCGATTATATTGCCAAGTTAGGCAATGCCCAGACTCTCGGCGATGTCATCTTTGCCCTGAAGAATGCCGAGAATGATGCCGGCAGTAAGATTCATAATCTCTCAGTATCGCTGGACGACAACGGGATCAAGATGGAAGCGACAGACGGTTCCGCCTTCAGCGTCAGGAGCGATTCCTCTTCCAACGGTATTAACACTACCGCTCTGGATCTAGGTATTGATACCGACGCCAATGAAGTTACCTCCTTCACCGGCTACAAGCTGGTCGGCGACTTAAACAGCGTCCAGATTGAGCGCCTCATGGGTACCAAACAATTTGATCGTGATACCCTACTCAGCGAATATGCCGGAATAAATGCTGGTGAATCGGTCACTATTACTGACAAAGCCGGGCGAACCGTCTCATTCACCGCAGATGAGACGAGCACCGTTGGTGATATGCTTGATGCTATCAACAACCCCAACGATACCTGTCAGGTACAACTTTTTATGGAGCCTGAGACCAACAGCTTTACCCTGGCCGACACCAGCAACCTCTTTGCCTGGGTGGATGACACTACCGAAATAAAAGACCTGTATAACGGCGAATTTTTCGATGACTCTTGGGAAATAGGCTGTTCAGACTCAGAAGGCAACGAGACCAGCTTTAATTTTGAAGGTGCCACCACTCTCGGCGATGTCATAACCATGTTCAATGACAAATGTGCTGATGCCGGAGTAAAGCTTGAAGCCAGCATCAATTCAGCCGGTACCGGTATAGATATTGAAGATACCGGTAATGGCGAAGATCCGGTTCAGATCGGCGAAATCGGTTCAGAAGCGCATGCCGCAGAATTATTCGGTATCGCCGGTTCAGGTATTGGCGGCATCAACGGTGTTCTGCAGCGCCCCGAATCCGAAACTATCGGAGATGTAGGCGATCTGACCATTTCTGGTCTGATCGGTGAAAAGATCGGTTTTGGCGCGGGCAACAATATTGCCTCCGGCGAGACTACTGGTCTAAAGGGCACCCAGTTTATCTTTGACGGTATAAACGGTTCTGCCGGCATGAAGGGTATAATGCCTGACGGCACCAAATACAATACACTTGACGGTTTAACCGCCACTATCGGTGGAGTGGACTATGCGATTGATCTCTCCAGCGTCGGCTCTGATGACAGCATGACAGATCTGCTCAAGCAACTGAATTCAGAGATGGCGGCTCATGGTCAGGATGTCACCTTCACCCTGAACAAAGCGAAGAACGGTATTGAAGTACACAATAACACCGGTTCAGAGATGACTATCAACAATCTATCTGCTTCTCGCACCGCCACCGATCTTGGCTTTACCAATAAAACTTATGGTGCAGGAGAATCGGTAAACGCTGGTGACCTTGATACCCAGTGGATCTCCCGCTCAACCACCCTGACCAGCCTCACTGGCGACGCGACCTTCTACGCCGGCAAGATCAGTATTACCAACACCTCAGGACAGATGTCTGAGATATCCTTCGGTGGTGCCGAGACTATCGGCGATGTTATTGATGCCATCAATAACGACGGTGTTGGCATTACCGCCGGCATAAACTCCAGTGGCGACGGCATTATTATCTTTGATGATGCCAACGGCGAAGGAAAGCTCACCATTCGCGAGGTCAATGGCGGTTCTACCGCTCAGAAGCTTGGACTCCTCGGAAGTGGTGATTACGAGGTTGACGGCAGCTTCGAGCGTACTATCGAGGTCAGCACCAACGATGATCTGCGTGATGTCATGAATAATGTTGCCAACGCCGGTATTGATGTCCAATGTTCAGTTATAAATGACGGCTCAGACTTCGCCCCTTACCGTCTCTCAATAACCAGCGCCAACTCCGGTAAGGCGAGTGATCTCCTCCTCGACAGCGATATCGACGCCTTCAATTTCACCAAGACCTCTGACGGCCGTGATGCCGTACTCCTTTACGGTCAGGGTAACAGCGGGGTAAGTCCGGTAATGATCACCTCCGAGACCAACAGCAACAATTCAGCAGTACTCGGTCTAGAGATTGATATGCAGCAGACTACCGATGAGTGGGTAACCGTATCTGTCTCCCAAGAAAAAGACCAGATCAAAGAAGGAATTACCGACCTCGTCGAAGCTTACAACACGATTATCGACCTCGTAGACGAATTTGATGATTGGGATGAAGAGACCGAAAGCCCAGGGGTATTCTTTGCCGACAGTAATGTCCGCAGCCTGCTGAATACACTGTCCGATACCTTCTTTACCATTGCTGAAGGAGAAGAGGGTGAACTCTGCATGTGGTATGACCTCGGAGTCAAGTTCAATGATGAGGGCAAGCTTGAAGTTGATACCTCTGTGCTCAACGACATGATCAACAATAATTTTCAAGCGGTCAAAAACTTGATGTGTAAAACCACAGACGTCGCCAGAAGCGACCTCGCCTCCACCGTCAGCACTACCGACAGAGGCAAAACCGATCCCAAAAATGCCATCAATGGCGACAGTAATCAAGATGATTTCAGTTCCGGCAATGGCTTCGAATCACTCAACGCCATGGACGAGAAAAACGGCTACCAGTACACGGTCAATTTTGATAAGACCAGAACCCTGGAATACCTCAATATCTATCATGTAGATAGTGATGAGATGCCAGCAGCAGATTACTCCCTACGCAAATTCTTGGTCGAGTACCTTGATGCAAGTACTGGCAAATGGGAGGAGCTCAGAAACCTGGACAATAACACCCAGTCGGTCAACACCTTGGGCTTTGCCGAACCGACTGCAGTAAAGGCCGTCAGAATTACCGGCTATGAAAGCAATGCCGAGGACAACAAATTCAGGCTTACCGAGATTGAGGCGATGGAATCACAAGGGCTATCTGCACAGCAGGCAAACACTACCGACGGCCTCACCAATAGTCTTACCGGCTGGTTTGCCTCTATTCAGGAAACAATTGACGGACAGACCGCCGAGATTGACGATCAGCTTGATAGCCTCAATGACCGGATGGAAGAGAAAGAACTAAACCTGATCAACACCTACGCCAATATGGAACAGAGACTCTCTGAGATTACAGCGCAGGGCAACTATTTCTCCTCTCAAGCCGCCTCTTGGTCAAAATAATGTTCATAATCTATTAAGCCAGACTCACAATATAATAGAGACACTCTTAACACTCCGCTTCCACTTGAAGCGGAGTGTTTCTTTATCCACCCCCTCCCACGCCTTAGCCAAATAGCCCACCACCACCGTTACCTACCGTTCCTGTTTCTGGTTGGCTCGGCATCTCTACTTGCTCACTCAGCATCTCTGCGGTTCCCACCTCCGATATAGCAGCAGCAATATTGGTAAAATCACCCATACCTTGTTTATAGAGCATCGTATCAAGCATCCAGGAGCGTTCGGTCCAGGCATTATCCGATTCATCTTCAGCGACAAGCCGGCTTGCCGCCTCGGTCTTGGCATCAAGATTATCTATATGATGAAGTGCAAAAGCCTCGGGAATTGCCGGGAGTACCGGCGAGCCATACTCATACTTACCATGATGACTGAGTATCATATGCTCAAGCAAGTACCGCTTCTCCAGCGAAAAACCTTCCAGTTCTTTCGCCACCTCCTCTACCAGCATCGCCCCGATCAACAGATGCCCCAAGAGTTTTCCACGATCGGTATAATCAATAATCACCCCAAGCGCCAGCTCCTCAAGCTTGCCAATATCATGAAGCGCCGTACCCGCAATGAGGAGATCCCGATCTAGCTTGCGCGGAGCTGCAGCCGCAAACGCGGCAGCATAACGCAGCAGCGATACCGTATGTTCAAGTAACCCGCCGATATAGGCATGATGATTATTCTTAGCCGCCGGCGACAATTTAAACCTCTCGACCCGCACCGGATCGGCAAAAATCGTCTCTACCAACAACCGATACTCCGGGTCGATAATACTCTGAATAAAACCCGAAAATTCCGACCAGAGTTCCTCAATATCCGCGCTGGTCTGCGGGATAAACTCACTATAATCAACCTCGGTACTGTCTGCTACGCGCAGCTTCTCAACCTTTATCTGAAGCTTTCCCCGATAACTCTCCACCACCGCTCTGATCTTGATTATAGAACCAATTCTAAAGGTCAAGAATAACTCCTTGCCCGCATCCCACATATTCCCGCTGATCACCCCCGAACTATCCGAAATAATCAACCGGATATAGCTCTTTCCGCTAGAAGTTGTCTGTAACGCTGCATCCTTTACCCCGTAAAAACCCTCAATACACTCACCCTCTACCAAGTCTTTAATCTTTACCTGCTCCATCGCTATTCACCTATTATCTATGTCCCAGAACCAACACATATTATTCTACCGATTATACCGATATTCCCAGCTCAACCAAGAGCAACTCAGTGTTTTTACCGATTAACCCTACGCCAGCACCTCACCGGCTTACCCGCCTCCCGGCATTCCTAACGCAAATAAAATAATTTTTACAAATGATATTGACAGAACCGCCAAAACCACTATACTTTTAGTCTCTTGGTAACTGCTGCCTAATGAATAAACATTAATCAGTTGCTGTCTACCAAAGTTAACAGTATATGCGCCCATGGCCTAATTGGATATGGCATCTGACTACGGATCAGAAGATTAGGGGTTCGAATCCTCTTGGGCGTGCCAGTAATAAAACCCTGTAATTCCTAATATATAAGGACTTACAGGGTTTTTAAATGACTATTTAGCGGCTTTAAATATGTTAAATATGATCAAATTTACTAGTATTTTTAGATTTTTTAAAGAAATAAACCACAAATAAACCATAAAATCATCTAGTAGCTAGGCTAAAGTATTTCATTAAGCTCCCGCATCTCAGCGAGCAGATCAAAAGCCACCTGCAATATTGCGCCCTCAATACCGGTATAAAGTTACAGACTAAAATTTCCTATACGCTACCTCACACCATTAGTTTCTCAGGCTGTAGCTCCTCCGACAGCATCATCCTCTGCGTCAATATCCAGTGACAAATATTCATCATCAGCATACTCTGAATATTCATCCTCGATCTCTTCTTCAACCCTACTCCGTGCCTGATTACCCGCGGTCAAGATATTAATACTGCTCACCCCAAGCCCATCTTCATTGAGCTTAAATTCAGCGAGAATCTCGTTGAGCATATCAACAGTCACCTGCATCTCAGCCGCCGCCGCCGCTGTCTCTTCCGCCCGCGCTGTATTGGTCTGAGTTATCTCATTTATCAGGGTCAAAGCATGTGCAGATTCACTGAGCGAATCATTCTCCGAATTCGCCTTATTAAAAATATTATCAATAATCACACTGATCTCTTCTATATCGCTGGCAATACCTGAAAAAGTACTGACCACCTCACCCGCTATCTCTACCCCGGATTTAACCGCGCGTTCCGAGTTATTGATGAGCGCAACCGTCTTTTTAGCAGCATCGGCGCTTCGCTTGGCCAGAGTTCTAACCTCTTCCGCGACTACGGCAAAGCCTTTCCCATGCTGTCCGGCTCTTGCCGCTTCAACAGCCGCATTGAGCGCGAGCAAATTGGTCTGGAAAGCAATATCCTCGATAATCTTGATCACCACCCGTATCTCAGCCGATTTATCTTCAATAGACTGTATTGCCGCAGTAAGCTCACTGACCTTATCATTACCAATTCTGGTTTTATCTGTAGTACGTTGAGCTATATTCAACCCTTCCTCTGTCTGCCTTACATTCTGATTATTCTGTTTGATTATCGCAGCTATCGATTCAGAAACCTTCGCCATACTCTTGGCCTGCGTAGTTGCTCCACTCGATAATTCCGAGCTGGATTCAGTAAGCTGTCCTGCACCGATTGCAACCTGGTCACTGGTAGAACGCACCTGTACAAGCGCGACTGTAACATTATCAATTATACTGTTTACCGCCTCGACATTATGATTCAAGGCCTCGATGATCCTCGCCTGCGCCTCACCCATCGCCCCTATTTCATCCCCTCTGCCACATGTCCGCCTGAGCAGAGCTAATTCTTTCTCCGCAATATTCAAATCGGTTATCTTGATATCCCAATCACCTTCTGCCAAATTATTACGCATAATTGCAGATAGTTCCTGCATTTTTTCAGCTAATACATCGAGCATACAGCAAGCAAACTTAATCGGCCTAGTAATAGCCCGGCTCAAGAATAAGGCAATAATCATCACCAAAATTGATATCCCAGTTACAGCGATAATGGATGAAAGCCTCATATCATAGCTCATTTCCCTGGTGTAATTCTCCATCATTACTACTGTAGCCATAGCTTTTGCATAGTTTTCATCACAGATAACTACCCACTTACTGCCGAAAATATCCACTACCGCATAAGAAGAGATAACCTTTGCCCCTTCATAATTATCAAACACCCCGCTCCCGCTATCCCCATTTGCCAGCAATGTATCAAGGTTGGCTATCTGCGTATTGTTGGTATACGCTGTCAAGACACTGTACTGCTCAGGATTGAGCAGAGTATCAGATTTCATGTAACCATCAACTCCTACCAGATATGATTCAATACCATGTTCAACGCTTCCGCCCTTGGCCATCACGGAATTCACCAAATCCGTACCAATCTGCAAGGCAATATACATAATAGTATTGTCCTTCACCTTTACCGGCATGACCATAAATATATATGGAACCTCATTATCCAATACAAACGGAGCATAATCACTGAAGCCGAAGGTTTGATTCGCAATAGCCACCCGTAATGCTTCTGCCAGCGAGGTATCCTTATATTCTTCCTCCAAAAGCTTATTCTTTACTAGTTCATTCTTATTTGCCGCATAAAAGCAATACCCTGAAGGTGCAAAGAGATACAAATTCGCATAGTCATAATCTTTACAAAAATTCTCGAATTTCTCTGCATAGAACGACATCTCTACCCGCAACTGCCTCTTGGTCAAGGGCTCCCCGTTATTCTTCATAACCGGCAGTTCCATGAGTGAGCTTATATCCTGCGCAACATCTAGCATCTCTCGTTTTCTAGCCTTAAAAAAGCTTATAACCTGCTCTTCCTTCATATTACGGATTGCATCAACCTTAATTATTGCCGCTTTCTGCAATCCACTCTTGGCAAAAGCTCCAAGTTCATTGAAACTCATAGAACTCAAGCTCCATATCACCAACCCCACTATCACCATAGGTATAAGTGCAATTAATAAATATGTCAAAATCGTCTTCTTACTCAGAGACATCGCCAGCCCTCCTTAAATAATTATTCCCAATCAACTTCAGCTATCTTAGCCCAAACCATCCAATTTATTACCTGCAAATACTTAGTAAATCTATTTTCCACTAATTATTTACAGAATGATCTACATATTCATACCACAAGTAGATCCATTGCTAATTCACATGCTTGTATCAAGCGTAATACAAAACAGCCAGGATATGCAACAGTGGCACATCCCAGCAACCTTTAACTGAATTTTTGCAAAATATACCTCAACAAAAAACACTACAAACTGTTAATATTTTTTACCAACCGCAACACAGATCAATACACTTTCTGTTACACTCATTAAATCTTTTATCTGTGAATTTATCTAAAACAAACATAAGTTTAATTAAGTTTAATTAATTTTCCTTATTTTTCCAGTAAAATCACTATATTATCGTTAGACTTTTATTGACATTTAACCAAATCGTGCTTATTATAAATCACAAAATCTAAAACATGTTCAATTCGTATTCTAACAAAACGTTACACTAAACAAGTAAAATATCCTAATTATGTCTCTGTAAATACCATATATTACTGAAAATCCAGATTATACCCGTCACCTAGACAGTAAGTAAAATCCAATCCGTCTTCGCCGTAACATCCAACTAACTTATATCTAATTAATATTGAACACAAAATCTCATAATCACAAAAAAATATTATCTAAACAAATTGTTATTAGGTATAGTTCGCATTCAACAAAGGAGCCGTCATGAAACAAACCTCTATATTCTTCCTCCTGCTCATAACTCTAAGCACCGTCATCTCAGCAGATGAAAACCTTATCTTTTCAGCAGTGATAACTCGACATGGCGACCGCGCCCCCTTTATCAGTATCAAGAATACAGATTATAACTGGGGTGTCCCACCTGAACAACTTACCGCTCTTGGGATGCAGCAGGAGTACACCCTGGGTCAACAGCTACGAAGACGCTATATCGACAGACTAAAGCTTCTCAAACCAGCCTACATCCCTGATTCAATCTACGCCCTCTCCAGCGACACCAACAGAACCATTGAGAGTGCGATATGTCTCCTCACCGGCCTCTACCCCCTAGGAACCGGTCCTAAGCTACCAAATGGCGAGTATGCCCTACCCTCTGGTCTGCAGCCAATTCCACTGCGTACACTCCCTAAGACCAACTACCTGCTTCTGACCCAGTATCAGGATTATCTAAAGATTCTGGCTAAGTATATATACCCCAGCCCTGCCTGGCGCAAAAAAGAAGCAGAATACCACGACAAATTCAAGGGCTGGAGCAGGGTTCTCGGCAATGAGTTAACAAACTTGGCGCAAGTAATTGCTATCGGTGACGTACTCATTGTTGCCCGTAACCATAACCAACCTTTACCTCAAGGTCTCAGTACAAAAGCAGAAGCAAAGATTATTGAGCTTACCAATTGGGGACTGACCTACGAGTTCAAAAATCCTGCTGTCGCCTTCGCAATGGGTGGCGAATTATTCAAACAGCTAGCCGAGGATCTCACCAAAGCAGCAAGCGCCCACTCCACATGCAGATTAAAGCTCTACTCCGCCCACGACATTACTATTCTCCCCCTGCTGAGCCTTCTCGGTGCCCCACTCGCACAAGCACCAGGATACGCCGCCCATATCGAATACGAACTCTATGCAACAACGGATTCCGAGAAATTCAGAGTACGCATTCGTTATAACAACACAAATTTATGCCTACCATTTATGGCTGGCAAGGATTACGCCAACCTCAAGGATTTTCTTCTATATTGTGACCGAAAAATTAAGGAATCCCAAAATCTTTCCGAATCCCAATAGTTTTATCAACCATCACCCCTGCATACCCTACTACAGTACTAACCCATTAATGAAGTGAACCCGAAAATAGCCAAACTATTCTCGGGTTCTCAAATTTAAACACAACTATACAAATTACTACTACAACTTATGTATCACTAGTCCGCACAACCTGCACCTCTACCCACAAACCGAATTATTACCATACAAACTTAGATTAAGCACCAGGTCAGACTCGAAGCTTTCGCGCAAATTTTACACCAGAAGTTTTCTCTCCTTATAGCCAATCTCTGCCTGCTGCTCCTGCTCAAGCGCCAAGTCAATCTTATGATTACTATTAAGTACATCGATAAGTACATTGATCTGCTTATTGAGGGCATTCGTCGCACTTGCGGTCTCATCCGCACTAGCTGCATTATTCTGAGTAACCCCATCGATATGCGCTATACCAGTATTTATCTGCTCAATACCTACCGCCTGTTCCTTGGATGAGATGGCAATTTCAGCTATTATCTTACCTACCCTCTCCGATTCTTCAGCTATATCACTGAAGGCTTTGGCTGTCTGAGCTGATAATTCGGCTCCTTTGAGAATCTGATCATTAGATCTATCAATAAGTTCCGACGTCTCGCTCGCCGCCTTGGCACTTCGTGCTGCCAGATTACGCACCTCTTCAGCTACCACTGCAAATCCTTTGCCATGTACCCCGGCTCTTGCCGCTTCCACCGCTGCGTTCAGCGCTAGTAGATTTGTCTGGAACGCAATATCATCGATAGTCTTGATAACCGTCTGTGTCTGCTTGGCATTATCGGTTATCTCCTTCATCGAAATCTCAAGATCCTCCATCTTCTCACGCCCCTTAGCCGCCAACTTATTGGCGGTCTCCGAAATCCTATTGGCCTGTTCAGTATTCTCGGTATTACTAGCTATCTGGGCTGCAGTTTCAGCTAAAGATGCAGTTATCTCCTCAAGCGACGCAGCCTGTTCGGTAACGCTCCCAGAAAGGTCAGTAGCAGCAGAATTTAACTGTTTACTGCTACTCTGCATCCTTTCAATCATTATAGTAATTGCTTCAACTATCCGCTCCACCTTCTTTTTATCAGAGATATTCTGATAGGTCTCAACCATACCTACCGCTTTACCTTTGGTATCATATATATAATCTGTAAAGTTATGCCAACAAATATCGAATAACTCTGCTTCATTGACTTTTTCCCCAGTTGCTTTCAAATTATCCAACACGCGGTTAGAACACTGTGCCAGAGGATGATCCATCCCGAAGAACTCATTATAGGTCTTCCCGGCCGAGCCCTCCATCCCTGCAATATCACACGAAATTTTATTTACAAACTTTATCACTCTATTCATATCAACCACTGATACCGGTGCCGGAAACGCATCAAGCACCTGCCTGTACCAGTGTTCCTGAGCATGTATTGCTTTGTTGACAAAAGAACTGAACAGAAATGCCACCCCGATGCCCACAATTAAAATAATACCACCAACCAGAACAATATTACCTAACACCGCTTCCTCCCGGACGCCGAAAACGCTCTCAGGGATATAACTGGTATATATCCAGAAAAATCCTGAATCAGCTATCGGCACCGGAATTGCCACTTGATAATCACTTTTTCCCGTATTATCATTGATTACATATCTAGCCGCACCCCCACTCTCCAGAGCACTTGCAAGGTTTTTACACGTCTCACTGGCAGAATCAAGTTTTTTTCCACGTAAAGCATGATCAGTACCATCAGCAACCACCATCCTGCTCTGAGTTACCAAACTCGCATAACCCACCCCAAAGGGTTTGATTTCATCCACCATTTTAGCAATATGTGCAGTATTAAAGTCTACTCCTCCCATACCCACCACCGCCCCATTCTGTGCAAACGGAAAAGCAAAAGTCACCATCAACATGTCTTTAGGTAGGTCAGAATAATTACAGGGATCGGTAACAAATGGTTTACCCGTACTCTTTACATGTGAGTAATACGAGTTAAAGGTAGAGTCCATAGCTTCATACTTCTGGAAGATCTTGCCATCTTCGCTCTTGGCTACCAGTATCAGAATCTGCTTATCTTGCTTGTCACACAGCGACACCGCCTCCTCTTGCTGTGCTGGAGTCAATTCTGCATAATCCAGAACCACAAAGTACGACGACGCCGGATTGTGAGTATCCCCCTGGGCATAACTCTTGAGAAAATACCCAATATCGGCCAATTTATATGCACTGGGGTTACGCTTCATCTCCTCCTGCAAGGTGAAGACAAAAGCTCTTGCAGCATCGTATTTAGATGTCAAACGACTGGCGATCTCAGTCGCATTATTCATACTCTCCTTCTGCGATATCTCACTAATGCTATTGGTCGTAGCTGTTTTTACCTGCCAGCCTACAGCAAAAATCAACGCCCCTACAGAGAGTAGCACCAGCAAAATTGTTCCAACCACAATTACGCGATCAACCTTCATGCTCATATTCTCCAAATTAATGCAACTTCCACAAATTCATACCATAAAAAATTCACCAGACATATATCGCTTGATGTACTATACTATACATTTATTAATTTTTTATTACACATGAATTACTCTATCATTATTTTTTCAATCCAAAGATTAACCACAGATAAACCACGTCAAAACCCTATCACACTAAACCTACTAGCGGTAATCCCATAACTACTCTTCTGCAACCAATCCCAAAACCCAATAATTAAATAAAGCTAATTATATTAGTCTAGCTTAACTATTTCTTTTTTCAACTTTAAACTTATTTTTTTCCTTATTATTACAAGCATAATCTCTTCTTATTCATACATTTTTGCGTATTTAATCATCATAACTCCACCCCGAGCTAACTTCTTCTAAATTATAATGCATTGTTATATTTACTTTTACCGCCATATTTAACTTCATTTGGCCACATACTATTGTTATCGATGATTTATCGGCACATATTTTACGACCTAAACAGTCAGCAAGTTTTTCACACTTACGCCAAAACCATCAAGCTAATAGCTTGTCATTTCCTACTTTTCCCGAACTTTCAATCGACAAAAGCAAAAAAAAAGGACTACCCAACAATTGGGTAGTCCAAAATCGTTAATTTTTCAGAAATTTTACCAGGCAAAATGCGCGAATGCCTTATTAGCTTCAGCCATACGGTGGGTATTTTCACGGGTAGTCATAGCTCCACCCTCTTTCTTATAAGCATCCATAATCTCGTTTGCCACCAGAATATTCATCGGTTTACCACTCTTCTTACGTACAGAATCAAGGAACCAGCGAATAGCCAGAGACTGCTGCCTCTTTGGCTCTACCTTTACCGGCACCTGATAGTTTGCACCACCGACACGGCGACTCTTAACCTCTACAAGCGGCTTGATATTATTGATTGCAGTCTTGAAGACTTCGAGTGGAGTCTTATCAGTTACACGCTTCTCGATCTCCGACATTGCTCCATAAAAAATCTTTTCTGCCTTAGTCTTCTTACCATCATACATCAAGCAGTTGATAAATTTACTTACAAGAACATCATTATAGACTGGATCCTTCTTGACGCTTGGACCTGTTACTTCGGTATTTTTTACTGCCATATTTCTTCTTCCTTTGCTCTTCTTTCTCTAAACAGGCATCAAACCTGCCTACGATACTCACGGACACTCTCGACCGCGTGCCTCATACTGAGGGTGCAATCACCGCAACTGCCAGAATGGCCACTTAATTTAAATAATCCCGGAAAACTCTGTCCACTAAATCATCCGCAAGATTATTCATGACCAAGTCTGCTACTTACTACTTCTTTGGAGCCTTGGCACCATACTTACTACGCGCCTGACGACGAGCATCAACGCCAGAACAGTCATATACACCACGCACAACGTGATAACGTACACCAGGAAGGTCACGTACACGACCACCACGAACCATAACAATGGAGTGTTCCTGAAGGTTGTGCCCTTCACCACCGATGTACACAGTAACCTCTTTACCGTTGGTCAAACGTACACGCGCAACCTTACGTAACGCTGAGTTAGGTTTCTTTGGGGTAGTTGTCTTGACCTGTAGACATACACCCTTACGCTGCGGACAAGACTCTAGAACAGGAGCTTTTGACTTACTCACTGCTTTCTTTCTGCCCTTACGCACAAGCTGATTAATAGTTGGCATAAATACAATTTCCTTTCAAATAAACGATTTTTTCTCATAAATGAGAATACTTCTAATACTCTTCTAACCATAGAAGAGATAATAATATAGTTAAAAAAACATCAGGATCAAGGGGTAATTTAATTTTTTTACCCCTCATGCCATCCCATAGCGTTACTAACGATCAAGATTTGAAGTCAAATCCTCTTCCGGCTCAAATATATCCTCTTCACCAAGTACAACTTCATCACTGACCCGTACCGCTGCTTCACGTAGGCGCTTGATACCTGTACCTGCAGGGATAAGTCTACCGATAGAGACATTCTCTTTCAGACCTCTAAGCGGATCGATCCTGCCGGCAATTGCGGCCATCGGTAAGAACCTTGGTTGTCTCCTGGAAACTTGCTGCCGCAATAACTGACTCCGAGGACAGACTGGCTCGAGCCACACCCTGAAGTATTGGTTCATACGCTGCAGGTGTACCGCCCTGAGCTTCAATCCGCGAATTTTCATGCTTGAGACTTACCTTGCTCACCGTATCGGTGACCAGGAAGTTGGTATCACCCGGATCGACAATCTGCACCTTGTTGAGCATCTGACTTACCAGAATTTCAATGTGCTTATCATCGATTCGTACACTCTGAGCCCGATATACCTGCTGCACCTCATTGAGCAAATACTCCTGAAGAGCCAACTCACCCTTTACCCGGAGGAATATCATGTGGAATAAGCGGACCATCCACCAGGGGTTCACCGGCACGCACATTATCTCCGTTATGTACACGGATATGCTTACCCTGAGGTACCAGGTGTTCAATCTCATTGCCATTATCATCTTTAACCATCACGATACGTTTACCGCGTCGCCTATCCCCGATCTCAACCTTACCTGCAACCTCGGCGATAATCGCCGGATCCTTTGGCTTACGGGCTTCAAAGAGCTCAGTTACACGTGGCAGACCACCGGTAATATCCTGTGTACCACCACTTGCTTCACGCGGTGTACGCGCCAGGGTACTACCCTGCTCGATAACAGCGCCTTCATTGACCATGATATGCGCTTTTTCCGGCATCGAGTAGCAGACCACAGTATTACCTTCAGTATCAACAATCGAGATCTGTGGATGCAGGTCACCCTTATGTTCAATGATAATCTTACGTGAAGAGCCGGTTGCATCGATCTCTTCGCGCATAGTCTGACCATCAACAATATCCTCAAACCGAACCGTACCACCCTTTTCAGTAAGGATCGGATAGTTGAATGGATCCCACTCCGCAATTGGATCACGCGCTTTAATCTTCTGACCGTCATTAACCTTGAGCACAGAACCACCCGGTACATCCAATGGCTCACCTAGTTCTCGACCCGACTCGTCACAGATAACCACCGCACCATTTCTGTTCACAACCAATTTATCAACCGCTCCGGTATTAGCGTTAGGTTTCTCCACGATACGCAGGTTGAGATACTTGACAATACCGGCCATATCTGCACGGAGTTCATTATCCATTCTGCTTGTCGCCGCCACACCACCGATATGGAAGGTACGCATGGTAAGCTGTGTACCCGGCTCACCGATTGACTGCGCCGCAATAACCCCTACCGCCAATCCCTGTTCAACCGTCTTACCGGTAGATAGATCCATACCATAACATTTTGCACAGATACCAAAGTCGAGTTCGCAGGTAAGCGGGCTACGTACACGTACCTTACCCAAGTCGAGATCTTCGATTGCCTTGGCAATACTCCGAGTAATAAGCTCGCCACTGCTGACGACAACCTCACCGGTAACCGGATCCTTAATTGTTTCAGCCGAGACCCGCCCGAATATATTATCAGCCATTGTTACCTCTACATGCTCACCCGAGATTACCGCACCCTTGGGCAGACCATTGGTTGTACCGCAGTCATGAGCCGAGATAGTGCAGTCCTGCGCGACCTCTACCAGCTTACGAGTAAGATAACCTGAATCCGCAGTCTTCAGCGCGGTATCGGCAAGACCCTTACGCGCACCATGCGTAGAGGAGAAATACTCCAGACCACGCAGACCTTCACGGAAGTTCGCCTTGATTGGAGTCTCGATAATTTCACCATTAGGCTTGGTCATCATACCACGCAGACCGGCAAGCTGACGTATCTGAGTCTGTGAACCACGAGCTTTGGAATCAAACATCGCCCATACCGGGTTCAAATACGGTTTACCGTAACGTTCTTTATTACTCTTGAGTTCCTTGAGTAGTTCAGAGGTTATATTATCAGTCACATGCGTCCAGATATCAACGATCTTATTATAACGTTCGCCATCGGTAATATCACCCATCATATGCGCTTCATCGATATCAGCGACCTCCTGTTCAGCCGCCTTGATGATACCAAGCTTGGTCTTCGGAGTTGTAAGGTCAGCAGCTGAGAATGACACCCCACTGACGGTTGCATAATGAAAACCTGTCTCCTTCATGCTATCCAGCAGCTTTACTGTCTTCTCACGCCCCAGCGCCAGGTGACAATCGCTAACCACTTTATTAAGACTCTTCTTATTCATCGTCTTATTGTAGAACTTCATGCCCTTTGGCAGCATATCATAGAACAGAATACGCCCGACCGTAGTCGCCAGCAGACCATTTTCATCAATATAGCCTTCATCAGACTCACTCTCAATCTCACCCATATCCTTGGGAGGACGCACCTTGATCTTAGCGCCGATAGCTATATGCTTCTCATCATAAGCGAAAATTGCCTCGGTAAAGTCGCGGAAGATCTTGCCCTCACCTTTAGCTTCCTCACGTGGCAGAGTCAGATAGTAACATCCAAGCACAATATCCAGATCCGCGGTAATAATTGGGTTACCGTGAGCCGGCGAGAAAATATTCGCGGTTGAAAGCATAAGCATTGAAGCTTCGGTAGTAGCCTCCACCGTCAGCGGCAGATGCACCGCCATCTGGTCACCATCAAAGTCGGCATTAAAGCCAGCACATACCAACGGATGAATACGCAACGCATCACCTTCAACCAATACCGGATAGAAGGCCTGAATACCCATACGGTGGAGTGTTGGAGCACGATTTAGCATAACCGGATGCCCCTCTATAACCTGCTCCAGTACGTCCCAGATCTCCTCATCCTTCCGTTCAAGCATGGTTTTAGCACTCTTGATAGTATCTGCCAGCCCCTTCTCCTTGAGCTGCCTAATAATAAAAGGCTGGAAAAGCTCGAGCGCAATCTTCTTGGGCAAACCAACCTGATTCAATCTGAGTTCTGGCCCGACAATAATTACCGAACGCGCCGAATAGTCTACACGTTTACCGAGCAGATTTGCCCGAAAACGCCCCTGCTTACCCTTGATCATATCGGTAAGACTCTTAAGAGGTCTGTTTCCAACCCCCTGCACCGGGCGTTTACAACGGCTGTTGTCAAAGAGTGCATCAACCGCCTGCTGTAGCATCCGCTTCTCATTACGCACAATCACATTCGGTGCATTGAGATCCAAAAGCTTACTCAAACGGTTATTTCTATAAATCACTCGACGATAAAGATCATTCAGATCACTAGTCGCAAAGTTACCGGACTCCAACGGCACTAGCGGTCGCAGATCTGGCGGAATAACCGGAATCACATCCATACTCATCCACATCGGATCATTACCGCTCTTAATAAGTGACTGAGTAATTCGCAGACGCTTGACCAGATTCTCCCGCTTGAGCTTCTGCTTGCATACCGCCAGTTCAGCCTTGAGTTCCTCCTCAAGTACCGGCAGATCTATCTTCTTGAGCAGTTCCCTTACCGACTCAGCGCCCATAAGCGCGGTAAAACTATCACCATACTTCTCCTGTGCTTCACGGTACTGCTCTTCACTGAACAACTCACCTAATTTGAGCGGGGTATCTCCCGGTTCAGTAACAATATAACGCTGGAAATAAATTACCTGCTGTAGCGCGGTAGACTTCACGTCAAGCAGCATTCCCAGTCTAGACGGCATAGCTCTAAAGAACCAGATATGAATCACCGGCACCGATAAATTAATATGCCCCATTCTGTTGCGCCGTACCGATGAATGTGTCACCTTCACCCCACAGCGGTCACAGATAATATCACGATACTTAATTCCTTTAAACTTACCGCAGGAACATTCCCAATCTCGCTCCGGACCGAAGATCCGCTCGCAGAAAAGGCCATCCTTCTCTGGTCTGTAGGTTCGATAGTTGATTGTCTCCGGAGTACGTACCTCACCATATGACCAGCTCCTGATATCGTTGGGACTGGCTAGCCCGACCTGAGATTCTGTTATAGTCATTGATTCTGGTATAGTTTTGTTCGCCTGGCATTTTTTTATCCTCATCTCGCTCACCCCGGCATATTCACTGCGTACCAAGGCTTTGCATTATAAAAGGTTAGATTAAAAGTCAAATCTCAATATTCTCAGTAATGTTCTGATCAGTCCAGTTTCATCTACTCGCTCAAGGCGAATATTCAGACCAATACCCTTGATCTCATTACATAGAACATCAAACGAAACAGGCATTCCGGGGTCGACATTTGTCTCACCTTTAACCATTGCTTCATAAATTTTTGTTCGTCCATCAACATCATCAGACTTGACGGTGAGCAGTTCCTGCAGCACACTCGCTGCACCATAAGCCTCCAGCGCCCATACCTCCATCTCTCCGAAACGCTGTCCACCATTACGAGCTTTACCCCCGAGCGGTTGTTGGGTAATCAGACTGTATGGACCAGTAGCACGCGCATGGATCTTCTCGGCAACCAGGTGGTGAAGCTTGAGCATATACATAAAGCCAACAGTCACAGTTTCATCAAAGGTATCGCCGGTTCTGCCGTCATACAACCTGGCCTTGCCGTCATCTGGCAGACCCGCCTCTTTGAGCGCCTCAACAACCTCAGCTTCGGAAGCACCGTCAAAGACCGGAGTAATCGCTCTGAAACCGAGGACATGCGCTGCCCAGCCGAGGTGAATTTCCAGGATCTGTCCGACATTCATTCGCGACGGTACACCCAGCGGATTGAGCATCATCTCCATAGAGGTACCATCCTCAAGATACGGCATATCCTCTTCGGGAAGAATTCTAGCTACCACACCCTTATTACCGTGGCGACCCGCCATCTTATCCCCAACCGAGAGCTTACGCTTGATAGCCACATAAACCTTGACCAGTTCTAGAACACCGGGTTTGAGTTCATCACCACGCTTGAGCCTGCCGATCTCCACCTCCATCCTTGATTCCAGGAAATCGATCCGGCGGTCATGCTCCAGGCAGATAGCCACTGCCTGCTCACGGAGTTCTCCGGGAAGTTCGAGGTCGGCCACAGTGGACTGCGCTTGTATCTCAATCAGGCGTTCATACTCACCACCCTTGGGTAGACGGAGTACCTTACCGGTACGCTTATTAACCGGATCAGTACCGAGCAGATCACTCAAACGCTTGAATTTAAGCTTGATCTCTTCAGCCACTTTGAGCTGGGTCTCACCCTTGATCTGCGATACCTGGAGTTTAAGCGACTTCTTCTCTTCATCAGTCGTCGGTTTTCTCCGAGAGAATCTATTTACCCGAATTACATACCCATCAGTTCCCGGTGGTACGGTGAGCGAATCGTTCTTGACATCCTCACCCGCGCGTCCAAAGATTGCTCTAAGCAGTTTCTCTTCAGAAGAGAATTCACTCTTGGCTTTCGGCGCAATCTTACCGACCAGAATATCCCCAGGCTTTACCTTAGTACCGATAGCCACCAGACCATGCTCATCAAGATTGGCCAGAGCCGCTTCCGACACACCCGGAATATCACGGGTAATCTCTTCACTACCAACCTTGGTCTCACGGATCTCGACACTGAACTCCTCAATATGAACCGAAGTGAACGTATCTTGAATTATAAGTCTCTCACTTACAATTATCGCATCCTCAAAGTTACAGCCTTCGAAACTGAGGAAAGCAATACGGACATTCTTACCGAGCGCGAGCACACCGCCATTAGTAGCCGCACCTTCGGATAACGGTTCACCAACACTCACCTCCTGCCCAACCCGTACCATCGGCTGTTGATTCAGGGTCGTACCGTCATTCAGACCTTTATATTTATGGAGCCAGTAAGTTCGCTCACCCTCAGGGAGTTCCTTTGAACTAACCCTAATCTGAAGTGAATCGGCATAGGTAACCACACCCGCCTCCTTGGCTCGAACCACCATGCCCGAATTCTTGCAGACATCGCTCTCCATACCGGTAGCCACTAACGGCTTATCTGGGATAACCAATGGCACTGCCTGCCGCTGCATGTTTGAACCCATAAGTGCGCGGTTCGCATCGTCATGCTCAAGGAACGGAATAAGACTTGAAGACACACCAACCAGCTGATTTGGAGCGACATCGACCAGAGTCAACTGCTCTTTATTACACATTACAAAGTCTTCGGCATGCCTGGCAATACAGCGTTCAGTAAGGATAGTTCCCTTAGCATCAACCTTGATATCAGCCTGGCCTATCCAATGATCCTTCTCCTGGTCGGCGCGAAGATAGATAATATCACTAGTCACCCGACCATCCGTTACCTGATAATAAGGGGTAATCAGATAACCCATGTCATTGATCGATGAATAATTTGCCAGAGACACAATAAGACCAATATTTGTACCTTCCGGCGTCTCTACCGGGCATACACGTCCATAGTGTGAGGTATGTACGTCACGCACCTCAAAGCCGGCACGTTTACGGTTTAAACCACCAGGACCGAGCGCAGACAGACGCCTCTCATGCACCAACTGCGACAAGGGGTTTGACTGGTCGACTACCTGCGAAAGTTCACCCCGAGCAAAGAAGTAATCTATAGCACTGGAAACAGTTGTAGCATTGATCAACTGATGTGGCTGAACCTCATCGATATCCTTGATCACCATCTGTTCACGCACTCCTCGGCGCAGCTTATTGAGTGAATTACGGAGTTCATTTACCACCAGATCCTTGATTGTACGTACGCGCCGGTTTTCCAGATGGTCGATATCATCAATAATTCCTTCGTCAGCCCGGAGCTTGACAATGTATGAGCAAATATTGGCAAAGTCACTAACGGTCAGGATCTCAGTTGCATCCTCATCCACACCAAACTTACGGTTGAGTCTGAAACGCCCAATCTCACCGAAGCTATAACGCTTCGGATCAAAGAAACGTTCGGAGAAAAGCTCCCAGGCCTTGGTCAGATTAGCTGGAGTTCCCGGACGTAATTTTTGATAGAGTTTGATAAGAGCCTGCTCATGCGAATGGCTGTCATCACTGATGAGAGTATTTAGAATAAGCGGATCATGCAAATCTTTTGCCCGAATAATCTCAATGGTTATCGGCTCTGCTGCAACCGTAGTGCCGGTCTTGTTCTCCCGCTCCTGACGCACATTTTCAAAATGAGTCATGATCTGATCACAGACCGCCTCGGAGAGTCGTGCCCCGGTACGGATAATAGGATCATTGGTCGCCTCATCCATTATCGGATTCACCAAAATCGCATTATCCAGATCAGGTGCACTCTTGGGTGAGAGCACAACCTCTTCCCACGGATAGAAAGCCCTAAGGATATCGGCATCAGTATCAAGATAAACCTCTTTCTGAATAACCCCGTCATCGTCTACATACTCACTGCAAGCCAACGCACGCAAGAACATTGTGGCAGGTATCTTACCAGATCGGTCAATACGCACGGCCAGTTCATCCTTACTCGTCACCTCAACCTGAATCCAGCTACCACGCTCTGGAATAATTCTGCAAGAGTGGAGCTCCTTACCCGAGGTATGCTTGGATTTAGAGAAGTCAACACCTGGAGAACGCTGAATCTGAGTCACAATTACGCGTTCCGCACCATTGATAATAAACTCACCACCACCAATCATCAGTGGTATTTCGCCCATATACACCCACTCATCAATCGGTTCGGTACGATTCAAACGCACTCGTATCTTGAGCGGAGAGCCATATGTCTGTTTGAGTTGCCGGCACTCCTCAGGGGTATACCGCGGTGGATTCAACTGATACTCTAGATATTCCAGGCTTACCGTACCGTCATAGCTTTCAATAGGAAAGACCTCACGGAATGCTGACTCCAGACCGTCATCCATGCGCTCCGACGGGGGTACATCTGCCTGCAAGAAATCAGCATAAAACTTGCGTTGTGTCTCCATCAGGTCAGGCAGTCCCAAGGTCTGATACGCCTTTCCATAATAGCGGGTATTATCCATTCCTCCAAGTCCTCAACTTCTGCAGCCCACACAAGGTGCAGGCCTGGTTTATACTAAAATACAACCTACAATATTATTAACTCTCAGAAAGCCCTAATCGACCTTCATCCAAGATCTATTCTGTCTATTATGAATTAAAAACTACAGCAGCACAATAACACTTTTCACCACTCCAACCCCTAAATCTGAAACAATAAAGCTGAATTCAACCACTGCAGACAGAATATCCTCAAAAAAAACAGAAAAAAAATAATTTTTACCTTACCAAAAAATACATAAAAACCTTGCTGAGTCTGATTATCATCAAACTCACAAGGTTGATACCACCACTTTCAGCAGCCATTTGAAGAAGAAGATCCATACATACCGCCCACAGGTTGAATGCGACCCGAAAACGTCACGACAGACAGACTCCTTATTTGTCAATTTCTAGATAACGCTCATACCTGAAAATTATAACAGATTCAAGTATAAGCGCTATCTGGAAAATCCAGATAAGCGCTTAATTCTTGTTTTCAGTTATTTCAAAGTAACTGTAGCCCCAGCCTCTTCAAGCTGTGCCTTAATCTTCTCTGCTTCATCAGGCTCAATGTCTTCCTTAACTGGAGCTGGAGCTCCGTCAACCAGAGCCTTTGCTTCCTTAAGGCCAAGTCCGGTGATCTCACGAACCGCCTTGATAACATTGATCTTAGAACCACCAGGAGAAGTCAGTTCAACAGTAACAGTAGAAGGACCAGCAGCAGCCTCTTCACCACCAGCACCACCAGCAGGGCCAGCCATAACTACTGCGCCGCCAGCGGCAGCTTCAATACCATACTCTTCCTTGAGGTAGTCAGCAAGTTCTTTAGCCTGCAACAGTGATAAAGCCACAATCTTATCACCAAGTTCCTTGACCTCTGCGCTGAATTCTTTAGTAGCTTCTTCGCTCATTTTAAAATCTCCATATACTTTTCTGTAGGGTTGAACCCTTTATAAATTTGAAAAAACAATTATGCGGATAATCAGTCTGTCCACCTAGGACAAAAATATTATGCTGATTCCTCTAATTCTTCGATACGAGCCTTGATCTGACCAGCAATAGTACTTGCAGGACCGATAAATGCTCCAGCAAGATTGCTTGCAGGTGATAACACCTGTCCCACAATCTGTGCCTTGAGTTCTTCCTTGGTCGGACTCTTTGATAGTGCTGTGACCGCAGATTCATCAAGAATGGTAGATTCAACCATCGCTCCGTGAATCTTGATATTTTTATCTACCTTGGCTTTATCACAGAGCATACGCGCTATAGCGACCGGATCCTCACCAAAAGCAAAGGCTGTCTGTCCAGCACAGATGCTTGAAACCTCAGGAAGTCCCAACTCCTTCAAAGCAATATTAACAACACGGTTTTTAACAAAGAGGAACTGAATTCCTGCTTCTGCAAGTTCATCACGCATCTTGCACTGATCGAGCATATTAACGCCTTCATAGCCGATAGATACAATATTCTGAACACCGTCAAATCTTGTTTTATATTCCTCAAGAAGTAATTGATTAACTAAATTTGGCATAACCTTTTACTCCTTTACAAAGCGATCTTGACACCAGGCCCCATAGTTGTAGAGATAGTGATATTGAGTACAAAATCACCCTTCACTACAGCCGGTCTCAGTGACTTGATATGATTGATCGCAGCATTAATATTCTCCACAAGCTTTGCATCATCAAAACTTGCCTTCCCGACGATCATATGGACATTGCCCTCTTTATCGTTACGGAATTCAATCTTGCCGCTTGAGAACTCTGATACCGCCTGTGCCACCTTATCAGTCACAGTGCCGCTCTTAGGGCTTGGCATCATACCTTTAGGACCGAGTACTTTACCCAGCTTACCCACAAAGCGCATCATAGCGGGATGACAGATCGCAATATCGAAATCCATCCAACCCTTTTCGATCTTGGCAACAAGATCCTGACCACCGACTTCAATAGCACCATTAGCAGTAGCTGCCTCAGCCTCTTCACCTTCACAGAAAGCAATGACTCTTACGCTCTTACCTGTACCATTGGGCAGTGAAAAACTACCACGTACAAGTTGATCTGCGTGTTTTGTGTCAATATTGAGTTTGAGTGCAAGATCTACGGTCTCGTCAAACTTGGCAGTCGCCCCAGTTTTGGCAACCTTAACAGCTTCATCTACAGAGTGTAGCTTGAGCCTATCCAAGCCGTCTGAGGCTTTTTCGAATCTTTTACTTATTTTTCTAGTCATTTGACATTTGCTCCCAGACTTTATTAGTCCTCAATCTCGATTCCCATACTTCTGGCCGTACCAGCGATAATACGCACAGCCTCATCGGTATCACGAGCATTGAGGTCATTCTTTTTAACTTCGACAATTTCCTCGAGTTGTTTACGAGAAACCTTACCTACTTTTTTGCGGTTAGGCTCACCAGAGCCGCTGTCAATTCCTGCCGCCTTCTTGAGAAGCACAGCCGCCGGAGGACTCTTGATAATAAAGTCAAAAGATCTATCTGCATAGACGCTGATCTCAACCGGGCACACAGTACCCTTCATCTCAGCGGTAGCAGCATTGAACCTTTGAACAAAGTCTCCAACTGGAACCTGATGCTGACCTAGAGCAGGACCTACCGGAGGAGCGGGTGTTGCGGCGCCGCCTGGTACCTGCAGTTTGATGAGTGCAACCACTTCTTTTTCATTGGCCATAATTAAAACTACTCCAAAAACAAATTGGGTTTGAAGCTAACCCGTTTTTATAAAATAGCGGTATCCACCATTCCCAGCAAGTGCGTAAAGCTGGGCAACACCACCAATATTCAGTTCAAGAATAAATCCTCAGGGCATCACTCCCGAATCACGTCCTCTCGACCTGATAAAACTCCAATTCAACTGGCGTAGAACGTCCAAAGATATGAACTACCACGCGCACAACCCCCTTTTCAGGAAACACCTCTTCAACCATTCCTTCAAAGTTCTCAAACGGGCCTTCTTTGATTCTAACCTTATGCCCAGACTCAAATTCAACCTTAGGCTTGGGCTTCTCTTGCTCACTGGAAATACTGCTGAGGATACGATTGATCTCATCTTCAGGCAACGGCACCGGTTCACGCGGATTCGCACTTACAAAACCACTCACGCCGCTGGTATCGTTGATAACATACCAAGCATCATCTGAAAAATCCATCTCAATAAAGAGATACCCCGGGTAGGTCTTCTGCTCAACTATCCGCTTCTTACCAGAGCGAATTTCCTGCACGCTCTCCTTAGGGATCAGTATCTCACGTATCTGCTCGGTCAACCCTTTGCTCTTGATCTGCTCAAGCATTAAATTCTTGATCTTCTCTTCACGTTCAGGCTGAACCTTTACTGTATACCATGTACCCATAACTACCCCTTTTTTATCTCCAACATTACATACCGAGGCCAAACCGCCCACACCCCGACAAGTACTGATTATCTCCAATCCAAAGACTACGCCAACAACCACTGCAAGACATTTTTCGCCAACACAAAGTCAAGTATAGTGTCTGCCAGTCCAATATAGATCGCCAGAAAGAGCACAGCAACGATAACAACATAGGTTGCACCCCATGCCTCAGCTTTAGGGTCAAATAACGGCAGGTAATCCGGCCAGACAACCTTGCGCAACTCAACATCAACGTCAATCAGAAAATCACTGGATTTAACCGCAAAAAAAGCAAAATACACCGCCAACGCAGTTATACCAAGAAAGATCACCAACGCTCCAATAAAAGCGTGGTTCATAAACAATGAAGAAACAGAAGCACTAGATGCATCCTCAATAGACAACTGCCATCTGTACCAGCTAAATCCTGAGTAAAGCGCTAAAATAACCCCAAGAACTACCGCACCGGCTCTTGCCACCTTACCTTGTTTTTCCTTATGCATTACCGTCCCCAAAATCTATATAATCTTTAACAAACATCCAAACCCAACCATAACACCGTCCAAACCCAGGACAAACCTTACAGCTAAAAAATTTTAAGCTTATATCGACACTGCCTCATAAATAGACTTATGTAGAGTGCCATTACAAACAGCACTCTACACAGTCAGCTAAACCGATATATCCAAAATCTGGCAGGGGTGGAGGGACTCGAACCCCCAGCCGCCGGTTTTGGAAACCGGAGCTCTAGCCAATTGAGCCACACCCCTGCATAATACCTATTTACATCTAATTATAGCAAACCAAAGAACCACAACCAACCACCTCTTGATTCACCAAATATCACTCGCCAAAAGCAGGAGCAGCACATTCTAAGAAAAAAGCTCAATCCCGCCGGCCACTTTATTTACTATTCGATAACGGTGGTAACCACACCTGAACCTACGGTTCTGCCACCTTCACGAATAGCGAAGCGGAGCTGCTCTTCCATCGCAATCGCGTCGATAAGCTCGATATCCATAGTGATGTTATCACCAGGCATTACCATCTCTACACCCTCTGGCAGAATAGCCTGACCGGTTACATCGGTAGTACGGAAGTAGAACTGTGGACGATAACCGCTGAAGAATGGAGTGTGACGACCACCCTCTTCAGAAGTAAGCACATATACCTCGCCCTTGAACTTCTTGTGTGGAGTAATACTGTTTGGCGCACACAGAACCATACCGCGGCTTACCGCGCTCTTCTCGATTCCACGCAGCAGCACACCAAGGTTATCGCCTGGTACACCCTTGTCCAGAGTCTTCTGGAACATCTCAACTCCGGTACATACAGTCTCCTGAGTATTGCCCAGACCAACGATCTGAACCTTATCCTGCATCTTGATAATACCACGCTCTACACGACCGGTAACTACAGTACCACGACCTTTGATGCTGAAGACGTCCTCGATAGGCATAAGGAATGGCTTGTCGTCTTCGCGCTCTGGAATGTCGAAGTATTCATCCATAGTATCTAGCAGCAGCTTGATACCACTGCTCTCGTCGGTTGGATCCTCGATAGCCTTCAGCGCTGAACCACGGACGATCGGCAGATCATCACCTGGGAAGTCATACTTACTGAGCAGTTCACGGATCTCCATCTCAACCAACTCTACGAGCTCCTCTTCACCCTCCATCAGATCACACTTATTGAGGAAGACCAACACCTTTGGCACCGCCACCTGACGGGCAAGCAGGATATGCTCACGGGTCTGTGGCATTGGGCCTGATGGCGCTTCAACTACGAGGATCGCACCGTCCATCTGCGCAGCACCGGTGATCATGTTCTTAACGTAGTCGGCGTGTCCTGGGCAGTCCACGTGAGCGTAGTGGCGCTGTTCTGACTCGTACTCAACGTGTGAAGTAGCAATAGTAAGGATCTTGGTAGCGTCACGACGACCCTGAGACTCAGAAGCCTTGGCAACCTCATCATAAGCAATCGCAGCACCACCGTAGAGTTTGGCCGATACAGAAGTAAGCGCAGCTGTAGTAGTTGTCTTACCATGGTCAACGTGACCGATTGTACCTACGTTGATGTGTGGCTTGTTTCTCTGAAATGTTTCTTTTGCCATTGTAATTCTCCTGAATAAATATTTTAAAAACCCGCCTAAATAAAAAAAATATTATAACAAGGCTTTGCTAAGATCTACTACATACTATTTCGCTATTCACACCACCGAGCGCACTTCTCAATACCACAAAAGAAATCCAAGCACTTAAAATGTAAGGATCAGCACCAAGAGGCTCACCGCCACGAACCAGCAAAACCGCCAAACTGCATATTAGCTTAAGACTAATCATATTTTAACAACCCAACCAAACAGTTGAGTTGAAATCTTACACAAAATCCACAAAGTTGCAATGAGAAATCCTATAATTTCCCACCAAACCTTATACTTTTTTGTAAAAACCCAGACAGACAACGCGCCCCACCAAGCTCATACACAGGCGTCCAACTCTCTGCAGCAAAACCTGTCTAAAACCATAATATTAGTGGAGCTGCTGTCGAGATTTGAACTCGAGACCTCTTCCTTACCAAGGAAGTGCTCTACCTACTGAGCTACAGCAGCATATACCTGAATGGAATGATTAATATATGTAATACTGCCTCGTTGTCAAGCGCTAAGAGCATTTTTTTCAAATTTATTTATGCATAATGCAGATTTCTACCCTGCCCTTCTCTGCCCTACCGCAATAAGTAACCAACGACACCACTGCTGACTGCTTTATAAAAAGCCATTTCTGTGCAAATCCAGCTATTTTCTTTACATTTCTAACAACCAACAGAAACCGGCACATTCAAAGCATATTCTTAGCACAAAGTTTAATAATTTACCTGCTATTAACCAAAAGAAATATATTTCCACCCTTCGCAAATACTTTTTTAGTAATATTATATTATATAGTATGCCTATTAAATCCTCTAACCCTAAAGCAGCGGCTGAAAATTTTCATATCCAACATGTTGTTCACCTGCATAAAGTTCATGCCCCATTCCCCTTCAAGATATCTATTGCTCGAACTCTAATTCACCCGCCGATGTTATTAAATATATTATATTACTCCTATTTTCTTACTTACTCTACCCTCTGCCTCTATTCTTTTTTATTATTATTTTTTTCTATATTTATTCTATTGACATCTTGCTTCATTCCACTATACTTCTAAAACACTCGTTACTAATAGAGATTTTTAACGAAGATGCCTGCTTAGCTCAGCTGGCTAGAGCAATTGACTCTTAATCAATAGGTCCACGGTTCGAATCCGTGAGCAGGTACCAAACAAATAAGCCCTGTAATTCCTAATACATAAGGACTTACAGGGCTTTTTAATGCACTTTTCACATCTTACAAAATGGAATTTAGTGGATAAAATGAGACTCAAAACACCTTTAATTTAGAAAATAAACCAAAAATAAACCAAACCAAAACCTTAGGGTGGTCACTTTTCTTCCGTTTTTATCACATGCTTTGATGCAATTTTTTTCTCTTTGCCATTTTTCAGTCTTCAAAGATACCGTTATATTTTTTACAGTTAGAATGCCCTCTAAAATAGTTAAGTAATATACTGTTTAATTATAGTGCTAAAGCTTATATGATTTATTTTTATTGCTGGTATTTAACAAAAAGGAGTTATCCACTTTACATGGATAACTCATAATACAACAAATAAATTACGCTTTTTAAAGAAGTATTTTTACTACAATTAACTACATCAACCTACTCTTTATCAAAGAAAAAGACTACTTATTCGCATAAATATAAACAATCATAAACTTCAAGATAAAACTCCTAAAAGAGTGTCAATAAATTACTGGCAATTTCAACTTCATTACTGGCAGAAGGGATCAATTCAAACCCAACTGTGCCCTTATAATTCAATTTCTGAAGGGTTTTCCAAATCATATCGAAATTAATCTCACCAGTACCCGGTTCGGCTCTGCCGGGAGCATCGGCAATATGAATATAGCCGATATAATCTATACTCTCATTCAAAGTATTGATTAATTTGCCTTCACTGAGCTGCATATGATAGATATCATAGGTTATTTTGATGTTGTTACTTCTTGCCGGGATAACTGCAGCCACAGCATCCCTCGTCGATGACAAAAAGCACCCTGGGTGATCTACTTCAACATTTAACGCCTCCAAATTCAGAGTTACCCCTGCGTCTTCTGCTATGGGCGCCAGCCGAACAAGAGTGCCAGCCATAACGGCCATCTTTTCAGCATACGATTTTTCCGCATAGTCATTTAGTATAACCCCATTCTCACCCAGACCATTCGAATGAATAATTAAATTATTACATCCCAGATAATGAGCAGTTTCAATTGACTTTTCAACATACTCAATATACTTGTCCGTATGCTCAATATCAATTATTGATAGATCTTTATCGCCGGAAAAACCGGTCAGAGTTAGCTCATACTTCTCAAGCAAGGATTTTATCCTGCCAATGTCCTTCCCGTCCCAGTCCGAAAATTCAACATGCGAAAATCCTGCTTCCTTCGCTTTTTCAAACCTATCGTAAAAATCATATGTGGAAAAGAAAGACCACAAACATAATGACTTAATCATTCATTTCTCCTCAGCATATTTCAGCAATCTTTACCGGCCGGCTCTCTTCCAGTGACTTCTGAGCTGCGAGCCCGATAAGTACTGATGCCAATCCGTCATTACCAACTACTGCGGTATCTGTCTCATTGGCCACAGCGTTTATAAATGCCTCGATCTCAACTTTGTATGATTCAGCATAACGATCAAAACATGAATAAAGCGGAGTAGAACTTGATGTTGAATCCTTGGTCATGACATTGATATTTGTCGGGAAATCATTATCCGCGATGACTACACCTTTATTACCGAATACCTCTACTCTCTGATCATAACCATATACTGCTTCCCGCGAATTATCAATAACCCCTAGAGCTCCATTCTTAAACTTAATGCTGACAATTGCCGTATCGACATCACCAGCCTCACCAATACCTGCATCAACAAGTACGGAACCATAAGCAAAGACCTCTTCCGGTTCACTCCCAGAGAGAAACCGAACCATATCAAAATCGTGTATCATCATATCCAGGAATATTCCCCCAGAGACCTTGACATACTCTACAGGTGGTGGTGAACAATCACGTGAAGTTACTTTAACTACATGAACATCACCAATACTGCCGTCACAAACAGCAGCCCTGACCTTACTGAAATTATGATCAAACCTTCTATTGAACCCAACCTGAAATTTCACGCCGGCTTTCCTGACCTCATCTAAGGCCAGCTTTATCTTTGCCACATTAAAGTCGATAGGCTTCTCACAGAATATATGCTTACCGGCTTTTGCACTGGCTATGATTATATCTGCATGCGTATCTGTAGACGAACAGATCAAGACCGCCTCAATTTCCGGATTTGCCAGAATTTCATTATAATCATCAGTAACTGAAGCGATACCATACTGCTCTGCCCACTGCTTGGCTCCCTCTAGATAAACATCTGAAACCATTGCAATCTCAACTCCAGGAATACTACCGATAATAACCTGACCGTGAATCTTGCCAATTCGACCAGCACCAATTAATCCAAGTTTCATATTCACTCCTTATTTAGTATTAAAAACTACTTATTTTGCTGTTGCTATTGTACGTTGCATAGATTTATGCTTTATAAGTCTTCTGGACTTCGCTTCTACTCTGCCGCGCACCACATCAGCGAATACAGCTATAATAATTATCGTACCAATAACCACATACTGCATGTCTGAAGATGCTTTCAGGAGAATCAGCCCATTTCGAATTACTGCAATTAAAAGCACACCGATCATTGTCCCGGTAACTGTTCCCTTGCCTCCGGAAAAAGATGCTCCACCGATGATCACCGCAGCAATAGAATCAATATCAGCAGTTGTTCCTGCCAGCGGCAAGGCACCGCCAACACGCCCGACAAAGATTATACCTGCACAACCGCACATGAACCCGGAAAAACAGTACACAAATGTCAATACCGCCTTGACGTTAATACCGGAAAGTCGCGCTGCTTCTTTATTACCACCGATAGAGTATATCTCTCGCCCCAAAGTTGTTCTATTCAGAAAAACATGGGTAATCGCATAAAAGACTAGCACTATTATAAAGGGTAAAGGGAAACCACTTATTGCTCCCGAGCCCGCTACCTCCACGCCTTTGGGAAAATTAACAATTGGAGCTGCAGCGGTAATAATAAGTGCAATACCTCTGGCGATATTTCTCGTTGCAATTGTTGAGATGAACGGATGAGGCAGATTGAGTTTGGTCAAGAGCAATCCATTTACTAATCCCATAAGTATCCCGACCAGCAAGCACACTAAAACCAAGACAAACGAGTTTGTAACACCATATGACCTCATAAAAATACCCATAGTACAAATAGAAAGTGCCATAATCGGCCCAACTGACAGGTCTATACCTGCAGTAAGAATAACCACCAACATTCCAAGTGCAATAAGAGCCGTAGTTGAAGACTGGCGCAATATATTCATCAGATTATGATATCTGAAAAAGTTCTTTGAAACAAAGGAAAGAAGCACACACAAAATTATCAATGTCAATAATGGCGCCAGTTTAAATATTACCTCTTTATACGATAAATTTTTTAATTTACTAAACATCTATAACACCTCCCATTATGCTATTTCACTACCCCAGGCTGCAGCCATAATATCATTCTCATTAAACTTTGGTGAATCACTCTTGATATCACCAGTAATTTTACCTGTCCGCATGACAATAGTTCTATCACACATACCCAGTATTTCCGGTAATTCAGAAGAAATTAGTATTACCGCTTTCCCTTGCTTGACCAGATCATTGATTAAATTATATACCTCGACTTTTGCGCCCACATCAATGCCTCTGGTAGGTTCATCAAGAATATATATATCAGCTTCCGTATTTAGCCACTTACCAATAACCACTTTCTGCTGATTGCCGCCTGAAAGGGTGCCGACAGGGGTTGAGTCATTTGGTGTCTTAATTCGCAATGACTTGATATTACGTTCCGATACTCTCTTCATTTTACGGTTATTAAGAATCATCCTGTCCGACATTTTCTTCATGCAGCTCATTGTCAAATTTTTATATACCGACTCATTCAGAACCAAACCCTCACCTTTTCTATCTTCGGTGACAAAAGCAAGTTTATTTGCAATTGCTTCGCGTGGGTTGGTGATTTTAACTTCTTTGTTGTGAATAAAAATTTTCCCAACATCAATCTCATCAATACCAAAAATACAGCGGAAAAGCTCGGTGCGGCCGGCACCGACAAGACCGGAAAAACCTAGAACCTCACCACTATGTACGCTAAAGGAAATATCTTCAAACACACCATAACGTGAAAAATTCTCGACTCGAATATACTCTTCTTTTATTTCAGCTGGCTTTTTGGGGAAGAGATCAACTACCGATCTTCCAACCATTGACTCTATAAGCGAAGCATGTGTCATCTCGCTTACCGGAGCCGTCTTGATGAGTTGTCCATCTCGCAAGATTGTAACCACGTCACATATTTCAAAGACTTCTTCAAGTTTGTGCGATACAAACAGTATTGCTACTCCCTTGCTCTTCAATATGCTCACAACCTTCATTAATTCTCGTACTTCACGTTCACTAAGACTTGATGTAGGCTCATCCATAATCAGAATTTTAACATCTTTTAAAATAGCCCGTCCTATCTCGATCATCTGCTGCTGACCGATCCCCAACTTATTTAAAAGTGTCTTGGGGTTCAAATCCTGACCGAGTCTTTGCATGATATCCCGACTCTGTTTGTCCATCTCTTTATAATCAAGAATTGGCCCGGTACCTTTAAGATACTGCCCAAGGAAGATATTATCGGTTATTGACAGTTCAGTAACAATATTGAGTTCCTGATATATGCAACTTATACCCATTTCCTTTGCCATGCTGAGATTTTTCAGGACAACTTCGTCACCTGCAATTTCAATACTGCCTTCATCTGGAGCATACAGGCCTGTCATGCATTTAATCAGTGTTGACTTACCAGCTCCGTTCTCTCCAAGAAGTCCGTGAACCTCTCCCGGCTTCAAAGTTAAAGAGACATCATCCAGCGCCAGGACCCCTGGAAATATCTTTGTTATATGATTTAATTTCATAACTTCATCAGACATATTAAACACTCTCTATAAGCGACAAAACAAATTATCATAATACGCAGTATAATGGTTGCAGCAGAGGTCTAAATTCATATACAGCCTTTACTGCAACCACAGATTCACAACATATAGCGATACATCTATTATTAGTTGCTTAACTTCGTAATAAGCTTGGCTCCAGTATCGATACGAGGTTCAACCTTCTCCCCCTTTGCCGCTTTAACTGCATTTTCCACGCCAAGATATCCCATCATATATGGATTCTGAGCCACTGACCCCTCCATAATACCCATATTGATTTTAGACCTTGCCCCAGGTGAGCCGTCAAAACCGATAAGCATGATATCCTTCACCTTTCCTGCCTGCTCAATTGCTTTCAAAGCGCCTAGCGCCATCTGATCAGCAGTAACAAATACCGCGTCAATATCGTTGAAATTCTGCATAAAGTTTTCCATTACATTTGCAGCCTTCTCGCCATCACTGTCAGCAGGCTGCACATCAAGCACCTTAATGCCTTGCGCCTCCAGATAATCTTTTGCCCCGGCAGTCCGGTCGTCATGAGTCTTATCACCCAGAGCACCCCTTATTATCACAACATTACCTTTATTCCCCAGATGTTCGGCAATATACTTACCAGCTAATTCCGCAGCTGCATAATTACCAGTACCAAGAAAAGTTGTCTTTCCCTCCAGATCTGCATCTGTATCAATCAACAAAACCGGTATGCCAGCATCAATTGCATTCTTGAGAACACGCACTTGAGCTGCTGGCTGAATTGGAGCAACACACAATGCATCCACCCCCATTGTGATATTGTTTTCAATCATGTTGGTATGCTCCTCAACCAGGGTTTCCTTAGCAGGACCATTTATATCAAGATTAACCCCGAATTCTTCTGCAGCAACCTTTGCACCCTTTGTAACTGCGATCCAATGTTCATCACTGCCTTTGACTACAAATCCAATGTTCAGTTTATCATCAGCCTTTACCTCAAACACACATCCCAATGCCAACAACATAGCAACACACAGCATCATCTTTTTCATAATCTGCCTTTCTCCATAAAAATAAATATTCGATACACAACAAGTTATAATTGCATCACCTGCAATTAACACATTACACATTACACATACACTAATTATAGTACCACTGGATATACGTTAATCAAATAAGTATATAAATACTTTTTATAAATATGGTTTATAAACTTTATTTATAAATATCGTAGGTTTTTATTTTGCTATTTCCCGCTTTTATACTACAATAGTATGCTTTAAGTTGAAGAATAACATATAAACGAGGAAGTATAATGAATACCCCAATAGGAAAACCGGCTCTACTTAAACTCTACAACTGTAAAAAGATAATGTCTTTATTCCTTGATAATCAGCCAACCACCATCACTGATATTGCTGAAAAAACAGACATAAGCAAAACAACTACTATCAAGATATTCAAACTGTTGAAAGAGAAAAATTATATCATTCCCCTGGGTAAGGGAGAATCCTCCTCTATTGGTGGCAAAAGACCGGATAGATATCAGCAAAATACCGATTTAGGCTTCAGTCTTACATTTTATATCCGTAAAACCGGTGTTTATTATTATAAACAGAATATCGCAAACATAATATCAGACGAAGAAGTTATCAAGTATGACAAACAACACAGCATAACTTCAATTACCTCCTGGATTGCTGATATCTGTAATGAAAAACTAAGCTGTATATATAAACAACACAAAATATGCTACGGCATAATTATAATTTTTGAGGGCATCATCGAGAACTTTGCCGATGAGGAACAACTCGCATACGATTTTCCGTACTGGGTCAACAGCAAGAATATTATTACCAACATTAAGAGCAAACTTGAATACACGCTACCCATCATTTTTGACAATCATCACCGTTTTTCACTGATAGCGGAAAAAAAGTTTCATAGCATAAGTGATAATAAAAATATCGTATACCTTGAATGTACCGAAGATGGTGTAGGCGGTGCAATCTACAACAACAATAAAATAGCTTACGGTAATAGTTTTATTGCCGGAGAACTTGGGCATATAATCCTATGCCCAGATTCACCCCTGTTCTGCAAGTGCGGTGGCCGGGGCTGCTTTGAGGCGCTTGTTTCCATAGACAATCTCCTACAGTCAGCCAGCAAATATTATAATTCACCAATAAATCTACGAAAACTCGCAAAACTGTATCATAATAACGATAAAGCAGCAATCGAACTCATTGCGAATATTACCTCTTGGTTTTCACTGGCAATCAATAATATATTTATGCTTACCGCCCCGAACCATATTATACTGTCAGGTTCATACAGTATTTTCGGTGAACGCTTTTTAGAAGAGGTTTACGCTAAATTTCAACAATTAGCACTTACAAAGGTTGCCAAAAAACTAACGCTAACCTTCTCCTCCCTAAACCACAAATCCAGCATTATTGGAGGAAACATACTAGCAATAGACAAATATTTTAAACAAGATGAGATATACCAATAAGATAAAACACTATAAATCCACTGCCGCTCCTATATACTCACGCCCCATCTTTGCATACTCTAGCGGATTAGCCTTGGCCGGATCCTGTTCCGCTTCAACCACCATCCATCCAGTATAGTCTGCTTCTTCAAGCCTTTGAAAAATTGGTGCAAACTCTACAGAACCATCACCAGGAACAGTAAACATACCGCATTTAACTCCATCAAGAAAGCTCATTTTTTCATCATTAACCCTGTCAAGAACAGGCTTACGCACATCCTTCAGGTGTACATGCCCCACCCTGCTGCAATAGCTGTTAATTGCGTTATACGGATCTTCCTTGGCCGCATAAAAGTGCCCGGTATCATACAGAAGTGAGACATAAGACGCATCAGTGTCAGCAAGCAAACGATCAACCTCTTCACAGCTTTCAACCACAGTTCCAAGGTGATGATGAAAGCAGAGTTTAATTCCATAATCCTCAGCGGCAATCTTTCCTGCCTCATTCAGCCCCGTACAAAGCTTCTTCCAGTCAGAATCATACTTGATAACCGGTTTCACGCCCGAAAATAGCGGAACGTTAATTTTACCCTGTATACTCCCGGTCTGCTCCGACACTCCGATAACTCCCGCTCCCATATACCGTAAAAAATCACATTGCTTGCGCAGCATACTAGTGTTATATTCGATTGGCTTTGACAGAAAGAAGGTACTCAGCCACTGATTACAGATTGTCAGCCCAACTTCATCCAACGCCTCCTTCAATAGCACACGATCAGTCGGATACTTTGTTCCGACTTCACAGCCGATATACCCAGCTTCAACCATTTCCTGTATACACTGTTCAAATGAGCACTCTGCGCCAAGTTCCGGCATATCATCATTTGTCCAGTTAATTGGAGCTATACCAAGTTTTACTTTATTACTATTCATAGTTTATTTCACTTTTCCCTCAAATTGTCAGCAAAAACCGCAAAATCTACGATCCATCAGTATTTTCTCGCATTCTTCAAATGCTCCTGCATTACCGCCGATGCCTCCATAACCGCCTGAGTTGCCGAAAGCTCTGGCGTCCCGGCTCGCCACCAAGTTTCATAACCGTCGGTCATGCTCTTTACGACGGACTTAACGTCGATAACCGTTGTTTTTTCGCTCTGCGCAGCCTGTTTCAGCGCCTCTGCAAACTCCTCCTCACTGGTAACGCTCCAGCTATCACAACCATAGCTTTTTGCATTCAGCGCAAAATCGATTGGCACATACTCACCATCAAGTCGTCTGCTCTTCTCATTCCTGTACCGAAGCTCACAACCAAAACGCGGTATTCCCTGACCGGTTTGCAGATTATCAATACACTGCCAACCACCGTTATCCACAACCACAATATTGATTTTTATACCTTCCTGGATAGCCATGACAATCTCCTGATGATACATAAGATATGTGCCATCCCCCATCAACACCCAAACCTCACGCTCCGGCTCGGCAAGTTTAGCGCCTATAGCTCCGGGAATTTCATACCCCATACAAGAATAGGCATACTCCAGATGATATGTATGTCTGCTGCGAGTACGCCAGATACGCTCCATATCCGATGGCAGACTACCTGAAGCGCAGACCACAATTGCATCATCAGCAATTCCGCCATTATTCATCATTCCGATAATTTTAGTCTGGGTAATTTTACCCGGTTCTACGGCTTCAGCGGCATAGAGTCTGTCCACCTCTGAGTTCCACTCATCCTTAATACTTTTAATCTCATCGCTATACTCTGCCTCATACTCTAGTGCCTCCAGACATGAAGATATTTCCTGCAAAGCAAGCTTGGCATCTGCCAACACTGGAATACTGTCCAGCTTATACGCATCCATGGGGTTGACATTTATTCCAATCACCGTAAGTTCAGGATTATGAAAAGCCCATTTTGAGGCTGTATGAAAATCATTCAGACGCGTTCCTATTGCCAGCAGACAATCTGCCTCTCGAGCTATACGGTTGGACGCCAGCGTTCCGGTAGTACCAATTCCACCGAGGTTATACTCATTATCCCAGCTAATAACCCCCTTGCCCGCCTGAGTCTCGGAAAATGGAATATTGAATTTTGCGGCAAAAGCTTCAACTTCCTCCCAAGCTTGCGCATACCTTACCCCGCCGCCTACAATAATCAGGGGTTTCTTTTTACCGGCTATTATCTGTGCAATTCTTGCAGCGAATCCGGGTGCAACCGGCCGTCTTTGAATATAATGAACACGTTTTGCAAAAAATGATTCTGGATAAGCATATACCTCAGCAGCGGTATCTTGCGGCATAGCCAGAGTCACAGCCCCGGCAAGTGCCGGATCGGTAAGTACACGCATGGCATTTATTGCAGCAGACATCAACTGTTCGGGTCGGACAATCCTATCCCAATACTTGCTTACCGCTCGAAAAGCATCATTACTCGATATCGAATGATCATGTTCCTGCTCAACCTGCTGCAGCACCGGATCCGGCTGCCGTGAAGCAAAGATATCACCGGGAAGAAAGAGTGCTGGTATTCTATTCGCAGTCGCAGTAGCTGCAGCTGTAACCATATTCATCGCCCCCGGGCCGACTGAGCTGGTCGCACACAGTATTCTCTTGCGGTTACTCTGCTTGGCAAATCCCGTCGCAATATGACCGGCGCCCTGCTCATTGCTTACCCGATAAAATTTAAAACTCTCTGACATACTCTCCAAAGCTTCCCCCATTCCCAGTACGCACCCATGCCCGAAGATACCAGAAATTCCCTCAACAAATTTAATTTCTTCTCCGTCATAATTTATATATTGATTATCAAGAAAGCGGAACAATGCTTGCGAAGTAGTCAATTGGATATTTTTCATGAATATTGATCCTCCAAATAGAAAATTATGATAATTTCATACCTAAAGCAGTTTTGACCATTAAACTATTACCTGAAATGAACAAAACACAAGTTATATATTTCTAACAAAACGTAAAAATAAGCCGGACTAAAGCACTACAGGTTGAATAAAGCTTGACCTGCAATTACACACGCTTAACAGTAGTTGCGCCTTACCTACTTTTCTGCAAACCTCCCACAGACCAACTGTATAAGTCAGACCGCCGCATTAGGCTCACCCCAAAGTAACAATATCAGCCAACACTGCAAACGTATACACAAATCAAGCAAACACTACCCCTAGTCGGGATAAATTAATACCAACTCAGAATTGCTCAATAATTTTAAAGATATGTTTTCAATATGAAAAGATTGTTTGCCACAACAAGTTAACACAACAACGATATGTAAGAACTATACACCATAATCTTACGCAAAACAAGTAAAAATTTGCAATTTTCACCTAAAAAAATAATCACAGTAACGAGCAACAAAACATTATTCCCGTAAACCCGAGAAAATTCTCCACTTAACACTATCCCTGCAAACTCAGCAAACCATGAAAAACACTGCAAACGTTTGCAATAATCTCTATTTTTTTCTTTATTCAGGTTAATAGCATTGCTATATTTCCTTATTTCAATTATAATATTTTTATATCAATTACATTAAGGAACATAATCCCCGTACTTTTTTTACATCCCAAGCAGGTATCACGATTAGGATTACACATGCCAGACCACATCCCACCCAAAAAAAAGCAGATAAGCTCGATAGATGTAGCAAAAGTAGCCGGCGTATCTCCCGCGACAATATCTCGAGCCTTTGCTAACCGGAATATCAATAGTGAAACCAGGGAGAATATTCTGCGCATTGCAAATGAGCTAGGCTATTACCCAGACGCTCTAGCCAGTGGTTTGAATAAAGGTAAGAACAAACTAATTGCTATCATTTTTGACGAACGCAATTTGAACGAGTGGGAATTTCTGATGCTTGACAAGCTATCAACCCAGTTACAGGACAAAGGCTATTTTCCGCTTATCCACCGCCTATCCTCGACCAACCAGTATGAACGGGTTAAATCCATTGCCGCCTGGAAAACCGCGGGCATAATTGTGTTCAATGACCTGCTTGACGCAACACTGCTCAGCAAAACATTCATGACCTCATCACTGATAATAATTAATACAAACTTTAAAGCCGGCAATAAAGTCAGTGCCGATCATATTATAATTGACGACCAGAACGGGCTGAAACCACTGGTTGACAACCTCCTGTGCTGCGGGCGCAAGTATTTCACCTGGATAGGCGGTATAGGAGTATCCATACAAAGGAAAAACACCATAAATCAAATTTTAAACACCAAGAAGTTGTCATTTATTGATTCCGAGCAGGGAGATTACAGCTATGACTCGGGTTATATGAAGAGCCTCTTGTTGTGCCGTCGCACCCCGCTGATCGACACTATTATGTGCGCCAACGACTCTATGGCCCTAGGAGCTATGGACGCAGTACGCCACACCTTGAAGCTCAGAGTCCCGGAAGATATTGCTATCACCGGCTATGACGATATTCCACAAGCCTCTTGGCCTTCCTATAACCTCACCACCGTCCGCGAAAACACCGATGAAATAGTCTCCACCGTGACGGACTTTCTTCTGACCCGGCAAAAGTACCCGGATACTCCTCCACGCTTTTATAACCTGAAGAGTACCTATATCCCCCGTACATCTTCCCCCACAATAAACCAGTAACGCTCTACATGACCCTAAAATGAATCACATTATCGCTAACTGCGCCGTTACAAACATCAACCCCCAAAATTCCACCTCAACTCAATTTATTGATAATGACGGATTCAAATTATAAATACAACACTTGAGTATAAGACACAATAATAAAGTGGTCGAGATATTGACATGCCCCCCCCTAGAAGTGATCTACTTATATATGGATAATAGTGGGTACTTCAAAGGCGTTCAACCCTACTAGCCATTAATCATTTCTCAGACAAGTATGCCTAGCATCTTGATTTTTTGGTAATATTATATTATAAAGAAAATACTGCAGTCGAAGTTTATACCGTTTGAACATAACCCAGGACGACTATGAGTGATTTCAAATATAAATTATTGATCGTAGATGATAAAGAAAAATTATGCCGTCTCATGGTAACCAATTATGCGCAACAAGGGTATGCCGCCGAGTATGCAACCTCTGCCCGGGACGCAATCAACAAATTCAAGCAGCAAGTATTTCATCTGGTTCTGCTCGATCTCAAGCTCGGTGCAGACAATGGCATCGCAGTCCTCAGAGAGCTCCTCACTCTCAACCCGAATATCCCGGTTATAATGATTACTGGATTTGCCACCATCGACTCCGCAGTAGAAGCGATGAAGATAGGAGCCTATGACTATGTCCAAAAACCTGTCGACTTCCCGCTGCTCTGCCAGCTAATCAAAAAAGCCCTGAGCAAGACCCCACCTACTCCAGAGAATCTTGCTGACCCCTTCGCCTATATTGAGATGAAGTCAAACAACCCGGATTACCAACAGGTCATTGAAACGCTCGACAAATTCGCTCCTACCGACCTGCCGATCCTGATTCTGGGTGAGAGCGGTGTCGGCAAAGAACACTTTGCCGACTATATCCACCGACAGTCGCTGCGTAACGACCGCAAGCTTCTCAAGATCAACTGCTCGTCCTTCTCGGAGAGCCTCCTCACCAATGAACTATTCGGCCATGAAGAGGGTTCCTATACCGGAGCGGAGAAGAGCCATCAAGGAATATTCGAACAGGCAAATAACGGCACCTTGTTTTTAGATGAGATAGGCGATATGCCGCTGAGCGTCCAGGTTAGGATCTTACGCACGCTGCAAAACAGTGAGGTAAGACGCATAGGCGCCAAAAGCAACCTGAATGTAAATGTCCGAATAATCGCGGCTACCAACAAAAATCTCGAGAAGTTAATCGAAGAGAAATTGTTCCGGCTCGACCTGTTCTATCGGCTCAACTCGGTAGCGGTAAGAGTTCCAGCACTAGCTCAAAGAATAGAAGACTTGCCGCTAATCTGTGAGAGCGTACTCAAGAAGATCGCCGCCACCAACCGTCAGCCGGTCAAGAAGTTAGCGCAAGAGGTACTCACCTTGTTCCGCAGCTACTCCTTTCCCGGAAACATCCGTGAGCTAGAGAATATCCTCAACTACTCCTACACCGTAGCCAGCTCAGACATCATAATCAAGCAGGATCTTCCTCCATTCTTCTCAGTCACAGAGAGTTCCCCTTCCGGCTCAAACACCGACCTACTCAAAGTAAGCGAGAAGGACACTATCATGCATGTCCTCAAGGAGTGTAACTATAACAAGAAGCAGACAGCCCAGCGCCTGGGCATATCCCGCTCAACCCTATACACTAAGTTAGAGAAATACGGTATATCCTAAAATGTCAAAGACACCGCTGATTATTATCAAGAATTTATGCCTGAAGGTTAACAAGACCCAAATCCTTAAAGATATCAACCTAGAGATCAATCCTGGTGAAATTTATGCCCTTGTCGGCGAGCATGGAGCTGGAAAGAGTTCACTCGGCATGATTCTCAGTGGCTTTATTCCCGTACTTAGTGGCGAGATGTACTACAAAGGAGAGCTGCTCAAAACGCACACTGAAAAGGTAATTTATGACAACATACTCCTGGTTCCCCAGTATAATTTCGGTTTTATAAATCTCTCAGTCGCCGAGAATATCTTTATGCAAACCTTGAAAAAACGTGGTAAAGCTTTCAGCGCCACCAAGCAGCGCAGACTTGCCCATACATATTTTAAGAGCCTGGGCGTAACGCTCGACCCCGATACCTTGCTCGGCGATCTCAGCCTCTCGGACAAACTCTTTGTTTATATTTTAAAGCAGATATACGCCAAGCCTGAAATATTAATTCTAGATGAGAGTCTGGTAAAACTCTCAACCGACAATCTTGAGATTGTAATCTCACTACTACAACAACTTGTCGCTACTGGCTCCTCTATAATTCTGATTACCCATGATATCGACGACATCTTCAAATTCGCCAAAAACCTGATCATTCTACGCCGGGGCGAGATTGTCTATAAAGGCACCCTGGAGGATATAGACAAGATCAGTCTGATCCGGCTGGCATACATGCAACTTGCCAAAGAAGAAATTATCGGCAGAAATGGTGAAAATTTGACCGATATACTCAAATACAACGAAGCCATTCTTACCAAGCTTCCACTCCACCTGTTTATCGTTGATACCAATTTTAATATCCGTCTCATCAACAATAAAGCCAAACTATTACTGAAATTAACCTCCAAGATAGGCATACGCTCCAACTTCAAAGATGTCTTCAGCAGTTATCCTGATTTTCTAAAACAGATAACAACGGCAGTCGAGCAACACGAGGAGGTTACCATTGATAACATCAGTTTAACTCTAGACAACAACAAGGTAACCATGAATATCAAAGTAGTACCGGTCTTCGAGCTTACCACCTATATCGGCAGCATAATTACCCTCGAGGACATCACAAATCAGGAGATGCTCCGCTCCCAGGTAATGCTCTCGGAGAATCTCGCTGCCGTCGGCATGCTGGCAGCCGGGGTTGCCCACGAGATCAATAATCCTCTGGAGATGATCAATTACAGCCTTCAGGATTTAAAATACCGGGATAAATACAACAAATTCAGAGAAGAACTGAATTCCCTGGAAGAAGAGATGAACTCAATTGCCAACATTGTAAAGAACCTGGTGGTATTCTCTGATAATCATCCGCATAACATCCAGCAATTCCCCATCAACCAACTAATCAAGGATATAACCCGCCTGATGAAATTTAAAGCTCAGGAAAGCCATATTCAGTTTGAACTCAACATCTGTGATGACGATATTATTCTGGAAGCCAACAAAGTTGAGATTCGCCAGGTACTCCTAAACTTGCTCAAGAATAGTTTTGAAGCCATGCCAAATGGCGGGCGCATCAGTATTGATATCAAACAGACCATGGATAATCGAGTTGAAATCACCTTTGCCGACCAGGGCGGAGGCATAACCCTGGAGAACCCCAGCGATATCTTCCTTCCTTTCTACTCTACCAAGAATGACGATTCCAGAAATACCGGCCTGGGCTTATCGATCTCATACAACCTCATCAAGAAGAATAACGGTGAAATCTTATTCGAGAACAATCCCCCCATAGGCTGCAAATTTCACCTCATTCTCCCCCAGACCTCCTCCGACTGAACACCTTGTCCAATATCTGTACACTGTGTCCAGAAAGTGTACAGACACTGCCCGAACACAATACAGACACCAATTACTAACAATCAGTTAATAAATAATATATCCAATATTTTTTCAACTACGAACCAATATCTAAACAATTATTTTATAAGGATTTATTATCACGCATAACAAACCTGAAAAATAATTAGAAAAGAATAACCCCGAAAACTGGCATGTCTCTTGTTAATTAAAATCGTGTGTTTGAATAAGAATACCGTTTATAAAGAACTCCATCTTCACTCATAGTTTATTTACAATATATTATTACATATTATTGCGCTCACAATCTGAGGGCCAACACCAGGCTTTGCAGAATAACTTAAGAAAAGAATATACATTATCAGTTTAGAGTAATATTACTCTAGGTCGTTTGTTTGTTTTTTTGTTTTTGAAAGGTAGATGTAATGAAAAAACTAGTTTTAGCGTTGATTTTCGCCGTTATGTGTTTTGCTGTAACCACTGATTTTACCCGAGCAGATGAGCCAAAGAAGGTTGGAATTACCATTCAATCTCTAGAGAACAGCTACTGGGCTGGTGTATTTGGTGAGGTTGAAAATCTGATGAAGCAAAAGGGTTGGGATTACACTATTCTCGGCTGTAAGGACAATTCTGCCACCCAGATTCAGCAGATCGAAAACTTCATAACCAATGATGTTGATCTTATCATGGTTCACCCTTCAGACCCAAATGCGCTTGAATCATACCTTGCTTCAGCGCATGCACAGAGTGCTGACGTAAAGATCATGTGCTGGGACGATATCATGCAGAACTCAGATATCAACTGGGTTCTGGACAACACCAAGCTCGGTTATGCTATCGGTTCTGCCGCTGCAGACTTCATCAACGAACACTTCTCAAAAGAGAATCCAGTTCAAGTTGCCATCATGAACTACCCACAGACTCCAATCCTGCTTGAAAGAGAGAACGGTATCCTTACAGCACTCAAGGATAAGGCTGCCGGCAAGTACGAGGTTGTAGCTCAGCAGCCAGCTATCGACGCTGCCAGCGCTCTAACCAACATGGAATCTATCCTCCAGGCCTTCCCAGATGTCAAGGTTGTATGTTCAATCGGTGCTGGTGGTGATATTGGTGCCAACGAAGCCTTCATGACCAAGTACGACGGCAAGATTCCTGCAGACGTCGGCATCTTCTCAGCAGATGCTACCGAGCAGCAGCTTGAAGCTATCGTAAGCGGACAAGCTTCTAGAGCAAGTGCTGGTTTTGAAGGTTCTAACAAGAAGACAGCAGAAGCAGTTGTTGCACTCTACCAGAAACTGCTTGACGGTGAGAGCTTCCCCAGCAAGAACATCTACAGAAATATTATGATTATCGACAAAAACAATGCTCCTAAATATCTTGCAGACTTCAAATAGTCTTGAATCAGTAATAGGTACCACAAGCAAAAACAGCAGCAACCAATAATCTGAAGGTATGGCTAAATTACGGTCGAAATAGCTACAAAGATATGCTACGACCCTGCCCGAAGCAGACTACTCATATAACTTAAGAGTATGCGCCCGCTTAGAGCTCAATTCATTTTTTAGCCATACCTTCTTTTGTTAAGTCATACCACCTCAAGCTTAGAGTGATTTGTTGGTATATCATTGGGGCTATGCGACGACAAATGGCAGAATAAATTCTTTTAAGATCTTGAAAACTGAAAAGATTAAATTATCCAGTTGCCCCCAGGCATCTGTCACCTTCTTACTTAAGACTTTTTGCTTGACGTTGAGTATACTCAGGAAGAAATAACTGAACAGCCTCTACTAATTAAAGAGTAGCCGTTGCTACGCAGACAGAGTGGTTACTTTGAATTTAATGGAGATAATAATGGATGAAAATTATGTTCTGCAGTTAAAGGAGATAAGAAAAGAGTACCCAGGGGTGACTGCATTGAAAAATGTTACACTCGAGATAAAACCGGGTGAAATCCTTGGACTCATTGGAGAGAATGGTGCTGGTAAATCTACCCTGATCAAGACCTGCTCTGGAGCGGTTGTACCAACATCCGGAAAGATCATTATCAATGGTAAAGAATTTACCGAGATGACTCCCCAACTAGCGAGAGAGAATGGTATTGCCATAATCTATCAGGAATTTAACAATGTCAGCCAACTCTCTGCCGCTGAGAATCTCTTTCTTGGAAATCCGATTAGAAAAGGAATTATGATTGATAGCAGAGCCATGGAGCGAGAAGCGGAGAAGGCCTTCAAGCAGCTCAACATCAAGATAAATCCCAAGACCCTGGTAGGAGACCTTACCGTCGGTTACCAGCAGATGATAGAGATTGCCAAGGCAATTGAACAGGATGCCAAGGTTCTGATCATGGATGAACCCTCTGCTCCCCTGACCAATGCCGAGGTACAGAGTTTGTATGAAGTGTGTGATCTGATGAAGTCGCGAGGTGTAGCCATAATCTATATCTCGCACCGACTCGAAGAGATTTTACGGCTCACCAACCGTATCGTAGTACTGCGCGATGGCGAATACATCGACACTCTCAAAACATCAGAGACCACAATTGATAAGATGGTAGAGTTGATGGTTGGTCGTGAACTCAAGGATGTCTTCCCAGAGCGGAGACCTTTCGACCAGAATAGTGAGGTTGTCTTTGAGGCAAAAGACGTAAGTGGCAACGGAACACATAATATCAATTTACACATTAAAAAAGGTGAAGTATTAGGGCTGGGGGGACTTGTAGGAGCCGGACGTACCGAGTTTGCGCAATTGGTCTTCGGTGCAGCCCATAAAACTCACGGGCAATTCATATTCAATGGCAAGGAGATCAATCCCAAATCGCCTCGCGAAGCTATTGATTTAGGAATTGCGCTTGTAGCCGAAGATAGAAAAAGACATGGTGCCTTACTAGGTATTTCCATCAAGAATAATATCAGTATGCCCATTTATAAACGAATCTCCCGTTTCTCCGTGATTGACGGCAAGAAAGAGAGGAGAATTTCAGAACGTTATAAAAAGGATCTCATGATCAAGACACCTTCGATCATGCAGGAAGTAAAGAATTTGAGTGGTGGTAACCAGCAAAAGGTAATTCTCGGTAAATGGCTGGCCGCAAATTCTGAACTTATCATCCTGGATGAGCCGACCAGAGGTATTGATGTTGGTGCCAAATTTGAGATCTACAAGCTTATCAATAACCTGGTCGAGATGGGAAAGACCGTACTCCTTATATCCTCGGAGATGGAAGAACTGATAGGTATGTCTGATAGAATTGCGGTATTCGCTGGCGGAAAAGTAACCGGTGAATTGATAAGAGGGGAATTCGATCAGAACACAATTATGCGTATGGCAGCAGATGTTGACGATATGGGAATAACAGAAAAAAAAGACGAATTAGGAGGCAAGACCGATGAAGCATAATACACTTAATTTTGTTAAGAGGAACGCCATCTGGCTGGTACTCATACTTTTAGTAATAATCTTTACTTCGCTCAACCCCAGGTTTTTCTCTACTCGCAACCTGTTCCTGGTTGCCCGGCAGGTATCAATGTATGGTATCGCCTCTATCGGTATGACCTTTGTTATCCTTATTGCCGGTATTGATCTCTCTATCGGTTCGATCATTACGGTAGTGAATGTAGTCTGCGCGTATCTAATGGTTAAGGCGGGGTTTGGCATGGTGCCGGCGGTACTTATCTCCCTCCTGCTCTCACTGCTGATCGGTCTCTTCAACAGTTTCCTGGTCGCCACCATCGGTATTCCTTCAATTATCGCCACCTTCGCCACCCAGACAATCGTCGCCGGTGCCGCCTACCTGATCTCCGGTGGTGTACCGATCTACGGTTTTGATCCACGCTTCAAAGTTATAGGTCAAGGGCATGTCAGCGTAGTTCCGGTACCAGTAATTATCATGGTCTGCTGTTTCATCCTCGGCTCCTTTATTCTCAATAAGACCTACTTCGGCCGTTACTTCTACGCCGTAGGTGGTAACGAAGAAGCCTCAAAACTCTCCGGTATCCAGGTTGGTAGAATCAAATACCTTATCTTCGCTCTCTCCGGTCTCTTTGCCGGTCTTGCCGGTATTGTCATGCTCTCGCGTACCAACTCTGCTCAGCCTACAGCCGGTATCGGTTATGAGTTCGATGTCATCACCTGCGTAGTTCTCGGCGGTGTATCAATTCTAGGTGGTTACGGTAAGATCTCCGGTGTTGTCGCGGGTGTACTGATTATCGGTGTACTCACCAACGGTATGATCCTGCTCAATATCAGTGACTACACCCAGATGATTGTCAAGGGTCTGGTTCTGATCTTTGCGGTAGGTTTCGACACCTTGCAGAAGAAAAAGATCGGTATGTAAACTAAATAACCATAATAATTTTTCAATACAAACAAATATTAAGCACACACTAAGTCTACAGGAGAAAAGAATGGGTATACTGGAAAAGATGCGCCTCGACGGCAAAGCAGCATTTGTTACCGGAGGAGCACGCGGTATTGGCAGGATGATCTCTTACGCTCTTGCCGAAGCAGGTAGCGACCTGGCCATCGTTGATATCGACATTGAGGAAGCAGAGAAGACAGCCAAGGAGATCGCCGAAGCAGTGGGAGTAAAGGTCATAGCGCTCAAGACCGATGTTACCGATCAGGATGAAGTAAATTCAATGCTCAAGACCATAGTTGACACCTTCGGTAAACTTGACGCTGCCTTCTGCAATGCCGGAATCTGCCTGAATGTTCCTTGCGAAGAGATGACCCTTGAGGAATGGAAGAAAGTAATTGATATCAATCTCACCGGGGTATTCTTGACCGCTCAGGCCGCAGCCAAGCAGATGCTCAAGCAAGGTTATGGCTCAATTATCAACACCGCCTCCATGTCTGGAAGCATCGTCAATGTCCCGCAGCCACAGTGTTCATACAACGCTTCAAAGGCCGGAGTAATGCAGCTCACCAAGTCGATGGCGGTAGAACTGGCCAAACGTGGCGTCAGAGTAAACAGTATCAGCCCCGGTTATATCGGCACCGAACTGATTATGAACTCAGAGAAGCTCAAACCCCTGATTGCAAAATGGGAAGAATTGAGTCCACTTGGACGCCTCGGAAAACCTGAAGAACTGCAGAGCCTAGCGGTATATCTGGCCGGTGATACCAGTTCCTTTGCAACCGGTTCAGACTTCATCATTGATGGCGCCTTTACCTGCTTCTAACAGAACACTTATGCTTATTCTAACCATATATAGCCTAGAAGCTCTTCAGTATAAGAAAGCTCAATAGCTATAATACAAGGTATACGTTACACAAAGTTTGCGTTATAAAATTATTTTGACCGCTATTAACTAAGCGAGCCATAATAACCACACATAGAAGGTAACACAAACAAAAGCAACAAACAACAAGAAACAGAGGGATGGAGTCGGATTGAGTATAACCTGTTCGACTCCTTTTCTATACCACCAGCATACCTACCCGGTACAATTATTTCCGAGACTAATCATCTCTTCAGACCAATGAAAGGAAGAAATATGCGCGGCGCAAGATTTTACGGCAAGGAAGATATTCGCATAGAAGAGTTTGAAATGGGAGAACTCGAAGTTGATGAGGTTATTGTAGAAGTCAAATACTGCGGCATCTGCGGTACAGATGTGCATGTGTACGGTGGTGGTGGCGGATCTTCAGATATCACCATCCCCGTTGTCCCCGGACATGAATTCAGCGGCAGCGTCTGCGCAGTCGGTAGTGCCGTAACGGACTTCGCTCCTGGCGACCGGGTCTGTGTCGATCCGAACGATATGTGCGGCTACTGTGAATTCTGTCAATCCGGCAGAAGTGCCTTCTGCAACAACCATGTCGCTATCTGCCAGACCATTGACGGCGGTTTTGCAGAGAAGGTAAAGGTCAGACAAAAGCAGGTTTATAAGATTGGCGACCTGTCTTTTGAAGCCGCCGCCATGATTGAGCCCCTCTCCTGCTGTCTCAACACCTTTGAGGTATTCAATATCCGCGTCGGCGACACCTACCTGATAATCGGTGCCGGTCCGATCGGGCTGCTTACGATCCAGTTGGCAAAAATCGCTGGCGCCAGCTTTATCACGGTAGCCGAACTCCAACCGGAGAACCAACAAAAAGCTAGAGACCTCGGTGCCGATCTCGTCTTCAATCCGCTCCAAGAGGATCTACCTGCCCTGCTCGCAGCATCAGGAGTAAGCAATCTCGATAAGATCGTCGAGTGTGTCGGCTCTACCAAGACCCAGGCCTACGCTCTGGAGATGGCAGGCAAAGGCTGTGAGGTAATGTTCTTTGGCCTCACCGAAGCCGAGGCAGAACTCAAGGTCAAGCCCTTCGAGCTCTTCAGAAAACAAATCAGTGTCTTCAGTTCCTTTATCAATCCGTATACCTTCAAGCCGGCTGTAGACCTGGCCGTACATCAGAAGGTAGACCTGATGTCAATAATGGACAGGATTATTCCGCTATCCGAGTTGACAAGGGTACTTGCTGATCCTAACCTGAGAAATAAGGGCAAGGTTCTGGTAGATACACATCTTTAATCTATACGCAACTCAGCCCTCAGTTCTATACTGAGGGCTGAAAATATGCTCATACCTATCCAGACAGACTACACATAAACCATGCTAGTCACTGATCTTGACCACAACCTTCACCGCCTCGCCGCTACGCATCATATTGATACCACTCTCAGTATCCTCGATACCTACCTCATGAGTAACCAACTTCTGAATAGGAATCAGCCCCTTCTCAATTATACTTATTGCCATAGGGAAGGTACCCTTGGTAATGAATTTACCGTGTACCGTTGCTTCATTGATAACCAGCGGCATCTGATTCATTACATCCCGCGCATTGGCATTCAGTCCGAAGAGTACAATATCTCCCCCCTTCTTGACCAGCGTAGACGCCTGGGGCAAGAGTACCCCCACCGCATCTACGACGATATCGGCACCAATACCAGTCTCCTCCATAATAACCTGCTGAATATCCTCGCAAGACGGATCAATAACTCTATCAGCTCCGAGTCCCAAGGCGAACTCACGCCGACTAGCCGTAATATCCGAAACCAGTACCCGCGCCCCAGCCGCCTTATAGATCAACATAAATATCATCCCGATCGCCCCGCCCCCGAGTATAACCACACTCTCTCCCGGGTGAGCCCGTACCGAGGTTGTGGCATTGAGCACACACGCCAGCGGCTCTACCAGACAGGCAAGGTTTGCCGGAAGCTCTGGATTTATGTTATAGACCAGCTTCTCAGGTACACAGAGATATTCCGCCATAGCTCCATCCCGGCTGTCACCCACGTGCTGAAAATTAGCGCAGAGATTGATCTTTCCTACACGGCAGTAATGACACTTGCCACACCACTGATTAGGGTGTACTACAACCGTGTCCCCAACCTGTACATTGGTTACCTCGCTCCCGATATCAGAGACTACGCCCACACATTCATGCCCGATAATCACCCCTTCCTTGAAGAAGACCTGTGGCGGATTGGCCAGCCCGCGGACGTCGGTACCACAAATACTTACAGCCTGCACCTTGATCAAGACTTGATCCGGCGCTTCGATCTCCGGACAAGACACCTCGCTAATATTCAGCACCCCCGCTCCGGCAAAGACCGCTGCCTTCATACTCTTACTACTCATTGCCTACTCCTTTATGCCTAAGCAAATTTATTGATAATAGTATTCTACATTCCCACACACAAATTATGCTTACTCCAGATGAAGAGTTATATCAACTCACTCATGGCAAAGTACAGTGCCCCTACCGCCTGCGCAAACTGCGCCACCGTATACTCCGTACTCTCACTGAGCTGCCGCATAAACGGTGAATTCGCCATATTCTCATCCGCAGCGACAAACTTTAATCCCGGAATCAACTCCGCCGCCCCCTGCTGCATGAGTTCAAAGCAGCGCTTCTTCTTTACCAGCCGCCCGAAGAGATAACGCTCTTTGGCTACAGGTTCGAGAATATTCTCCGTCTCCTGCCAGGTAACCGCCAAGTGTTGCCCGATCTCCTTGAATATCCGCTCGCATACCGGGCATTGCTCTCTATCTGGTAAAGACATTACATGCTCCAAGAACGGCTTGCGCAGATCCACCGGTTCAATCGGCACATACAACCCACCGTTCTTCTCCACAATAAAGCCCTTCTCCACCAATTCCGCGTACAGATCCTGCCGTGACTCCTTGAAGTACTTAACCGCCAGCCTGAATACGCCGCTCTGACTCGCATACTTCTGCACCGTCCCGGCAATCTTAGTACTGAAGTTATTGATACTCCTCAGGTCATCCGGTTCATACTCAAGCTGATCATAACTGCCCAGATCTATCACATAGTTATACGCCTCAAGCGGAATTTCAGGAATAAGCCCCCGTTCATCCACCCAGCCAGTACCAAGCTCAGTACCCAAAGTATGCGCGAAAATTCCTTTCTTTACCGCCTCCTCGCCCTGCTCCAACGCCATTTCAACCGCTGCGGTATACGAGGCCATCGGACCGTCATTGGTCATCTTCACGACCCCTCCAGGTTTGCAGTGCGGCTGTAGACGCTCATCGAGATTACTCAATTTTTTAAACTCTTCCTCATAATCAACCTCGGAGTTCTCCCGCACTCCCCGTTCTTTGAGCACCTCACCACCGACTACTTTATTGCGGATTACAATATCCGGAAAACACATCCCTATACCATCAAAGAGAAGTATTCTATCTTTATACAACTGCTCACCAACCGCAACACACTCTTCGATTTCTGCCAGACTCGCAGAGTTGGTCATGGCTTTAGCCAAAAGCTGCTGATAATCATCCTCGACGCCCAGCACCATTGTAGTCAATTTCAAACGCAACAATTTCACCAGCGTTACAATCGGCGTGATCAACATCTCCATCAACGGAAAACCTGCGGGGAACCAGTCATACTCTTTGAAACAAAGTATTTTATCATCCAGCGCCAAAGCCAGCTTGATATCAGTTCCACCGACATCAATACCGCAGAGTGCTCCCTTTACCCCCTCGACCGTCCTGATATAACTCAATTCGGGTTCAGCCCCTGCTGCTTCGGGTAATTGCTCCGGCTTTTCATCAATATCATGATACGTAAAGGAAAACTTGAGCCCATAGAGATTTTCCAACATTCTATCGGTTACATTCGTCGCCCGCGCATATTTTACCCGCGCTTTACGGGTCTCATCAATTCCAAAAAGCTCATCCAAATGTTCGAGTAACTCGCATAGTGCTTTATTACCCATATCATAATATAACCTCATTCTTCTCCCGCCCAGAGTAGATAGAATGTTATATATCTTGGCATACAGGTAATTCTGCACAAACTCATCAGTTTCACAACCGGTCGGTATGCTGAGAACAAAATCTTTATGCACACCTGCATCAATAAGATCCAGGACACAGTATATCTCAGTCTTTGCCGAAAGTTCTGCGAATTCTTTATCGACTTCGGATATGTACACCGGCTCCCCGGACTTAGCTCTTGAGACAAACTCATCAATTATCATATTTTATTCTCCATAACCTCTTTCACCAAATTATTCTTCCGCGACATCTCCTCAACGCTGAAAGGCTCAAGTTCACCGGATAACTGGTAATGCTCTTGGAGTGAGGAGTACTTATTCCCGGCCAGAGGATTGTAATTCAGCAATTCTATTCTCTGCTCTGGATTGACCTTTTTAACATACTCGGCAATAGCAACAATATTCTCATCATCCGCCGTATACCCCGGAATAAGCGGAATCCTTACCCAGATATCAGCCTCAATAGACGTCAACAATTCATAATTCTCGAGTATCAGCCGATTACTCACCCCCACAACCTCCCGGTGCCGCTGATCATCCAGAATCTTAATATCCACATAGAAACAGTCCACAACTTCCGCAAACTTCTTGACCACCTCGGGGCTAGCATAGAGACAGGTCTCAAGCGTAGTATGAATTCCCTCCTCCTTACAGAGCTTGAGAACCTTGAGATTGAACCCACTCTGTACCAGCGGATCACCGCCCGAGATGGTTATCCCGCCACCTGAGCCTAGAAAGAACACCTTATCCTTTATCAGCTCCTTGAATGCTTCAGTATAATGAATTTTCCAACCATCTAGCTTGAGCGCCAGTGCCGGACATGCTTCAACACAAGCACCGCACTTGATGCATTTCTGCTTATTGATCTTAATCCCGTTCTCACCGCTACTCAACGCCCCTTGCGGACAGCTTGCCAGACACTTACCACAACCGATACACAAGGTTTCAAACCACATCAATTCTACTTCGAGTAAACGCCCTTCCGGGTTATGGCACCACGGACACCGTAGCGGACACCCTTTGGTAAAGAGCGTACTCCTGATGCCAGCGCCATCGTGTAAGGCAAAACGTTTAATATCAAAGATCACACCCCAATCTGAATCTTCAGTCATAACTAGTCCTTGCTATAATCTCGGTCTGCAGATCTGAAGCCAGTTCGGTAAAGTAGGCAGTGTATCCCGCCACTCTTATCGTCATACTCTTATACTCCTCAGGATTCTTTTGCGCTGCCAGCAACTCCTCCCGGGTGACCACATTGAACTGCACATGAATAATCTTCAGCTCTACAAACAACTTGAGTAATGAGACAAACTTACTCTTATTCTCCTCAGTCTTGAAGACATCGGGGGAGAACTTCATATTGAGCAGTGTGCCGTTACTCCCCAGACTCGAATCAATCCTCGCCACCGACTTGAGCAGCGCGGTCGGCCCGCTAATATCTCGCCCATAGACTGCAGACATACCACCATCTGCCAACGCCGTACCACTTTTACGCCCATCTGGAGTCGCTCCGACATTAGCGCCCATGGGTACATGCGCCGACACCGTATAGAGCCCCATATGATATATCCCGCCGCGAATATTGGTAAAGTCCTGCAAACGTCTGGCAAACAATTCCACCCATTTATTACCAATTTCATCCACCCAAGCTACATCATTACCGTACTTCGGTGCATGATTAAGAAGAGTCAAGCGCAGCGGTTCACACCCGGCGAAATCACTTCTGAGAGCCTCCAGGAGTTCTTTACGCCCAACCCGCTTCTCAGTATATACCAGCTTTTTAAGCGCAGCCAGACTATCCGCAACATTTGCCGGTTGAATCGCCTGAATTCCAGAGAGATTATACTCCGCCCCACCCTGCGTAACATCTATACCTTTACCAAGGCAATCATCAATCACCGACGACAAGAAGGCAGAAGGCAAAATCTCACCGTGAAGGCGCTCCACCACCTCACAGCACCTAATCATCGGCTCGAAGAAATACTCTATCTGCTTAGTATAAGCCGCTTCCAGCTCCTCATAAGTCGCATAGTCTTCGAGGGTGCCAAGCGCTGCTCCCATGCGTTTACCGCTCAACAGGCAGATACCGTCATTCAACGTAAGCTCGAGAGCTTTCACCAGGTTGAACATCGCCGCATCACTCCAGCCAAGGGCGTTGCCGTGTGTTGTTAACTCCACACACCCGACAATAGCGTAATTACGCGCGTCATATTCGGAAATACCCTTACCGATCAAGGCCGGGACGACAGCTTCATCATTGAAAATCTGCGGCATACCACTGCCCTTGCCAATAACAGTTGCACATTTGTCGATAAACGCATCAGGACTTGCCGCAAAGAGACGGGCTGAAAGATTCGGCTGCGACAGTCCCAGATGCTCCTGGGCGCGCAAGAAGAGATAAGACAATTCATTAGCCGCATCCTCCCCGTTCTCGTCCTGCCCTCCGATAGCAACATTAAAGCCAATCGGAAATCCCGCAAAGTACTTGGCGCTGGAAGAACTCCGCAGATATACCAGCTGATTGAACTTTAACCATAGACACTCGATCAGCTCCAATGCCGTATCCATAGTCAATACCCCATGCGCAATATCATGGCTGAAATACGGATAGAGATACTGATCCATCCTCCCGGGTGAGAATGATGAAGCATTGGACTCCATCTGTAGGATTACGTATAAAAACCAGAGAGACTGTAGAGCTTGGTGCAGACTGGCAGGTGGCTCGGTCTGTAGCCGCGCGCAAACCGCGGCTACGCTCAGATACTCAGCTCGCAGAACCGGATCTGTAGTAGTTTCAGCCAAATTCTGCGCCAGCGCTTCATACCTGCCGATGAATAGAATTGCCCCTTCCAGTGCGATAATCACACTCTGATAAAAGCTCTGCTTATCTTCACTGCAGGACTCAAGTTTATCCCTGGCTTGAGCCAGCAAACCTGCCGGTCCAAGTTCGAGCCACTTCGCAGTATTTGGGCAGATATGCCCCTGCGCATGATCGGTCTGATTTATCTTAGCAACTTTACCGATCTCCCGCTTGACACTACCGATCTCCTCCTCTACCTTATCTTCAAGTGTCTTGCCCTGCCAATAAGGAAGGATCTTCTCGCGAAAGGTAGTTACATCCTCAGGACGTACCCTAAACTTATCCTGAGGGCGCGTATACAACTCTTCAATCTCAGCATCTACCCAGGAAAGTCCCGATTCTGGAAATATCACCCCTCCACGTACCCCGGCAGTTCGGTTACCGACAATCAGTTCACCCGGATCAATGCGAATCTCGATCTGCTTGAGCGAAGCATACAGACTAGTTGCGCGCTTCAGATTTACCGGCATGTCCTCATTCTGTTTATAGACCTCGGTTACAATCAATGCCTGCTCAATAGAAGCATACCTATCTTCAGCCAGCATACTTGTCTTGAGCTTACCTATCCTCTTACTCATTTCGAGTTTATTAATAGGTTCAATATACTCTTTCATCTCATCTTATCCTTCTGCTATGCTATCAATATCCGACAGACACAATACCTGCTCAATATCACTATAACTAAACATCCTCGCGCTTACGCTTTCTTGAATAGCAATCAAGACAGATAATCGCCAGAATAACCAAACCTTTCACCGCCTGCTGAATATAACCGCCGAGGCGGAGCATATTCATACAGTTATCAAGCACACTGAACACCAGAATACCGATTGCGGACTGTGGTATGCCGCCGATACCACCGGCAAAAGAAGTACCACCAACTACAACCGCACAGTTGACAATAAGCGCAGTCGTATCGCCGAATACTGATGAACCAGAGTTTAATTTTGACGATAGCAGAATACCGCCTAAAGCCGCCAGCACCCCACTAAGAATAAATGCTGTCCATTTTATCCGCACTACCGCAATACCCGAATGCGCCGCCACATCATAATCACCGCCAATCGCATAACAATTCCGTCCGAACTGAGTATAGCGCATCAAAATATGCATCAAAACGAAGACGAGCAGCATAATCAACACAAGATTAGGTATCTGCCAGAAAAGCTTACCATTAGAAATCATCATAAAATTCATGTTTGAGCTGGATATCGGTACCGCATTGGTCAACTGCTGACAGACTCCTTTAAGCAGCAGCCCCATACCCAGAGTTATAATAAACGGCTCGGTCTTCTGATGTACGACAAAGAAACCGTTGACAAAACCAATGATCGCCCCGATTATAATCGACAACACCATCGCTATCCAAATCGGCATATAACTCATCATCATGATTGTCGTAATCCCGGATAGACACATAATGCCACCGATCGAAAGGTCACACCCGCCACAGATAATAGTAACAGTCACCCCGAAACCGAGTATAGCCAAGATTGACGAAGAACGTAACAGCTCAATCAGGTTATACTTCGAGTAAAAATTAGTACCAGCAAATAGCATTACTCCAAACATTACAATGATTGCCAGAAACGCCTTCTGCTGCATGGCAATCCTATATATTCTCTGCCCCAAGTATTTATTATTCATTGATCAGTCTCCTACAGTTCTCTGCGATTATCAAGCCAGATAGCAATTACCAGGATCGCACCCTTCATAATTGTCTGTGTAAATGTCGATACTCCTAAGAGATTCAGACAATTTGACATAAGTGTTATCAAGGCAACTCCAAGCATAGTGCGAATAACACTACCCTTTCCACCCTTCAAACTTGTACCACCCACAACAACTGCAAGAATAGTATTGGTTTCATAATTGAGCCCCAGTACCGGTGACGCAGTAGTAACTCTGGAGAAGAGTACAATGGAGCCGATAGCCGTCATCAAACCTGAGATGGTATAGATCAGCATGATACTCTTCTTGACCGGTATGCCGGAGAGTTCCGCCGCAACCTTATTACCGCCGGTAAGGGATATTGCTCGCCCCATATAGGTTCGCGTCTGAAAGATGTGCAGCACAATCAAACAGACCAGAAAGATCAAAAACGATATCGAAACAAAACCTATACTGCCACTGCCAATAGCTTTATAAACCGAGATATCACGCTTAATCCAGCTCATATGCTGCGTAGACCCATCCACTGAGAGTAGCGCCAGCGCCCCATAAAACAGACTCATAGCATAGGTAATAAAGAGTGCCTCAGCCTGCGTCATTGCCCCGAAGACAATCAGTATCAGACTGTTCAGCAGCCCCATCGCCGCCCCGAGGCAGACGCCGATAATCAGCGCCGGAAACTGTCCAAGCGGTTCTATCAGATATACCGTAACCACCGCCACCAGTGAGATCATGCCCGCAATCGAGAGGTCGATAAAACCTCCGATAATTACAAAGGTCATTCCCAGTGCCACCAGACTGAGTGGCCCGAACTGGCGCATGATATTGATCAGGTTATCTCTCGTAATAAACTTTGGCTCGAGTATAGCGGTAATTACTACCAGAATTACAATGGCAATCAATACCAGATTCTCATTCAAGGTATCTCTATGTCTTTTACTTATTACAAATTGTGTACTCATTGTGCATATCTCCTCCCGGCATTACCCGAGTGCCTTCTTCATAATTTCATCGGGCGAATGCTTCTCAGGATCAAATTCACCTGTTATTCGGCCCTCACAGATAGTCAACACCCGATTACTCATACTCAAAACTTCAGGAAGCTCCGAGGATATCAGAATAACCGCTCCGCCACTCTCGGCGATCTCCTTCATCAGCAGATATATCTCAAACTTGGCGCCGACGTCGATACCCCGCGTTGGTTCATCCATAAAGAGAATCTTCGGTTTGATCTCCAGCCAACGCCCGATAATACATTTCTGCTGATTACCCCCGGAGAGGTTTACCGTCTCGGTACGCGCTGACGGAGTCTTGATCCGCAGTGATTTTATATGCCGTTCTGAGATCTTCTTTTCAGAATTCCGGTTGATAAAACCTGCCTTGCTGATTCGGCTCAGAGCCGCCATGGAAATATTCGATTCAACCGTAAAGGGCAGCACCAGCCCCTGTAATTTTCTATCCTCCGGTACAATCCCCATGCCGGCTCGTATTGCTTCACGCGGGTTACGTATTTTTACCGAGCTGCCTTCAAGGATAAGTTCATGCCCCTTCACCTTATCCGCACCGAATATCGCCCGGATTATCTCGGTACGCCCTGCCCCTACCAATCCGACAAAACCGAGTATCTCCCCCTTGCGCAGTTCAAAAGATACGTCTTTAAGCTTCTTGGTATTCAGGTTCTTCACTTGCAGCAGTACCTCTCCTGCACAACGTGGGCGTTCAGGAAATTCATTCTCAATAGACCGTCCAACCATCTTGGCGATCATATCATTCCTAGTTATATTCTCTATTGGTTGAGTATCGATGATACTGCCGTCTCGCAATACTGTAACCATATCACAAAAATCATAGATCTCATCTAGTTTATGGCTGATATAAATTATCGATACCCCTCGCTCCTTCAATTGCCGGATTATCTGCGCCAAGTGCTTCATCTCATCATCGGTCAGACTACTACTCGGCTCATCCATAATGATCAATTTGGATTTGAAGGAAAGCGCTTTGGTTATTTCTACCATCTGCATCTCGGAGACACTGAGTTCCGAAACCATTGCATGCGTATCAATAGTACTACCGATACTATCAAGGAGTTCTCGGGCTCTGGCGTGTGTCCCGCGCATCCCCTTCATCTCACGGAATCTCCCCAACAAGATATTCTCACCCACACTCATCGTACTCACCAGATTAAACTCCTGATAGATAATACTCAGACCACGATGGAGTGATTCGATCGGCGTTGTAGACTCAATTTCCTGCCCATCAAAAATTATTGTTCCCTCATCCTTCTCATAAACCCCGGAGAGGATCTTCATCAATGTCGACTTACCCGCTCCATTCTCCCCGACCAGTCCGTGTACAGTACCCCGTTTCACATCGAGTGAGACACTATCCAACGCTCTGACCCCGGGGAAGAACTTGGAGACATCTTTCATGGAAAGAATATATTCATCCTGCTTATCTTCCATACCTCAAACCCTTTCAAAAGTATACAATAAGGCTCATTCCAACTTAAAGCTGAAATGAGCCTTTAAGTTACCAGTAAACTTAGTCTTCAATTCAATAATCTATTACCATTCTGGCATTTCATATTTCTTGATGTTATCCTTGCTGATTGTTTCAAGTGGAATAAAGTTTACAGCAACCACCTCTTCGCCAGCAAGCTTCTGCTTAGCGCGCTCCATAGTAGTCTTTGCCATATTTTCAAAACTCTGCGCAATAGTAACATCCTGCTTACCGTCCAGGATCTGTTTGAAACCGGCTCTGCAACCATCTACCGCAACAATATACACATTATCTTTCTTCGCATTCTTGAGTGCCTGAATAATACCGGCCGCCCCATTATCCCAATGACAGAATACACCGTCAATCTGATCGCCATACTTGATCAGGAAGTCTTCCATAATGGTCATCGCATCATTTGTTGACCAGGAATTACAATTCTGAACTGCCAATACCTCGATATTGCTGCCGTCGATAACCTTGTGAAAACCCTGATTACGCTTGATCTGCGCGTCATGCCCTGCCTGACCGCCGATCTCAACAATCTTGGCGCCATTGGGAAATTTATTGATAAAGGCTTTGCCCGCCACTTCACCGGCCATAGTATCATCTACCCCACAGAAGATATCCCGTATCTGCTCAAACTGCTTTGGCAGATCAGACGAAAACAGACAGACGATAGCCCCTGCCTGCTTGGCTTCCATTAGACTAGGAACGATTGCATTGATATCATTGGGACATACAGCGATTACATCCACTCCTTGCGCAATGCAGTTATTGACATTCTGCGCCTGAATCTGAGCATCATCATTAGGAGAGTCAAGAATAATTACATCAAAACCATATTCCTCTCCATGTCTCTGAAACATCTTGGCCGAATACGCCTGAGACTCATTTGACAAGCTGGTTGGAAGATACGCGATAACCGGTTTCTTATCTGCAGCCTGAGCCACATTAAAACTCATAAAGGCAACACATACCACCAGCAGATACTTAAGCACAAACACAAAACTATTTCTCTTCATTTTTTTCTCCTAAAGAACAGCCAACACAGACACAATTTATGTCTGAACAAACAACTTTAATATTACACAACAGACTAAAAACTAGCTTAATCAATACAAATTATAATACACCCAATCGCCGCCAACTCTTCTTGTTTACCACTCTGGCATTTCATAGTCACCAATATTTGCGACACTGATCGCCTCGAAGGGTATAAAATTCTTCGCGGTTACTTTTTGCCCTTGCAGTATTTGCTCTGCTAATTTCAGGGTTGTTCGCACTATATTTTCAAAACTCTGAGCAATGGTCACACTCTGACGCCCACTCATAATCTGCTCAAATCCAGTCTTGCACCCATCCACACCAACAATATAGACATTCTCCATCCCAGCTTTCTCCAGAGCCCGAATCACCCCTGCAGCCCCGTTATCCCAATGGCAGAATACCCCTTGTATCTCTGAACCAAATAATACGATATAATCATCCATTATCTTCTCAGCTTCCTCCGCGTCCCAAGCAGAGCAATTCTGACTAGCCAAGACTTCGATATTACTACCATTGATTTTTTGCTGAAATCCCTGATTACGTTTGAGCTGCGCATCATGCCCCTCCTGCCCGCCAATCTCAACAATCTTTGCACCCTCGGGGAACCGCTCAATAAAAGTCTGCGCCGCCACCTCACCTGCCACCGTATCATCCACCCCGCAAAATATATCACGTGTAGCCGCAGAAGATTCTGGAACATCAGAAGAGAAGAGACAGATAATAATGCCCGCCTCTTTCGCCTTCTTCAGACCAGGCAAAATTGAGACTACATCATTGGGGTTAATCGCGATAACCTTTACCTTAGCATCGATACACTCATTAACATTCTTCGCCTGCTGAACCGGATCCCCAGCCGCTGAATCCATTACCACAACCTCAAACCCGTAATCGTTTCCGTACCTTTCAAAGAGCTTTGCCGCATAAGCCTGCGACGGATTATCTAAACTTCCCGGCAGAAAGGCAAAGACCGGTTTCACATCCTCAGCCCTTACCGCTACCGCCATAAGTAACACAAACACCAACGAGCAGATCATACCCCAATAAAAACTCTTCATCCCAAACTCCTACGCTTTTCAGAAACTGTTGATTTCTGAAAAAAAATTATATTTCAATACCTAGACCAACGCCCGATAACTATCGCCAAATCAAGCAATGCAACCAAATTACTACAGTACCTGCTCGGTTCTGGCAATTATATCATCCTGCGTCTGTCTAGATAAGACATTGAAAAATGCCGAATACCCTGCCACTCGAATAATCAGATCCCGATACTTATCTGGATTCTTCTGCGCATCCAGCAGTGTCTCTTTCGAGACCACGTTATACTGAATATGAAAGCCCTTGAGCGTACCGAAGAAAGTTCTGAGCAAGAGCAATAACTTTGCTCTATCTTCAAACTGCGCCAGCATAGTCGGAGCAACCTTTTGATTAAGGAGTACTCCGCCGGTAATCTTATCCGTAGGCAATTTAGCAATTGACTTCAACACACTTGTCGGTCCATTCACATCCATTGAGTGTGTCGGTGAGCAACCTTCTGCCAGTGGTTCACCCGCGAAACGACCGTCAGGAGTCGCACAGGTTCCGGCACCTTGAGGCACATTGGCCGAGATGGATGAAGTACCCGCGTAGTACGCCCCACCTATCGGGCCTCGTCCGAATCTGGTATTCTTATATTTAGCAATCTCCTCGATATAACTCATATAACCCTGCACCACCAATGAATCGACATAATCCTCATCATTACCGTATTTCGGTGCCGTAAGAAGCAACTTCCTTATTCTCTGCCCCTCACTTCCGGCAAAATTATCTATCAGTGCCTGCCAAAGTTCCGCCCGAGTAACAGACTTGTCTTCATAGACACACTTCTTTATCGCCGCCAGAGAATCACCAAGATTGGCAATACCCACCTGGAGACCGCTGATATAATCGTACACCGCCCCGCCCTCTTTCAGGTGCTTACCTCTAGCAATACAATCATCCGTCAACGCCGAACAGAGTATATCTGGAACTTCATTCTCAAGTACCATATCCGCACATGAATCAAGTATTACAGTCTGACGGCAGAATCTCCGGACGAATGTATCCCAGGCATGCAAGACATCGGAGAAATTCTCCATATCCTTGAAATGCCCCTCACCCTCGCAGATCCTCTTGCCGCTCCCGACATCCACCCCGTCATTGAGTGCGATCATCAAGGTCTTCGGGAAGTTCAAGAAACTCATCCCGGTACAGCGATAGCCCCATTTACCCGGCACCGCCACTTCAACACAACCGATAGCACTATAGTCATACGCATCTTGCTGCTCAATACCCAGCGAGATAAAAGAAGGGATAATAATCTCATCATTATTGAATGCCGGCATTCCGAAGCCGCATCTCATAACCTCAATACACTCATGCATAAACTCATCTGTTAAACCGTTGTGATAACGCACAGTCAGATTCGGCTGCGGCAGATGACAACGGGCAACAGTCTTGAGTACCAGCCAACTAAGCGCATTTACCGCATCTTTTCCGTCACGGGTCTGCCCACCGATAGTCACATTCTGATATAGCGGACTCCCGGCCGAAAACTTGGTGTGTGACCAACTCCGTACTTTATTAATACTGAAGGTACGTATCCAAAGGTTCTCCAACAGCTCACACGCCTCTTCTTCACTCATACCGGCGTCAAGACTACGCTGAAGATAAGGGTAACAATACTGATCGAATCTTCCATATGAGAGCGAGTGTCCATTTGACTCAATCTGTAGAACCAGATGCACAAACCAGACACTCTGTATTGCCTCATGAAAGCTCTCAGCAGGCTGCATCGGCACCTTCCGGCAGATACGCGCGATTTCCCGCAACTCTGCGGCACGCTGTTCATCTGCTACCAGCGCCTCCATCTCTGCCAGTTCAGCGTAACGCAGGGCAAAAGCCTCCAGAGCTGAGAGCACAATCAGAATAGCCCGGTAAAAGTAGCTCTTCTGCAAATCCTCAAATACCGCCAGATCCAGTCGAAGCAGAGCATCTTCGGTACGCGCCCTAACCCCGGAGATTCCTTCTTCGAGTATCTTCTTATAAGAGACCGCGATATGCGCATCACCCGAAGTAATATTCCCCTCATTCTTAATTATACCCAGATCATAAAATATCTTTGAACTCTCAGGAAACGCCGCATACCCTTTATCTTTGAGGGTCTTACGCTGCCAGTAGTTATTCAGCTCCCGCAGTTTTTCCTTCTTTTCCTCGCTAATATAAAACCTGTCGCCGTCCCGCTCAGAAAATTCATCCAGCTCACGCACTACCCAATCCATCGCATACTCAGGGAAAATTGGAGCTGCTCTGTCCGCACTCGCCTGATTACCGACTATCAACGCATCCGGATTAATATATATTGACATATTCCGCAATACCGCATCCAGTACATGCGCACGTTTTAAGACGATCGGCTCAGACTCAGACTCCAGATAAGCCCTGGTGGTAAAGATTGCCCGCTCTATACAAATCGTTGAATCCATATCAAGAATATCATTTCGCATCTTACTAGTACGGCTATTCAATTCACCAAAATAATTCATTATTCAACCTTTACAATTCCTCTGAACAAAAATACTTCCAATCGCGATCAAGACTAACCGTTACTGATCATATCAATACTGCGTACTTCACTACGGATAAGCTCGGCGGCACCGATTATCCCAACGTTCTTTTTCAGTTCGGCAAATTTAAAATACACCGGCAAATCGATATGGTTCAATTTATTAAAACGTTCAATCACCCGCCCGTAGAGTGCCTCACCGATATTCACCAGCCCGCCCCCAAAGACAAATAGATTGATATTCAAAAGTTGATAAATATTAAAGACACAGAGAGCGAGATAATCAGCCATCATCTCCAGAGTATCGGTCGCCAGCTTATCACCTTTTTCATACGCCTCGATGATCTGCGCGCACTCTATTTTATCCGCACCCGCAAGAATACTCTCCACGCCTTCTTCAAGTTTTTTTCTGAGATGCTTTGGCGCGTACCTACCCGAGGCGTATGACATATAACACCCACTATTCCTACAACCGCAGACCTCACCCTCCCCTGGAGTCGCAATCATGTGTCCGCATTCACCGGCCAAGCCATAACTACCCCTAAAGACCTCACCGTTGATTATTATCCCTCCACCTATACCGGTACTTGTGGCCACATACACCATATGCTTGCTGCCCTTACCTACTCCATGCCGATGCTCAGCCAAAGCCGCCACATTGGCATCATTATCCATAACCACAATCACCGGCAATCTCTCACTGAGATAATCCCGCATCGCAAAATCCTTGATATTGGTCATTGCCGAAGTCATAAAGACATGCCCCTCCTCAAAGAGGATATACGACGGCATACAGACCCCAACACCATCAAGCTGCTGAATCGTGAGTGTATTCTTTTCCAAGAGTAAAGTCACCACCCGGATTATCTCATCAGCGAATGTCGGCCCATCCGCTTCAACATCTGTAGGAAACTCCAGACTGTCGATCAATCTAAATTCACGATCGAACAGACCATAAGCCACCTTGGTTCCCCCGGCATCAACACCTATTACATAACCGTCGCGCATCAACAACCTCCCGCAAGCACCGACACCTCTCAGCAAATTGCAGAAGGTGCAGCACATCGATTTTTTTTAATACAATTTAGGAAAAATTATTTGTTAGCTATACAACCCAAAATAATTAGATAACAAATATATTATAATTTTCAAACATTACACACTGCAAACAAACATTAACAACCAGTGATATAGACATCATACACCACACATTACTACTTGTCAAATGAATGACAGCACAATTACAATTTAAAATAACATAATTGTTAACATAACATATTGTTATTAAAGAAATTATAAATAGTATTTTTTTGACTATATTTATTGATTATTACAATTAAAAAAATATTATTTTTTAATAATCATTACAGTTGCATTACAGCTAAATTACAGATACACTACTTTTATCAGTACTAGTTAATCTTAAGTCAAGAATAAAATATGTATATGTCCCTTTTCCGCACTGACATTAAGGGTTATTCCAATGACATTTGCATAATAATTAAGGCTTAAGCAAAAAAAGCCATAGCGTATCGCCGCCTTTATGATATACTAAAGTAGAAATACACAGACCAAATCTGGCTTAACGGGCACTACCAACCCAGTAACATCTGAAAGAAAGCAGCTACATGAACCCAAAGAAGAGCAAGGTGATTATTATTCATGACTATTTCAAAAATGAGATAGAGCTTGAAAAATATGCTATAAATGATGTTTTACCTTCAGAGACGGAGGTGGCCGAGACCTTTGAAACATCCCGACCTACTGTAGCCAAAGCCTTCAACATGCTCAAGGAAATCGGCTATATTGAGCGTAAAGCCGGCTTCGGTACTTACGTAACCTACAACCCTGCTCAGAATAAATCCCGCAATTACCGCTTTGGCATGCTTATCCCCCATATGTATAATACCGAGATCTACGAACCCATCTGCGGTGAAATTGCCTCTCTGGGGAAGAGTCAAAACTTCTCCATTTTAATCAATGAGCACAACCTTGCGCTAACTTCAGCCCTGAAGAATTTCAACCTCGCCGAAATTAGAGAGACAGCAACCCTTATCGCCAACAGTTATGTCCAGAAGAAGGTCAATGGGGTCTTCATGGCTCCTTTCGAGCATTTTAAGGAAGCCTACAGTATCAGTGAATCCATCTATCATATCTTCAGACAGGCCGGGATACCGATCGTCTTTATCGATAGTGATTATGCCGAATACCCTACTACCAGCGACTCCGACCTGGTAACGCTGGATCAAATAGAAGCCGGCTACGAGGTAACCAGACATCTCATCGACGAGGGCTGCAAGAGTTTTGTCTTCGTCAACGGACGGTTTGTCGCCAATACAATTACTCAGCGCCTGATAGGCGTAAAACTTGCCTTGAAAAAATTTGGCTTCCCCGAGAGTTCACTCCATGAGATCACCAAGGATGATGACCCGGCCAAGACCGCCAAGAATATCCTCAATCTCAAAGATCGCGAATCACTTATCTGTTATAATGATGCGGTGGCAGCTTATATTTTGCCCTCGTTAATCAGTGAAGGAGTGAAGATCCCCCAAGAGATGAAGGTGATCGCTTTCGATGACGTCGAATATGCCAAGCTCTTCTCTATCCCCCTCAGTACGTATATTCAACCCTGTCGCGAGATAGCGCTACGCGCTGTCAATACCATGCTGCAGCGGGTAAACAACCCGGATCACCCCAATATCCGGCTATTCGTCAAGGGTAGAGTAATTATCCGCCAATCCACCCGTGTTCAATAATAGCGCTTCAAAGTATTGAGGTAAAACAAACGCTCTAAATGTAATCTATCCCATTAGTTATACCACTAATGGGAGCAATTCATCCTAGTGTTAATGCGCAATATATTTTTTGCATACCCCAAAAGATGTTAAACCAAATCATAATACATCTATAAATAAACTAAATAGATAAGAGATATCACATATATCAAAACAGCAAAAGGCTGAACATATTTATCATCAATTATGGATATATTTTCCAAAAAGATAGTTGGCTGGATCAGTACAAAAATAAACTCTACACTGGTATACAAATCTATAAAGGATATAATTGTACAATGTAGTATTATTCATTATTTATCAGTAATCGTAGCAACTAGTATAGCAATGATGAATCCCAATGAAAGGCTCAATATGGATAATGGAAAATTCCTAACTGAAGTGACAACAGCTATGCTAAATAAACAAGTAGACGACATAAAACAATGGCTAAGTTCTAGATTCCAACATATTTGGGATTCTAATATCAAATCATTTAAGTCATACTTTAAAAATTCATATAATAGTATTTCAAAAACTAAAACTCTTCTTTACAAAGACAAAAGTATCGATTTTGCTAAAATTTATACAAACCTATCCTTATATGAAAATTCATCAAATGAATTAGTTTCTGATGACCATGTCGTTGAAAAATTGTTAGCTGGTCAAAAAACACTAATTACAGCAACAGCCGGCGCTGGAAAATCTTTTTTTGCAAAATACTTATTTATTTCCATGTGCTCCATCGGAAAATTTGTTCCAGTTTTAATTGAACTTAGAAACATTGATAACTACTCAAATAGTATTGCTTCAATTATTAAAGATAATCTCCATGATGGCGGTTTTACTACAACCATCGATGTCGTAGATGAATTATTAAGAAAAAAAATATTATTAATTATCCTTGATGGTTACGATGAAATTCCTCCGTTGCAACTTGAGCCTTTTAACAAGCAGCTCACATTATTTAATAAAAAATTCACTGACATACCTCTTGTTATAACAAGTCGACCTGACGAGCAGCTAGAATATTTACACCAATTCTCAAATTACCTAGTAAGTCCACTAAACAAAACCCAAGCTGTTAACCTAATAAGAAAACTTGAATATGATCCGGAGGTTAAAACAAAATTTATTGCTGAATTGGAAAATGAATTATTCGACAAACACCAAGACTTTTCAAGCAATCCATTATTGTTAACAATAATGCTAATGACTTATAGTGAAATTGCAGAAATTCCGTCAAAAATGCATATCTTTTATGAACAGGCATTCTTAGTACTTTTCAATAAGCACGACTCTTCAAAAAATTTATATAAAAGAAAAATCCTTACAAACCTTTCTAGCGACGATTTTAAAAAAATGCTGGCATGCTTTTCTGTTTGTGGCTATCGTCGAAAAGAAATATCATTTACCAGAGAAACATTGATGAACTATATTAGCAAAGCCAAACAAATAGCCATGCTCAATACAGTAGATTCAGAGAAATTTGTAACAGATTTATTAAAAAATGTCTGCATTCTAATTCAAGACGGTCTAAGATATACTTTTAATCATCGTAGCTTTCAAGAATATTTTTCAGCGTGTTTTTTATTGCAATTTCCTGTTATTGCAACAAAAGAACTATATGATGAGTTTTTACTTTTAGGGAGCTCTGATACAGCATTAGCCTTGGCTTATGAAATGAATCAAGACTGCGTAGAGAGAGAATTCGCATACCCAGCCCTTTGTAATTTGCTAAATCTTTGTAATAACAATTGGTTGAAGCTTCTGGAACTATATTGTTACTCAATCAATTTTACAGACCGAATTGATATTTATGATTCTAGTATTTTTTTTACTGTTACAAGTAGTTATTACCCCAATACAAACACAAACTACAACTCACCGCTAATTAAATTTATAGAAGACACTATCTTTAAAAAATATAATATGGTACGGGATGATTATCATATTTTATTAAATAATAACGACCTGATAACTCTCATATACGAATATGGTTATACTGAGGAAAAGATAGACTCTCATTCAATTTCTGAGACAGAATTAGAATTACTATCCAAATGCAATTTAGACAAAGCCTTTATTCGACGTCTTCAAAATTTACAAAAACTTCAAAAGATAATGGAGCGTAGGCTTAATATATCATCAAACAAAAAATTAGACGACATAATCTAAATAGCCTATAATATTTACTTTATATTACTTGGTAAAATTCTATTTCTACGCCACGACACAGTCAACCTGTTTTAGGACACTGTTCCCCTCGCCAACCTATGATTATACTCTCAGCCGCTGCTCGCCAGCTCGCACCGTCTTCGACTTACCTTTTGCAAGCAAAAGGATAAGCCAAAAGCTCTCCCTCCGGTCGAGTTGTGTACCGCTTCAGCGGAGCATAAAAATCACGTAAGTGATTTTCGTGGATTGGCACAAGAATTTAGGCATACCGCATAAAGGCATAATCATACCGAAAATTGCTACCGCAATTTTCATACCTTGGTGCTTAATTCCCGCCACAACTCCTCGGCTAAACCTCTTAAATAAAACATACTACATCCTGCATATCCGCTGCCAAATCTCAGTATCCACCGGAATTCCAAGCTCCAGATTCTCCCTCCGGGTAAGTAACGACCTCTCACCGGGATAAAACACGCGCTCGGTACCTTCAGCCCTGCTCGAACTCTTGATACTGCCGAGTACCTCATCTATTATCTGCTCTGAAAATCCAGGAGCATTGAGTTTACCCGGATCAATAGCCATAAACACTTGCGACACACCATACTCCATCCCCGGATCACAGTGTTTACCCACCCCGGTAACCGTATCCCCGCCTGCGAGTATCGCTCCAATCAGATCAAAAGCTATTGACAACCCTGAGCCCTTCCAGAACCCTGCAGGCAGCACCCGCATCGCCTCTTCAATCGCGGTCGGATCACTGCTCAACTCACCTGCGCTATCAAAGCCGCCAGCAACCGGCAACTCCCGCTGCTGCCGCCTATACTCACTGATCTTTCCATAAGAAAATTGTGCTAAAGCACAATCCACCACCACATGCTCTCCATTACTACGCGGCACCGCCAGGACAACCGGATTATTCCCGATATTTGCTTCTCTGGTACCCCATGCCGGCATATTTGGCAGTGTATTAGTCCAACACATCCCGATCATCCTGCCCCGGCCGCCTGCCAGCCATACGCTCCGCCACGCATCCAGTGATTGGTATTACGCATAGCTACAATTCCAACCGTCATAGTCGCTGCCAGCTCCAATGCCCGCGCCATAGCCAGTTCAGCATTGACATTGCCCATTCCCAGATTTCCATTCCAACGTTCAAGCGCACCCAGGCTCAACTCTACCTCCGGCTCCGCCTCCGGCCTGATATACCCCTGCTCAAGATACTCAACCACCCGTTCGAAGCGATATATCCCGTGCGAATAGACCCCATCCAGACTATTCTCAACTAAAAGTCGCGCACTCTCCTCGCCAATTCCTGCTTACAACCTCGCTGTTTGAGTATCTTGGATAACACCTCTTCCATCTTTTCAGGACTTACTCTAATCATCCCATCCCTCCTTCTTGACACCAAAAAACTACTCACATTTATTTCAACAACTTCAAGCCAAAGGTATCCTTCCCTTCAAGACTTCTTATTAATACTAACCCCACCTCTGTCCTTGTCAACCTGATTATCAAGCATTACACCCTTATCTTTAAAATACACAACTAAATCCAACCATTCTACCAGTTTCAACCCATGTTTATAACTTACCACACATACAAAAAACAGGTACCCCGAGCGGGATACCTGTTCAAATAGCAAAGCAAAATTAACAAAAATTAAACTACACGTTACTACATCTCTATAATTATCTTTACCTGATCATCAGGTACAGTCGCCGCAAAATCATAAGCTTCGACCGCCTGCGCCAGACTATATCTGGAGGTTACAAGCGGCTTGACATTTACCGCCCCGCTAGCAATACTGCGAATTGCCCGTTCATAAACATTGGCATAACGGAAGATAGTCTTCATGGTGATCTCTTTTGACTGCGCTTTGACAATATCAACCGGAGCCGGATCAGGCGGCATACCTACAAATACCAGCGTACCTCCCGGACAAATATAATCCATCGCACCGAGTATCGCCCCAGGAGCGCCACTAGCCTCAAATAGGACGTCCGCCCCCCAGTCACCGGTTAGTTCATTGACCACTGCCAGCAAATCTTCATTCTGTGGATTAACCGTACGCATATTCAAATCAGCATAGTGCTTATTGACAAAATCCAACCGTCCCTGCTTATAATCACTGATAATCACCTGTGAGCAGCCTGCGCCGAGTGCGGCAAGAGCCGTCACCAGGCCAATAGTCCCTGCTCCGGTTACAACCGCTACATCACCTGGCTTGATACAGGCCTTCTGCGCCGAATAGATGCCGATAGCCAACGGTTCAACCAGCACCCCTTCATCATAACTTACATTATCAGGCAACTTGAAGGTCAAAGCAGCCGGATGCACCACAGTCTCACGCATACAGCCGTGAATCGGTGGCGTCGCCCAAAAGCGTACCTTGGGGTCTAAATTATAATGCCCTTCAAAGACCGCCCTGCTACCCGGCTCAGGTATTCCCGGCTCCATGCAAACTCTATCGCCTACTTTCAGCGAAGTAACATTCGCCCCGACTTCAATCACCTCACCACTAGCCTCATGTCCAAGTACCATCGGCTCATTCACAACATAATCACCGATATGCCCATGGGTATAATAGTGAATATCACTCCCGCAGATACCGACACTACGTGGGGCAATTTTTACATCATCCGCCCCTACTTCCTCGTCAATCTGAATATCCCGAGTCGCTAAAACACCTTTTTTCTCAAAGTATAAATGCCTGCATGAAAATCTCCTATTATAATATAAATAACAGCACCTTAATGCCAAATTCTTCAACAAACATAGAGTAATAATATAACAATAATACCTCTGCCTCCATTAAAACCAACTGCTCATTATATTATAATATACACCCTAAATATACAAATAGCAAACTAATACCAATTTGAAAGTGAAGCAAAAGCAAAATATTATTATCAATTACTTTCTAATAACATAAATATGAAAGCTATTTGTAAAAACGAAGCAACAGAATACTGTTATTTCATAACTTAATCAAAAAACTTACTGAATTGTATACCCACCATCAACCGGTAAAGCCACACCCGATATCATTGAAGCTTCTGAGCTGAGAAGGAAGAGAACCGGACGCGCCACCTCTTCTGGTTCGGCAAAACGTCCAAGCGGCATCGCCTCTAATACCGGCTGACTCTTGGCAGGGTCGGACCAGGCCATCTTCCCCATAGCCGTCATCGTCACCGTCGGATTTACTGCATTGACCCGGATATTATACTTACCGAGCTCCATACATAGAACCATAGTAGCAGAATCAATAGCGCCTTTTGAAGCACAGTAACTCAGATGCTCCTTGAGTCCGATAATCGAAGCTTGAGACGAGAGATTCACAATGGCTCCAGGAGTATCATTCTTGATCATAACCTTGGCTATCTCACGAGTCATCAGAAGTGTCCCAATCAGGTTAACCGCCAGTACCTTCTCCAAACTGGCCTTTTTAAACTCAAGCACCGGTTCCAGGATACTTATCCCAGCACTATTGACCAACCCGTCGACGGCTGCAAGTCTCCCGGCATACGCCGCAACCGCCTCTTCACTGGTTACATCCAATTCCTCAGCTTCACAATTATCCAAGCTATTGAGTTCAGCAACTACCTCTGCCCCAAACCCCACACCGTAGACATATGCTCCAGCAGCAAGCAGTTCATCCACAATCGCCCGTCCAATTCCACTAGTTGCCCCGGTTACTACAATTTTTTTTCCTGCTAAATCACTCATAATATTATCCTTATCATAGCCACATAGCCACCCATACCCCAGAGCAACTATTCCTTCCAGATTATTTTCAACCTACCAAACAGACTTTACTCTAGCTCAGCCCCAGACAATTCAACCTAATCGACCTGAATAATACTTCACTCCTCAGGCAAACAACCAGAAATTGTGGTAAAAGCAGTTTCAAACCTCAAGCTAAAAGCAAATTCATCTCTACAACCCTAGGAACCTCAAACTTAAGGAACCAAAACCACCTTTATTGATTCTACAGTCGCGGCGACCTTGAACGCCTCTTCAAATTCTGCAAGTGGATACTCATGGGTAACAATCTCTTCCGCGGAAGCCAATTTGCGCTCAAAAAGGTCAATTGCAATTTCATATGAATACGGACCGAGGTGCGCCCCTCTAATATCCAATTCCTTTCTATCCCCAACAACCGACCAATCCACAGTCGTCTCCTTAGAGAAGACACTGAATTCCACAAAACGACCGAGTTTTCTAATCATCTCCAGCCCCTGAGTGACACCTACAGGTGCTCCTGTTGCCTCGATATAGACATCACAACCATAACCACCAGTAAGATCTTTGACAATCTTCACCGCATCCTCCTTGAGTGGATTAATCACCATATCAGCACCTAATTTCTTAGATAGTTCAAGCCTGCTGTCATCGGCGTCCAGCACTATAAACTTCTTCGGAGTCTTGAGTTTTATTGCCTGCACCATACACAAGCCCAGCGGGCCGGCTCCGGCGAGTACCACCACATCATCAAAGTCAATCTCCCCCCGGCGCACAGTATGGAGTGCGCAGGCCATAGGCTCGACTAACGCCGCTTCCTTTGCCGTCAAGGTTTCAGGCAGCTTATGCACTATTGCCGTCTCAGGGAACCGCATATACTCAGCCATTCCGCCTTCTGCCACATCCTTCTGAAAGCCAAAGATATTATGCACCTCACACATCCAGTACTTGCCGCTTCTGCAGAACCGGCATTTATTACACGGCACGATCTGCTCACAGAGAATAAGCTCTCCCATAGCTACACCATGATGCTCTGCCGCACCCTCACCAAGTTCCACTACTCGGCCATAAAACTCATGCCCAGGCACTACCGGCGCCTTTACCCATGGTTCAGCTCCACCCCAAAACATCTGTGCCCCAGCCGCAGCCTTCACATCCCCGGCACATATCCCGCAACCTTCAACCTTGATAATTATCTCATTCCTCCTGGCACGGGGTCGCTCAACCTCCTCCAGCTTATACTCCTGTGGACCATGACAAATCACGGCCTGCATCTTATCCGGCAAAATACTCATAATTCTCATCCTTACTTATAATATACCTAATACCTAAAATTAAAATATAATAACTACTATTAAATCATCCCTGTTTTACCTGACCAACTCGCTACACTCCCCCAGAAACAGGCAATTCAGCTAAAAATCGGCAATACACCCCCACCTTATCCGAAAAGCCACCGGATAAGACCATCAAGTACTTAATATATCAGCATAATTTCTACACCAAAGGCTACAACATAAGGCTACGCTTATTTACTCACTATTATTCCCCCTCGCTTACTCCCGGCGAAAGACTTACGCTGATTTTTTCTGCCGCGACGAGCTTATATAAACCGCCAGAATTATTATCACTCCTTTGAGTACCTTCTGCGTATATGGAGATACCCCCATCAGATTCAAACCGTTATTCAGCACACCCAAAATCAAAGCGCCGATAAGCGTCCCGATGATATGCCCCTTGCCCCCGGCAATATCAGTTCCACCAAGAATAACCGCTGCAATAGCATCAAGTTCAAAGCCTATACCTGCGTTTGGCTGACCGCTCATAAGTCGACTTGAGAGTACCACACCACTGATAGAAGCGGTAATACCACTTATCACATAAACCAGCATCTTGATCTTTTCAACCTTGATACCAGAGAGACGAACCGCCTCTTCATTTCCACCTATGGCATAAACGTATCTACCAAAAGGTACATGATTGAGTAGAATATAAACCAAGAAATAAACAATAAGCATAATCAGTATCGGTGTTTGGATACCAAACACATCTCCCCGCCCCAGGATAGCAAAAGACTTCGGCAGACCACTCATGGGATAACCGTTGGTATAGAGCAAGGCAATACCACGCGGAATTTCCATCATCGCCAGTGTTACTATAAATGCCGGCATTCTAGCATAGGATACAAGGAAACCATTGATTAAGCCCGCAAGCACCCCGACCCCCAGGCCGATACCGATTGCAGCAATCGGAGACCAACCTGCAATCAACGCACCCGAGAGAAAGGTACCACTGAGCGCCATAACCGCACCCACGGATAGGTCAATACCTCCGGTCAGAATAACAAAGGTCAATCCAGATGCAATAATCGCATTTATAGATACCTGACGAGCAACATTGGTCAAGTTACTCATTGTCAAAAACCGATCTGAAATCACTGTCATCAAGATACACAGCACAATAAAGCCGATGAACGACAGTATCTCTGGCCGCGAAGAGATATGCTGTAAAAAGCTTTCGCCCTTGCTCTTTCTTCTCTCGATTACCACATTATCCTGCATTGTTTCCTCCTTTTGCTCCAGTAGCATATTCCATTATGCCATCGGGCGTAATTTCATCATCCTGTAATGTTGCCACGATATTATCTTTGCGCATAACCAGTACTCTATCACTTATTCCCACAACCTCAGGCAGTTCCGAAGAGATCATGATAATTCCCAGCCCTCTCTTGGTAAGCTGACGCATTAGCTCGTAAATCTCAGCTTTTGCCCCTACATCAATACCACGTGTAGGTTCATCAAAGATCAGTACTTTACATTTAGTGCTGAGCCATCTACCAATAACCACCTTCTGTTGATTACCCCCTGAAAGGTTTTTGACAATTGTCCGTTCGGACGGAGTCTTAATTCCAAGAGCGGTTATCTGTTTACGGGTGCGCTCTGAAAGTGAGCGCCTTCTGATCGTATGCAGTGAACTTAACGAATCTTTCAAGGTATTGATAATAACATTATACTCAACACTGAAGTCAAGAATCAGCCCCTGGGTCTTACGGTCTTCAGGCAACAATCCAACCCCCAATTCCAGCGCATCTTTTGGATTCTTAATTGTTACCTGCTGCCCCTCCATCTCCACTTGCTTTACACTTGCGCTATCCGCCCCGGTCAACGCCCGCACAAGCTCGCTTCTGCCCGCTCCAACCAGGCCAGCGATACCGAGTATCTCACCGGGAAAAAGTTCGAACGACACCTGTGGCAAATATTTATTACGCTGCAAAGCTTTCACATTGAGCAGCGGAACCACTGAATAATCGACGGCAACATGATTCTGCGGATAAGTCTGTGACACATCCCGCCCAACCATCATGCGTATAAGCTCATCCATCTCCAGATCTTTTACCTCTTTATAACCCACAGATTCCCCATCGCGCAGACAGGTCATCTCATCACATATTTCAAATATTTCCTCTAGATGATGTGAAATAAATACCATACCCACCCCTTGATTGCGCAGCTCATTCATCAAGGCAAACAGGTTTTTTACCTCCACAGGAGTAAGCGGAGCAGTCGGCTCATCAAGGATCAAGACCTTCACTTTGAGGCTTATGGCTTTAGCTATTTCCACAAACTGCTGCTGGGCGATACTGAGCTCACTAATTTTGGAATTGGGATTGATATCCATTCCAAGATGGCGTAAAAGTGCAGTCGCTTTCTTCCGCATTGCTTTCTTATCTAATAATCCATTCTTTCTAATCTCTCTACCCAGAAAGATATTTTCATACACAGTCATATACGGTATCAAACTGAATTCCTGATATATAATTCCAATACCGAGATCCTGCGCATGTTGAGGCGAAGCATGTTTGACCACTTCCCCTTCAAATTTCATTTCACCGCTATCTGCATCCGGCTGATACACTCCTACAATTATCTTCATCAATGTTGACTTACCCGCACCGTTCTCTCCGGCAAGTGCATGTATCTTACCGGCATTAATTCTAAGGTCAACATTCTGTAAGGCTTTTACCCCGCTGAACGTCTTAGAAATTTTCTTTAGTTCCAGGAGACACTTATCTGACATATCTAATCCTCTAAATCTTCACTTTAAAGTCTATGCTAGCATTCAATCACAAATAATACTGGAGGCTGCAAACAACCGATTCCACAGCCTCCGGTATTGTCTATCTATAGTTTGTGTTAGATCTAGTATTGGCAGTTATTACCAGCTAAAGCCTTCGGCATTGGATTTTGTGATAAGCTCAACATCTACTGGAATTACTTTTGGAATATGCGCTCCCCAGTACTTGGCAAGAGCGATAGCCAGGCCGATGCGAATTTGGTCACGTGGGAATTGTGCACTAGTACCTTTGAACGCTCCGCCTGCAGTAATATTCTTAATTGCTTCTGGCGCACCGTCAACACTGACCAAAGCAATATCTTTACCTGATGCCTCGATAGCTGCAAGCGCACCGTAGGCACCGGTATCATTAACACTAAAAATACCGTTAAGATCAGGATGTGCCTGAATCATATTCTCAACAACATTGAGTGCCACACTTCTCTCCTGCTTACCGTTTTGTACATCGACGATCTCAATACCAGGAGCCTTCTTAACCGCATCCTTAAATCCCTGGACTCGCTCAAGAATCGGCACAACAGGGATACCATCAAGGATCGCAACCTTACCCTTACCATTCAAAAGCTTAACCAGATAATCACCAGCATAAAGACCGGCATCATAGTTCTTTGAACCGACAAACGCATCGATCGGTCCGTCTGCCTGCGCGTCAACACAAACCACAATCACTCCCGCTTCTTTTGCAGACTCTACAGCCCCCTGAACCCCTACTGAATCGGTCGGATTGAGGATAAGAATATCGATACCCTTCTGAATCATATCCTCAATATCATTTATCTGCTTATTGACATCGTGACGAGCATCAGTCACCAGCAGATCCGCTCCAACCTTCTGCGCGATATCCTCAGCAGCTTCATTCATAACCACAAAGTAAGGATTATTCATCTCTTGAAATGACACTCCGATAGTCAATTTACCATCCTTGTCTTCAGCATTGGCTGTAGGCAAGGCAAAACAGACAAGCGAGAGAGCCAGACCAAAAAATAACACGATTTTTTTCAACATTAGAATTCTCCACATAAAATTACCACAAAAATAAACACACAGACAAGATACTTACCTGTCTACACTCTTACTAATGAGACTACACTACAATCACCCTTAGTCAATTTTTTTGCGCGATTTTTTCCATAAAATTGCGCAAATTTTTCTAATTAAAAGCATTTAATCATTAATAACCCTGCTGCAATAATTGCATAATTTGTTATCTTTTTATCAGTTACTCAGAATATTTTGCTGCAAACGCTGGATTTTTTTCAGAGATACGAAGCACAATATACCAGGACAAAAACACCTAACCTACTATAAATAGCCTAATATTTCTATAAATAGCCATATTTTCCCATTACCACTTTTATTGAGTCTGCACTTGCCAAACCTGCTACTTAATGGTATAATTACAGCAGTACCCGGAAAAAAACCTTTGCTTTTTTGCGCAAATAACCAGGAAGATCGGTATTTTTTTCCTTACTTATTATGTCTGCAACATAAAGAAAGAACGCAATGGCCCCTAAAAAGAAGATCACCCTACAAGATATTTCAACCAAATCAGGTTTTTCAATCACGACAATTTCCCACGTCATCAATAAGACGCGGCATGTAGATGAAAAGACCCGAAAAATAATTCAAGCGACTATAGCCGAGCTCGGTTACACCAACAATCAGAATAACCAGCGCAAGCTTCCGGATAAGACCATCGGCTTTGTTATCTCCGACGTCCGGGTCGACTTCTTCACCGAAGTAGCCAGAGACATTGCCGATATTGCTCTAGAAAACGGCTACAACGCCTTATTCTATGAATCAGCGGAAGATGAGAAGAAAGAACGGCAGTGTTTGGAGATGTTTATGAAGAATAATGTTCAGGGTGTAATTCTAGCTCCTACCAATTGCCAGTCAAAACTTGCCGTCTGGAAAGATAGCAAAATCCCCTTGGTGCTTATCGACCGCGACCTGGAGAATTGCAATTACGATTTTGTCGGCATCGATAATTTCAAGAGCGCATATGAAGCCACCAAATATCTTATCGAATACGGCGCCCGAAGCCTAGGCTATATAGGTTTTAATAAATCCAACTACACAGCCAGAGAGCGTCAGAGAGGTTTTGAAGTCGCTCTTCATGAATCCGGACTATACCACGAACACTGCTGCCTTACCCGAGAGTACAAAGCTCTACTAGACAACAGCGACGATGTTTATCTGGATTTCCTCCTACACAACCCCAAAAAGGACGCCATTCTCTGCACTTCGAGCAATATCTGTTTTGAGCTCATCTCAAAAGCCGAAGAGCTTGAAATCAGAATTCCTGAGGATCTGTTAATTATCTCCTTCGATGACAATAAATGGTTCGACTTCCTCAAATCCCCAGTATCTGCAATTAAACAACCTACCGGTGATATTGCCGTACTCGCCACCGAACTCCTTATTAATAAAATACAGAACAACAAACCCAATCTGAACCTGCGTCAAAAGATTATCCTTGATCATACCTTTGTCAACCGCTTCAATAAGTAACGACATATCTCTAATTTGCGCAATCTTTCTTCCGTCCACCCAGGCATATCATAAATTGCATAAGCCTGGGTCAATTGGGTAGAGAACCAAAGTTTTTACCATATCCTAGAGCCACAAAAACCAAAGGTGAACCAGAGTTTTCTCCTATTGCCGTCATCCCTCCCTCCGCGATACAAGCGCAAAAACACGACAAAACTTGCTGCCCCACTATTCCATTCAACTTCCAGCTCTTCACCAATAAAAGCTTTACATATTCCTGAAATCAAGCTTCAAGACTAACCTTCGCTCACAATCATAATCTGTTTTTAGCTTGTATTTTATTTGCTGCAATATATGATATATAATAATATAATTATGTGATAATATATTCACACAAAAGGATATTACATAAAATGGTAGACCGTTATCACTCAAAACTAGAATGGAATGATTTTAAGAATATCCTCAAGACCTTTATCGTCATCTCTGTTCCAATTATTATTGTATTTATCTTACTACAATCCTATATTTCTAATAGAGAGATAGAACGAACCAAAACTATCATAATTAAGACCAAGAAACAGAACTTAAAACTTGTCAATTACATCATAGACGACATCTTTGAAGAGATGAATGAAGATCTCATGCTGGTGCAAAACTCTGCTCAACTCACCAACTTTCTGCAAAAGCCAGACTCCCACAAGTCTTCTGAGGTTGAACAACTGTTTTTGCGTATCGTAAAAAGCAAACCCATGTTCTTTGATCTGACCGTACTCAATCCTACTGGCCAAGAGCTGATCAAAGTACGCCACCCTTTAAATCATGCCACTCTGATTCCAGCTAAAGAATTACGTAATCAAACCCAGACGACCTATTATCAGCGAGCCAGCCAGCTAACACCTGGCGAAATATATGCTTCCAACCTACATTTATCTTCCCAAGACAAGGATAAGTCACAGTCTGCTACGCCCCTAATCACTATTGCCACCCCCCTTTACTCACAAGATAATCGTTATCAAGGAGTTCTCGTTATTAATTATGACTGTAAAGATATACTCCACGCCTTTAACAACCAACTCGAAGATTTAGAGTATCCTCTTACCGACTCCGCCCTGCTCACCGCTACCGGCGACTACATTTTCAGTTCCTCACCCGGACATGAGCTCAATATAATATCTCCGGAATCTACTACTGAACCCCTAGCCAAAACTTATCCTGAATTGTGGAGGACAATCACTCAACGCGACTCCGGTTCCTTTGAAGACACAACTGAAATTCACTGTTTTCGCAAGATATACCCTCTAAAAAAAATGAAAGTAGCGCCTGCGAACAGCTACTACTGGGTATTACTCTCAAGCTTCTGTTTCCGCGATCTACCGTTAGTCAAACAGATAATTATCCTAGGCATGCGCTCTCTTGACCTACTGATACTGCTAGGCATCTGTCTGCTGATTCTGGGTATCGTTACAATTTATTACTATCAGAACAAGAGCCGAGAACAACTCAATCTAACCACTAAAATTGCCCGTGAGACCCATGACGCAGTAGTCATAACCGACAAGGACACCAATATCATCTATGTCAACAAGGCCTTCGAACTGATAACCGGCTACACTCTAGAAGAAGTAATCGGGCTCAAAACCAGTTACTTTAAATCCGGCAAACACTCTAAGAAGTTCTACAAAGAGATGTGGGACAGCCTGAATAATACCGGCTATTGGCACGGGGAATTATGGGATAAGAAGAAAGACGGGGTCTTTTATCCCAAAAAACTTAGTATCATTGCTGTAACCCGTGATAAAAGCCAGAGTGTCGAGAAGTATATAGGTATCTTCTCCGATCTTACCAAGATAAAAGAAGAGCAGAAGAATGTCACCAAACTCAAAAATTACAATTTTGATACCAATCTACCTAATGAGAATTTACTCAAAAGATTACTCAAAGAGAGCATCAAGAATGACCCAAATATCTTCGGGGTAGTCTGTTTCTCTGTAGCCAATTACAATAACCTGCTCCTCAAAGGTCAAGGTGATGCGCAAAAGTATATCAACACCCTTATAGCTAATATTGAGGAATTAATCAAACCTGACGACTTCTTGGCTCAGATAAGCAAGAACCTCTTTGTTCTTGGTATTTCCGCATATAATGATAAGGAGGAGGTAGAACTATTTATCCATCACTTTATCCATAATAACAAGAACTCCTTATATATAGATAATGAAGAGATCTTACTGGATATAAAGGCAGGAATCTCCCTCTATCCGCAGGACGGCACCAATCCTGACGAACTACTTAACAGTGCCCATATTGCCCTTGAAACCGTACTGAAAACCAAAGGAAAGAACCATCTTTACTTCAAACCAGAGCTCAAAGCGAGTATTCTGCAAGAGATCAAGATGAACTACCTTCTAAGAAACGCACTGAACCATCAAGAGTTGGATATCTTCTATCAACCTCAAGTCTCGATAACTCAAAACAGAGCTATCGGCGCTGAAGCACTGTTACGCTGGAATAATTCCGAACTGGGGCAAGTATCCCCCAACGTCTTTATCCCCCTTGCCGAGCGCAGCGGACAAATTATTGAGATAGGCTACTGGGTCTTTGAACGAGTATTTCAAAACTATCTGGAATTGCAGGATATAATAGATCCTGACTTTGTCATCTCTATCAATATTTCACCGCTACAGTTTATGGACAAATACTTAATCAAAAAATTCAGCGAGATAGCCGCCAAATACCAGATCGACCTCAAAAACTTTGAAATAGAGATTACCGAGGGGATCTTTATGCATGACATCAACCAAGTCAATCAGAATCTGAATCAGCTCCGCGAACTTGGTCTCAGTATCGCCATCGATGATTTTGGCACAGGTTTCTCATCCTTGAGCTACCTGAAAAATCTCAATGTTGATAAATTAAAGATCGACCGCAGCTTCATCAAGGACTATCCCACCTCTGACCGCGGAGAACTAGCCAAGGTTATCACCGATATCTCAAATGAACTCCAACTCAAAGTTATCACCGAAGGTGTAGAGACCAGAGAGCAGCTGGATTATATTTCCAGCATCGGCTGCGACCTCATACAAGGCTACTACTACAGCAAACCTTTACCCAAAAACAGCTTTGCCGAGTATCTGACCCAGCAGAATACCACCCCTACCACCTAATGATGTGCTGAACCATCTCCAACGGCCTCAAGTTAATTGCAATTTTAGCGTGAAATTAACCTCAGAATCCTGGCTCTACTCCCAGTTCTGCCGCCCTTTACCCTGGCACTTCATGCTCAATAGCTATAATTCAAACCCGCTCCAGCCACGCTTTAGCCGCAAAGCCACATTCACCCAAACTATAATATATCACATACAAAGGCATTACATCATCGGCAACACCATCCGCAATTTCACCTCCGTCTCATCCTTTTACCCACATATTGGTCACTATAACCTACCGCCAGCCCTACCTTTTCACTCCGACAGAGTAAATAAAATCCCTCTACAGCAACCTACACTCAAGTAATTTCCTAACCATATTTAAAAATACATCTTTCAAAAAACAAAAAAATACCTTAAACTTATTGAATAGAAATATTACAAAAACCATACAAGAACTATATTAAACCATAAAATCAGATTCTTTTTAAACACAACCGCAATTTTAGCGATAAGCGGATAAGTACTTATTAACTTAAGGTGATTGCTTTTGATGAATTATGCAGTAATTTTATAATCTGCTGGTATTACTAGATGCAGTTAGTAACGAGAATATTTACTACAGCTAGTGATGACAGCAGAGTGCAAAATGCAAGTGTTGCACTTAGAATTTTAATCTAAGTAATATTTATCAGACCTGAATTTATGCCTCCAGCCTAAAATCAGCTGTAATTACGGTACACATTTATTAAGCATACCACAATCACACACTATATTCTGCCCAGCGTCAGAAAGGCATTACAGTTTTTTTTAAAAGATAAAGGAGATATTATGGGCTTAAAAAATTATGGTGTTCTCAAGGGACGAGTTATTGCTAGAACGCTCGGCTGCGGACGCAGCCCGCATTTTCAATTGCACATTATTGATAACACTACTGATTATAGGCTAGCGGTCAACGTAATGTCCAGTATATCTCCCTCAGAGCTTGAATACCTTATAGAGCCAGATTTTCAGCATCCCGTTCTTGAACAACTCGGCTCGCTGCCAACCGGCTGGCATGTATTATCGCCCCAACCCGGCGGCATGGCTCTAGATTATATCAGAAGCAACCTCTTCGCCCCACATAAAATGGTTCCGCTCCCCTACAATGTCCCGGGGCCAGACAATGACCTCAATGAATACTTGGATCACTATATTCAACGTGCTATCGCTGATGCAAACTCGGCCGTCTATGCTTTCGGTGAGCGCTGGGGCCCCGAGTCCAAAAAAAAAGGACAAGATCTTTGCCTTCCTTCCCGGTAACGGCGTGCATGACATACATATGAACCAGGGAAATGCCCAGGGTTTTATCGGAGATGACGGAGTTTATCAGGATGGCTGTTTGCTTATTCATTTCCCGGATCAGCACAACTGGATCGGAATCTTCCTCAAATTTCAGTCCCAGAGTTGGCATACCGACGATCATACCGGACACAGAATTGATGTTACCACCGATGGCACTACAACCTCCCTCTCCAGTGCTTATGGCCACTGCCCCAGTCCGCAAAATACCGATAGCGCAGTGCGTATTATCGCAGCCATGGTAAATCCTACCGCTTCACCCGAGACCGAATCAGTCACCCTCCTCAACGTTACCGACACTCCTCTGGATCTTGCCGGCTGGAAACTGCTCGACCGGGACAAAAATGCCATGCCGCTTACCGGCATCATCCAACCCGGCGAGACCGAAAAAATAACCCTCCAACCTCCGGTTGTCCTTCCCAATAAAGGAGGAATAATTACCTTGCAAAACGCAGATAACCTCCGTGTCGACGGGGTCAGCTATACCGAGGCTCAAGCGTCAAAACCCGGATATTCGCTCAAATTTTAGGAGATGTTATATGCGAATAACAAATACACAGGATAATCTTACAGCACTGGCGGTCGCCGGAAGTTATGTCACCCTGCTCGGCTGGGATATGCCCAAAGAGTGTATCCTCGAACAAAGAGTTCTCGGTTTTGCCATCGAACGCCGGCGCCACAGTGACGGTGAGGTTATCTGGCTCAGCGGAATGAAGACCTTCCAGAGTGTGGAACCCAATCCGGCGCCGGGTGTACCGGTATCCACCTTCAAGCACCCGTTACAGACCTTCCAGTGGTCAGACTACAGTGTCTCCCCTGGGATAACCTACACCTACCGCATTGTCGCCAGGTGCGGACACCCCAAATCCCTAACCCCAGGCTCCAGTGTTACCCTGACGGTCACAACCGAAGCGGTTGAGCAGGGAAGACATGCTATTCATTTCAACCGCGGCGCAATCGCTTCACAAGAATACTCCAGACGCTTCCAAGGTCTAACCCCAGATGAAGTCGGACAAGCAGCATATAACTGGCTCTCCCGGGGGTTGCTCGAAGCTATCGAAGGTTTTATTGCGCAGACAAAGAAGGGTGACGAGTTACACGGGGCATTCTATGAATTCAAAAACCACAGAATTTATACACAGCTCAAACTTGCCAAGAAACGTGGGGTCAAGCTCAATATCCTTTATGATGGCGATTCGCAAAAAAAGCGCAACGAAGAAGAGTTACTGCATAGCGGGATAAAATCCCTGACCAAAGCCCGAACCCATTCTGGAGGGTGTGCGCATAACAAATTTCTTGTCTGGGTGCGCAAGGGAAAAGCCCAAGAGGTGCTCACCGGCTCAACCAACCTGAGTAAGAACGGCATCTTCGGCCACTCCAACAATATCCATATCGTCCGGGACATGGATGTAGCCCAGAGCTTTGAGGAGTACTGGCAGATATTGTACCGCGACCTAACCAGAAAACCTACAGCTATCGCAGTAGAAGAATTAGGCACGCGGCCGCCGCAGCCCTGGGATGAAGAGACGGTATCTGTGTTCTCTCCCCGCAACGATTGCACCGTACTGGACTGGTACGCCGATCTGGCCAATGCTGCTGAGCGCGGTATCTTCGCGACCTTCCCTTTCGGCATGGACAGACGCTTTATCGAGGTCTACGACCAGGAAGATGCAGTACTGCGATTCGCCTTGATGGAGAGAAAAGGTAATGGCAGAAACTATAAGAAACAGGCCGCCGAGATCGACCGTATCAAAAAACTGAAGAATGTGACTATTGGCCTCGGCAGTAACATCCAAGTCAATAGCTTCGATCGCTGGCTCGCCGAGATCGAATCGATTATTCCCAATAAGGACGAAAGACACGTAACCTATATTCATACCAAATATATGCTGCTCGACCCACTCGGGGAGGATCCAATCGTCATCACCGGCTCGGCCAACTTTTCTAAAAGTTCAACCGATACCAATGACGAGAATATGCTTGTGATACGAGGCAATAAAGCCGTTGCAGACATCTATCTCGGTGAGTTCATGCGCCTGTTTACCCATTATTCCTTCCGCAACTCCTTGCAGTACCGCGACTCCCAGACCCCGGCGGCCGGCCAGGCCTATAAGTATCTGCTGGAGAGCCCTCGCTGGATAAACGGGGCGTATGGCAAGAAATCCGGGTATTTCCACGAAGGCACTGACCGCGCCTTGAGGCGAAAGTACTTTTCCGGGCAGTAGACCAGAAATGAGACGTTTTAATGTTAATGATGCCTACAATAATCAATAAAAGCGCCCTTTATTAACGTGTACATTAATTCAATGATATTGATCATGCTAGTATCAACACTATCCGCAATTCGAAAGGGTACGACTATGCAACAGGATTTACATTATTATGGGATCGCTTTTTTAGCCAGGGCTGCTGGCTTTAGCCGGAGTGACACCGAAATTCTTGCCTACGCTTCACAGTATGTCGATGACTCAACCGAAGGCTCACCCATTCATGTTGGCGATTATCTGTTCAATCCTGTCAGAACCGCTCATTACTCGCTGAGAGCATATACCTGGGGTGTGCAGAGCAAAATCTATATCCCTTTTCACTTCTTACCGCCCAAGCCTCGCAGATGTAATCTGATTACTGCTGACTACCCAAACTCTTCTCTAGCTAAACTGCTCTTCAACCGGGCTTGCGCCGAAGCAGACCCCAAGCAGAGATTATTCCGGCTGGGAGTCGCCCTCCATACTATTGCCGATACCTATTCCCACCAAGGCTTCTCCGGTAGAGATCATGACGAAAATCGTCTGGCTTCATGTCATATTAAGAACAAAAAACTGACACGTAACGCAGACTTACGCAATAGAGTCAACGCCATAGCAAACCTAATCTGGCAGCGACTAAAGCGTATTATCCGCCCGGTAGTGCCGACTATCGGCCACGCGCAAGCAATCCATACCCCGGATATCCCATATCTGAAGTGGAGCTATTCCTATATTGGAGATAAGTCCCTGCTATCCCGGAATAACCCCAAGGTCTTTCTGCAAGCCTGCAAGCAAATATTTGAGCTTCTGGGCGAAGCGGTTCAGCCCAAGAAGCGCAAGAATGCAGCCAAAGCCCCAGAGAGAGTCGAACCACTCAAGACCTGGAGCGAGATCAGTCCACGTATTAAAGAGTGTCTGCGCAGCTCGGTGTATACGCTCGAGCATAATCAACAGACAACAGCTGACGAAGAATTTCGTTGTGAATGCTGGCAGAAAATGTATAAAGAATGCTTCAACGAAGATCTTACCTCTTATGATAAATATCTCTGGCGCACCGAAGCTCTGCGCCCGGTAAATCCTGAACATGTAAGATGGGACACCCTGTCAAAAGATGAAATTTCCAAGTATACCTTCAACCATAATCCCAAGTTCTTCGCCTCATCCTGGGTCAAATTCCATCGCGCCGCAATGACTCAGAGATACCTTGTCCTGTATCATCTGCTATAGCTACGCTACAGCGCATGCATACCTAACCGGAAGCTCAGGAATACTCAGCGGGTTACTCGCTATATCAAGCGCACCACAGCTTATCAAAGATAAACTACTTCTTATCCTGACTACCTTAAAAATAGGCAAAGATGAGAAAGACACTCGTAAACATGCAAAATTCCCTACATACATAGAATTTAAAGAAGATATGTATAATCTGATGCAACAGTATAAACTCGATAAGGTTCTAGATTTATTACAGTGTAACTAAAAAATGTAGCTCAAATACATACCATTTCTATGACACTACAATATCATAATATGTAATAAGTTAAAAAAACATAAATAAATTTAAGGTGGGTAGTGTCAAGAAAGTTTCGCAAATTAGTTTTCAGAGATAAAAGAAAGTCAAAGTGTACTAGCCACTACTTTATCTGACAGACACATTAAATTATCCTACGACTTCAACAGTGACTTCTTCGACTTGGACTGTCCGTCCGATGATGTCCAGTTGCTTGTGCTTGGCCAAGGTCTTGGATTCCGCAAAAGTCTTGGCCGGAGTCTTGCCGTAGCAGCCGACTCCAGCCACAACCCACCCAGCCCTCGCCTTCGGATTAAGTATACAGACACTCCCAAAACCAACGCTCTTTACGCAAAGCGCTTAGCCAGCCCTTACCCCTCAGCTACCGATGATTACACTCTCAGGTTTTATTCGCCAGCTTATAAAACCTTCGACATACTTTTCGTCCGAGCAGCGGACAAAATCACTGCTTAGTTCTCGCCTGCTCGAACACCCAGCATCTAGGGATATGCAAAAAAAGTCGCCTGCTTGGCGACCTGTGTATCGCTCCAGCCAAACAAGAAAATCTCGTTAGTGATTTTCAATTATATAATCTAAACAAAGAAAATTGCTTCCGCAATTTTCCCTCCTTCGCGGCCGACTTCAGACACACCCACATTTACACAAATTGACAGGCTGCGAGGTGCATGATTTAGCCCTCAGCAAAGCTGAGGGCTAAACATACGTATCATCTATAAAAAACGGGAAATTGCATATGCAATTTCCCGTACCTTCTTACAAGAATTTCCTACTTTTTAAGCTTCTTCTGCCCATAACTGGCAAACTTTCCGAGCGCCGCATCCATATCACTCTCAGAGAGAATTACCGGCTCGCCGATGCACTTGGCGCGGTAATATACCTGACAGACAAACTCCAACTCCTCTGCCGCCGAAAAGGCGTAATCAATATCCGCGCCGCCGGTTAGCAAACCATGATTTCCCAAAAGTACGCCAAAACGTTCCCGCATACCCTCAAACGCCACCTCTGCCAGTTCAGGTGTACCAAAATCAACATACTCAGTACAACGTACATCCCTTCCGCAAAAACCGATAAGATAATGGCATGGCGGCACCCCCATCCTCAAAGTCGCCAAAGTAGTAGCATATACCGAATGCGCATGCACAACCGCATTGATATCCTCCCGTCCCTGATACATTACCCGGTGCAGATCCACCTCGACCGAAGGTTTGAGCTTCCCAGCCACAACCTTACCCTCCAGATCCAGGACGACAACATCCTCATCCTCCATAATAAAATAATCCATACCGCTCGGCGACAATGCAAACAGACCTTGTTCCCGGTTGAACACACTTATATTGCCACCAGTACCGGTAGTCAGATTCTTATTCACCAGCTCCCGACAAAAATATACAACCTGCTCCCGCTCATATTTTAGCTTCACCCTACACTCCTCATACTTTTTTCAACGCCTTACCCTGACCTGGAGCCTGCTGCAAAAGCCAGCAAACTCCACAAGTCAGAAATATGTAAATTTAACCAGTCTTCCTGAAGCCGCTTATTACGCAAACAGTCCCGCCAGACTCTCGGTATACGGAGCCTTATGTACCCCTTTTTCCGTAATAATAGCAGTAATATACTTAGCATCGGTCACATCGAATGCCGGGTTATAGACCTTAACCCCAACTGGCGCCGTGCGCTTACCAAAGCCATTACCCACCTCATCGCCGTCACGAAGTTCAATAGGAATATCCGCGCCGGTAGTTGTCTGCAGATCAATGGTCGAGGTCGGTGCCAGCACATAAAACGGTATGCCGTACTCTTTTGCCAGAATCGCCACCCCACTGGTTCCTATCTTATTCGCCGAATCTCCGTTTGCCGCTATTCTATCCGCACCTACCAATACCGCCTGTATCATCCCCTCCTTCATTACGATAGAAGCCATATTATCGCAGATCACCGTAACCTCTATTCCCGCCTTATTAAGTTCATAAGCACTGAGCCTAGAACCCTGCAAAAGCGGTCTAGTCTCATCAGTAAAGACCTTGAAGTCGTAACCCTTTTCCGCTCCAGCATACATCGGTGCCAAAGCGGTTCCATAACCACTTGCCGCCAACGCTCCGGCATTACAATGAGTAAGCAGCCCCATACCCGGCTTGAGTAGGCTCAGGCCATGCTCACCTATAGCTCTACCCATCTGCTGATCTTGCGCAAAGACCTCTTCACTCTCCGCGAGCAGAGCCGCCTTTATCTCAGCTACGCCCTTACCCGCACTCTCTTCCAGTGCAAAACGCGCCTTCATCTTGTCCAGCGCCCAGAAGAGATTTACCGCTGTTGGGCGACTGGTGGCAAAATATGCAGCAAGACGGAGAAACTCAACTTTGAAATCTGCTACCGACTCCGTCTCTACCTTCAAGGCACAGACATACAGACCATACGCCGCTGCAATACCGATTGCCGGTGCTCCGCGCACGCGCAGCATCTTGATCGCCTCCCAGATCGCCTCGCTCTCATCAAGTTCGAGCCAGATCTCCTCTGTCGGCAGCAGAGTCTGATCGATCAACACCAACTTATCCTTACTACTATTAATATATACCGGGACTACCTGCTCCATGCCTCCACTCCTTATTTTATTATCTTATCCAACTGTTCAATATAATCCTGCCCACAGACAATACTAGCTCTATATTTAATATACTCTTTAGCGAGCAGCAGATTATTAGTCTTGGCTGCATACCGCTTCTGATCATCCTCAATATTATCAAGATCCACTACATGCGCAAATCCTACCGTCCGCCTGACCATCTCGCAACCTACTATACCAGCAGCGTTAACAAAAATATCTTCAATATAATATTCTTTAAACCCAGGCACCTGCGCCATCTCATCAGTTACCACTCCATCCCACTGATTATAGAATTTTTTCTTGGTCAGATCAACCGTATCCGTAATTGTCTGGCGCAGATAGCCGCAATAATCTTCACGTACAACCTCATCACTCAAAGAATAGAATGCAGAGATATAATTCATAATCAAATTGGCAAACACACACGCCAAGTCATAAGCGATAGGCCCGTAAAAAGCGAATTCAGGATCAATTACCTTGGTACTCTCCTTATTCACAAAGATACTGCCGGTATGCAGATCACCATGGAGTAGCGCTTGAGCATTATTCATAAAGTCAAACTTGAGCTTAGCAACCTCCAAAGCCAATTCCTGATCGGCAACAATATTCTCTTTATGAAAATCCACAATCGCATCTTCCAGTCGATTTCTCGCACCGACATTGAAAGGTTCAGTATAAACCAGTTGTTCCGTTATCTCACATAGTTCGGGATTGATAAAGTCCTTTACATAAGCCTTCTTCTGTTTATGCTCCATAACCACATCCGAGGTCAACAGGAGTGATTTAACAATAAAATCAGATATCTGCTCCGGGAACTGCGGATACTTCTCATACTTCAGAAGGCCATAACGCATAATAATATAATCGGACAAATCCTCCATCACCATACAACACATAACCGCATCATAGAAGTAGACCTTCGGCACCTCCCCGCCGGTGAGATCATATTCAATATCTAGAATACGCTTCTCAATCTCACCTCTACCAATATCCAGTGGCCAATCCCCGCCGGAGGCGCGTACATAAGGTAATGCCTGCTTGGCGATAATACTCTTCCCACTCCCGGGATCACTCACTCTGAATACCAGATTTAAGTTTCCATCCCCTATCTCCCTACTTTCCAGTTTCGCGTCAACCTCGAAGAAATCCATCTTCTCTTTAATATAGGTAATAATACTCTCATTATCCAATTCGTAATACTTATCCATCTGCCTAACCCCGTTTCTTATAATATGTCAATCCCAGCCCCAGAATCAACACAATACCCTTGACAATATCCTGAGCATAATATGGGAAGCTCATCATAACCAAGCCGTTTACCAATGTACCGACCAGTAGCGCCCCGAGCAGAGTTCCAAACGCATTCGCCTTACCGATCCCAAGTACTGAAAAGCCAATAAACGCTGCAGCCACTGCATCCATCAGATATGACCCAGCCGCATCCACCTCGCCAGACCCCAGACGCGCACAGAGTATAACACCCGCAATCGAAGCAATCACCCCAGAAAGCACATACGCCAATGTACGATATTTCTTGGTAGGGATACCGCAAAGCCTGGCCGCCTCTTCATTACCGCCGATCATATGAAGATACCGGCCATACTTGGTGCGGTTCAGGAATATATGCACACATATTGTAACCCCAAGCATAATATACACCGGCACCGGTATACTCAAGAATCTCCCTTGGCCAATATACTTGAACCCTTCAGGCATCAACCCCGGAGCAATACCCCCTTCTAACAGCGGCATATAATTATAGATTGCCGAACCACCTTGGAAAGTTGTCGAAACCCCGGTAATAATAAACATCATAGACAAGGTAGTCAGCATATCAGAGATCCCGATCTTGATGATAAACCCAGAATTTATTAAGCCGATAAGCGCACCGACAAGTATAGGAACAATAATCGCCAGTATCGGGCTGGCATCCCACATGATCATAATCTTTGCCGCAATAACCGCCGCAAAGCTGGCTATCGCCGCCGCAGAGAGGTCAAACCCGTTTACCGCCAACGAGAAGGTTATCGCCAGCGCAATCAAGGATACGATCGCCACGGATCTGAAGATATTGGTAATATTAGAGAAGGTTGCCCAATTCTCTACCTTGATTGAAAAGAAGGCCACAACCACAATTATGGTGAGTATAGTTCCATATTTATAAAAAAAGTCAAAAATACTGAATGGCTTTGCCTTAGCCCCGTCGTTTTTCATATTCATTTCATTCCACCTGTAGAGTATAATAACAATTCTTCTTCATTTGTATCTTTGGTTACCAGCGACTTACTTATTCTGCCGCTATACATTACATAAGCTCGGTTACTCAGCCCCAGAATCTCATCAAACTCACAGGACGCATAAATAATCCCCTTACCCTGCTTTGCCAATTCTATTATCAACGAATATATCTCATACTTTGATCCGACATCAACACCTTTAGTCGGCTCATCGAAGAGATAGATATCAGCGTCAGAGATCAACCATTTGGCAATCGCCACCTTCTGCTGATTTCCTCCACTAAGATTATTCACCAGTTGTTTCTCGCTCGAAGTCTTGATTGCAGCCCTGCGTACCGATTCCCGTGAACTCTGATTGATCCGCTTGCTGAGCATAAAGGGACCGCTACAAAACTTCGAGAGTGTCGGAAGGGTAATATTGGTCTCTATCGTTTCATAAACCAGGACGCCTTCCTTACGCCTCTCCTCCGGCACCAGTGCAAACCTATTCTTAATCGCCTGATCCGGGCAGGCATTTACAATTTTCTTTCCATTCAGATTGATCGTACCGCTGGATACTACATTCACCCCAAAGAGTAGTTTGAGCAACTCTGTCTTTCCGCCTCCTACCAGACCGCCAATACCAATTATCTCACCTTTGTTTACGGTAAAGCTAACATTGTCGATTCCTCCTTCACCACAGAGGTTCTCCACCTCCAAAAGTACGCCTTCCTGCGGAGTGCTCAAAGGTGGAAAAGCATTCTGCATCTTCCGCCCCAACATCTTCTCAACAATACTATCAATAGTTTCAGCGCAAATATTATAATCACCTACCAGTCTACCGTCCTTGAGTACGGTTATCCGCTGGCAATTAGCAAAGATCTCGTCAAGGCGATGCGAAATAAAGATTACCCCTACTCCCTGCGTACTCAAGCGCTTGACAATAGCAAATAACGTATTACACTCTTCAACGCTTAAAGACGCTGTAGGTTCATCCAGGATAAGAAATTTAGCCTTCTGGTGTACAGCTCTGGCAATAACCAGCAATTGTTTCTCTGCCAGGGTCAACTCTCCGGCAAACCTGTTAAGATCAATTTCTATACCTACTTCCCGCAAAGATTCTGCCGCATCCTGCCTGATCATCTTCCAGTTCATAAATATCCCGGGCTGATCAATAGCGATATGATCCATCATAATGTTTTCTGCCACACTAAGCGACGGCACTATCGCCACATCAACCTCCTGGTACACCGTAACGATACCCTTACGCATTGCATCTTGCGGCGACTCCACCTCCAGCTCTTCCCCGTCCAGACTTATACTACCTGCTGATTTCTGATAAGCCCCGCTCAGGATCTTCATCAACGTACTCTTGCCGGCTCCATTCGCCCCGACCAGCGCATGCACCTCACCGCGTGCAACACTCAGGTCAACATTCTCCAGGGCAGTAACTCCGGCAAAGTACTTGGAGATACCTGTCATTTTGAGTCCTGATTCACTACTCATATACACCCTTTACTAGTAATCGGGAGGAAGGTCATTCCTCCCGACGCATACCGTTAATTAACTTAATATCTGTTGCCTTACTTTGCTATCTTTTCCATCCACGGCTCGAGGAATTCGGTAGTTGTTCCCCAGTTATCATAGAACTCCGATAAATCGGCCATCCTTACAGATCTCTCCTTGAGTACAGGCAGATCCGCTGATTTCACGAGTACCGGAGTCAGGTGGTAATAGCGTGGAAGCTTATCACCGGCAATCGCCTTCATCGCCATACGCACCTGTACAATACCAATCACAGTAGGATCCACCCCTGCTGAAGCAATCCAGATATCAGGATTTGCCTGCATCATCGCAATATCCTGATCAGAGATATCCACTGAGAACAATGGAATCTTACGCCCAGAAGCGACAATAGCATTATAGAAACCTTTAGCATATTCATCCCATACTCCATATACTGCATCTATTTTATTATCCTTATCTGCATCGAGTATCGCTTCAAGTGCTGCCTGTGACTTGGCCATTACTCCGTCGGTACCCAGATCAATTGTATTCACCACCTTGATCGCAGGGAAAGTCGGTAGGATTGCTCCTTCCCAGATACGGTGACGTTTGTCAGTTGGGGGCACATTAGCTAAACGGTTGTAGACTACATTCGCCTCACCATCAACATAATTCACCAGAGCCATCTGCGAGAGCAAACCCAGCATCAGATCATACTGATCAATACTTACCAGCATTCCCGGCTCAACCCCTTCAGGCACCTTGAAATCATTGTCAAAGGCGATAACCGGTATACCGGCCTTGAGCGCCTTCTCAATTGATGGCTGAAGCGCATCACTCTTACCGTGTGAGGTAAGAATTGCATCAACCCCTTGATTTACCGCATTTTCAATACCCTCAGCCATAGCCTGCAAATCGTTGTTGGCATCGATAACATTCACGTCAATTCCATATTTTTTCGCCTCACGTTTGACACCGTTGATATGCATGGTCATATGCGTACCTGTACCCCACTCCTTCACCAGTACTATCTTATGCTTTTTGCCTCCGACAAAAGCCTCAGGCATATCATCTGCATAGGCTGAAAATGATAGATTTACGAATGCAGCAAACAGCAACAACAGAAACATCATTTTTTTCATTTGAATCTCCTTAAGAATAAAACATACAACCTCACAACAATTTTAGTCTACCACACAGCCAAACCCTTAAGCAAGTTTTTACCTAATTTTTTTATAAAATTTTTATCTATATTTTACTTGTTTAATAGTAAATCATAGTATATTATCAATATATAGTCGTTTTAAGCTAATTATTATCATCATAAGATCAATATTATAATCTACCCACACAACAATGACGTAGTTTCACGACATAATCTTATTAAAAATTTTACTAAATTTTTAGTTCATTTTTTGGTTGATTGTATATAGACATACCGTAAAATAATACTAATAATTTATCATATCAAACAAATTTGTAGGAAAGAATCAGAAATGAAGGTTGGAATCAAAGAGATAGCACAAAAAGCCAATGTCTCGGCTACTGCTGTATCTCTAGCACTGAATAATAAAGCAGGTGTAAGTGAAGCTACAAGAAAAAAAATAATCGATGTGGCAACAGAACTGGGTTACAAACCGGCTCAGAAGCAGCTTTCAGACCCTTCCTGTACCGTCAGATTTCTCCAAATCCCCCGGCACGGGCATGCACTCAACACCAATCATGAGAATTTTATCGGCAACTACCTCAACGGAATAATGGACTCAGCCCAACTCCACAACATAACTATAGAAATTGAGTCCTTCCAGCCACACATCCCCATAAACCATGTTGTCCACAAGATAAACGCCAACTCCCAGACCGCCGGTTATATTATTCTAGCAACCGAGCTCAGTGCTGATGACGTCCAAACCCTGATCAATACCCAGGCTAATATCGTCTTTATTGATACCTATATCTACTCGATTGAAGCCGACTATGTAAACATGAACAATATGCATGCTGTATATAATATCGTAAAATACCTCCATGACTCAGGGCATAAGGATATTGGTATTATCAAGAGTTCAGCTGGCGCCTATAACTTCACCCTGCGTGAGCAGGCATATTATAGGGCTCTATCCGACCTCAGCCTCCCGCTCAATCCGAAGAACGATTATATTGTAGACTCTACCTTCGAAGGCTCATACAGGGACATGCTCAAACATCTGCAGAACCATCCCCCGCTGCCCACCGCCCTCTTTGCCAGCAATGACATTATTGCTCTGGGGTGTATGCGCGCCTTACAAGAGAGCAATTACCGCATCCCTGATGATATTTCAATCTTTGCCTTCGATAATATCCCCATGTCCGAGATGTCCACCCCGGCTCTTAGTACCGTAAATGTACCCAACCGCCAGATCGGCCAGGTGGCTCTGGATATGCTCTACCTCAAGTTACAGCACCAGAGCGACCGGGAACCGATGGTAAATCTTATCAACTCCAAATTAATCCACCGTAGCAGTGTACGCTCACTTACAGAGTCCAACTGAACCTACTTTATTATACATTATATTGTAATATACAATAAACAAGCTCTGGCAACATGTTGCCAGAGCTTGCGGGAGTTAACTTCCAGGAAATACGCTAGAACTTTATCCTAGAAGAGATAGTGCCTGCTGTGGAATAGTATTAGCCTGAGCCAGCATTGAGGTAGCAGCTTGTACCAGAATCTGATTCTTAGTGTAAGCTGTAGACTCAGTCGCCATGTCGGTATCTCTAATTGCAGATTCAGTACTGGTAATATTCTCAAGACCAACCTCCAGAGAGTTGATATTGGTCTGAAGCATATTGGACTGAAGTGCACCGAGTCTAGCACGGGTCATAGAGACATCATCAATTGCTTGATCAATAATCGTCTGCGCTTTATCCGGATCCACTGCCAACGCCGCATAACCACCGCCTTGAAGATCTTCAAGGGTAAGCGTCTTGGTTTCTTCGATGCCATCACCGTCATAATCATCAGTAATATCCACACTACCAAGATCCGCAGCCGTCATCGAACTGATACTGATAACTGTCGAATCATCATTAGTAGTACCCTCTCCAACCTGCAGATTCATCCCGCCAGTTAGATTTTCCAGTGTCTCAGAGGTATTACTTGCCGCCTGTGTCGCACTATTTGTCTTATCCGCCATTGAACCGCCCTTCGAACTCAAGGCACCCTCTTCATATCCTGCTACCGCTACTGTTGTTGCACCTAGGGATCCCTCATTCATAACCAGACTTGCATTCAGATCGGTAGATGATACCGCTACTGAAAGATCAGAATCCAGTTCATACTCACTACCGTTAACGGTAACACTACCATTCTGCCCATAGGCGGTATAATCATTAGTGCTATCGACCAGAGTACCATCGCCATCCTCGAAGATAGCTCCCTCTGAAGCCTCAACCTTGACATATGCATCATCACCATACTCTGTTGAGTACATCCTCAGCCCCAGATTTACTGCCGAGATAGTTGAAGTATAAGTTACATCTGACGTAGCCGACGCAATATCCATACCATCAGAAGTACCATCAAGATTGAGTGTTCCATACAGACCTGTGGTTCCAGTATCCCCACTAGTAGTCTTCGCATACACCTCAATACCGGTCAAAGACGCAGCTTCAATATCTGCAAAGTCAACTGTACCGCTCGCCATCAATGATGACTCTTCACATTCACTATCATTATACAGATTTACGGTAACTGTACCGTTAGTAGTATCTACAACGGTCTTCATATAGACATTACCGTTTTCATCTGTATTCTCACCCAATCTGACCCCGGTCAATACCGAACTAGCCTGCGCCGCTCCGGTAGTTGTATCACTGGTTACCGCCAGACCGGTAGTAACCGCATTACCAGCATCATAGGTAGCGGTGTCCACCTCGGTAGACGCACCGAGCTGAATCTTTGCCACATCACTCGCTTGCTGCAGATTATCGGTAGTAAGTGTAAGTGATATTCCAGAATCATTAAGTTCGGTACTAGCGGTAGAGCCATCAGCTACACCAATACCAACAGCCATAGTCATCTCAGCATCTTTATAAATAGTATATTCACCATCATCACCGAATTTTACATAGACACAACCGTCAGCATCTGTATTGCCACCAACATCAACATCACCGGTTACACTGACATCTGTAACTTCGTAATCAGCATTCTGTTTAAAATCCTTATCCAATTCATAAGCTGCAATCTGACCAGACTGGTGGTAGACATCACTTGAAGTAGTCGCTGTAGTCTGCGCCACCCCGGTAACACTGTCATCAAAGATAAGCTGCGCAGCAACACCCGTAGAGTCCTTATCATCATTGATTGTCTGTGCAACCGTACCGAGTTCCTGACCTTGACCGAAGCTGTATTCAGCCGAACCTGAATTACCAGTAACAGTAAAGCTGATGTCTGAAGTCAAAGCTGTAGTACCGGTAGTGCTGTAATCCACACCAGCCGTTGAAGAATCAGTCTCGATACATGCCTTCTGTGATGACTTGGTTGTATCCGCGTCACCATTATCGTCGGCACCACTATATGAGATATTAATTGATCTGTCCAGGTTGGTAATCTGATAGATACTGGTCATATCAGTGTCGATTAAAGCATTGTCTTCAGTAGAGTCTACAACCGTATTGGTATCGTAAGAGATTTCTTGTGAACCGTTGAGTAGGTAGGTATCGCTGTAGGTTGTGGTCTTGGCAATTCGGTCGATCGACTGTACGGCAGAATCCATCTCCGCCTGGTCGGCTACGACCTGTTCAGAGCTTGTAACCCCGCTATTGGCCGAATGAATTGCTAGTTCTTTCATTGATATTAGAATTGAGTTCATCTCATTCATCGCACCCTCAGCAATACCCACGACATTTGAAGCTTCCTGGTTATTACTGATTGCCTGGCTGAGTCCTGCCATCTGCGTACGTAATTTTTCTGAGATTACCAGACCCGCAGGATCATCCGCTGCAGTATTGATGCGATAACCACTTGATAATTTTGCAAGACTACTCTCCATATTGCGCTGGTTTGTCGCCAGATAACGGTTAGTATTCATTGCACTGATGTTGTTTGTAACTACCATAGCCATAATTAATTCCTCCATGATTAAATTATAATTTTTTCTATAGCATCCTTGCTATAGCCTTACTGCTTACCCGGCAGTAACGGGTTGCCATTTTTATTCCGGCACAAGAAATCATTTCTATGCCTGGTTACCGCACCTCCTCTCCTAACAAGTTAATAACAAATAGAAGCACTCCCTCTATTCAAAGACGCAAATGTCTCACACTTACGACAACTCAAACCGACCTACAGTAATTAAAGCAATCTGCGCGTTGACCTGTTAGTGCCGAAACCAGGCTTTAGGTAACCAAAATAAAAATTTTTAAATTTTTTTTTAGGGGTTTTCTGCCCTCAAAAAAAACTCTATTTCTAGTATTATGTAAAAACAGTGAACAATTTATGCAAGAAAAGCACATGCCAATCAGTACAGAATAAATAAGAGGATTAATTAAAGTTAATGGATGACTTTTCCGAAGAATTCTTAAAATGATTGAGTGATGGATCACTGCTGTCATTTAACGACCTCAATAATTTAGAGATTTTCTTGTGGATGACATCGATTACGAAATAATCCAGGCATGCCTCACGGGGGATGTTGACGCCTATAGCCAGATTGTAGACAGATATCAACAGATAATCTACAAGCAGGTTTACTGGTATGCCGAGAACAGCCAATCGGCTGAAGAGTTGGCGCATGAGGTCTTTGTCCAGGCCTTTCTCAGCTTGGACAAGTATCAGGCCAAGGCTCCGTTTCTGCACTGGCTGCGCCGAATTGCCAGTCATATTGGATGCAGGCATATCAAAGAGTTACAAAAAATGCGCAAGCATTTTTCAATTGAAGGCTGGGACAGCCCGGTTGAAGAAAACAACGATAGCCTCGACGAGCATGAAGTTGCCAAAGTCCTACGGGAATTACTCAGCATTCTCAGCCCGGAAGACCGCATGGTGCTCACCCTGCTATATGTCGAAGGACTCAGCGTAAAGGAGATCGCCACGCGGATGTCTTGGAATGCCGGCATGGTCAAGATGCGAGTCTTTAGAGCCAAGAACAAGATCAAAAAGCATGTCAAGTCTAGTGACAAGCGTGATGATTACGAAGCGATCGTAAACCTTTGTTTTTAACAAAAAAAATTAAAATTAATTTTCAAGGTTACCCTAAAGGGTAACCTTTTTTTAATTTTTTTTTGGTTACCAACTATTCATTCTCTGCACTAGTAAAGTGTTCAAACATTTTTTTATAATAATCCAAAGCGAGTAAATTATGGGCGATGGCATCAGCGGTATTATTTCCGGTTTCGATACAGAATCAATCATCGAGGCAAGCCTGGAGGTATACCAATCACAAATTGATGATCAAGAAGTTGAAATTCTTGAATACCAAGTTGAACAAGAAGGCTACAATACCATAAATTCTTTACTCCTAGAATTCAACACTCAAATTGAAGAACTCGCCGATGAAGATCTCTGGAACAGCTATATATCAGCTTCCAGTGATGAATCTTCGCTGACCGCTACGCTCAATGAATATGCTGAAGAAGGATCATACCAATTCGAAGTCAAACAGCTTGCTCAAACCGCACAGTTTACGTCCAAAGGTGTCAGCGATACAGACAGTGCTGTTTCGCCGCTCAGCGCTGGAGTCATAACTCTTGACTCGGCCAAAGCCTCACTCGCACAGAGTACAGACATAGCCACTCTCAATGATGGTGAAGGAATTGCCGCTGGATCGATAAAGATTACCGATGCTTCTGGCGAAACTGCCGAAATTGATCTCTCTGCCGCCACCACCATTGACGATATTATCTCAGCCATCAACAACAGTGATGATATCTCAATCACCGCTTCAATATCCGATAGCGGTACCAATATTATTTTAGAAGATACCAGCGGCGGCACAGGAAAAACCAAAGTTGCAGAGGTTGATTCGACTACCGCCTCGGATCTAGGAATTCTCGGTTCCTCTAATAACGGCACCATTACCGGGAGCAGTATTTATAATTTAAACAGTTCGACTACCTTGGCTCAACTCAATGACGGACTGGGCGTAAATGACGGGGTTGCCGGAACTATTGTCATCACCGATGGCACAGACTCCTGGGAAGTTGATCTCTCCAAGTGTAATAATCTTGAAGAAGTCGCCCTTTCAATCAGCAAGCAAACATCTGGTGCGGTAGAAGTCGGCTTTGCTGACAACGGCCGTGCCCTAACCGTCGAACTTACCTCCGGTACTGGTGACCTTACAATCTCAAACTACTCGTCTTCAGACACCACCGCTTCAGACCTCGGCTTGGTCGTAGAAAATGGTGGGACTTCAACTACCGGCAATAATATTTTAGCCGGATTAGATACATTCCTGCTCTCATCCATCTCTGGAACTCAGGGCACTGGTCTTGATGGACTGGAAGGACTATACGATGCGAGCACAGTCAGCTTTACTGCTAAATTTGCTGACGGCACTACCATGGAGTTCAATCTCAGTGAACTCGCAACAGATGATTCATTAGACAGCCTTATTACCGAGCTCAACACTCAGGCCAGTGGCTTTCTGACTTTTTCATTGAATTCCGTTGGAAACGGCATTTCAGTGGAAAATGCTGCTGGTTCTAGTGTTGAGTTTATTGATCAGGACAGTACACTAGCAACCGATCTAGGTCTTACCGACCAGACAATTGATTCAGGCGAGAGTGTTGACTGTGCCGATCTGGATTTAAAATATATCAGTAACGCCACCTCCCTGGACTCCCTAAACGGTGGTAGCGGTGTTGAGTCAGGTTCATTTATTCTTACCGATGCCAACGGTTTCAGCGAAGAGATCGATATCGATGGGGCAGATACTATCGGCGAAGTTATCGACCGGATAAATGCCAGTGATCTGGATGTTGTAGCCAGTGTCAATGATACCGGAGACGGAATCATCATCACCTCAACCGATGCGACCGCCACCGGCACTATAAGTGCTCAAGAAGTAGATGGTGGTTCAACTGCAGCGGATCTGGGTCTGCTCAAGGATTCTTCAACCGATGCCTCAGGAAATGCAGTTTTAAACGGCAGTTTTGAGGTTCAAATTGAGGTCTCAGATAGTGACAGTCTGACCGACATCATGGAAAAAATCAATGATGAGACCAGCTATACCGCCTCTATAATTAACGACGGCACAACCTACTCTCCGTATCGTCTGGCAATAACCAGTTCAAATTCCGGCGAAGCCAGTAACTTTATCATGGACTCGTCAATAACATCGATGAGTTTCTCTCAGACTACAGTGGGTCAGGACTCCTTACTGCTCTATGGCGACAGCAATTCCAGTTCTGAAGCTATACTATTGCGTAGCGACACCAATACCAATAACTCAGCCATACTCGGTATTACCCTTGATCTGTCAGCAGTTTCCGACGAACCTGTATCGATAACCGTATCCCGTGATACCGAGGGGATAGCCGATACGGTTCAGGCCATGGTTGACGCCTATAACGAGGTAATTAGTACGATAGAGGAATTCACCACTTACCTTACCACTGAAGAACAAGAGTACTACGACGAAAATGACATCAGTACGAATCTGGGTCTGCTCTATGGCGATAGTGCAACCAAGAATCTGCAATTACAGCTTGAATCACTCTTTTCTTATGTCTCTTCCAAGGATTCTTCGATTACCAGCTTCAGCGATCTGGGAATCAGTCTGGAACTTCAAGAGACCGAAGATGATGACGGCAATACTAGCTACACTACTCTGCTCACCTTTGATGAGGATGAATTCACCGAACTGTTAACCTCCAGTTTTGAGGATGTTGCCGAGTTCTTCTGTGAAAAATCTGATGCCGCTTTGGCCAGTGCAGGAGCTACTATCAGTATCGCTGGAGCAGCGGCAGAAGGCTTTAGCAGCAAGAATCTGATCAACGGCAAGACTTCCTCCGAGAGTTTCGGCGAAAATAACGGTTATGAAGCCGCGGACACCATCGAGAATGGTGATAATACCGTAACTATCACCTATGACGAACCGGTTCTTCTGGATTACATCACAATCTATCATATCGACAGCGAAGAGATGCCTGCTGAAGACTACGCCTTATCCGATTTCACTGTAGAATATCTCAATAGTGAAACAAATGAATGGGTCACAGTAAGAGAAGTTGAAGACAACACTGCAAGTTATACGGTTATCGGCTTAGCTGATTCAGTATCAGCATCTGCGATCAGAATTACCGCGCAAGCAACCAACGCCGAAGACGGAAAAATGCGTCTGGTAGAGGTTGACAGCATCGCCGAAACCGGAATAGCCAATATTATCGAGTCAGAATTAAGCAGTGTCTTTGACTATGATTATGGTTATCTCGCCACCCGTACTGATTATGTTGACTCAATTATTGAAAATCTTGAAGACAATATAGATTCTATGACCGACCTCATGGACGCCAAGGAAGAAGTCCTATGGACACAATTCAATGCCATGGAAGCAACCCTGGCAGCACTGGAGACTCAGAGTTCATATATTGAATCCATCCTTGGCACCAGTGACTGAAATTGATTATAAAGGAGATATCATGACCCCGGAGATAGGTGCAAAAGCATACCTCAATAAGTTACAAAAACAGACCGAATGCTATGAGGAGATAATCGAAATTTCTCATACCCAATACAAACTGGTTACTGAAGGCGCCTTCGAAAAATTACCTGCTACGGTAAAAGAACGTGAAAAGATTCTCAGACGTCTAGATATTATTCAATATGTCACCAAGGCCTACGGCGAATACTGGACAAAAGTGGCCTATGATGTGGATATAGAACTCAATGAAAACATTATCGCCGCTTTGGACAGACTGCATGATGTTCTTCAAATGCTGGCCGCATATGACAAAAAGCTTAAAACCAACTCGACTCAGGAATTGGAGCGCATCAAAAATGAACTAGCAATTATCAAGAGAAACAAAGTCAAGACTAAGGCCTTCCGCAAGCCCATATTTACCCCAAAGCCTGTATTTATAAATAGGGTTTCATCAGCCATATAGTCATTAACCTACAGTTATTTTCATGTTATTAATTCCAGATACAACTCTGGCCGGGTAAGTATTGCTTCTGCAAAGGAATACCTATGAGTGCAATCTCACTGCAAATGGGCAAGAATGCCTTACTGACTAATTCCGCTGCCCTAGAAGTAATCGGGCAGAATCTCAGTAATGCCGCTTCAACTGGATATAGCCGCCAAAGCATATCCACCTCTGCTACGACTGCAGTCAAGAACAGCACTTACTATACTGGCACAGGAGTTAAAGTCGATAGTGTAAATCGGGTCATCAACACTTACTACATGGAAAATGTACGCACCAGCAACAATGAATTTTCATACGCCGAAGAGCTATACGAAACCTACACCACCATCGAAAACAGCCTTGGCGACCTAACCGATTCAACACTTTCTTCAGATCTCAGTGATTTCTGGTCTGCGCTCAATGACCTATCTCTCGATCCAACCGACACTGAACTTGCAGTAATAGCTATAGAACAGGCTCAAACCTTGGCGACAAACATTAACAGCATTGCCGAGACTCTGAACACAGTTACCGATGATCTCAACACCAAGATTGCAGACGATGTAAACTCAATCAACTCTCTGACCACCCAACTAGCCAAACTCAATACAGAAATAATGTCGGCAGAGTCCTGTGGTTCAACCGGTTTAGAAGCCAATGATCTGCGCGACCAGCGTGACCAGCTTGTAAATGAATTGAGTTCCATCTGCGATGTAAGAATTGTAGAGGAAGATAATGGCAGCTACTCAATTTATAATGGAAATAACCTTCTAGTATATCGTGATAGCTATGAAGAAGTTGGCATTGAGTATGAATATGTGGATGGGGTAAGGTGCAGCCAGCCTGTCTTTACCGATGGCAATATCGCAATTGAGAGCGAATCAGGGAGTCTCGGCGCCGCCCTCTACCTACGGGATGATGTTGTTCCATACTATCAGGAAGAGCTTGATACTCTGGCCGCCAATATTATCTGGCAATTCAACAGTGTGTACTCTCAAGGAGTAGGCAGCACTGGTTACACAGATATAACCGGGATAACCCAGATTGAAAATCCGCAAGCCACGCTTAATGAACTTGATTACGGAGTCGATACAGTTGACGGTACTTATGAAATAACCAATGGCAGCTTTGAAATTCTAGTTTACAACACCGAAACAGATAGTGAGTCAACAGTAGTTATCGATATTGATCTTGATGGCAACTCGGACTCAGAAGACACAATTCTTTATGATGAAGATGACCCAGAAGCTGAGAATTCCTTGATCAACATTATTCAAACACAACTGGATGCTAAAGTCCCCGGTGTCTACACCGTATCACTGAACAATTATAATCAGGTTGTAATCGAATCAAATTCAGACATATATGAACTCGGCTTTGGTACCGACACCTCTGGAGCTGTAAACGCTCTTGGGCTAAATAACCTATTCACCGGTTATGACGCCAGTGACATGGCAATCAACGAAGAACTGGAAGAGCATCCTGAGTATTTTTCCACCAGCTCCAGCTTTACCAGTGATGATAATGACATTGTCAACGACATGATCGAACTTCGAGATGAAGCAGTGATGGCAGACGGCACTCTTACTATTGAATCTTACTACTGCGCCTTTGTCGGAACACTCGGCATTGAGGCCGAGAATGCCGGCAACAACTATGAGCTAAAGGAAGACCTACTCTTGCAGAGTGAGACCGAAAACGAAAGTGTCTCCGGAGTCAGTATTGATGAAGAACTTATCAAAATGATAAATTATCAGAAAGCCTATCAAGCAGCCGCACAATTCATCTCTGTCATTGATGAATGTATGCAGACTGTTCTTGATATGTAAAGGTATAATTATGCGTGTAACCCTGCAGATGAGCAGTATAAACTCAATTTATAATATAACTAATAATTCAAACTCGGTATATAACCTGTCTGAGCAGATAAGTTCTGGTTACGCAGTAACCAAGGCCAGCGACAATCCCAGTGCGGCTATTAGTGCGATCAATGACTATTCAGCTATCACGCAGTACGAGTCATATCTTTCAAATATCAAGATTGCTGACAGTTTTATGGGGATGACCGATAATAGTCTCAGTGATGTAAATACCATACTCACCAGCGTCGAGACTCTTGCTATTGATATGTCCTCAGGAGACAACACCTCTGACATGTACAGCGGTGCTCTGGCAGAAATGACCGAACTCCTCTCTTCACTGGTTTCCACCGCAAATTCTGATTACTCAGGTCAGTATCTCTTTGCCGGCACCGATTACACTAAAGAACCATTTGAAGTTGTAGCGGATAAATATGTCTACTTTACCGGAAATAATGCTGAAATTAATATTTCCACCGACTCCAGTGCTTATACCACAATGAACATCACCGCCGAAGAAGCCTTCGGCAACCTTGAGTCAACTATAACCACCGATTCACTTGAAAGAGTTCTCAATCTAAGTTCATCAAATTCTACACCGCTTACTGATTTAAATTCAGGTGCAGGTGTAGCCAGCGGTAGCATTACACTTTATTATTCATCTGCACCTGCTTCACTCGGTGGTCTCACTGTCGATCTCAGCGCCTCCAACACTCTAGAAGATGTTGCTTGTTATATTGAACAGGCGAGTATTAAGCAAGCTGATTCATACGATTCGACCGACCCTGAGTACAACTATGTACTTGAGGTAAGTTTGAATGAGGATAAGACAGGACTGGTAATCACTCAGGTTGACCGCAGCACCGGGCTAGTGGTTGACCTTGACGACACTACAACCTATCCTGATGCCAGTGCCATTACTCTAAAAAATACCGAAGTTGCCCGCAATCTCGGTATAGCCGGCACCGGCAGCACCACGGGTGAGAGTATACTTGCCGGCAACGACCTTGACCCTATAATTACCAACACCACGCTAATCAGCGATATTAGCAATTGGGACTCTAATTCCTTAACCATTTATAATGGTTCTGAAGATAACAGCACCACCGCCCTTAGTTCTGGAGATGCCAGCGAATACTTCACTACTTGGCAGCTCAATGGGTTATCCAATGGCGGCAACATTACTGATGATGATAAGTTATATTATGAGATGACTGACCTTGGAACAGGCGAATGGGAAGTCAGTATTTATAATAGTGAAAGTTGCACATCTGCGTCTCTAGTCGCAACCGGCACCAGTGATGGCGGACTCCTCACCTTTGATGAAGTGAATGATTCTGGAATTACCGGCACTGTAAATTTTGCCCCACCTTCAAGTGCAACCGACCCGATCAAAGGGGTATTGACAATTGATTATCCAACATCTTTCAGCTCGGTTATTGCGGTAAGTGATTACGAATTATCCGGCACTGAGATCGGCACATCCGATATAAGTACCGCCGATCTAATCTCAGAACTGAGCATCTACGGCCTGGAAACAGGTGTCTCTACCAGTTCGTCCGGCGATTTTGATATTCTCATAGACTACACTACCCCTAGCACCTACAACATCTCGATTCTCAATGAGAATGGTGACACCATGCTAACCGGTCAACTTCTCGGCAGCAGTTCTGGACTTATCGAACTCGAAGCCGCAACCGGTTATGAAGAGCTCAGCGGAAATATTACTCTGGATTGCCCCAGTTCCATTATGACCGCTGGTTCATACAGTATTGATGCCAATGCAACCTTCAACACTGTTGAAGACATCACTAACGCGATAACCACCTCCTGCACCTATACTACAGCGCAAATATCTGAAGATGGCACAAGTATTGAAGTAGCCAGCCAGTTATGTGGCGCATACCTGACAATTGCGGATAATTATATCCCCGCCGTAGTCAGTGGTGATACCAACGACCAACTTTCATGTCTCAAGTTGAATGGCGTTGTCGCCGGAGTAAACAGTGACACTGAAGGCAAGCTTTATGCAGAAGTAACCGAGAGTTTTGAAACTTCTACCGCTGGAACCTATGTCGTAGCGATCTACAGCGACGCGGAGAAGACAACACTTGTCGCACAAGCCGAAACCAGCAATACCGACGGCGCTATACAGATCACCGATGTTGATAATTCAGGAATTTCCGGCACGGTATACCTCGCCTACTCTGCAGATGATACCAGTATCGAAATCAGCAATTCCGCGCTCATCTCAAGTGATGACACCTACAGCCAACTATCTGCGATTGATCTTATCGGTATCAGACCTGGTGAAAATAGCGGTTATTCAGGAGAATTGTATTTTACCGTCGAAGACGTTTCCGGCACCTATGAAGTACAGGCTTACTCAGACAGCGAGCTGACCGATCTCGTCGCCAGCGGCTCAACAACGTCTGATGGCGTTGTTACCCTTTCAGCAGAGAATTCCTCGGGGATAAGTGGTTCTCTCTATCTCACTTATACCGCAGATGATTCTGACATTCTTGTTACGCAAGAGGCTGCTGATTTTTCCGGCAGAGAGTGTGAACAGAATATTTTTTCCACACTCACCAGCCTTATTGAGGCATTGAGTGCAGAAGACTGTTACGCAGTAAATGATCAACTCGACAATCTAGATACAGATTTAAATCGGATTCTCAATGCTCGCGCGTTGACCGGCGCCAAACAGGAGAATCTTGAGATGCTCGCAACCCGGCATGAACAGACTATTGATATCTTCACTGCGGACATTTCCAGTGATCTTAAGATAGACCTGGTTGAGGCCTCTACGGAGTATGCAGCACAGAAAGTAGCGTATGAAGCAGCCTTAGCGGCAACCTCCCAATTAATGGATGTAAGCCTGCTAAACTATATTTAAATAACAATAACCATGCAAGGCGGCACGGTTTTTTCCTCGACGGAGCGAGATTAATAGTATTTTCCACATACTAGGAGGAAAATTATGGGTTTATCAAACGCAATGAGTACCGCCATAACCGGGCTTACCTCTCACCAGCTCGCTATGGATACAATCGGTAACAACTTGGCAAATGTCAACACTACAGGCTATAAAGGCTACGACTACGAATTCTCCACATTATTCTCACAGACCCTGAGTTCCGGCACCTCAGCCAGTTCAGATACTGGCAAGGGATCGGTCAACCCCATTCAAATCGGTTATGGTGCTCAAACCGGCAGCACCACTCAAAATTTTGAACAGGGATCGTTTGACATCACCGGTAATCCTCTAGACATGGCTCTGGAAGGGGACGGTTTCTTTGTACTCAGGCAAGGCAACAGCGAGGTATACACCCGCTCTGGAGACTTCTATATTGGTGATGATAATGCTTTGCTTTCCGGCGACGGCTATTATGTTCAAGGGACAATGGCGGTAAACGGAGTTATTCCAGACGAAGCTACCACCGATGATATTACTATACCTATCGGCTCTACAACCTCCGGCAATCAGACCAGTAAGGCATCATTTACCGGTAATCTTGACGCCACCAATGAAATCGCCACAGGCCTTAAGCTGATAAGCGGTGGTACCGTAACCAGTGATGCTGCAAGTTATCTTGGTGACACTACAGTTGATGATTCCTGGACCGCCCTCAGCAGCGCCTCAACCACAGGTTCTGCCCAAATGATCAATGGCGGCACCGTTCAGACCTCTGCCGCATATGCCGTTTTGAATCCTTCTTATGATCCAACTAATCCTACTTCATCTGAGTACATTGCCGCTGATATCAACTCAGATCTCTCAGATCTCTACTATCTTACCGGTAACACTTGGGTCAAATGTTATAACGGCATCAGCGATGGCGACACGATAACTATTGAATTCGAAAAAGGCGGAGAAGAATTCAGCGTCGAATTTACCTACGAATCAGGTACCTCCGATACTCTGGAAGACTTTATGACCTTTCTCGCCGGTGATGTAGATAACACCGCAACTGTTGGAACTATTGAGGATGTGCAATCGACGGCCAACACCAACCTCACTGGCGGTATCATGGGAACAATAGATGTTGCAGGAAACTGTGAATCTGGGTTATATACCTCCGGTTCATACTCCTATGACGTCCCGGTAGAGACAGCTGGTGCCTTCACCAGATCCTACTCTGGTAGTGTTGACTATGGTAATGGAAATCTTGCCGATTCCTTCAATATCTCGGTTGTGAGCAACCTCGGTGAAGACAATGCTATCACCGGTATTGAGATCTCATACAACAGTATAACTTATGATGACATGTTCGAGAGTGATCAGGACTACGGCGATATTCAGGGGGGAGGAACAACCACAACCATTCCGGTATACGACTCACTGGGTAATGAAATTGACGACACCCTTACCCTTAGTCTGGTGTCTCAAGACTCAAACTTCAGTGTCTACCGTTGGGTCTCCAGTAGTATGGATGATACCGATGCCACTTGGGAGGTCGATCCAACCACTGGTGAAATTACCACCAACAGCAACACCGGTACTGGCATAATCGTCTTTGATTCTAACGGCAATTATGTTACCGGCTCCGAACGTTCAGAGAGTAATGGTATTGAAATTACGCAGGAGAACAAAGGCGTAAGTTCACCTATCACTATCGATGTAATCAATGGTTTATCTACCGGCACTCAGGATCTTGATTTCAGTAGCATGACTTTTGCGTCATTAGACGCAGTCTTCACCCTTGCCAGTCAGGATGGAAATGCGCCGGGGACATTAGAGTCATTCTCTGTAACCACTGATGGCATCATTCAGGGTGTTTACAGTAATGGTGTAGTTGAAGACATTGCACGAATGGTAGTAGCGCTTATTCCTAATGAGAACGGACTGCTCAGTGCTGGAGACAACATCTACTATACCAGTTCCAGTTCCGGTGATGCGCAGATTGAATATGCGGGAGTTGGTGGGCGTGCTTCAGTACTTGATGAGACTCTGGAAATGTCCAATGTTGATATGTCTACCGAGCTTACAGATCTAATTTCAATTCAACGTGGATTCCAGGCTAACTCTGCGGTAATCACTACCGCAGACGAGATGTTACAGGAGCTACTAAGTATGAAGTAAGAGTAGAAAACCGAATCTGATACCGGGTTATTCACCTGGCGGCAGCGGTGGAGGTGGAGGTGCAAAGCGTATTATCGATTCCTTCATCTTCTCAAGATACTGCTCAAATTGCTTCATCTTGGCCTCGGGTATTTTATCTTTGATTTCATATTTTAGATTCGATATATCGCTCACCGATTGTTGCCGTAGTTCAGCGAATTTTTCATTATTCTTCTGCCAGAAATAGTCCCGGAGAAACTTTTTAAGTTCAGACTCTTTTTCCGGGCTATTCGCCAGAGCCGCAGTATTATCAATAAAGTCATGGCGCGCCTTATGAAAATCACGCATCGGATCAAAGAGGTGCATGCGAAAGAGAGTTGTAAGGCAGAGGCCAAAGACTACACCGGAAATAAATATAATAATAGAGAGGATTAAGAATACATATTTCTTTGATTTTATAATTTCATTTGTTGATCGAGTCATTAGCTTGATACCAGTAAACCAAATAGTGAATAATCTGAGAATGAGAGTAATTGCTCAGAATAGAAGCTGAGACCAATGAGAGCAATAACAACGACGGCAATAGATATTCCACTAGCCCAGTAAAAGACATTGAAGCTCGCCTGCTCAACCTCATCTTGTTTTTGAGATTCAGCATAAAGTTCTTGACGAATTGATTTCATTACCCCAGCAGTCAAATCTACAGGCTCATGCTGAATGCTGTTTGCGATCTCTGCTAGACCAGTGAGTAACTTTTCTTCTGACAAAAGAGTACTCCAATAAATTATATAACCCTTATTACGCCCTTATTACAAAGGTTATATACGCCTTTTAAAAGAGAAAGTTTAACTATTTATTAATAAATATCCAAGTTTCTTCCAACATCCCCTTATATTTTACCGCTTTCTGGTCAAAGTTGCAAGAAACTACTATTAACTTTTATTACAAAAATCAGCACTAAATGTTTATAGACCTGCCAGTCTACTTGAAAGGAAACAATCATGATTACCAGTCTAACCTCCAATACAACAGATACTACCAGTACCACCACCACCAATTCTTCCAATAATACCGATATTACTACTGAGGATTTTATCGCGATAATGATTGAAGAACTGAGTAATCAGGATCCTACCGACCCTGAAGACACCAGCGCCTACATAGAGCAATTGACCACTCTCCAGAATATGGAAGCGATTGAGGATCAGACAGAAGCCTTAGAGAATATGTCTGATGAAATAGAGTACATGTCAGAGCTGATGTACAGCATGACCTACGAATCATCATTTCAAAATGCCTGTGAACTTATCGGCAGTGAGGTGAGCGGTGAAACTTCTACCGGCACCGAGGTATCAGGAACCGTGAGCAGTGTTGAGGTTGACGGAAATGATATCAGTCTGGTTCTCTCCAACGGTTCCAGTATTGATTATTACTCCCTCAGCGAGGTTTCATGAGATAGCCAGATATAGAATTTACCCTAACAAAGTCGGGCAGATATGGCCAACAATCCCCACCTTAGCTATATCTGTCCGCATTTCAACGCACACAAACTCCATGTATAATAGTATCCACAAGTAATAGTATTATACTAAAATAATACCTTGGCAAAGCTATAGATTAATACAAAGATAACCGTCATACTCCTAGTTTCTGCCGAATATCTGCTCGATATTATGTACAAATGAGCGCTTGCGAAAAGGCTTCTTCAGGGCATCTTCTGCCCCCATCTCCAATAACTCCCTCTCTAAGACATCATCAAGATAAGCCGAGACAAAGACGACCTTGGCCTGCGCATCAAAATCCCGAATCTCCTTGAATGCCTCGCGTCCATCCATATCCGGCATCTTCAAATCCATTATAACGCCCTTAATACTATCATGGTATTCCTGATATTTTTCAACCCCTACTCGGCCGCTCTCCGCCTCCAGCACCATATACCCCTGCTCCAGCAACAACTGTTTATAGATCACGCGCATCACCGCTTCATCATCTACAACCAGAAAGACACCTTTACTGCTCCGCCGCTTTAACCTACCCGAAATTCTTGCACTTTCTTTAGTACTATTCTCAGACTCCAGCGCAACCTCCTCTACTTCAAACTTTGGTAGGATAATAGAGAAGACCGTCCCTTCTCCAACCTCACTATCGAGCATTATTGCCCCTTCATGAGCCTGAATAGTCTCATCAATAATAGCCAATCCGAGTCCGGTTCCCTTCTCTTGGGGTTTAGTGGTAAAGAAGGGCTCAAAGATACTGTCAATGCACGAAGGCTTAATTCCTAAACCATTATCAGCAACCTCGATTATCACATAATACAGCTCTGGTAGGATGTTCCCGCTAACAACTTTGCCATATATCATGCTTCCTTTGCATTCACGCACTCTAAAGTGAATCTTCCCACTATATGAGTCCAGCTCTGCACTTTTTTCCATTATCGCATCCCGGGAATTTATCCCCAGGTTGAGTAGTGAATTCTGCAATTCGGTAAAATTACCCCAGAGTCGAATACTCTCAGGAACACGCTCAGATTCTACCTCAATCTGACTGGAAATACTGTGCCGAAGAATTACAATTGTATTCTTCATAAGTTCATTGAGACAGATATCCTCAAACTCCATGCTTCGTTTTCGAGAGAAAGACAAAAGATTATTGGTAAACTCCGCCGCCCCAGCGACAATCTTTCTTATCTCCTGACAGTAACGAATTACCTTAAGATCTTGTTTCATACCGCATTTTTCAAGTGGATCAAGGATAGAGGTTATCGCACTCAACAAATTGTTGAAGTCATGGGCTATCCCTCCTGCAAGAGTCCCGATAGACTCCATCTTCGAAGCATGAATCAATCTCGCCTGCCTATCGTGCTCCTCGGTAATATCCAGCACCACCCCATATGAAGCTATTGGCTCTCCTGTTTGCGAGTACTCAAATTTATGATAATCCCGCAAGACCCGCACCTTCCCGGTGGCATCGGCAACGGTAGCAAATTCCAGGACACAACTTTTTTCCTTATTTTTATAGGCCTTAGCCAAAGCCACTTTTATGATGTTATGGTAATTAGGTTCTATAACCTTGAAAAGTTCACTCAGCGGTGCCGAAGCTCCTTCCTCTTCCAGCCCCAGAGCAAGCCTGAGAAAATTACGATCCCCGGTTATCCGGTCATTCACCCGGTCATACTCCCAAAAGAATAACTTTGCCAAATCATACACCTGCTGCAAGCGTTTAGTATTAGTCTGTAACAATTTACTCTTCGACTCGAGTTCATTTTCAATGGTAATATAACTGGTAATATCGATTATAATACCGCGTGCAAGCCCTGTACCCAGCCCGTTAAGTGAACAATTCTTCTTGCCGGTACAGAGTATCCAGCGCCGCTCACCATCATCACCCGCGATCTCCAACCTCTCAGCAAATTTATTATCTGAGTATTCCCTAGACGGATCGAAAAGCTGCAAGAAGGTATCTTTATTTTCCACCCGCGCCAAAATATCGTCATAGAGCGAATCAACGCCAGGCTCAGTAATATGTAGAATTTCATAGAACTCCCGGCTAGCGCTCAGACGCAAGCTCACCGGCTCAAACTCCCAGGTAGCAATCTTTATCGCCTCAAGAATAAGCTGCAGACATTCTGCATTATTCCGTAGTAATTCATTGGTATTCTTAAGACTCTCAGTCTTGATAACCTCCTGGGTGATATCACGTAATACGACTAATATCTCCTCAACCCTATTGTACTTATCCAATATTGGCGAAACCCTGAGAGCTACCAGACGTCCACCATTATTCTTGGTAAGTAACTGAATATCCCCTTTGATCTCAATCTCTCGCTTACTCACGAGAACAGTCTCTATAACCGACGGTACCAGTTCATGGCTTGAGACCTCGCTAAACCTGAAAATATCGGAAAACTCCCTACCAGTAACCTCAGTAGCATCACTACCGAGTATCCGCTCCGCCAGATTATTCAACGAGATAATCCGTTTATCCACATTTACGATCACTACCCCTTCAGCTATACTCTTGAGTACAGCCTCAGCTTTGTTTTTCTCCTCCTGCGCCTCCTTGAGCAGCGAGAGAATATTGCTCTGCATTGCCCGTATTCTGGCAATTATCCCCTCCTGCTCGTCGTATAAGCGCTCACGCTCCGCTCCCGGATTATAATCATTATCACTCACCATCCGGATTAACCTCAGATTAAAAGCAGCAATAAAATGCAGTATCCGCAGACGCAAGTATATAAATATGCCGCCTACAAGAGCTATAAACAAGAAAAAGAGGGGAAGGTTACAGACCAACGAATTCCTGATCTGTTTAAAAAGACCAGGTTTACTCCTGGCAATACCCAGTATAAGCTTGCGTTCAGGCAACTGACGCAGTAGCACATAATATTGCTCACCTTCGCCAGCGACAACCTGGAATTTATCCTGCTTACTAACAGCAGAAAGATAATCACTAGGTTTTAACCACTGCGACAGCTCGGATTGCCCATAGATGGTTATCAGACGTTCAATCGGATCATCGGTAATAGCCCACAAACTATCCACCAGCGCCAAATCCTCATCTGCATTATACGCCTCAAAGAAACCGCCAACCTCTTTCAAGGCGTCAAGTTCACTCTCCGCCTCCGAATTCTGAGTAAACAAGACAATAGCAGTATTGAGCATATAATCTAGATCGCCATGCGCCTGCTCCTCATAATTACGTGTATAGCAGATAAATGAACCTAGGCTCAAACACACTATAATAAGCGCAAAGGCAGCAACGCTTACCAGCCGTATCTTTTTTGCTAATGTCATATCAACTATACCCTATAAACAAGCAACGCCATACTCAGATTTATCACTACAGAGCATGCTTTTCAAAACGCAATTGCTGGCATAAATCGCATTTTACGAATATTATTGCATATTATTCTTATACATGCAACGCCTAAAATAAATAAAAAATTACAGCAACTAAAATACCATAAAACGATTAGTTACACTCCATGCAAACACCTAACATCCCAACCTGTTATTTGCTAACAAGCATCGATAACGTAAAAATACCGCAATTATTGACCTAATCAACTGTAAAATTAGCTTACCCCACAATCTCAATTATTATTTACAAATAATAAAATCCCTAAAGATCAGACGGTTCTTGCCGTAATACCTGATAGAAAGTCGATATTATCCTATAAACAACCTTGATTACCAGGCAGATGTAATGAACGCAATACTGAACAAGCGTATAAGTCTTTACAAAGAACTCAAGATACGCCAGGAATCTCCCAGAGGCGGAGTAATGATCTATACTTGTTACGAAGCAATACCCAACGGTGGATTTTGTATTATTTCTGCCGACCCGGATACAGACAAGGAACAACAACTAGCACCTGCAGTCTATATCAAGAGTCCCTTCACCAGCATCATAAATGGCGTGGAATTAGAATTCTACCCTACCCTGATAGACGCTATCAATGCCTATACCGGTATAACCAACAATGCAGGTTAATCCAGATTCTGCTGCAAAAGTACGATAATCATCTGCATTTTCCGGCAGAAATCCCCCCGTTTTATAATCATAATATTACAAACAAATTAAAAATATCTCTTGACTAAACAATCTTATTCCGCTACAACATATATATTAGATAGACCAAAATACAATTACTTGTACTTTGCTCAAATTTCTATCTAATTTTCCTCACTTGAAATTTGCATTAAATTTCATTTTCCCTTACATTGCTGCATACAAAATTCCGAATTATCCTTCGGATGGTTTTTTTAATATAAGGTTATTGATAACATATAGATATACTATTCTTTTCCTACACTCCACATCGCATTTAATCTCGGCACAAGGTTGACCAATGTCAAAAGACTTATATATTATTGATGGCCATGCACAGATATACAGAGCATTTTACGCTGTCGAAGGTCTGCGTTCACCCATTGGTGAGCCGGTAAATGCGATATTCCAGTTTACGCGGATGCTTATACACCTATTAAAAGAGCAGCAGCCCTCACATCTGATTGCAGTCTTTGATGCCCCCGGTAAGAACTTCAGACATGATTTATACCCGGAATACAAGGCAAACCGCAAGCCAGCACCAGAAGAACTGAAGACACAGATCCCCAAGATCATCGAGATAGTCAAGGACTTCAATATTCCGGTTATCTCTGTTGAAGGGTACGAAGCTGATGATATTATAGGTATATTAACCAAAATTGCAGCAGAGTCAGACCTTAATTCAACAATTGTCTCCGGCGATAAGGACTTGGCTCAGTTACTCAACTCCAAGGTCAGGTTATTCGACCCAAAAAAGAATTTATTTACTACCGAAGCCGATTTTATTGAGGAGAATGGCTTCCCTCCAGCGAAACTGACAGACCTGATGGGGCTCTGGGGTGATACTGCCGATAATATCCCGGGAGTAGCCGGTATCGGCAAAAAAATAGGTCGCGAGCTTATCCAGAAGTATAAGAGTCTGGAGGAGCTGTTGGACAGAGCCTCGGAGATCAAGGGTAAGCGTGGCGAGACCCTGCTACGAAGTAAAGAGATTGCCCTCCTCTCCAAAAAATTGGCCACAATCGCTCTGAACGCCGATATTGATCTCAAGCTAGAGTTGGAAGCGACAAAGGTTACCGACCCGGATTTCGCTGCACTCAGAGAGAAGTTCTTAGCGTATGGATTCAAAGTACTCCTCAGTGAACTCGCTCCCAGCCCTCAGGAAGACCGCGATTATCAGCTTATTGATACCCCTGCAAAATTTGCTGCTTTTATCGGCGAATTGAAACATGCAACGCACTTTGCCGTCGACACCGAGACCACTGGTCTCGACCCAATGCAAGCCAAGCTTGTCGGCATCAGCTTGAGCTTGGAGCCCCATAGCGCCTTTTATCTGCCATTTCGCGGGCTTGAGGACGAAGCGGTTTTAGGCTCTAAAGAGCTTGCAGAACTCAAACCGATTCTGGAAAATCCCGAGATTAGTAAATCCGGACAGAATCTCAAGTATGACCGCCTTATACTTGAGCAGAATAATATCAAACTCCAAGGCATTACCTTCGACACTCTGATCGGCAGTTCACTCATTGAAGGGCATATCCGTGGGCACGATCTGGACTCCCTTGCCGCCAGACATCTTGGAGTGGAACTGATCCCTACCAAGGAGATTATCGGTACTGGCAGCAAAGAGATTACTATGGATAAAGCCGGGGTCAGACGCGTAGCCGAGTACGCCTGTGAAGACGCTGATATCGCCCTCAGACTCGAGAAGATATTCCGTGAACGACTCAAGCCTGCTGAGAAGCGGCTCCTGGAAGAGATAGAACTACCACTATCCGAAGTTCTCACCCGAATGCAAGCGCGCGGTATACGTGTCAATGGTGAACTTCTACAGAGTCAGAGCCAGGAACTTGAGCTTGTTCTCACCTCTATCACCGCCAGGATATATGAGATTGCCAGCAAAGAGTTCAACATTGCCAGCCCTAAACAACTGGCAGAGGTAATGTTTGAGGATCTCGGTTACCCGGTAATCAAGAAGACCAAGACCGGCTACAGCACCAATGAAGCTGTATTAACCGAGCTTGCCGGCCAAGGTTACGAGCTACCAGAGCTCCTCCTCGAATATCGCCAGTACAGTAAGCTCAAGAATACCTATCTTGATGCACTACCCAAAATGATCAACCCCGTCACCGGCCGTATTCATACCACCTTCTCTCAGACCACAACGACTACCGGACGCCTTTCCTCGACCAACCCCAACCTCCAGAACATCCCGATCCGCTCCGAACGCGGCAAAGCAATTCGAGCCGCCTTTATCCCAGAAGCAGGTTGGAAGATGCTAGCGGCGGATTACTCGCAGGTAGAGTTGCGGATGCTGGCACATTTTTCCGAGGATAAAGTACTCTGCCAGGCCTTCGAAGATAATATGGATATTCATAGTGTTGTCGCTGCCGAGATCAATCATATCCCCCTAGAAAGTGTAGGCAAAGAGGAGCGTTATGCAGCCAAAGCCATCAATTTCGGGATAATCTACGGCCAGACCGCGCACGGACTCTCCCAGACAACTGGGATGAGCCGTTTTGCCGCCCAACAGTTTATAGACGACTACTTCCAGCGCTTCCCCAGCATCAAGGATTTTATCGAAGCGACAACGGCTCAGGCGCATACGGACGGCGGGATCAGAACCATGTATGGGCGTTTTCGAGCTCTTCCCGAGCTCAGTTCGAGTAAAAAAGTAGAGAGAGAGCGGGGAGAGCGTGAAGCCCTCAACACCCTGATTCAGGGTTCTGCCGCCGAACTCATCAAGATTGCCATGCTGGAGGTGGCTAGAGCAATCAAGGAAGATAATCTCCAGGCATATATGCTGCTGCAGATCCATGACGAACTGGTCTTTGAAGCGGCGCCGGAATATATCGAAGGTCTCAGGAATATAGTGCGAGACAGGATGGAGGGTGCAATCGCTTTGAAGGTACCCTTGAAAGTAGATATCGGTATTGGTGACAACTGGTTAGCTTTAAAATAATACAATTTGCACGTACAGAGGTAAAAAATGTTCCTGGATCAACCCCTATTTATTCTGCTGCCCCTGGTTGTATTTTACTATGTAATTCCGCTATATCTAGGTCATTATCTCGGTAGATGTGATAAGGCGCCGGTAAACCTCTTGTTACCAGTCTGTATTATAGCACTATTTTATCTGGTACGCCCCAATGAATTCGAACCGGGGATATATATTATTGCGGTAATATCCCCGGCACTTATCCTCCTGTTGGCGGGTTATGTCTTTGGTCTTTTACTGAAGCAGGATAACACCAGGAATTCACAACCGTATGTTATCGGAATCACCGGTCTACCCTGTAGCGGCAAGAGCGAAGCCTGCAAGATCTTTTCCAAGCTCGGAGCCAAAGTAATTGATGTGGATCGTCTGGGGCATAAATGTCTTGAAGACAAGGAGATTATCGCCAACCTGCAGGCCAAGTTCGGTTCTGCGATACTGGGGAGTGACCAGCAGATAGAGAGAGCCAATCTGGCACAGCTGGTCTTCAATTCAGAGCAGAACCTGAAGATACTTGAGCGCATTATTCATCCAGAGATGTTACGCCGGATAGAATATGAGATCAAATATCTTGAGCCGGAAGCAGTTCTAGTACTCGACGCAGCAATCCTGCATCATCTACAGCTGGATAAGCTCTGTAAACGGGTACTAGTCACTTATAGCGATAAAGATAAAAGAATAGACCGAGCTCAGTCACGAAGCTGGAGCGCTGAAGAACTGGAAAAAAGAGATGCCGCGGTACAAAAGAGCCTCTCTTACCGGGATATAACCCTGATTGAAAATAACGATAGTAAAGAACATTTTATTAATTCTATAGATAATATCTGGAAGGAAATCATCAATGAGCGATGAAGAGATGACCGTTGCAGAAGACGGGAATGCCAAGAAGAAGGTAACAAAGAAGAAAGCAACCAGGAAAAAAGCGGCTAAAAAGAAGACTACCAAGAAAGCAACCAAACAAAACCCGGTTGAGAACGAAACTGTAAGTACCGGCAATTCAGCCGAGACCGGAGTAATAACTCCAGAGAGTATTCTAACCTCTGCCGCAGAGGAGAGGAGCAAGCAAGAAGAGAGCCAACCCCAACAAGCTCCTACTGAAGCAGCCGAAGTGAAAACCGAGAATACGACGCGCAACAACCAGTCAATGCAACGCATCAAGACCGGCAAGCATAAGAATAATGATCAGCGTAATAATAATAACCCGAACAATAACAACAATAATAGTAATAAATACGCTAACAATAAAAAACGCGAAAATTATTCCAACAACCGCAATCAAAAATTCAATAATATGCCAAAGTACAACACAACCCATGTTACCACCTCTCAGCCGCAATCCGGCTCGGAGGCAGAAACGCATGAGGTATATGAGCAGGTCAAGCAGGGAGAGCTACACATTACCTCGCTCAAGGACATGACCGTCGCCGAACTGCGCAATATGGCCAAGCAGGAGAATATCGAGGGTATTTCCGGCATGGTCAAGCAAGAGCTGATCTTTGCGATAATCAAGAATAAGGTCAATCAGAACGGAATACTCTACGGCGAAGGTGTTCTCGAAGTTCTCCCCGATGGCTACGGTTTCCTGCGTAGCCCGAAATTCAACTACACTCCTTGCCCTGACGATATCTACATCTCCCCCAGTCAGATCCGCCGTTTCGGCATGCGCAGTGGCCATACCGTATCCGGGCAGATTCGACCTCCAAAGGATAATGAGAACTACTTCGCCCTGCTGCGCGTTGAAGCAATTAATCTTGAGGAGCCAGACAAGATCAAGGACAAGATCCCTTTCGAAGATCTTACCCCGATCTTCCCTGAAGAGCGCCTGATAATGGAGACCAAGAGCAGTGAACTTTCCGGCCGAGTAATAGATCTGGTTATGCCTATAGGCAAGGGGCAGCGCGCCCTGATTGTCGCCCCTCCCCGTACCGGTAAGACCGTACTCATGCAGAATATCGCCAACGCCATAACCCACAACAACCCTGAGGTAATGCTCATGGTGCTACTGATTGACGAGCGCCCAGAAGAGGTTACCGACATGCAGCGCTCAGTCGACGGCGAGGTTATCAGCAGTACCTTTGACGAGCCTGCCAGTCGGCATATCCAGGTCAGCCAGATGGTTATCGAGAAGGCCAAACGCCTGGTAGAGTACGGCAAGGATGTAGTCATCCTCCTGGACTCTATCACCAGACTCGGCAGGGCGTACAATACCGAAGCACCACATTCGGGTAGAATTCTCTCCGGTGGTATCGACGCCCAGGCCTTGCAGAAGCCCAAACGCTTCTTCGGAGCGGCCAGAAATATCGAGAACGGCGGGAGTCTGACCATCATCGGTACCGCCCTCACCGATACTGGTAGCCGTATGGATGAAGTTATCTTCGAAGAATTCAAGGGAACAGGTAATGCCGAAGTTCATCTAGACCGCAGACTGGTCAACCGCCGTCTGTACCCGGCCATTGATGTCAACCTCTCCGGCACCCGTAAAGAGGATAGAATTGTGCATCCTGACGAACTCAACCGCATCTGGCAGGTCAGGAAGTACCTCAACGATCTCAACCCGGTAGATGCTATGGAATTCCTCCAGACCAAGCTCAAAAAGAACAAGACCAATCTTGAATTCTTAATGACCATCAATCCGAATCAGTATTAAACACCGAGAAAAAAACCGCTTCCTACCAATTACAGAAGCTGGTTTTTTATCAACAAAAACAGTTAAGTATTGAAAAATACAGAATTAATATTATACTTAAGCTGATTAAATTAATGACTAGTCTGTCCTTTGGGCATTGGTACTCCCCTCCTTCCACCAAGCCCATTGGATAGGCTTTTTTATTATACCCTCATCTTCGCGCTTTAACGAATCAACCAATGTAAAAATCTCCCGCAAAAACAATGAAAATCACTTACGTGATTTTCATATTTATATATTACGATATAATAAGTAGTAGCCTACTACTACTTTAGATTACTTCTATAGCCCGTCCATTTGTCCCTAGATGTCTAAAAATAGTTCAGATAATCCCCCAACAAAGGCTTGAGAATAAAACTTATAATCCGCAATTTCACAACCTGTCACGAAATTATCACTTCAAGCCATACGCTCCAAAATATTGACCGAATCCCCTCTGCCCTGCCCCTGCTTTCTGCCAAAGGATTCCAGCCACTCTGCAAGTGAGAAATTCTCCTCCTCCTCATTCAAAGCAGTCTTGTCCGGATATATCGCATAAAGCCTCCGGTACTGCTCAGGCGTAACATTAGGCATGAGAACATTGGCGCCGCAGCTCAATCCCTGCAACCTCCCCGACGCACCTTCAAGCGTCGCTAACGCAGTTGTACTCGGAATATTCGATTTAGGACAGACAATCCTGGCCAGCGCCACAACCTTGCAGGCCATCGACACCGTCGCCGACACAATCTGCCTCAACTCCTGGTTAGAACTGAGCGGTGTTCCGGGAGCGGCAATATATGGCCCAATTCCTATCATATCCAGATCTAGTTTTTTAAACATAAGCAAATCATTTACCAGATCTTCATAACTCTGCCCCGGAATACCAACCATCACCCCACTACCAATCTCATAACCTATTTTACGAAGGCTGCGCAGTATGGCAAACCGATCACTCACCTTATTCTCCAGATTAGGGTGAATTTTTGCATATAGCTCTTGATTTGAGGTCTCAAACCTGAGCAGATACCTGTCGGCACCGGCAGCAAACCACTCTTCAAATTCCTTGGGTTCCCGCTCCCCGAGCGACAAAGTAATCGCCAGCCCCGTCTCACCCTTGATCATTCTAAGTAGTTCTGCCACCCACGCTGTATCTACGCCCCAATCTTCACCCGACTGTAAAACAATGGTACCATAATTGAGTTTCTTGATCTCGCGGGCACATGCAAGAATCTCTGCCTGGCTCATCCGGTACCGCTGTACATCTCTGGAGGTAGCGGCAATCCCGCAGTATCGACAACTCCGGGAACAGTAGTTTGAGAACTCAACCAAACCACGTAGGTGTACCTCATCACCTACAAACTCATATCTAATCCTATCGGCAATACGGAATAGTTCATCAGCATCCAGAGGATTCTCACTCTGCAACCACTCCAACATCTCTTTTCTGGTTATCTTCACAGCATCAAGTCCATCTTACATTATTAACCTCAATTGCAACTATTAATATATAACACACAAAATGTAATCATTTACCACAGCACATCCCCGAACCGCACGCTCCGCCCGTAAATCCTGGACACCCGCCCTGAGCACATGAGGGCATATCGCTGCTAGCCGAATGCGCAGCAAAAGTACTGAGCAATTTGCTAACATCATTGGAACCACAATACTCACACTCCGGGGTTTCCTCCGGCTTAGCCAGCGTTTCAAATACCATATTACACTTGTTACACTTGAATTCAAATAACGGCATAATCCTCTCCTCTATAAAAATATAAACTTAATATGATAATTCATTTTTAAATTATTACCAATACAAAATATAAAATACCGACTTATTCCTTACAACTGTTATAATCAAGGCATATCTCTGAGTTATTGTACCCAAAACCAAACAATCATTCTCAAACCACAGCAAAGACAGAATTTTTAGCATCCAAAAGTAGCACCAGAGATGCAATAAATCATATTTCCTACTACTACCGTCAATAACTCACTTCAGCTCCCCCTCTCAACTTATCATAAAGATAAGTACACAATATCCAAAATCAATACCACAGACTCTGAAGTATGCAACGAATTATTCCGGCACATTCTGCCGTAACAACGTCATACTCATCTTCAACTATTACCGTACAAAACCATAAACAACTACACAGTAAGCAATTACCCAAATATCACAAGCAGTTCAACAACTGGTACGTTTATTGAGAAACTACGGTTGTCGTTCTGCCGCGTCAATGGATTGGCAAAGTTGATACGTAAACGGTAATAAGGTAATAAGGTGATAATATGTCAAGTTTTAATGCACTCAATATTGGGATGACTGCTTTGTTCACCCAAAAGACAGCATTGGATATTGTTGGTCAGAACATTGCCAATGCTGCAACCCCAGGTTATGCCCGTCAACGGGTAGATATGGAAGCAAATCGCGCCCAGGTATATACTTATGGGGCTGTAGGCACTGGTGTAGATGTAAGGAAGATCGAACATCTTACCGACAATTTTCTTGAATCACAGGTCAGAACTGCAATGTCAGATATGGGTTCACTGGAGGTTCTCCAATCCGGCTACGCCAACCTAGAGGCCTACTTTAATGAGCTTACCAAGTGTGATATCTCAACATCCTTCGACTCTTTCTGGAGTTCGATGCAGGACTGGAATAACAATGTTGAAGATCTCTCCACCCGGAACAATGTCATTTCACAGGCGCAGAGCCTGTGTGATACCTTCCAATCCACCCGTGACAAGATCTATGAATACCGTTATCAAACAAATAATGCGGTAAAAGACTCGGTAAACAGTATCAATACCATCACCACCGAGATTGCCGATCTCAATGCCAACATTATGAAGATCGAGTGCGGCGGAGCAACCGGGGTCATTGCCAACGACCTGCGCGATCAACGTACCCAGCTAGCCAAAGAGCTCTCCGGACTCATGGATGTCTCGATCAACGAAGAGAGCAACGGCTCTCTGGTTGTCGCCCAGAAGGGTAGAATGCTGGTATTCCAGGACAAATCCTTCGAACTCACTACCGAACGGGTAAACGATAATGGCATGCTGATAGACAAGGTGGTCTTTGCCGAAGATCACGAAGATGTTACGGTCGAATCCGGCACCCTCTACGGTCAGGTACATATGCGTGATGATATCTGCCTTAATTTCCAGCAGGAGCTGGATCAATTGGCCGGCGAATTTATCTGGGAATTCAATCGGGTGCACTCGCAAGGAGTAGGCCTTACCGCTTATGACAACATCACCGCGACCAATGCCATTGTTGATCCGACCCAGACTCTGGACGAGATCGCCTTTACCTTTGACCCGGTACCCAACACCTTTGAGATCAAGAACGGCAGCTTTGAGATCAAAGTATATGACAAGGATAGTGGACAAGCCAAGACCGTCAATATCGATATCAATCTTACCAATGTTGAAGATGATCAGAAGACAATTCTAGCCGAGACCGAACCGACAGAGATATCCCCAGGTGTCTGGAAGGTAATCCAGCCTGACAACTCTCTGCTGGGGCAGATTCAAAAGCAACTGAATGCAGTTGCGCCAAATACCTTCACCGTCGAGCTGGATTACAGCAACCAGCTCAAGATCACCTCCAACGCCGAGGATGTCCAGGTCGGTTTTGGCAGAGATTCATCCGGTGTTCTAGCCGCACTCGGTCTCAACACCATCTTCAACGGCTACAATGCCGAGACCATGAGCATCAATCCCACAATCGAAGACCAACCAGAGCTACTCGCCGGTGCAAATGAGTTTATCGAAGGCAACCAGGCGAATGTCCAGAAGCTAATAAACTTGAGGACATCGCTGGTCATGTCGAATAATACTGCCACCTTTGAGGACTATTATGAAGGAATTATTGGTACTCTCGGTATCGAGGCGGCTCAGGTCAATTCCCTCACCTCAACCCAGCAGGACATTCTGGTGCGCGTTGAGAATCAGCGCGAAGATCTATCCGGGGTCAACCTCGATGAAGAGATGACCAAAATGATGCAGTTCCAGAAGAGCTACCAGGCTGCAGCCAAATTTGTTACTACAGCCGACGCTATGCTCGACACCTTGATGAACATGGTTCAATAAGACTATTACACGGATGTGCTGAGCCTGCAGGCAGACTCAACCAATTTATGGAGAGATAAAACAATGCGTACAACCTTGCAAATCCAGAGTAATACAACTCTTAACAACATCCTAAAAGACTATCAAAGCGTCTTCAAGGTTCAGAATCAGATGGCTACCGGTCAACGGGTAAATAACCCCTCCGACGATCCGCTCGCAACCAATGAAGGCATGCGTCTTGACAGTATGATCTCCAAAGTAACCCAATACAACCGCAATATCATAACCGGTCAGTCATTTCTCGGTCTATCTGACGGCGTAATCAATAATATGAATACCCTGCTCACCCAGGCCAAGGCTCTTACCATCGCTTCCGCCGGTGAGACCAGCACCCATGAGATGCGGCAGGCTAACGCAGTTGAAATTCAGAGTACCCTGAGTGAGATAATCTCGCTGGCGAATTCCGAAGAAGCCGGCAGATACCTCTTCGGCGGCACCAAGACCCAGGAAGAACCCTACCAGGTCATCGGTTCACGCTATGTCTATTATAAAGGCAATGAAGAGGACATCAAAATTCAGGTTGATTCAGCTACCTATATGCCGATAAATACTACCGGTGAAGATGTATTTGGCTCCATGACCTCCACCCTTACCAGTAAGGATTTATCCCCGGATGTCACTTTCGGCAACACCTACGCCACTAGGCTTGAAGATCTGAATAACGGCCTGGGCGTGCCCCAGGGGTCGATCAATATCAAATATTCCGCCTTCCCGGATAACGGTCTGATCATCGATCTCTCCGAGTGTGACACTATTGAAGATATTGCCAAGACCATCGAAGCCGCGACCCTGGAAGCATCAAAAGAGGAGTGGAATCCGGACGACCGCGCCGGCGCACCTTACTCTTACCTGGCGCAGCGCTATATCAAAGTCGAGATAAACGAAGATCGCACCGGTATCCAGCTTGTTGAGACCGACGACGTCTGGGAAGCTACCAAGGATACCCCGGAGCACAGACCTCCAGATTATCCTGGCTTTACCAATCCTTCAACCCTCTCAGTCTCTGAAGTAGCCGGCGGCATGACCGCCGCCCGGCTGGGTATTACTGGCACTGTCCGTTATTCCGCAGACCCACTCAATACCCAACAGGTTATCCCTCAAGCACTTATCGGTAAGGATCTCGACCCGCGGGTAAGCAACATGACCCTACTCGCAGACCTTGACGGTTATGTCGATTCACCTTTTACCATCACCAACGGGGCTCTTCCTGACAAGGTTGGAATACTCGAGATCGACGACACCGCCAATAATTATCAGAACTGGACGCTCAACGGCCTGACTAAGGGGCAGAATACCGACAAAGACGGCGAACTCTATATCAAGACCGAAGAGACCTATGACGGTTCGGGTGAATACTATATCAATATCTATAAAGGCTCAAGCTATCTGGAAGAAGACCTGGTAGCCCAGGGTATGTACGCTCCCGGCATTATTGAACTTGATGAAAAAAACAGCTCCGGTATCACCGGTACCGTCAGTATGCCAAATATCACCATGCCGGCAGCACCGACCATAATCCAGGGGGTATTCAGTGATTCATTCAGTTCGACAATCAGTGTTCCCGCCTTTGAAAAAGAACTTGCCGATCTCAGCTATCACGATGTAATCTCAGAATTCCGGCTCAAAGGCATGACTCCCGGCTCAGACCCGCAGAATCTGGGTTTTGACCCCACAGATTCCGCTGGAAACTTCAACCTTGAGGTTATTGCCGATTATGCCGGGGTCATCCCCGAGCAGGCAAACACCTATCTTACCGATATAACCATCGACTACGACAGTCTGCCCAATGGCTATACCGAATTTGATTTTATCGTCGACGGTACTGGTACCAATATCGAGGTCTACCCTGCCGGAGGGCCTTATACTCCTGCTACCATCATGGCCACCAGTTCCGGCGTCGGTCCAGATTTCACCTTCACCGCCAACACCACCAATTACCCGGAGATGAGTGATGACGCCTTTACCTGTACCGCCACACTCCCGCTCGTCGCCAATCGCTCTAACCGGGTGTTGGCAGAAGAGACACTTAGGGTGGATGTCTATAATAACGAGATAAACCCACGCTCACTCATCGCCACCGGCTCACTACCCGAGGGTCAGAGCAGTGGAACCATAGACCTCCAGGGTGTAGGAAATTTCAAGGATCTGATCGGCTCGGTCTATGTCGACTGGAGTAAGAACATTGATTCGACTACCGGTTCGGTCTATGACGATCCAAACACCCACCTGCCCCAGACCCAGCTTAAGTACAACATGACCGCGACCTTCGCCACGGTCGAGGATCTGACCAATGCCGTCAATATGTCCAACACCTACACCTCAGCCTGTGTCTCCGAGGACGGAAACGGCATAAATATTATCTCACATCTTGCAGGTGCACACATGATCGTCACCGAGAATGTCCCCAGAGCCAATCACTACAATGATTATGGCCAACTCGGCGAGATCAATCTTACCAGTGTCATCAATAACTTCAACACCGACTATGACGGTAAGATTTATACCAATATCACTACCACCAAAGGCGAAGAGGTTACTATCTCAGGCGTTGCCAACCCCTGCACCATTTATGAGACCGCGGTAGAATTTTTCAATGACAATCCGCAGGACAGTGAATTCGACAGTGAAGAGGATCTGGTAGGTATAGCCAAGCTCCAGGCCGCTTATGACAGCACTACCGGCAAATGGTATATTCAAGACACCGTCTCCGGTGACTGGTCAGAGATAACCTTCCCTGAAGACGGCAAGATCAGCATCAACCAAAGCAACCACTCCGGTCTGGAAGGTACACTGGTTCTCAATAGTATCCGTATCCCTCAGTCTCCTTACGAAACGACATCATACTTTGATCCGGATGCAGCCACCGGTGAGAAGCATCTTGAAGACGCTATCGTCATCAACACCAACAGCTATAATTTCGAGAGCGCAATGGATCCGGAGGGTACCGTCTATGATCAACTCGAGTCGGCATCAATAACCAACGCCATCACCGGTATGAATACCGATAGCGATGGGAATATCCATGCCACTGTCGGCTTCAAGGTCACCAATGATAATACCGGACTTATAAATCAATTACAGCTTAACGGCGTTATCGACAGTGACGGAGTAGTGCCGACTATTCCTTACTCTTCAGGCAATACTGATGTAAACGGCAAGCTCTACGCCGTCACCTCCTATGCAATTGAGGGAGAAAATGTAACCGCCTATCCGCAGATGCAGCAGCTTGAAATTCGGAGTGTAACCCGTGAAACCGACACCTCCCCCGACGAGAAAATTTATGTCGAGATTGACGCAACCACCCGGACTGTCAGTTATTATAACGACCCTGGCAAAACCGCCTCAGATCTGGTTGCTACCTCGACTATTCCTGCCGGAGCTGGCCCGCATACTGTAGGTATCAATCCGGTCTCCGGCCTCTATACACTCAAAGGGAATGTCACTATTCCCGCTACTGCAACCGCGCCGCTCACCGATGAATCACTAGTCATAGACCTGACAAAATCCAGTGTTGCGTTATACAATGACAGCACCTGCACCCCAGACTCGATAGTCGCCGGCGGCAACAGCGATAGTGAGGGTGATATCAGTCTGAGCAGCTACAACGGTTCGAATATTACTGGCAGCCTCTCGTTCCCGATTCCGTATGACGGCATACTCCGCCCTACCTTCGATGATGATATAACTATCGATACCCGGGAGCGCCAGGTCATGCTCTACTCCGATGAGGGTTACTCCGAACGGGTCGCTACCGGCAGTCTGAACAGCTTTGCCGGTGGTTCGGTAAGTCTCATTGATCTAAATGAGAGTAACCTCGGCGGCACCCTGAATTTCAATAATGTCATCGCCAGTACGGATAATAACAATCAGGTGCAGAATCTCTCATTGGATGGAGTAAAGCTAGGAGCCAATACCAATGTCAACGGGATGCTGTATATGGGTATTGAAGAAGCTCCTCCAGCCAGCGGTAATTATAGCGTAACCCTTTATGACAGTGACGATCCAGCCGGTACAGCGGTCGCCACCGGTACCGTGGATATGACTACTGGTATAGTCAATCTGGCAGAGGTTGGCGGTAGCGGCATCACCGGTTCGGTTCAGATCGCCAACCCACCCAGCTGGTATCCAAGCGAGCAGAACACCGCCGGAGAACTTATTCACATCGATGTCGACGGTCAGACACCTGAGATGCTAATCTCCCAGCCTCTGGGTCTGGACAACTCAGGCCAACATCGGGAGGAGAATATCTTCACTACGCTCAATGATGTACTGGACGCAATGAATAATGACGATGTCGATGCCCTGCATAATCTCATTGCCAAATTCGAAATCGACCATGACCGAATTCTAACCTCACAGGCCGAGATCGGCACCAGGGTAGACAGACTGGAGATGCTTGATTATCGACATGACGATGAGATACTAAACTATACCAAGATCAGAGCCTCACGTATTGATCTGGATTATGCGCAGGCTATCGTCGAATACCAGGCAGCCCAGAATGTATTCGACGCTGCCCTCAAGACTACAGCCCAGCTCGTACCGATGAGTCTGGTCGACTATGTCTAACCCCATTCACACCATGAATACTAATCAAGGGTCGGCAATACTGCCGACCCTTGAATTATAATACCTCCTGTAAAAGCTTATGCTCAATGCAGTAGACCTTCTTGTCTGCTGAGTTCGGCGTAATTGCCCCAATATCAATGAGCTTGCGCAGACTCCGACTCAACGTCTCCGGTATCGTCCCCAGTTCAGAGGCCAGTTCCAGCTTGCTCCGGTTCAACCTGACAACCCCGGACTTATCCGCCTGCGCCAGCAGATAAGCCGCTAGCCTCTGGGTAACATCTTTGAGTGACAAACTCTCCACCATCCCCAGAAATTTTTTGGTACGCATAGAGATTACCGCCAGCATCTCCAAGAGTATCTCCGGATTCTCACAGGCAAAATCAATAAACGCCACCCCGTCGATATAACAGTATTCTATTGCAGTATATGCCCGAGCCGATGCCGGATATACGCCACCCTGAAATAACGGGACTTCCGCACAAAGTTCCCCCGCCCCCAGTACATGGAGTATCTGCTCCTTGCCTTGACTATTGGCACAGAAGACCTCTACCTCACCGCTACCGATGACATACAAGCCGTCAGCCTTCCTGCCCTGAACAAAGAGAATGTCTCCCGCCGCCAGTCGCTTCACTACAGCCAGATCAGCAATACTCTTTAGGCATACCTGCTCCAAGCCGGAAAAAACCGGGGCGTTAGCAATAATCTCACTACTCTGCACAGGCAATACTCCTATACTTCAATGAATATAACGAGAATACTCGGCTCTCCTTGCTATATACCCAAACTTGAGTACAAACCAGTTCACGGGCGGCAGTGCCTGCAGAACCACACCTACTCCGGTTTATCAACAATCTTTACCGAATCAAAACCATAATACGAACCAATCCCGTAATCGGCATCGGTAGGCGCTTTCAAGAGAATCGGTCTGTGCTTGAATCGCTCAAGCACCAGCTCCTTGGGTCGCTGCTGCGAATGCTGAAGCTCCTGCACCCGCGCTTCAAATTCAGCTACTTCAAGTCTGAACCCCGGGATTGTATAGATCAGATCGTATACCGCCTTGGGTGGATTATTGATCAGCACAAACGCCAGCAGTACCACGACCAACAGTATCCGCCTGAGAACCGGCCGCTCCTGATTTACTCCGAATAATCTAGCCTCAACGCCGTTATATAAGCGGCTCAATAGCGGCGCAAGTAAGCATGCCAGCGGAATCACGCCGGTAACAAAGAGAATATACCACACAACCATCAACCGCTGCACCGGCGGATTTCCAGTAGCGTAATAATGAATTGCCACAATGCCGTAAAGCATCAACCCAAACGCTACCAGATATACCAGAAGAATACGTTTTATTGAATAAGCTTCAGATAACCGTTCTCTGACCTGTAAAAACAATGGAATAAAGAGCAAAATACTCCCCCAAATATAGGGATCAACCGCCGCCTGCAACACTGCCTGACTACCCTTGAGCGCCGCCCAGAACAGCGAATAGAGAAACTGCCCGGACTCTGGATATAAGCTCATCCGGTTCGCATTTCCCTTGGAGAGAAATACCAGCAACAATCCAAATACCGCGGTCAAGAGCGGCAGCACAACCCCATACTGAAACCGCCTCTGGACGAACATATATCCCGCAACACCGAGCATTAACAGCAAATTCATTACCACAAACGCCTCATTTATGCCGTCAGCGAGGATAATCAACATACAGCTAAGAAGCTGCACCCAGATGAACCACCGGCGTTTGAAGGCATAGAGCACCAGCCCCAGAGTAAAGAGGAAGAATGCTGCCGGCAGGAGATAGGTTATCCCCCCGATATTCCAATAAATCGACTCATCAAGGGTAGGAAATCCGCGAAATAACCCAGCAAGAACGACCAATGAGAGTACTAGAGTACCCGACCAGCGCAGAACACCAGCAAAGATCTGATACAGAAAGGCATATAAACCTGCAAAGAGCAGAACAATAATCAGCAGCAGACCGCTCGCATAATTAAGGCCAAACCTATCCGCCCCCTTATACCAGAGCGCTGCCGCCAGCGCTTCAACATAACGCCCACCCCAACCGTCAAACATATTTACCATCACCTCATATAACGTATACTGACGCGCTTGCGACGCAAAGGCATAATCGTCGGTGGAGAGTACCGCAAAGAAAACCAAGCTGAGAAGCAGCCCCAATACCAGAATATGCAGCCCCACATAGAGCCAGGTCATTCTCTGTGTCATTTTACTCATCTTCCTTATCTAGTTAAGTCCTTAGCAGGAATTATATTATAAACAACACTCAAAGCAACAAGCAATAAATTTTCATCTCCTTGACTTTTGTCAAGGTAATAACTACCGCCAGATGATACTATAACTATAGAAGAATTGAGCGCTACTAATAACCATAAAAGGAGAGAGTCATGACTACTAAAAAAAGAATACATATCAATGAAGAGAAGTGTGTCGGCTGCGGCAAGTGTGTCAACGCCTGCGTCGGTAGTGCCCTGGAGCTTATCGACGGCAAAGCCAGACTTACCCGCGAAGACTACTGTGACGGACTCGGTGTCTGCATAGGGGAATGCCCGGTCGATGCCATTACTTTTGAGGATGTCGAAATCAGCCCGGAGCAAACAACACCGAAACCAGCGGCAGCAGGTTGCCCCTCAACCGTAAACAAACAGCTCAAGCCAGCAGCACACTCCGGTTGCCCCGGAAGTGCTCAGAAGCAGTTCACTCCACATAACTCCAACCCTATCGGCGGTGAGAGTGCACTCAATGCCTGGCCTATCCAGCTCCATCTTATACGCCCCGAAGCCGAACAATTTGCCGGCAAGGATATTCTTATTGCCGCCAGTTGCTCCGCTTTCTCCTGTGGTTCTTTCCACCCGGAACTACTTGCGGGCAAGGGTCTGGTTATTGCCTGTCCCAAGCTGGATCGACTCGACGGCTATGACGAAAAACTCGACTACTTCTTCAAATATGCCAAAGCCCGTAGTATTACTGTCGTCCGCATGGAAGTACCCTGCTGTAGCGGTCTCACCAACATGGTGGCAGCAGCCAGAGAACGAGCCCAGAGCCCGCAAGGAATTCGCGAAGTCACTATCAGTCTTGACGGTAAAATAATCGCCGATATTACCGTATAATGACGAAGGAACCAAAGACCTGTAACTTCAGCATAATACCGCTACGAAAATTAAGCAACTCAATCTAAAACAGAAATAGAAGGTAAGCCAATAAAGAATATATACACCAACGAAATCACTTCCGACTGGTGTATATATCCCGGTTGTTATGTCAATTTTATAATTTAGCAAGAATGTCCTGCATCAGTTTGAATTACAGTAAACCGCGTCCTTGCTCTGAAAACCATCAGCGATAACGGTATCCATCATATTCTCTTTGTCTACTACAATTACCGGCAGCGTAATTGTTGGAACATCGGTAGTACCATTGTCCGCCGTAGACTCGGCCATCACATTCTCACCCTTGCCCAGTGCTACAGCAAGCTGAGCCACCTTGGTCGCCAGATTCTTAATCGGTTTGTAAATAGTCATCGACTGCGTACCAGCAACTATTCTCTGACAAGCCACCTCATCAGCGTCCTGGCCGGTAACAATGACCTTCCCGGCCAGATCATTCTCTTTGAGTGCCTGAATCGCCCCACCAGCAGTTCCGTCATTAGACGCCAGAACTGCATCAAAGTTATTGCCAACCTTGGTCAACGCAGCATTCATCACCTTCTTGGCATTGCTCGGACTCCAGTCGGTGACCCAGTCTTCATGCACCACCTCAATATCCCCTTTTTCGACCAGAGGCAGTATTATATTGTCCTGCCCTTGCTTGAAGAGCTTGGCGTTCTCATCGGTAGGTGCCCCGTAGAGTCTGACAATTCTACCCTTGCCGTTGGGGAGATGATCAACAAGGTACTGCGCCTGACCTTCACCGACCTTGATATTGTCAAAAGTAACCCAGAGTGTAATATCCCCGGAGGTTATTCTATCATAAGAGATCACCGGTACATCCGCTTCATTGGCTAATTCAACACCTTTTTCCATCGCCTGACTGTCATGCGGTACAATCACGAGAACATCGACATCATTGGTAATCAAAGATTTAACATCCTTTATCTGCCTGGTGTCATCGCTATTGGCAGATTGCACCAATACCTTTGCGCCTAGACGTTCAGCCTCAGCCTTGAAGATATCACGGTCAACCTGCCAGCGCGCCTCTTTTAAGGTGTCCAGCGATAGACCGATTACCAGCTCACCGTCATCATTGGCTCCGGCAAAACTACCGACACTCAATACAAACGCTAAAGCCAGAACCGCACACAAACAAATTCTTTTCATCTCTCTCTCCATACATAATTATTCAAATATTAATTCCCAAACACTAGGAATTCCCTCTACTATTTCTCTCATAACTCTATATTATCACCGCGACTTGTTGATCTCTTTGACCTCTTCGACCATCGCCACCAAATTCTCTACCGGAGTCTTAGCCTGCACATTATGCACCGCATTAAAGACGAAACCTCCGTCCCTGGCAAATATTTCACAATGTTTACGCACCTCTTTTCTCACAGTAGCTGTATCTGAAAACGGTAGAGTCTTCTGCGTATCCACCCCACCGCCCCAGAATACAGCGCGTGAGCCAAAGGTATCCTTGAGTAGTTGCGGATCCATACCGCTCGCCGATACCTGCACTGGATTCAGAATATCAAATCCCGCCTCTAGCAGTTCATTTATAAGCGGGAATACCGCTCCACAAGAATGCTTAAAGACCTTCCACCCGGTATGCTCATGTATCCACCCGGTCATACGTCGGTACTCTGGCTTCCAGAGTTCAGCAAATTTTTCAGCAGAGCAGAAGGTCGAATTCTGCGTACCAAAGTCAGTACCGCATAAAAATATAGTATCAACCTTGTCTCCAACACTAGCGTAAAGGCGCTTCAGATTTTCCAGGGCGACATCTACCTGCCCCTTGAAGATCTCTGCCACATAATCATCGCGCATAGAGGTAGAGATATACCACTCCTCTATATCTCGAATCCCTTTGGGTTCTTTGAGAAACGGTGCGGGAACATTGGCGATATCACCCAGGCTGGAACCAGCAAAGGAGAGTGTTACCGACCTGCCAGTGGCATAGGCTTTATCCACCTCTCTGGCATAATGCGCCAGCATCTCCTCAGAAAAAGCGGTAAACTCCTCTAAGTTGAGCTCTGGATCCAGTTCATCGAGTTCATCATCGTCGTAATCTGGCTGCCGAACCAGACAGTCAAAGAAAAAGCCATCACTACCCATATACCCCGAAGGCTGAGCAGTGCGGTCACCTTGCGGATAGATCAGATAGCCTCCCCGATTTTTATCTATACTCACCTCGAACTTCTCCGGTACCAGCACCTCCTGCCCCCACGGAGCGCGCCACTCCTTATACTTTTCATTCTTAAAGCCAAACATCCCGGTAAGCGGAAAAACACCCACCGTATCAATACCCATAGCTTCTTTCAGGTCGTCCTCAATCTCACCGAGCATCTGATAACACTCAGCCACCTTCAAGGTCTTTTTTTCCAAACCATAATAATCACGAAGTTCTGCCACACAACTAATATGAATACCCGTAGTCATAGCCGAACCAAAATCAACCGGTATCTTGCCCTCTTTATGATCCAGAGCCGCACGCATTCTATCTCGCATCTTTCTCCTCACTCTTTAACTTTAAGTTCCCGAACCAAGTTCAGTTACAGCAGTTTATCCACAAAATTTGCCGATAAAACCCCTGCCGAACCAAAGGTTCTGCTCAAACATATTTCAAATTATCCTGTAATCAACCAAGAAATGAATTAAAGATGTTTAACATCCTAATCGCAATTAACGCAAAAAATATCCAATACCAACCCTGAGGATAAAGCTATCCTCGCAAAGTTTTTTAAATATCGGTTAATTACAATTCAGGAATGCACAACAAATTACTGCGGATATTTCTCTCTAATCTTCTCTCTCGGTTGCGCTCTCTCTCACTGAATAACCTACCACTTACTATATCTACCTCACCGCTTATGCACAAAACAGTCTAAGACAAAAATCCGTAAAATGAAACCCAAACCTTCACCGTGTCCTGGTCTGTCCTGATCGACATATATATTTTACAACATTTATTCTTCTAGTCAAATTCTTTTAACAAAAAAAAATGGGGGCAGAGCCCCAAGCTCTACCCCCACCCATTATTATTGATGTTTACTGCTTACTAAACGCCACGCTGATAACGCGAGAGCAACTCACCGTTGGTCTGATTGGTAACCGGTGTATAACCACTCAGCGGTACAAGCTTAGAGTTGATCATATCAAGATACCAGCTGATCTGCGGGAAGAACATTGCCTCGAGTTCTGCGGCTGGCGTTATCCAGTTACGACAGCCGAGAACTGCTGGAGGCGCGTCAAGATAATCAAACGCCAGCTGTGAAAGATTGGAAGCGACATTATGCATATACGAACCACGTTCACATGACTGCTGAGCCAGAAGTACCTTTCCGGTCTTCTTGACCGACTCAATCAACATGGTATAATCCAGCGGATTAATCCAACGCAGATCGATAACCTCAGCTTCAACCCCATACTTTTCGCTCAACTCTTCAGCCACATCGAGTGCCTGATACAGAATTGGACCAAGAGTAATAATGGTCAGATCAGACCCGCTGCGACGAATTGCCGGCTGACCCTCTTCAACCTCGTAATAACCCTCTGGCACCCCGCTCTCAACGAACACCTCACCCTTGTCATAGATGCTCTGACTCTCAAAGAAGAGCATAGGATCAGTCCTGGCGAGAGAGAAATTCATGATACCCTTGGCATCATATGGGGTAACTGGGAAAGCTGCCTTCAAACCTGGGATATGGTTTACTAGAGCCGACCAGTCCTGAGAGTGCTGTGCACCATACTTAACACCCACACTGATACGCAGGGTCACCGGCATCTTGAGTATTCCCGCACTCATCGACTGCCACTTAGAGAGCTGATTGAAGATTTCATCGCCAGCACGCCCCATAAAGTCACAGTACATAAGTTCAGCTACTACTCTACCCCCTTCAAGGGCATAACCGACCGCACTACCGACGATAGCTGCCTCAGAGATTGGAGAGTTGAACAAGCGGTGGTATGGCAGAGCTTCAGTCATACCGCGATATACCGCAAATGCTCCTCCCCAATCTCTGTTTTCCTCCCCGAAGGCAACCATTGTTGGATCTTTATAGTATCTGTACATCATCGCATCAAAGATAGCATCACGAATGTTATAGAGTTTCATCTTTGGCACAGCCTTGCCGTCTTTAAAGGCATAACGCTCTTTGGCGGCATTCTGGATCACCCGGAAGTTCTCTTCCATAGGATGATTGACCTCTGGCTCGCGGTCATCAAGTGATTCGACGACCTCATTGCTGTACATCAGGTCAGCAATAACTTCAGAGTCCACAGCCAATCTAGGTGAGATCTCAAGATCGATAGCCTTCTGGAACATCTCGAAGATTATCTCACCCATGCTCTCTCTGACTCCGTCAAGGTCACTACCGCTGCTGACACCAGCCTCAACCAAGCGGTTATAGTATGCTGGGATAGCATCAGCTTCCATGAAGCGCTCCTGCTCCTCCTTTGAACGATAACTTGAAGCGTCTGAAGGGCTGTGACCGCTCTGACGATAGGTAACGGTATCCATCAGTACCGGTCCCTTACCACTCTCCAGAATCTCTTTCTTCCGTTTCATTGCATCAATTACCGCCAGTGGGTTATAACCGTTAACACGTTCTGAATGCATCTGCTCGGGGTTGACACCCGCACCGATACGTGCCAGGAACTGGTAAGACATGGTCTCGCCCCGAGTCTGACCACCCATACCGTACTGGTTATTGAAGCAGTTGAAGAGGATAGGTAGTCCGCCACCGAGCGCCTCATCCCAGAGCTTGCGGTACTGATCCATTGAAGCAAACCAGATTCCCTCCCATACCGGACCACAACCGAATGACGCGTCACCTATATTACATACCACAATACCAGGCTTGCGGTTGACTCGTTTATAGAGTGCCGCACCCGGCGAAACCGGACCCGAACCACCTACAATCGCATTATTCGGATAGATACCAAACGGAGTAAAGAAGGCGTGCATCGAACCACCGAAACCGCGGTTGAAACCGGTCTCGCGAGCGAACATCTCAGCATACGCGCCGTATACCAGGAACTTAAGCGCCAGCTCTTTTACCGAACCGCTATGCCCCCTCTCTACCACTCGGAGGGTTGCACCGTCCCAGAGTCCTTGCATAACCTGCATAAGAGTATCATCATCCAGCTTCTCAATGGCGGATAATCCCTTGGCCATAATCTCACTGTGTGAACGGTGGGAACCGTAGATATGATCCTCTACCCCGAGGATATAAGCCTGGCCGACCGCTGCCGCTTCCTGCCCCATAGAGAGGTGCGCCGGACCGGCGTGATTATACTCAATACCGCGGTAACTACCCTCTTTCTTCAAACAGTCGATACAGTTCTCAAACTCACGTATCAGACTCATATCACGGTAGATGCGGACAAAGTCCTCAGTCGAGAAGTTACCCTTCTCCTCTTCGATGCTCTTGTTATACTGACAGACATCGATATCATTGAATGTTATCTTTCCAGCGCTGAATATTTCTTCTGGATATATTTCTAATTTTTGAACCATTGTTCTTATCTCCTGCTATAAGCTATTATGCATGTGCTATTGCGATCATTAGGGCTTCAGAAATTGTCGGATGGGGGAAGATAGTTGTCTTGATAGTATCAACCGTCATCTCATTCTCTACCATCATTACCGCGCTGTGAATAATCTCACCGCATGGCCCACCGATCATGTGTACACCGAGTACCTGACCATACTCCTCACCGATAAGCACCTTGACCTGACCCTGCTGCTCTGGGTAATCTACACTGAATCTGCCAGCAACTGCCATCGGTACTGAAGACTTCTTGTAGGCGATACCCTTCTCCTTGAGCTTCTCCTCGGTATAACCGACTCCGGCAACCTCTGGGGCAGTATAGACCACACCCGGAACCGCAGTATAACGCATATCGTCTTCAATCCCGAACATATTATTAATAGCCACAATACCTTCACGGGTAGCGGCGTGCGCCAAGAGGCAACGCCCGGTTACATCACCACAAGCCCAGATTCCGTCTACATTGGTCTTGCCGAAACGATCACACTTTACACCCCTGCGGTCATAGACTATACCAGCTTCACCCAGTCCGAGTCCTTCAAGTACCGGTACTCTACCGGTCGACATGAGGATCTTCTCACCACTCACACTCTGTTCATTACCGTCTTTATCTGTATAAGTTACAGTATCTCCGGCAATATTTTTGACCATTGAGTTCATGGCAAACTTTACCCCTTGCTTCTGCATTTCCTGCATAAGCTTCTTGGCCATCTCACCGTCGATTGCTCCGCCGATAGTCGGCAGCATTTCAATAACAGTCACCTCAGCGCCGACAGTATTGAAGAAAGAAGCAAATTCCAAACCGATCACTCCGCCACCAATAACCACCAGTGAAGCCGGAATAGTATCGAGCTGCAGAATCCCGGTACTGTCGATGACGTTTGCCGAATCCGCTCCTGGGATAGGCGGTGTAGCCGGTTTACTTCCGGTTGCCAGCATGATATTTGTAGCTTCATACTCTTTGCCAGCGGCCTCTACCTTACCCTTACCCAGAATCTTAGCTTCAGCCTTGATCACTTCCACCTTGGCGCGCTTGAGCATTCCTTCCACCCCTGAGCGCAGATTTTCAATAATCTTGCTTCTGCGTGCTGCCAGCGCCTTCATATCAAATTCAAGCTTATCAGCGGTAATTCCGAGTTCTGCTCCAGTCTTGACCTCATGATAAAGGTGAGCACTCTTGAGCATAGTCTTGGTTGGAATACAACCGGTATTAAGACAGGTTCCACCAATGTTATCCTTTTCAAAAAGCGCGACACTCTTACCCATACTACCTGCATGTATGGCTGCTTCGTAGCCACCAGGTCCAGAACCAATAATAATTAGATCGTACATGAGTTCTCCTATTTATCTCTATAAATCCATCATTTATTAATTAATACGCTACCAGTCTAGCACTCTATGCCTGCAAGTTTATCGATACTCTCAATATTTTCCTTTACTTTCGCGAGGAACTTAGCTCCAGGCGCACCATCGATAACCTGATGGTCGATAGTCAGCGAGAGGCCGATAAAGTCCTTATAGACTACCGCACCACCCTCACGTACCGGTCTTAGAACCGGAGCACAGACACCGAGTATACCTACCTGCGGAGCATTGAGTACCGGCGTAAAGCTCTCAATACCGAACGCTCCAAGATTTGATACTGTAAATGATCCACCTTCAAGATAATCAGGATTGATAGAACCATCGATAGCCGCGTAAGCTCTAGTCTTTACTGCCCGTGAGAGTTCTGCCAGAGTGAGCGTTTCCGCTTCCGCAATCACCGGTACAAGCAGCCCCTTCTCGGTATCACAGGCAAAGGCTATATTCACCGCATCCGCCTTATAAACCTTGCCCCCGACATACTCAACATTCATCTGTGGGAACTCTTCCAAAGCCTTAACCACCGCAAACATTATCATATCACCAATAGTGATATTCACCTGATTTGCGCTACCGGCTCCTTCTTTGATCTTGGCTCTACACTTCAGAAGCATTGTAGCTTCGGCACTACCATTCAAGGTAAGCTGCGCATGGTTCTTGAGCGAATCAGACATACGGCTAGCAATAACCTTACGCACATTACTCTGCGCCACACCCTTACGCAGATCTGAGCTACGGATAGTACTACTCTTGGCTGCAGGCTTGACCTCCCAGCCATCGGCAAGCATCTTACGTACGACATCGGTCTGGCGTGGCAAAGCATAACGCTTGGCAATTACATCCTTCTCCACGACTCTGCCGTTGATACCGGTACCCGTAATTGAATCGGCATCAATATTGAATCTCTTAGCATATTTTTTAGCTCTTGGCGATACGCCACCAGGAATCTCAACACTGGCTGCTACCGGAGTAGCAGTTTCAACTACCTGCTGCGCCGCACCTTGAGCGGCAGGAGCAGCACCTGCTGCTACCGGGGCCGAAGCGGTTGCCGCAGGCGCTGCCGCTGCACTCGCTTCAATTTTTGGACGGAACTCTTCAATATCCTCTCCGTCCTCACCAATTACGGCTATATTAACCAGAACTGGTGCAAGTTCACCTTCTTTGAAGAAATGTCCAATTACTTTACCTGTAGCCGGAGCTTCAACCACGAATGAGGCCTTGTCGGTCTCAATCTCGGCAATAACCTCACCTTCATTGATCTGCTCACCAACCTGCTTATTCCAGGCAACAATAATACACTCTTCAACACTATTACCCTGTTTGGGCATTAACACCGGGGTTGCCATATTTTCACCTCTATTTAAAATTCTCTAATAGATAAGACTCAGCCTCTATACTCCAAAGCATATTATTCTTCTCACAGATATCTGCAAGAACACCAAAACGTGAATCCTCTGCCTCCTTACTCCTGAAGTCAGTAATAGCGGTCATCGGCATACTCACTTCGGTATATGCCAACTTCTTACCCCCAGGAATATTCGGTAAATTGAGTGTAGTCTCAATCACGCTGTCAAGCCCACCGACATGGGTAATCATCGCCACCGGATTGATTCTACCCTTACTCATCAATTCAAGGCTCTCGCGCATATCATCGGTATTACCACCGCTGGTTCCCACAACCTTGGTAAAGTTGTAATGAACATTATAAAAATTAAACTCTGCCTTAAACTCTGGATCAGTAGGGCCGGCAAAGAAGTTTAGACAACCGTCACGCCCGAGAATAGCGTCAGCCTGTTCAACGACCGGACGCACTGGTGCAAAGACAAAGACATCATCAAAACCAGTACCGCCTGTAAGTTCCTTCAGCTTCTCTACCGGCTGGTCACACTTAGTATTGACGTAGATCAACTCCACGCCGTTATTCTTCGCATCTTCAACCGTAAAGATACTCGCAGCCCGTGCCAGACGCGCATCATCGATATCGGTAACGACGAGTAGCCCTGGTTTGCGGTCGCAATGCAGAGCATAATCAATCGCACCGAGTCCCATCGGTCCGACCCCGGCCAGAATCGCACACTTACCGCCCTCAACAATCCCCATATCATGAACATAGGTACCGGTCTGGATATGGAAATTAGCATGAAACGCCCCGACGATACAGCTCTGAGGTTCAGAGAGACTTGCCGGAAAATATCCTTCGCCGTCATAATGGAGCAGACAGTTATGTTCCATAACATCCCGGTGAATAATCACATAGGTTGCATCACCGCCAATATACTGGAAAGAGTACCCTGGAGCGTGGAGTTTATCCTTATATGGAATAGCCGGCTGAATTGAGAACTTCTGACCCGCCTTCCACTCACTCTCCCACTTCTTACCCACCTCCACAATTTCACCACAGAATTCATGTCCGATCATAACCGGATTCTCAGCACAGTCATCAGGCACACGTTTATGCCCAGCACCCTGCTTTGCCGCTTTGTATGAGGACATACAGATACTATCCGATACTACCTTGGCCAGAATTTCATCGTCTTGAATCGGAGGCAACTCAAACTCCTCAAGTCTCAGATCATTCTCACCGTACAGCCTTACCGCTTTTGTCTTCATAATTACCTCCTGAACAATATATTAATTTTTGACTTCGACAGCCTCAATTTTAATTCCTAATTCCTGAGAGTACGCCTCTCTCGCCTCCTCGGTAAGCCCGGTATCGGTTATACAGAGATCAAACTTATCAAGGTTATTCGTACTGACAAAAGAAGTTTTACCGAATTTGGTATGATCCGCCAGCAAATAAACATGGCTCGCCGCTTCAACCGCCAACTCTTTGGTAAAGGCTTCTGACGGATCGGTAGTCGTCAAACCTTTGGAAGTAATCCCGATAGTACCCATAAATGCCTTATCGAGATGCACTCCGTCGATCAGCGGTTTAGTCAAGGCACCAACCATAGTTCTACTCTTGAGGCGCAAATCACCCCCGGTAAGAATAACTCTGGGGCCTTCACTGTTAGATAATTCCACCGCCGCAGTAAGCGAATTGGTCACCACAATCAGGGACTTATCATGCTTTATCAGCTTGGCAAGTTCGAGAATAGTACTTCCACCGTCGAGATAGATCGCATCTTCCTTCTCAATGAAGGTAGCCGCATGTTCAGCGATCCTCTTCTTCTCCGCCAGCAGAGTCTCGACCTTCTCATCAAAGTTCATCTCAGTACCGGCCTGAGCATTTCCCGTCACCAGTACCGCACCGCCATGAACTCGCCGCAAATAGCCGTCAACCTCGAGCTTGGTAAGATCACGCCTAATAGTTGCCGCAGACGCCGAGAGTTCTACACAGAGTTCCTCCACCTTGACCATACCCTCACTTTTAAGAATCCGCAGAATACTCCGTTGACGCTGTGGAGCTAGCTCTTTAGACTTCATGCCATCTTGCTCAGCCATACACCCGCCCCTTCCTCACAACGTTCTGCGCCACTAACCAAGGTGCAAGCACCGGCACCTATTTCATCTCCTGTCCACCGGTAACATTTATACCCTGACCCGTCATATACGACGCCGCATCAGAAGCCATAAAGACCAGCACATTGGCCACATCATCATAGGTACAACCACGCTTCATCGGCACCTGATCGATATAGCGTTGACGTACTTCCGCCTCGGTAATACCAAGTTTCTTAGCATACTGCGCGTAAAGCGAGTTAACCCAGAGCGGACTATCAAGCATATTACCCGGACAGATACTGTTCACGCGCACGCCGAATTCCGCCAAATCCAAAGCAATACTCTGGGTAAGACCGATTCCGCCGAACTTACCAGCAGCATACGCTGAATTTTTATAGCTGCCCTTCTTACCAGATTTGGAGTTGATCTGAATTATTGCGCCCTTACCCGCTTCTTTCATCACCTTGGCCGCATGTTTGGCAAAATTAAAGTAACCAATAAGGTTTACCTCTATAACCTTGGCCCATTTGGCAGCATCGGCAACCGTAATCTCCTCAGCGATAAGAATCGCCGCATTGGCCACTGCAATATCGACCCGGCCAAACTCACTCATTGCCCGCTGAATCAGATTTTCACACTCTTCTTCTTTGGTGACATCCACCTTTACGCCGATTGCAGTACCGCCAAATTCCGCCATGATCTCTTTGGCCGTATTCTGCACTACATCTTCCTGAATATCACCCAGAACAACCTTACAGCCTTCTCGCAGTAGTCTCTCGCAGAGAGCTCTACCCAGGCCTTGCGCCGCACCGGTCACTACCGCAACTCTATCTTTGATTGAAAATACACTCATCGCTCAAAACCTTTCTTTATATTATGAAAAACCTATATCCGTACTGTATCCACCACCTTGGCCAAATCAGTGAAATCCGCGAGCTGCTGGAGCTTCGCAATATCACCCGCCGGATCAACCGAAGCCCGACCCAATTCCGCATAGAATTTATTCGCTCCAGCATAATCCGTACCGAAGACTACCTCTGCCCATGAGCTCATCAATCCCTTTTTAACCGCCCGTTCCAGCAAGGTATGCCCATACACCGCATATGCTCCTTCAAGGAAGTCTCCAACAAACGGCGCAAGTTCGGCAGCAGAAAAATCATCGACAAACGGCTGTCCGAAGCTGTTCATCTCGGTACCGACAACAAAGAGCATATCCTTCTTTCTTCCAGCCTCGACCAGCGCCGTGAGTGCCGCAACCTTCTTGGCCTTGAGCTCAGCATCAGCAAAATTCCAGTTCCTCTCCGGGATAATAGCGATAGCCCTGATACCCACCGAGACCATATACGCCACCAGTTCTTCCGCATCCTGCTCGCCGGCGGAGAAGCCATCGAGCCAGGCCCAGCAAGGTATCGCCAGCGAATCTCGAACCATCTTCACTACCGTACGCAACGGCGGGAAGGTGGTGCTGTCAGGAGCCACATACCCGACACTACCGCGTTTCATCAGTTTAGAACGAATAGTATTTCTGAGTGCATTCGAATCAGCGAGCAGTTTTTCCGCCTCCGACTCCCCTGCGCCCAATCTCTCAGCCCAGTATGCAGCCAGCGCAGCACCCTCAAAGCTTGCTCGACTCTTCTTCTCCAGAGCCTCAACGATATGTCGCTCGGTCGCATTTCCAGCCGGGGTAAGCGACTCCACATCCGACGCATAATCAATAACCAGCGGTGCCAAGGTACTCTCCAGACGCCCAAGCAGAGCAATATTCCGCTCACGTGCTCCCTGACGCATTGCCGCCAGAGTAGCAGCCGCCTCGGTACCGGCTGCAGGCAAGCGCACAAAACCAACACCCATAGTGTACAACACCCCGCTCTCACCCGGTGAGTTGATCTCCCGATCCTTATAATCCTCGACAAAAGCTCTAGTTTCCAACGAAGCGATAGTACGAAGCTTGAGCCGGTCACCCACCTCAAAGACCTCTTCCATCGCATCCAGTACATCAAAATCCACCGTACCGGCTACCTCTAGGCCATACTGTTTAGATTTGAGCAAGACTTCAAGTGGGGACAAACCATCAATATTGAATGAATAAAAGGTATGAATATGGGTGTTCACCGCTTCCACCGCAGACTTGGCAAACTCTGTCTGCTCCAGCACCCTGGCCAACTCAGCATAACGGACTTCCTTATTAAAGTCAGACAATCTTTCACTCATCAATCACGCTCCTTATCAAAAACATGCATTTCAACCTGGATATTCAAACTGCTAACACTATTAATAATACCCCACAAAACACTCTGAGTCAAGCACAATCAAACACAAACAATCACGAAACCCAATCACAAACAATCAGAAATCCGCTCCAATTACCCCCAAAATATACTATAACACATTAAATATCAATATATTAAAATATCGATCAGATAAGCAAAAAAAACTTAAATATTACAGTCATTATTTTTTCCGTTACCTATCAAGTACCCCGTATTACCAGATTCTGCCTAACCTTCTGCACCCTCAAAGGCAGCTCCCCACCCCTCAGCAGCGCCACAATCATCCTCCCCCCATACACTCCTAACATATTGGTATCGATAGACATAGTAGAAATTTGCGGTATTATCGGCAGCGAATAATCCAACGTATCACCCGGCGCTAAAATACGCACCCCCTCCACCTTCCCCCGCGCCTGCAAAGCAGCATAGAGATGCAAAGCCAAATAGTCATCATAAACAAATACCCCTTGCGGATCTCTCGTCTCCAGTATTTTTACCACCACCTCTTCCATGCCCGCTGCCAACGGCTCCGACGCATAATACACTCTCGACTCGCTAGCGCTGCACCCTGACTCAAGCAAAGCCTTCTGAAAACCATACAATCTATCATCAATAAGGTTGGTCATCACCCCTTTAGCATACCCAACAAAGACCACCCTCCCGTTTCCCGTCCAGTTTAGAAGCGTCTTTCCCGCCTCATATGCTCCCTGAAAATCATCCACACAGACAGTACAGAACTTATCCTGCAGTAAACTCCGGTTCACTATCACCACCGGTATCCCGCTTGCTTCAAGCTCCGAAAAAAGTTCATAACTACTGTAGTGTATACTGCATACCGCCCTGGGTGCAATATTGCGCAGTTTTGCCGCAATCACCTCTGGCTTGTCAGTAAACGATATCGGTAACAACAGTACCGGTATGGAATTAGCAGTAAGTTCCTGCTCAAGTCCGCAGATAATCCTATTCATAAATCCCAGTACATGCTCCCACTCCCTGTCTATCGAATAAAGAACCACCACAGCACCTTGCTGCTCAGAATAGAGCGGACTCTTATAGCTCAAGGCTTTTGCCGCCCCTAGCACCCTGGCTCTGACCTGCTCTGATATTCTCCCTTTCCCCGAGAGGACCAGCGACACCGTTGAAATCGAGACTCCTGCCGCCTCGGCAATACGTTTCATAGACATAATTTAACCTCCAATATTAGTTCAATAATTTTGATAAACTATTTTATCAAAATTATACCCCAATCTAAGCTAAAAAGCAAATAATATACTAAAAAACACATATGACAAAATTAATGATTCAATCGAAATACCTATAACATGTTAATATAAAAAACATAACAACTATTATAGCAAATAATGCACAACCAATTCAAACAGCAAATTTAATAAATAATTTGACTAAATACAAATAAAGTGATAGATTATTTTATAGAACAGTACCTGAGAGAGAAAGGAAACAACATGAACAGCAGAGAAAGAATCATCAGTACCATTGAGCACCGTGAACCGGATAGGGTTCCACTCGATATCGGTGCCACGCCAAGCTCCGGCATCTCGGCGATAGGCTACGCCAAGCTAGGTAAATATCTCAAAATGGACAGCAAGGTCAAGGTCTACGATGTAGTCCAGCAACTTGCCGAGCCGGAAGACTGGTTTCTGGATAGATTTGGCGTCGATGTAATTGATGTGGCGCGTGCCTGGCATACCGCCGATTCAGATTGGAAGCCGTCAACCCTCCCTGATGGCAGCAAATCCTTTATCCCCTCCTGGTTCAACCCTGAGGCTGCAGAAAATGGCGATACAGTAGTTTATGACCATTCCGGGGAACTGCTGGCAAGGATGCCGCAAGGAGCGACCTTCTATGATCAGACCTATTTCCCTTACCTGGAAGATTATCCCGACGCTTACAGTGATCTTCCGGAAGCGATGCAGAAGGTCTTATGGGCCTATCTGGCTCAAAGCCCCTGGCAGGATGCAGGCGATCCGGATTTCTGGAACCGACTCAGAGAGACCTGCCTCAGGCTTCGGCAGAATACCGACCGCGCCCTCTTCATGGGTGTCGGCTGCAACATGTTCGAATGGGGTACATTCCTCAGAAGAATGGACAACTTTCTAATGGATATTATTGCCGAACCCGAAGCGGTAGAACCCCTCCTTGACGCCCTACTGACAATACATCTACAGACGCTGGAGAAGGTCTGCACCCACCTAGGTGATATTATCGATATCTTCCGCTTCGGCGATGATCTCGGTATGAGCACCGGCCCCTTCATGTCCCCGGATACCTATCGCACTCTCTTCAAGCCACGTCATAAACAACTAGTAACCTACCTCAAAGAGCACTCCACGTCCAAAGCCTTTCTCCACTCCTGTGGCTCAATCTACAAGCTCCTGCCCGACCTCATCGATGTCGGCTACGATGTGATAAACCCGATTCAGACCAACTGCACCGATATGGAGCCGGAACGGCTAAAGAAAGAATTCGGCCGGGATATAACCTTCTGGGGCGCGGGAGCAGACACCAGTACTGTACTCAACCACGGCACACCGCAAGAAGTACGCAAGCACGTCCTCAAACGCCTGGAGATCTTCGCCCCGGGCGGGGGTTATGTCTTCAACTCTATCCACAATATCATGCCCGACGTCCCCCCAGAGAACATCCTGGCCATGCTTGAAGCACTCGCCGAGTTCAATAATCCGTCCTCCGGTCGCTGACTTCCACTATCAGGGCTTGGCCGGGTTAAAACCAGGACAAGCCCCGGTTAATCAGTATTTATCAGTAAAAGTATACCCCTGCACCTACTATTCAGATTGGAGCATCTGCCAATAGCGCTCATACAGGGGGAGAGCACTGCCCACCGAATCTAAAAATTCAGAATCACCAAGCCGACTGTCTGCCGGATAGAGTACCGGACTCTGCCGAATCTCTTCGCCCAGGAGTTTATACGCCTCTACATTCGGAGTCGAATATTGAACATCCTCTGCCACCCGTCTGCTGATATCGGCCCTCAACAGAAAATCAATAAACTTATAGGCATTGCCCACATTCTTCGCTCCCGTGGGTATCGCCAGATAATCAATCCATAGCGGCACACCCTCTTTGGGATAGACCGCCACATACTCCGGATTATCCCCATGCATAAAAGCAATATCGCCATTATACATCAGCGCAATCGGCACTTTATCCTTATTAACACGGTCAAGCACTTCCTGTGACGGCAGAAACTCAACCCCTGCCCGTAAGCGAGACAACCAGTCATATGCCGCATGTATCTCGCCACTATTTCTGGTATTTATGGAAAACCCAAGGGTATAGAGAGCCATACTGAAGACATCCCGAAGATCATCGGTAAGAACAATCTTACCGGCATATTCAGGCTTCAAAAGATCACTCCAGCTAGTGATACTCTCAGGAGGAAACAGCGAAGAATTCACTGCCAAAATAGTCGCCCCCCAGAAGTACGGCACCCCATAGTCAGAATACTTACCGAGTCGCCGCTTATCCAGATTGGCATAATGCTCCAATCTCTCCAGCTCAATCTTCCTGAGCAAACCTCGCTCCACCATCATACTCACAAAATAACCAGAAGGAACAATTATATCATAACCATTACCATTGGTTTCAGAGAGAGTATCATACATCTCCTCGTTTGACTCATAAGTCGAATGCAATACCTCTATTCCGGTCTCTTCAGTAAACTCAATAAAGACACTTTCAGGAATATACCCTACCCAATAATATACATAAAGTTTTTCATTAGCGGCAGATACTGTACAACCTAGCAGTACTGACAAAGCAACAACCAGCCCCATTGATCGAATCACCACCTTACTGCAAAACACGCAACGCCCCCTTCTTACTCTATGTACAACACCTTAAAAATTCAACACACTTATTGTGCTTATTAGTACAATATTATCCTCTTCTCGCCGCAAAACCACATATTACCATCCTAAACCAAATCTAGTCTGGCTCTGACCCCAAACCTGATATTACCGCCACATATTCTCCAGCCATTAAAGCAGTCAGCCAAACCCTATTATATCTCGCCAAAAAAAAAGAGATATTTATTCATTAATCTGGAATGAGAGCAGGCTCAACGCTGCCTTGACTCGCCCTATGCCCCCCTCTTTCAGGCTCGGCAGTTCCAAACTGCTGAGGTCGTGCAATACCCGGGTACTATTCTGCATCATACTCACAAAGCCAGAAGGCAAATAGGCAATATTAGAGGCATACTCCAGAATAAACAATTGCCGCTGAATCTGCTCCCGACCGGAATGCAAGGCAAGCAAATATTCCCGCAAATAAGCTATATATACCCTGCACGCAGCATACAACTCTGCCTGCGCCTGTAAATTAGTATTGAGCAGCGTAACACTACTCTCATCTCCCTTGATTGCCATAATCAACTTTCGCGTATCCTGAGAAGCAATATCCACCTGCACCTGATACTCCTCCAGCCTGGGGAGATACTCTCCTTCAATTCGCGCAATCTCCTGGTCGTGTGCCAGTTCAAGTACTTGCAGGAGTACAAGATACATGCCGTAATACCTCCTGACACTACCAATATCCTCCATATTCTCCCTAGCCAACTGCTCAAGAAGGTCGAAAAGCTGCCGGGTATTATACACTACGCTATGCAGGGTAATAAAACTCTCACCCGTTACCAGCACCACCAGGCTATACACCTGATCCGCAGATAACTTTACCCCGCTCCGCTTGAGGAGTTCACCTTGAATACTGTTCAAAATTTCGTTCTGCCGCACCTGTAAACTACCAATCTCCTGCTCTAAGGCAGCAATCTGCTCTTGATAATCCCGAACTGTGCTGCTCCAGAGCCGATCCACCCCTTCAACTTGCTCAGGAGCAACCACCATCTTCTCCCTGAGCCGAATAATGTCTGCCCGCTTACTGCTCACCTCTTCCTCAAGAGCTGCATACTCCTTCCTCCCTCTGGCAATTCCAGAGACCTCCAGTGACACCAAAATACGGCGTAAAAGCTCATCTATTTCCTTACGATTCGCTCCCTGACTCGCGCCAGAAGCGGAAACCTCCGGCAAATTCTGTGACTGCCTCCGCGCTGCCTCTGCCAGGTCACCATGCACCTCATTCCAGAGTTGAGTTCGCGACGGATATCCCTCCTCACCTGAATCTCCTTGCGCAAACGCCTCTGCCACCCTCGCCCACAATTCCACCGCCGAACGCTCGGCCTTAGTAGCAAAAGAGTCTTCCGGTGTAGCCTCAGTCACCTCCTCCACGCCCATATTTACATCGCCAAAAGACGAATCAGCACCAACATCACTACTATCAGTATCACTGGTAACCCGCTCCCAGGCTGCCACCGCCTTATCACTCACTTCCCGCCCAAACTCAGCACTTCTCTGACCGATTTCCTTGCCATACTCCGCGCTCCGCTGCCCTAGCTCTTTGCCATATTCAGCACTCTGTTTTCCCACTTCCGTACCAAACTCCGCACTCGCCTGCCCCACCTCCTTGCCAAACTCTACTGCAGCATCCGAGATTCTCTCCCAGTAATCCGTGAGTGAATCTGATTCTGCAGCATCGTCTGCCCATAATGGAAGGACACTGCCCACGCCAAACAGCAGCCCTAACAACAACCAACCTAGCCAGGTCTCTCTAATCCGGTATAAGTATTTCCGAAAATTTCGCTTCATTACCCACCCTCAGCATTGTCCAAAAATGCTACAATTCAACACACAATACAAAATAAATATGTTACTGCTAACGATAAATTGATAATCCGATCTCAATACATAATTATGTAAGCTAACGCTCTACTCCCGAGTAGGATCATCTACCGTCGGTTCATCATCTATTTTAGTTGGATCCGCCGCACCAACCCCCATGCGGGTATCTCCAAACGCACCCTCTCCCAACTCAGCATCACCATCTACCGCCGGTTCGTCATCTATCTCTGTCGGATCAGGCTCACCGACGCCGATACTTGTATCCCCAAAAGCACCATCTTCCAACTCAGCGTCATCATCAACCTCATCCTTGGCTCCTTCCCAAGCGTCAACGCTCTTATCACTTACCTCTTTGCCGAATTTAACACTCTTATCACTAACATTCTTTCCAAACTCGACACTCTTCTCCTTTACAACCTTACTCCCTTTTACCGCCGCCCCTGAGACCTTATGCCAAAGGTCTACCACAGATTCTGAGAAGCTCTCATCATCATCAGCGCGAGCAGTCATACTACTGACCGCTACCAACATTATCAACACCAACAATACCTCTAACACCCTACGCCAATAGCACTTCCTAATTGCTTGCATCATAATATTCTTCTTTCTTTGCTCAATCCAACCGCTCCAGCCCCCACTATATAATGTAACAGCCATATAATGCAATGTAAACAAAAAAATAGTGGGTGTAATGATTATAATTCATTACACCCACCACCATTTATTGCACTTCATTGTTGTTATACTTACTCTTAGGCTCAACCTCTCAAATAGTCTCATTACCGGCAATCACTTCTCGGTAATAATAATAACTGTCTTTAGGGATACGCCGCATATCCTGATAATCACAGTAAACCAGACCAAATCTACGGGTATACCCCCAAGCCCATTCAAAGTTATCGATAAATGACCACGCATAATATCCCTTGAGGTTTACCCCTTCACTCAGCAGTCTGCCTACCTGCGCAAAGTGCTGCGCATAGTATTCAATACGCTCCGGATCATGGCAACGACTCTCATCCTCATTGAGTGTGTCATAATACGCACAGCCGTTCTCGGTGATATACAGAGGGATATCACCATAATTACGTTGCACCTGTTTGAGTAAACGATACAACCCTGTCGGCACCACATCCCAATTCATGGCTGTCTTCTTCTTCACGCTGGCAACCTTCCTGAACCTCTCGGGCTCGGCAGCATCGAAGGTTACAGCATCCTCCATGTAATAATTAACCCCCAGAAAATCAATCTTTTCCGAGATAAAATCCATATCACCACGTTCAATCGGCAGCTCTATACCAAGAGCCTGTAGATGGCGCTGAGGATATACCCCTTTGAAGATGGCATCGGTAAACATATAAAAACCCTTATCCGCACCTCTGTCAGCAGCCTCAATATCCTGCTCCGTAGGATTAGCCGGACGCGGATAGGAAAGATTATGCACAATTCCAATCTCACCCTGGCAGCCCATACTCCTGAACTTCTTCACCGCCAGGCCATGCCCGAGATTCAGATGATGCGCTGCATCATACGCCATTTTACGATCTTTATAACCTGGCGCATGCTCACCGAATTCATAACTTACAAATGAAGAGCAATACGGTTCATTCAAAGTTACCCACATCTTAACCTTATCGCCGAGATGTTTAAAACAACTCTCAGCATAGCGTTCAAAGGCGTAAGCGATTTCTCTATTTGTCCACCCACCGATATCCTGTAGATACTGCGGTAGATCCCAATGATAGAGTGTAACATTGGGTTCAATGCCACTCGCTAATAATTCATCTAACAGTTGATGATAATACTCAAACCCGGCAACATTTTCCTGCTCCATTGATTCCGGGAATATCCTAGGCCAAGCAATAGAAAAGCGATACGACTTGACCCCCAACTCCTTCATTAATCTTATATCTTCCTTATAGCGATGAAACTGATCACTAGCTCTATCACCATTATGCCCATACTGTACTCCTGACTTAGAGAATGTATCCCAGATGCAGACACCCTTCTCACCAGTACCTCTACCCTCTACCTGGTAACTTGCCGTAGCAACACCCCAGATAAAGTCATCATTAACTTTATACATGATAAAACCTTTCCAATTGTACTTGAAACCACTACTCAGTCAGAAAACTCAAATATCCTTAAAGGTGATTACACCTAACAAATCGACCGGGGTCTACCTCAACCGCTTCTGGCATCTGTTCATAGCATAGCTGCGTAGCCCGCAAACAGCGCGGTGCAAACGGACACCCCTTACTCTCTGGAGTCCACTGTTGAATCTCAGAACGTCCCTTCTCCTTCAATTCTACAAGTCTATCCCGCTCAGGATCGGGCGCAGCCGAAATAAGTAACTGGGTATACGGATGCGCCGGTTCTTTTACTACCTTATTCACATCCCCCCACTCGACCATATGACCACAGTATAAGACAATTATCCGTTCAGAAAAATAACGAGCTGTTGCGATATCATGGGTAATATATAAAAACGACTTCTTATTCTCAAACTTCATCTTATTCATCAGATTGAGTACACCCAGACGGATTGAGACATCAAGCATCGAAGTCGGTTCATCGGCAAATATTACATCCGCACCTATCGCCAATACCTTACCGATAAACGCACGCTGCTTCTGCCCCCCTGAGAGCTGATGCGGATACTTCTTCTTCTGCTCTACTGCTGGAATAAGCCCAACCGTCTCCATAATCTCATTAATTTTTGCATCCAACTCCTGCTTATTCTTCATACCGTGATATAGTTTGAGCGGACGCGAGAGTGTATACTCGATACTATGCAGAGGATTAAGGGACGAGAACGGATCTTGAAATATCATCTGCACCTTCTCACGGTAATTCCTATAATCCTGTTTACTGGCAAAATTATGTACATCCTTACCTGCATAGGTCATTCTACCGCCAGTAGGTTCATGCACACGCATGGCAATTCGGCACAAAGTAGATTTACCACAACCGGACTCACCTACCACTGCCAATGACTCACCCGGAAACATTTGAAAAGAAACATCGTTGAGCGCTCTGAGGGTTTTAGTCCCGGCAAACATACCACCACTCTTCTGAACGGTAAAATCCATAACTATATTCTTTGCTTCAAAGATTGGCGTAGCTGTAGTTACTGCTGTCATCTTTTACACCTTTCCTTCTATCAACTGATTATGGCAACAGACAAAGTTATGCTTATCCGCCCCCATAAGTGGTTCATAACGTCTACACTCCCCGGTAACATTGAAGCATCTATCCTGGAACCTGCAACCGCGCGGCAACATTGACAGACTTACAGGAGATCCCGGGATACCCTCCATATACTTGATTTCACCTTGAAGTGAAGGGAATGAATTCTTCAAGCCATAGGTATATGGATGCCGTGGAGCATTCAGAATCTGCTTTGATGGAGCCATCTCAATTATCTTACCGGCATACATCACAGCCACAGTATCACAAAATTCCATCATCAGACTCAGATCATGCGTAATGAATAGGATAGAAAACTTAAATTTCTTCTTGAGTTCATAAATCTTCTGTAAAATTTCACGCTGCACCACTGTGTCCAACGCTGTAGTCGGTTCATCAAGGATCAGCAATTTAGGCTTGAGCGCCAAAGCCATAGCGATTATTGCACGTTGGCGCATCCCACCTGAAAACTGATGCGGATAATCCCGTAAGCGTTCTGGAGCAATATCGACAATCTTCATCAGTTCTGCCGAACGTTCGAAAGCATCTTTTTTATTTCGGGTAATGCCATGATATTTAAATATTTCAAAGAACTGTTGATCCAGACGCACCACCGGATTCAGACAATTCATCGCACTCTGAAATACCATGCTCATCTCTTCCCAGCGAAACCTTCTTAGCTGCTCAGTGTCAAGGTTCAAAACATTGGTCTCACCAAGTCTGATCTCCCCTCCCGAGATAACTGCCGGCGGACGATGCAGGCGCATTAATGAATACGCAATTGTGCTCTTGCCGCAGCCGGATTCTCCCGCCAAACCTAGAATCTCCTCAGGATTGATGGTAAAGCTCACATTATCAACCGCCCTTACACTCCCTGTCATTGTAATATAATCAACAGAAAGGTTATTAACTTCTAATAGAGGTTGCATTTAAACCTTTCCTTTCTTCTGCATACGTTTATAATTTGCCATAATCTTATTGACCTTCAGCTTTGGATTTGATATCTCATCGATTGAGAAATTGATCAGGGTCAATCCAGATCCGAGCAATATCAATCCCAAACACGGCCCCAGTAACTCCCACCACGCTCCGACACGCAACGCCGCCGAGTTTTGAGCATTGAAGAGCATAATCCCCCAAGTTGTCGATAACGGATCACCAAAACCCAGAAACTCAAGTGTCGCTTCCGCCATTATCGCATAAATGACCGTACCGACGAAGAGACTACTGAGAATAGACATCATGTTCGGCATCACCTCAAAGAAAAGCCTGCGAAATTTCGTCTCTCCGAGCGTCTCGGACGCATAGACAAACTCCCGGGTACGGATACTCATCGCCTGACTCCGAATTACTCTCGCTCCCCAAGCCCAGGAGGTTAGCCCAATTATCAACCCAATATAGATCGGGCTTATCTTACCGAGCATCGACGCCATCACCAGAATCAACGGCACATTTGGTATTACCATCACAATGTTTATAACCGTAGCAATAACATTATCTACAATTCCCCCGAAGTAACCCGCACAGGTACCAATAACCATGGCCAGAAAGAGAGTTATTGCTGCAGCGACCACTCCAACTACAATTGAAGTTCTACCACCATACAACGTTTGGGCAAAGACATCACGACCAAGTTGGGTTGTTCCTAATACATGATCTACCGATGGCGGCTCATGCTGTCCGGATAGTCGGGCCACCGGATCATGAGAGGTAATAAGCGGGGCGGCCGCACAACTTAGGATCACAATCAGCAGAATACCTAGCCCCACTGCAAATTTTAAGTTCTGCCTGAGAAATTTCACAAAGTTATTTATTCTTGTCATTTACTTCTTCCCCTGCCTTCTAAGTCTTGGATCAAGTAAGAATACCACGATATCTGCAAAGATGTTCATACAGAGAACGAGCGTGGTAATCAATAACAGCAGTCCCTGAATCAACGGATAGTCTCTGGCTGCAAGCGCCTGGAACATGAGTAACCCCAGCCCCGGATAATTGAAGATCATCTCAACGACAATAGACCCGCCGAATATATATCCCATACTCATAGCGAAAGTTGTAACCAGTGGCAGCAACGCATTACGCGCTCCATACCCCAGCATCACCTGCGTATCGGGCACTCCCTTACCCCAACCCATGACAATATAATCCTCACCAAGCTGATTGATCATATTCGCCCGCATCACCATTATATTGCTTAGACTAGTAACAATAATAGCACTTGCCGGCAATACCGCATAATACAGTACACTCTTGATAAACGGCAGATTCAGACCCGGTTCCATACTCCAGTCATACGCATCGTACGAACCGCCGGAAGGGAATATCTTCAACTGACTGGCAAAGATCATATAAAGCAGCAGCGCAGTTACAATAGCTGGAATATTGGCGAGTATCTGTCCGGTGATAGTCACAACGCTATCGAAATAACCGCCCCGGTTCCACGCTGCCAGAATTCCCAGAAAGGTAGTAATTATATATGAGATAATTACCGAACCACCAACCAGAAATAATGTCCACGGCAGGTAATCAGCAATTACGTTCAAAACCGGGCGCGGATAATACTTGAGCGATATTCCCCAGTCTCCGGTAAGCATACTTCCAATATAATCCAAATAACTCTTCCAGAGAGGCTGGTCAACAAAACCAAAGAGTTTTTCGATCGCCTTAACCGTCTCCGCACTGATATTCCCCCCCCCGGAATATAATGATGCAATATAAGACTGCACCGGATCCCCGGGCATCATTCGGGGTAAAAAGAAATTAATCGTAATAGCGGCGAAGAATGCTATAAAATAGAATCCAAACCGCTGTAAGAAATATCTCATACTTTCCTCATTCCTTAAATCTAACCAACAAGCGCCTAAAAGCGCAAATATTATTTTATTCAGAACCCTACAGAACCTGCATTTTCTGCCGTTCCGATTTATTTTCAAATTAAAATATAAAATAAATACTGGATATTGTACTGAAGCTAGTACTAACGCGCTGGTGAAATAACCTGCACATTGACAAAAACATATGTAATAATATACCAATGCGCAGGTTATCTGTGTTTTGAGGTGAAAATTTATTCTTGAACAGGCTCTAGGTGTAACAGGTGGTATACTCTATCACTTACGTGCGCCAGGGCAGGATCAATATATGGGTCATCCGCATTAGCCCAGCCTTTGAAGCGTGAAGTATTATACACAAACCAGTCACCATTATAATACAACGGGATATGCGGTACATTCTGGGCATAGTACATCTCAATCTCTCCCGCAATCTTCTGCTGCTCGGCTTCGGTTGTAGCGGTCTTGAGCTTTTCGATGAGTGCATCACGTTCAGGATTGTCATCCTTGGTCAAATTTGACGACCACCAGACAATGCTGTCAAAATATGGCTTAGTCATAGTCTGTTCGTAGAACTTATAGACAGTTGGCAGCAGATTGTTACCGCAGAACTGCGCATCAAAGTCCCCGGTCGGCCAAGCAGCGACATAAGCATTTACCTCAGGTGTAGCAACACTGGCATTGATACCAGCCTTACGCAGACCTTCAACCGCAATCTGACAGTTATTCACCCAGTCTGTCCAACCACTTGGCACCTGGATATCAAACTTTATAGGTGTTCCGTCAGGGTTCTCAACATAACCATCGCTATTGACATCTTTAAAACCAGCCTCTGCCAGAATCTTTTTGGCCTTAGGAATATCATACTGATAATATTCTTCCCAAACCTTATCCGCTTCTGGATTACGCCACTTCCAGAGTGAGGGGCAGAGTCCGGTTGCAGGGTTGCCACCCTTTACATAACCGTATGCGCCGATATTCATCATATCTTCACGGTTCATACTGAGCGAGAAAGCCTTTCTGAAATCTACATTATTGAAAGCCTTGCGGTTATTCTCATTCTTGGTCTGCATATTCATGGCGATGCGCACACCATCACGTGAAGGGAACCAGTACTTTTTGGTATCACTACCACCAACATAGATCTTTTCAATCTCAGGGATAAAGATATGCGCCCAGTCGATCTTACCAGACATCAGCATATCATAAGCAGCGTCATTGGAGTTATATTGCGGCCAGGCCATCTGATCAACCTTGAGCTTATCTGCCTGCCAATAGTATGGATTTCTTCCCATGATAAAGAGTTGAGGGTTAAAACGTACAACTTCGGTGAGTGGTCCCGTACCTACTGGTTCTTTGATTACTGCTTTGGTCGGTTCAGCAATCTTCGACCAGACATGCTCCGGTATCATCCAGACCTCATTGAGAACCGGACTCTCGCCAAACGCATTCTTCTCGCTCAGGACGAGTTCTACAGTATGATCATCAATCTTTTTAACATCTTTAAGCTTGCCACCTTCTCCCCACATACCGCTATAATCGGTCTCAGGATGTTCCTTGAAGTAATTGTAAGTAAAAACCACATCATCAGCATCAAAGTCCTCACCATCACTCCACTTCACACCTTTTCTAAGTTTCAAAACTACAGTCTGAAGATCATCCTGCAACTCAACATCCTCTGCCAGCCATGGAATCTCTTCATTATTAAGTCCGTTGTAAATCACCAGTGGCTCATAGACAAAACCCTTATAAGCCTCAAGAATATTTGAAAATGGATTGAAATTCTGATTCCAACCAGACACAGACTGCTGTAACACAGAAATTGTCACCGGTTTTTTAGCACTTGCATTCTCCACAGTACCAAAACCTAGTATGCACATACATACCAGTAGCGACAGCATAGCTCGCTTAAGCATAGAAGACACCTCCAAATTAACAAAAACAAAAAACATGTATTGATCCACAACACATCGATTATAACCTCAAGACTGCTCTATCCACTCGCTTTAATCAACAATCTTATCATTATGAACGCGCGACCATTATCTGGTATTTTTTTTCTCTCCAATGACAAAAGGAGAGAAAAAATTACCGCCGTTAAACAAATTCTATTTAAACAAAAGCAAATTAATGAAGAACCCGCGTAATCACATCAACAATGAACGCGCGACCAAAGCTGTATCATTTGAAGTATACAATAATTTATTTCTTATGCAAATATGTAAGCTATTATTTTTCTGACAAACCCGGCTATAATCGTCTAACTCCCTGCGATATGAAACAATACAAGATATTTTTTTTACATATTTCTGTATCAAACATTAATGTTAAGATTAAATCATATAATTAATCCCATACATTTCCGGTCTCCAGCACTGCACTATTGCACCACATTGATATTTCACCAAATTCCAACCCCAGCCCTAAAGAATAATATCCTAGATACAACTTTTAATTAGCTTTAAGGCGACCTCTTTTAATTGTTTTTAATGAATTACACAGTAATTTTGTAATCAGCTGATATTACTAGATCCAGTGAATATCGAGAATATTTACTACATCTAGTGATGACAGTAGAGTGCAAAAGAACAAGTAAGTCGCAAATATGTAATTATTAGAGGTTGCCATAAATTAATAATGCTGATACAATTACCCTTATAATCAAGCATACTAACTAATAACTGTACCGACATCTACAGAATAACACACGAACAAAAAAGGAGGAATAGTTTGATGGTAGAGGAGCTACTTACAATTATAAAAAAAATATTTACACACAACTCATGGGACTTCAATACACTTACCAGTATCTTAATCGCAATCTTCATCCTCTACCTGGGAAAGACTATTTCCGCAAAAATCAATTTTTTAAATCGTCTAAACCTCCCCGATCCGGTGGTCGGCGGAGTAATCTTTTCAATCTTTACTCTACTTGTCTACCTATTCTTCAATATCAAGATGAACTTTGACACCACCGCCGGTGATTATCTAATGCTGGTATTTTTTGCAACAGTCGGCTTGAACGCCAACCTACGTTTACTCAAACGCGGAGGAAAGGGTCTAATTATATTTCTTGGCATCTGCTTTATCTTCCTCCTATTCCAAAACTTCATCGGTGTCGGACTGGCTTCCGTCTTCAACCTCGACCCGAGAATTGGTCTGCTCGCCGGTTCGGTAACCCTTACCGGTGGTCATGGTACCGGCAAGGTATACGGCGATATGTTTGCATCTGCCTCCACACCGCTGACTGGAGCGGTAGAAATGGCTATGGCTTGCGCCACCTTTGGACTAATCCTAGGAGGTATTGTCGGCACCCCGGTATCAAAGTTTCTAATCACCAAGTTCAATCTCTCTCCGACTGCTCCCGAGACCAAGGATTCAGTTGAGATGAAGTTCCACTCCAGACGCTATGATGACAAAGAATCGGTCTGCACCGATACCATGCTCAAATCGATACTCCTTATCACTATCTGCATAATTTTCGGTGGACCGATCGTAGACCTGCTCAATGGCGAAGACTTTATTCTTCCTGGCTTTGTAGGCTGCCTCTTTACCGGGATAATTCTCTGTAATATTCTTACCATTAAATCAAAAGAACATATCCATGCCGAGACTTTGGCCGTAATCGGTAATGTCTCTCTGGCAATCTTCCTGGCGATGGCGATGATGAAGATTCGCCTCTGGGAGCTCGCCCCTCTCGCCGGTTCCCTCAGTATCATTATGCTGGTTCAAACCCTATTCGTTGTTATCTTTGCCGCCACCGTATCCTTCTTCATCATGGGTCGGGACTATGATTCAGCGATAATCTCCGGTGGTCTCTGCGGTTTCGGACTGGGTAGCACACCAACAGCAATTGCCAATATGGATAGTATTGTCAAGCACTTTGGCCCAGCCCCTCGCGCTTTTCTCATTGTCCCCTTAGTCGGCGCATTCTCACTCGATATCATCAACGCCATAGTCATACAATGCTATATGGCGCTCCCTTGGTTCACCGACCTCATAAAATAATTTCATCACTGTGCTTTTCCCTTCCGGTAAAGCACAGCATGATAATACAGGAGAGATAACTCAGCGGCACCAAATAATACACCGGATTTAGATTGTCAAATTCTGTAGCAATAATACCGCTAACCCAAGAAAGTACCGAGTAAGCACATACCCCGAATATTGAGAGAAGTATCAGCACTACCGTCTTGTCGTATTCCGGCAACTGATCAACACAGTAACTCTGAATATACGGCCAGAGTGGGGCTATCGCCAAACCAGAGACAAAGAGCATAACATAAAACCAGAGTAGCGTGTGAATAAACGGAAAAGTCGAGGTCAAGAGGCAGGCACTAAGTCCATATCCTAGGATAAATAACTTAATTTTATCCTGCTTTACCAGGTAACCACTGACAAACCGTGAAATTATCATACCAACCGCAAAGACACCGACCGCCAAACCACCCGCCTCTGCACTCGCTTTAAAATTCAACTGAACATAACTCGGAGTCCAGAGCCCAATTATCAATTCAGAGCAAGTTACAAATGAAAGCATACAGATAAATCTCCAGAATTTTGGGGTACGCAGCAATCTGAGCTTTACCCTTCCTGCCTCACGCATACTCCCTTCCTCGTTATTCTGAGGAAAATTGTCTCCAGACTTCTGAGGTAGAAGCATAATAATTATCGGAAGAAGAACCGCTGTACTACCTAACAGAAGTACATACCTCCAAGATACCCCTGCCCCCAGCAACACCCCAGCCAAGAGTACAGTAAGAAGCATGCCGACAGACCAGAACGAATTTGCAATAGTAATATACTTCCCGGAATCTTTGGGGTGAAGACCATGGGCTATTGCAGGCGCCAACCCGATAAGCAGACTACCCCCTGCCCCGGCAAGCATCATCAATAATACAAACATCAGATAAGTCTGGGCAAAGGCCAGAGCCACAATACCGAGAAATAAACCGGTTAAGCTCAGGATATAGGTTACCCGTTTCCCGAATTTACTGGCAAGAAATGAGCCAAAGAGCATCGCTATAACCCCGGTAATTCCCGAGAAAAACTGGATAAGGCCACCTTGAGCAAAGCCGCCAGCAGCCAACGGAAATCCGAGGTCATTCGATACCGCCAGAAGAATAACCGGCACTACCTGCATAGTAAAAGCCTCAACAAAGAGTCCCATAAACACCGCCCAGTCATAACGCCCCAGTTGTAATCTTCGTTTTTGCATACGTAACCTCTCTAACGCTCAAGTACACCCAAAAATACTCTGCAACCCATCGACATCCAACACCAAATCACCGCATGTTTTACTTCAAACAAAACCAGGTCTTTTCTGTGGCCGCAAATTATGCAATAAAACGAAAACACATTCAAATAAAAAATCCCCAAAAATAAAAAAATACGCAAGATAGCAATAATTGTTGTTTTGCGAACCAACTCGCGCTCTATAAGTGTAAAGCTTTCATTATAAAGGAGATGCAATTTTATTCATTTCACGCAAAATATCTTACTAAAACCTCATCTGCCTAATATCGGCAGAGACTATAACCAAGGATTTCTTGCCAGTATTACTACCAATTAGTTAAGTCCATATCTCACCACTCCAACCTGACATTATTTTAGTCTATAGGCTTATTAACCACAATGAGGATTATCAATACAAATCTCAGTACTCCACACATTTCTACAAAAGTCAATATTACTCCGACCCTGCAGCAGAATTATCTGGTACCTCACCCGCAATCTTATTAAGACGACCTCTATTAATTGCTTTTGATGAATTACGCAGTAATTTTATAATCTGCTGGTATTACTAGATACAGTGAATATCGAGAATATTTACTACATCTAGTGGTGACAGTAGAGTGCAAGAAAACAAGTAAGTCGCAAATATGTAATTATTAGAGGTTGCCTTAAAATATCCACAATAAGACACCCATCCCATCCCCCGTATCCAATTTACATCAGGAGTTTGCATATCTGTCCCAGCATGATTTTCCCGCAAATTCTGCGCTTCAGCTCTTCAGGAGTAATTTATCCTTTTCGGTTTTTAATATTTATATATTAAAGGTATGAAGGTATAATAACCGTATAGGACAAACTTTGAGGATTATCATGGATCATCAAAAGAGACTGCATACCATAATTGACGAGTATAGATTTGGTCTTGAAACAATTGATAGCGATAATATCAGATTATTAGCGCAGAAAATTGCCAAAGCGCAACGGGTATTCCTGTTAGCAGCAGGCCGAACACGCTGTGTTATCGAGATGTTCGCCATGCGCCTGGCACAATCAGACATCAAGGCACATATAGTCGGAGCGGCTACCACCCCGGCCATAATGGAGGAGGATCTCCTCATCTGTGCTTCCGGCAGTGGTGAGACCACAGGGGTAATAACTCTGGTCGAAAAAGCCAAGAGCTTCAACCCGATAATCTTTGCCCTTACCGCCAATCCGGGATCGACTCTGGCAAAACTTGCCGACTACGCCCTACAACTCCCTCCACTGGAGAATTCCACCCAGATCTTAGGAAATTATGCCGAGACCTGTTTGCTGTTTATTCTGGATCAGGTAATAGAATCCATAATTGATAATTCCAACAAGTCAATTCATGACCTCAAGTCAAACCATGCCAATATCGAATAACTGCACAGACAGGTTTACGCTAGCGCTGCCACGTCCAGCATAACTCAATAATCTATGATTTTCCTGCACATCCACCACAGCGGAAACTACCCGCACTTTGATTTCAGGCATTACCATCAATCATATAGCTCACTAAAATCTAGATACTTATAAATACGCTCGCTGTTTGGAGTAATCTTTCTACTGAAGATTTCCAGGTACTCCTCCGGAGTTGGGATCTGCCCCAATAACGCCACCACTCCAGCGAGTTCCGCACTTCCCAGATACATTTTGGCTCCTGTTCCCATGCGATTACTGGTATTCTTTGTACTAGTAGAGAAGACTCTAGCATTATCCTGAACCCGCGCCTGATTACCCATACAGGCGCTACAACCTGGAATCTCTACCCGCGCTCCGGCAGCACGCAAACTATCGATAACCCCTTCTTCCTGGAGTTGCTCAAAATCCATGCGCGTAGGTGGGACTATCCAAAGTTCCTTTACTCCTATCTTACCACCTTGGAGAATTTCATTGACCGCACGAAAATGTCCTATATTGGTCAGACAAGAACCCACAAAGACTTCATCAATCTCTACCGCCTGTTGCTCGGATAACCAGCAGGTATTATTTGGATTATTCGGCGCAGCAATTACTGGTTCCACAATACGATCGAGTTCAATTCTAAGCTTGCGCGCATACTCAGCTGTAATATCACGTCTGAGCAACTCCGGGCTAGCCAACCACGCCTCAATTTCAACGAGTCGACCTCTAAGCACTGCATCCTGTTGATATCCGGATTCAAGCATACGCCGTAGCAACACCACATTACTCTGCAAATACTCTTTAACCTTTGTCTCAGAGAGCTCTACCGTACACCCTGCAGCGCTCCTCTCTGCAGCTGAAGCAGTAAGCTCAAAAGCCTGCTCGACTGTCAGCTCGCTGGTTACACCTTCAAACTCGAGTATCTTACCACTGAAGAGCGACTCCCGGCCAGCAGCCAATTCTGAACCTTTAAGCGAAATATAGTTAACTACATCCCGCAGCACCATACCTTCGCGCAACTCGCCTTCAAGACTGACCAGCAAAGACTCCGGCATTTTCAACGGCATACTCCCCAGCGCTGCAGCATACGCGACCAACCCCGAACCTGCCGGGAAGGAGAGCCCGAGTGGTGAATGCGCATGGCTATCCCCGCCGATCCCGACCTGATCCGGCAACAGAAGCCTATTGAACCAACTATGAATAATACCGTCTCCCGGTCTGAGTGCGACCCCGTCGCGCTGGACAAAGAAATCAGTCAAGATCTCATGTGTTTCAAGATCCTTCGACGTCGGATAAGCAGCAGTATGGCAGAAACTCTGGATAGTGAGTGGAGCTTGAAATTTCAAACACGCTAGCTCAGTCAACTCATCACGGGTCATCAGCCCGGTCACATCCTGACTCGCCACGGCGCCGATCTTCGGTTCGCAGACTTCGGTAGGCAGCACCGCCGCGCAGTTACAGGCCTTACCAATAATCTTCTGCGCCAGGGTAAAGCCCTGAACCGACGCCCCTCTAACCCGCTGCGCTTTAATGAATATATCTTCTTCGCCCAGCCCCAGAACCTCCCGCGCCTTCTGGGTAACACTCTTACCGATCAACAATGGTATTCTTCCCCCAGCCCGGTATGTATCAGGCAAGGTCGGAGGGTTCAGCGTAAATTTTGTCAATACTTCTCCCCCCTCACCTCTAATTTCAGAGGTATTTATATCAATAATTATCTTCATACCGTCCTGCACGGCAGCGACATCACAGACTATTGGCAGCGCCCCGCAATCCTCAAGAGTATTGAAGAATACCGGCGCGATACTCCCGGCGATAACGACCCCACCACGCCGCTTATTGGGTACATAAGGTATATCCTCACCTAGTGCCCAGATCAGTGAATTCACCGCAGACTTACGCGAACTTCCAACGCCAACACTATCCCCGACAAAAGCCGCCGAGACTCCAGACTCACGATAATTCTGCAGTCTCAAGATCGCCTCGGGAAATCTATCTTCGCCCAATGTCAGCGCATGCAACGGGATATCGGCACGTGTCGCCGCATACTTCGGGGGTGAGAGATCATCATTATTGACCTCACCGGAAATCTTATAGACCATCCTCTCAAGTATAGGCGGCAAAGCCGGCCTAGAGGTAAACCACTCTGCTGCAGCCCAACTCTGAAGCAGACTGTAAGCCTCCTCACTGCCCCCCTCCAATAGTTTTCTGACCACAGCAAATTTATCATACATTAGCGTAATGCCTTTCAACGCTTCCGCCGCCAACGCGGCATACCTCTCACCAGCCAGAAATTCTAAAAGATAGTCGACATTATAACCTCCCACCATAGTCCCGAGCAGCTCTATCGCATACTCTGGAGTTATAAGCATGCACTCTACCTCATTACGCACAATACCTGCCAGGAATGCCGACTTAACCTCTGCAGCGGCATCCACTCCAGCCGGCACCCGGTTCACCAGTAACTCAAGGTAATACTCCGGATTTTCCAGAGAGCCGGTAGTCAGGATTCGGCACAATTCTCGTACCTGTCCTGCGGTCAAGGGTAGAGGCGGCACCCCTTCCAACCTGCGCACAGCAACATGCTCCTTATATTGGACATTCATAATACTCCTTTCACGACCCGGCTTACTCCGTATCTACCTTACTATTATTACTGCACCCAAGATCAACCAGTAATATCCTGACACTTTTGCTACTGTTATTAAAATACAACACCTGCCAATAATTTCGCAAAACCAAATTTAATAACCGAATTCATAACGAATATATAGCCATTTTTTTTTACTAAACAGCCAACAAATTAAATTCGTATTAATTAATAGCTCTCATATTACCTCTACACCAACTTTTGTCAAGAAAATCATAATTGTATACACCTCTATAACTCACGAGACATTAATTTTAAACTACCAAACATCATCCTCCACCCAGCTCATAACAAAAGCATTCCTGTAAGTTAACTTGCCGGAATCCCCTCCCCCAGCAAAATTATAATTTACTTTTACCGTCTTAATTACGCTGGACAGCTTTTTTCTATCTGTTATAATTAGCTGCAAATACAGATGTTATACAATAAAAATACTCACTAACAACAGGAGAATTGCATGTCGAAAAAGCTCAAGCTGTTATTTCTTTGCACGGGAAATTCCTGCCGGAGTCAGATGGCTGAAGGGTGGACACGCCATCTCAAAGGGGATATAATTGCTGCCTGCTCCGCTGGTATCGAGACCCATGGACTAAACCCCAATGCTGTCCAGGTTATGGCAGAGGCCGGGGTCGATATCTCCGCCCACAAATCAAAGCATCTGGATGAGTTCAAAGGACAGGAGCTTGATTACGTAATTACGGTCTGTGGACATGCCCATGAAAACTGCCCCTTCTTCCCAGGAAAATGCAAAGTCGTACATGTAGGTTTTCCCGATCCACCGCAACTCGCGCAAGAACTCGCAGAAGCTGGTGCTGGTAAGGAGGAACAACTGGACTGCTACCGTAAGGTACGTGATGCCATAAAGGAATTTGTCCTGACGCTACCGGAGTCCCTTGACCAACTCAACTCCTAATACCACTCTGTAATTCAGACTAATCAACTTGAGGAGATCTTTATTAATTGCTTCTGATGAATTACGCAGTAATTTTGTAATTATTAAAGGTTGCCTTAAAGTTTTTACCAAGTACTTTGGGCAGTATTTACTCCTGCCGCACCCAAAAAATGACAATTATGAAATAATAAACTCATCTTTTACCGCTTCCTATTGTAATATAAAACAAAAAATGCTATAAGTAGATATCTTTTTATCGTTATACTATTGCTAATACTAACAGGAGATAACCATGAGCAAGGCGAAACGCCCAGTATGTTTGATTATCCGTGATGGCTGGGGACTGAACGAAAGAGTTGACGGCAATGCTATTGCGGCAGCCGATACCTGCGTTACAGATCTACTCAAGAGCAAGTATCCCTGGACCAAACTGGATGCCTGTGGCGAGGCTGTAGGGCTCCCAGCAGGTTACCAGGGCAGTTCAGAGGTTGGACACATGAATATGGGTGCTGGAAGAATTGTCATTCAGGAGCTCAAGAGAATTGACGATGGTCTGAGCAGTGGCGAGCTCTTCGAAGCGGAAAAGTGGCAGAACATGATGCAGAACTGGAAAGACAACCAGAGCCAGCTGCATCTTATGGGACTGTTACAGGATGAAGGTGTACACGCCCATCAGGAGCATCTCTTCAAGATTATGAAGCGTGCACGTTCTGAAAATCCTGAAGGCAAGATCGTCATCCATCCATTCCTTGATGGCCGTGATACCCCCCCCCGCAGTACAATGGAGTATATCGCCAAGCTTGAAAAGGTAATGGCAGAAGTCGGCAACTGCAGCATCGGCACCGCCATGGGGCGTTACTACGCGATGGATCGTTCGCGTGACTGGAGACTTACCTCCATGGCCTACGACTGTATTGTCTCGTGTGTAGGCAGAAAAGCCGCCACTATCGAAGATCTGGTCGAGGCGTCTTATGCCAATGACAGGACACCAGATGGCGAAGAGATGGTAGATGAGTATATACCGCCCCACGTACTTGACGGCTATACCGGGGTTCAAGACGGCGACTGCGTCTTCCATACCAACTATCGTCAGGATAGAGCAATCCAGCTCACCCTCGCTTTTATTGACAATAACTATGAAGGCGAACGTAAAGAACGCAAAGACATCACCTATATGGGCTTCACCCGCTATTACGATGAATTCACCGAATACCTCATGGGGCCTCTCGGTGGTGGTGGCGGCATGGAGGATCTACTCGGCGACGTAATCGCCAAAGCCGGCATGAAACAGCTCCGTATCGCCGAGACCCAGAAATTCCGCCACGTGACCAGCTTCTTCAACGGCAAATCAACCACCCCCTTCCCCGGCGAAGAACAGGTCGAAGTCCCCAGCCGTTACGACCCGGCAACCTTTGCTATCCATCCTGAGATGGAGGTATTCACCGTCTCTGATAAATTGATGCAGTATATCGACGAAGATCCCTATCAATTTGATTTTATTGCAGTTAACTTTGCCAACTGTGATATGGTGGGACACACCGGCAACTTTGATGCTGCCAAGAGAGCCACGGCAATGGTTGATAAGTGCGTAGGAGCACTGGTAGATGTACTTCTAGACTACGACTTCCAGATCCTGATCACAGCCGACCACGGTAATTCAGACCAGATGATTGATTATGAGACCGGTATGGTCAAGACCAGTCATACCCTGAATCTAGTCGAGTTTATCTATGTCGCCAATGATTCCGCCGGCTCAAAACTTATCGAGCAAGGTAAGCTCAGCGATATCGCCGTTACAGTTGTAGACCTTCTCGGTTTGAAGAAACCTGCCGCTATGACCGCCGAGAATATTATTGTCAGATAATACATTATCGGTTTTATTAAAATAGTAACGACAGGGTTGGAGGCGATACCTCCAACCCTGTCGTTACTATTAGCTTTTACCCATTACTAACTCTATAAACTAGTCAATTCTATAAGCAAAAAAAATTATTAAATAATATTATATCTTCGCTACAATTTTGCAGCAGCATACTTTTTTACTAAACAGATATATACACAACGCCTTCCTCACCAGTTTGGAATTCGCATACACCTTAAAGAAGAAATCACGCTTGCTTTACGTTTTTTATTCTGCAATTACGCTCGCAAACTGCTTACCTTTCTTATAACTGCCGGATAAACTTCACATCAGCAATATAGTCATCAAGATTTTCTTTACTGTCCTTATCGGTCTCAAGAGTAATTAGCGCATCCTCCGGGAGTAATTCTTTAATTTTGGAATAATCAATTGCGCCCGTTCCCAGATGCCAATGCTTATCATATTCATCGCTCACCTCTGCCACATCGGTAAGATGATACATATTCGGCTCAAACTGCATTAGAGACTCGAGAAAAGCATACGCTTCAATACCCTGCGATGCCGCCGAGCAGAGTGCATGCCCAAAATCAAAACAAAAACCACAACCGGACTCAGCCTTGATCAACTCAATCTCTTCGACCGTCGCTCCCCGACACCGCTCCCCCCCCATACTAGGCAGAGCACGAAAAGGCTTGTTTTCAATGAGCGCTCTGGGTTCAGCAAAGGCGGCAAGCTGAGCCGCTGTCTCCTGAGCATTACCCTCAATTCCACCATGGAAGATAATATACTCAGCCATCAAAGCGTCGGCATACTCCTTGACCTGCCGATACAACTTCAAATTGCTCTGCGCGCACTCCTGCTTGGCCAGATTGAATCCATGTGCAAAATGCGGGGCATGAATAATAAAGGGGATCTCCAGTTCGAGCCAATGGTCAAGACTCCCGAGTGTATCCGGCACAACATATAATTCGATATAATCATAGATCCCGGCTTCATATAAGCGCAGCGCTTCAGCATAGTAATAATCTGTATTTATACTCCATAATTTGAGTCCGAGCTTATACATTAATAATCCTTTATCAATAATCACTTCAGCCTAGAAACTCTTTCATCCTCTTAATATCAAGAAGATCCTGTTCCTTGCCGGATATTTCATTAATCCGCATAAGGCATGCAGAACTCATCACAGGAATAACCACAGCATACACCGCATTATCTATAAATATTATATCGAGAATAAAGAGTCCATAAGGATCAAGCCCCTGATTTATTTAGAATAAACCACCAGATACACACCTCAGCAAAAACAAATGTACCCGTACTCAGCACAATTTATAACTCAGCATCAATAATTTGTTCAAACCCTGCTCTGGCTGTATCCTCAACTACCACAACCAGATTAATATCTTCAGTCGTACGTAGGACAACAAGCATTGCAACAGCCAACCCTCCAGCCCAAACCATACTTATAGCCATTCTTCTTGGATAACAGAGCCGGGTCAGCCCTCGGATGAGGATATTTGAGATGCCCAAGTCCTCTCCTTCTGTTCAATTATAGCAATATTAAGCAGAGTTTCAATCTCGGGTTTAGGGCATTCAAGGTACAACATTTTATAATATGCCTCCTTCAGAATAAAGCAGGCAGCAACAAGTTCCATGGACTTATACAGATTTTCAACACACCGCTGCATAGCCATCTCTCATATACCTCAAAATCTGAAGATCAAAGTATTGATTTAATCCGCCGGACTATCTCTGCAAGATCCTCAGAAATAAGAGCCGGATAGAGCGGTAAGGATATAGTCTTGCGATAGTACGCCTCGGCAACCGGGTAATTCCCCTGGGCGAAACCAAGCCTCTGGTAATATGGCTGCGTATGCACAGGTATATAATGCACCTGTAGATTCAACCCAATCTCTTTGGCTTTATAGTAGAAATCATCCCGCCCTTCGAGCAGAACCGGATAGAGATGAAAACACGCTTCGGAATACTCACGTTCAATTAGATGATCGAGTCCAAGTTTGGTATTATAATATTCGACAATCTCCCGGCGCCTGGTTTTGAACTCATCAATCTTACTGAGTTGGGTAATACCCAAAGCCGCCTGCATATCGGTAAGCCGGTAATTGAAACCAAGCTCACGCATCTCATACCGCCAGGAGCCGAGCATCTCGCCATCACGATGCATACCGTGATTACGTAGCGCCAGCAGCTTCTGATAAAGCTCAACATTGTTGGTCATAATCGCCCCACCTTCACCGGTAGTAATCGTCTTGACCGGATGAAAAGAAAACACTGTCATATCTGAGTACTTACAGGAACCGACCTTCTCACCCTTATATTCAGAACCGATCGCATGAGCCGCATCCTCAATCACCAGTAGGCCATGCTCCCGCGCCACCGCCGCCACCCGCTGCATATCCACGCTCTGTCCGGCAAAATGTACCGGAATCAACAGCTTGGTCTTGGGCGTAAGAGCTGCGACAAGTTTGTCACAATCAATATTAGCCGTGTCGGCCTCGATATCGGCAAACCTGATATCTGCCCCGGCATAGAGCGCGGCATTTGCCGAAGCCAGAAAGGTAATCGGTGAGGTAAGAACCTCATCCCCACTACCCACCCCAGCCGCCAGCACCGCCAGATGTAGAGCTGCAGTACCATTGGCCAGTGCCACACAGTACTTGGCACCGGTATATTCGGTAAGAGCAGTCTCAAATTCTGCAACTCGCGGCCCTTGGGTCAAAAAATCAGATCGCAAACAGTCCATTACGCTCTGATAATCTGTCTCATCCAGCGTTTGCTTACCATAGCCGTATTCTTTATCAGTCAATCTCACCAATCAACCTTCTCATATCTTCTACATTCAACCACAAGCTATTATATTACCTTAAAACTCCAGTATATTCCCCATATTGAATTGCTTGAACTCATCATTGGAAAAGATTACAATTCGCTCTACCTCAGGATACTTCTCAAAAATCACCTTGATATACATCTTACCAAACGAACCAGTTCCACCAGTTATTAGTAATAACCAGATATTCCTCTTCACCATCATACTGACGCGCAGACGCCACAACCCTACCGACTCAGCACCGCCTAATCATCAGCTGAAGCTACAATATATATATGATTCATTTTAGCGCAATTACTCTTCAAATCCAGAGGTTTAAAAAATATAAGCAAATTTATACAATCCTATACTTCATCTACCGCTGCTGCGCTTCAAATACCTGCCACTCCCCTGTACCCTGCGGCAACGGGAAAGCTCCGTCCGCGTTTTTAAGCGGCTCAATCTTATGCCCGTCCAGTTTGAATTCGACGTGCCCCTCACCCCCAGCAAACGCTATAAATCCAGGGTTATACAAACGCACCTCACCCTTTACACTCTTTGCGGTAACCTGTGTATTTCGCACCAAAGCTGTACTATTCTTCAAGTATATTGCCGGCGACTCTGCACTAGTAAGGTATATCTCGGCTCGCTCTCCCGCCGCCAGCGCAATATACAGATCACCATCAAAATGTGTATACCCAAGTATATTACTACTCTTTAGCATATCGACGCTCCTAGACTCAGCGTCCAATCTCACCGTATGTAACCCAGAATAATCTTCAATGTAATATGCATCAGTCGTAAGTTTACCGGTTCTGGCTGAAAAGAACCCTTGAACCGACCGCGTATACTCATCAGCATGGAGCCAACAAAAATCCTGCTTGGCACACCAATCATAGATAGTAGTCAAAGCCTTCAGCCCGGCCTGACGCTCAGTGACATAGAGATGATAATAAACATTTACCGGGATATACCGCGGTTTTTCGGTATTTTTGAAGGTATCAAGCACCTGCACAAATCCGCCGTAATTCTCAGTCCAAGAGTTTGTATATAAATACTCATTACCCGCCATCGCATAACACTGTCTGAACGCCCCTACTTTTATAGAAAGCGAGCTTATATGACATATCCCCTGATACAGCGCATCAACCCTGGCATTGCCGCCATTCAGATTTTGAAAACCGACACTATCAAGAGCGGCCAAAGCCCCTTCCATCGGCTGACAATCACCCGACCATAAGAGTAGATCAATCTCCTTGCCAGGCGGCAGCGCCAATTCCTTGATCATCTCTATCGAACCTACTGTCTCCATTGATGGATCAAAGGTATAGCCAGGGATTTTATATCCAAGAATATGGCTACTCCAGATCATCGGATGCGAATAGGTATGTGAAGCCGCCTGAATCTGCGGCAAAGCCATTATCTTCTTAAACTCATCGACAAATACCGGATTACCCGCCCCCTCCGGGGTCAGCAAATAAGCTATCGCACTTATCGAAGCAGGAAACGGGTATCTCTCCAGCACCTTTTCACGTAGCACCTTGGTACTCGGCTGAGGAGTCGCCCCCACATCCTGGGTCATATTGGACGAGCCGTCACCATCAACATGAATAAACGCGACTCTGTTGCCATTCGCAGTGGTAACATCCGGCTTGAGCAGTGTCTCTACAGCCAGAGCCTTACTCAAAAAAACAAAAGGATTCAAATCCCAGAGTACTCCCCATACCGGATCGTCAATATAGCGTAAAACCATCCCCGCATCACTGATAAAACCACCTGTACTCCCCACTGCAACAACTACAGCCTGGGAATCAGCCACATCACTGCGGGTAACCCCCATCCACGCCTCCAACGAATCCCCGGTTATCCGGTAATCCCGATAAACCGGCGACTCCGCCGCTTCTGCAATCTCAAAACCAAAAGCCGCCTGCTGTAATTTCTCAACCTTTATCGTAAAAGGATTATTGGAAAAACCGAGTCCGCCCTCAACTATACCCAAACGCTTGAGTAATCCTGATATATCTTCATTGTATGGTTCATCACTCACGGTCTGCTCAATTCCCGGGCCGTTCATCAAGACTATACGCCCCCCGGAATCCAAGACTCTATGTAGAAAAGCATAATACTCCTTCCCGTAATCAGAGACATTATCGGCAAACCAGACGACTACTCCCCGATACCCAGCCGGATCAGGATAAGATGTATCATTTATATCATGATAATCAACCACCATACCCAAACGGTTCAGCGGCATCTCAAGGAGGACATGAACATTCGTTTCATTTATTGCCCCGGATTTGAAATTGAATAAGGCCAAAACCGACCGTTTATCTTCCGCCGCCCCAGCCGAAAAAATAATACTTACCATACATAGAACCGCCCAAAACCAGTATTTATATTTATTCATTTTATTGATTTCCTTATATTTAAGGCATAAAGACACAGACAACCGCAACTTCGCATTATCTCTAATGTAAAGCAGATATTTTTATTATAAACTTGTCGAAAAACAAATGCCAGTTTATAATTATCTATATTCGATTATTTATTATAATGCAAAGGTCTGCATATGAGAGTATTACCCATAATCCCGCTCCCACTTCTGCTACTGAGCACCTTCATACTACTTTGTATACCGGCTCAAACCGCTGAACCGGCAAAGATAAATTCTTACGCCTATGTACTGCAAGCGGATAAATTGGCAGACACTAAAGAAGGAGCCGTCAAGCTACTGCGCGACTGCGGACGCGAACTTATAGTTATCGATCCGTTTTATTCCCCAGGCGTCAGGTGGAGTAAGGAAGATATTGCAGATATCCGCTCTGGAATGCCGGGTAGAATTATCATTGCCTATCTCTCAATCGGTGAAGCCGAGACTTACCGCAGTTACTGGCGACCAGAGTGGAATAACCCAGATACCCGGCCTGCATTCATCCTTGACGAAAATCCAGACTGGCCAGGAAATTTCAAAGTTAAGTTCTGGGATCAAGATTGGCAGAGCCTAGTCTTTTCTCAACTCAAGCATATCGCCCAAACTGGTTTTGACGGAGTACTTCTTGATATTGTCGATGCCTTTGAGTACTTCGAGACAAATCCAGACGGCACTCTTACCGATTATAAACTCAACCCTGATACCGGCAAGAGCTACCGCGCGGATATGATAGACTTTATCCGTTCCATCAAGAAAAAGCTCGACACCTACGCCGATAAGGATTTCCTGATTATCCCGCAGAACGGCACCCAACTGCTCGAATCCCAACCCTATCAGGATACAATCTCCTATCAAGCAATTGAAAATCTCTTTACCAATGGCGACAAAGTTCAACCCAAAGAACACAGCGCTTATATTCTCTCATACCTTGATTCACTTATCAATAACGGTAAGGGTGTACTGCTCACTGAATATCCGACTACAGACAAAACCCGTAAAATATCTGAAAAGGAAGCCAAGGCTCATGAACTGACTCTACTCCAGACCGACCGTCCCCTGGCAACCCTCGGCAAAAGTGACAATTAACCGATTAATAACCTTTACTAACATCCAAATGCTGAGAAGTCTGATTTAAAACTGAGATTATGGATTAAAGTATTTTTTTATAAACACAAAATTTCTTGACAAAAACCATTATCTATTGTATTTTACAGTAGTAGGGTTTATTATGCACAGCAACGATTCGCAAGCATATCCTATTAACAGATAGCTTTGATAATCACAATCAGGACACACAACTACAATAATAAGGAGTTATTATGAGTAGCAATATTGATCAGCTAAAGCAGAACATTGATGACATCCTTGACGAAGACGATGAATCAGTAGCAGATATGTACCTCACCTTCAAACTTGCAGATGAAGAATACGGCATCGGCATCATGCATGTAACCGAGATCGTCGGTCTGCAAAATATCACTGAAGTTCCTGATATGCCAGAGTTTGTAAAAGGTGTGGTAAATCTTCGAGGTCAAGTAATTCCTGTCATAGATGTCCGTTTGCGCTTCCATATGAAACCAAAGGAGTATGATGAGAGGACATGTATAATTGTTCTCAATATCAGAGATGTCCAAATTGGCTTGGTCGTTGATACCGTCAATGAAGTTCTTACAATTGATGAAAAGCTTATCTCACCTCCACCAAAGGTTGCTGCGGCAAATTCTGCCCAATATATCAAAGGCCTGGGCAAGATAAATGATGAAGTAAAAATCCTGCTCAGCGGCGAAAAGCTACTCTTTGAAGAAGAACTGACCAGCTTGGGTAAATAATACTCATAGTTCCAGCAGTACTCCTGAAAATATGCTTAGAATAGAGGCAGCCCCCATCGGCTAGCCTCTATTCGTATTTAACCTCTTCTCCCTTTTCAAGCCCCATTGCAATTATTGTCATTTAATCTTTATAAGTTTAATCTAAAATACAGCATAGTCTAAAGAAGACACAGATTATGTCTTCAATCTATAGCTAAATAATCAAGCGACATTAATTACGTAAAACAAGGCCTCATCATAACTGATCAATGCTATTACCCAGCAACAAAACAATCAGATTATAAAATATTTTAATTAGTTTATATAACAAAAGTTGCTACTACTCAAGCCCAACAAGCATCCACCTAACACATAACATCTTATTTAAAAACGCCTTATACATAACTTTGATTCATCCCGCGATATTGCAAGCTTCAACTTATACCGGAAAGCGATAAATAATCACCATAGAATCCCAGAAAAAACTTAAATGTTACGAAATTTAGTTGCATAACAACTTGTCTGTGGTATAGTCAAAACATGAGAGGACAAAAATTAAAAGATATCAAGTCATTCAACCGTAAACAGGTTTTGAATAAAGTTCGAAGTGCTGAGAGCATCACTGTCGCCGAGATTTCCAAGGCAACAGGGATGAGTCGAACCATTATCAGCAATTCATTACAGCATTTCTGTGATGTCGGTCTAGTTGAAAATTCTGGTAAAGGCGAATCAACCAACGAAGGAGGCAAGAAGCCTTTGCTCTACTCGCTGGTCAACGACTACAGGCTCTTTGCAATTTCACATGAGAATATTGACCATATCTACTCGGTCATTGCCGATCTGAATGGCAGCTTTCTTGCCGAACGCAAAGACATGATCACACCATCCATCAAAACCGAGGATGTTGTCGATCTTATTGTCAAGCAATATACAGATATGCTAAGCAGTCTGGGCTACAGTTTCAAAATCATCCATAGTGTTGTACTGGCGGTAAACTGCATAAGTGACATTCACAAAGGAATCACCATACTCCCTCAGCATTTTAAGGAGTGGAATAAGAACATTTGTTTCAAAAAAGAGTTTTACAAACGATCAATTATTACTGAAGATACAGCCTTCTACACCGACAACGTTATTCGTTTTCAAACCCTTGCCGAAGAACACAGCGGCAAGGCGCAGAATCACAAGAATGCCGTAGTCATGGAGGTACGAACCGGTTTTGTTGCAGGCATAGTAATCAATGGTGAGATATATCGCGGTAATAATTATCTTGCCGGCGAGATTGGTCATATGACCGTCGACGTAAATGATGATTATCTCTGCCACTGTGGCAATACCGGTTGCCTGGAGAATAAGATCTCCAAGAACCGGCTGCTGCATAAAGGCAGGGAAATCGTGGACAACTTCCCCGACTCCAAGATAGCAGACAAAGTTCGAGGCAACACGCTAGAAGCAGAAGAACTCTTTGCAGCTGCCGATGCTTCCGACGCATTGGCTTGTTACCTTATTGATGAAGCGGCAAAATGGTTTGCTCTGGGCATATCGACGATAATTTTAAATGTCAACCCTGAGATAATAATTATTCAAGGGGATTATGAATATGGAGAAGGTTATTTCAATACCCAGCTCAAAAAGAATCTGCAAAAGGGAATAATTGCCAAGATGAACATTGAGCCCGCCATTGAATACTCTACCCTTGGCTACCAACGCTGTGCTATCGGTGCCGCATATTTCCTCCGCGAGTTATTCTTCGACCAGAAGCACTAATCTTATTTTTATCATATGCCTGAAGGTATTATGGTTTTGTTTGTACTTCATTTTTTGGTTGTTATGTTTTGAAAGGAATTTCTTATGAAACTGAAAGCTCTTCTATCACTTGCAATTTTAGCAATTTGCGTATGTTTCACCGCCAATGCTAAAGATGCCGATGGCCAGGTGGTTATTGGTCTATCTCTTGATACCCTCAAGGAAGCTCGTTGGCAGAAAGACAGAGACATGTTCGTTGCTGAAGCTGAAAAACTCGGTGCAAAGGTACTAGTTCAGTCTGCAAACAGTGATGACACTCGTCAGATCAAGGACGTAAAATCTCTCATCACCAATGGTGTTGACTGTATTGTTATAGTACCGCACGATGGTGCAGCAATGGCCAAGGGAGTTGAACTTGCTGAAGAAGCCGGTATCCCAGTAATCGCTTATGACCGTCTTATAACTGATTCAGACGTAACTGTATACCTTACTTTCGACAATATCAACGTTGGTGAAGAACAGGCAAAATACCTCGTAGACGCAATCGGCGGCAAAGGCAAGATTGTCCGTATGTACGGCGCCCCAACTGATAACAACGCCAAAATGTTCAAACAGGGTCAGGACAACATTATTCAGCCTCTTATTGACAAAGGTGATATCGAAGTTGTTCACGAAGACTGGGCTGTGGATTGGAACCCAAGCAACGCCAAGAAGATCATGAACGCCGCACTCACCAAGTCAAAGGATTTTGTTGCAGTTCTTGCTTCAAATGACGGTACTGCTGGTGGTGCTATTCAAGCGCTCAAGGAAGCTGGTATGGACGGCAAAGTTATCGTTACCGGTCAGGATGCTGACGAAGTTGCTTGTCAGCGTATTGTCAATGGCACTCAGTCAATGACTATCTACAAGCCAATCGCCAAGCTGGCTACCAAAGCTGCTGAGCTTGCAGTCAAGCTTGCCAAAGGTGAACCAATCCAGGCTACAGGCACAATCGATAACGGTTACACCGATGTTGCTGCTGTATTCCTTCCAGTTATCCCAGTTACCAAGGACAACATGAAAGAAACTGTTATTGCAGATGGATTCCACTCAAAAAATGCTATCTACGGAAAGTAATTGAAATGACAAATGGAAACGGTAAAACTATTCTAGAGGTCAAGAATCTTACAAAACGTTTTCCTGGCGTTATTGCATTGAAAGATGTTACATTCGATCTCGCGCAGGGGGAGATACACTCCCTCTGCGGTGAGAACGGCGCAGGAAAATCAACTCTCATCAAGACCTTATCCGGTATCTGGCCTTACGGCAGCTACGAGGGTGAGGTACTGCTAGAGAATGAGACTGCCCAATTCCAGGGCATTCATGACTCAGAGCAGGCAGGCATTGGGGTTATTTATCAAGAATTAGCCCTTATTCCTGAGATGACGGTTGCGGAGAATATCTTTCTGGGCAAAGAACACGACCATATGAATGGTGCACTCATTGACTGGCCGAAGATTCACGGCGAGGTCAATACGCTACTAGAGAAATACAATCTTGAGCTCGACCCAGAGGCCGTGGTTGAAGATCTGGGTGTGGGTCAGCAGCAGCTGGTAGAGATTGTCAAAGCACTATCTAAGAACTCACGGATACTGCTACTGGACGAGCCAACAGCCGCGCTCACCGAGAAAGAAGTAGACATCCTCCTTGATATTGTTATCAAGTTGAAGCAAGAACATGGTGTAACCTGTGTCTACATATCGCACAAATTAGACGAGGTATTCCGTATCTCTGATAGAATCACAGTACTACGTGACGGCCAATCAATCGGCACCTACGTAGCCAAAGAGACCAACAAGGATGAGATCATCACCCATATGGTTGGTCGAACAATTGATGACTTTTTCCCACGCCGCAAATCTGAGGTTAGAAAGCCTCTGCTGGAGGTCAAGAACCTCAGTGTACGTGAAAAGGCGAAGAAACGGGATCTTATTAAAAATGTTAGTTTTGAGGTCAAAGGTGGTGAAGTTCTTGGAATCGGTGGTCTTATGGGAGCAGGACGAACCGAACTTCTAATGCACATCTTTGGAGGATTTGGTCAACGAATTGAAGGTGAAATCACGCTCAACGGTGAACCGTTAGCAAACAATGCTCCTGAAGACTCTATCAAGCGCGGTCTAATGATGGTAAGTGAAGATCGCAAACGTTATGGTCTGGTACTAGAGCAGCCTATCGGTTTCAACCTGTCACTATCTTGTATCAAGACCCTCAGCGGTCGGCTTTTAATTGATGGTAGTAGAGAACACACTCGAAATCAAGAGTTTTTCGACTCATTAGGCGTAAAAGCCCCTAATCAAAATACCCTTGTCAATACCCTCTCCGGCGGTAACCAGCAGAAGGTTGTTCTGGGTAAATCGCTGATGACAGAACCTGACGTAGTCTTCCTCGACGAACCTACCCGCGGGATTGATGTTGGTGCAAAGGTTGAGATCTACGAACTGATCAACAAACTTACCGAACAGGGTAAGGCTGTAGTTCTGGTATCCAGTGAGCTCCCTGAACTTATGGGAATGAGTGACCGCATAATAATGCTCAGTGAGGGCACGGTCGGTGGTGAGTTTGATGGAGATAAAGCGACTCAAGAAATATTGATGAAAGCCGCCATCTCCCACACCCATGATCATACGGCCCAACATGAATCTTGATATTATAAATAATTGTTTATTGAGCTTTGTATGTAAATAGTGCAGAAATAATGGGCTGAAAACTTGGGCCTATAAGCATTTCTGCGCAGAGTTTTTAAAGGATTTTATTATGATCAGTAGATCAACACAACGAAGTATATATATGGGTATTGCCTTAGTGCTTATCGCCATATTATTTCAATTCGGTCATGAAAAGTTTTTGAGCCCAGAGAATCTGACAAACCTCTCAATTGAGTTGGCAATCACCGCTACGCTGGCTCTAGGTATGTTTCTAGTACTCCTGCTGGGCATGATCGACCTTTCTGTAGGTAGTGGTGTAGGTATGCTCGGTGGCATTGCCGCGGTACTTATTATGAAGCCATGGTATATCTTTGGTGGCGAGACCGGCTCCATAGCTGGCTGGCCTGCCTGGCTGGCTATGCTTGTAACATTGGTATTCGCCCTTATCGTCTGGGCATTTATGGGTTGGATCATCTCAGTACAGAAAGTTCCAGCATTCATGATGACGCTGGGTGGTCTCCTTATCTTCAACGGGGTACACTGGCTGGTTATCCACAACAGTACTGTTCCGGTAGTAGCCGGTGGTACAGAGAACCTGCTCTCAATCCTGACAACCTACTACTTCCCTGCTTGGGCTGGTTTTATCATCTTCGCAGTAGTAGCCCTTGCCTACATCATCTCGACTATCAGGAATCGCGCCAAACGCAAGAAATACGGCCTGGAAGTCTCCAGTGGTTTCACCTGCTTCTTGACGGTAATTCTGGTTCTGCAGTGTCTCTTCTTCATAATTGAGATCATGAACCTCTTCAAAGGCCTACCGTTATCATTTGTAATTCTTGGTATTGTCGCCCTGCTGATCTACACCATGACCACCAAGACTCCAATCGGACGTTATATCTATGCTATCGGTGGTAACGAAGATGCAACTCGACTTTCAGGTATTGCAGTTGAAAAGGTAGTTATCATCGCCTATATCTGTCTCGGTGCAATTGTAACCCTTACCGGTTTCATGCAGACTGCATATGGTGGTTATTCAACCACTACAGTCGGTAAACTGATGGAATTGGATGCAGTAGCAGCATGTGTTATCGGCGGTACAAGTCTCCAAGGTGGCCGCGGTACAGTAACCGGGGTACTATTTGGCGCTACCATCATGGCAACACTCCTCAACGGTATGACCCTGCTGGCAGTGTCTCCGGAGATGAAACTGATTGCGCGTGGTGGCGTACTTGTATTTGCGGTATGGGCAGATATTTACCTAGCACGTAAGCAAGGCAAGGCTGTCTAATTTATAATAAGGAATTACAATGAAAAACATTATTCTTTTAATAATAGTAATACTGATGTTAGTATTAAATATCATGTTCTTCTCCAGCAGCACCGGTGAAGCATCAAAGAAAAAAGGGTCAGAGATAAGTATCGGTCTCTCACTGGATACACTCAAAGAAGCACGCTGGCAGAAGGATAAAGACCTCTTTATCGAGGAAGCGAAGAAGAAGGGCGTCGACGTACTCGTACAATCTGCCAACAGTGACGATACCACCCAGATCAAACAGATCAAATCTTTGATCACCAACGGTGTAAAGTGTCTGGTCATTGTCCCGCATGACGCAGCGGCAATGGCAGAGGGTGTCCGTCTGGCCAAGGAAGCGGGTATTCCTATTGTCTCTTATGACCGCCTGATAACCGATGCCGATATCGACTATTATATCTCGTTTGATAACATCAAGGTCGGTGAAGCTCAGGCGAAGTATCTGGTTAATGCCATCGGCGGCAAGGGCAAGATTGTTAGGATGTATGGTGCTCCCACCGATAACAATGCCAAGATGTTCAAGCAGGGTCAGGATAATATCCTCCAGCCGCTGATCGACAACGGTGACATTGAGGTCGTCCATGAAGACTGGGTAATCGACTGGGATCCTGCAAATGCGAAAAAGATCATGAATGCCGCTCTTACCAAGAGCAAGGATTTTGTCGGAGTTCTGGCTTCCAATGACGGCACTGCCGGCGGAGCCATCCAGGCGCTTAAAGAAGCAGGTTTGGAGGGCAAGGTAGTTGTCACCGGCCAGGACGCTGATGAGGTAGCATGTCAGCGCATTGTCAATGGCACACAGTCAATGACTGTCTACAAGCCTATCAAGAAGTTGGCGCGTAAAGCCGCACAGCTTGCAGTAAAGCTGGCTTCAGGCAAGCCCTTCTCTGCTACCGGCAAAATCAATAACGGTGCCAAGGATGTCCCAACCATCTATATTCCGGTAAAGACAGTCACCAAAGACAATATGGATAGTACCATTATCAAAGATGGCTTCCATTCAAAAGAAGCAGTATACGGCAAATAGCCACTACTGAGCCAAAACTCTGCTCAATTTGCATAGCAGATTATACAAACTCAGCAAATAAACCTGATAAATCAGGTAAGCAACAACAGCAAATATATGCAAAACGTTCAGCGTGATCATGAGTTGACACTACAATTCAAATTCACCCCTTATGCGTCAAGCACGTGCTATTTACAATAACTGCTCAACTATTAATAAAAACTCTATCTCAAGCCGAGATAGAGTTTTTATTAATAGCACTAAACCAATAAGGATATCCTAACTTATCGCTACTCAAGTACAGCGTTTCTGCTCTTTCAAGTAGCAAAGTCAGTATCGACTAACTATCATACCCATTTGGATTCTGACTCTGCCAACGCCAAGAATCGACACACATGCGCTCAATATCATACTCCGCCGTCCAGCCCAACTCTTTCTCTGCCTTTGAACAATCCGCATAGCACATAGGCACATCTCCCGGACGTCTGGGCATAATTTGATAAGGTATCTCCTTACCGCACGCCTTACTGAAAGCCGCAACCACTTCCAGCACACTGCTCCCATTACCCGTACCCAAATTCCAGGCGCAACAACCTATCTTATCCCGAATAATTTTATCCACAGCCTTGACGTGCCCTTTTGCCAGATCTACAACGTGAATATAATCCCTGACCCCGGTACCGTCAACCGTCGCATAATCATCTCCAAAGACCCCAACCTTCTCCAATCTGCCGACAGCAACCTGAGAGATATACGGCATCAGATTATTCGGAATACCGTTCGGGTCTTCACCGATACGCCCAGATTCATGCGCCCCGACCGGGTTGAAATACCGCAGTAGAGCAATATTCATGGACGCATCGGCCGCAGCAAGATCACGCAAAATCTGCTCGATATAAAGCTTGGTTCTGCCGTACGGATTTGTCGCACTCAGCGGAAAATCCTCAAAAATCGGCACGCTCGCCGGATCACCATATACCGTTGCCGAAGAACTAAATACCAAATTGGTGACATTGTATTCCCGCATCAGCTTACAGAGATTGAGGGTACTCATAATATTATTATTATAATACTCAAGAGGTTTCTGCGTAGATTCGCCTACAGCTTTGTACCCGGCAAAATGTATTACCGCCTCAAAGCTATGCCGAGTAAAGACCTCTTGCAACGCGGCATAATCCAACATATCCACCTGATGAAAGGTATGCGGTTTACCACTGATCTCTTCAACTCGTGTCAGCGCCTCCTGCTTGCTGTTATAGAGATTATCCACAACCACAATATCATACCCTGCTGCCTGCAATTCAATAACGGTGTGCGTGCCAATATACCCGGCTCCACCAGTAACCAGAATACTCATAACTGAAAATCCTTTTCAAAAAAAGCCAGCAAAATTCTCTAAGAGTACGTATGATAGCTTATTTTAAACGTTAGAGCAAGTGTATTTATTTATAACCGCCACCCTGCTCACGGTGCTTGAACCTTGGCGCAGACTTATTTGATAAGCCGATCGATAATCTCAGGGCAGACCTCATCCAGACTATCTACCACCATATCCGCATGCGCCAGCAGTTCTTCCCGCTTATGCGTAGTGGTAATAGCAATAGCCGCCATTCCGGCGCTTTTCGCCGCCTTCAAGCCGTGCAGACTGTCCTCAATTACCGCACACTTGCGGGCAAGCACCCCGAGTTTTTCGGCTGCCAGGAGAAAGACCTCTGGATTGGGTTTACCCTCGCTTACATCATCCCCACTCACAATTTCATTGAGGAACCCGCCACATGGCATCACCTCAATAAGCATACGAATATTTCCCACCGGTGCTGACGAACCGACCCCAGTCTTGAACCCAGACTCATTGAGGCTGGTCACCAGCTTATTAACAGCTGGATCTTCGCAGTAATCCTCTCTAAACCTGTCGTTATAATACTCTTCCTTCAATATCAGCCACTCCTCAATCATCGCCATATCCGGCTCAACTCCATTTTCTGCACAGATGGCTTTGGCGAAAGGAATTGAGGTCTGCCCAAAATACTGATCATACTTCTCTTCGGTAATCTCAAACCCATACTTGCGCCCCGAATCTCTCCAGGCACGATAATGCATCTTTTTACTATCAATCAACACCCCATCCATATCGAAAATCACTGCTTTAGTATCCATGACATATCCTTTATAATTATAATCTTGTAATAATACTCAACAATAAATATACTAATAATAATCTTGAATTCAACTGCTTAAGCAAATTCTTAATACGGGCAGATATTGATATTATAATAATTAGAAGGGAACAAATCTATGGATTTTAAGGCCAAGACCTACGTTATCTTCGGAGTCGCCAACAAGAAGAGTGTTGCATACCATATCTGCCGAGAGATTATTGACCGCGGCGGTAGAGTAATCTGTTCGGTCAAGGATCAAAGCATTCAAACGCAGGTTGCCAAGATTCTCCCCGAAGCCGATTTTTTTATCTGTAATGTAGAAGATGAGAATGAGGTAAATTCCGTAGCGGCAAAGGTCAGAGAGTTCAGCCCAACTCTGGACGGCATGGTTCACTCCATCGCCTTTGCAAATTACTCAGAAGGGCTTAAGCCTTTTCACGAAACTTTAAAAAAGGACTTTCTCCAAGCCGTCGACATCTCGTGTTATTCCCTGATAAGTCTGGCCAATAATCTCAAAGAGCTCTTTACCGTAGACGCCTCGGTTATTACCATATCGATCTCCTCCACCCGCACCACCGCCGAAAATTACGGCTACATGGCTCCTATAAAAGCCGCCCTCGACTCAAGCGTAGCCTTTCTGGCCAAGAGCTTTTCAGAGTTCAGTAATGTCCGCTTCAACTCGGTTAATCCCGGACTGCTCAAGACCTCGGCTTCGGCCGGTATCCCCGGATACATTGACAGTTACCTATTCGCTGAAAAGCTGACTCTGCGTAAGAAAAATCTCACCACGACAGAGGTAGCTCGCACCGCCGCCTTTTTGCTACACCCGGCTTCAAGCGGCATAAATGCCCAGAACATTATTATTGATGCCGGAATGGGGGTCAACGCTTTCGATGCCGAAATAGTAAAGAAGGTAACCCACTAAAATCTCTGCCGAGTCCTATATTTTAGGTACTTTTTTCATTTTTTACTTGTTAAAGTCAAATCTTAAGTATATGATAAATATTATAAATAAAGAGTACTCGCCACTACTTTTTTACGGTTCGAATAATACCCAAGAAATTTTGTTTGTAGTCAATAACTTTATATAACAGCTTCAAAGGAGATATACCAATGGAAGAAATTAAAAACGTCAGACGTCCGGCAGCCATCAATAAGATTGAGATCAGTGAAAAACTAACCCACCTCAAAGATGTGCTCAAAGACGCGAAGAAAGCCGGTATCTATCTTACCCAGGAAGGCGCGTTACGCTGGCTTACAGGAGTAAGACATCAGATTACTGATATTGCCGCAAATGATATCTCTCCGGTAAGTGCTCTATGCTTGGTGAAAGGCAATAAGTACGAGCTAACCTTTATCACCAGCCCATTTGAAATGCCAAGAATTCAGGATGAACTTCCTCCCATCTTCAAGACCAATACCGAAGTCAAGATCAAATTCGCCCTCACTGCCCCAAAACTCGGCGCAACCATTATCAAGCCTACCGACTCAATTTACGCTGCCACCGTCGGCCAAATCTGCCGTCCACTTATCGGCGACCATAAAGGCAATCAGTTCAAGAAGTACACCTGGGTTGCCAGCATGCAGACCGCAGCCATTGCCAAGGCCGCCTATGAGATCGAACCCGGGATGAACGGCACCCAGGTGCGCCAGATAATGCTCAACAACATGATCGACATGGGGCTTGAGACCAATATGCTCCTCGTCGCCCTGAAGAAACAAGAGAACCACCTCCACCCTCTTTACAACGACAAGTACAAGATCACCGCCAACAGCATGCTCAAGCTCGTCTCTGCCGGCAGACTTGGCGATGTTATCGTCTCCGCAACGCAGATGGTACGTTTCGGCAAGATCTCCCGCAAAGAAGCTACCAATTATGCAGCGCTGCAGCAGGCGGTAGTTGAATATGCCGACCTCTACCGAAACGGTGCCAACGAGCATGACATTTATCTACAGTGTGGCAAACGTTTCAACATGGTCGAGAAGGATTTCGGTATCAAGGGCTTTGGCAAGAGCGCATACCTGCACCACCTAGGTGGTCCGACCAGCCCTCTTGGAAATCGTGATTACTGCCTGGACAAGACCTGTTCAAACACCTGTTTCTCTGGAATGTCGTTTGCGATAAACCCTGTAGACTGCCTCACCGGCACTAAGGTTGAAGTTCAGGGAATTGTCAATACCGAAGGTGCTCCTACCATGCTTGATTACTCCCTCTATGTCCCAGAGGACATGCTGACCTTCAGTGAAGTCACCGCCAGCGGCGGTACCGTAGCCAAGATAGCCAATATTATTCAGCGTTAAAAACTGTGAACTATTCCAGTATATTATAAATACGGTGGCTACCCGCCACCGTATTCTTTTTTGATAATATCTATAATTTAATACTAAACCAGTTATTCCAGAGTCAGTAGCGGCTGCAATGGCTTTAATTCACGTATAGCCCGCCGACAATCCTCCTGTTCAGCGGTATACGCTTTGTTCTGAGTATGTTCACGGATATAATAAACCTGTAGAATACGGTGTACATGATAGATATGCCTCCCTGCGAGCTCGAGTACCGCAAGAAAAAAGGCCTGGTCCGCAGAGCTGCTCCACCAATACCCGGTTCTGCGATCCACCATATACTCCCTGGGTACATGCCGGTATAGTTCACTCCTGAAGGTCTTCAAATGCCCGGCGTTCCAGGGTGCCGCTCTAAAAGCATTATTTTGAATCACCGACTCGCTAAAGCTCCTAGTCTGCCCCAACACCTGCCGATCAGAGCTGATCCAGGTATTATAAGTCGCCCAGATATCACGGTCAGAGTAAACCTTAGCCAAGAATTCCAGAACACCGGCATCTGCCAGCCAGTCATCACCGTCGAGCTGCATCGCCACACTCCCTGCAGGAGCACGCTTAAAAGCGGTATGGAGATTATGCGCAATATTCATATTCTTTGCATTGCGAATGTACTCGACATTATGCCCAGGATGTTCCTTAAGCCAATTTGCAATCAGTTCAGGTGTATTGTCGGTAGAGGCATCATCGATAAAAATATGGCGCACCCGGTGCCGAGGCAAGGTCTGGTTATATACCGAATCCAGACATTTCAAGGTCGCCGCACCTGAATTATACTGTGCCGAGACGACCCAGAACGATATCTCCGGATCTGGCTCAACCCGCGCAAGTTTAAAGACCTCCCAGAGTCTGTGCCAGCGATTACTGAGCAGCTTACCTAGCATCTTTAGCTTCATTTATACATTATACTTTCATTATAGATATCCATAAAGTCTCCAAATATTATTCCAACCACAACAACCAAAATCAAGAAACAAATTATAATTCTCTGCCCAAGGCCGCATATTATGAGCTGGAAAAGAGAAATTTTAAGAAAAAATTACTGAACTCGACACACCAAGAATGACGATATAACTAATGTTACTTTTATTATAAATCAGAAAAACTACTTTTACCGAGGTAATACAATGAAAAAGTATCTGCTTATCACCGTACTAGCCGCTATCCTGACCCTGAGCAGTGGCTGCATAAACAATTGTACCACCAATAGCTGCAAAGGTACTCCAGAAAATGAAAAATCCCTTACTGATTACTGGGCATTCTACGAAGCCAAAGACCCGTGTGCCAATGGCCGAAGCTGCAGTATTGAGGAGAAGCAGGCCTACGCACTTCTGGGTTACAAAGCGGCAAAGAACATCGGACTGGTAGCTGTTGATCCAAAGACCGGCCTCAGCGCTATCGAGAGCCCAATCCGACACCTTCCTAAGGGACCTGCCTACAAGTGTCCGGAAGGAACCTGTAGCGCCACAGCACCTTGTCCTATAAACACTTATAGTAACGGCAGCACCACTGTAAAGACCTCGGAACCATCTCTGCACAGTCAGACCGGATTCCTGCTTACAGCTTTTGATACCGAGGTTGGCCCCAGATTTGTCATTCTCAAGGCCGATGAAGAGTTCGAACCAGGCATAACCTTTGAAGAAGCCGCCGGAACCTATGAGAGTGTCGCCCAGACTATAGCTGCAGGGGAAGGCAATATCGCAATCTTCCTGACCGCGTTCCCGCTGGTCGAGACCGAGAATAACCTGAGTGCACGGCTACCGAATGACTTTGACGTCAAACATATCCGCTCCATCGCTGAAAAGCTTGGCAAGAAAGACCAACTTCTCTTCCGTAAGTGGAACTAAAGCACTTCATTTTAAACATATCAAGATATAGATATAGATTATATAACATGAAAACAGAGCAGCCTGACTGCTCTGTTTTCATGTTATAATTATACCGAACGAAAAAGTTTGATATTACCCCTTAAAAAAACATTGAAATTAGCTATAATCACTATGTTTGGAACTTAAAATTTATAAAAAACGCATTAAACATAGAGGAGATAAAATGAGCGTTACCGCAGTTATTGGGATGCAATGGGGCGATGAGGGAAAAGGTAAGATTGTCGATGCCATAGGTGAAAACACAGATGTTGTCGCTCGCTGCCAGGGCGGAGGAAATGCCGGACATACGGTTGTGATCGGTGAAGACATATTCAAGCTCCACCTTATACCCAGTGGTATTCTCAGAAAAGACGCGGTAGCAGTTATCGGTAACGGTGTAGTTCTAGATCCGCTGAAGATCATGCAGGAAATCGAAGAGTTGAATACCAAGGGTATAGTTACTGCTGGTCGCCTCTTCATTTCAGACAGAGCGCACGTCGTTTTCCCCTTCCATAAAGTCCTTGACGGTCTGCGTGAAAACGCCCGCGGTGCCGCAAATCTCGGGACTACCAAGCAAGGTATCGGCCCGACCTACTGCGACAAAGCCGCACGCTGCGGTATCAGAGGCCACCATCTCCAGGATCCTGAAAAATTTCTCATCCTGCTCAAATCCCGCATTGCAGAGGTCAATAAGTACATTGAATTCATGGGAGGAGAATTACTCGACGAGGCAGAGGTACTGGCAGAGGTTATTCCAGCCATCGACAATCTGCGCCCTTATATCACCGACACCATAGCCTATCTGCAGGCAGCCCTCAAAGCCGAGAAGAAGATTCTGCTGGAAGGGGCGCAAGGGGCTATGCTTGATATCGATTTCGGCACCTACCCTTATGTTACCAGTTCCAATACCACTACAGGCGGCTGCGCAACCGGCAGTGGTATTCCGCCCTGGCAGATCAAGGAGGTACATGGGGTAATCAAAGCCTTCACCACCCGGGTCGGTACCGGCCCCTTCCCTACCGAACTTGAAGGTGATGCCAAGATCAAGCTCGGAGGTACCGGTTCTAACCACTGGGACGAATTCGGTACCACAACCGGCAGACCACGCCGCTGCGGCTGGTTGGATCTGGTTGTCACCAAATACTCTGCCGAGATAAACGGGGTAACCAATATCCACATTACCAAGCTCGACATCATGTCGCAGTTTGATGAGATCAAGGTCTGCGTCGCTTATGAACTGGACGGAAAAAGGATCACTACCTACCCTGCCTCTCTCGAACAGATTGAGCGCTGTAAACCCGTGTATGAGATCATCCCCGGCTGGCACTCCGATATTACCGCTTGCAAGTGCATACAGGATCTGCCAGAGAATGCCCGCAAGTATATCAACCTCATCTCCAAGTACTGCGGAGCTGAGGTAACCTCGGCAAGCTTCGGTCCGGCGCGAGAGCAGACCCTCTTTTAATTGACTATTTATTACCCTCGGATTATAAACTGGAGAAAACGCAGCATGGCAATCAAACTCTACAACTCGCAATGGGTCAACAACGCCTTTGAAGAGATGGCAGAGAGTATCAGTAATGAAAAATTCCGAAGCAAGGGTCTGGCGCTGATTGGTATCCAAACCCGGGGAGCCGAGATGGCGGATAGAATAGCTGCCATACTACAGAACAAAGGGGTGAAAGCTGAGGTCGGGTATCTCGATCCGACCATGTTCCGTGATGATCTCCATACCGGTGGCGGTCTCAAAGACATAAAAGAGACAGCCATCAACTTCGACATCGAAGACAAAGCAGTCATTCTAATTGATGATGTCCTGCTTACCGGCAGGAGTGTCCGAGCAGCCATCGATGGCCTGCTCCACTATGGGCGGCCGGCCTGCGTGCGCTTATGTGTCCTGGTGGACAGAGGCGGCAGGGAGATCCCGATCCAACCGGATATAACCGGTGCCCATATAGATGTTCCACTAGGGGGGTGGGTTCGCATCAAGCTTGAGAAAACAGATCTGCGTGAAGATGCTGTATACATCATTGAGGACGGCGAGATAGAACCGTAAATATCGGCATGAAGCTGAAAACTGGTTACATCTGGAAGATATTTTTTTGTGGCGAGGAGAAAGTACATGCAGTGGACACGTAAACACCTTCTGGGGTTGGAAAATCTATCTTATGATGAACTTATGCATATTCTGACCACAACCGATAATCTCAAACAGGTATCAACCCGAGCGGTTAAGAAAGTACCGGCGCTCTCCGGCAGAACCGTAGTAAACATGTTTTATGAACCATCCACCCGCACCAGCCTCTCCTTCACTCTTGCCGAACGCCGAATCAGTGCCGATGTTCTCTCCTTCAGTAAGAGTGGCTCATCGGTCAGCAAGGGTGAGACTCTGATCGATACAGCCAAGAATATTGAAGCGATGGGCGTCGACATCATGGTACTGCGCCACAATGCTTCGGGCGCGGCCAAGCTTCTCAGTGAAAATGTAAACTGCGGAGTGGTAAATGCCGGTGACGGGCAGCATGAACACCCTACTCAGGCGCTCCTGGACATCTATACCATCAGAGAGGTAATGCAGAACCGGGAGGATCTACCCGACAGTTTCTCTGATATCACGGTCTCAATCGTCGGTGACATCACCCACAGCCGGGTAGCCAGGAGCAATATCTGGGGGTTGACTACGCTCGGCGCCAAGGTTCTGGTCGTCGGTCCAGCAACCATGATCCCCCCGGAGATAGAACGGATGGGCGTTGAAGTCTGTTATGATATGGATGAAGCTGTAAAACGCTCGCACTTTATCAATATGCTCAGAATTCAGTTCGAACGCCAGAACGGCATCTGCCCCTTCCCCAGTGTCAGCGAATACTCCAGGCTCTTCGGCCTCTCCCGGGAGCGTATCGCCCGTCTTGGCCGCGAAGATCTGGTAATAATGCACCCAGGACCGGTCAATCGTGGTATCGAGCTTACCCCTGAGATCGCCGACGGCAAGCAGAGTGTTATCCTACAGCAAGTGGAGAATGGGGTAGCTGTGCGCATGGCAGTACTTTATCTGATCAATGGAGCTCTGAGTCACTCAAGTATCGAACAGGAAACCGAATAAATCCACTCCGAACAATACTGACAGCCAAGGATACTCACTATGGATCTTCGTGAATATACTCTAATACTGCTCTTAACCCTTCTGCTCGTATTCTGCACGCACTCTTTAAAAGTCAGAGCCCTAGATGAAGTTATGGTAGTAGAAGAAATCGGCTCTCCGGATCAGAAGGATAACTGGGAGTACGCTCCCCCTGCACTTCCTGCCGACGCTAACGGTATGTCAAAACCAGATCCTGCCGAAGCCGCATCTGCTCCAGCACTTCCGGTCGTCCTTATACCCCGCCAGGTATTTCCCGATAATATCCGCCAGCCCGGCGGTACCGATATGCTCTACCCGGCAAATAAAGAACTACTCTATCGCCTTCTCGGTTCGCTTGATCGTCCGCAGGCTCTTCCTGAGGTTCCGGGTCTAGCCAAGACCTTCATCGCCCCCTGGGGATCAATCGACGGCGCACTAGCAATTGCAGCAAAAGTCTATCAATATCTGCATAAGCTTAAAGGCTTACAAACGGTCATACTGGTATCACGCCCCCACGGTAAAGCACTCCAGGGCTGCAGAGCCTCGGTCTGGCCGGAAGGTGGTTACGCCACCCCGCTGGCGATAACCCCGGTAAACGCCATCGCAGCGCAAAAACTTCTACAAAATCCACTCTTCGGCTTTGACCGAGCGGCACATCTGCAGGAACTGTCAATAGAGAGCCAACTCCTGCTCATCCAGTACTTTATTCCTGAAGTTAAGATCGTACCCGTACTCATTGATCCCACTAACAAAGCAGAGTTAGAGAGTATCGCCGACAGCCTGGCCACCTTACTCGCCGGTAACGGCAGTGTCATGATCGGCATCAGCAACCTTGCCTACGGTATCCCTACTGCCGCCGAGACCGGAGCGCTGGATCTCAAGACCATCTCTGCGCTAAGCACCATGGATTTGAGTATTATCAATAATACTGGCAAAGAACGCTCCGCCGCCCTACCGCCTGAAGCAGGTATCCTCGAGAGTCCACCTACTATCCTGACCACCATCCTGACCTCACTCCTGCTAGAAGAGGATACTATCACCTGGTTAGGATACAATAAAAGCCGGCAGCTTCCCGGCTCCCCCTTAATGACCGGCTATGCCGCCGGTGCCATCTCAGAAAGAGCCGCTACCCCTTGGAACGACGCTCAAATAGCCTCAATTATGCTAAAAAAACCGGGCAGACTCTCAGACGCAGCGAGTCAGGAGATGCTCGGCATCGCCCGCGACGCCCTTGAAGCGGCAGCGGCCATGGCCAGATATGATACACCCTATCCCCAGAATCCGGAACTCCTGAAGAAACGCGCCGTCTTTGTCACCGCCTACACCCCTGAAGGAGAGGTACTAGCTTCCATGGGCAGTACCAGCACCAAGAACCGTATCTGTAACGGGGTCACCGATGCTGCGCGCATGTGCGCAGTCAATGAAGACCCACAGCAGAGCCAGAGGCTGACCGCGGATCAGGCCTATCAGGCAGAAGTTGTAGTCTCCATTCTTAAAGACTTCAAGACCGCCGGACGCTGGGACGAGGTAGTGAATGGCATGGGGGTAGTTGTCGCCAGGGGTGACAGCCGGAGTCTAGTACTACCACTAACCGCCAGAAGGAATAACTGGGATGTACAGCAGATGCTTGCCTTTGCCTGCCGCCAGGCCGGAATGCGCCCTGATGCGTACTTCTCAGACAAGATAGATATCTTTACCTTCCGCAGCGACGATTATATCAGCCCCAGCCGACCGCTGGATCCTGCTACTTCTGGCGCCAATGCTACTGCTAGTCCGCAGCAAGAGAGCGAGTGAGCAATGAAGATATTCTGCTATTCTATCGCTTACGAAAAGAGCAATGTTGGTCTCCGGGAGAAAGTTCGCTTCGACAAACACGACTCGGTAATACTCGCCGATACCCTCCTCGCCTCAGGCATCACCGAAGCCCTATCCCTCTGTACCTGCAACCGTACCGAGATCTTCGCCGTAACCAAAGAAGATGAAGTCCCCGACTTTGCCCTTTACCTCAGTGATATTACCGATACCCCGAAACAGCTTATCGAAGATTCCGCAACCCTCTACCGCGATCTAGATGTACTGGAACACCTCTTCCTCCTCGCCTGCGGCTTGAAATCACTGGTCATCGGAGAGAACGAGATTCTCGGTCAACTCAAAGCGGCATATGCCAGTGCCCTATCAATTAACAGTACCGGCAAGATTCTTAACCGACTGCTGCAGCGTTCATTCACCCTAGCCAAGCATATCCGCAGCGGTACCGACATAGGAAAACTCCGAGTATCAGTAGCCAGTATTGCAGTTGAAGAGATTCTCAGACTACGCCAGAATGTCAACAGGCTCAATATCTATGTCTGGGGTACCGGAGAAGTCGGTCAAGCAGTAGTAAAATCCCTGGACGCTTACGGCGCGAAGCCCGGTATTATACTCAGCCGCCACCCTGAACGCTTTAAAAACAACCCTATCGCTGCGGGCTGGATTACTATTAACAGCAACACCCAGAGCACGGTTATTCAAGATTCAGATATCCTTATCTCTTGTACCGGAGCACCGCATCCGGTTATTCTGCCCCAGCACCTTTCTAATCTGAGCAAGCCCCTCCTCCTGGTCGATCTCGCTGTCCCGCGCGATATCGCTCCAGAGGTCAGAGATCTGCCTAACGTCACCTTGATCGATATGGATGATATCAGTCAGATTTCACAAAGCAATATTGAACAACGCACAAGTATTAAGAATCAGTTAATACCTGTGATCCAAGAAGAAGCCCATAAATACTATTCCTGCCTCCTCGCCTCCGACTCCCAGAGTTGTATCGCCAAATGGCGTCAGGAAGCACATGAGATTCTTGCTCGTGAGACCGAGACCCTACTCGCCGAGGTCAATGATCTCCCCGAAGAATTCAGGGAAAAATTCAATATACTGGGCAGACGCCTGATGCACCGAATGCTACACTGGCCCAGCGTAGCGCTGAACCGGGCTATTAGCAGCAATCTTCCTTGCGCGGAATACTTCAAGGAACTCGAATCAGAGATAGAATTGGAATTTAGTCGAGACGAGATCTATGCGCCTAAGGCCACAGATCAAACCCAAGAGAATAACATAGAAAGTGACAACCATGAAGATTAGAAGTACAACCATATTATCGGTAAAACAGCACGGCAGAATCGCCATCGGTGGCGATGGCCAGGTCAGCCTCGGTAATACCATAATCAAAGATTCTGCCAAGAAGATACGCCCGCTCGCCGGGGGCAAAGTACTCTGCGGCTTTGCCGGTTCCACTGCCGACGCCTTTGCCCTGCTTGAGAAATTCGAACAGAAACTGGACGAATACAACTGTAATATTGTCCGCTCCGCCATTGAGATGGCCAAACTCTGGCGCACCGATCGTGTTCTGAGAAGGCTTGAGAGTATGATGATCGTAGTCGATAAAGAGAATCAGCTACTCCTTGGCGGCAGCGGCGATGTGATTGAAGCTGACGATGGAGTATTGGCTATCGGTTCAGGGGGGCAGTACGCAGCAGCCGCAGCCAAAGCCCTATTGCGCAATACCGAGATGTCTGCAGAAGATATTGTCAAAGAGTCGCTCAAACTCGCCGGCGAAATCTGCGTCTACACCAATGACCACCATATTATTGAAGTCTTGTAAACCAGAATAATCTATAACCCAGAGTCACGCCAGCTGTACTCTGGGTTATAACATAAACATAAATCAACTCAACGCTTGAGCATAGTATCCTCAGCATTGTAACTACTCCGTACAAACGGTGAAGCCGCAACACTGACAAAGCCCATACTGCAAAGCTCATATTCAAGCCGAGCAAACTCTTCTGGAGGCATATAATACTGTACCGGCAAATTCCGCTCACTCAGCGGCGCCAGATACTGCCCAACAGTGATAATATCCACCTCTGCCCGCCGAAGTTCCCGCGCCACCTGAAGAATCTCCTCATAACTCTCACCAAGACCAACCATCATCCCACTCTTGGTCAACATCTGCGGAAACACAGACTTGATATAGGCTAGCTGTTTAACGCTTCGTTCAAATACCGCTTTTGGGCGCACCTGCGGATACAAACGCGGCACGGTCTCAACATTATGATTATAAACATCAGGGAGTGAACTCGCGGAGGTATGCCAGGCCTGTTCATTTCCGGCAAAATCAGGAACAAGTATCTCAATGGTAGTATCCGGATTGAGCCGCCTGACCTCCTGCACGGTGATATCAAAGTGCTGCGCTCCGCCATCTCCCAAGTCATCCCTGGTAACCGAGGTTATCACCGCGTGGCTGAGTTCGAGACGTTTTATCGCCTGCGCCACCCGCAGTGGTTCCTGCGGATCCAGCGGCTCAGGCTGTTCACGCCCAATTGCACAGAAACCACACCGCCGCGTACAATTACTCCCCATCATAATAAAGGTAGCCCGCCGCTTGCTGTAACACTCAGATCTATTAGGACATTTGGCATTGCTACATACCGTCTTCAGATCAAGATCTACCAGACAACTTTCCACACTCCTGAGTCGTTCATTCTCCGGCTCCAACCTAATACTGAGCCACTCAGGTCGAGGATTATTCTTTGACATTACTCCTCCCGCGATCATAGAGATAATTCATACTGTTAATATACCACACTTCAAGGTTATCCAGCTGCTCAGAGAGCATGCGCCAGCGCCAATTACCTTCGCCGATACCGGGTCGATTCATCCGCGCCTCATTACCCAGTCCCATTATATCTTGAACCGGAAAGATTGCAACATCCGCTACCGACATCATCGCCAGTTTTATAAGATCCCAATGAATATTACTCCCGTCAACCCCTAGATACCGTCGACACAGATCCCGCTCCGCGTCAATAATATCACGCCCCATATGTGCATAATCCTGCCCCTCTGCCCGGTACCAACCCTGAGTCGTATCATTATCATGAGTACCGGTATAGACCACACAGTTCTTCTCATAAGAATGCGGGCGGTAAAAGTTCGCACCCTCACAGAACGCAAACTGCAGAATCTTCATCCCCGGCAGATTATTCCCATCTCTCAATTCTTCCACCTCCGGAGTAATCACCCCAAGATCCTCGGCGATCAACGGCAATTCGGTATCCTCCTCAGTTGCGAACTCACGCCTCAGCACCTTGAAGAAATCCTGCCCCGGCCCTTTTATCCACTTTCCGTTACGTGCAGTTTCTTCCCCGGCCTCAACCTGCCAATAAGCTTCAAAGCCTCGGAAATGATCCATCCGCACCACATCGGTATGATGCAGTACCGCCCGCATGCGCTTCATCCACCACTTATAACCATCCTGCTGCATCAGCTCCCACTTATATATTGGATTACCCCAGAGCTGCCCGTCTTCGCAGAAATAATCAGGTGGCGCCCCGGCCATAAGTAGTGCTTCACCGGTCTCGGGATCAACCTCGAAGAGTTCCCGCTCAGCCCAGACATCAGCACTATCATGCGCCGTATAAATTGGCAGGTCACCGATAATCAAGATACCCTTGTCATTAGCCAGTTTTTTAACCCTCGCCCATTGCTGGTAAAAGATAAACTGAAGCCAGCACTCAAGCTCAATCTCTTGCTCCAGCTCTACCGCGGCTGCCTTAATCGCCTCCTCCTGGCGCATAACCAACCCTTTATCCTCCCACTCCCACCAGGCTTTTTCCGCATTATCCGCCTTGATTGCCGCAAATAGCGCATAGTCATTGAGCCAGAAAGCATGCTCTTCCTTAAATACCTTAAACTCCTTATGCAGCCCGGCGAACTCAGCTTCAGCTGCCTCAAAAGTATTGAACGCAGCCTTGAAGCGACTGGCCTTATAACGGCGTATCGCCTGAAAATCCACTCTGGCTTCAGACTCCGATCTATAACCCAGAATATCGGTACGGGTGAGTAGTCCCTCTTCAGCCAGAAGATCCAGCGATATCAGACAAGTATTACCAGCAAATGAAGAGAGAGCCTGATACGGACTACCCGAGCCGTTTACCGGCCCGAGCGGGAGTATCTGCCAATACCTGAGATCTGCTCTATCAAGATAATCAATAAACCTATCCGCACTGGCGCCAAAATCACCTATTCCTTCACCTCCCGGCAACGCCGAAGGGTGTACCAAGACCCCTGCTCCTCTTTCTAACGCCATCTATCAATCCTTTTTAACTTGCCCAAATCGGCATATTTTTACCGTATCCGCATATTATATAATAACAGCCAAGGATATTCAGCAAAAATCGTATTATTCATAATATTTTAACAATTTTAAAAAAGCTACACCCAATTCAGAGTGTAGCTTGACAACCAGCTGCCTGTTCTTACCTGCTTCGAAGCTTGGAGATAAGCCGGAGAATCTCCAGATACAGCCAGATCAAGGTCACCATCAGCGCAAAAGCCCCATACCAGGCCATATACTTCGGAGCGCGCCGAGCCGCCGCCTTTTCTATAGTCTCAAAATCACAGATCAGTAGTAACGCCGCCACAATACAGACAATAGCGCTGAAGGCAATACCCAGAGCCGAATTACTGGCAATTATCGAGATGCCACTACCCCAGAAACCCATAATAAAATTGACTAGATACACCAGCATAATCGCTATTAACGCCCCGCTCACCACCGCCTTGAATTTTTGCGTCGGCACGATAATTCGTTTATAATACAGGATCAGCATCACAAAGAAGACAGCAAAGGTCGAGGCCGAAGCCTGGAGTACTATCCCGGGGTAAGAGAACTCGAAAAAGGCTGAGATAGAGCCAATAGCAAGCCCTTCCGCCAATGCATACGGTATAGCCAGATATCCAGCAAGATTAGGCTTGAAAGTTATTATCAACGCCAAGATCAGCCCTACAATCGCGCCAACAAGTATAAAAGCTTGAATTGAACCCATAACCGCGCCCATATTCTCCTCGGTTGCCCCCCCCTGATGTACATTACTGAAAAAGACATACCAGGGAACAATCGCCGCTGCCACCACACAAAAGAGCATAACCGCCGCCCGAATAATAGTACCCTCAATTGTCATCGTATCCGCATTCGTTGAAAACTCGGCGTCGGCAAACACCTTCTCCTTCATCAACGGACTACCTGAAATCAATGCCATAAATTATACCTCCTGTTATTAAAAAATAATTTTCAACTAAAATCCCGCCCCTGCTTACGCCTCTTCTTATCTTCATACATCCTTGCATCCGCAATACGCAGAAGATCCTCAAGAGTTTCATGCTGCTGCGGGTCATACTCCGCCCCACCATACGCAAAATCAACCCCAATATCATTGAACATCTGGGCATAATCATGTACCAGACCTGTGCGTATCCGCTCCAACACCTCCTCCCCGCCCTTCAAACCTACCCCAGAAAAAGCGATAATAAACTCGTCACCACCGATACGGCTGACAATATCATACTCCCGCACCTCGCGTTTCATCCGTTCCGCCACCACCTTGAGTAGTTCATCACCAGCGTTATGCCCACAAGCGTCATTCACCTTCTTCAGATTATTGACATCCACAACAAAAGCAGTAACCGCCCCCTTTGTCCGCTTGATCTTCTTAATCTCATACTCAAGAAAGAGGATACCAAATCGGCGGTTATAGACCGAGGTCAACGGATCATAAGCGGCCGCAGCCTTGATCGTATTCTCCAGAAGTTTCTGCTTGAACAAACTCTGAGAGTAAAGTAGCGCAATTATAATCAAGAGCAGCTCTATCCAGATCAGTGAGATCAAATCCCTTTCAAACATAATGTCAAGAGAATGCCAGAACGATACTCCCGGCGAGACCGACAATAAAATAAGATCACTATCCTTACTTTCAGCATCTACGCAGAGATCCATCTTGACAAAGCCGAACTTATCCCGTTTCTTGGTCTTGACCACAGTAGTATCCGCACGGATTGTCGTCTTGGCAAAGACAATATTCTTATTCTTGAACACGCCGTCTTTCAACCCCAATAACGCTGTACTCGGACGCTTGAAAGTCGCCTCGAATTCTTTTGCCGCATCAAACCCGAGCCTACTCACGCTGATAGCCTCATCATCCCATTTAATATAGGCCAGAGGCTCACCCTTACTGTTGAGCAAGAAATACTTATCATTCGACTCATCCCCCTGCTTGAGGATATTCATCGTATCCGACAAGAGTGCCGACCCTAGAAAATTCAACACCAACACCCCTTCAAGCTTCTGATTCCAGTATATTGGCGTCGCCATCCTAAGCACGAGTTTATACGGACGTTCGACCTCGTCGTTCTCCATATTCAGATCAAGTTTTGAGATATAAGCCAGATTGTCTTCTAACCTGATACTCTCCTTAAAGTAATAACGCTTGGACTTATCCTGTAGTTCTGCTTCAGGTACAATATATGGAACATCTTTGTCTGTTCGATTTACCCGGATAAGCTCTCTGCCTTCAACATTAATCATTCGCACCTGGTCATACGCATCTTCATCCTGCATAAAATTAAAGAGAGTCTGCTGCACAAATGTTTTCTTATCCTTCACCTCACTGCCCATCTCCTGAGCAATAACATCATTGAGAAAGAAGAGGTCGTTGATAGAATTTTTGATGTTCATGCTCATTACCATTTTAGCACTATAAAGTTCGTTGCTCACATTATTCTTGAGCTTGTCTTCAATACCGACCATCTGCACATACCCGGCGATAAACACAATCAGCAGGAGTATTACATTCAGAGCCAGTATGATCTTGCCAAAATACCCAAGTTTGGCATTTTTATCCACCGACATGGCGAGTGTCTCACGTATGAATAACTCCGGATCGACCTCTGCACTCAATTTATCCACAACCAGTATTCCCTTTATACAACCTGAAGACAAAACTACTACTCCAAAATACCCAGTGTAATCAACTCAAAAGCTGCTTGTGAGTGTTCTCTCTCGCCAATAACGCCAGGGCATTGAGTGCTGCCGCTGCCGCCGGTGACCCACCGCGGGGTGAGACATTGGCAATATACTCATGCTCGGATTTGATCAGTTCCAGCTTGGCCTCCCGCGCCCCGACAAAACCGACCGGCAGACCAATCACCACCGCCGGTTTCACCTCCATCTTGAGTAACTGCCAGATCGCTGTCGGTGCATTCCCAATCACCACAATCGCACCTTCAAGCTTATCGCGGAGCCGCAGCATTGCTGCCGCCGCCCGGGTTGACTCCTGTTCACGGGCAAGCTCAATCACCTCCGGCTCGGTTATCGCACAGATTATCTCCGACTCGACCTTGGTCATCGCGGTCTTGAGCATATTTACGTCACAGATAATCGGCGCCTTATTCTTGAGCGCCTCAATACCCTTGCTCACCGCCCCGCTTGAAAACCTCAGGGTATCGGCAAATGAATAATCGGCAGTTGCATGTATTATCCGCCGGGCAACGATCTTCTCTTTCAAGCTCAAGGAAGTAATACCTTTAAGCTTGGTGTCAATTATCAGATGGCTGAGAGTCTCTATATTCCTTCCCAAAGCCGGGAGATCATCCTTAACGGTAACCCTGGAGACAATGCTCTCCCAGATGTTATCCACAAGTACCTGCGAATTGGCATACTCATTAATTATTTCTATCTCAACTCCGGGATTATCCTCCAGAAAGCCATTGACTAGATCGTTCAAATCACCAAGCATGGCCTTATCATGCGGAATACATACCGGTATGAGCAGAAGGCTGGTTACACCCTCACTGACCGCAGCAACAAACTCACTGAGTATCTGACCGGCATCCACCATGACCCCTACTATATCCACCTGCATTATCCGCCGTTTCAAATCATCTATCATCCGTGAAAAACCTACAGCATCCCGGCTTTTTCTACTTATAATCACAACTCGCTTCTTCATACCTACCCCAATTCTATCTATACTTCATAATCTTCAGCAACAACAATATACAGATAAAAACCCAATAAACTTGCCCTTACTGTCGATTATAACTAATAATCGGGTTAACTATAAGTAAAAAAACATTTATATTTATTTTATCCGCCCCTAGCCGCTCTAAGCCGCAGCTCTGATATATTTCCAATGAATAACCCTAGGATTGAAAAACACAATTGACTTTAATCCCATAATATATAATCTATAGTCTTAAGTCTTTGACAAAACTATAAGTTGAAATAAAATGACCAAAAACCAAGAGAAAAAAGATACCACCCCTAAAAAGAAAGAGACCACCTGGGAATTCGTTCGTTCGCTGATCTTTCTTATCGGCATAGTAGTCGTTGTTAAGCTCTTTGTCTGCGACATCTTCTTTATTCCCTCAGGAAGTATGGAGCAGACCCTACACGGGCACCCTGAGAATGGTGATCGGATATTTTGCACCAAGCTGAACTACCTCTGGAGCGACCCTGACAGATGGGAGGTCTTTGTCTTCAAGTTCCCTTATGAGCAGACACCTCAAGGCGAGGCATCTGCCTATAAAGGCGAACATTTTATCAAGCGCTGTGTCGGCCTTCCCGGTGAATCTATCGCTCTCATTGGCGGAGATGTCTTTGCCATCCCCCCCTCCGCTACCAACCGCAGCCCGGAATCAGCCCAGCGTCTGGTCAAGCCGGACTCCATTCAGCAGACGATCTGGCTACCAGTATATAATGAAGACTTTACCGACCTCAAATTTGAGGAACTCAAGTATTTTTGGGATATCAGCGAGGAATCGGATAACGCTATCACTCTCCAGGATAACAGTCTCCAGACCTTTGCTGCGAGCCCAGATGTAACTCTGAGCTTCAAGCCACATACTCGCTTCGGCGAACTTACAGGCATACCAGACAGATATGTCCGCCGCCAAGTTATAGAATTTGCCTGCCCGGTTATCGGCTGCAATGGGCGTATCCGCAAGACCGTAAGCAATCCTAAAATGACTGCCCGTTGCCCCAAGTGCGGCGAATATCTTCAAGAATCAGACGTTATCAACTACGACTTTAGAACCGGTTACCCGGCAAATTATCAGCAGACCTTCGAAAAAGTATCGGTAGTAGCCGACCCGCAATATCGCGGTGAATGGTGGCACTTTGTTCCAGATCTCGCCTTTACCGGCAACTGCACCTTCAAACAAGCAGATTCAACTCTGGAATGCAGCATAATCTCCGACGACACCGAGTATAGAGCGGTATTCTCCCCAACCACCACCAGAGTATTCAAAGACAGTAAATTGCTTGGTGAATTCACTACTCAGATCACACCCGGCACCAAAGCAAAACTCCAGTTCTATCATCTTGATGGTCAACTCCGGGGGTATATCGATAATTCCGAGTTATTCGATCTCAAGGTAGATCCAGATCACTTAAGCCCGAATATCATCGCTCCTCAAAAGACCAATATCACCCTCACTCTACACCATGGCCTCACCCTCTCAGATATAGCTATTGCGCGCGATATTTATTACTATAGTTATCAGGACAGCAGAAGTTTCTTCAATCTACCGAATGACGGTTATATGGCGCTCGGCGACAACTGCCCCTCATCCAACGACTCGCGTTTCTGGGGGCCGGTACCTCAGAAGAATCTGGTTGGCACCGCTCTATTCATCTGGTGGCCGCTGCATGCGCTAAAGTTATTATTCTAATTCTACACAAAACCCGGGTTTTTTTATAGCTTTCCTCTTGCATCCATATTTATTACAGCTATACTTCTAGAATCTTTCTCGGAGCTGACCGTGTCGGCTCCGAGTATTTTTCAACCCCAGATAAAAACTTGAGAGGAGGTGATCAATTTGTTACGTCTCGATCTAAAACCAGGTGAATCTCTAGACAAGGCTCTACGTCGTTTCAAGAAGCTATGTAACCGTGAGGGACTTACCCGCGATATGCGCCGTACTACCTGTTATGAAAAACCTAGTGAGGCTAATAAGCGAATCAAGCGTGAGCAGGAACGTGCCCGCGCCAAACTCTCTCGTCAAGGCGACAAGCGCAAAATCAAAGCTAGAAAGATGCGCATGAAAGCTTTGAAATCTGCGAAGATACAGAAGCAAAACAACGATGATAGCAGAGATTAAGCTGTATTTATTCAATATAATGCCAAAGGCGTTCTACTCTGTAGAGCGCCTTTGGCATTATTATATTTTTCATTGTTTTACAAATTATTATTGCTATAATACCAGATTAGAATACTATTTTGGTTGTATACCAGACTATAAATAAGGATTTATCAAATGAAGAATATATGGCTACTACTCTTTTCATTACTCTTTATACTCAGCATGCTCTCAGGTTGCGCAGAACCGGTAAAAGTTACCGATGACACAGCAAACGGCGAGGCACTGGTCAACGATGAAGAGCCAGAAGCTCAACCCCAGACAAATTCTTACTGGTCTACAGACAGCACAAAGCTCCGAGTAGTCGTGAGCATACCTCCTCAGAAATATTTCGTTGAAAGAATCGGAGGCAGCAGTGTTGAGGTTATAAGCCTACTTGAAGAAGGTGACGATTTCCTCACCTCAACGCCAACAGCCGAGAAGGTGGCGGCTCTAGCCGAAGCCAATCTGTACTTTATGATCGGCGCGCCCTTTGAGACCAAGATCAGCATGCCATCTTCAGTAATCGGTATCGACAACCGTAAGGATCTCAAGTTGAAACCTTTTTCTGCCCATACTGAATACTTGAATACAGCCAAGGACAACAAGACAGATCCGTTCTACTGGCTCTCCCCATCCATGGTTATTCAGAGTTCATCTACTATCTATCTCAACCTGCGCGACCACAGCGGCGGCAATAGAGAGGAGATTAGAACAAATTACACCCACTTCGTGCGCGATCTAAACAATCTTGAAGGCGACATTCACCGCATCCTAATCAACTCGGTAAATATGACGGTCTATACCGACTATCCGGCTCTAGGTTACTTCGGAACCACCTTCAATATTAAGCAGAAAGACTTCGAGCTTGCCAGTGGTGCAGACATTAACGATCTGGCGCGAAGCGCCATAAAAGAGGATATCCATACCGTCTTCTTCGGCCCCTTCCTCCCTAGCGGGGTAAAAGGCAATCTGGAGAGCTTGATCAAAGGTACTGTCGCTCCGCTCAACCCACTCCGCGAAGGCTATGCCAACAACCTGGTAGACATTGCCGAAGCTATTGCCAGTGGGAGTGCGCAAGCGCAATAAACCCAAACTTACAGATTTATAAATCCAGAAAACTTGGAGAATAACACATATGCCACTCTTGGAAGTCCGTGGATTACAAAAGACATATAATGGTCGTCGGGTTGTCGATGGGGTAGACTTTCACGTCGGTAATTCCGAGATCGTAGGACTACTGGGGCCAAACGGTGCCGGTAAGACAACCACCTTCAGAATGCTTATGGGAATGATCAAAGCCGAAGCCGGCGATGTCAAACTCGCCAGCGAAGATATCTCCAACAACCCGATGTACAAGCGTGCACGTAAAGGCATGGGGTATCTCTCGCAAGAGCCGAGTATCTTTCGCAACCTGACCGTTGAAGAGAATATCATGGCAATTCTTGAAACCCAGAATATCACCCGCGGCGAGAGGCAACAAAGACTGACCGAACTCGTCGCCGATCTCGGACTATCCAGAGTTGCGGCGAGCAAAGCCAATACCCTCTCCGGTGGTGAACGCCGCCGGCTGGAGATAGCCAGAGCTCTGGTAACCAACCCGGATATTCTAATGCTGGACGAACCCTTTGCCGGTGTAGACCCCAAGGCCTGCGCCGATATCCAGAAGATTATCTCCTCGCTCCGCATTCGAGGTATGAGCATCCTAATAACCGACCATAATGTCTTTGAGACCTTTGCTATCTCGGATCGAGTCTATATTATCCACGACGGCAAGGTACTCAAACACGGCTCTCCTGAGGATCTGATCAATGACAAGCAGGCGCAACGCCTCTACCTAGGCGACAAATTTGACGATATGGGAGATGCCTTCCAGCGCCTACGTACTCAGATTGCCGAGAAGAGTCAGAGCAGCCCGGCTCCACGTATAGGCCGCACCACCCGGATTATCCGGCTGGAAGAAGCAGAACATCGCAGGAAGATGTCCAAGGAGTACTTTGAACAAGAATCAAAGAACAGAGCCAAGCTTGCCAAGACAATTTCCCCAGTATCTGGCGCCAAGCCCAAATCCACGCCACAGCCTTCAGAACTCGAGGGCGACGGGGTGATTCAAGAATCCGCCCAGGCCAAGGACTTAGCTGCGCAGAAACAAAAAGTCGTTATCCCGCGTAAACGCGAGGAAACGCCACCCCCTGCCGAACCCAAGGAATAACCCCCGTGTTTAAGCCAGAGTCTGCCTCTGGCTTAAACTCTAGAATCCCAATACATACCTAATACACCGGTATACCAGAGTATCCAACATCAGTCTGAACCGCTAAAATTGGTCATGGAGTAGAGATGAGTAACAGACAGGACATCAGCAGATTCTTTTCAGACAAAGAGTCCACCCAGCAGCTCAAGGATAAATCGCTGAGCAGTGGCATCTGGATCCTTATCGGTCAGATTGTCGGCCACTCATTTTATATTCTCTCCATTATCCTGCTCGCCCGAATCCTAACTCCCGAAGACTATGGCCTAGTAGCAATGGTTGCGGTTTTGACAAACTTTATCCAGATGTTCAAAGACATCGGCCTCAATGTTGCAACAATTCAAAGTAAGAGTATTAACCATGCCCAGATCAGCAATCTATTCTGGTATAATACCCTGATAAGCTGTATTCTCGGCCTGATTGTAGCCGGTTGTGCACCGCTACTCGCCTGGTTCTACGGGCGTGCAGAACTGCTGGGTATCACTCTGGCTCTTGCCACCTCCTTTCCTATCTCCGGCCTGATCATCCAGCACGTAGCCCTGTTGCAACGCCAGCTACAATATAAGACTATCGCTATAATTCAAATCATCAGCATCGGAATCAGTATAATCGCCTGCCTAATCGCGGCCTACTGCGGTATGGGTTACTGGTCTCTGGTCATCCACAATCTCGGCGGAGTTATCTTTACAACTATCCTGGCTTTCTACTACTGCCCCTGGATACCGAGTCTACCGGATAGATCCACAAGCACAAAGCACTTCCTCAGATTTGGAGGTTATCTTACTGGCAGCAACTTCTGCGAATACTTTTCCAATAATATCGACAAGATCATTATCGGCAAAGCACTTAATCCTGCTGCCCTCGGCCAATATACCAAGGCCTTCAACCTCTCATTCCTCCCTCTGCGCAAAGTCTGTTTCCCGTTAGACAACCTCGGTATAACCACCCTCAGCCGGCTCCGGGATGAGCCCGAACGCTACAAAAATTATTACAGCTTTGCCCAAGAGACCCTGGTCATCCTGCTCGTACCCTTCTTCGCTCTGGGCATTACCTGCAGCAAGAGCGTCTTCAGCTTCTTCCTGGGTCAGCAGTGGCTCGAAGCCGCCCCTATATTCTCCTGGTTCTGCTTGTTATCACTGGCCACCACCTGCACCTCAGCCGCCAAATGGCTCTTTCTCAGCCAGGATCGTACCAAGACCTTCCTGTACTTCACCCTGAGCTCAGCCTCAGTCTCCATACTTTCATTTTTATTTGGGATCCAATACGGGGTGATGGGAGTCACTATCTGCTACACGGCAGTGACCATACTCTTCCGAACTCCACTACTTATCTACCTTGCTTCCCGAGCCGGAACGATAGGTATACGCGAGCAACTCCAGTGCTTTATTCCTACGCTGCTACTCTCCGCGGTTATTGTCTGCCTGAGTGCAGGCCTACAATATCTGGTCAATACAGATTCAGATATAGGCAACATCGGTCTAGGACTAGGCGCCTACACCCTTACCTTTACCGCCGCCTTTTTTCTCAGCCGTAGCTGGCACAGGCGTATCAGCAAACCAACCTGTTTGCTACTGAAAAAGATCGGCCTAACTCCCCCAAAAATCTTTGAATACACAGACGCAAGCTAACACGGGGTAAAACTGTGAATTCCAGCTGAAGACAGCACCTCACAATCATGTTCAATCAAGGTCAAAATATTCATATTCTTGCCCGTAGCCATTATCTGATCACAGGCGGCAAAACGTGCCAGACGCTGCTTTTGACGCCGACGGGCATACTCTTCATCAATGCCTCTACTCTGATAATACCGCCATTCACATCCTTGCGCCAATAACAACTCCCGTGCCATCTGGTTACCTATTCTGCTATCAGTAAAGAGTCCTCCCTCAAAACGTTTGGCCGCAAGGTGTAACTCTGGCAAAAACCGCTCCCGTTCATGCGCGTAAAACTCAGCAAAGACCCCTTCTCCCGCAGCGCAAGAATCAGCCAATTCTGCCTGTTGAAGCTCGTGCGCGCTTTCAAGGTACGCACCGGGTGTTGTCGCCTCAACCATATCCTGATCAAAGCGCATCTTCCGTAACAGCATATCGATAAATACCGGCAGTTCCTTCCAACCTCTGCCTACAACCTCATGATCGAGTGCCAAAATCACCACCCCGTCATCCGCGCTCTGGAGTTGCGCCTCCTCTATCAATAAAGACAGATAATGCTCCGCATGCTGATCCGCACTCTGTCTAGCCTGCCTAGGCAGATACACCCCCCCTCCAGCAGAGTAGATATCGATACCGGTATATACCTTATCGCTACCCTCCAGCCAGAGTTTTTCCGGCAAGGTCGCAAGCGCAATATCCTGAAATACATCTTCTCTGACCGCAGCATAGTTCGGATCGAAACAATACGCCATAGCTCCCCGCGCAACCTTGGAACTTAGGTGATTATTTACGGCAAACGCAACCATCCCATTCTGTAGTAGCACCGGTTTGGCACAGCCATCAACCAGCGGTTGTCCCGCAAAGGTAAAGGCACTCTCATCTACCAGAAAATACTTGATCCCCTCTGCCGCCAGAATATCTTCACACCCTTGTGAATACGCGAGTTCTGTAAGCCAGAGTCCCTGTAGCTGCGCCCCTTCCGAGAATACTTTATATTCACTCACACTCGCACGCACCTCAGCGGTAACCGCAGATTTCACCCCTTCAAGCACAGGGATTATCCCATTACCAGCACTAGCAAAGATAACCTCGATATTGCCAAGAGCCGCCAGATTAAAGATTGCTTTGAGCGGACGATAACGATAACGCTCTACATGCCAGTACCTGATATTTTTAAACTTTTGAACATACTCTTTGATGAGAGGCGCCATATCAGAATTATTCTGTAACGCCTGCTCCGCAACCTCGATCCGCCAGTCGATATAATCAGCAAACCGCAGCATCAAAGTCGGATTCTCCAGCATACCAGCGAGTATGGGAGAGAGAGAAAGGGTAAAGCCATAGCGGATACCCTCATTCTCCAGACCTTCAAAGACCCTGAGCAAGGGGAATAACGCATCTGCCAGATACTCAAAGAGATACCGTTCCTCCAGAGAACCTTCGTGTCCAAGAGGTACATATGCATGAAAAACCGGTATACAATAGGTAATTTGCCTCAAAGCCGTACTCCAAAATTATTAGTTGTCAATAAGACTTCATAATTCGCTGCTTCTGCCTGTCAAAATCCTTCTTCTTCAAACTCTCACGTTTATCATACACCGCCTTACCTCTGCCCAAACCGATAAGGAGTTTGCATCTGCCATGCTTAAAATACAATTTCAAAGGTATAAGTGTATACCCTTTTATCTCCGAAGCGAGCTCAAGTTTACGAATTTCCCGCCGGTGTGCGAGCAGCTTACGGGTATGCACCGGATGATGATTGAGCCGGTTGGCCATCCCATACTCTGAAATATTCATACCTAGGAGGAATAACTCAGTATTCAGAACCCTGACATAACTGTCAGCAAATGAAACCCTGCCATCACGCAGACTCTTTACCTCGCTTCCCTGTAGGACAATACCACACTCCAACTTCTCCAGGATTTCATAATCAAAGGAAGCTTTTTTATTTACCGCAACGGTCTTAATACCATTCTCTGCCTGAGTATTACCGCCAGACTTCTTCTTCGCCATCAACAAAACCTTATTATTTTCGGGCAAACTCTGCTTGCCCCATTCTGATTACACAGACAATCCCCACACATACTCCAGTATAAATAATAAGCAACGCTCCGGTCAAGTCAACCCCAAGTATCGGAACAACTTCTTGACACTCAAAATATTATCCCTATATTTTATAATATGTTGAAGAAGTCGGTTATTTTTGGATCTTTATGTTCGCTATAACTCCATCTTGGTTATAGTCATAATAGATCGATCACGGTCAAAGAAACCAGATAACCTCTCACGCTCACTTTTACTCTCAGCTACTATAATAATTTATTTGAGTATTTGCCAGTCAACACCGTAGAACCAACCTTACGCCAACTACGGCCACTACTCTTGTAACCTTATTGTATAAATCTGAGATTGGCTTACAAATAATATTATATTATAGCATATTGAAATATTTTTCGAGATAGATTTTTAAACAGCAGGAGGAATTATGGCAGGTCATTCACATTGGGCAGGCATCAAACACAAAAAAGCAGCCAACGATGCCAAAAAAGGCAAAGTTTTTTCGCGGATTGCTAAACTTATTTATATTGCGGTAAAAGAAGGCGGCGGCGGCAACCCGGACGACAACCCACGTCTGCGTCTGATTCTTGACAAAGCCAAACAAGCCAACATGCCCAAAGATAACATCAAGCGCGCTATTGATAAAGCCATGGATACCTCTGCCGGTTATATTCCCATGACCTTCGAGAGTTACGGCCCCGGCGGCAGCGCCATAATTGCAGAGTGCCTTACCGACAATACCATGCGTACCGGCCCCGAAGTACGCCACTTGATGGAGAAAGCCGGCGCCAAGCTCGGCAAAGAAGGTTCAGTTGCCTATCTCTTTCAACGCAAAGGAGTTTTCGTTATCACCAGCGACCAGACAGATGAAGAAGCACTCATGGAGCTAACACTGGAAGCGGGTGCAGAAGATATCGAGACCGAAGAGGAGTTCTTCACCGTCTACTCCAGCGTCGGCGATTTTGTTAGCGTGGGCGAGGCTCTGGAGAAAGCCGGCATCAACACCGAGGTCAGCGAACTCAGGCTAGTTGCCGATAACAATGTCGAAGTTGGACTGGAAGATGCCCGTAAAATCAATACAATTATCGAAAAAATTGAAGATCACGAAGATGTGCAGAGTGTATACTGCAATTATGAATATAGTGATGAAGTAGCGGCTCAACTTGAAAACGAATAATAAAGGTATTCATTTGAGTTAACTACACTTTTCACGATTTCAACTTAATGCCGCCGGAGTAATCAGCCTGGCGGCATTCATTACAATTTTACTACCTCTCCCCCACCTACCGCTACCGAGCAAAAACCCTAAAATATACGACTGCCCCCAGAAGTTAACTCTTGTAATCTTCCCAAATATTAGTACTATTTCTATGTCAGCACTACTAGAAATATGCGCCAGACAAAATGATTGTATTGATAAATCGACAGTTAGATATAGTCAAAAAGTTTTTTTTGCGGATATCAACGTTCTACCAGCACTATAGATGAAAAGGAAATGATGAGTTCTAATAATAAACCCAACAAGGCAAATAATAATTCAGGCGGCTCCAGCAAGCAGATACTGATCTGGGTAGCTATATTTATTGCCATATTCTTCATCTTCACCAGTTTCGACAACTGGGACGGTATCACCGGGAAGGTCAAGGAAATCAGCTATGACGAATTTCTCAAACAAGTCGGAGAAAACCACGATAACCCTCGGATCAAATCCGTCACTATTCAGACCAAGAGCGGTGAGATAAGCGGTAGTTACAATACAACCGGTCTACCTACCAATGCGGCAAAAGGCTTCAAGGTTCAAGGCCCTCCGGCCGAAACCATGGGTCTGGATTTCAACAAGATGCTGGAGAAGGGTGATATCGAGGTCAAATATCAAGCTCCCAGCGCCTTTACCGAGACCATACTCTACCTCCTGCCGATTCTATTATTCGGCTTCCTCTTCTACCTCCTGATATCCCGGCAGATGCGTGGTTCAGGGGGCAATCCTTTCAGCTTTGGCAAGAGCCGGGCTGTACGTGCGGACAACTCCGGCAAAAACCGCAAGACCTTTGCCGATGTCGCCGGGGTTGATGAAGCCAGAGAAGAGGTAAAAGAGATTGTAGACTTTCTGAAGAATCCTCAACGCGCCGAAAGACTCGGCGGCAGACTCCCCCGCGGCGTTCTGCTCATCGGCCCTCCGGGAACCGGCAAGACCTTGCTCGCCAAGGCCATTGCGGGTGAAGCCGACGTACCATTCTTCAGTATCAGCGGTTCAGACTTTGTCGAGATGTTTGTCGGAGTCGGTGCCAGCCGGGTTCGCGACCTCTTTGAACAAGCAAAGGCGAACAGCCCTTGTATCATCTTCCTTGATGAGATTGATGCGGTCGGACGAAAGAGAGCCAATGATCAACCGGGTTCGGGACAGGAAGCAGCTCAAACCCTGAACGCGATCCTGGTCGAGATGGACGGCTTCACCTCTGACGACAAGGTAATCGTCATGGCGGCGACAAACCGCGTGGATGTCCTTGATCCGGCACTACTACGCCCAGGACGTTTTGACCGACGCATCCATGTCGATCTACCCGATATCAAGGGTCGTGAATCCATCCTCAAAGTACACGTCAAGAATGTCAAGCTCGGCAAAGATGTCGATCTTTCGGTAGTCGCCCGGGCGACCCCTACCTTCAGCGGTGCGGAACTCGAGAACATTGTCAATGAAGCCGCACTCCTCGCCGCCTTCAATGACCTAGATAAGGTTACGATGGCCTGCTTTGAAGAGGCGAGAGACAAGGTACGCTTCGGCAAGGAGAAGAAGACCAGAGTTATGCATGATGACGACCGGCGCAATACCGCTTATCATGAAGCCGGACACGCCCTGCTCATGCACAAGCTCCCGCATGTCACCCCGTTGCACAAGGTCAGCATCATCCCTAGAGGCAGAGCCCTAGGAGTAACCATGCAGCTGCCTGAACGCGACGAATACAGTTCAACTAAACGCAAGCTCATTGGTGAAATCATTGTCCGCGTCGGCGGCAGAGCTGCGGAAGAGATCTTCCTTGATGATATCAGTAACGGTGCAGCCAATGATATCGAGCAAGCCACCTCTTATGCCAAGGCCATGATCTGTGAATGGGGTATGTCAGATAAACTCGGCATGGTCAATTATGGCGACAAACACCTATCGCAAAACTCCTTTGTCGATGTACGTGAATATTCCGAGACTACTGCCGAACTCATCGATACCGAGGTCAGAACTCTGATCACCGACTGCTACAACCAAGCACTGGAAGAATTGGAGAAGAGCCGGGAAGAGGTTGAACTGGTAGTAGAAGCCTTGATGGAATTTGAAGTGCTGGGTAGAGAAGAGTTCAAGCAGCTCCTTGATGAAAAGACTCTGGATAATATCCGCCGTGAACGTGAAGAATCACGCAAACGTGACAAATACAATCCAGAGAGAGTAATCGAGACCGACGAGGATGGATCTGTACTTCCTCCGCCACTACCGGGAGAGACGCAACCCGAGACCTCAACGCTCGAAACCACCCAAGCACAAACAGATACGCCGCAAGAGTCAGAACCTCTCAACTCTCAAGCTGAGAATACCGAAGACGCGACCGAGAACAAGACCGACGCGTAAACTAAGCATCAAGCGGTGTAAAGAGTGACTACTAGGATTTACCCTAACTTGAAGCGAGTATGACTAGTCATGCTCGCTTCAAACTTTACGTAAACTATTGTTATGCTACCCCAAGCTCAACATTAAAATCTCTCGTCACCCCTCGATTCTTAATCATGCTGAGGGTCATACTTATCCTTCAGAAAAAAATTAATACTGGATAATTCTAATACATAGAGATATTTTACAATAAACGTAGGCGCCATCAATATCTGGGGTATATCAGCCCAGATGAATATTAAAAAAGACATGGTAGAGTAGTATAAAGACTAAAGGTGATTATCCACCAAACTTATGTCACTGCATATCAAGTATATAATATATTTTTCAGGGTCGACTAAATATTATGAATAATCTTATTAATCTCGGCTATAACAATTTCTGACAATTCCAATTGATCAATATTATGCTCTAATATCCAAGATACAACTTTATCTTCACTAAAATCATCAAAAATAATCTTTTCTGAAATTAAAATTGCTGAAGTACGAGAAAACCCCATTGAAATAAGTGATAACTCCGTTTGTTTTGAAACCCCAAATTCAAGCCACATCCCAATATCTGGAATATCTTCAATTAATTGGTTTTCACCTTCCTCAAGAAGGAAAAACTTCAATACATCGATATAACAATTAATATATTTTAAAAACTCAAATCTTACATACTTATCAATATCCCTCATAGTATCTCGAATAATTGCAGGTAGTTTCGGTACGTCTTTCCCTTTAGCTTCTTGATCTTTATAATACTTAACCTGACTACTTATTATTCTTGCTAAAGAGTGTCCTTTCATCCATTTTATAACAAGCATTGAAAAATATGGGACTCGACGGGCTTTTTTTCCTAATAACTCACGGTGTATTCGTGAAATTAGTTTAATATATGAAACGTATGCATTATCGCTCTCTGGTAAAATTGGAATCAGATAATCAACCCCTTCTTGACTGGTTTTCTCTTTAAAATAAGTATACAAATTTGCCATACGCTCAGGACTAATACTTGGATTTCGTTTTAAAATAAACTCTGGCAAGCAATTTTTGTCAAGAACACTCGCAACGAGTCTTTCAAGTTCATTGGTGTTATCTAAATTAATCTCTGATCGAGTCATTAAGTCAGTTAGAGTACCATCTCTTAAAAACTCTGTAATCAACATACCTAAAGCTTGGTCTCCCTCATCTTCAGTAAAAACATCAGATAAATCATTGTTAATTATATATCGAGTCAAATGGTTAGCATTATTGAATACACGAAATGATGCTTTTTCAATTTTATATAAATTCCGCTTTTTAGGAGCGCTCCATACTTCTGGCTCAAGACAAATTATATTTCCCTGAAATTCTTTTCCAAGCCTACCAGCCCTTCCAGCAAGGTTCCAGAAGTCCATCTCATTAAGAGGAGTATCCTTCCCTTTTTGTGGCTGATTCAAAAAAATATTTTTTGCAGGTAAATTCACACCCTCAATAAGAGTTGAGGTACATACAAGAAATTTTATAACACCTCTTTTAAATAGTCTTTCAATTTCATTTCGAATAAGCAAAGGCATATTTCCATAATGAAATCCAACGCCTTTTTTTAAGGTCATTCTCAAAACATAATCTTTATGAATAGTATTCTTTACCAGATCGCACAGTTCTTTTATCTCTGGATTTAAACTAATATCCTCAGTCAAAAAATCTGCTATATACCCTGCGGTTTTTTCAGCATCTGCCGCGCCATTAACATAAACCAAGTTCCCATCTGTAAAGCCGGCCAAGTCATATGCGACACACGCCAACTTTTTTACCTTGCTATTTCCTGGTCTAACTGAAAGATTCAAATTCCCAATAAATGATTCATTGTCGCCACTAATTTTGTAAAAACTCCATTTTTTGGGGTAATCTGGGTGCTGCCGAAGCCATAGTAATTTTTGATTGACAGTTACAAATGTAGATTTTATTGCGATAGACTCCATTAAATCCAAACCAGTTAAGAGTACCTCTGGATTTTCCGTCAGAGGTGATAAAAAGACTATCTTAGTATTAAAACCTTTAGAATCAGCGCATGATTTGATTACAATAGATATTACCTGTTCCAATAATATTCCCCAATTACCATCAGAAATTTTATGTGCCTCATCAATAACAACTAAATCTAGATATACTTCCTCATCTCTAAGATTCTGTAACATATGCAATCTTTCTTGAGTAAGGACATAAATAACTGATTGATCAGGATTTATTTGAACAACCGGAGAAGACGTTATTTTAAGTTGGTTCTGCATACCTGAGAATAATTCCTGCAAATCAAGTTGTACTTGCTGAATAAGTGCCCTTGTAGGTACAATATATGCAACTCGTAACGCCTTATCTGAACGCATAATTAAAAGTTCAATCCATCGGCTAATAATGTAAGATTTTCCCGCCGATGTAGGAGCAGAAACACTAATGTATTTCTTTTTCGATATTGAATCAATAAACTCAGATTGAAAAGGATTAAGGTGTACACACTTCCCATTTTTTATAACAAAAAAACGCAAAATATTATTAACATAAAGCTCTGATTTATATGAGAAAGGTAAAGAGCTTTCATAATCGTTTTCTATATATTGCTTTTTTATGCTCATATCTATTGCAGGTTCAAGACCAAGCCTTGATAAAACTATCATTGCTGCAGATTTTATAGATGTTTCTTCCTGTACCAACATCAGGTAGTGTATTATCAATATGGCAGACTCTTTATGCTCTTTGCAAGAACTTTCAGCAAAAATACTCGCCCAAAGCAATAGTTTTGTGTTATCAATATTGCAAGTTGGTGTAATTGCTTCAATTGTTGGCTCAATATTATTAAATTGTCTAAACAATATCTCATTTTCAATGTATGACAATACGTTCTGTGTATTGTCTCTGCCATACAACTCAGAGGATAAAAGATCAAGACTCATAATTTAAGGCTTTCTTGAAATAACTGTCGAAACTTTTCTACATTTGGAAGAGGCATAAAAAAAAATTCGATCTCGATATACTGAAGGCTCCTTATATTTAACTTCCTTTTTATGCTTTTTTTCCATTCAACAATTGCGTCTTGTATTTCATTTTGAATCTGAGAATCTTCTTTTTCTCCAGGAACTTCATGATAGTTTTCTAATGAAAACCCAATCAATATAACAGAACGCCACACGCAATCACTAGATCTATCATTCGACATATCTAAATATTCTAAAAAAGATCTACGAATGTTATGGTCATCAAACTCTGCATGTTCAGAAATAAGCTTAATGTCTCTATCTGCCTCTCGATGAGTGCCGGTATCATCAATAAAAAAGGGTTTTATGCTATCAAGTGCTTCACTAACTGCTTTTTTAACATCTGTTTTAAACTTTGCTTCTCCCCAATATAAGGCCAACTTTTGTGAGGTTTTATCATAAATAGTAAAGACACCGTCTGCACCATGATAATGAACTTGAGGGTTTGTCTTTAAAGGCATTTTTTTAATAATTTGAGTTAATCCTAGATGAGCTTCAGACAAAATATATAAAAGAAGCTCTCCACCTTCACCTGAAGCAGAAACCTCAGCAAATAATTTTCTTGCTTCTGTATTTAGTGCTGAAAATTCATCTGCATTATAAGTCTGCGAACATTTATCTATTACTGCGCTAATCTTGCTTTTAGGAAAGCAGTAATTAATAATTGCATCTTTCATATCAGAAACAATTTCTGGTACTCTTGGCAAACCACTTGGGCTATTTTTAACAAAATAGCACCGAAAATTTGTTTTCGTTTCAGAAATAGTATCCACATCTTCAACTATATCAATATGAGCAGAAAGAGAATTCTTTGGGCGAGTTTGCATTTCTTTCAATGCATTGGCAAGCTTGGCAATATCGAATTTTGATTCTTCATCTTGTGCAAGAGACATTACAATTTTCCCAAAAAAAACTACAAAAAATAAGGTATTGACTGATTATGATTATATTTAAGAATAATATTATCGCAAAACAATTATAAGTTATTAATATTATACAATCAATTTTTCAAATATACACTTTCTCTAAAACATTACATAATAAAAACCACCCGCAAAGCGTTCAGCCATGCCTCGCCCCTCAGCAACCGATGATTACACTCTCAGCCGTTGCTCGCCTACTCGCACCGTCTTCGACTTACTTTTCGTCCGAGCAGCGGACAAAAGTAAGCAAAAAAGTCGCCTGCTTGGCGACCTGTGTATCGTTTCAACTAAGTATAAAAATCACGTAAGTGATTTTCTAACCTTCGCGGAAGATTTTAGCCATAACAAAATACCTTAAACCAGCCACACCCATATTTACACAAAACAGCCTCAGCCAGCAACTCTGTTGCTGGCTGATTCATACATATTATCAAACAGGGGAAATCACAAAAGTGATTTCCCCTGCCTTTAACTAATATACTTACCTACACCTAATGGATATAACCACCACCCTCAACCTGAGTCAGAGGCACAGTGACCGGATTCTTCTTAAAGTAATCCAAACAACGCTGAATATCATCCACCAGCAAATTACCCAAATCCCGACTCACTCCATGGCGTACCAGAATACGCATGATAACCAGATCCTCCCGGTGTGGCGGCATAGAGTACGCCGCAACCTGCCAACCCCGGCTACGCAGACGATCCGAGAGGTCATAAAGGGTAAATCCATGATCTATCCCTTCCTTGAGACTCCAGCTCATCGCTGGTATCCCGCCACCGCCATTACCGTCATAGATAATCTCAAACGGTCCCATCTCGCCAATCTTTTGCGCTGTAAGCTGAGCCACATTATAACATTCCTGATGAATATTGCGGTACCCTTCACGCCCCAGACGCAAGAAATTATAATACTGTACTACTACCTGCCCTCCCGGCCTGGAGAAATTAAAGGCAAAGGTCGGCATATTCCCCCCAAGATAATTGACCATAAAGACAAGATCATCTGGAAGATCCTCCTGCTCACGCCACATTACCCAGCCCACACCGAGCGGCGCCAATCCAAATTTATGCCCAGATGAATTTATCGACTTGACACGTTCTAGCCTGAAATCCCACTCCAACTCCGGCTCGACAAAGGGCGCAATAAAACCGCCACTCGCCGCATCCACATGTACCGGAATATCCAGCCCGGTCTCTTCCTGCAGCTTATCCAAAGCCATAACAACCTCCTTCACCGGCTCGTACTGGCAGGTAAAGGTTACCCCAAGTGTAGGCACTACTCCGATCGTATTCTCATCACACCGCTTGATAACCTCTTCCGGAGTCATAATCAACCGCTCCTTCTCCATAGGTATCTCACGCAGCTCGATATCAAAATATTTGGCAAATTTATGCCAACAGACCTGCACCGGTCCGCAGATCATATTAGGCTTAGACGTATCCTTACCTTCAGCCCTACGCTTCTCCCGCCAGCGCCACTTCATGGTCAAGCCACCGAGCATAGCCGCCTCACTCGATCCCGTAGTAGAGCAGCCAACCCCGGCATCCTTATCAGGAGCATTCCAGAGATCCGCAAGCATTGAGACACACCTGGCCTCTATTTCAGCCGTCTGCGGATACTCGTCCTTGTCTATCATATTCTTATCTATACACTCATTCATCAGCCTATAGACTTCCGGCTCAAACCAGGTCTGACAAAATGTCGCCAGATTCTGCCGTGAATTCCCGTCAAGCATCAATTCATCATGTACCGCTTGATACGCGGCTCGCGGATCATTTTCGTTCAATGGAAAGCTATACTTGGGCATAACATTTTTCAATGCGTCCGAGGCATAGATATCCTCAATTCCTTCATACTCCAGATCATCGTTTTGCTTTGCGTATAATGGCATTTTCTTCCCCAATAATTGACTAAATAGAAACAATACACAGTTTATATCAATATATCACACCACTTTTTTTTGTCAATTCAAGTTGCGTAGCAATGATAAATATTTTTAGCGATCTACTTGAATGGAATTAAGTGCAAAAAATATCATCAAAGGTACTATCAAATAGATCTACAAAGGTGCAGTAAATTCAGAGGTTATAATTGAGATTGCGCCCGGAAAAAACTCTTCTATCATTGCCAACAAATCCAGCGAAAGGCTCGGACTGGCGATCGGTAAGGAAGCTTGGCCATTATCAACGCTTCTGCAGTGATAATCCAGTATCGAGTAAGAACTGAATTGCAGGTATTTTAAACCCTTTGTCGCTTACTGACAAAGGGTTTAATTATGCAGCTTGGAAAAACTGTGATATAGCACTATACCGGCGGCAACCGCAACATTGAGGCTCTCCACCTTCCCGGCCATAGGGATAAATATCCGCTCCGTAGCCAGCGCCAAGACCTCAGACGAGATACCTCCACCCTCCGAACCAAAACAAATTCCGAGCGTCTCAGTAGCCCCCAAAGTATAATCCACCTCGGCAAAACTCCTGGCAGTGCGCTCAAGCTCGGTGACGAGCAACCTTACCGAATTCTCCCCTAGAATATCCTTGAATACGCTATACTCCAGATTGATACAGGGCACACGAAAAGCAGCTCCCATACTGGCTCTAAGAAATTTGCCATTGAGCACCGATGCCCCGCCGATAAAGACACACCCATCCATGCCTGTCGCCTCAGCTATGCGCACAATCGCCCCAGCATTTCCCGGATCCTGAACCCTATCGAGAATAACCAAGCGCTTACCGGGCGTAAATAATTCTGTCGCCGCGAACAGCTTCTGTCTAAATACAATTGCAACCCGCTCCGAACTTTTAAGCAGCGAGAACTTTTTAAAACAGTCCTCACTCATCTCCACAATCTCAACCCCTCTGGCTCTAGCTGTATTCACCGCCAGCTCAACCTCAGAGTCAAGACGCCGTGGCACCAGCAGCACCGACTCAATCTCAACCCCTGATTCCAACGCCTCGCATAGAAGGTGCACTCCTTCAACCAACGCCCTACCGACATCAGGTTTTCTGGCAAGCTGCATATACTCCTTGATACGCGGATTCTGCCTACTCGTAATCAATGCTCGTCCCTTTCAAGCATAATAAATCCTATTCACCAGTCCGCTCAAATAGCTGGGTAGACATATACCGTTCCGCCAGATCGGGTAGAATAACCACAAATTGTTTCCCGGCAAATTCCTCAAGGCAGGCAAGTCTTACCGCTACTGCAACCGCCGCCCCACTCGAAATGCCACAGAGTATTCCCTCTTCCTGCGCGAGTCGACGCGCCATAGTTATCGCTGCTTCCCCCGAGACACTCTCACACCTGTCAACCAAGGTCAAATCAAGATTATCCGGTATAAATCCCGCGCCAATACCCTGTATCGCATGCGGCCCAGGTCTAAGCTCCGCCCCAGCCAGATGCTGCGCAATCACTGGCGACTCCTCCGGCTCAACCGCGACTGTCTGTATCTGCTTGCCTTTGAGCTTCTTGATAAACCGGCTAATTCCGCTAATCGTACCCCCCGTACCAACGCCTGACACCAACACGTCAATACCGCCGTCAGTATCATTCCAGATCTCCGGGCCGGTAGTCTTCTCATGGATTTCAGGATTAGCCGGATTCTTGAATTGCTGGGGCATATAGCGATTCTTGGGATCACTGGCAACATAGTCCTCTGCTTCCTTGATCGCTCCGGTCATCCCGAGCTGCGCCGGGGTCAAAATGATATTCGCTCCAAGCGCCTTGAGTATCTTGCGCCGTTCCACAGACATACTCTCCGGCATAGTCAGAGTCAATTTATAACCGCGCGCCGCAGCGACATATGCTAGAGCAATCCCGGTATTTCCGCTAGTAGGTTCGACAATCTCGGAATTTTCATGTAGAATTCCCTGTTTCTCCGCATCCCAGATCAGATTTGCCCCCACGCGGCACTTTACTGAAAACGCCGGATTTCTCGACTCAATCTTGGCCAGAACCTCAGCTTTACACCCAGTTCCCACAACCCTGCGCAACCTCACCAATGGCGTGTTGCCAATAGCATACGATTGATCCTCATATATTCTGGTCATAATACCCTTCCTCTCAACCTCCCCTTAGAGATTGATAAACACCTCGCGCTCGCTCAAAACCGTAAATATGCTGTGCGAATTGATATCAGGGATAAAGGTGGAAGCGGATACATACCCATTCTTCACCGAGACCAGATCCGAAAACTCATCAGTATCCGGCTCGGTCATCTCCCCATCAAGATAGAACATATTCTCCACCCCATCCTTACACGGATGAAACTTTTCAACAAAACCGCTGCTTCCCTGCTTGGTAAGGCGTATTCCCTTCACCTGCGCAATATCCAGATCAGGAAAATTCACATTGAGCAAAAAGGCCGGAAGTTCACCCAGTCCTGCCTGGATCATATCCACAACCCGCTCAATGATCACCCTGCCAAAGTGCACCGCCGGTTCCCAACGCGGATTCTGCCAGTTGAAGACCGAGAGCGCAAGCGAAGGTACACCATGAAATACACCTTCCATCGCCGCTCCGACCGTCCCCGAATAAAAGATATTCCTGCCTAAATTCGGCCCAGAGTTTATCCCGCTGACTATCAAATCCGGCTTGACAATCTTATTCCCCAGAGCATACTTGACGGCATCCGCCGGATTACCATCAACCGACCAGCACTCTTCAATACAATCATGCTCAGAGTGCAACTCACTCCGGGTTATCTCAATGGTTCTGCCCAGAGTTATCGCCTGGCCTACCCCGCTACGATTCTTCTTAGGCGCAACAATATATATCTGGTGTCCAAGTCCGGCAACTGTCTCAACCAGACACTGCATACCTGCAGCGGCAATACCATCATCATTGGTAAGTAATATCTTCATTGAGTATCCTCGGTTCCCCCTTCGTTCACTGCCGGAGCAACCACCTTCGCCTCATCCCCGCCGAGATTACCAACCATATCCTGGAGAGTATTCAAGCGAGTTCGGAGTAACTTGATCTCCTCCTTCTGCTGGGCATTCACCTGCTTGGAGAGTTCCAGATGCCTGGTCAACTTCTGTATCTCTTTCTGATGCTCCAGCTTGATCTGATCAATATTCTGAATCTCATCCTTTCTGGACTGGAGTTCCTGCTTGATCTTATCCATCTCCTTTACCGCTTCATCCCGCTCACGCGCCAGATCCACATTCTGCGAGGATATATCCTTGAGACGGAGCGAGAGCTTCTCAATACTGGCCTCCCCTGCGCCTATTTCTTTACGCGCCGCCTCCAGCATCTTACTCATCTGAGTATTATCCACCGCATCCGAAGCGATCTCAACCGCCATATCGAGCTTACGATTGACAATTCCCTCATATTTCGTATTCAGATCAGTATAATCCTTGGTAAGCTTGGCCTCACGCTCACGCCATAGCAATTCCCTGCCGTTCCACTCAGCGTCCCGGAACCACATAAAGTAATAGATTACTCCAGCCAACGCCGCCAGAAGGATAAATACCGTCAGCAGATATATCCACCAAGATACACCCCGTTTCTTTATCGCCATAATCGTCGGCTTCTGCGCTTCCTTGATGGTCGAGGCAATAAAGTTTGCGGCATCTTCAGGAGTCCACTTTACCGGCGTTGAAGGCTGCATAACCGTTGACACATGCTCAAAGGAACCCCTATTATTATCTTCCATAATACCCTCCACTATAATTATCAGATCTCCAATCGACTGTATAAATTATACCTATTGAAGCTCTGATTGCATCAATAAAAGTTGCTAACTGCCAAAAAGACCATGTCAAATTCGAGCTAGAATTAAGCTTCCAGAACGAAAAATATAGCTTTTTTAACCAATAATCAAGCTTAACATATTGACTGGACAAAGATAATTCCTATTATATTTAATACTAATCGAACCGTGAAAAACGGGCTCGTAGCTCAGTCGGTCAGAGCAGGTGACTCATAATCACTTTGTCGGGGGTTCAAGTCCCTCCGAGCCCACCAAAGAACCTTAACGCTAACCCTTGACAATCAAAAGGTTAGCGTTTTTCTTTGAAATATCATACAATTCATAATTCAATATTTATTAACTAAATTATAAATTATTCTATTTGAAAGATTAACTTGGATGATTTATATATATTTTTTCAATTGAGTTATTATCAAAGTTGACTTATTAATATTAATAGTAGGGATTACTAATATTTTACATTAAGCAGAAAGGATTATACATGCAAAATTTGCGGAAAAAAGGACTTTGGTTTATTACCGTTATTGCAATATCAATAAGTCCAGCTTTTACTCACGACTATGATTATTCTGCAGTTATAAAAAGAGTATACCACGAGGTTAAAACCAATACTAATGGTAAGGTTGCTGATTATATCCCGGCACTAAAAAAGCAGATCCGAGTAATTATGGTTTGGTCATTGCAACAGTAGATGGAGAGATCTATAAAGAGGGTGATACTACAGTTGAATTTGCCATTGAATCCATCAGTAAAGTCTTTACCCTTGCTCTGGCGCTGCAAGATTCCGGCGAAGATATCATCCTTAAAAAGGTTGGAGCCTACCAGACCGGGCTACCGTTTAACTCAATAATTGCACCGGATATTAGGGCGATTCCTCTACAGAATCCTCTGGTAAATGCCGGTGCCATCATAACCACCAGCTATATCCACGGAGCAAATAGCACTGCAAAATGGGAGAAGACACTCGCGTTTATCTCAGCTTTCGCGGGAAGAGAGCTAAAGGTAATGAACGATGTCTGCGAGTCGGAATTGGCCACCAATCAGCATAACCGAGCCCTGGCTTGGCAAGCGAAGGCTAACGATTATCTGCTGGGAGATCCCGATGATGCGGTCGTACGTTATACACGGGCATGTTCTATTGGCATAACCTGTGAAGATCTAGCCAAAATGGGGGCAACACTTGCAAATTACGGCATAAATCCGTTTTCTGGAGAAAAAGTTATTTCCGCTGAAAAAGTAGAATTCATTCTTTCTATGATGCTGCTAAGTGGCTTGTATGATTCCAGTGGTCCCTGGCTCCTCAAAGTCGGCGTTCCTGGTAAGAGCGGGGTCGGAGGGGGAGTTCTTGCTGTTGTGCCAGGAAAATTCGCTCTAGCAGTGTTCTCTCCTCCTCTAAATGAGTCAGGAAATTCCGTTAGAGGAGTAGCAACCGCTGAGATGTTAGCGCAAGAATTAGAATTTCATTTATTAAAGCAGAGATAAATGCAAAAGTTGTTTCATTCAACCTAGTTTAATAATTAATAGACACATTATATTTTTGGTTCAAGGGAACTTAACTTGACTTGATTCATAGATAAGTTAAGATATCCCAATGGTTAACAAGTACAAAAAGCGTTCAAGAATTTCTAATGCTAAATTTAGAGAGATCGTAAGGCTCTTCGCTCTGGATTTAGAAGCTACAAAAATAGCTGCCCTTACTGGAATTTCAAGACGCTCTAAAAACAAAATTATTACTCAAATTCGTCAAAGGATCGCTGAGTATTCAGAGAGTCAGAGCCCCTTTGAAACCGGCGAAATTGAAATTGACGAAAGCTACTTTGGTGCTCGTATAGTACGAGGGGGTAAGAGGTCGCGGCGCACATGGCAAGCACATCGTCTTTGGGCTTATAAAACGTGGCGGCAAGGTCTACACCCAGGTTGTTAAAAACTGCTCTACAAGTGAATTAATCCCTATAATAAAGGGTAAAGTACCAACTGACTCAGTAATATATACCGATGGCTTTAAAACCTATGATGGATTTGTTAACTTTGGTTTCAAGAAACACCATAGAATCAAACATGGTGAAAATGAATTTGCCAAAGGGCATAATCACATCAACGGTATTGAAAATTTCTGGGCTATAGCTAAGACCAGATTGAGTAAATTTCGTGGTATTAGCAAAGCGACATTTTATTTGCACTTAACAGAGTGCGAGTTTCGTTTAATCATCGAGATAATAATTTGTATAAATTAGTTTTGAAGATAATTCGTAAGAACCCTTTATAGGAGATTAAGCGAAGCTATCTTATCATGAACCTTTATTTTTTATGCTACTTAGCAGTATATTTCCATTGACACACAAGAGTACTACAAATTATAATTAAATTATAAAAGTTGTATACTGTGCGATATACGTAAGTATAAATAAGGGTATAAATTTTATGCTAAAATACTCAGCATCAAAATATTATTTTATATTATTTCTTATTTTATACACTAATGCTCTGGCAATAGGAAGTTCTACTGAGAAAAAAAACCTCCTGTTAATAAGTTCGTACAACCCAAATTTTCCAACATTTTTTCAACAGATTGCTGGACTGCGCTCCCAATTGCCTCCCAAAAAATTCAATTTTGATGTCGAATTCATGGATAGCAAGCGATTCCCGGGGTTAAAAGAAGAGAATAGGTTTTTTCAATATCTGGCAGCAAAAATCAATAAGTTGCCTCCATACGACCTGATCTTTACCGCAGATGACAATGCTTTAAACTTTATAACCAAACATCATAAAAGATTGTTCCCCGGTATTCCTATAGTATTCTTTGGAGTCAATAATCTGCAGAATGCCCGACAGCAAGAGCAGAATGATTTTATAACCGGAGTTATAGAAGCCCCGTCAATTAAAGAGACAATTACTCTTGCTAGAGATATTATACCAGATCTCAGAGAAATTTATGCAATTTATGACAGTACAACCAGTAGCACTGCTGACATAAAGTCATTTATGGCACTGCAAAAAGAATTTTCAAAACTCAAGCTGCAAAGTTTATCTCTGAAAGACTTAGCATGGAGTGAACTTGCCAATAATGTTAAGCATTTACCTCCACAGAGCTGCCTTCTCCTCCTCTCAGCACATAGAGATAAAAATAATATCGCCAAGCGCTTTCCTGATAGCCTGGACTTGCTGATTGCAAACTCATCAGTGCCTGTCTTTCACCTCTGGGAATATGGACTTGGAGACGGTATTATTGGCGGAAAAGTTGTCAGCCATTTTGAACAAGGCAGAGAAGCAGGAATTATTGCAAATAAGATCCTGATTGCAGACCGAATCAACGGCATTTCTGTTGAGACCAAAAGTCCCAATAAAGTTATCATTGATTATAAGGTGCTTAAAAAATTCGGACTCGAACAAGACAGACTCCCTGACGGGGTCAAATTTATCAATAAACCAGCTTCTATCTTTGCAATTGAAAATAAGTTTATTTATCTTATCGGTTTCAGCTTTATTATAATGAGTATCTTCATCTTCATTCTAATTATCAATATTCAGCGCAGAAAATCTATCGAAAAAAGACTGCGCAAGAGTGAGCAGACCTTTAAGACCCTCTTTAATGAGTCCTCACACTTTATCGGTCTACTATCAATGGATTATAAACTTATCAGAGCGAACGCCCCAGCTCTTCATGCCGTTGGACTTAGTGAAGCTGATGTCTGCAAGCAATATTTCTGGGATACTCCCTGGTGGATAGGCACTGGATTTGAAAAAAAGCTAGAAACATCCCTGAAAAAAGCAGCAAAAGGGGAAAAAATAAGATTTATTGCTACACATAACTTCTATGATGGCAGAGAGATAATTATTGATTTCTCTGCCAAGCCAGTATATAACGAAGAAAATACTGTAACTGAAATTCTAGTTGAAGGACTGGACATCACTGAATTCAGACGCATTGAAGAACAACTCAAACACGTTGAAAAGATGAATTCAATCGGCACTCTTGCAGGTGGTCTTGCCCATGACTTTAACAATATGCTCGGTGGTATAATAGGCTGCGCAGAACTACTGCATAAGCAATTTAAGGATAAGAAAGATGCAGAAAGCCTTATAACTATTATTATCGAAACAGCAGAAAAAGCTTCCAAGCTAATAAAGAATCTACTGGCATTTTCTCGCAAACAACAGTTATTCCCTTCTACCATTGATGTTCATAAAGTCATAGCTGATTCAATAATGCTATTAAAACATACTGTTGACAAACGCATACAGATACACTCACATCTTGAGGCTGAGACATCTACCGTACTTGGCGATCAATCACAGTTACAGAATGTATTTTTAAATCTTGGGATTAATTCCTGGCACGCCATGCCTGCAGGTGGCGAACTTACATTCAGCAGTGAACTGACAGAATTTGACCCAGCTTACTGCAACGCCAGTCCATTCAAGCTAACCCCTGGAACTTATCTTAAAATTGATGTCAAAGATAATGGTAATGGCATTGAGCCAAAACACCTGAATCATATTTTTGATCCATTTTTCACAACAAGAAAACAGGGAGAAGGAACAGGGCTGGGGCTATCGGCTGCATACGGAACAATCATACAGCATATGGGAGCAATTACCATTGACAGCGAGCCAGGAGAAGGATCAACTTTTCACTTATACCTTCCTATCACGACTGAGGAGGCAAAAGAAACAGATATCTCAGGACAGAGCAATTCATCACTTAATGGCAAAATTCTTCTGGCAGACGACGACGACATAATGCGCTTTACAGCGAAGAGAATTATTGAATCCTCGGGTTGTTCAATAACTGTTGCCCATAATGGCAAAGAAGCATTAAGGATATTCTCTGAAAATCCTGAAGCATTTGACATTGTGATTCTTGATATGGTTATGCCGGAGATGAATGGTCTTGACTGCTTCAAAGCAATAAAAAACATCAAGGCTGACATTTGTATTATCATATCATCTGGTTATACCGCTGATTCTTATATCAAAGAATTAAACACCAATGATTTATTCGGAGCAATAGATAAACCATATCGCGCCCAAGAATTACGTGAAATTATATCACAAGCTTTGGATTATAAAAATAAGCAGAGCTCTTCAAGAAACGAATAAGCTCTGCCTTCAACTGCATCTAATCATTTTCTTCCACAACTTCAATTAAATCTTTCAATTCAAATTTTTTGAGTAACTCCTGCAATCTACTGGATTGCTGAGAAAGCTCTACTGCTGCTGCTGCAGTCTCTTCAGAGCTTGAAGTATTATTTGCTGTAGCTGACTCAATCTGCGATAATCCCTGGTTTATCTGGGTCATTCCCAGAGCCTGCTCATTACTGGCAGCAGTAATTTCTTTTACAAGTTCAGCTACTTCTTTTACCCCATCTACTATTTCAGACAGAACCTTCTCGGTCTGTCCAGAAATATCAATTCCATTGGCAACATTCTGGGATGATCTTTCAATCAATCCAGACGTTTCTTTTGCTGCTTTTGCACTACGCGCAGCCAGATTACGCACTTCTTCCGCCACCACAGCAAAGCCTTTACCATGACGTCCTGCTCTGGCTGCCTCTACAGCTGCATTCAAGGCAAGTAAGTTAGTCTGAAAAGCGATATCATCGATAACCTTCAGAATCTTTGATATCTGCATACTTGATTCTTTGATATCCCCCATTGCCGACATCATATTCTCCATTCTCCTGCTGCCGTTATTAGCTGACTCAAGTAAAGACGTCACATATTTATTTGTCTGTTGCGAATTTTCAGCATTACGGTTTATCTGACTACCTATTTCCAGCATCGAAGATGTAATTTGCTCAAGACTTGCCGCACTGGTTGAAGCTTCATTAGACAACGACTTACTTGCACACGCTATCTGCTCAGAACTTATATTGACCTGTGAACTGGCCTGGCGAACAGCTAGTAAAATCCTATTTATCTGCTCTATCATTTTATCCATTGCCATTGCCAGCATATCTTTCTCAGAACGTATCGCCACATCTACCTTCCAGTCACCATTGGCAATATGCTTTATCACCTCTGCCTGCTGTCGCTGTAGATCAATCACCGACTGAATAGATCTACTCAAAACCCCAATTTCATCTTTATATGTACAATACTTCTTATCCACATTCACAGAGAAGTCCCCTGTATCAGCAATACGCGCCAGACTTTCTGCCCCTGACAACATCGGTGTAACAATTCTCCTGCTCAAAAAGATATTGAGAACAATTATCAAAACCGTAAAGATCAGAAATACCCCAGCAGATATTTCAACATTTGTTTCAATCATCTCAAACATCTTACTATTTAGTTTTAAAATATTATTATCAGTATTACTCATCAGGTCTTCAAATCCTTGAATAATCTGCTGCAGTATAGTCTGCTGCTGTTCAACATTTGCGATATACTCTGTCACCAGTTTTCGTATCGCGACATGCACCTTTCTGGATTCTTCAGGAATTTCAACAATATCAGTACCTTTAAGGTGTTCTATAGCTTCTATTGTATTCTTTTCTAGCATATGCATATGATCTAAAAATCGCTGTTTATGCTCCATATCAGCCTGCATATCCTTGAACATACTTTTTGCTAGAAGAATAGCTGTTGTATTAATATTTGCATTGACAACTATCAGCTTTTTTATTTTACTGATATTCTTTACCGCTTCATCATCAGCAATTTTTGGAATAATATCATTAATATACGCATTACTTATAGCATAATTTTTATCTATCTGCTTATCAACTTCTCCAGCTATGACCTTATTGCGTTCAGCAAGATCACGAAATTTAATTATCAGTTGATCAAGCTCATTGAGTCTCGATATATCGATTGTCCCTTTTGCTTTTTCCTGTAACAAAACGAGTGTTTCATGATACTCATCCCTCTCAATCTTACCATCTCTATATGCTTGGGCACTCAGACTGAAAACCCGTAACTCCGTTGACGCACCCAGAAGCGCCTTATTCTCCTCAAATGCATATTTAAACATCGAGCGCAAATGCAATACTCCAAATATCAGCAAAATACAGACAATAAACAGAAGTACTCCAGGTACTTGCATTTTCCACTTAATTGACAGATTATTCCACAAAGCTTTCATAATACTCTCCTGACATTTTAATTACATTTATTAATAAAAAATGCTAAGTATTAAAGCACATACTGAATATCTATTACCTACATATCACCACATGACAAAGCTACCGCCCCATATCTCTAATTTCCTTATAACGAAAACAATCTGTAACATGATCATTTACCATACCGACTGCCTGCATAAACGCATAACAGATAGTTGGTCCGACAAAATTAAATCCCAATCTCTTCAAGTCTTTACTCATCAACTCAGATATTTTTATCTTACTAGGAATATCTGTAACATTCTTCCAGCAATTCTGCACAGGTCTACCTTCGACATAACGCCATAAAAATAAATCAAAAGTCCCAAATTCCTCTATAACCTTAACTACTCCACGTGCATTTCTGATAACAGATTCAATCTTCAAGCGATTCCTTACTATTCCCGAATCAGCAATCAATCTTGCCACATCCACTTCATTATAACTGGAAATTATATTATAATCAAAATCATCAAATGCTCTCCTATAGCTCTCACGCTTTTTCAGAATTGTCAACCAGCTCAACCCTGCCTGTGCACCCTCCAAACTCAGAAACTCAAATAATAGTCTATCATCATGAACAGGTACACCCCACTCCTCATCATGATAATCAATATACAATGACTCGCATCCACACCACTCACACCTTATCTTCATTCTAACCTTTATTTTTATCTTACTATAATCCAGTAATCCAGTTAAAAACTTCTCAATACCCTACATTCAAAAAGCTTGCAAACTATCGTTGTATACTTGCAATATAGCACATTATCTTTTGCAAATCTATAAAAATAGCAATATCTGTAAAAAACTTTAAATTAATACTTGAAAACCTATTAAACAATATTTTTATAAGGTATATAGTAGCTTTTTAGCAATTACTAAACCACTTTTACTTGGAGACTTTTTGTCAAGCATTGTAATTTAATTTAATGCAACATGTTATGAAACTATAATGGTCTGATAAATTTGGACAGTTGTTTAAGGTGGATAAATCCGATAGAATTTAGTGATACAGTATTCAAGAAGAATCCACAATAAGAAAATCGTACACAGCAGAATTTAAAGCCAAAGTTGCTCTTGAGGCTACCAAAGGTGATAAGCCGTTATCTAAACTGGCGTCCAAGTATGATGTTCATCCGAATCAAATTCGACAATGGAAGAAAGAGCTTCTGAATAATCTACCCGATATTTTCTCTGGTAAGAAAAAGAAACAGGAGAAGCAACAGGAGCATAACGAAGCAAAGTTATTCGAAGAAATCGGTCGCCTCAAGGTTGAGGTAGACTGGCTCAAAAAAAATCTGATGAATTTGGAATTCTCTGACCGCAAGGCACTGATTAATAATTTGGCTGTAAATATTTCAATCAGCAGACAATGTGAATTACTCGGTGCGTCCAGATCTACTTATTATTATGAATCTGTAAAAGATTATGAAGAAGATAATTCTCTGAAGCATAAAATTGACGAAATCTATTTGAAACACCCTTTCTATGAGTCAAGGCGTATTTCTGATAACCTCAAAATTCAGGGTAGTAATACAGGCAGATACAAAGTCAGGCGTCTGATGCGAGAGACAGGAATAGAAGCAATATATCCCAAAAAGCGTATAAACTGTAAAACAGAGGGTCATAAAATTTATCCGTATCTGCTGAGTAATCTTGATATCTACAGATCTTATCTTGTATGGTGCAGTGATATATCCTATATTCCATTGAAGAACGGCACAGCTTACTTAACCGTAGTTATGAACTGGTACAGCAAGTAGATAATTTCATGAGAGCTATCAATGTCGCAGGACAGTAGTTTCTGTAGTACAGCTTTGAAAACAGCTTTAAGCAAAGGTAAGCCCGTAATATTCAACACCGATCAGGGTAGTCAGTATACAAGTAATGATTTTACAAGCATACTCAGAGATAATGAAATCTGGATTAGCATGTCCGGCAAAGGCAGGACTTTTGATAATATAATGATTGAGGGTCTCTGGCGTACAGTCAAATATGAAGAAGTATGTTTAAAAGAGTATAAGCATTATTACGAAGTACTTAGTTGCATAGAGGAATTTATCAGCTATTATAACGAGGAACGTCGTCATTCCAGTATTGGCAACCGTACTCCGAAGGGCGCATATTTAAGTGAAAAAAAGAAGGTGGAATATGCAGCATAAAGAAGAAGTTTCAGTTAGAAATTCCGCTTCGGGCTACGCTCTCTGCTCCATTACAGCAAGATTTAGTTTCCACCTTAAACAACCTGATTTATTGTCTTGACAAATTAGACCACCTTAAGTGACATATTAATTGTTAATAATATTATTATGTTGTAACTGAGTTTAGTGGTAATTAGTTATATGGATAATGCTTAATTATTTCGGTTTTATATTTCGATGTTAAATCACTTTATTTTTGCAAGAGTAAAAGTAATGGGGTATATTTTTTGATAATACTGCTGTTTATGATTGATAAAAGTTTTATTATGTAGGGGGTAATATTTATGCTACAATGTAAAATTAATATTAATACGTACAATTGTACGTATTTGCAGGTATGACTAATTTGGGAAATGAAGTTGAAGAAAGAGTAGCAATGACTGACTTTAAAAATAAAAAGATTACGGTTTATGATGTGGCAAAGGCTGCGGGAGTAGCTCCTGGTACGGTTTCACGTACTATTAATAATAGTGGCTACGTAAAGGAGGAGACTCGGAAAAAAATTTTAAAGGTGGTCAAACAAATGCAATATATACCCAATAGAACAGGTATTGCTCTTAAAACTACGAAAACAGGCCTTATTTTATTGGCAATACCGGATATGTCTAATGGTATTTTTATAGGTATGATTGAGGCGGTTAACAAATTAGCAAAAGAAAATAATGCCTCGATGGTCTTATATTATACTGAAGGTAAATTAGAGGGGGAACTGAAAGCAGTGCGTATGTTACAGGAAAATCAGGTAGATGGATTGTTTCTGATTAATTTTTCTTATTCTGATCAGTTGCATGATGAACTTAAACGGTGTACTTCACCAATCATCTTGTGTGGAATGTGTAACAGCCTTTGGGGAAATGATGAAGATAATAATTTTGATACCATATCTATTGACGTGTATAACGGTATTTATGATTCTACAGCACATCTTATTAAACAGGGACATAAGAAGATAGGGTATTTAGCAGGAGTGAAGGATCTCGTAGTGTATCAACAGCGTTTTAACGCTTTCAAGCAAGCATTGAAGGATTATAATATTTCTTATAACAAAGAGTATGTTTTCTGGCTAAATTACTATGAGGAAAATGGTTATTGTGCTGGCAGGGAGATATCTCTTATGGATAATCGTCCAACCGCTATATGCGCCTCTAATGATCTGCAGGCAATTGGATTATGGCGAGCGTGTCGAGATTATGGAATAAATGTTCCTGAAGAATTGTCAATTTCAGGAATGGATAATTTGGAAATGAGCTCAATAATAAATCTGACTTCTATGAAGATGTGGGAGTACGAAGTTGGCCAAGCCGGCGCCAGCCTTTTATTCAAAAGATTGAATAATAAGTGTGAACAGAAATCAAAAAACATATTATTCAAACCTTCTTTAGTTATTCGAGAAAGCAGTCTGGCAAAATAGTTTAACTTGTTAATTATATTATATTTGCTAATAATAATTTCTCTTCACTGGCATGATAATTCTGAAAAAAAATAAATTATAAATTGCATAGTTAAAAATTATGTTGTAAATTTAATATATATATGGAATCGATTTCATATATATTGGGAGCAAAGATTATAAAAAAAACCCATAAAACTTGCAATATGTAAGGATACTTATAATGTTTTGTTGGCGCAAAAATAAATTTTTATGAATAATGTGAAATCGATTTTACATAGTCGTAGTTAGTTTATGTTTGTTTAGTAGTTATTATGTTTTGTTTGAAAAGTATGCAGGAGGAATAATATGCAAGTAAGAAAAATCGGCACAGTCTTTATAGGTATCATAGCATTTGTATTGTGCTGCGGTATATCAGCATTTTCAGGCGAATTTGTAGCAAAATCACCACTTAAGCTTGGTTATTCAGTCTATGATCTTTCGAATCCGGCTTTTCAAGATTGGCTTGCAGGGATAAAGGCTGGGGCTAAAGAAGGCGGAGCTGAACTTTTGGTGGCAGATCAAAAAAGTCAGCTTGCTAAACAGGTTTCAGGTAGTGAAGATCTGATTAATCAGGGTATTTCAGGATTGATTGTTACTCCTGTTCAGCCGGCAGCTCTCCCTCAGACAATTAATTTGGCTCATAGAAATAAAATCCCAGTAGTAATAGGTGATATTGGCGTGGCTGGAAAATATGATGGATATGTAGTATCGGATAGTGTGGCGGCTGGTAGTTTGGCTGCGCAGTTTATAATAGATAAGCTAAAAGACAAACCAGGTACGCATGAAGTTGGAATGATTCTTTTGCATACTGGTTCCGTTGTAGGTGAAGACAGAGACAGGGGGTTCCGGGAGGAGATGGCAAAATATCCTAATTTTAAAATTGTTTCTGAATTAGATGGAAATGATACTGCAGAGGGAGGATTCCGTGCTGCAAAGGATCAGTTGGCAGCATTCCCAAATATAGCAGCTATTTTCGGTACGAATGGGGGTACTGCTTTAGGAGCGGCAAGGGCACTGCAGACTACTGGAAGAAAAGCCGGAGTAGATGGTGTTATTGTTATTGGTATCGATGGAACTCAACCTGAGCTTGATGCGATTAAAAAGGGTGAGTTAACAGCAACTATCGGACAAAATTTTTATGGTTTAGGTAAGACGGCTGCCAAATTGACACTTGATCTAATTCAAGGCAGAACTCCTAAGTGGGATGATAAGGAAGCTAAAACAATTTTATATCCGGTTACAATTGTTGATCAATCCAATTTGGAAAAGCAGATAAAGTTTTTAAAAGATCAGAAAAAAGAGTAATAAATCTCCACTTATATGGTGGCTGCATATTTAAATGCAGTCACCATTTGTTTTCGTGTTAATGGATAACGATATATGATAATTATTCGGAAATTGTAGAAGATATCATAATTAATAGAAATATTGTTATTCTTTGGATATGAATAAAAGCGTAAGCAAGAAGGTAAGATTTATAATGCAAAATTCAATACTAGAAGTTGATAGAATAGAGCAAGAATATCCAGGTGTTCACGCTCTTAAGGGTGTTTCTCTTAATATCTGCCAAGGAGAAATACTGGGACTCGTTGGTGAGAACGGAGCCGGCAAAAGTACACTCATACGAATTTTGGCTGGTATAGAAACTTGCACACATGGACAGGTTCTTTTTAAAGGCAATAAAGTTCAATTTGCTGACGCGTCTGAATCACAGAAAGTGGGGATAAGCGTTGTCAGTCAAGAATTCCGACTTATCCCTCAATTGTCTGTTGCAGATAATATATTTCTACATCAAGAAATTTCCAGGGGAGGAGTAATTAGAAAGAATGAAACTTATCGGAGAACTCAGGAGTTATTGGATATGCTTGAGTTGCCAATAAGCCCAATGCAACTTGTGAGTACATTAACTGTAGCTGACCAGCAGATGATAGAAATAGCAAGAGCGCTTTCTCGTGAATTTGATCTGTTAATTATGGATGAACCAACAGCAGCTTTAAATGAACCGGAGATTGATCGTCTTTTAGCTATAGTACATAAATTATCAAAAGCGGGGAAATCGGTTATTTACGTTTCGCATCATCTTGAAGAGATATTTCGTGTCTGTGATAATGTTGTGGTTTTCAGGGATGGTAATTCTGTCTGGTCAGGGCCTACAGCTGATTTGACGGAGCCTTCTCTGGTGGAACTGATGCTGGGAAGAAAGCCAGAAACCTTTGCTGCTACTGCTAAAGCAGCAAATAATACCTCTGAGGGCTGTAGTAAGCCTGTATTGCAGTTGTCACAAATACTTGCTGGAGGGATTCGTAAGCCTTTAAATATTAATGTGATGCCTGGAGAAGTTGTGGGATTTGCAGGTCTTGCCGGTTCAGGTAGGGTCGAGCTTATGAAGGCACTTTCTGGAGATACACAGTTAATATATGGGAAGGTTTTTGTTAATGGACGTTTAGCGAAACTGTCCAGTCCACATTCTGCAATAGTATCAGGCATTTTTTCTCTTAGTGAAGATAGAAAACAAGAGGGAATATTACCTCATCTGGATGTTACTGAAAATGTGATGATTTCTCGTCGCAGAAAGTCACTTCGAAGACTGGGAAGGGTCTTTACTCTTCCTTCTGCTGAGTATTCATATTTTGATTATTTGCGTCAGCGAATGAACATTAAAGTTCCAAGTGGGAAGGCTCTTATTGGTAATCTTAGTGGTGGTAACCAGCAAAAAGTAATGTTAGGCAGAGCTGCAACGTCTCAATGTGAAGTTTTGCTGCTCAACGAACCTACTCGTGGAGTGGATGTCGGGGCAAAAGTGGATATATATAAATTAATTCGTTTACTTGCTGATGATGGAACGGCTGTAGTGGTGTCAAGCTCAGATATTCCGGAATTAGTGTCTTTAGTCGATCGGTGTATTGTTTTTCGTAGTGGTGAAGTAGTGGCAGAATTATTTCATCCAAATATTACAGAAGACAGCATTGTCGCCGTATCTCTTGGTCAGGAACTTGATGAATCTAATGAAGATCTGAAGGAGGTGATACATGATTGAAGCGCAAACAGTTAAAGGAGAAATAACAGCTAGCGTGCAAGCGCAGCAGTTAAGTAAAACGCTCTGCCATAGAGAAGTCCGTATAAAGAACATGATGGATACCCTCTCGATAGCCATACCGTTTATTATTGTATTTATTTTCTCAAGTATTTTTGCGCCTAATTTTTTAACAGGAGTAAATATATCAAACATACTCGGTAATGCGGCATTTGTTGCTATTATTGGTTATGGTATGACTTTTATAATTGCAACTCGTGGAATTGATCTTTCGGTAGGGGCTAGTGTGGCTGTAGTGGCTTGTATTACTGCAATTTCTGTAAATATGCTGGGGTGTTTTGCCGGAATTATGATTGGAATTGTGACCGGTCTGGTTTTGGGTCTGATAATGGGTATTGTCATAACAAGATTTCGAGTTCCTGCATTTGTCACAACTCTTGCCGCTATGACCGCCTTTAGAGGAGTGGCGTTATTGATCACAGATGGGATGTCTATAGATGTTTATAATAAGACGTTTGAATCAATGGTAATAACATCAGTTTATGGCGTTGAATTGCAGATGGTTGTTGCTGTTGTGCTTGGAGTCATAGCTTGGTTTGTACTGAACCGGACACCATTTGGGAAACATGTTGTTGCAGTAGGTGGAAGACCGGAAGCTGCCGTTGAAGTTGGAATTAAAACCAATCGGGTATTGATTTTGGTTTATCTTCTTTCAGGTTTTACTGTCTCTGCTTCAGCAATTCTCCAGGCAAGTCAAATAGCAATTGTAAATCCTTCAATCGGAATGGGGCTTGAACTTGAAGTTATAGCAGTTGTGGTGTTGGGTGGAACTAGTTTGGCTGGTGGCCGAGGAAATATTATTGGTACTGCGATTGCCTCGGTTTTGTTAGCAATGATTAAATCAAGTCTGAATTTGTTAAATGTACCTTCATATTGGCAGTATGTTGCAATTGGTCTCCTTTTACTTTTGGCATTGAGTGTGGATGGCGTACAAAGAATACAAATTCGCCGACAGCGTATAATGTCAGGGCAGGAGGTGACGTCATGAGTTTTAACAAAGATGAAAAAGCTATGGTATTAGAAAAAATATCCCCGACTTTTACTATATGGACTGATAAAAAAATGTGGCTTAAATTAATTTTGAAATTTTTGGCACGTCAATATATGGCTGTTGTCGTTGTTATGGTTGCTTTAATTTTATCTATACCTCAGCCGGCAATACTTTCAGCGGGAAATATAAGCAGTGTCCTTTTTCAGGCGGCACTGACTGGAATTGCTGCTTGTGGAATGACGTTGTTAATTACAGCAGGTATGCTTGATCTTTCTGTTCCAGGTATTATAGCTTTGACTTCACTTACTGCAGCCGGTTTACTTTCTTATACTTCACCAATAGTTGCTGTCAGTGTCGGATTGGTTGTCGGGGCTGTTTGCGGTTTATTAAATGGATGTCTTGTTGCTTACGTGAAGATTCCTGCATTTATTGCAACTATGGGTACACAGTATTTATATCTTGGAATTGTTTTTGTGATCACTCGTGGCGGTGTATTTCCGGTTAACTCTGAGGAATATACTGAGTTTGCCAATTTATCAGTACGAGATATACCCGTAGCGTTTATCGTATTTATCGGTCTGGCAATTATTGTCTATTTTTTACTCTATTGGACGCATTTTGGACGAGATATACGGTCAATAGGTAGTAATAATAGAGCAGCACGTCTAGCAGGGGTGTCTGTTAACTACGTTATTGTGTTAGCGTTTATTATAGGAGGTATCACATTCGCTATTACAGGGTTCTTTCTTTCAGGGTTATTATATTCTGCAAGTGGAACAATGGCTATAGGTTTTGAGCTGAATGCTATTGCGGCGGTAGTTGTTGGTGGAACGTCTCTTCGTGGCGGCCGGGCAACACTATTTGGTACTATGGTTGGTGCTGTTTTATTCTCATTGTTATCTAATGCCTTGAATCTCTTGAGGGTTTCGTCGTATTGGCAATATGTGTTAACTGGTGTGGTACTAGCGGTTGCTGTTGCAATAGGAAGCTTACGGAGGAGGCAGCAGGCTGTTCGTGGCGCAGATTAGGATTGTGTAATTTTTTAAAATATAAATTTTCATTTTAATACTGATATAATTTTCTAGTAAATAATACCGTTTCAATCTTTTGAATGTTTCGGTAAGGGGAATATTGTAGTTTTTAATATCATAAAGATATAATAGAAGGATAATAATTATGGAAAAGAAAGATATTAGAGCATTTGTAATTGAAGAACTGAAAAAAAACGATGGGCTCCTTCCGATGAAGCCATGTTGGGTGGCAAGAGACTATCTGCCCGGTGGTCATCGCCTCGGGTTGAGTGAGGAAGAATATGATGTCGGGGAACGCGGTAATATTTGTGAACGCTGGCTTGTGTCAGAAACTCATGCTCAGAATACTGTTGAAACACCATCCGAAGGGTTGTCATTTATTAAGACGTCAACAGGAGAATCTCTCCGGCTTGTTGATGCATTGGAGGCTTGCCGTAATGAACTGCTGGGTGATGCTTATGCTCGGGAACATGCCGGGTTAGAGCGTTTGATGAAAATTTTTGATTTTAAGACTAGGCTATTCTATCATATACATCAGCGAAAGCAGGATGCGGAGAAAGTAGGGATGAATCCGAAGGAAGAGGCTTATTATTTTTTGGATGCGGATCTTGGTTCACATCCAGAAACGTATTTTGGGGTCCATCCGTATATTACCAGAGAAAATAAACAAGAGGAATTATTTACGCCATATTTAGAAGATTGGCAGGGAGAATCTATACTCAAGCATGCCAAGGCTTATCTAAATGTACCTGGTGAAGGCTTTCATCTGGCTCCTGGGATTCTACATGCACCAGGCACAGCTCTTACATTGGAATTGCAAGAATCGTCTGATATAATGGTTGTTTTACAGGCTCAAATTGAAGATATACCACTTGATAAATCACTGCTTTATCGGCAGATGCCAGAAGATTTAGTAAATGAAAAGAAAGAAAAGGCTGCGTTGGATTTGATTGATTGGGATGCATGTGGCGATCCGTTTTTCTATGAAAATCATCATTTAAAACCGATATCTGTTTCATCGTCGTTACCGGAAGGGATTTCTGAAGACTGGGTTTGGTATAATTCTACTAGATTTAGCGGTACCCGGATTACTCTCAGCCCGGGAACATCTTATTTGAGTAAATCTCTGGGAGTGCATGGCTTATTTATATGGAAGGGGTGTGGCACGGTCGACAATTTTAAGGTTGAGGGACAAAAGGTTACACTGAATGATAGTAGAGATGAGTTTCTTGTCGTGCATAAGAAGGCGGTAGAGGGGGTAACTATTACCAACACCGGATCGGAACCTCTTGTTGCATTTAAATTTTTTGGTCCAGGGATAAATGATGAAATTGCACCACGCATACAACAAGTTGTTTAGTGCTGGCATAGAGTCATTAATTGTTTAAGGATATTTAATGCCCTTCAGCTAATACTGAAGGGCAATGTTGATAAAGTTGCAGGTTTAGTTTGAAAAAGAATGAAGACAATGATCTGCCCCCATTAGTGATACAGTATTCAAGAAGAATCCACAATGAGAAAATCGTACACAGCAGAGTTTAAAGCCAAAGTTGCTCTTGAGGCTACCAAAGGTGATAAGCCGTTATCTGAACTGCCGTCCAAGTATGATGTTCATCCGAATCAAATGATAATATAATGATTGAGGGTCTCTGGCGTACAGTCAAATATGAAGAAATATACTTAAAAGAGTATAAGCATTATTACGAAGTACTTAGTTGCATAGAGGAGTATATCAGCTATTATAACGAGGAACGTCGTCATTCCAGTATTGGCAACCGTACTCCGAAGGAAGCATATTTAAGTGGAAAAATGAAGGCGGAATATGCAGCATAAAGAAGAAGTTTCAGTTAGAAATTCCGCTTCGGGCTACGCCCTCTGCTCCATTTCTAACTGTTTGAAGTCCACCTTAAATTAATCTTATTTTTGTCTGGAAAATTAGGCCACCTTACCTTAATAATCTAAAAAATACAAGTCCTCAACCTTATCCCCAACTGATTCTAAAATATTCGGGGTAGACCGAAGTCTACCCCGAATCAACAATCAAACAATTTACTACTGTATCAACTTACACTTAGAAGCTTACCTTTACCCCTGCAGTGAAGCCGACATTGTAACCCTTATCCCAGATCTTCTGATCATAACGTCCGAAGACAGATACATTATCCTTGATAAGAGCAGTCAGACCCAGACCCCAGTAACCACGGTTGGTAGCCATGCCGTTCATAGTTGTACCGTAAGTCTGTGAACCGATTGACGATGCAGTAGTTGTATTACGGTTACCACCGGTGTTCAGGTACTCAACTTCCCAACCACCCCAAACTTCAGGCAGGAAGGCAAGATCGTCTGAACAACGGATAAGCTTACCAAGTCTTACACCCAGATCCTGCAAGAGGGAGTTAGAAGTGAAGCTGTTGTACTTAACATTAGCCGCACCAGCACCTGTCTCGGTGAATTCTGGATCATAGAACATAGTATAACCCAGGCTGTAGCTAGGAGTCAACTGAATGTCTGCTGGCAGGTTGAAGGTATAACCAACTGTACCAGAGATGTTGAAGTCAACACCGGTTCTGTCGCCCTTCGCGGTAGCACCATTCCAGATGTTACGGTTAGACTCAAGAATATGTACACCCATGGTTGGTGAAAGATCAACAAAGAAGTTGTCCCAGTTGTATGATGCATAAGCACCGAAACGGAGAAGGTTATCTGTTGAATCACCACTGTTCCAGTTCACGTCGGTCTTGTTGTAGCTGTAACCGAAGAGTGCACCCACACGGAGTTCCTTAGCAAACGCGTAATCCAGACCAACCATAGTACCGATGTTCCAGAAGTCGTAACCGATCATGCTGCCGTCGGTTCCCTGTTCGCCGAAGCCACCGAAGCCGTTAGCCCAGACCTGAACCTTCTTGTATACTGCGCAGTCAGAGCCAGAGGTGAATCCTGCTTCATAAGCTTCAGCCAGAGTCTCAGCATCAGCCATGTCGCTTAGAGCCGCTGTTGCCCCGCCAGAGTTGAAGGATGAAGCCATACCTGAAGCAATGTTACCAGAACGGAAGCTGGTCATCTGGTTAGATACCGCTGTAGTAGAAGCGGTAACACCCATCAACGCGTTCTGTGCAGTTTGAGTAGTAGCCTCTTCACCGATAGTCTCTTCAGCCGCACGTGCAAACTGTGGCGCATCCAGCTGAGCCATATTCTGAACATAAGTGAAGCCTTCAGAATCAAAGCTTGCCTGATTTGAAATCAAGTACTGAGCCGCTGTAGACGCTACAGCTGTACCGCCGTTACCAGTTACCGCAGAGTTGATACCAGAGGTATTAGTAGATACAGTAACATCAAAGTAATCTGTACCAGCATCCTTATCAACAATGGTATAAGTCCTATATTGATTATTAGTTCTCAACTTATCATTAACTGTCCATGAAGAATCATCGTCAAAGACGTCTGCATAAGTAGTACCTGATATACCATTCGCTGCATAGATCTCGGTCAACACATTAGAACTAACAGCTGTAGTGATCGTTCCACCATCAAGAGTGGCATACTTTGTAGTATCAGTTTCAACTCCAGCTGTACCAGCACTCGAACCGAGGTTAAGTACTATCTTACCATTTGTTGTATTAATAGTTACTGCTGTAACATTACCACCCGCACCAACAGTCATAGTAGGGGTTGCACTAGTATTATCAAAAGTAAGAGCACCTGTAGTTTGAAGTTTACCACCACTACCTATATTATAGGCATAACCATCATATCCATAAACCTTCATTGCAGATGCAACCGTAAGTGTACCATTGACAGTACCTCCGTAATATTTTGCATTAGCACCATTAGTTATATTACCAAAGCTGTTTGCAGCAACAGAGACATTATCAAGTGAAGATACCGCAGTATTAACATCAAGAATCGCATCACTATTAGTTGCACCAGCAAATACTACTGTACCAGTAACATTCGTTGCATCACTAAGTGTCAAAGTTGCTACATGTGTATCATCACCGGTCAGAGTAACAGTACCCGTAATATTACCATTGGCATTTACCGCACCAGAAGTAATCGAACCGGTAACATTCTCACTCGCAGTCACCGCATCAATATTCACATTACCGATAGTCAGCGTAGCAGTAGCAGCTGATGTAACCGAACCACCAGTACCACCTGCAAAGTTCAATGTGCCCACTTCAAGCACAGCATCATTGAGAACTTCTGCTGTCGCATTCGAACCACCAGCACCATTAGTAATATACAGGGCATCGACAATAACCTTATTGCTGGTAGTCGCAACAGAATTTGCAACTTGAAGAGTACCAGCACTTGCAAAGCCTGCAGCTGAAGTAACATTCACCCTTCTGATGGTCAAGACACCGTCCTCACCCCCAACTGCACTATTATTATCGATAACCATAATGGCATTTCTTGCTGCAGTGTTATTACCAACCACATCCAACAGACCCAGAACATTACTACTACTATCGCTATGATCCTGAATAGTTGCAGTCGCTGCTGCCGCAGATGTATCAACCTCGATATGTGAGTCACCAGTAGCTCCGGTCTCGGCAATCCAGGCCGCATCACCTACCACAATGCTACCCCCATTAGCCAGAGATACTGTATTATTAGCAATAACAATTGCCCCATTTGTTACGCTTAGAGTGGTATTGGCGCCAATATTCAAATGACCGTTAATATTCGCCCCATTGTTATTATTAACCATAAGCACATTTCCACCCGTGAGTGTAGCTGTCTCATCAGCGGCTACTCCAAAACCACCAACAGCAGTAGCGCCATTCAGAGTCAGGGTAGCCGGTGCAGCAGAATTAGTACTACCTACATTGAGCGTACCAGTACCCAGATCTGTAGCAGTTGCTCCCAGAGTCAATCCACTCTCAACACTCAGGGTATTACCCTCACCAATCGTGAGTGCATTGGCTGTAAGCTCAAGCCCTGAGCCATTCAGGGTTGAATCACCAGTTATAGTCATGTTGCTGACGGTATTAGTAACTCCAACCCCAGAATTATTCAGTGTAAGTGTTCCGCCGCTGAGCTGAAGTGTACCCGTACCATTAACGGCGAAATCATTTCCACCCATCTGAATAAATGTTGCATCATTACCAACATTGAGCGTACTACCAGCTGCGATCGTTGTAGCTCCCGCAGCACCAGTATTTACTACTGTAGTAGCAGATCCCGTTGTACCTGAAATTGTAAGAGTTGAATTTGAACCGACAGTCAGCCCACTAACCGCTTTGTTCTCTGTCTGAGTCATACTCTCTTCAACATCTGCCTCTGCAGCATCCTTTATATCCCACAAGTATGAATTACTCAAGAGTGAACCTGTACTGGAGACAAATGAAATCTGATCTGAATTATAAATCAGGGTTGAACTCAGATCAAGTGTACCAGAAGCTACAACAATTTTACAAGTACCAGTTATATCTCCACCCACTACTGTATTAGTAGAATTAGAATCGAAGATAGTATCATTACCTGATGTGCTCAGCGAAGCGACATCAACTTCAAACTTACTAGTGTCGGTAACCAAATCAAGATAAACCGTAGAACCACTCAGAGTCAAGGCGCCCAGATCGATATTCTTACCCGTATCTGCATCCTTGAGAGTCAAAGATGCCTCGGCCAAGCTGGTAGAGATTGCCGTAAACGTCTCTCCAGCAGTCGTATCAACAATAACTGCATTACCTTCTGTAAGTGTTACCGCACCCGCCGTAGTCTCTGCCCCAACAGCCAAAGTACCAGTATTACTAAAGGTAATTGCACCGAGGTTAACAGCTCCAGTACCTGCTGTAGTAAGGGTATAATCATCAGCCGCAAATATGGTTGATGTAGCTGTCACCGCATTGCCTGCCGTAATGGTAGAATTTGAGCTCACAGTCAATGCCCCAAGATTGACCGCATCTGTAACTGTAGTCAGAGCCGCACCCAGATCTGTGGCAGATGTTGTAAAGCCACCATCTGAAGTCAGAGTCAACGCCTGATCAATATCCAAGCTGGTCGCAGTCACAGTACCTACAGTAGTCAGCGCATTACTTGCTGCTGCCGCAGTAATATCTCCGAGCGCCAGCGTACCGGTACCACCATTGGTCACGGTTAACAGACCCGCTCCCAGCGCTACCGAATCCGCACTCACCGCTCCGGCTTCTGAAGTAGTCAATGCAGAACCAACTCCTGCGGTCACCGCACCCAAAGCAACATCGCCGGTTGCCGCAACCGTCAGCATATTTGTATCCAGAGCGGTTGCAGTACCTACGGTAAAGGCGGCACCTGCAGTAAGAACTGTATCATTACTCAGAGTCAAATTAGTTGCAGTTACCGCACCGCTAGCAGTAGTCAACGCCCCAGTATCCGCACTGGTTGTAATATTACCGATAGCCAGCGTACCGGTACCGCCATTGGTCACGGTTAACAGACCCGCTCCCAACGCTACCGAATCCGCACTCACCGCTCCAGCACCTGAAGTAGTCAGAGCAGAACCAGCTCCCGCGGTCACCGCACCCAGAGCAACATCACCGGTTGCCGCAACCATCAGCGTATTTGTATCCAGAGCGGTTGCAGTACCGACAGTAAACGCACCACCAGCGGTCAGAGCAGTATCATTAGTCAAAGTCAGGTTATCTGCAGTTACCGCACCGCTAGCAGTAGTCAACGCCCCAGTATCCGCCGTGGTTGTAATATCACCCAGCGCCACTGCGCCAGTACCACTATTAGTCACCGTCAGAGTACCCGCACCGAGAGCCACAGAAGTAGCACTAACTGCACCTGAGCCTGAAGCAGTTACTGCTGAATCAGCACCAGCAGTCACCGCACCCAGAGCCACATCTCCAGCACCAGCCACAGTCAAAGCATTAGTATCCAGAGCGGTTGCAGTACCGACAGTAAACGCACCACCTGTAGTAAGAGCAGTATCATTACTCAGAGTCAGGTTATCCGCCGTTACGGCACCTGTAGCTGTGGTCAACGCCCCAGTATCCGCCGTGGTTGTAATATCACCCAGCGCCACTGCGCCAGTACCACTATTAGTTACCGTCAGAGTACCCGCCCCTAGCGCAACCGAGTCAGCGTCAACATTACCCGCCCCAGAAGCAGTAATCGCCGAAGTACTGGTCGCTGCGCTGTTATCAGCCACACTACCCAGTTCTACGGTCTGACCATTAGCAGCATTGACCGTCAGTTCAGCCGTATCCGCCAAAGTAGTCGTAGTCACAGTAACGCTGTTACCGATCACACTGCTTGCACCCGCGCCAACAGCCAGAGTGTCAAAAGAATTTGAACCGGTATTAGAGAATTCAAGTGTACCCGCAGTGAGCTCTACCCTGGCACCCGTACCGGAGAAATTTGTATCGCCAATATCATCATCCAACTGAGTGAATTTACCACCTGCAGATATAACCAGAGTATTATTGGTAAGGAAGGTATTACCCGCGACAGCCGCAATAGTATCGGCATTGGTTACGGTAAGTGTCTTTCCCTCATCTTTCGCATAAACTACTGCACTATAAGTATGCGTTTGACCATCATCTAAAGTAGTAGTCTCAGTGATATCTGAAGCTCCAGACAGATTAATTATATTAGGAGAGGTAACTTCAGTCCCAGTGCTATTGACTACTGCGACCAACCCACTGTAGTAATACAACTTACTACTATTATTGAAAGTAATATTAGTATCATCAAGAACCAGCGCATGCACCGTCCCAGCATCAGCACCGGTAAGCAGACTGGAACCATTTATAGTCAGGGTACTAGCTCCAACAAACATTACATCTGGCCCTACATAACTATCATACAATGTCAGCGTACCGTTACCCATGCTTAGATCACCAAGGTTAACTTTAATATTATTTATTGTTGAATCAGAAGAATCAGCAATAATAGTCATATCCGCGCCACCTGACCACGCCCCTTTATCTGCAACTTGCCCAGAACCTATCGTTGTTGAACCAATAGTTATAGCTGTACCGCTGTCTACTCGTAGAACCGCAGAATCAGCAGAATTACCAACCGTGAGTGAATCTACTGTCAGAGCATTTGTACCCGATCCAGGATTATACACATTCAGAGTCCCGGCAAGGGTAACATCATCCAGGGCTGAATCACCATAAGCAGCGTAAACCGCTCCACTCCCAACCTCCAGATCAGCCGAGTTACCACTAACGGTTGAACCGGAAATAACTCCACCTTCTTCACCTGACGCAATAATCAACAGATCATCTGCTGTAGAGGTAATCGCTCCCAGATCAAGCGCAGCAGCAGCGCCGGCAGTACCATTAGTTACAGTTACCCCACTTCCGTCACCAGCAGTAATATCAAAACCACCAATCGTCACATTTGCGCCATCATCAACCGTCAAACCTGATCCAGCAGCTGCCGTAACCGCCCCCAGAGTCGTGGTTCCAGTACTGTTAATACTGAGCGTCTTAGTATCAGCGATTGTCGTAGCAGTATCAATAATAGCAGTATTCGCCCCTGTATCCAATACAGCATCATCATTCACTACCAGATTGGCCGCACCCAGTGTACCGGTCGTAGTCACATCACCTGTAACAATCAAATCAGCATCAGTATCAAGCGCCCCAGATGATATTGAAGCCGCCGTAATGTTACCGCTTACATCAATAGATGCCGCGTAAACCGCACCTGTAGCCGTAAGATCGCCAGCCACATCTATATCACCGACTGCTTTAGCTGACGTACCAATATTCGCTGCTTCAAGATTACCCCCGGTCGTCGCTATCTTACCATAACCGCTAGTGCCGGTATTGATTATATCACCTTCAGCATCAATACTAGCTGCTGTCAACGCTACAGTAGCAGCACTCGTCCCGCCAGCAACACTGACATTACCTTCAACATCAAGGGCTCCGGTTACATCAACTACTCCGGTTGATACTATAGATGCCGCGTAAACCGCACCTGTAGCCGTAAGATCGCCAGCCACATCTATATCACCGACTGCTTCAGCTGACGTACCAATATTCGCTGCTTCAAGGTTACCCCCGGTCGTCGCTATCTTACCATAACCGCTAGTGCCGGTATTGATTATATCACCTTCAGCATCAATACTAGCTGCTGTCAACGCTACAGTAGCAGCACTCGTCCCGCCGGCAACACTGACATTACCTTCAACATCAAGGGCTCCGGTTACATCAACTACTCCGGTTGATACTATAGATGCCGCGTAAACCGCACCTGTAGCCGTAAGATCGCCAGCCACATCTATATCACCGACTGCTTCAGCTGACGTACCAATATTCGCTGCTTCAAGATTACCCCCGGTCGTCTCTATCTTGCCAAATAACGTAGTACCGGTATTGATTATATCACCTTCAGCATCAATACTAGCTGCTGTCAACGCTACAGTAGCAGCACTCGTCCCGCCGGCAACACTGACATTACCTTCAACATCAACTACTCCGGTTGATACTATAGATGCCGCGTAAACCGCACCTGTAGCCGTAAGATCGCCAGCCACATCTATATCACCGACTGCTTTAGCTGACGTACCAATATTCGCTGCTTCAAGATTACCCCCGGTCGTCGCTATCTTACCATAACCGCTAGTGCCGGTATTGATTATATCACCTTCAGCATCAATACTAGCTGCTGTCAACGCTACAGTAGCAGCACTCGTCCCGCCAGCAACACTGACATTACCTTCAACATCAAGGGCTCCGGTTACATCAACTACTCCGGTTGATACTATAGATGCGGCAGAGATAGCGGCGCCGGTAATATTACCGGCGGTAAGCACACCGGCTACATCAATATCATAGTACGTATCAACCAAATTATACGCTGTTATAGCGTTACCGCCCGCATCAAGGTCACCTGAAGTTGTTTCAATAGCTCCTCTAGCTGTTACCGCTCCACCCGCACTGATCGCTGTCGCTGAAATTACTGCATTTGAAGCTACCGCTCCAGACGCAGTAATCGCTCCACTCGCAACAATAGAGGCTGCAGAGACATCCTTACCGGTAATATTACCGGCGGTAAGCGCACCGGCTGCATAGATATCATAATCGGTACCCGCATCATCACTCTGTGCCAGTACCGCTCCGGCTCCAGCATTGAGTACTCCGCTTTGGATGTTAATATTTCCTCTAGCTGTAATATTACTATTATTCTCAGAACTGTCGAGCGAATCAGCTGTAAGTGTTCCGGTTTCTGCGCTAACCGCTCCAGACGCAATTATCGCTCCGCTCGCAGCGATAGAGGTTGCAGAGATAGCCTTACCCGTAATATCACTGGCGGTAAGGGCACCGGCTACATCGATATCATAATCGGTATTAGTATCACCACTCTGTGCCAGTACCGCTCCAGCTCCGGCATCGAGCACTCCGCTAGAGATGGTAATATCGCCTCTAGCTGTGACATCACTATTATTCTCAGAACTGTCGAGCGAATCAGCTGTAAGTGTTCCGGTTTCTGCGCTAACCGCTCCAGACGCAATTATCGCTCCGCTCGCAGCGATAGAGGTTGCAGAGATAGCCTTACCCGTAATATCACCGGCTGTAAGCGCACCGTGTATATCGATATTATAATCAGTATTCGTATCAGCACTCTGTGCCAGTACCGCTCCGGCTCCGGCATTGAGCACTCCCACTCCACTATAGGTGAAAATATACCCTCTAGCTGTAATATTACTATCGTTCTCAGAACTGTCAATTGAGTCAGCTGTAATTGCTCCGGTTTCTGCGGTAACCGCTCCAGACGCAATTATCGCTCCGTGAACATCGATAGAGGCTGCAGACATCTCTGCGCCATAAATACTACCTGTAACATCAATATCACCCGTAACCGCGATATTACCAAAAATATTGGTACTAGTACCAATATTACCCGCGCTGAGATCGCCTCCCGTTACGTCTATCTTACCATAACCGTTAGTATCATTATTAGTAATATCACCACTTGTAGTTATACTTGTTGCCTGAAGCACGACGGTATCCGCACTCGTTGCTCCGGTTACAGATATCGAATCTGCTGCAATAAGACCTCCAGATGAAGTCACCTTGTCTGCAGTTATCGCTGATCCATAAATATTACCGCTAACCGCAATATTACCGTTAGCTTCAATATCACCAAAGGCTTTACTAGAGGTACCAATATTAACCGCTTCGATATTACCTACTGCGCCATTATACCCACCTGCATTAATCTTACCATCACCATCGGTTCCGGTATTGATTATATCACCGGTCGTCTTGATACTACCTGTCTCAGCAGTCAGAACTATAGTCTCTGCATCTGTAGCGCCTACGACAGATATATCACCAGTAGCATCAATACCACTTCCACCGGAAATCTTTCCCGCAGAGGTAAGCGCCCCGGCATAAATACTCGTTGCAGATATGTCACCGGTTGTTGTTGTAATATCCCCAACATGAGTCCCACTCGTTCCGATATCGTGTGAACTTATACTGCCGGCACTAAGGTCATAAGCACCTGTAATACTACCGGTACCAAGATGTACATCGCCTGTAGTCGCCGCCGCATCATCCAGCAGCACAAGATTTATCTTTTTATTATCATTACCAGTAATTGAACTCGATCCAATATCAGCACCCAACCTTACGGTAACAGTAGCTCCCAAACTAGTCTTACTATAAATAGTTTTATTATCAAGGCTTCCCCCGAGAATAGTCACAGTCGCACCATCATGCTCAAGTGAAATTGCATGTGAGCCAGATGTCGAGGTAATCGTACCCCCGGAGATCACAACCCCTGTGGTATTAGTGGATGTATCAAAATCAATTACAAGACCTGCCGCTGTTGTACCACCAGTAATAGTACCAGCAGTAATTTCAATCCCACCAGCAGCATCAAAACGCCCAACATTCAAACCAGCCTTACCGTCATTACCAGTTATGTTTACACCACCAAAGGTAATTTTATCATCATTATTAGTTATACCTGCACCGGGCCCATTATTATCACTATTCGTCACCGTCCCACTGGTGAGAGTGACCGCACCATATGCAGCATCAATCATAATCCCTTTATCCGTATTAACCGTTGGACCTGTAGCTGAAGTAACTGTAATCGGAGCCGCATGCGCCTTCGTCCCCATGAAAATAGTCATAAGCGCTACCAACACCAGCGTAAATCGCGACATTCTCCCCTTCCCCACCAATACTTCCACCATTTGTTTCTCCTTCTGCTCAGTCTCAACAACAGCTTCATAGCTCTAACCTATACACTATGCTACCTCACCACAGAACCAACATATATCTACACCTATATAATATAACTTCAACTAGCCACAGCTAAATCATGTCCTTCAGACAAATAAAACACCGTATACATCGACAAAACACACATTATCTTATCGAACTATGAAACCTTTATCTGCATTTTCTCATAACACACGATTATATTACGCAAATGCTTATTTTCAAGTTTTTTTCTTAAAAGAATTACAAGCATTATCAAATCACTCAATACAGCAAATAAGTACTTCAACCTTTCATACTCAGGACGCTCCATAATTTTAATAATCAATAATAAACTAATAAACCTTGATCTTCATTATTACAAAACACAAATTCTGCAAAAATGTAAAAAAAATAGGCAACTCTGCCAGAATACCACCACTAGCATTGTTTTTTTATTAGCAAAAAAATTTACAATGCATTATTATCACTATTAACAACCAATGTTGCAAAAACTCAACTAACTGTTAATCAAAGTTATTCATTACAACATAAATAGCACCTTACATTTTGGAGATAATTATGAAAAACATGCTTCAATATCTACTACTGGTTATATTTGTATTCGGTCTTTCTGCTTCAGGAGCTGACAAGGCGCTGAGCGGGCAAAATATTGACAAACTCCCCCCCTATAGAGTGGGGAAATGGCTACCATCTGACCAGCAAAGGATGAATGCCTGGGTAGCTGCACAACTCAGTGACGAAACTGCATCTACCAAACCACTCAAGCCGGTTGTGCAAAAATTCAAAGATGCTATAGAAAATGACTCAGAACTATTCATGCTCTTTCACGAGATGTTTTCGCAACTCCCTGACACCCCTAAATTCAAACTCAACCCTGTCGGTAAACCCCAGATCACCAATTATCACCAGTTCCTCCAGATTCTCAACAACGTTCTGGAGCAAGCTCCAGAATTCGAATCTACCCCCTTTGTCGGCTTCCCCATTGCCCGCAACATCAACTGGCCAATGGGAACACCTGCCGGACGTTCTGCCTTTCTCAATAAAAAAGTAAATAAACATATAAGAAAGATCCTCAACCAATGGGCAGTCTTCCTCTCCTCCCCTGAATCACGTTATGTGCTGAATGACAATCCAAAAACAGGGTGGTTCGGCCAAGACGCAATGAAAGCCATGCCTACCTTTGTTGAGGATTTCAGCTGTGACCCTGAGCAGCCTTATTACGGCTTTACTTCCTGGGATGACTTCTTTACCCGCAAACTGCGCCCGGGAAGCAGACCTGTCGCCAGTCCAGATGACGACAGTATTATCGCCAACTCCTGTGAATCAGCCCCATATAAGCTTGCAACCAATGTTAAACAAAATGACCAATTCTGGATTAAGTCCGAGCCGTATTCGCTCTATCACATGCTGGATGGTGACCCACTGACAGTTCTGTTTGAAGGTGGGGCGACTGTATATCAGGCATTCCTCAGCGCCCTCAGCTATCACCGCTGGCATAGCCCGGTCAGCGGCCGTATTGTCAAGACCCGCCTGATACCAGGTTCGTACTACTCCGAGTCACCGACGATTGGCTATGATCCAGTGGCGAATAATGAATCTCAAGCTTTTATTTCCCATGTTGCTACACGCGCTCTCGCCTTCATCGAAGCAGACAACCCCGACATCGGTCTGATGGCAGTCCTGTATATTGGCATGGAAGAGGTATCGTCCAACGAGTTTACGGTCTACGAAGGGCAGCATGTCAATAAAGGCGATGAACTCGGGATGTTCCACTTCGGCGGTTCTACCCACTGCCTTATCTTCCGCCCTGAGACCAAACTGGAGTTCGATCTCCGCGGACAGACCCCGAGTGTAGACTCAAAGAACATACCCGTACGTTCTAAGATCGCGACAGTCATAAATAAATAATAGAATTTCAAGACAGCAAAATTCTTGGCTGCACTCGCAGCAGTAGAGTAACGCCGGTTACTTCACCCATTCTATTTTTACATCATATAATGTAAAATTGAATGATCTATATACAGGAGAGCAAATTGAAGAATACACCAGACATCACCCCAGAAGTAATTGAAAAGGTTCTTAATATTCTTGAGGAAGAGGTCGTACCGGCTGAAGGCTGTACCGAACCAATCGCCATCGCCTATGTCGGAGCCAAAGCGCGGGAAATACTTGGTTGTATTCCAGACAAAGTTGACATTTACGCCTCCGGCAATATTATTAAGAATGTCAAGAGCGTAGTCGTACCCAATAGCGGCGGCATGGTTGGAATAGAGGTCGCTGCCGCCATGGGCATCATTGCTGGAGATTCGAGTAAGGATCTCATGGTTATCAGTGAGATAACTGCCGAGGAGATGACGCAGGTCAAAGAGTTTCTTGATAAAGTCCCGGTAGCAGTACACCATGAAAAAACCAATATCAAACTCTATGTCCGGATAGAAATTGAAGCAAACAATGATAAAATAGTAGTTGAGATCAAACACCTGCATACCAATATCACCCAGATTATCAAAGACGGCAAGAATCTCATTACCCGCCCCTGTAGCGAGGCGGATTTCAACACTACCTTTCAGGATAGAGAGATACTCACAATCGAACTAATCTACAACCTGGCCAAGACCATTGATATTACCCGAATAGACTCGCTCTTAAGGAAGGTAATCAAGTATAACTCGACAATAGCCGAAGAGGGGCTTATCGGAAACTACGGGGTGAACATCGGCAAATGCATTCTGGAGAATATTGAAACCGGGCTGTACGGTGATGATGTGCGCAACCGCGCCGCCAGTTATGCTGCAGCCGGCAGTGATGCGCGTATGAGCGGCTGCCCCCTGCCGGTAATGACCACCAGCGGGAGCGGAAATCAAGGCATGACCGCCTCCTTACCCCTTATCAAGTTTGCAAAACTGCGCAACAAGAGCGAAGAAGATATTATTAGAGCCTTGTTCTTTTCCCATCTCGCCACCGTGCACATCAAGACTAAAATAGGACGACTCTCCGCGTATTGCGGTGCCATGTGCGCCTCTGCCGCCGCCAGCGGAGCACTTGTGTTTCTATATGGCGATAATGTCGAGACCGTAGCCAGCGCTATCACCAATACTCTGGGAAATATCTCTGGAGTAATATGTGATGGCGCAAAGGCCTCATGTGCCATGAAAATCGCAACCGGAATATACGCTGCATTCGATAGCGCCACTCTCGCACACTATCACCGCGTACTCCATAACGGTGAGGGTATTATCGGCGAAGATGTCGAGGAGACCATCAAGAATATTGGTGAGCTTGCTCAAGACGGCATGCATGAAACCGACGATGTTATTCTGGATATTATGACCAAAGAAAAATAAACCTATTACCACAATAACTTATAATAACCACATATATAGAGCTATGCACTCAGAATACAACATTATAATGACAAACCATAATTCAAATAATCTCAAGACAGACCTAAAAGCAATCAAACTTACCGCCGAAGACTGGGGCTGGGTCTCGATCAATATAGGCATGGGGGTTGGAGCCGGTATAGTTTTTCTGCCTATTGTTGCCAGCCTTGTAGGTCTATGGACATTTGTAGTCGCGATACTGATCGCATATCCCGGATTATATCTCTTCCAAAGACTATTCATTAATACCATTGCCGAATCCCCGGTGTGTGACGCCTACCCTACGATTATCCGTAATTATCTGGGAAAGACCTGGGGTATCATTATCGGTATGTTATACTTCATCATGCTCACCATCTGGGTATTGGTATACAGCGAGACCATAACCAATGACAGTGCCGCTTATCTCCAGACCTACAAGGTTACCAATGAACTGCTCTCGGAGAAAGCCTGGTACAGCCTGATAATTGTCTGCGTGCTGGTCTTCATCTCCTTCAAGAGCAAGAAACTGCTCTTCAATATCTCAAAATTCTTGGTTATTATCATCCTTTCCATATTGCTGATTCTCAGCTTCACCATGATTCAATTCTGGGATCTTAAAAATCTTGAACCTATTGCCTCCTTCTGGGAAACACTCAGGGAGATAATTGTAACCCTCCCCTTCGCCATGACCTCGATCCTCTTCATACAATCTCTAAGCCCGATGGTAATTGCCGCGCGGACACGTAGCGCTACCACCGAAGAAGGACGACTGCGCAGTATAAAGATAATGCGTACAGCCTTTCTCATTCTCGCCGGTATAGTCTTCTTCTTTGCCTTCTCCTGCACCATGTCTGTGGATTACACTCTGGCCAGTGAGGCGTATCGCACCAACACCTCATTTCTTGTGCTAATATCTAAACATATGCATAGTGTTGCGCTCCAGGTGGCGGGTATCGTACTGGGAATTTCAGCCGTAGTCACGTCATTTCTCGGTGTTCTTCTCGGTTTCTACGAGGCCTGCAGCGGAATTGCCATCAGTACGATATACACTCCAACGGAAGATAAACGCAAGCAGAGGCTATTCTCTAGCGCCATAGTTATTTTTACGATTCTAGTCGCCTGGAGTTCACCGCTTCTAGATATTCAAATACTATCACTTACCAGTATCTGCAGCCCCATCTTCGGTATTGTCGGTTGCTTTGTACCGGTCATTCTGGTTTACAGCTGTGAACCACTCCGTAAATACCGAGGGTTTATCCCGATAATACTGCTATTTCTAGGCACGTTACTGGTTCTCTCCCCCCTACTGGCCTTCACCCTATAGCGACAAAAACCTAGTTATATTGAGCCATATATAACCAAGGATATTTTACCGATGATATCGAATGCTAAAGGAAACTCTATAAAACCTGCTATTATCATACTCTTAATACTTATCTGCTGTACCTGCCACATCCGCCCGATTTTAGCGACGCAGTTCTCAGCCGCAATTGTCGCTACCGCCAGCTCGATTAAGGACAACCACTGTGGCAAGACCTTTATGGTAGAGAAAGGTTCCCGCAAGATCGATGTCGTACAAGGGGTATCCAATCTCCTCTTTAGACAGGAGTTCTGCACCACACTGAGCAAAGAATAATACGATCTGCCCTCAGAGCAATACATTTATAATACCCGTGGATCAAGGCTCTATCTGCGCACTCACGTTTATTACCCGGTAAAATAGAAGGAGATACTATGCTAAAAACAAATCTTATCCGCAGCTGCTCACTACTTGCAATACTCCTGATAACCAACCTTTCTGCTACTGCCGCCCCCCCTTCTGCAGAATTGACTGTAGAGAATTACCTGCAACGACGCGGCGAACTGATAGAGCGTGCCAATAACGAATCCTTCGAGAGTTCCCTCAAACTCTCCAGCGACGAAGAGCTGGTAAACCAGCGTCTCAACAAGCTAAAAAAACGCGTCTACGAACAATGCGACCTCAATATCAAACTTGGCTCAAACATGACCGATAATCCAGAGAAAGTATTCTGGCCTGCCCAGCCCTTCTTCAAGGTACGGGATAAAATCTCTTCGGATAAAACATATGGCGAACTATTCCGCTTCATCCAAGCAATGCCAAAAGGCGCAATCCTGCACCTGCACCCTTCAGCTATGGGCAATTTCAGCTGGATGATTGATAAGTATCTCAATTCCCCCAACGCCTACTTCAGCACCGGCGGCATTGATTTTTCGAACTACACCCTTACTCCCAGATGCAAATTCAAAATCAGTAAGACCAACCCTGAAGGTAATTGGACAAAGCTATCGACTGTAAAGTTCGACCAGGAAAGGCTGCACGCAGCCCTGCTCAAATTTCTGGTAATCAATGAGAGCAATTATTATCCGCCCCATAACTGGCCGCTATTTCAGCAAATCTTCACCAGTTTCTGGGATATCCTTGAATCAGAGGAGATCTGCTATCCATATAACCTCAACGCCATAACTGAGATGCTGGAGAAGGACAATGTCAATCATGTCGAGTTTCGCTGCGGTATATCGCAAAATCCCAGTATTCCCGCAGAACTGAAGGCTACCTATCCGCCACTGGTAGCGGAGCTTGGCTATACCACCGTTGATTTTTTCAATATGGCCTGCACCGAAGCAAGTAAAGAGTCCCGTCAGAACGGCAAATATGGTATTACCTTTAAAATTATCTACTCTAATTCACGTCACCCTTCTCCCCCAATCCATAGCGACACCGGCTTTCAGAACTTCATAGCGGAGAAGTTGAAGGTCTGTGCCGACTATATCCAGAAATACCCGGATTACGTGGTCGGTTACGACATCTATGGAGAAGAGGATACCGGCTACCAGACCCTCGCGTTTTATAAACAATTTCTTAAGGCCAAAGAAGATTTCCCGGAAATAGAGTATTACTTCCATGATGGAGAATCAAAGTGGTTTGCCAACGACACCATCAACTCTACCGAGTATCATATCAGTGATGACAGTATTACTAATGGTAGGAAGTCCATGGAGCTGCCGTACAATAATAATCTCTATGACGCGTATCTTCTGGATTGCAAGCGTATCGGACACGGCATCTCTCTGATCAAGACTCCAGGTCTAATCGAATTATTCAAAGAGAAGGATACCTGCTTTGAGATCAACCCGGTCAGCAATCAACTCCTCCAGTATGTCGATGATCAACGTAATCATCCGGCCAAGACCTTTCTGGAGCTAGGGCTGCCGGTGGTACTCAGCCCAGACGATCCGGCAATCTTCGGCTATGTCGGTGTAAGCTACGACTTCTGGATCGCATGTATGGCCTGGAATCTTGATCTGCGGGGACTCAAACAGCTGGCACTGAATTCCATTAAGTATGCGTCTCTGAGTGAGGAAGAACGAGAGGCTCTGCTCAAGCAGTTCACTTCCAGCTGGGATGAATTTATCCAGACCCAAAAGCAATTAGCAGACTCTGAGGAATAAAAAGCTAATCGGCTAGACCGCCTAGACCTTCGGGATGAGTCCTTTGAATTTTCTAAAGCAAGGGCTTTATACGCGCAGAGCGATATTCGGAACCTCACCCCTCAGCAATCTATGATTATATTCTCCGCCGCTGCTCGCCTACTCGCACCGTCTTCGACACTCCTTTGAAAAAGGTGTGCCAAACATCCATCCAGATGAATGGGCTACAGAAGTAGCCTCAGCCCTCAGCAAGCTGAGGGCTGGGATGCTGATACTATCAAAATTTTATTGATTTTCTTTACCTCAACTAAAGGCTCAATACTTCGGGTTATCCCCAAAGCGGTTCCACCCCGGCTGGCTGTCCCGCACCAAAAAGATAAGAAGAATCAGACCAACAAAGGGTATCAAGCCTAAGAGTAGCCACCAACCGGACATCCCGACGTCATGCAGCCTACGAACGGTGACCGCCAGCCCCGGACACAACAATAACAGACTCACGATAACCGCAACAAAGGATATAAGAAAACCAACAAACGGTAAAAGAGCTAAAATATTCAGAATCACAGTGATAATAATCACACAGAGGACAAAATACCAGTACTCACTCCTTCGCGCTCTCCCCTCAAAATCTGCATACTTATTCTTCACACAATCAAAGAACCAGTCATACCACTCCATCTTCTTCTCCTTAAAAATCATCAAAACCTGTATAATATACCTCAACCTTCTGTTTACAAACACCCCATGTATAGCTTACTTCTCTACCCCGCTCTGCTTCCTGACATCCGCCGGGGTTACATTAAAGTGCTTTTTAAAGGCCTTCGAAAGCGCAAAAGCACTCTCATACCCGACCTCCTCGGCAATATTTCCTAGCAACATCTCCGAACTACAGAGTAGCTCTCTCGCCTTGGCCAGACGCATCTCCCGCACCAGTTGCATCGGACTTGCCCGATAAGTCACTTGAACCATCCGGTACAGTTGCGCCGTGGAGACATAGATCATGTCGGCAAGCTCCCGCACGCTCCAATGTCGCGCTAGATCCGCCTCTACCTCCTGCATCAGCCGCTCCAATTCCTTCTCCTGATCGGTGACTTTGAGCTTTATCTCACCCCCGTTTATCTCCCGCTCCAGATACTTACAGATTAATCCTGCATAATGCCCGGCCACCTCCGAACTATCCCGATACTCACTACCACTCTCCCGTATATATTTACAGACAGCGTCATATACATCAGTAAACCAGAGACTTCTCGCCCCCGCAATAACTGCCGAGTTCATCTTCTTCCAGAGTTCCAGCGAATGCAGATGGAACCAGCATACAACCAGTTCACCTTCCGACCAATAATGCTGCTGGTACGATATCGGCATAATAACCCGCTCACCCGCTTCGGCTCTGCATAATTCATCATCGCTATTGTAATAATGAAGTGTACCGGCGATCACAAATATAATAAAATGCTTGCAAACGTGAAAACGCGACACCTTATACCCGCTACCGACTCGCGTCAACCCTGCATGCATTATTCCGGATTCATTGAGTACCGCTGCAGCCGGTATATCCAGGCGTAAAATCTCTTCGGCTCCACCTTCGGGTATTATGATCTTTGGGGACATGTTTTTGATACTATCAGCCATTTTAATTTATTCCTCAATCACGTATAGTGCTAAGTATAACTTTGAGCTTGAAGACAAAGAGTTGTGTATATCTCAATACTTCAGATTATATACTACTTTTAACTGAATGAAAATACTTATCACACATTTTGCGACGATAATTTATCGGTATTTACCGCGGAAATACCTGGCATTATCATCACTAACAGAGGAGACATTATGCAAAGTTCACGAAGAATGACCTTCGGCAGGTATGACTATGCGGCCTTTTCCAGTTTATTTGCTTACGCGGCGGCTTCAGTAGTTGTCCCGGTAGTACTCCTACAATTGGCAGACGAACTCGGATTCAGCCTTGAAGAAGGCGGTTTTGCCGCTGGCGGGGCTCTTGGTATCGCCCACTCCGCGCCGATATTTATTATGATGCTACTGACCGGCTTCCTCGCCGGAAAATTCGGTAAACGCAAGATCTTTGGTATTTCAACCCTGGTAATGGGAATCGGAATGATGCTCTGCTCCCTTGCCGAGTCCTATGGAGTACTCTTCCTGCTCGTCGCCTTAGCCAGCCTCGGAGAGGGTATTGTTGAAGCCCTCGCCACCCCTTTTGTCAACGATCTCCATACCCAGGAAGCAGGGCGTTATGTAAATGTCACCCATTCCTTCTGGTCGATCGGCGTACTTACGACGGTAGTACTCTCCGGCGTTTTACTGACCATCGGCGTAAGTTGGCGTATAATTACCTTTGCCTCCGGTCTCGTTGCCCTCATCCCCACACTCTTACTCCTTTTGCCACAAAGCAAAGGCAAGGAATACCCGGAAGTTCCCCAGCCCCTGCACAGCCGCGAGGTCTTTGGACAAGTATTATCCATACTCATGAAGAGGCGTTTCTGGCTCTTCTTTGCCGCCATGTTTGTTGCCGGTGGCGGTGAATTCTGTCTGACCTTCTGGTGCGCCAGTTATATTCAGATCAACTTTTCCACCGCCGCCTGGACCGGTGGCGTCGGTACCGGCATTTTTGCTGGCGGGATGATTATCGGCAGGATGTTCGGCGGCTACCTAATCAGCCAGCACCACTTACGTCGCTTGATCCTCTGCTCCGCAATTGTAGCAATTGCCGCTACTATCTTCTTCCCCCTGACGACCAACCTCTGGCTCTTCTTTGCCCTACTCTTTATTGCCGGTATCGCTACCGCCCCTTTCTGGCCGAGCATCCAGACCTATGCCGTAGACCGGATGCAGCGGGAGGACTCTACCATGATGTACATCCTCCTCTCCTGTGCCGGAATTCCCGGTTGCGGCTTCTTCACCTGGCTACTAGGTTTTATCAGCAGCATCAACAATGATATAACCTATTCCTTCTACCTTATTCCGATCTGCTTCTCTCTAGTGTTTGGTTTTATCGGCATCGACTATCTGCTCCATGAACGCCAAAAATAACCGTATAAAGCTACAACCCAAACATCAAAGGCCAGCGACCAAACAGCAACTAACTCAATCATGATTTAACCTAAAGCAGTCCAACACATAAAGAAGAGCGAACTCTCATAAGTTCGCTCTTCTTTATTAAAAGACAAGACTAAGTTATCCCGCTCAATTACTTGGCAGCATTACGCTTCCTCTTGGCTTCGATAACCTCTTCAGCGATACTGAACGGTACCGCCTCATAATGCTCAAACTGCATAGTAAAGCTAGCACGACCAGAAGACGCATTACGCAGCTCTGTAGCATAGCCAAACATATTGGCCAGCGGCACATAGCCCTTGATTATCTGTGCATTGCCCTGTGGCTCCATACCGCTTACGCGGCCACGTTTTGAACAGATGTTACCGGTAATAGTACCAGCAAAATCTTCCGGTGTAGTAATAGCCACACTCATCATCGGCTCCAGCAGCTCTGGGTTGGCCTTCATCATCGCCTCTTTAAAGGCCATGCTGCCACAGATTTTAAAGGCTTGTTCACTTGAGTCAACATCATGATACTTACCATCAATCAGACGAATACGGATATCGACAACCGGATAACCAGCCCACGCACCCTGCTGCATTGCCTCGATAACCCCCTTCTCAAACGGAGGAATATACTCTTTAGGAATAGCACCACCGACAATCTCATTCTTGAATTCAAAGCCTGCTCCCGGATCAAGCGGCTCAAGCACGATAACCGCCTCCGCGAACTGACCACGACCACCGGACTGCTTAGCGTAGCGTAGTCTATGCTCAACCGTTGCCGTTGCAGTCTCACGGTAAGCTACCTGTGGCGCTCCAACCTCAACATTCACCCCGAACTCACGTTTAAGACGATCTGCAATAATCTCCAAGTGGAGCTCACCCATACCAGAGATAATCGTATCATCGGTCTCAGGGTCAGAACTTACCACAAAGGTTGGATCCTCTTCAGCCAGCTTGGACAGAGCTTTTCCTAGCTTATCCCGGTCAGATCTCTCCTGTGGTGTAACCGCAATCGAAAGTACTGGTGCGGGGAATTCGATAGCTTCAAGAATAATTGGGTTACCCTCTTCACAGAGTGTATCACCGGTAATAGTATCAGCCAAACCGACAATACCACCGATCTCACCCGAATACAGATGATCCACCTGTTCCTGCCTGTTTGCATGCATCTTCACGATACGACCAACACGCTGCCTCTTGCCCTGAGTCGAATTAAGCACATAGGAACCAGCACTGAGCGTACCGGAGTAAACACGAACAAAACAGAGCTTTCCAATATGCTTATCAGCCATAATCTTGAACGCCAGCCCTGAGAGACGACCACTATCCTTCGGCACACGGGTCTCAGCATTACCTTCTAAACAAGTTCCGGAGATAGGAGGCAGATCTATCGGACTTGGCAGATACTGAATAACCGCATCCAGAAGCCTCTGCACACCCTTATTCTTGAAGGCACTGCCACAGAAGACCGGGCAGATCATATGCGCAAAGGTTGCCTTACGCGCCGCAGCATGAATCTCTTCAGGGAGAATCTCTTCATCACTGCAGAATTTCTCCAACAGAGCTTCGTCACACTCTGAAACCTTCTCAATCAGATTTCGCCGCCAAGTCTCTGCTTCTTCCAAGAATTCTTCAGGGATCTCGGCAATTTCAAACTTCATGCCATCATCATTATCATAGAGAATAGCATGATTCTCAATCAGATCGATAATACCCTTGAAATCGCTCTCAGCACCGATCGGCAGAACAAAAGGTACAGCATTGGCACCCAATTCTTTTTCGATTGACTCGACCACACGGTAGAAGTCTGCACCCAGGCGATCCATTTTATTGATAAAACCAATACGCGGTACAGAGTACTTCTCAGCCTGACGCCATACCGTCTCCGACTGTGGCTCAACCCCACCAACCGCACAGAACAGACCGATAGCGCCATCAAGAATACGCAGTGAACGCTCCACCTCAACGGTAAAGTCCACGTGTCCCGGAGTATCAATAATATTGATCTGGTGCTTACGCCACTCACAGGTAGTCGCCGCAGAGGTAATGGTAATACCACGTTCCTGCTCCTGTTCCATCCAGTCCATTGTTGCCGCACCATCATGTACTTCACCAATTTTATGGGACTTACCAGTGTAGTAAAGGATACGTTCAGTAGTAGTTGTCTTACCTGCATCAATATGTGCCATAATACCAATATTGCGCATATTCTCAAGTGGGTGGCTTCTTGCCATGGTCAAACTCCTTAGTAAAAAAAGTGAAAATGTTTATATAATAATATAAAACCTTTTAATTTTTTAATTTCCTGGGACATCATAATAATTACAAAATCGGCATCGGTGCAGATGCACGATGCCAGTATATGCTATGCTAAGTTGAGGAATTATAACCATCCAAACCTGCCAAGTCAACAGCATTACCCTGTTTTCCTAGGAAATAACGGGATTTTATCTCCAAAAAAAGCTACTAGGGCAGCGTCAAACATCGTACACATACCGCCCTAACCAAGTCCTAATACTAATGAATATCCTTCATAAATTCACTACCAGCGTTTTTAATCTTATCCTCAGTCACCAAGCCGGACATATACATAAAGACCTTGCTATCAAAGATATTTCCCTCGCCAATTTCATGCAGAATAAACTCCTCAATCTCCTCCCGTTTAAGCACAATGGTTGTGATATCCTCACTATCCTGTAGGTCTACTTCGGGGCGCTGCCCGATCGGCAAATCCATATAAGCCACATAAACCGCTTCTCCCGACATTCCCGGAGTATTGAAGGTCGGAGGGATAATACTCACCACCGTTCCGCCATATCCGGTCTCCTCCCGGAGTTCACGCTCAGCCGCCTGCTCCGGGGTCTCGCCTTGATCGATAAGCCCGGCTGGAAATTCATAGATATAGCCACGCGCCGGCGGTCTGAACTGCCTGATAATTACCAATTCCCGGCTCTCTGATATCCATGGAACTATCATTACCGCTTCTGCCCAGTCATGCCGACGCTCAAGTGTCTCCCAGACCTTCTCCGCCCCGAACTTGTCCCTCCAGATAATATTCTCATACTTAAGAAATCTGCCTTCAGCTACCAGATCCCGCCGTATCTCCTCTGCTCTACCCATCACCACACCTCATCTACAACAATTACCAAACCACCACCAAAGCAAAAAGAGCCTTCCGCAGCGGGAAGGCTCAACAAAACAGTCTAACCACCCTAACTTAGAGTTCAGTTACGTTAGGAACTGGAAGCATATATTCATCGCAGTCGCTGCAGAGTGTCTGAGAATCCATAACACACTTGTTGCAAGGCTCTTCAGTTACACAGGTATTACATGCAGAACAACCACCCAGAACAACCGCACCAGCCAATACCAGACCTAGAAGTACTCTCTTCATATCCATCTCCTTAATTTTATATCCCCAAATGATAATAATCTAAGCACAATTTTGTATGCTTCACAGATACTTCATATATCATACAATCCCGAATAAAAAAAGTCAAACAGAATAATCCTATAAAGGTTGATAATTATTAGCGCTCACACTCTGGCGTATTCCAACAATTTCCAGATCTACTCCAGGTATGACCGGAGATACTTCCCGGTATAGCTCACCTCACTCCCGGCAATGTCCTCGGGAGTACCTGTAGCAATAATCTGTCCTCCCTTGTCACCACCTTCTGGGCCGATATCGATAATCCAGTCTGCGGACTTGATCATATCGAGGTTATGCTCGATAACAACGACGGTATTACCCATGTCCACCAAACGGTTGAGTACACTGATAAGCTTCTTGATATCAGAGAAATGCAGACCCGTAGTCGGCTCGTCTAGTATATACAAGGTCTTGCCCGTTGCCCGCTTGGCCAGTTCAGACGAGAGCTTCATACGCTGCGCCTCGCCCCCGGAGAGGGTCGTGCTCGACTGCCCCAGTGCAACATAATCCAGCCCCACATCGACGAGGGTCTGGAGCGTACCACGAATACTCGGTACCGGCTCGAAAAACTCATACGCCTCGGCGATGGTCATATTGAGTACCTCATAGATATTCTTACCCTTATAGCGCACCTCCAAGGTCTCCCGGTTATAACGCTTACCCTGGCAATGCTCGCACTCGACAAAGACATCAGGAAGAAAATGCATCTCGATCTTCATCACCCCGGCTCCCTGACAGTGCTCACAACGCCCACCCTTGACATTGAAGGAGAAGCGCCCCGGCTGATAACCGCGGATCTTCGCCTCCGAAGTCAGAGCAAAGAGTTTTCGGATCTCGCCGAAAACATTGGTATAGGTCGCCGGGTTGGAGCGTGGCGTCTTGCCGATCGGTGACTGATCAATATTGATAATCTTATCGATCTTCTCAATCCCGAGCAACTTAGTATAATGCCCCGGCTTCTCCTTACTCCCGTAGAGTTCACGTTTGACCGCTTTGGAGAAGGTCTGGGTTATCAGGGTACTCTTGCCCGAGCCGGAAACCCCGGTAACACAGGTAAAGGTTCCGAGCGGAAATTCCGCGTCAATGCTCTGCAAATTATTCGAACTGGCTCCGGTCAACTTAATTCTATTCTTCCTGATATCCGCCGGGCGCCGCTTTACCGGAACTGGGATCGACTCCTTCCCGCTCAGATACCGCCCAGTCTCACTATCCGGATTTTGCATTACCTCTTCGACCGTACCGCACGCGGTAATTTTCCCCCCGTTTACCCCAGCCCCCGGACCGACATCGATCAAGTAATCCGCAGCCCGGATAACATCCTCATCATGCTCGACCACAATCACGGTATTACCGATATCGCGCATCTTCTGAAGTGTCGCGAGTAAGCGATCATTATCCCGCTGATGCAACCCGATTGTCGGCTCATCCAAGACATAACATACCCCTACGAGTCCCTGTCCGACCTGGCTGGCCAGACGTATACGCTGCGCCTCACCGCCAGAGAGCGTACCGGCTATCCGGTTGAGGGTCAGGTAATCCAGCCCCACATCCGACATAAACTGCAGACGCTTACTCACCTCCTTCCGGATCGGTGCGGCGATCTTACCCGCCTCCCGCCCCAGCTCCAGCTCCGCCATGAACTTACCCGCCTCAACCACGGTCATGCAGACCAGATCATAGATAGTCTTGCCCGCAATCTTCACCGACATCGACTCCTTGCGCAAGCGCGCCCCATTACATACCGGACACGGCAATACCGACATATATTCATGAATCTTATTCTTTACATACTCACTATCAGTACTGCGAAAACGTCGCTCCAGATTGGGTATCACCCCTTCCCAGCCATGCGCCGGATCACCCTGCATCAATATCTTCTTCTCCCGCTCCGTCAGTTCGGTAAAGGGTTTATCCAGATCAACCCGGTACTTGTGCGCATACTCTTCAAGCAGATAGTAATAATGAATACTCATCCGCTTGCCGCCTGTACGCCAGCCCTGTACCGCTCCTTCATTTATCGACTTACTTTCATCAGGCACAATCAACTCTGGATCAAGTTCAAGCTTAGTGCCAAGTCCATCACACTCCGGGCACGCTCCATACGGCGAGTTGAAGGAGAACATCCTCGGCTCGAGCTCGGGGTAGGATATATTGCAGTCCACGCAACCGTAACGTTCACTGAAGAGCGTATCCACAAACACTCCCTTCTCCTCCTCCACACTGGCGATCACCAGACCGTCACTGAGAATTATCGCCTGCTCGACCGCTTCGGTTAGCCGCCCCGAACTATCCTCAGAGATAGCCAATCTATCGATCACCGCGTCGAGTGTGTGTTTCTTATTCTTACCCTTGAGCGCCTCAACCTCGCGCACCTCGACCATCTCTCCGTCGATTCGCGCCCGGACATACCCTTCGCGCACCAGCATCTGCAGCTCCCCCCGATGCTCGCCCTTACGCCCTCTAACAATTGGCGAATAGAGAATACAGCGTTTACCCCTGCCGAGTTCGATAATCTTATCCACAATCTGCTGCACGGTCTGACGGGCAATCGGCTTGCCGCACTCATAACAGAAGGGTTCACCTGCTCTGGCGTAAAGAAGACGGAGATAATCATAGATCTCGGTAACAGTCGCCACGGTAGAGCGGGGATTGGACTGCCCCTTGCGCTGTTCGATAGCGATAGTCGGCGGCAGCCCGGAGATATGCTCAACCTCGGGTTTCTGCATCATCTGTAAAAACTGCCTGGCATAAGCCGACAACGACTCCATATACCGCCGCTGCCCCTCGACAAATATTGTATCAAAGGCGAGCGAAGACTTTCCTGAACCGGAGAGTCCGGTCACTACACAGAGGGTATGATGGGGAATATTTACCGAGACATTCCGCAGATTATGCTCATTTGCCCCGACTACCGAGATCTCCTGAATCTCATTGAGCTGCTGATTAAGAATATTGCGCTCAATCTGCTCTACGTTCTTCTCCTCCTGACTCTTGCTTTTCGACTGTTGCTTTACCTGTTGCCGGGGAGTTGCCTTGCGTTGTCTTTTTGCCATATTATCTTCCTGTTAGTAGGTTACACCGCCAATTCTCGTTTGTTAAAATAATATGTCAAGACGTATAAGCTATCCTTTATAAAAAAGACGCAAAGAACGGAGAGCAACAATTGATAATATCATCCTAGGAAGAACCCCGAAAATTGCTTACGCAATTTTCATATCCAGCTACAACACTGATACAGCCAGTAATTCTATTACTGGCCGTATCACCCGTATTATCAAACAAGGGAAATCACCTACGTGATTTTCCGTACTTTACCAACATATTAAGCCCTAACCCTCCCCCCCCACACACACAACCACTATTTTTTACCTTGAGCAAGTATACTTGTGACATTGACAAAAATTTAATTTAAGCTTAAAATTAATTGATAGTCATATTTGCCATCAACCTTATTAGGAGACCACTATGAAATCAAGATTCTGTCTAGCACTTACACTCTTGCTAAGCCTGACCGTGACGGTATTCGCGCAGGATTCCTTTGCCAAACTCTACCCGGAGAATACCGGCTTTTTTATCGAATTCAACAACACCGAACCGGCAAATAAGGACTTTGACAAGACCGCCTTCAACCAGATACTCCAACACCCTGAGACCCAGAAGTTCTTCGCCCATACCGGCAAAAAAATCGACGAAGTATTCAATTTCGCTTCTATACTGACTAAAGGCGTCAAAGTAGACCAACTCCTTACCGCCTTTGCCAACCATGTCTCCCTGGGTATTTACGCCGAAAGAAATCAGGCTTATGCCCTCCTTATCGCGGAATTTCCCGAAAATGTCGATCCACTACGCCTGGTCTCACCGCTCAATCAACAAGGTTCTGCGGCCAAGGAATTCAACTTCTCCTTCCCGCTAGACAAAAACCATCCAATCTACTTTGTCTCGGTAAAGATCGTCGGCAAACGGCTCTACGCCGTACTCTGTTCTGACACAACCTACCTCAACACCGTACTCCAGCCACCGGCAAAGAGCCTGGCAACAAACCCCGAGTACCTCAAAGCCACCTCCCATATCGGTTCCGCTCCCCTCATCTCCGGCTACACCAGTCCCGCTCTGCACGCAGTTATGCTCGCCGTTATCAAGCAGATGAATGTAGATCTGGATCCAGCTCTCATCCCGGAAGGCAACTTCAGAACCATGGCCTTCGGCACCAGGATCGAAGCCCCCGCCTTTGTCCAACGCCTATACTTTAAAGATTCCATGGGGCTAATCTCTGCAGGCCTGCTATCCAAGATAGACCAGAAGCAACTTGCACTGGTTCCTACCGACTCATCCTCATTCGCCACCGCCGGTATGAATATACCCAAGCTCATTGACTTCACTATCAAATACGCGCTCAGCCAGAATCCAGAGCTCAACGCCCTTCCTGCTGCCGAACGCGAAAAGATGCATAAAATGATCCGTACCCACCTCGACAGTGCGCTGGAAGAGATAAAGGCTGAATACGGGATCAATCCGCTCACCGACCTCTTCGGCAACCTGGACAACCAGATTACCATGAGCCTCCAGAATACTGCAAACCTCACCGGTCTGGATCTCTTCGGCTTCGGCGGCCTGACCTTTAATGCCAAGGTCAAGGATAAAGCCAAGCTAACCCAGGCACTCAACACCTGTATCGACCGGCTGCTACCGAGGCTTGAAGACCAGGTAGCTTCCCGCCTGGAGATTGACAGCAAATTCGGTGTGATCAAAGGTATTGCCCTGGCCAACGCCTTTACCTTCTGTTACCTGATAACCGACGATAATAACTTTATCCTCGCGCTCAATCCTGCAGCTATTGAGTACACCTTGACCCAGCGTCAAGCCAAGCAGAACTATCTAAATTCAGATAAAAATAAACTAATTCAGCAGCAACTGGCAGACACACTCAAGATTACCGGACTCAGCGGGGAAATGATCAAGTTCGCCTATATCGAAATCGACGGCATCAGCGACTTCTTCAACAATACCGCCGCCCTCGGTTCGAGTATCGCCGGAATCATTTTTGCCACCGATGAATCAGCCAAACTCCGTGAGCAGAATGACGGGCAACTCCAGTTCTCCCCAATCCCCAACCCCAAAGTCAATCCTCCAGCCTTTGTCCAATATATCGCCGATGCCTTCCCGCTATACCTGCTACCCTCTGACAAAGTTATCAATCAATACGTTTTTGATAACTGGCAAGTCACCTATACCACCCCCGAGCAGGAGTTGATCACCATCGATTACGGAACCTTCCCTATTGGCAATATATTCTTCAGTAAAGACTTCGGAAAAATATGCAATATGTTGCAAACCGGCGGCTTAGTATTTGCCGGAATCGAAATGTCACAAGACAACAAGATTGATCTAAAAAATACGCTTGCCCCTCAACCAGATAATACCGCCACAACCGAATCGGAATAACCATTTTGGTCTTATCAATACCATTATTAAACCCTCACGAGAAAAGTCGTGAGGGTTTAATAATGGTATTGATAATTGACATCAATTATCTATAGCTTCCGAAACTGGCTTCACTCGTATAATAAAGAAGAAGAGCGCCACCACCGCCGCTCCAATCCCCAGTACTACCGAAGTACCGTAAGCCAACTGAAAACCTATCTGCATATAACAGATAAAGGTCACCACTACCGCCATCATAAACACCGCCGGAACCGTTGCCAGCCAGTGAAATTTCACCCGTTTACCCAGCCAGATCGCCGCACTCCAGAGTACCAGGCAGGCAAGGGTCTGATTGCTCCAGCCAAAATACTTCCAAATCATGCCGAAGGGTAACTTGGAGATAATATAAGCAATTACAAAGAGAGGAACAGCCAAGAGCAACCGCTTGAGCACCGGTTTCTGACTCAACTTGAAGACCTCGGCGAGGATTAGTCGGGTACTCCTGAAGGCGGTATCCCCACTTGTAATAGACAGAATAATTACTCCGAGTACCGCCAACACCCCGCCTACCGCACCGAGAGCATACCGCTGAAAAAATCATGCCCCACCCCGGAAAATATCGAACCGACAACAATCCAGATCAAGGCCTGCGAGCCATACAGTGCTCCCAAAATCGATCCGAATATCGACCCCACCCCGGCAATATCCAGGAGCTACACCATAAAGACCTTCCAAGTAGGCAGCGGGATATAATCGATATCATCTTCAAACTCATGCGCCGGAGTAACCCTGCCAGTATTGATCACAAAGACCTTCTCGACAATTACTCCATAGATAAAATACCCCAGGATCAATAATCCTACACACAGAAAAAACACACCCACTCCCATATCCCCCCCTTCCGACGAGACAATCTCCCTTCAAGCACATACTGAGAACCCGCAACCCAACCTGTCTGTATTTTCCTTTCAACACCGACTATTATCAATACACGCCACAATCTAAATATAATCGATATTGACCTTCTTCAGATATTTCTCCTCCAGCGATCTGGCTATCCGTTTGATAATACTCCGCCTCAGTTCAAGATCATGAGGCAGAAGAGGATCCTGATGCGCATCATTAATCTTGGTACCAATGATAAAGTCAATAACATCACTATCCTGCAGAATATGACAGAGCATAACTGCCGGGTTATTCTTCTCGTCCGGGATACTCCCGGACTCCAAATACTGCGCCACCGAGGTCAAAGTAATAATCCCCTCGGTTATCAGATCAACCCCTTCCATAATCCCCAATGGTGGAATCCCATTACCGCCTGAGTGCAAATCGGTACGCACCTCTCTACCCAGTTCGCGGGATATAATATTCGAGGTCGTCCCCCCACAGATCACCTGCCTGCCCGGGAAGGAGTCGAGCGTCTGAGCGTAACGCCGATCATTATCCTGATCATACGGCGGGCCACTAACCACCAAGGTCTTGCGCGGAGTCCTAAAGAACATCACCGCACAGCTTATATCATCATACGGCTGCTTGTTGTTCTCCAGCGTGATAGCCGTCTTGACCACATTATCCGCCAACGCCGCCGCACTGATCTGCGGATGCTGCATTACAGTCTTCTGCACATGCTCCTCAAGTCCTTCCTCCCGCCACCCCAAAGGAAAGAACGGGGTACCCAGCCCCGCCTGAGTCACCCCATCCGAAGCAAAGATCAACCTATCTCCAGGTTCAATACTGATCTCACTCATATATATGCGCCTGATATTTCCCTGCGAACTGACCAGTTTTCGCCGATTAAAACCTACCGACTCTGCCCCACGCAGATGAACAAGCTTGGGATTATCCATCTCGATTATCCGTGCCACATCTCCAAGCCGGTAATCAACGATGGTAAAGGTAGCATAACTGACCTTACGCACCTTACAAACCGGTAAGGCTTCCATCATTATCTTGATCGCCCCGATCATATCGGTATCACTGGCGATAAACTTCAGAGCCATGTGCGCAGTCATATTGGAAAGAATATTAGCCTTGATCCCGCTACCCAGCCCATCGGAGAGCACGGCAATAGTCCGATCCTCTTCGGTAATTTTCCGGCAGAGAAAGCAGTCACCAAAAGCATCTTCCGAATACTTCTTAGTCTGAGCACATTCGATATCGACGAAGAAGTCGCCAGTAAGACTACTGCACACCTTTATCCTCCTCAATCACAGACTCATTCTCAGCAGCATAATCCTTAGCTAGCGAACGCAAGAGAATCTCGGTCTCTGCCATATTCTCGCCAAGATTTGCCGCAATTGATTGCACCGTCTCCAAATTCTTCTTGATCACCATCCGCGCCCGCTCGGCAATCTGCTCCCGCCTCATCCCGGGATTGGTCACATCAGCGATCACCGCTCCGACCGTACGCCCCGTCTCGATAGTAAATATAGATACATCCAATATCTTATCCCAGGCTTTGAGGGAACTTTTATGAATATCAATACCAGTATCCAAATTCTCTTTGAAGAGGTGGGCAAACGGGATCAGCTTCTGCAGATTCGCACCCGCCATTCCTTCCGAGGCCTCCCAGATATCCAGCGCATCCCCGCCGACTAGTAACGCAAAGTGCTTGTTACTCTCGAGTACCTTGAGTTCGCCATCAACAATAACCACAGCCGAGGGCATACACCTGATCATGGCATTCGCCTTCTTCTGTGCCATATTCCGTAGGTACGACAGACACATCACCGGCTCGGCTCTCCCCTCCAGCAAAGCTTTGGCAAATTCTCTACAGGTATCATAACCACAACCGCCGCAGTTCAACTCATCCTCTTCAGAACTCTTCCCTACCCGGAGTAATGCCTCACGCAACTGCTCTTCTTCACAGCTCTGCTTAGCGATAGTCTCATTCAGATACGCCCCATCAACGCCGATATCCTTCCCGACAACCGAAGGCGACTCAGGCAGCTGTGCCTTATTCAGAGTCTCCACAATATTAAGCAGCCCCGGACGATTCTCACTCATACACGGGCCATTGATACAACCGCCTTTACAGGCGAGCATCTCCAAAAACACCGGCTTCTTCAAATCGTTAATATTCAGGCCGGTCAAAGCCTGCTCGATATCGGGGATACCCGATATCGTTACATACTGCATATCACCGCCGCCGCGAAACTTAATGGTATCGAGCATCCCGCCCTCAACGGGGTAGATCTTTCCATCTTCAGCCTTCTGCGGTACAAATTCCTCTTCCGCCTCAACTAGTATCTTCTCAGGCTCGATACCCTTGCTGGCAAACCACTCATGCAGATCCTTGAAGGTGAGCGAACAATTCAGGAGATCCTCTCTAGCATCAGCTTCATTCTTTTTAGCAATACAAGGGCTGAAAAAGATAATCTTGACCTCATCCCCATAGGTCTGCTTCAAGAGTTCACAATGTGCCAACACCGGTGAAATAACATCGGTTATACACTCTATAAACTCGGAGAGATACTTACTGATAAAAGCATCAGCTGCCGGGCAAGCCGAAGACAACACCAGCTTTTTATCCGAGTTCCGTAACTCCTCAGCCAAGCGCTGCGAGATCATCTGCGCCCCCAGCGCAGTCTCGCTCACCATATCAAAACCGAGCATTTTCAAAGCCCTTATCATCTGCGAATCCGAGCAATCTGGAAATTCACTCGCCCAAGACGGCGCAAGCGCGGCAATTACCTTGACCCCCTGTGTAAAAAGACTGCTCGCTCTTCTCAGGTCATCCCGGATATGCTTAGCCTTGTTTGGACATACCCCGACACAGACCCCACAAGCGATACACCGCTCCGGCATGACCGTAGCCTTACCGTTCTCTACCTTTATCGCCTTTGCCGGACAGTGCCTGAGACATTTATAACAATCCTGACACTCTGTATCTTCAGTATATACCGGGTATTGCTGATTCATTATCGCTCCTTGAAAAAGAGTCCGCACGCAACTCTCTATAAGTAGTATTATATACTCTAACTGAGTCCTTAAATTATGTTAGTACTTTCAGTTTTTTTTTCAACTCTCATTTATGCCCAAATCTTTATTGAGAATATCAAGCAACTTTGTCTTATCAACCTGAGTATAGAGCGTGTCATCGATATAAATCACCGGCCCCTTATCACACAGCTGCTCGCAACGCTTACCGATAAGTTTGACCTCAGCTCCAATCCCTTTCTCCTCAATATACTCTTCGATTATTTTAAGATTTTCCTCATTACCCCGGCAAAAACAGGAACTGCCCATACATATCGTGACTGTCTTACTCATAATTCCACCCTCATTCTATCAAGTAACTGCCACCCTACACCACATTTAAAATATTTAATTATCTATTTATTATACCGTACAATTATAACTTACATTATATTATCACCTACGTCAACCCAATCCCCCAAAATAATAAGAACTCAAACCGCAAACTAATAGATAAAAATTTCCACAAATAAGACAAGCCTAAAAACTTTAGCCATGGCTAACATTTCACACTTAGCTACTTTTTTTAGCAATAATTAATAAGTAATATAAGTTTATTTTGCTAAAAACCGGAAAATCTAGTAAAATTCATGAATAACAGTTGACAAACATGAGTAAATAGTGTATAGATAATTTTATATTGATTAAATTTTACTGGTTTCTTTGGGTTATTAAAAATTCAACCAGCCTGAAACACCTGACAATATTAGTTCAAAATTTATTTATATAATAATTTATGTTACTTTCAGACAATCTAATGAAAAAGGAGAGAAATATGACAGCAGAGGCATTGGATCTAGCTCCAGTCGATGAAATTCTCAAGAAGAATGGCAACAGCGGCTCAAAGCTTATCCCTATTTTGCAGCAGATTCAGGAGCATTACCGCTACCTGCCAGAGGAGACGATCGCTTACGTTGCCAAGTCTCTTAAGATTCCTGCAGCAAAGGTATACGGTGTTGCAACCTTTTATGCGCACTTCGCTCTTGAGCCAAAGGGCAAGTACGTCTTCAAAGTTTGTGATGGAACCGCTTGTCACGTAAAGGGTTCTACCAAGATTATTGACGCACTATACCGCAAGTTGGGAGTCAATGCCGAGAAGAACACCAGTGATGACCAGCTCTTTACCGTCGAGACCGTATCCTGCCTCGGCGCCTGTGGTCTTGCTCCGGTACTACTGATGAACGAAGACGTTTATGGTCAGGTCAAACCGGAAAAAGCAATGGAAATTGTCGATGAAATTTTAAAAGCTGAAGGTAAATAATAAATACAAGAAAGGAAGTTAATATGGCGACAATAGATCTAGACAAGACCGCCAAAGAATACGAAGCGCGCAAGAATGGCATTGCCAAGCGTGTGGTAATCTGTGCTGGTACTGGCTGCGTGGCAAATGGTTCACTCAAGGTCAGAGATGCACTTGTCCAAGAGCTTAAAAACGCAGACCTGAACGTTACAATCGAACTTGACCGGCATGAATGCGGTGACAATACAAATTATATTTCAAAGAGTGGTTGCCAGGGCTTCTGCCAGCAAGGACCACTTGTGCATATCGACCCAGATGATATTCTCTACGTCATGGTAAAACCTGAAGACGTACCGGAGATTGTTGCAAAGACCTTCAAGAACAGCGAGGTCATCGACCGTCTGCTCTATAAAAAACCGAAGACTGGTGAGACCTGCAAGGGTGATCACGAGATTCCATTCTACACTAAGCAGAGCCGTACTGTACTCAAGGAATGTCGCATCGAACCAGATGATATCACCGAGTATATCTATACCGGCGGTTACAAAGGTGCAGAGAAGGCGATCAAGGGTATGAAGCCGGAAGAGGTATGCAACGAGGTTCTCGCCAGTGGTATGCGCGGACGTGGTGGCGGTGGTTTCCCCACCGGTCTCAAGTGGAAATTCACCTTACCGAACAAGAGCGACAAAAAGTATGTTATCTGTAATGGTGACGAAGGTGACCCAGGTGCCTTTATGGATCGTTCCGTACTCGAAGGCAACCCACACAGTGTCATCGAAGGTATGATGATCTGCGCCAAGGCGATCGAAGCAGACGAAGGTTACGTCTATGTACGTGCTGAATATCCTCTCGCCGTAGAGCGCATGAACCGCGCGGTAGCCGATGCAGAGAAAGCCGGCCTGCTGGGAGAGAACATCTTCGGCACAGACTTCAACTTCAAACTCAACGTCATGGAAGGTGCTGGTGCCTTTGTCTGCGGTGAAGAGACAGCTCTTATCGCCTCAATCGAAGGTCAGCGCGGTATGCCTAGACCCAAGCCGCCATTCCCCGCTGTCAGCGGCCTCTGGGGCAAGCCAACCGTTATCAACAACGTCGAGACCCTCTCTTCAATCGGCAGAATTATCCGTGACGGAGCAGAAGCATTCAAAGCTATCGGCACCGAGAAATCACCTGGAACCAAGACCTTCGCCCTCACCGGTCACGTAGCCAATACCGGTCTTATTGAAGTCCCATTCGGAACAACACTCCGCGAAATTGTTATGGAGATTGGCGGCGGTGTTACCGACGACGAAGGCAACCTAACCGGTGAATGTTTCAAGTCAGTGCAGATCGGTGGCCCTTCAGGCGGCTGTCTCACCGAAGGCATGCTTGACCTACCGTTAGATTTCGACTCGCTCAAGGATGTTGGAGCGATGGTTGGTTCCGGTGGTCTGGTAGTTATGAACAAAGATACCTGTATGGTACAGGTTGCCAAGTTCTTCATGCAGTTCACTCAGAATGAATCCTGCGGTAAGTGCGTACCCTGCCGCGAAGGCACCAAGCAGATGCTAGCAATGCTTGAAGACATCACCTCAGGTGAAGCTACCGTAGAGACACTGGAAGTTCTGGAGCAACTTGCCAGATCTGTCCAGAAGGCCTCACTTTGTGGCCTGGGTAAGACAGCGCCAAACCCAGTACTTTCAACCCTCAAGTACTTCAAAGACGAGTATCTCGCTCACGTTGTCGACAAGAGATGTCCAGCCGGTCAGTGCAAGGATCTGGCTGATCCCGAGATTATCGCCGAGAAGTGTAAGGGTTGTACCGCCTGTGCTCGCAAGTGTCCGGTAGGGGCTATCAGTGGCAAGGTAAAGGAGCCACATGTTATCGATGCTGAGAAATGTATCAAATGTGGTGCTTGTGTCAGTGCATGTAAGTTTGACGCCATCGTTGGAATTTAGTTCACTTACCTAGTAGGGGCAACCCTTAAGATAAACTACAGGAAAGAAAAATGAATACTACTGAAAATAAAACACTAACTATCGACGGAATAATCGTCGAGATAGAGGGTGAGCGCAATCTGCTCGAGATTATCCGTAAAGTCGGAATTGATCTTCCTACTTTCTGCTACCACTCAGATCTGAGTGTCTACGGTGCTTGCCGTCTCTGCCTGGTAGAGGTTGCAGGTCGTGGTATCATGGCCTCATGTTCAACCAGTCCAGAACCAGATATGGTCATCAAGACCAACACCGCTGAAATTCGCCAGATGCGTAAGATCAACCTTGAGTTGCTCCTGGCCAACCATGACCGCGAATGTCCAAGCTGCAGCCGGAGTAACAAATGTACTCTGCAGAATCTTGCCCGTCAGCTCGGGGTTGAAGAGATTAGGTTCAAGAAACTCAACAAAGCTGATATGCAGCCAATCGACGCCTCCAGCCCATCTCTTATCCGCAACCCCAATAAGTGTGTACTCTGCGGTGACTGTGTACGTGTCTGTGAGGAAGTACAGGGTATTGGAGCTATCGATTTTGCTTTTCGTGGTGCCAAGGCCAGTGTTCTGCCGGCCTTCAACAAGAACCTGGGAGATGTCGAGTGTGTAAACTGTGGTCAATGCGTTGCAGTCTGCCCGACCGGGGCTCTGGTTACAAATCCACAGCAAGACGAGGTCTGGGATCTGCTGGCCGATCCAAACAAATACGTAGTAGCAGCGTTCGCACCGGCAGTACGTGTTGGCCTCGGTGAGTACTTCAGAATGGAGCCAGGCACCGATGTTACCGGCAAGATTGTTACCGCCCTGCGAATGCTCGGTTTTGATCAGGTCTACGATGTAACCTTTGCTGCAGATATGACCATTGTCGAAGAAGCGAACGAACTCCTCGAGCGTGTCGCCAACGGCGGCAAACTGCCGATGTTCACCAGCTGCTGCCCAGGCTGGGTCAAGTTTACCGAGACCTACTTCCCTGAACTTCTGCCCAACCTCTCATCATGCAAATCTCCACAGCAGATGTTCGGTTCAACCGCCCACAAAGTTCTTCCAGGCAAGCTAAATATTGCTCCTGAGAACTTGGCCGTAGTCTCTATCATGCCATGTACCGCCAAGAAGTTCGAGGCCAAGCTGGATAAATTCTCCACCAACGGCATGATGGACATCACCAACGTTATAACCACTCAGGAACTCGGCAGAATGATCCACGCCAGCGGTATCCAGTTTAATGAACTTGAACCTAGCTCACTCGATATGCCTCTTGGCTTCTATACCGGTGCTGGGGTTATCTTCGGTGCCACCGGCGGGGTAATGGAAGCAGCGCTGCGCTATGCGGCAGAGGTTATTCGCGGCCAGAAGATGCACCGGGTACAGTTCAAGGAAGTTCGCGGCTTCGAGGGTATCAAGGAAGCTGAGTACGCTCTAGGTGACATGAATATCAGAGTCGCAGTCGCACATGGCTTGGCCAATGCCCGCAAAGTATGTGAGATGGTCAAGAGTGGCGAAAAGGATTATCACTTTATCGAGATCATGGCCTGCCCAGGCGGTTGTATTGCCGGTGGCGGTCAGCCTATCCTGGATAAATCCAAACTCGGCAACAAAGAGTTGCGCATGAAGGGTATCTATAACGTCGACCGTTGTCTGCAGCTGCACAACTCCAGTGACAACTACATGGTTCAGGAGATCTATAAAGATTACTTTGGTGGCAAGGCCGGTTCACATGAAGCACACGAATCACTCCACACAAGTTATGAAAACCGTAGCAGCCTTCTAAGTTAAGCACACGTAGAATAAGTTGCAATATAATTGGTGGAGAGTGGGTTACCACTCTCCACCAGCCTTTTAAGCCCCTCCACACCTTCCTCGCCTCCTTTACCATACCCCTTTTTATTCTACTTAAAGATAATAAATAAAGGATTCTATTTTCAAATCATCACTCTCATTATTATTTCCATCAAAGGTCATATTCAACACCGGTTTGCTGATATTATATCCTTTACTCAATATATTCATCACAATACCGGTATTCTCATACATTGAGGAAGCTGTAATGATGCCGTCAACTTTATCTTTTACTGTCAGCAATTTTGCCTGTCTGAATCTGCCAAATGCTCCAGAATAATAACCTACACTGCTATCGGCGCAAGAAATAAGGTATTCCAGATTATTCTCAAATGGACTAAACTCCTGTAACGAGTCGGATATTCGCTCAATCTGAAGCTTAAGCTTATTGACTTTTTTAGCTATGTCTGCTTTACTCGTAAGATTATTCTGCTCAAGATAATCCTGCAAAAACATCCATAATGCTTCACTGAATGCTGAATAGAGAATTCGATAGCCGCGTTCTTCCAATGAGCGCAACCTATAATTATTCAGATAGTCATTATACAGGACATAAACCTCACCTACAATCAACAGAGTCTTTTTAAAACTGCTTCGTTCTAAATCACTGCAAATACGCCGCGAAATAGCCAGAAGATTATGTAAAGATAGTCTCCCTTCCATGATGATCTTACATATTTCAGCCAGATAGTTTTCCCGGGATTTCAGAGGAGCCGCCAAAACTAGATCTCCGGCAATTATAGCCCAAAGAATCTCCATAAACAATTCATCTTCCACCAACAGAAGATCTTCGGCAAATGGCGAAACTACTGCCACATTTGCTAATCCTGCTTCATCGAGTTTAGTCTGTAGAATTCTGGAATATTGACCATCGGTCTCAGTCCCTTCATTCTGCGCAAGTAATACTGAAACCTTGGTATTCGGTGATTCTTCCACTTCTCTGAATATATCCCCTAACAAAGCGGTAAGAGAAAAATACTCCTCAGTAATAGCAAATCTTCTTCCCCGGTCAACTGAGCTTCTGGTTGTTGGAGGCAGTACCTTTGATTGATATCCTTTACTCTCGAGTAAACTGCGAATAATCTCTGCATAGGGATACAAGTTTGGAATAAGCACGGTCAAATCCTTATCTGGTTTATCCGGGAAACGTACTGCCTTATGTTCTATTTCCGCACAATAGTCAGTTATTGTTTTATCAATCTTCATACTCTCACCAAGACTGTTTATAAATGCTTCGATTCTGGTAATAACTCCAACATCTGAAGCATGTTCATCCACCTCAATCTGCAGATATGGTTTATCTTGCATTATCTCTTTAACATAGTGGGAAAGTATCGAATCCGGTCCGCATCCATGATGTGAGAGAAATACCGCATACAGATTCGGATGTTCCCTGATTAACTGTGCGGGCTCCAGAATATGCTGCCCGAACGGCCAGAACATATTGGCATATTCCGCCGAGATATCCCCTTGCGCCAGAGCGTAAAATGGTAGTACTTTATACCCCATCTCAGCGAGTTTTGCCGGGATGCCCAAATTCAACACCGGATCCGCAACCCCATATATTTTTGAAATCAACACAAAGACCTTCTCCTCAGGTTTTATCTTATCAATAATTTTAAGGCTGTACTCTCTTATCCTCTCTTCAAAGCCATGAAAAGCTTTCATGCCTGCCTGCATTGCTCTCATCGTCTCTTCATGACTCTTATTGAGCTGCCGCCCCATCTGCGAAAAGCTCTTCATCATAAACTCTTTTCCCATGCTAAAGGCAAAGGTAGGCGACAATAACTCGATACCTCTCTTGTCCAATCCTGCAGCCTGATTCATAACTTTGAATGCCAGTTGCATATACGCACAGCCATAGTTCTTTCTACTTGGAGAATCAGGGTGTTCAACAGAATACAGATCAGGAAAAAAGATATAATCAACATCTTTTGCAACCAGTTCCATAACATGACCGGTTATCAGTTTCACTGGGAAACAAGTCTCATCAAGCGAGTACTGCTGCCCGAGTTCAATTGTCTTTTCATTTGTAGGTTCAGACAGGACAACATTATAACCAAGGGTTGTAAAGACCTCATAAAACATTGAAAACATCCCATAAGTAAATAATCCCCTAGGTATGCCGATCGTCTTCTTCGTCTTATCAAGCTCCCCGGTATAATTCTCAAAAATAAGCTCTCTTACTTCATTATCAAAGCCCTCTTCTTTGGGTTGCCGATCGGCTTTACTCTCCCTGACACGGTCTTCTTGCTCAAGTATAGTATTGAAACCCTTGAATTTTGTTATTCCTACAGCATTTTCTTTAGCCAGTATTGCTGCGCCATAGGCTCCGGTAACACTAAAAAACGGCGGGATTATAATTTCTTTCCCAGTCATTAGGCGAAAGGCGTTTACCACCCCGGCATTGAAAGCCACACCACCTTGAAAGAATATTCTCTTGCCCACTTTCTTCTGCCCGACAACTCTATTGAGATAATTCTTCACGATAGAATAACAGAGACCTGCGGCAATATCCTGTAATTCTGCCCCTTTAGCCAAGCAAGAAGCGATACTAGCCTCGATAAAGACTGTACAGCGTTCACCAAGATTAATTGGCATAGCACTCTGCAAAGCAATACTACCGAAATCACTGATTGGAATATCAAGCTTCTTGGATTGTTCTTCAATAAATGATCCTGTTCCTGCAGCGCATATTTTATTCATCTGAAAATCTACTACTTTTCCATTTTTAATACTAATAAATTTCGAATCCTGCCCCCCAATTTCAAAGATAGTATCGACCTCTGGATCATATGCGACGGCAGCTCTGGCCTGAGCCGTAATCTCATCTTTAACAATATCTGCCCCAATAAGCTCAGCAATCATATATCTGCCCGAACCGGTAGTCGCAACTCCAGCAATTTCAACCTTACCGAATGCACCCTCCTTGATTTCCAGCAATCCCTCCTTCACCGCTTTTACCGGATTCCCCAGAGTTCTTAGATACTTATACGCTGCAATTTCATTATGCTGATCTATAAGAACTAGATTAGTACTGGTCGAACCAATATCTATTCCTAGATAATATTTTTGCCCGGCCGGATTGGCTGCAATGCACCGGTGTTTACCAGCACTCTCAAGCACTGCAATACTGGAGAGTCTTGCAAGTGCCTCCTCCTGAGTATAACACTCCTCTGTATTTTCCAACACCGCCACCAGCTTGGGAAGATCAGCTTTCTGTTTATTCTGTAACGCAGTCACGGCCGAACCCAGTGCCGTTATAATATGGGAGTATTTACATATCATAAGCTCATTTTCAGCAAGACCCAATATATCTTTGAGTGCCCGGATAATACCTTCATTAGCAGAGACTCCTCCGACAAATAAAACCGGTTTATTTATTACCGCATTTTTAACAACTCCAGCCTTATAGTTCCTTACTACAGCATAAGCAAGACCGAGAAGGATATCTTCAACCGGTACTCCCTCCTGCTGATGATGAGTAATATCTGTCTTGGCAAATACGCTGCACCTCCCGGCAATTCTTGGAATTGATTCTGCGTTAGCAACATTCTTAGAGTAATCCTCAAGTTCCAAACCCAACCTGGACATCTGCTCCTCCAAGAATGATCCCGTACCGGATGAGCAATTAGAATTCATTGCCAGCTTTATTCCACTCAGATTTTCTTGTGCAAAATCAGTGATAAATTTAGCACTCTCTCCCCCAATTTCAATAATTGATCTACTTTCAGGATGCAACTTCAAACTACCGCTGAGAGTAGCACTGATCTCGTTGATTCCGGCAATATACGCCAGCTTACTGAGAAATTTACTCGCACTCCCCGTTACCGCCCCATAGCGTATTTCCCGAAACCCGAAATTCCTCTGCACTTCAGCCAAAATCTTTAATAATTTTGACTTTATTGCCCCTTTATGCCGCTGATACCTGCTAAAAACAATCTCTTCTGTTTCATCAAGCAGCACTACCTTTAGCGCTGAATACCCTATGTCAATTCCAATACTATACATAATCCAACCCTCCTGAGCACAATGTGTATGGTAGCCATACACTAACTCTAAAAAAATATCTTTCTACTCCATTCTTATTTTAGCTGATCCCTTATTTCATTTAAAAAAGCCTCAAATTTTGTGAAAAAACCAACTATAATTTCAACCTCATCTTTATCAAGCTGTTCATTATATTTCATAAAATTATTCTCACTATTTTCATGAATTTTTTGATGATGTTCCAGTATTTTCATCCCTGCCGCCGAGACCGTGAGGGTAATTTTTGAAGCATTATCAGGAGCCTGGGCTTTGAGAATATAGCCTTTTTTTTCAAGTTTCTTTACCGCTTCTGAAACACTCCCTTTCGTAATTTCCAGGACTTTTGCCAGGCCAGTCACACTTATCTGCGGATTACGCGCTATATTCATGAGCATATAAACTTCAGCATGGTAAACAGTCGTTCCATCAAAATTATGTGGCAATTTTTCAATTTCATTCCACATTCTGGCGACTTTTTTAAATTTTCTCATAATCTGTAAATTACCCATAACTATAGTGTATGGGAACCATACCCTATGTCAAGACATTTTTCATTCTTACCATTTTACCCACCCCACAAAACCACAATTATGCTCACAAACGTTGCAATACCTCCCGTAGTAAATATAATACTCATATAGTACTAGAACAAAATACCGGTTAAGGACAGTATAATGAGTAAGCGTGACAACAACAGAAGCAAGAAAAATCTCGGGGGCAACAAGGGGCAAAACCGGAGTCAGAGCGAGAATTTCCTCACCAAAAATCGAAAAAAGGAAGGTGTACAGACTACTGCCAGCGGGCTGCAATACAGCGTCCTCGAAGCGGTTGACGGTCCCAAACCCTATGCACATGACCGAGTACGCGTAGATCAACGCGCCTGGCTGATAGGAGGCAAGATTCTGGATGATACCTACCGCGAGGGGGTACCGTTGGAGTTTGACCTTAATGAGGTTATCGAAGGGTATCAGGAAGGTCTGATGCTGATGGGGGTAGGCAGTAAATACCGGCTCTATGTACCGCCGGAGCTAGGTTGGGGCGAGAAAGGTTCGGGAGGGCGTATCGGCCCGAATACAGTGGTTATCTTCGAGGTTCGCCTACTCAAGATACTCTAACTCACGCTCTTTTTCAAGTGCCACGCCATACTCTCAGAACTAGACACGGACTGTTTTTAATGATTTTTTTAGTGACTAATCCCCATATATCAAGTATCATATAAGGTCGCATTTATTATATCCAGTTAGTAAAGAGACAGGCAATACAATGGCAAAGAACCTCAATGAAATTGAGAAAAAGCGCAAAGCACTACTTGCAATATATCGACGTCTACTCCCGGCGCAATCATGGATGATGCAGCTGCTATCGGTCATCTACGAATCCACCCCTGCCTCCGACATTGCCAGGTGTGCAGCCAAATGCGGGCGAAGCACCCGCGATACCGGCAAACTCCTGGAAGAGTTGATACAATACGAACTGATTGAGACTACTCCAAACGGCCTCCGTGCCATCCCCCTTATCCGCGAGCCAATCATCCGCGCAACGCTCCAGACCGGCACTCTCCATAGCTTTATCGGTGCCATACGCGATACACTCTGGCGCAATACCGGCTGGTCTGAGAAAGAAATCTTCACCTACGAACAAGCTCTCGCCCGACTCAGGTCAGCTTTCTATCAACGGAACTCAAAATCCTTTTATGAGATGCTTGCGCATACAACCAGACTCTTTCCCGCTGAGGTCGCCAACAACCACCCTCTCGTCCTATTCTGTGAACCGGTAGACAAGCAATTCATGGTCACCCTCCCGCCACGCTTATTGATGGAGACCTGCGTTGCCTTGCTCTCGCACGCCGTACGCAATCTTGAAGCGGCCGACGAAGCCTTCAATACCCTCAAAGACTTTGCCAGTTCCAAACCAGAGGTTCCAGCTCCCTCGGTATACCTCTTTCCCCAGTGGATATACCGGGGCAGGCCTGCTGCTGCCAGAAAACTGCTAAAGGTCATTACTGGCAACGAAGAGATAATCCTGCGTGGTTGGGCAGACTTCATCTCCGGAAAGTACGAACAGGCACAAGAGAGCTTCGCCATTGCGTTAAAACAATGGGAAGGAAATCCCCCAACCCTGCTGGGTATCTTTATCGCCCTCTCGCTAATCCATGAAGGTAATACTTCAGAGGCCTACTATCTCTGTTCAAATCTTGCCGAGAAGACCGACGCAGCCCTTACCGGAGCGGTACTGGCAATTCAATGGTTCTGTATGCGCCAGGAAGATTGTCTGGATATTCAACCGCCGGATCTTCCCGCCGACCCAAACCCCATCGTCAGGCTCATTATCTGGCTCATACTCTACTGGGAAGGGATGTTGAGCTTTGCAGAATACAGTACTGAGATAGCTGAGTACTTTGAAAAAGCACGCCAGAACGGTTACAGCTGGTTTGCAGCTGAAGCGGCAGAGATTCTCGCCCGCATCGAGGGTAATAACTTGACCTGGGCGGCAAAACTCGCCAATATTCGTAAGACAGCCAAGACCAGCCCCCTTGTCAGTTTATTCAAACCCAAGGAACCCTGGCAGCGCCCACTGGCGGCTCTACTCAAATTACCTACCGAGATCGGGAGCGTCGAGAACAGCTCCGGGGAAAACCGTCTTGCTTGGAATATGACCTTCGACGACAATACAGGTATCTGCGAACTCTACCCGGTGGAACAACGGCTCAACTCCAGTGGGCTATGGAGTAAAGGCAGGAGAATATCCCTGCAAAAGCTGTTTGAAGAACGAGATACCTTCCCATTCCTGACATCTCAGGATTTAGAGATCTGCGCGGCTATTTCCCCGGTGCACTATAGTGTTGGTCGCGGTTCAAAGCCCAGCTATGAACTCGATTATGACCGAGCTCTTCCCGCACTGGTTACCCACCCTCTGGTATTTCTCGAAGGCTCGAATAATATCCGTCTGGAAATCACCGCCGCCGAACCTGAGTTGATAGCCCTCAAGAATGGGAATAATATTCAGATCAAGCTCGAACCAGAGATTACCGATGATATGACCATCGCGTTGAGCCGCAACGCCTTTACCCGTATTCAGGTCACCAAGATCAGCCCTACCCATCAACGACTTGCCAAGATCCTCGGCAAACACGGCCTACTCATCCCCGAAGCAGGCTTTGACGCTGCCCAACGCGCGGTGGAAGAACTCAGCAGCATGGTCACCGTCCAAACCGACCTCAAGATTGCCAATAATGAATCCGAGACCATTCTCGCCGACAACCGTCCGCGCCTGCATCTGATGCCGGCAGGTTCAGGACTACGCCTAGAGATTCTCTACCGCCCTTTCGGACAGGAGGGCGGATATTACCGCCCCGGAGTCGGCGCCCAAACCATAGTCGCCGACTTCGCCGGAAAGCGCAAAATAACCACCAGGAATCTGCGTAAAGAGGTAGAGGAAGTAGAGGATATCATCAAGCTCTGCCCAACCCTGCTGAACACCGATCGCGAAGATGGAATATGGAATATTGACGATGCCATCGACTGCCTCGAACTCCTGGTAGAGCTCCACGAGATAGCTGAGCGTATCATTATTGAATGGCCTCGCGGCGGACAGGTCAGCATCCGCGGGCAATCCACAACCTCTTCACTCGGACTGAAGATAGAGAAGAAGAACGACTGGTTCGCCGTAAGCGGCAAGGTCGAGGTTGACGCCGATCTAGTCATAGATATGAAACGTCTTATTGAGATGTCCAGACACTCCAAGGGGCGTTTTATTCCCTTGGGTGAAGACAAATATCTCGCTCTAACCGACAATTTCCGTAAACGCATAGAGGAGATTGCCGCCTTCAGCGAGATCAAAAATAATGAAATAATGATCAACCCTCTTGCCGCCCTGGCGCTGGAAGATATAGCTGAGGAAGCAGGAGAACTCAAGGCCGATATCGAATGGAAAAAACAGGTAGGAAAACTCCGAAGTCCCCAGAATTTTGCCGTCCCCTCCACCCTGCAGACCGAACTTAGAGACTACCAGCTTGACGGCTACCAGTGGTTATCCACTCTGGCCGAGTGGCGGGTAGGTGCCTGCCTCGCCGATGATATGGGGCTGGGCAAGACTATTCAGACCTTGGCGCTGCTTACAGCTCGCGGTCGGGGAGGGCCGGCTCTGGTAATCGCCCCAACCTCGGTCTGTTTCAACTGGATAAATGAGACCACAAAGTTTACCCCTTCCCTCTCCCCTCAGCTCTTTGGAATTGACGACCGGGAAAAGATGCTGGAAAATGCGGGAAAATTTGACCTTATCGTCTGTAGTTATGCTATGCTCCAACAGGAGGCAGAGATACTGACCGACAAGAAATGGCACACCATAGTTCTCGATGAAGCCCAAGCGATCAAGAATGCCGCAACCAAACGTTCCAAAGCCGCAATGGCACTCAAGAGTGATTTCAAGATGGTCACTACCGGCACCCCACTGGAGAACCATCTCGGCGAGTTATGGAATATCTTCCGCTTCATCAACCCCGGGCTACTCGGCAGCCACAAGCGTTTTGCCCAACGGTTTTCCATTCCTATTGAGAAGGATAACAGTCTCGAAGCCAAAGAACGCCTGAAAAAACTCATCAAACCCTTTATCCTCCGACGCAACAAGAGTCAGGTATTGGATGAACTCCCATCTCGAACCGAGATAACCAAGACCATCGCGATGTCTGCGGAAGAGACCGCCTTTTACGAAGCGCTCCGCAGCAAAGCACTGGAGGATATTGAGAATTCCCGGGAACAGAGTGGAAATCGGCGTGACGGAATTCAGATTCTCGCCGAGATTATGCGCCTGCGCCGTGCTTGCTGTAATGCCCGGCTAGTACGTGAGAACGCTGATATCGAGAGTTCAAAGCTCAAAGAATTCGGTGAAATCGCTCAAGAGCTGGTCGAGAACAATCACAAAGCGCTGGTATTCAGCCAATTTGTCGATCATCTTCAGATTATCAAGGATTATATCCAGGAGAAAGGCTATACCTTCCAATATCTTGACGGCTCGACCCCGGCCAAAAAGCGTGAACAACTGGTAGAAGATTTTCAGGATGGTGACGGCGATTTTTTCCTAATCAGCCTCAAGGCAGGTGGTCAAGGTCTCAACCTGACCGCTGCCGACTATGTTATCCATATGGATCCCTGGTGGAACCCGGCGGTAGAGGATCAAGCCTCGGATCGTGCCCACCGCATAGGTCAGACCCGACCGGTAACCATCTACCGACTGGTAACCAGCGGCACAATTGAAGAGAAAATACTCGAATTACATAAACACAAACGCTCTCTAGCCAAAGATCTGCTGGAAGGCAGCGATCTTGGCGGCCGCATCAGCGCAGAGGAATTACTGGATTTAATCCGCTCAAACTGAGGATAAGTTGTGTATCACTTTGAGTTACCATAAACATCACATAGTTAATTTTCAGACTTTGGATAACAAGGTGATACAGCCAGTAGCAAAGCTACTGGCTGAGGCTGCTTCTGCAGCCCGCTCATTTGCATGAGCCTTTGGCATACCTTTTCCAAAGGTATGTTGAAGATTTTATGAGTTGACAAATCAAACCTAAAAATATGATCATAAGATAAATAATCTTATACCACAAATACACGTTATATGTTAAAAGCAGTTATTACAATCAAGCCTATTTCTTTATCAGAAGGCCTAAACATTTTAGCTAGTCAATTAAAACCACAATTTTTCCGCTATAACCCTTCAACTAGAGCGAGGGTTCAGGCCTTCGGGGTGAGCTTTTAGGCTGGCTGCAATCAGGGCTCTCACGCAGCGCGCTCCCCGCAGCCTCACCCCTCGACTGCCTATGATTATACTCTCAGCCATTGCCCGTACCACCTCTTGTTCATCAGTTCACAAGACGTGGCATCTATAGACTCCTCACACCGTCTTCGACTTACTTTTCATCCGAGCAGCGAACAAAAGTACTGCTTAGTTCTCGCCTACTCGAACACCCAGCATCTAGGGATAAGCACACGACTCATTCCTCACCAGTTCGGAATTCGCATGCGCCCTAATGGAAAAAGGTCGCCTTCTTGGCGACCTGTGTATCATCTCAGCAAAACAAGAAAATTGCGTTAGCGATTTTCAGTATCTGCTACTTACCGGTATAAATCGGCAACTCACTCTCCGGGAACTGCATAAAGCGCTTCCCCGCCTGATCCTTAGCGGAGAGTATCAACCCCGCTTCATCCTCCACTCCCCAGTCAACACCCAAATCCGGATCATTCCAAAGAATGGTTCGCTCGGTCTCAGGGGCATAAAAATCCGAACATTTATAGAGAAATTCCGTACCTTCATTCAGAGTATAGAATCCATGTGCCAAACCCTTAGGAATATAAAGCATACGCTTATTTTCCGCCGAGAGTACGGCACCAAACCACTTGCCGTAGGTTGGGCTTCCCCGCCTGATATCTACGGCCACATCATACACCGCCCCGGCGACTACCCGCACCAGCTTCGCCTGCTCCCGCCCAAGCTGATAATGCAACCCACGCAAGACTCCGGCGCCAGACATGCTATGATTATCCTGGACAAACTCGGTGTCAATTCCCAGTTCCGCAAAGACTTTCCGCGAATAGACCTCCATAAAGAAGCCCCGCGCATCACCGAAAACCTTCGGTTCCAGCAGGTATACGCCGTCTATATTTGTCTCTAACTTCTTCATAACCCTGTCTGTCCGTAAATTCCCTTAACCAAATTACGTAGATAATCCCCGTATGCACTCTTCCCGTGAGCCGCCGCAACCTCTCGCAGCTTCTCGGCGCCGAGCCAACCATATTCAAAAGCTATCTCTTCCAGACACGCCACCTTCAGACCCTGACGTTTCTCAATTGCCCGGACAAACTCACCCGCCTCCATCAGACTCTCATTGGTACCGGTATCAAGCCAGGCCACACCTCTACCGAAACGCTGCACCGACAGCTTACCCGCCTGGAGATAGATCATATTGAGATCGGTTATCTCCAGCTCACCTCTAGCGCTCGGCTTGAGGTTTCTGGCATACTCAACCACTTTATTATCATAAAAATATATCCCCGGAACTGCATACTTACTCTTTGGCCTCTCTGGTTTTTCCTCAAGAGATATTGCCTTCCCCTCTGCATCAAATTCTATAACCCCGTACCGCTCCGGGTCACTGACCGGATAACCAAAAACCACCGCCCCGTCTTCAAGCTCTGCCGCCTGCTGCAAGAGCTGGGTAAAACCATGCCCATAAAAAATATTATCACCTAATACCAGGCAGCAGGAATCACTACCGATAAACTCACTGCCGATAATAAATGCCTGAGCCAACCCATCCGGGCTTGGTTGCGCCGCATACTCCAGTCTAACGCCGAACCTGTCGCCGTTACCGAGCAAACGCTCAAACATCGGCAGATCATGTGGCGTACTGATAATCAAAATCTCCCTGATCCCGGCCAATAGCAACGCACTCAGAGGATAGTAGATCATCGGTTTATCATAGATCGGCAGGAGCTGCTTACTGATCGCCATGGTTATCGGGTGGAGCCTGGAGCCGGCTCCTCCAGCCAGAACAATACCTTTCATTATACCTTCTTTCTATAGTTTATTATATTTTATAAGTCTCAACAATTTTAACCATATTCCGGTGTTAAGCAAATTTTTATTGAACTAAATAACATATAAAAAACACTTTTCTCTAATTTCGACTGTAGTTGAACTCACAACAATTCCGATAAAATCACCAGAAGTATACTAAACAATATTTATTTCTATTATTGGAGAGGCGAGATGAAGTCTGCAAAAGAGATTATTGCACAGTACAGATTACAAGGCTTTAGTGATGAGCTAATAGAGCTGATTGCTATGGACGAAGAGGATCAGGAGCTGGCAGAAGCCCTTCTTGATGAGCTTATCTGCGAACAGCAGAAGGAACAGAGCGAATCTACGACTTCACTAGAGATCGACGACGCAGATATCGGCACCACCGCTGCAGACATTATTGAATCTGAAAATATGATAAAATCAGCCTATGAACGCAGTGGTATCTCCGCACTGGAGGATTCGGAACAGGATAGCACTGAATCATCTGAAGCCGACTGTGCATTACATCCCTCCAAACTCGAAGTCATTGAAGGCGGAGCGGCCGAATATGATCAGAAGATTATACCCTTTACTCCGGAATATGCTCTCTCTGAAGAAGAGCAGGAATATGCACTCAACCGCTCACTAGCCTTTTTTGGTGAAATTGAACATGAAGACGAGATCAGCCCATTATACTCTGAAATCTCAGTAACAGATATGGCAACCAAAGAAGACTGGTACATTGAAGAAGTAGAACAGGCTGATCTATCAGATCTGGAAGTTGAAGAATATGCCGAGGTCGAAATTATTGATATAACTCCAGAAGCTATAGAAGCCGCAAGTATTGCAGATATTTACGAAGAGTTCGACTGTATCGACTTCGACAATATCGGTCGCAGTAGTCTCAAGCCCGAGCCGACAATCGAAGAGGATCAGGAATTTCTTGATCTCGATCCTTCTCGCCCTGCCGAACCGGAATGGAGATTCTATATTTCAAATCAGCGTCAGGAGCTGGAAGAGATCAGAGAATGGGCAGAGAATGTTCAAGGGAGTATCGAGCTCAATCTTGCAGCAAAGCAGAAGCTTGAAACCGAACTCCTCAGAAAAGAAGAGAGCCTGATCATTCAAGACAGAGAGATGGAACAACTCAAAAAGACTCACCAAAGTTTTTTAGTACAACTCGAAGAGGAGAGCAAACATCTAGCCAACACCCAATCCAAGCTTGGTATCCTCCGTGAAGAGTCAGAGCGTTCAGAGAACATGCTGCTCAAATTTGGTGACGAAATTGAACTGCTCCACAGTCAACTAAACACCGCCAATTCGATCTGCAGCAGTCTCAGCCGCAGCCTGATGGAGAAGGATGCAACCATCCTTGAGCTCAGCACAGCCTATAGTTCTGAGAAACAGCGAGCTGAGAACAACGAGCTTACTCAAGAAGACCTCTTGTCCCGGCAGAGACACGCACAGAGTATATCAACTCTCACCATCAGAAATCTGGAGCGAGAGGTTTGCGAATTACGCCAACAACTTGAATCAGCCGCTAACACTAGAGCCGCGCAGAGTTCAGAGTATATCGCTAATTCTGAATTGATCGCATCCCTGCGCCAGGAATTAGATAATTCGCTGACCGCCAAAGATACTGCCGAAGCACAGCTTAGCAGACTGGAACATACCAACGCCAAGCAAGGCAGACGTATCCGCAGGCTGGAGAAGATACGAGAAAAGATCAAGTCACTGGAATTCGAGAACAATGTCTTCAAGACCGAGACTATTCCCAACCTCCAGGCCGACAAGGAAGATCTGGTAGAACTGGCAAGTGAAGAGTACAATAAAGCTATCACCCTGGATGAGATTGCCCTCAAGCGCTCCAGACGGCTCTCTTACGCTACTACCTTAGCAGCCGTAGCCTGCCTCATGCTGGTATTGATGCCGATACTCAGCTGGAACAATCTTGAAGCAGAGAAAAACAGTATCAAGAGCGAATACTCTCTCCAACTGGCTGCTGCCCAGACCGATAACGTCAAGCTGGAAGAGAAGCTTGCTAGCATGCAGAACAAACTTGAGTCGGTCAACAATGACTTCAATGTAGCCAGAGAGAGCTGGAATATCCAACTCTCAAGTCTCAAGGCTGCAGCAGAACAGAATGCCCAGCCTCAACCAGCAAAAATCATCCAGGCCAGTCGAGAAACCTCTACCGCTGAATCACAATTCGACCTTGTTGCTTACGAAGATGATATGTATTCAGAGTCAACAGCTCCGACTAGCGAATCGTTCAGTCAAGAGCAGTACAACGATATTGTTGGTATTGAGGAGTATCAACAGGAATTAGCCCAGGCAGATATAGCTTCAGATAGTATTGAGTACTTTGACGGCAAGCAAGCAAGAGTACGGCGAGGTGAAGGTCTCAGCCAGGTTCTCTGGAGGGTCTACCGCCGGAGTAATCCAGAGATGGTAAGTTATATCTCCAAGCTGAATAACCTGAAGCAGGACAGACGCGGCAATCCTCTACTCAAGATTGATCAAAAACTCCTACTCCCCAAAGATGTCAGCACGGCGATGGCAACATCCCAACCGGACAAATCCCGAATGTAACTAAGAAAAATCTCCAGAAGGTATACCTACAAAGGGTATACCTTCAATTCTTAATAATATTAACCTTGCCACATCAACAACTTACCGACACCATTGTATTACCGCAGATACCTTTACTCCTCATTAACGGCTCCGCTTCATATCCCTCCATACTGATCCTGCAACAAAACAAAGCTACAGCAGCATAAAATTCACTATACATTTTGTGTGCAAGCAAATTATCTGTATAATCAAGTAACAATTCTACGTCATAATAAAAATACAGCTTACCGTAAAGATATATCCCTAAAAGGAAGACAATAATGGAAACGTATGTACATGGTTATAATATTCGTGAAAGTAGACGGCTACATGATCAGGCTCAAACCTTGGAGTCGATACTGCATGCCGGGGTAAGATACGTCAAAGGGAGCAAAGTTCTGGAAGCCGGATGTGGGGTCGGAGCACAGACAGTGACACTTGCAGCAAATTCACCCGAGGCTGAAATCACAGCCATCGATATCTCCGCTGATTCTGTAGCGGAAACCAAGCAAAGATTAGATGAAAATAATATTACAAATGTTCAAGTAAAGCAAGCAGATATTATGAATCTGCCATATAACGCTGAAGCATTCGATCATATCTTCTTGTGCTTTGTTCTGGAGCACCTGAGTAATCCCATAGTAATGCTACAAAAACTCCGGAATTATCTCAAACCCTCCGGGACACTGACAGTTATTGAAGGCGACCATGGCTCGACCTTCTTTTATCCAGATAGCCAATATGCCCATGAGACCATAAACTGTCAGATTGAGTTGCAAAACCGCGCAGGCGGCAACGCCAATATCGGCCGGGAACTCTATCCGCTGCTACACCAAGCCGGATTCAGTGCAATCAGAGTAGAACCAAAGAATATCTATGTTGACGACAGTAAACCTGAACTAATTACCGGGTTTACCAAAAATACCTTTATCTCAATGATTGAAGGAATTCAACAAACCGCCGTCTCCAGCGGGATAATAACATCCGAGTCTTTCGCACAAGGGATTCAAGATTTATACCAGACTGCCGAACCGGGAGGAGTATTTAATTATACCTTCTTCAAAGGCGTAGCGGAAAAATAAGCCGCAAACAGTCTATTGCCATCCGCCCCTTACTTTACACCAACTGTAGACTCCCTGGATATCAGACGACCCTTGATCGACACCAACCGGGGCGGAAGATCTGGCGACTCAATCCTGCTGATAAGCAGCTTGACCGCCGTCTCCGCTATCGCCTCACACGGCTGACGGTAAGAACTCAGCGGTATCTTCAGTAATTCGGCATAGCTGGAATCATCAAAACCTATAACCTTGAACTTACCCGGAATATCATACCCGTCCTCAATCAGTTTGGGTATCAGACTCGCCGCAGGGGTATCATTATAGCAGACCAGACAATCGGCATCGCTAATCGCCTTAATCTGATCGATCACATCAAGATCCTTGCCCCATTTCGTAACCACAATACTGAGCGCATCCCTGGGCAGACCAACCTGCTCAAGTGCTAACCGCGCCCCGATGATACGTTTTTTAATCGTTCTGGCTACATACTCAGCGGTGAGAAAGATAATTTTTTTACAACCATTCTCCAGCAGATGCAGAACCACAGAGTACCCTGCCTCCACATGATCCATACCCACAACATCAAACTCGCTCCGCTCAGGATAATCCATCATATCACTGTCGATCAGAACCAGCGGGATCTCCGCCTCAGTACAGATATCAACTACCTGCTGATTAATTTTATCCGCCTCTTCAAATAGCTCCAGAGGAACGAAGAAAATCCCGTCAATCCCCTCATATGCATACTTCTTAGCCAGCAACTCAGCATTTTTACCGTTATGCTCTGATGTTGCTCCCCCCCGTCCCCACATCAGCGAGAGATTCTCCTCATTGACTACCAATTTAAAACCGTTTGCGCCTGAGCGCTCAGCAATTATCCCGCAAATGGGCTCAAAAATTCCGGTAGCCCCCATCGAGGGTATAAGTACCCCAAACTTGAGCTCCTGCCGTTTATTCAACTGCTCATTACTGGCAACAATTGTTCCATACCCCTTCTTTTTAGCGATAAAGCCCTGTTCCCGTAGTAAGTTCTTGGCTTTGGCAATTGTCGGACGCGAGACATTGAATTGACTCGCGATATGCGCCTCCGACGGAAACAATTCCCCAGGAAGATAAGCTCCACCCTCTATCTCACTCTTGAAATAATCATAGACAATCTGCATCTTGCTTTTTCTTTTATCCATGTTAGCCAACTCTTTCATTATTCCTCAAAGCCAATATAATATACAATATTATATTATTATTACGTATTGCAGACAATAATAATACTGCTATGCGTAATCTTTTTCATTATTAAAATACTCACCACCCTCCTGACATAGAGAGATAGACACATGAATAATCTCAAACGGCCGTGCATAATGGGCATCCTAAATATAACTCCAGACTCATTTTCTGACGGTTCAACCCAGTACAAGGATATTGACTACCAACTTGCCCGCGCCCGCACACTTATAGCTCAAGGTGCAGATATCATTGATATAGGTGGAGAGAGTACCAGACCTGGAGCCGCCTACATCTCACCCGAACAAGAGCTGGAGAGAATCATGCCGGTGGTGGAAGCGTTACGCCGTGAATCGCCGATAACGCTGAGTATTGATACCAATAAAGCCGTCGTGGCCGAAGCCGCACTCACCGCCGGAGCCAATATCATCAATGATATAACCGGTCTCAATGGTGATCCGAAGATGGCCGACATTATTGCTAAGCACAATTCGGAAGTCGTTATTATGCATATGCAAGGTACCCCCAGTGACATGCAGAATTCCCCAAAATATGCCGACCCCACCTCTGAAGTTATAGATTTCCTCACCAAGCAGCTGGCTATGGCTCAAGCTGCCGGGATTGAGCGCGACAAAGTAATACTGGATCCGGGCTTCGGTTTTGGTAAACGCTTTGAAGACAACTGCAATCTACTACAACATACTGAGAAATTTTGTAGCCTGAGTCAGCGGGTATTAATAGGAATTAGCCGAAAATCACTGATCGGGCATGCGCTCAACCTGGCGGTAGAGCAACGTCTTGAGGCCAGCCTCGCCCTGGCAGTCATGACTTACCTTCAAGGCGCAGAGATCTTCCGGGTTCACGACGTTATGGAGACCAGAAGAGCCCTGGATATGATCTACAAAATAACCCAGACTCATTAGTCATACAGTTTAAGAATATAACCAAAAGATAATGCCCCTTGCCGCAAATCGACAAGGGGCATTAAAACAACAAACACTATATACTAATCTTAAAAATCTTCAAAGTCATCATCATCATCAAGCGGAATCACCTCATTTGGTTTTACCAGGTTTGCGCCTGCTGAACCCGAAGACGTAGGCCTAACCAAATGTTTGTTACTTGAGACCTTATGGTGCATTGGAGCCGCAAGACGAGTCATGCCCACCGGTTTACGCGGACTGCTCATCGACACACCGCTTGTCGACTGCTGACCGGTAACAATAACATTCAACTCACCGACAAGTGAACTCAGCTGCGAAGCCTGAGCACTCAACTCTTCCGCAGCAGACGCAGACTCCTCGGCATTAGCAGCATTTGTCTGGGTAACCTTGTCCATCTGGGCTACCGCGGTATTGACCTGATCCACTCCCTGCGCCTGCTCATTGCTGGCCGCACTGATCTCATTTATCAACCCGCCAAAATGCTTGACTGACCCCTCAACCTCACCAAAACTTGTCTGCAATTCCTGAACAATTGCCGAACCATTTTTGACTCTAGCAACAGTACTCTCAATCAATTCTGCAGTATCGCGTGCCGCCTGAGCTGATCTCTGAGCAAGATTTCGTACTTCATCTGCAACTACCGCAAAGCCCTTACCCGCATCACCAGCCCGCGCCGCTTCGACCGCAGCATTGAGCGCCAGCAGATTCGTCTGGAAGGCAATCTCCTCAATCGTACCGATAATCCTAGAAGTCTGCTCGGATGAATCATTGATCTCAGTCATAGCCGAAGACATATTTACCACTGCGTCCGCACCATTGGTCACTTGCTCCTGAGTCTGCACCATCATCTGATTAGCATTGCTGGCATTGTCAGCATTCTGCCTGGTCATAGATGCCATCTCTTCGAGCGCAGAAGAACTCTCCTCCAGCGACGCAGCCTGCTCTGTAGCGCCTTCTGCCAAACTCTGGCTTGCAGATGATATCTGATTGGCTGCTGCCGCCACCTGATTTCCCGCCTCATCCAAACTGGCAATAATCGCATTTATCGGCCGGGTTATACCCTGAGTTATCACGATCGCCAGAACCATGCCCATCGCTACAGCTATTACCAGACCGATGATCAGGATATAGATTGCGCTGCTCAGAGCCGTCTGGGTATTCTTAGCAACAATCAAAGAGTGATTTCGCGCCGCAGTAGCAGTATCATTTGCCACCTTGGCAAAGTCAGTACCCAGCTTTGCGGCATCCTCCACTGCTTTGATTGAAGTACGCCAATCGGTAAGATACTCAATAATGTTCTTCTTGTAGCTATCTGCCAAACCCGCCATAATCTTGAGCAAAGCCGCTTCATCGCTTCCTGGGCTGAGCTCAGATATTGACTTCATATAAGTATCAAGCTGTGGAAAATAACTCTCAACTATACCCTGGAGCATTTCAGGTTTACCCAGATACATTGCCGAAACGGCCTTGACTCGTATCAACATCCCGGTCTCGAGTATATCTATATTCAGGAAGATCCTCTTCTCCAGTCTGTTCCTTGCTACCAAATCTTCAGGGTTATTCAGTGTCGACAAGAGCTTGTTCTGCAGTTCACGAACCTCGCCGCTCTTGGCAACAAAGTTCCCGCCAATTTCAACCAGGTTGAGGAACGAGGCATTCATCTCTTCACTCAATTTATACATCTCTTCAGACTTGTTATTATACCCGTCGAGCTTCTCCTGCATGATCACAGCGCTCTCCTTACCCACCTTCAGCGCCTCGGCATTCTCGACAAAGTCCTTGAAGTCCACAATCATTGTTTCTATCTCTTTATACGCACTCCGCGCATTATTGACATACTCGACATTCCTAGATAGAGAAGCGCCGATAACATTCAGACGCATCTTGAGAACACTCTGATTAAGAGTCGATATTTTGGCAAATTCAGGCACATATTCATCAGCAAGAATTGTAGACTCTTTCTCAACAGAATTCATTTGAACCATAATTACTACGCCAAGTGCAATCATAATAACTAATATTGCGCTAAATCCCATGAAAATCTTTGTGCCTAATTTCATCACCTACTCCTCTTTTATAACGAGTATACAAGTTTGCAACTTATACCATAATATACTGAATACATAATCAAAAAAAAACTTAACGACCTTATCATTCATCCCCGCCGAGGGCTGTAGCCAGCACCAAATCCTCACTGGATATCACCCTTCCCACATCGAGCAGAATTGTCACCCGTTTATCCTTATTACCCATTCCCAGAATAAATTCGGTATCAACGCTGGTGCCGAAGTGTGGCGATTCTTCAATATCTTCGTTGACGATATCCAGAACCTCCTGGACAGTATCAACCACAATTCCCATATGTACGTCATCTACTTCGACCACAATAATACAGGTCTCTTTATCATACGCCCGGTAATCCATACGGAATTTCAAGCGAAGATCAATAACCGGTATAACCTTTCCCCGCAAATTGATCACCCCTTTGACAAATTCAGGAGTCTGCGGAACAATGGTAATAGGGAGCATTCCAAATATCTCCCTAACCCGCATTATCTCTATACCATACTCTTCATCAGCCAAATAAAATGTCAGATATTTTCCGGCTCGGGTCTGGTGCATACCTACAGGCTCAACATCACTACTCATTAGTCTTCCCTTCGGTGACTTTAATCTCTGCAAAATCACTAAATTTTATTTCATCAGGAAAAAAAAGACAGGATGCTCAAGCTGAAAAAAAAACTCGCATACAGCCCTGATCCTGACAAAATAATACTGTCTCAACTAATACTTTATTATCAATAATAATCCATTTTAAAATTACAGTCAAATATAAAAAGATAATCTTTATGAAATAATTTTTAATCTCTCACCGACTATTTCATATAAAATGATCGCTGACAATTTGTCGGCACAAAGCCAAATGGATAATTTGCGAAAAACAGCCGTCTACATCCTTATTCATCCTCTATTAAACCCCTCCTCCGGCCGCATACTGAGCGGTTCAAACATCAGTTTATTCTTAATGAAAGCAAGATTTACCGTATCTGTCGGTCCATTTCGCTGTTTCGCAATAATAACCTCTGCCTGGCCGGGATTATCCTCAGGGTTATAGTAATCCGGGCGATGTAGCAGAGCAATAACGTCCGCATCCTGCTCAATTGCCCCTGATTCACGCAGATCCGACATCATCGGGCGTGAATCAGAGCGTCCTTCCGCCTTACGGCTAAGCTGCGAAAGGGCGATAACCGGAATGTCCAGCTCTTTGGCGAGTGACTTCAGCCCTCGAGAAATCTCAGCCACCTCCTGCTCACGGCTGCGCTGCTGAGATTTTATCGAACCGCTGAGCAGCTGCAGATAGTCGATAACCACCAACTGTATATCGTGTTTCTTCTTCAAGCGCCGGCATTTTCCCCGAAGCTCAGAGACCGTCAGCACCGACGAATCATCAATAAATATAGGAGCCTGCGCCAGTGAATCAAGACTACGACCGATATGCGCCAATTCTTCATTACTCATCTCGCCCTTACGCATTTTCTGGGCATCAATACGAGCATGAGCCGACAGAATATTGGTCGCCAGGTTTTCCGAGGTCATTTCGAGGGAGAAAATAGCCACACCCTGATTATTCTCCACCGCGACCTTTCTAGCGATATTCAAGGCAAAGGTACTCTTACCCATACTCGGACGCCCTGCCACAATAATAAGCTCACCCCCATGCAATCCGGTCAACAGCTGATCAAGCTCATAAAAATTAGTAGTAACACCATGCACAGTATCCTTCGAGCTCATATAGGCTTCAATTCTGGCCCAGGCTTTTTTTATGATAGTACTCATGCCTTCAGCCTCATTACCTGTACTCCGTTCGGCAACTTCAAATATTGCCCGTTCTGCCTCATCGATAAGTTCGCTGCTCTGCACCACCGCGCCACTGGCCATCTCAACAATATTGGTTGCAGCCGCAATCAATTTGCGTTGCTGCGACTTTTCATGCACAATATTGGCGTAATACTCGACATTCGCCCCTGTTGGCACCGAATCGGTAAGCGCCGCCAAACCTGCGGCTCCGCCGACTATCCCCAACTCCTGCCTATTCTCCAGAAGATCGCGTAACAGCAACACATCGATAGGTTTACCTGTACGATTGAGCTCTACTATAGCACCATAGATAGCGCCATAACCCTTATTAAAAAAGTCTTCCGGCTCAATATGCCCCTCAATTAATTCAAAGCGCTCTGGAGCCAGAAGCAAACCACCAAGCACCCCCTGCTCTGCATCAAGATTATGCGGCACCTGTCTGCCGAGATTGGTCTCAACTGTTATTTCTTCTTCCAACATCCCACTTCCCAAAAAAATTAACCAATATAATTTTACCCCGATAATAATTTTCTAGGACTTATTATACACCAGAAAACAACAATATCTATATTTATTAAGCACACCCAAAAAAAATAATAGGCAGATAGCCAAAGCTCTGCCTATTATTCTAATATTAAAACAACTCTTATGCCAAGAGCTTACTCCTCAGTCGCCTCAGCTACCGCCTTTTCTGTAGCCACAGTCTCTTCATCCCGAGCTGGAGTAGCGCCATTCCCATTCTCATCAACTACCCAAAGTTTAAGCTCAGCCACAACCTCTGAATGCAGCTTGATCGGCACCCGGTGTACTCCCAAGGTCTTAATTGGAGCCTTAACATTTACAGCATCAACCTCAATCACAATACCCTGCTCCGCCAGAGCCGCAACAATTGTCTTGGCCTGAACCGCACCGTAAAGATTCTCACCATCACTCACTTTTTCAGTAACGGTTACATCCACACCGTTTATACGCTCCGCTATCTCCTTTAGGGATAGTACTCTCTCTCCCTCAGCTGCCTGCAAGCGTTTTTTCTCCTGCTCAATAGCCTGGAGATTACCCTCAGTTACCTCTACCGCCTTACCATACGGTACCAAGTAATTACGCCCATAGCCATCTTTTACTTCGACTACCTCACCCGCATTACCCAGATTTTTCAAAGATTCTTTTAGTAAAAGCTTCATCGCTTTTTCCTTTCTTCATTGCTAATAGCCACTCACCAATCAACCGCCATACAATCTCTATAGAGCTATGAGTGACTATCCGTTGAACTTCATTAGACCCAGAAAACGTGCTCTTTTGATTGCTGTAGCCAGACGGCGCTGGTTTTTAGCGCTAGTACCGGTACGTGTTGCATCAAAGATCTTACCCTGCGAGCTTACATACTTCTGCAATGTATTGATATCCTTATAATCAATACGAGTTGCATTTTTACCACTGAAACGATCCTGTGGCTTGCTTTCTTCTCTTGCCATTTTTTCTCCAATCATATATATAAATAAAAATTAATCTTTATTTCCAACTGCCAATCAAGCTTTATCCGTTATACCTACAAACAAAGCTTAAAATGGTATATCATCATCAGGCGCACTACCAAAGTCACCTGTATCAAAGTCATTATAGCCTCCACTACGTGGTGCGTTGTACTGATTCGTTCTACCGCCATTCGGCGTTGACCCACCAGCTCGTTGCCCACCTCCAGTATTACCGCCGGATTGTGCAGGCGCACCTCCATCCGCTCGTGATCCGGTAAACTGAAAATTCTGAGCGACAACCTTGAGACGATATACCTTCTTCCCGGTATCACGATCATCCCAACTGTCGGTCTGAAGTCTTCCTTCAACCAGAATTGAACTCCCCTTCTTCAAGTATTCACAGACAATCTCCGCCGACCTGTCCCAGAAGGTTACATCAACAAATGTAGTTCTCTGCTGCTCTGATTTCGAACGATTATCATTGATCGCCAATCCTATATCAGTAACCGCTGTACCCTGCGGGGTATACCTGAGTTCTGGGTCTCTTGTCAAATTACCCATCAATATTACTTTATTAAATGAACCAGCCATTATTATCTCCTCTGAGTCTGACAAATCAGCAAATTGGATCAGTCTGTTCACACCATTATACCACTCCTACTCGTCGCTGACTTTTTCCGAAGCTGCCGCTCCAGTCTCGGTCTCAATACCATCTTCATCTACAGTAATAAGACAACGCAAAATCTGATCGTTGAGCTGAATCTGACGGTCAATCTTGGCAACCGCAGTACTCTCGACATTGAAATGAACCAGAATATAAGTTCCACGCTTGCATTTATTCATCTCAAAGGTCATCTTTCGGTCATCCCATTTAATACTCTTGACAATCTCACCGCCATGCCGAGTAATTGTAGAATGACATACCTCTTCAATCTGCCCATAATCTTCGCGAGCCTTATTGCTATCGACTACAAACATTGCTTCATACAGTTTCTGTGCCACCTGTGATCCTCCATACTTGTATATTGAGCCTCGAGTATACTCTGCATACCTGTACTCCATATTATTTTTAAAATCTCAAATCAATTCCATTATACTTTTGCTGAGAAAAACTTATCCCCTGCCGGTACCAATCGAATATCGCCTCCGCTCCCGCAGACAACACTCTCTCCAGCAAAGCAGCTTCTTCCTCGGCAAACCGCCCAAGAACATACTCCGCCAGTCCAGCTGTAGCCGACTCCTTGTTCCCGCACTGGTCATCCCTCGACCCAACTCCGATTCTGAGCCGAGAATAACGCTCCGTACCTAGAACCCCGGTAATCGACTTCAAACCGTTATGTCCGCCTGAACTCCCGTTATCGCGTAGACGCAAACGTCCGAGCGGCAGATATATATCATCGACGACAACCAGCAAATTATTTATATCTACTCCGGTCAAATGCTTAAAGACCTCACCGGAGAGATTCATATACGTCAATGGTTTTAACAACAATAAATCCCGCCTTGGGCTACAGCTCAGCATATTTCCTCGAACCTGCCACTCGCCGGGATCAGCTTTTTTGCAGAAAGCTGCAACCAGCATGGACCATAGTCCCGATCGCTCAGCCTTAGCTGCCACTTCAGTCTGGGTCTTCTGTTGCAGTAAAACCGCTGCCTGCTCAACAGCCAGGAACCCAATATTATGCCGGGTATAAGCATACTCCTTACCAGGATTACCCAGCCCCAGCACATACTTCATTTACCTGCTCCCCAGCCAGCTCAAGCCTTAAGAAGCTCTATTATTCGCCACCTTCTGCTTCGTCTTCAGCCTCTTCATCTTCATCACCAGCAGAAGCTCCGTGACAACTGACCACAGCCACCTTCTCCGGAGTCTGATACACAACGCCCTCAAGCACCGGAAGATCCTTGACGTATAAAACGTCACCTATCTTCAGAGCCGAGATATTAACTTTGATTATTTCAGGAAGATCAGCCGGCTTACAAGAGATTTGCACATTATGCAAGTCTACTTCAACAACTCCACCTACATCTTCACCGGCAGCAGTACCTACAATCTCAATCTCAACCTCAACATGGAGCTCGGTATCAGCATCGACAAGACGGAAATCGGCGTGAATAAGCTTATCACCTATATTCTCATGCTGCGCAGCCTTGAGAATAGCTTTCTGCTGCTTCCCGTCTACTTCCAGATCTACCAACCTATCACCAGACTTGACAATCTCCTGCAACTCATCCTCATCCACAGCCAGATTAACATTCTCAACCCCTTTACCGTAGAGTACGGCAGGAATCTTACCTTCCTTACGCAGATTAAAAGCAACATACTTTCCTGTGCCTTCACGTTTCTGTACTTTGAGTACTGCCACTATAATTCTCCTTTATTGTATAAATAATTATGTAATTCATGTAATTACGCAAAAAACCATTCTACTGCCCCATGCCTCAAAACAGCGAACTCATCGACTTATTATGGTGAATCCTAACAATTGCCTCGGCTAGCATCGTTGCAACCGAGAGTACGGTAAATTTATTAACACTTCTGGTACCCATCTCTACATCCTGAGGCAGAGTATTGGTCGTAATAACTTCATCTGCTCCCGCCTCGCCGAGGCGTGACCAAGCCGGACCGACAAAGAGACCATGAGCCGCCGCTATCGTCACGCTCTGCGCCCCCTCTTCCCGAGCGATAGCGATTGCACTCGCCATACTCCCGGCAGTAGATATCATATCATCAACTATGATAGCATTCTTCTGCGCGATATTACCAATGACATGACCATGCTGTATCTCCACATCATTCATACGTCGCTTCTCAATGATCGCCAGAGTACCACCCAAGGCATTGGCATAGCCATCCGCCATCTTTACACTACCCACATCCGGCGCAACTACGACAATATTCTCAAGCTCTTTCTTACGCAGATAACTCGCAATAACCGGCTTGGTAATCAGATGATCCAGTGGAATATCGAAGAATCCCTGTATCTGTTGAGCATGCAAGTCCATACACAACATTCTATTGATACCGGCAATTGTCAACAGATTCGCAGCCAGCTTAGCGGTAATCGGCACCCGTCCCTCATGCTTGCGATCCTGACGTGCATAGCCGTAATACGGCACCACCGCGGTTATTCTCCGTGCCGACGCCCGGCGCAGAGCATCCACCATCACCAGCAGCTCCATCAAATTCTCGTTTACCGGCATACCTGTAGGTTGCACAATAAAACAATCCAATCCCCTGACATCCTCGAGTATCTTTACTCTAGTCTCACCATCAGCAAAACTCCCGACATCGCAGAGACCTGCCGCTATACCCAAGGCTCTGCAGATCTCTTCACCCAGCTCACGGTGACTCGTTCCATAAAAGATCTTCATCTCAGCCTCCGATACTCAAAAAAACAAACTAAAACAACCCAAAAGGCAGCTACTCAACCCTCAACCAATGAAGTCCAAGCCACCTCAACCTCGCTGAACAAGCGCTATTTCAACCCGCTCTAGATCCTGTGGGGTATTGACCCCAAGCGCCTCTATATCATCCTTGCATTTCAGTGCCACAACTCTCTCACCCTGTTCAAGCAGTATCTTGATTACATCCGGTAGATAGTATTCGCCCTGAGCATTATCATTACCCACCTTCTCCAGAGCACTCCAAAGCGCTTCATCACGAAAACAGAAGACCCCAGTATTACCTTCAAGCACCTCGAGCTCCGCTTCTGTTGCATCCTTGGACTCTACAATTCGCTCAACCGAGCCGTCCGCACCCCTTATAACGCGCCCGAAGCTGCTCTCTTGCGGAATATTCACTGTCAGCACCGCACAAGCCGCGTCCTCTTGCTCCCGGAGCTGGGCTATAGCTTCAAAACTCTCCTTGCTTAATAACGGCATATCGCCACATGCTACAATTATCGGCGAGCCTGCAAGTTCTGGAGCGAATTCATTCTTTTCAAACAAAAACCGGGCACACATAACAGCGTGACCGGTTCCGAGTTGAGGCGACTGCTCAACCCAGCAAACTCCAGTCGGCAACTCTCGGATGACCTCTTCTTTCTGGAAGCCAACTACAGCGACAATGCCGCCAACCGATGCTGCCGAGAGCGCTGAAAGCACCCAATGAATCAGAGGTTTCCCCCCCGCCTCAAAGAGCACCTTGGGTCGGCTGCCGCCCATGCGAGTGCCTTTTCCTGCTGCCAAGACACACGCGCGTAGGCCTTTTGCCATGATTACCACCCTTCTGCGCAATTCGGAACCGTTGTTTACACGATAAGATATCTAAGCCGATACAAGCGCCAAGATACCCTCCAAACTAAATTATATAATTACCACTATTATCATACAGCTATATACTACAATGACAATGTGCTCAGCCTCAACCAAGCACATCCATTAAATCTTAGTTCATAAATAATAACCAAAAACTTCGCGGCTACAAGGGTTTTATTAATATAATTCTAATAATTTCTCAACTATCACCAGAAACCCCTCATCAAACTCCATTAAATCTCACCGATACTCTTCCCGCTTGCAATAACACTCTCCAACAACTCCTTATCGCCGTCCTCCAGATCGATAAACATCACCCCGATCATATCTCCAAATTTCCAGCAGACCCGGACATCAACATAAATTATACGTTCCCCTTCAATATCTACACTTATCCCAAATACATCATGCTTATTCAAGGGAAAAGTTGTCAGCAACATCAGACCACCGGCCGAAATATTGAGTACCAGCGCTTCATTATTGAGGCTCTCATCAGCATACAGTTTATGAATCGTAGCCGACACAAACGAATCCGCCCGCTCATACTGCCTCTGGTTCTCTACATCCTTCCCACCCATAACTTCTCCTTCACCCAAGACCACTAAACCAAAATACACCCATAATATTGCATTATCATATTCTATACCAAGAATATTCGATTAACAAGCATAAAATTACTATCCCTATATATCTATTACCCTATATACCTCAAAATTGTTCAAACAACTCCTGCCCCGCTCTAGTAGTATTTGTCAAATACACATAGTCACTCCTCTGCACCAAGCCTGTCTATTTGACAAAACCAGTTTTCTCGCTATCAAACAAACACAACATATCTTATTATTCAACAAAGAGTTGCAATCCAAACAACCACCACGCAACATCTCTGGTATAGATATTGCTATAGAGATCTCCGACAAATAACTTGATCTATTGTTTTATACTGACTAAAGGAGAAAAAAGTGGCAGAAGAAAAAATGGAATTCAAGGCAGAACTCAAACAGGTGATGGATATTATTGTACATTCACTCTACTCTCACAAGGAGATATTCCTCAGAGAATTGATTAGTAACGCCTCAGACGCTATTGCAAAGATCCGTTTTGATTCCCTCACTGACACCTCGCTCACCGAGGGTGATGCAGACTGGAAAATTACCATCGTTCCAGACAAAGACAATAACACCATAACCATCTCCGACAATGGCTGTGGTCTTACCAAAGAGGGACTTATTGAAAATCTAGGTACTATCGCCCGCTCCGGCACCAAAGCCTTTATTGAAAAGCTCAAGCAGGCCAAGGATGAAAACACTGTAGACCTTATCGGTCAGTTTGGTGTCGGTTTTTACAGTTCGTTCATGGTTGCAGACAAAGTCGAGGTAATTACCCGCGCCGCCAAAGAGCCCCAGGGAATAAAGTGGACCTCGACCGGCGAAGACACCTTTACCATAGAGGAAATTGAAAAAACCAGCCGCGGAACCGCTATTATCCTCCACCTCAAAGAGGACGCCAGCGAATACCTTGAGGTCTTCCGGATCCGTAACATCGTCAAGAAGTTTTCAGACTTTGTTGAATATCCGATCATCCTATGCTATAACGAAGAGAAAGAGGTTGAAGTAGACGGCGAGAAAAAGACCGAGATAGAAGCCAAGGAGGATATTCTAAACTCGCAGCAGGCTATCTGGGTACGCCCCAAGAGCGAGGTCAAGGATGAAGAGTACGACGAGTTCTACAAACTTATCTCCCATGATTATGAGAAGCCGCTCAAGACAATTCATTACTCGGCCGAAGGTACCCAGGAATTCAAAGCACTCCTCTTTATTCCTCAGCGCAAACCCTTCGACTTCTTCATGCAGAACTCCCGCAAAGGGATTCAGCTCTATGTCAACCGGGTATTTATCACTGAAGAATGCGAGAAATTGCTTCCAAATTATCTTGAATTCATCCGCGGCGTAATCGACAGTTCCGACCTACCGCTGAACGTCTCACGTGAAATGCTCCAAGAAGACAAGCAACTCGCCAGTATCAGGAAAGCGATCACCTCCAAGGTCTTCTCCACCCTCAAGGATATGCTGAACAATGAGTACGAGAGCTATCTGAAATTCTGGGAGGAGTTCGGGGTTATTCTAAAATCCGGCATATCTTCAGACTATGCCAACAAAGATAAGATCGCTGATCTCATCCTCTGTAAATCAACCCGCACCAGCGCCAACGATGAAGAGAGTACTGATTATATCACCCTAGAGCAATACGTAGAGGCTATGCCTGAAGATCAAGAGTCTATCTACTATATGATAGCCGAGAGCCGGGAGATGGTCGAAAACTCACCGTATATGGAGCAGTTCAAAGCCAAGGGGATCGAGGTTCTGGTTCTTACCGACCCTGTAGACGAGATCGTCGTTCAGGCTCTGGGCAGCTACAAGGAGAAGAGTCTGAAAGCTATCGACCGTGGAGAGCTTGAAGTTGAGAAGGAGACCGAGGCCGAGAAGGAACTAAAAGAGAAAGAGAATAAGGATATTATCGAATTTATCAAAGAGACTCTGGGCGAAGAGGTCAAAGAGGTCAAGATCTCCAACCGTCTGAAAGAGAGTCCTGCCTGTGTGGTCGGCATGGAAGGTCAGTATGGAGCGCAGATGGAGAAGCTGATGAAGGAGATGGGAGCTGATGTCATGAAACGTGAAACCGTTCTAGAGATCAACCCTGTACATCCGGCGATCACCAAGCTCAAGCACGATCTTGAGGCAGGTAGTAATAAAGAGAGTATCGGCAAATATATAAGGGTTATCTTCGATGCCGCGCTTATTGCTGCAGGTGAAAAGGTCAAAGACCCTAGCTCTATGCTCAAGCGTATTGCAGATATCATTAGTAGCAATTAACCTGACTACCGTGCAACTGGTAGCTAGAACCATATAAGCAAGAGTGCGGGATTACCCTTTGCAGGTACTCTCCGCACTCTTGCTATGTAAAGATAGAATAAAAAGCCTTCTTTTTACCAGCTTTTTATTTATAATAAAGATAAAGCTGCCAGCATTACAGCCTTTATCCAGCAGTAATTGACCGGTATTCTTTGCTACAGAGATAATAAGGAAGATAAAATTGACCACCATAGTCAAACACAAAGAGTCGGGAAAGCGATTTGTTGTTGTGGGCACCGGTTTTGCAGCCCACATCGAAAAGCCCTCCTTCTTCATGGGTAATAAAACCGGAGGACCACGCTACTTCGATATGATCTGCTGTTGTAACAAATCCGGTGAACTCGGCTGGTTCAAGACCGAAGAGCTCAAAGTTGAGACTATCGACGGCAAGAACCCAGACGAACTGGAGATTGACTAAAAGTGGGTGGAATAACCGCTATTAAACCAAACAATTAATGTATAATTCATGATAAATAACGAGGTAGAATAATGGCAAAAAGAGATTATTATGAGGTTCTCGGGGTAGGTAAGGATGCCACTCAGGACGAGATCAAGCGTAAATACCGCAAACTCGCAATGAAATACCATCCAGACAAAAACCCAGGTAACAAAGACGCAGAAGAGAAATTCAAAGAAGCCGCCGAGGCCTATGAAGTACTCCATGACAATGATAAGCGAGCCCGTTATGACCGCTTCGGCTTCCAAGGAGTATCGGGTGGCGCCAATAGTGGCGGAGCCGAATTCTCAAACTTCGAAGACATCTTTTCACACTTCTCCGATATCTTCGGTGGTGGCGGCGGTTCAGTATTTGATGGCATCTTCGGCGGGATGGGTGGAGGTGGTGGCGGCAGACGCATCCGCCCGGGTAATTCCCTGAAGTGCCGGGTAAATATCACCTTCAAGGAATCTGCCTTCGGCTGTTCCAAGACAATCGAACTCAACCGCAACGAACTTTGTGACAGCTGTAAGGGTTCGGGTGCCGCCGAAGGTGCCAGCCCCAAACGCTGCCCCACCTGTGGCGGAAGCGGACAGATACACCAGACTCAGGGTTTCTTCTCGGTACAGACCACCTGTCCCAAGTGCCACGGTGAGGGTCAGGTAATCGACAACCCTTGTAAAACCTGCGGCGGGAGTGGGGTAAACCCCAAGACCGTGCGCATCAAGGTCAATATTCCCGCCGGAGTCGAGGACGGCACCAGACTACGTATACCTGATGAGGGTGAACCCAGCACCAATGGCGGCCCCAGAGGTGACCTCTTCTGCTACATCTTTGTCGCCGAGGATGAATTCTTCCACAGAAACGGCAACGATGTAGTATGTGAGATCCCGATAACTGTCTCCCAAGCCGCACTCGGAGCCGAGATAGAGGTACCAACCCTCAGAGGCAAGGCTAAAGTCAAGATCGTCAAGGGCACTCAGAGTGGACAGATATATCGCCTCCGCGGCCAGGGATTCCCCAGTATGCGCGGCTATGGAGATGGCGATGAGATCGTCCAAATAATTGTTGAGATTCCCAAGAAACTCAGCCGCAAGCAGGAAGAGCTATACCGGGAACTCGCCAAACTCGACGATACCAATGTCACCCCCAGACGCAAGAGTGTAATGGAGTCGATCAAGAACTATTTCTCTGATGAATAAGCCGGCAGAAATACTACAACAAATTTACAGTCAACAGCTAAGCTGTTAGCATAACATAGTAAGGAAAACCAATAATGTCAAAGACCAAGAACCAGGATAACAAGCCGGATAACACTCCGGAACCAGATAATATGGGAAAAGATGCTGCTCAGATCAACCTCGAAGAAGAGAAGAGCAAACCCAAGAATGCCAAGGCCAAGGCTGCGGCCAATGCCTATGCCGAATCACAAAAGATCGCAGAAGAAGCCGCAGCGAGTGTCGATACCGAGGTCATCAGTGAAGCTGAGCTTGAAGCTGAAGCAAAAACGCAAGAAGCTGCGATACAGCCTGAAGCTCAGGTTGAAACCGACTATAAGAATCTGGCGCTGAAGACCGCTGCTGAATTCGACAATTACCGTAAACGCATTACCCGGGAAAAGGCTCAGTGGAAACGGGAAGCTCTTGCCGATTTCCTCAAAGACTTCCTTCCCGCCTTTGATGATCTGGATCGAGCTATCACCGAAGGAGAGAAGCATGATTCCTACGATGTCGTCCACGACGGTGCCAGACTGGTCAGGGATAACATGAAAAAATCCCTGCAAAAGGCCGGAGTCACCGAGATTGAGGCAGAGGGCAAGCAGTTCAACCCACTATATCATGAAGCGATGACAATGGTACCGATGCCTGGCGCCGAGCCAAACTCGGTTATAGAGGTATTTCAGTCCGGTTATATGATTGATGATTTTGTCCTCCGTCCTGCCAAGGTGGTTGTCGCTGCAGACCTGCCAGCAGAGTAAGCACCTTCAAATCCAAGCAGGGTTATAAGCACTATAATCAGTTATAAATTCACACATCAAGCATAATATTTATATTATATTCTTGAGAGGAGGGTTAGTACCCTCCTCTCAAATTACAAAAAAGCGACATCTCTTAAGCGATGCTATTATAGGTATAATTATTTGCGGAGTAGCTCCGTCCATAATTCTGGGTCTCTTCATAGTTTTACAGAAGATGGCCACCCGAAAGGATGCTAAACCGGGAGATTTTTTGATTATTCTGGGTATGGTCTCGGCCTGTATCGAAGGCGTACTCCTCTTTACAGCCAACAAGCCGGAATTCACCTTTACTGGCACCCTTTGGACAATACGCAGCAGTGCTTGTTGGGGGCTATCAATGGCGGAAGTGGCCTATATACTCTCTTCAAGTACAATACCCCAATGAGTAAACTCGCCCCCTATCTTCAATACCAACACCTTGACCACAGTCATTTTAAGCATGCTGATTCTCGGCAAATGGAGAGTGCTAAAGGCAGTACGCATATTGATAAGAGCGGTAATGATTATCGCCGGAGCGATCATCGTCTCACAAACCTAAAAGTACTATCAGGCATAACCTCAGCAAGCAAGCAGCCCCAACACCTCGCAGTAAGATAATATATAAAAGCGAGACCATTATTCAAATTTGAGAGTTGCCAGATAGATCCCTGTATTCTCCTCTACGCGTACGGCGGTAAATTCTAGTACCCCGAGGAAGAGTTTCTCAGCCGCAATCAGTTCTGGATGAAGCATAACGATGAGAGCCCGGCAATTTTGTTCGGCTAGATACTCCAGACACTTTGTAAGCATAAACCGCGCCAATCCGCCTTTGCGCCAAAACGATGCAACACAGAGGTTATTCAATAACCAGACGCCAGCCTTATGCTTAACCTTACTGATAGAGAGACAACCAGATACCGCCCCGTCAATATCCAGCACCCAGAATTTATCAATATCTGCGGCAACCGTTATAAATTTTTCAGCAGCCTCTCGATCCTGCATAGGAGAAAAGGCGGATTCAAGGAGATTCTGCGCCAGGAGCAACTCCATTTCACCTGAAACTTCACGAAACTCAATAGCATTTACTGAGCCCTTACGCTTCATGCAATTCCCCCGAAGCTGTCGTCAATATGCGCCACCAGTGCGTCTACCGCTTCCTGCGCATCACTGCCTTCGGCTGTAACCGTTATCTCTGTTCCCTGGCTGGCTCCCATCGTCATCAGCATTATTGTCGCCTTGCCGTCTACAGGCGGTGCTCCATTTGCTGAGACCTCAATCTTAGCGGAAAATTTGGTTGCCAACGCCGCAAAGGTTGTGCTCGGCCTAACATGAAAACCATGAGCATTAATCAGTTTTGTCTTTCCTTCTACACGCATTTCTGTCCCATCCCACATCACCTAAACTCCCCTATCCCTCATTCCTCGCCACCTCGGTTATTTTCCACTTCATGCTTTGACAAAGTTATAGATATTCTCATAGTCATTCCCCGGCCCCTTCCAAGAGTAATCGTAATGCATACCGTTTATCGCCAGCTTCCTGAAGGTATCAGGATGATCAAACCAGCAGTCTATCGCCCTGCCCAAACCATACTCTAAGTCATGTTCTCGTGCCCCTTCAAAGACATAGCCGTTAGAATTAGCCAGCCCTTTGCCAGAATGATCAACATCAAATACCGTATCTGCCAACCCCCCCGTCTTACGGACAACCGGTACAGTTCCATAACGCAGTGAGATCATCTGCGTCAGACCACACGGCTCAAACACCGAAGGGATAACAAATATATCACTACCCGCATAGATCAAATGTGACAGATCCTCATGATAACCCAACCAGAGATGTACATGGGGATTGTCTCCTAACTTATTTTTAAGCGCCCAGAAATCATCATTGATCTTCGGATCCGGCGAATCCCCAAGGAGAATAAACTGTCCGTGCTTGGCCAAGGTATAATTGATCGCATGTTTTATAAGGTGTATACCCTTCTGCTCGGTCAACCTAGTCACACATGACACGATGGGCTTCCATTCATCCGCCAGATGCAGCCACTCCCTGAGAGCGCCCTTATTATCGTACTTTTTATCAATATTGGCCGCAGAATAATTCGACTTCAAAGCTCTATCAGTCTCAGGATTCCAGCTTTCATAGTCGATACCGTTTATCACCCCGCCAAATTTATCCGAGAACTGGTTTAGTATCGGATCCAACCCTCTACCAAACTCCTTGGTCTTGAGTTCACCGGCGAAGGTAGGCGATACGGTAGTTATAAAATTCGAATACACAAAGGCACCCTTCATCAGGTTGATACAGTCCGGCTTGCCCGGATCGGCAAGCTTACTGGGTCCGGACACCGCCGCATAATCCAACCCGATCATATCAAGTAGCTGCCCGGCATACCAGCAGAAACCCTGACATTCATTATTATGTACAGTAAATACCACTCGTGAGCTATCCCAACCCAATTTGCAATATATCTCATAATATATCACCGGTATCAACCCTACGCCCCAGTCATGGCAGTGTATAATATCAGGGTGACGTTCGGTCTTATACATAAATTCCAATGCTGCACGTGAAAAATAAGCAAACAAGCTTAAATCATTATCATACCCGTAAACATTATCCCGCTGCGTATACTCGGAACAGGTAATAAAGAAGGTATCCACCCCGTTGACCACACCTTGAAATACCTTCTCGGTTCGCCACTGATCAAAATGCGGCACCCAGAGCTCTTCATAGACACAACGCAGATCTTCAATCTGGTCATAACGCATACAAGAGTACATGGGTAATATCGCCTCGACTTTATGCCCACGCCGTATCATCTCTTTGGAAAGAGCACTCATTACATCAGCCAATCCACCTACCTTTGCAGCCGGACTCATCTCAGAGCTAATCATTGTTATAAACATATATTATTCTGTGCTTTCTACATTAATACGCGTGCAAATCACTTTACACTCATCAAACCAATACCCCAACACCAACTATACAGCTATAATAATGCATAAATATAATATTAACAGAATAAAAACTACTTTTCAAGATTTTTCATACCCGAGTAACACACATCACCCACACACCAGCGAAGTTCTAATCCAACTCATGCTTGCAAAATATCAAAAATAGACTAAAATAATTTCTTGCCAAGCAAACCAAAATATAGAGAGTGAACAAAAAGGTGAAAGTAATAAGTCTTGCTACAAATCTAGGTCGTGGCGGCATCTCGCTACTAGTGGTAGAAGCTCCCGCTGCCGATCTGGAAGAGATAGACCTGCTTATAGACTCTATCCGCAGGCGTGGTTTCGGACTTCGAGTAGGAGAGTTGAAATACGGCCTTATTCACGACCGTAAATACAACAGGGTAATCGATGAGGTCGTCATCGCTGCCTATAGCCCTACCTGCAGAGTTATATCCGGCCACGGCGGGAGTGCTTCGGCTCTGGCTATCCGTGAATTCTTTGAACAACTTGGCTTCAAGCTCAGCCTTGAAAATCGGTTTACCCAAGACACCAATAAAAACCTCGATCTTCTCAAGAACCTCCTCCCCAGGACCAAGACCGAGACCCAGGCGCTGAAGTGCCTAGAAGCTATTAATAATTGTAAACACGGTATTGCTGTAGATATCGCGAATATCTTGGAGATTATGCGCCCGCGAATCGTCGTCCTCGCCGGATCTGCCAACACAGGCAAGAGTTCACTGCTCAATATTCTCTGCGGTTATGAACGGGTAATGGTCAGCACTATCGCCGGCACTACCCGGGACGCGGTAAGAGACTACATTGATATCGGCGGTTTCTTTACTCATATTATTGATACAGCCGGCTTCCGTGCCGCCGCTGGATCCTCCGAGCAAGAGGCAATCGACCGCGGAAGCAGAATACTCGAGACTGCCGATGTTATTCTCCTCTTACTCGACAGTTCCCGTCCCCTCGACGCTGACACTGAACAAGCTCTTCACAAGGCGACGGTAGCCAATAAAACCGCCGTTTTACCGGTTCTCAATAAAACCGACCTCCCGACGCAGTCAACATTTTCCGACTTACAGACCACCTACGACCTGCCAGAACCGGTGCAGATATCCTGTACCGAAAAGACTGGTATCGATATTTTACTAAAACGAATTAGCAACTTCTTCAACACTTGATTCGTCCCAAGCCCATCAGTTCAACACCGCTAAAAACTAAGTAAACTCTCGCATGTTTTTTGCTTAAGGCGACCTCTATTAATTGCTTTTGATGAATTACGCACATAAAAATAGGAAAAATTGCGCTAGCAATTTTCCTCGTGGCTGAACCAGATCACAACTCGACCGGCGGGAGAGTTTTTCCCCGAGAGTGAGCATGTGAATTCAGAACTGATAAGGAATTTGCATACGGCCTAACAGAAAAATCTCGCGCTTTTTTAATTCTTATGCTATAGTACACATGCAAACTATCCAACATTTACTCAATTAAGGAGACCGCAATGAAGACAACCCTCTTGATCCTCAAACCCGACTGTGTCGCCCGCGGCTATATCGGTGAAATAATCACCCGTCTAGAGAAGAAAGGTCTCAGCGTTCTGGCCATGAAGATGATTATGGTGAGTCAGGAGCTGGCCGAGCAGCATTACGCAGAACATAAAGGTAAGCCCTTCTACGCCAGCCTGATCAAATTCATCACCTCAGGTCCGGTAGTACCACTGGTTATTGAAGGCATGAACGCCCCACAGGTCTGCCGAACAATTATCGGCGCAACCCGCTGCGCCGAAGCCGAGCCCGGTACCATCCGCGGCGATTTGGGTATGAGCTGTAGATTCAATCTGATACATGGCAGCGACTCAGACGAGAGCGCCGAACGTGAGATCGCACTCTGGTTCAAGCCAGAGGAGATTATGCAGACCTACCGTGATGATTATCACTGGCTCCATGATTTTGAAGACGGCCGCCCGGTATAATACAGGTACTAAAGAAATCCTAAATTCGGTTCAAGATATAAACCTGATACACTCGTAACCCAGCCAATCCATGAAAATTGCTTATGCAATTTTCATGGTCGCTAAAATAATACCCACGAGGTAAGCAGACGACATTTTCGTTAAAACACCTACGAATTCCGAACTGGTGAAAAATGAACCTAGACATACATTTGCCGGAGGTATATGGAAGTCACTACGAACCAGTGAACAGTAGCTGAGAGTATAATCAGCTAAAATTAACCATAACACTCGGCGCAAAAAGTCCAGACGCCAACCAATCCAAACCCAAAACCCACAGGTTGACAATCTCCCGCCAACCAACGTGACCTCTCATGCTTTTTCAGAGTTCCCCGTCCCATACCCAAGCAAATGCTGCGCGTTTAATCGCATTTTATGCAAGCACAATTCTCGAGTAGAGGCTGTCCAACAATATTACCGCCTGACATATCCATTTTTTACAGATAAAAATAATACAAAGCAATCTCACCGTCGGACTTCTGCCGTATGCGCCACAACCACAGGATTATTTGCACTCAATTCAGAACCATAGCTCGCAAAAGCGGCTAACAGCTCCTCACCTTCCTGCTCCAGCTCTTGCGAGCGCAGATCCGCGATATCCCGATCTATCATCACCATATCCTGAGCCGCCTGCTCAAAAATTGACGCAACCACCTCAGGTTCACTCTCGGTCATCTCAGCAAGGCCTCCCTCAAGTGATTTTAGCGTATACTCCTGTCCCCGCACTACCGCCGTACCTATCTTGTCTTCAAACAACGCCACCACACCCTTATATTTACCATCCTCAAAGGCTGGAGTTACTACTGAACTACCTTGCCCGGCTCCGGTAACCGCCACCGCCTGCTGCGAGGTAAATGAATCCATCACCTCTGCTACCACCATTCCCTTCCCTTGCACCGCCTCTTGGCGCAATCGCTCACTCGCAACCGACTCTTGCGTCGTCCGAGCCGCCTCTAATACCCGTTCAATACCAGATCCCGGTTGAACCGAGTCAATTGCAGCATTAACTCTAACGCCCTCTGGCTCAGGCGCCCTGGTTATAGCCAATTCCGCAGCGGCCTCTAATCCTGCAACAGTACTGGAAGCAGCCCCGCCAAGTTGCTCCCGCCGCTCAGCACTCATACGTGAACTTGCCGCTTCCTCAATACTCTCAGTATATGACAACTCAGCTTCATATTCTCGGCCATACTCGCGTATCGTTGCCTTGGCATTCTCGATATTCGCAAAGAACCGCTCCTCGGCATACTGTGCCGCCTCAGCATCAACCTCATTCTTCGCTACCGCCTGCGCATAATACTCTCGCATCATTTCCAAGCCGTACCGCGCTTCGGTCATATTCTCTGCGAATCTCTCGACCGTACTCTGCACATCTGGATGTTCTCCTGAGTTCGCCCCGGCTTCTTCCGAGCTCTGCTCCAACTCAAGTTCTTCCTCCTCGTCATATACTTCAAGCGCATAATCTGTCGCCGCTTGATAATTACTCAAGCGCTTCGCCAGAAGCGTATTCTCCACACTAGAAGTACCCCTGCTCGTAAATCCCCGAGCGGTACTCTCAATATTATTCAAAAGATTCAGTGAAGCCGATGGGCTGCTCTCCAACGATCTGCCACCGTTCATACTGATAGAATTATTCATCTCTACTGCTATATTATTGAGTACCTGCTCCGACTCCTCCGAACTCAGAATCTGAGTTTCTCTCCCCTCAAGAATCTTCGCACCTACCCGCTCCAACGCCTCATAAGCAGCGCGCATAGTATTGCTCTTAAGCGCTTCTATATTACTCTCAACCGCTCCTATATACCTGTAAGCAGTGTTAAGAACCATTCGCGCCAACTGGGGATTATCGCTCAACTCCTGTGGAGTCTGCTTCTCTGCAAAACTCTCCAAATCATATACTGTACCGCTCACAGCTTCAGTTCGCCCCAACCCTGCGACATCAACCTGATCAGTAAAACTGTTTATTCCCAGCGCTTCACTATCCGCAGTAGTCAATACAGTCTGACGCTGGTGCATATTGCCAGAATTAGCCTGTGCCAGATTCTCTCCCCCCGTATCGGCACTATCACCACCCGCTTCAAAAGCGGAAGCATCCGCCGCCCCAACCACTCTGGTCGACTCCAAAAGTGAACTCACCCCGGCCAGCGAAAGGCTGCCATTAGCCGTCCTGGCTGTCACCCCGGTATAGCTAGTCGTAGTATTAATCGCCAACGAGAGGGTATCTACCGCCACCCCGGCCGCCACCGCATAATCCATCTCCCCTAGATCACCCCGAAGCGTAAAGAGCAGGGTCTCCGCTACCGTCCCGCGAATACTCTCGAGTTCATGTATAGGGTTGGTACCGATATACCTCCCCTTACGCGTCAACATATTCTCCGCCGTCGACTCGGCAGACTCTTCTGTATCGTTCGACTCAGACTCTACTGCCGCCCCTGCCGACGTACTACCGCTTGAAAGCTGCTCAGCGGCCGCATTCTGCTCCTGCCCCTGAACTGTAAGGCCGGGATTACCGCTGCGCAATTCCTGGTCCGCACTCACCTCTACACCCTCACCCTGAAGAACATTCCGAGTATTCCTGTCAATCTCCGAACTCACGGTATCCCCTTCAATAGCGGTGCTCGCAGGGGTCACCTGCCCTGAGCCACGCGGTTGAGTCTCTACCACTACTGCAGAATCAGCCCCCTCCTCTGCGCCAGTTCGACCAACCCCATCAGTGAGAGCTTGAGTAGTATCTTGCGCCTTTTGTTCTGTCGCCGCTGTCTCGTCAGCTATCCCCCTGAAATCACTCTCAGCAGCAGTATTTCCGTTATCCCCCGTATCTGTGGCAAACATACCTGAATCCCCCAGAGTTCCGGTATCCAATTGTTCCTGAGGCGCTGCGCTAGACATCATACTAGCGACCTGATTCAATGATTCGGTACCGGTAATTCCTGCCTCCTGCTGCTGTAGGGTTACGTATGGGTTAGATTCTTCCTCCTTGGGCAGCAACATTACATCCTCGGCTGCCTCCGGACTGGTTGCAGCAAAATTCGCGGAATAATTAGTACTTCGGGCGCTGTCACGAAGTTCACTACCCGCAGTCAGACTGCCCGAAGAGGCTCCTGGATCAAGCGGAGTCACCGCAAAACCATCCCCCTCCCGCCTGTCCCGGCTGAGCCGCTCATTGAAGGCCTCGGATCTGGTGAGTGCATGATTACTACGACGCATATTCTCTACATCCTGCCCGTCGACCACATGATCTTCTGCCAGGTTGATTGTCCCTACTGTCCGGCTATCCCCCAAATGTTCACTCATCGCCATGACCGACTTGTCACCCTCAACTACCCGGCCGTCACGCTGATTATAGGTACCATTACGCTCGGTACTATAAGTCTCAAGCGGCATAGAGAAGAGCTCACCGTCAAGAGCAGTAATCTCGATAGATCCAGCAAAGTCTACCGGCCCCTTGCCAGCACCGGTCACTACCCGACTCTGCGCCGCAGCATTCTGCTCAAAATGTATCAACGGATATATCTTGGGGCTGGTAGTTATATCGGCGATACGTTGATTAATCTCTTCAAGTGGGGTAGCTTCAGCAAAAGCAAAGACCGTCTTCCTCCCACTCTGCGCGAGCATAAAGGTCTCTGTCCCTTGAGTCAGCGCTATTCCATCCTCCCCCTGCACCACCTGCTCAGCCTTGGCCAGTATTGTAGATTGAATCGCTGCATACTTCGTCTCCGTAAGTTCGGAGATATTGCTAATTTCGATAGCAGAATCACTGCTGGAGGACTGGAGTGAAGAGAATAGGGGCTTACCCGCATAGGTAGTAATCTCAAGCGTATTCTTAATCTGAGCTATAGCATCCTGAACCTGGGTATTATCAGCATAGTTTACTCCAGGGCCTATCTGCTGAGTAATTTCATCCAGATTACTTCTTAGATCCTTTAGCCCAACACTCACCGTCTGGAGCCGATTATGCAGATCCTGCCCCGTACGCAACCCGCTGAGATCGGGAGCTACTCGCGCCTGAGCCGCATTTGAAATACTGGTAATATTTGACGGGGTAAAACCTGAGGCCACGGTAGTTCTACTATCATCATTCTTTTTATCACTGATCTCAACCTCAACCCCAACGGTCAAGGCCATCTTCTGACTCAACAGAGCACTATCGAATGTCGCATAGACATCTTCATAATGCTTCTGCGCATTCTTGCTGCTCTCTAACACTGAGTTACCGGTCAAGCCGTCATTGATCAACGCATCCATGCCTACACCTGAAATACCCAAACACCCGAAATTTACCCGCCAGCATTTTATAATGCCCTAATATTATTATACCCCCAAAGTTCTTACTTGTAAATCAAACTTTTTTACTTTATCTGTATTTCCGGTATTGACTGAAACCAATTTCTCCTAATCCTGCCCAAGACAAAAGGAGTGCAGGACAGACCTGCACTCCTTTTGAGTAAAAAGCTTACGGTTATACCAGCAACACCAACTAATCCAAATACTTACCGATAAGTAGTGAAGCGTTATGCCCGCCAAAACCTAAAGAATTAGAGACAGCATACCTAATCTCACGCTTTCTGGCAGTATTCGGCGTAACATCAAGATCACAGTCAGGATCCGGTGTCTCATAGTTAATTGTCGGTGGTACAACCCCGTCACGTATCGCCAATGCACAGAAACCAAGCTCAACCCCACCGGCGGCACCAAGCATATGACCGGTACAACTCTTGGTAGAGCTAATAGATACCTTACGTGCTATCTCTTCACCGAGTGCCAGCTTGATACCAGCAATCTCAGACTTATCATTGAGCGGTGTAGAGGTACCATGCGCATTGATATAATCAATATCGCTTGCCTGAATACCGCCCTGCTCCATAGCCACATTCATTGCTCTGGCAATACCCTCACCCTGATCACTCGGCGCAGTAATATGCGATGCATCATCGGTAAATCCATAACCGAGTACCTCAGCATAGATTTTGGCTCCACGCGCCTTGGCATGCTCCAGTTCTTCAAGAATCAGACTACCAGCACCTTCCCCCATGACAAAGCCATCACGGTCTTTATCGAATGGCCGACAAGCTCTTGCCGGATCATCATTCCTGGTAGAGAGCGCCTTCATGCTGGAGAAGCCTCCCAGCCCCATAATGCCGATACCCGCTTCACTACCTCCTGCCACCATAACATCAGCATCACCTACTTGAATATGCCTGAAAGCCAGCCCTATCGCATGCGAACCCGAAGCACAGGCGGTTACCGGCGCATAATTAATACCTTTAAAGCCCAATTCAATAGCAATCTGACCACATCCGGCATTGACCATAAGCAAAGGTACGCTGAACGGCGAAATGCGCTTGGCTGCCTTGCGCGGTTTATCCCCTTCACCGTCACCATAATTCACCAGATATTTTCTGAGCTGCTCTTCAACCGAGAGAATACCGCCAATACCACTCGCAAACACGGTTCCACACCGTTCAAGGTTGAGACTCCCCAGATCCAGCCCGGCATCATCTCTTGCCATCAGGGTCGACGCCACAGTGAAATGCACAAATTTATCCACTCGTTTCGCTTCCCGAGGATTCATATACTTTTCAATATCAAAACCCTTTACCTGACAGCCAAAATGCACACTGAAACCTGCATAATTAATACTGTCATCGAAAGTAGCAGCTCCACTAACCCCATTTTGCACAGCTTCCCAACTCTCTTGTGTTCCAATACCTACCGGAGTAACCAGTCCCACTCCAGTAACCACCACTCTTCTTAATTCTATAGTTTTTCCCATGATTCGTAATCTTTATTATTTCATCTATAAAGCAGATAGACAAAAAAAGTACGCCATATCCCAAGGCAGCAATAAGCAATCTATCTATTATCAATATTATATTAAGCTACGGGCATGCGCAGAAGAAAAGCGCATGCACCGAAATTGCACAAATACCTTGAAAGTACTAGCAATTCATCTGTACTAAAGTTCAGATTATGCCAGTTCTTTCTCGATAAAGTCAACAATATCACCAACCGTTACCGGTGGCTCGCCATCTTCTGGCACATCGATATCAAACTCATCCTCGAATTCCATTGTCAGCTCAGCAATATCAAGACTATCAGCATTCAAATCATCAACAAATGAAGTTTCAAGCGTAACAGAGTCACGATCGGCCTGGAGCTGATCACAGATAATATCAATTACTTTAGCTTCAATTTCTTTTCTATCCATTTTCTTTCCTTTAAATAATATAACTGGTTACGAGAGTCAGTAACTAATAATCCAATATTTATGCGGAATTATACATAATTCACGCAACAAGTCCAGTACAACCTTAAAATCTTTTATCTATCTCAGACAGGTTATTAGCATATAAATAAAACCAAAATATAAACCTGTAATTAATGCTACATAATCATGCCGCCATCCACCTGCAAGACCTGTCCAGTAATATAGGAAGCCTCTTCACTTATTAGAAAATTCACCGCTTTAGCCACATCTTCCGGCTCACCAAACTGCTTCAGGGGAATAAACCCAAGCATCATATCCTTAACCTTATCCGAAAGCTTTTCGGTCATCGGTGTACGGATATATCCAGGGGCTACCGCATTACAACGGATTCCTCTACCTGAGTATTCCTTGGCCGTGGTCTTGGTCAAAGCAATCACCCCGCCCTTTGAAGCGGAATAATTGGCCTGTCCCGGGTTACCCATAAGTCCGACAACAGAAGCGATGTTGACAATATTACCCGACCTCTGCTTAGCCATAACCTTAGTAACTGCCTGCGAGCAAAGGAATACCCCTTTAAGGTTGATATTCAGCACAAAATCCCAATCCTCTTCCTTCATCCGTAGCATCAAGTTATCCCGAGTTACTCCGGCATTATTCACCAATACATCAATACTACCAAACTCTTCTTTAGCCACGCCTACAGCCTCACTGACCGCACTGGCAGAAGTTACATCAACTGCCGCGCCCAGAGTCTTAACTCCGAATTCCGTAGCCAGTTTCGCCGCAGTCTCTTGCGCAGCTTCTGCCATCACATCCCAGATAATGATATTATGACCAGTTGCAGCAAGCTTCCTGCATATTGCTTCACCAATACCTCTTGCCCCACCTGTTACAATAGCATTTTTACTCATAAGTATATTCCAATCTATTACCAATAACACACACACCATCAATACCAGGCTAACAGCCAACAAACACCAAGTTCTGCCGCAACAGTCAAATAACCACAGACAGTCACGCTTCCAACAAGATTATTGATCCTGCAACCCCTCAATAACCGCCAGCGAATTGGCACTGGTCACATCACAGCCCCGATCTATCCGCTTCATAAGTCCCTGACAAACTCGACCCGGCCCACACTCATAAAATGTCCGACTCCCTGATTTCACTGCAAGCAGCATACTCTGAGTCCAGCGTACCGGGCTGACCAACTGCCTAGCCAACGACTCCCTAATATCCTCATTGTTATTGAGCACCTTGGCATCGGCATTGTTGATAAAAGTTCCTTCAAACTCCCTTATCGGCACCTCTTCCAACGCCTGCGCCAGCCCTGCGCGAGCCGAATCCATAATCGGTGAATGAAAAGCAGCACTCACGTTGAGGGCAAGGACACGCTTAGCACCGGCCTCTTTCGCCAGCTCCATTGCCTTCTCCACCGCCGCCTTCTCACCCGATATAACCAGCTGCCCCGGACAGTTATAATTCGCAGGCACCACAATCCCAGCTTCCGCCGCCTCTTCGCATACTCGTTCCACCAAAACGTCTTCAAGCCCCAAAATCGAAGCCATACCGGTATCCTTCCCGGCGCCTGCAGCCTCCATAAGCTGTCCGCGCTTGCGCACCAAGGTGAGGGCATCCGCAAAGTCTATCGCGCCAAGTGCGACCAGAGCCGTATATTCACCGAGTGAGAGTCCCGCCGCACCGGTAATCTCTACGTTACACCGCTCACGCAGAGTCTCAAAGAGAGCCAGGGAAGCCACAAGTAGAGCCGGCTGACAATTCTCAGTCTTGGCTAGATCCTCCTCACTCCCATTGAAGACCAACTCCGAAAGGTTGAATCCCAGGACTTCATCCGCCTCTTCAAACAAGCTCTTTGCATACCCTCCTGCTTCAAAGCAGTCCTTAGCCATGCCTATTACCTGCGCACCCTGACCAGGAAATAGAAAGAATCCACTAATATTCATACCTAACCCCTATGCAAAAGTACCCACTACTAATAAACTACTATCCACAATATAGTCAAATTTTTAGAGGCGAATCAACTCCTACCACTTGACCAGAGCGCTAGCCCAGGTCAGTCCACCGCCGAAGGTAACCAGACTCAACAAATCCCCACGCTTGATAACGCCCTGTCGATTGGCCTCATCCAAGGCAATCGGAATTGTCGCCGCACTGGTATTTCCATACTTATCCAAATTCATAAAGATCTTATCAAGCGGTATATCCAGACGTTTAGCCGCGCTCTCGATAATCCGCGCATTCATCTGATGCGGAATAATCATATCGATATCTTCACGATCATAACCGCACCGCTCAAGCGACTCAAAGACCAGGCGCACAATATTCGATACCGCCTGCTTAAATACGGCTCTGCCGTGAATAACGATATAATTCAGGCGCTTCTCCAGCATCTCTGGACTCGGCGGATTCAAGCTACCACCACCCGGCAGGATCAGCATATCTGCTTCAGCGCCGTTGGAAGCCATGTGTGTATCGATAATCTTACTTATAGAATCATCATCGGTTGGAGTCAGAACCGCCGCTCCCGCTCCATCACCAAAGAGAATACAGGTTCCTCTGTCGGTATAATCAGTAAATCTGGTCAAAACCTCAGCACCGATCACCAGCGCCGTATTTATCACCCCGCTAGCTATCTGCGTCCGCGCCATCGACAACCCATAGATAAATCCGCTACACGCCGCCGCCAAATCAAAAGCCGGCACCTGCCTAGCGCCGATAGCATGCTGCACCCTACAAGCGGTCGAAGGGAATATAGTATCTGGAGTCACCGTCGCCACAATTATCATATCGATATCAGCAGCTTGCATTCCGGCATTCTCAATAGCCCGGTTCGCCGCTAAAATACAAAGATCGCTCGTAGCCTGATCATCTGCGACGACACGCCTCTCCTTCATACCTGTGCGCTGTACAATCCACTCATCATTGGTATCGATCATCTTCTCAAGATCAGCATTAGTCAACCTCTTCTCCGGCAGATACGACCCGGTTCCCGCAATCTTGACCTGTCTCAAACGTGGCAATTCCATTTATTACTCCTATATTTATTCATCGTCTTCGTCTATTTGTTCATGAAGCACAGCTGTATTCTCAGCAATCAGCCTCTTCAAATCCACCTCTACGCACTGCCTGGCATTCTTGAGCGCGTTATATACTCCGAGCGGCTTGGTAGAACCATGCCCAATCAAGCATACCCCGTTCACTCCCAGTAGCGGCATTCCTCCATACGTACTGGCATCTCCTCTGGCAAATGCACTTTTAAGGGTCGACTTAGATAAATACGCCCCTATCTTACCGGTAAGACTGCTCGTTTCTATCGATGACTTGATCCAACCCACCGCCGCTCGTACCACGCCCTCAGCACACTTGAGCATCGCATTACCGACAAACCCGTCACAGACAATAACATCGCAAGTGCCGTTCCACATATCACACCCCTCGACATTACCGATAAAATTAACCGGAGCCTTTTCCAGCAGCGCAAAAGCCTCATTCACCAAGGCATTACCCTTACCCCGCTCTTCACCTACGTTCAGGATACCTACCCGCGGTTTATTTACTCCAAGCACATGACTAGAGTAGACCGAAGCCATAATCCCATAATCCGCCAAATGCTTGGGCTTGCAGTTGACACTCGCCCCCATATCACAGACCATACAGAATGAATCACCACTCGGAATTGTCACCGCAATACCGCTCCGGCGCACCCCTTTTATATGGCGCAACCCCAGCGTTGCCGCTCCTACTGTAGCCGTCGTATTCCCCATCGAGATGAGTGCGTCAACTTCTCCAGACTTTACCAACTGCACCGAGCGTGATATTGAGCTATCCTTCATCCGCTTAATCGTCTCGAATTTATCGCCCATGCCCACAACCTCTGAGCAATGCACAATCTCTATCTGCTCATGCGTTTCATCCAGGCCGAACTTCTTCAATTCTGCCGCCAGGGTAGCACCATCACCCACCAGCACCAGAACCACGCCCTTATTATCCTTTATCCAGTCCACCGCCCCATGAATAATCGGGGTGCAACCGTTGTCGCTTCCCATTGCATCAATTGCTAGACGCATATATCTTCCTATCTAATAACTTGAAAGGGCTCAAATCAGCCAATCATCAGATAATCACTATTACTAGTTGAACACACACAATTTACAATTAAAGTTGATTCTATGCCTATTAAAAACCGCACTGAAATCAAGTAACAGTGCGGCAGCTACAACCTTTAGAATGCTTCTACTTCTACCTTCTTAACACCCTTGTAATAACCACAGGTGTCACATACTCTGTGAGGTAGCTTTGCGGAGCTACAGCGTGGACACTCAGCGCTAGTAGTCGCACTCATTGCATGATGTGAACGTCTCTGACGCTTCTTCATCTTGCTCAACTTGTGACGTGGTACTGCCATTTTACCTACTCCTTATTCAACATAGACCTTATATTACTATTACATTATACATATTTTGAATTCATTGATACAACAATAATCAGCGTCGCCGCGACCATCGCTGTAAGCACCCAAACAAGTATACATATTCCACCCTTCCAATACAAGGGTGGATGGAATAATATCCCAATAAAAATATGGATAATACCGGATAAGTCAAGTTAATTCTGCAAATATTATACCCACGACCTCGAAATTGCCTGAAAAACTACAAAAACAAGCATAAACTCTCCACTTCAACCACCAATCTAACCCCTATATTCAATCCAACCCAGAAGATCTCCTACATGATTTTCACATAAGGCTAGAATTATATATACATACCGCCCGCAAAAAGCAGAAGTTTTCCCGGAGTTACCCGTACCCTTTGCAGGCATCAAGACCCCGTGTACCCGGCAAAAGCTGTGCGTTTAAGCAGCCGGTATCCGGCAGACAACCGATATCCGGCCGAAAGTTTTTCGTAAGCGTATTACTAAAGCATGGGACTAATTCAAAGGTATTATCCGCTATGCCTATAACATCCACCAACCTCAGAAAATCACCTATGTGATTTTCATACTCTGCTAAAACGACTAATATAGGCGGTAGCTTTGCTACCGCCTGGAGCTGCATCTCGCAACCCACTCAGCTATCCCTAGATGTCTGAAAATATGAACTGGTACAGTATTTTCAGACCATGAGCGTTTTCCGAGAAGACGCTTGCGAATTGCGAACTGGTGAACAACAGCTGAGAGTTTAATCGTAGTGACTAAGAGGTGAGGTATAAGATAGCAGTAAAACAGGTGCTAACTCTTTCAAGTTCACTGCATTATTAGATTATTATTATAGTTCTTGGATTCAAATTCTAAGTGCAACACTTGAGCAAAAGAAGAAATAGTAAGGTGTAAGGTGGTCTAATTTTCCAGACAAAAATACACTATTTCATCTACTCAAAGAGAGTATGTGTTCGATCTGTAATTATGCGCTACAGATTAAGGTGGCTTCAGTCTGAGGTTAAATGGAATGGGTTGCTTGCATCAGGCCAGATCATTGTGCTGCGATCAGGGATGAACCCCATGCGTCTAGAGATCTCCTGAGCTGTGTAACGCAGTACTGAACTGAAGTGTTGCAGTTTGTTTGAGAGTATCTCTGGACTCTTTCCTGATATACTGCATGCGGCGATGGGCGTGCGTTTTTCGTCAAATATTGGTGCACCTATGCAATATACCTCCCTCTCATGCTCAGAATTGTCGATGCAGTAGCCGTTATTTCTACCTGCAGTCAGCTCTGTCTCCAATATCTGCCGGTCTACAATGGTGTTATCTGTATATCTGGTCATTTCATTCTCTGAAAGTATTCGGTCGCGTTCATTCTCTGGCATGAATGCAAGCATTGCTTTGCCTATAGATGAGCAGTACATTGGGCCCATCTCGCCTACAGCAGTACGGGCAAGAAGTCGGTCTGATGATTCAATCGCGTATATATAGAGGCACTGCTGTTCATTTTTGACAGCAAGGTAGACAGATTCGTGGCAGTGATCACTCAGTATACGCAATAGTGGTGCAGCTCTGTCACGTAGCTGAACATTTATCCTGACTGCTTGTGTAAGAGTTATTATCGCATTACCGAGTGCATACTGTCCGTTGTCACATTTTTCTACAAGACCTTTTGATTCTAGCGTTTGTAGTAATGTAAAGATAGTTGTCTTCGGATAAGGGAGTAGCTCTGTCAGTTCGGCAAGGCTGAGAACTGGATTGGTAGAACTGAATACCTGCATTACCTCTATTGCTTTGATTACTGAAGCTATCATATTTACGACTCTTTCTGAATATGTGACGTTTATATTTTAATACGCAATGGTATTCTACAATATAGAATGCATTAATGATAATCTTTTCTTTATTTTTTTTACACATTAAACTTAGTTAAAATTTGACTAAGAGGATTTGTAGAATATACTATGCCTATATCGAATAGTATTCGTCATTATAGAACGATTTAAGGAGAATAAAAATGTTTAAATGTTTTGTGTCTGCTGTTGTTGCTCTTGTTGTGATATTTATGGGAATGGCTTCTCTGAATGCGGGTGAACCAGTTACTCTGTCTTTTTCTTCGCAGAGTGTGCCTAATGATGCACATACAAAGGCTATGTATAAGTTCAAAGAAGAGGTGGAGAAGCTTTCTGGTGGGGAGATCAAGGTTGATGTCTATGACTCAGGTCAGCTCTTTACTCAGGATGGTGAGCAGGCCGCTATAATGCGCGGTACGGTAGATATGGTTTATACGAGTGCGCCATGGATTGCAGAGCAGGTTCCATATATCTCAATGCTCGGTGGTGTATATACATTTGCCGGGTATGATCATATGAATAAGGTGATGACTGGTGATATCGGTAAGAAGATGTTTGAAGATGTTACAGCGAAGATAGGTATCAGACCATTGTCTGTTTTCTATCTTGGTACCCGTCAGTTATTATTGCGTGATATTGGAAAAGAGGTCAGGTCTCCAGAGGATATGAAGGGTGTAAAGTTGCGTGTACCGAGCTCTCCAACATGGATAGCCCTTGGTAAGGCGCTTGGCGGTAACCCAACGCCAATGAGCTTTAGTGAGGTGTACCTCGCACTGAAGACCGGCGTTGCTGACGGTCAGGACAATCCTATGCCGACAGACAAGAATGCGAAGTTTTACGAAGTATCTAAGTATCTGACTCTGACAAATCACGTAGTGGATACTGTTTGGCCAACTATCAATGAAGCAAAGTGGCAGAGCCTTACAGCTCAGCAGAAGGAGTGGGTGCTGGCTGCTCTTGCGAAAGCCAAGGAACTTTGTGATTCAACCAATATTGCTGCGGAAGCGGAACTTGTTGATTTCTTTAAGGCTAATGGAATCGTTGTTATTGAAGATCCGGATATTGATGCATTTATGAGCTATGCTAAGAAATCATATAAGAATGACAGCAAAGATATTTCAAAGGACTGGGACTGGAAGCTCTATGAGCAGATTCAGAATGCAAAATAAGAAGTATTTGCTGTTTAGATTATAATAAGTATTGTGCCACTCTGAGGAGAATGAGAGACCGGTTTCTTCGGAGTGGTATCTTTGATGAAATGATTAATGTTTTTGTTCAATCTGGATTGGTAAGGTTTTATCTATTATGAAAGTTCTCAGAATAGTAATAAAATGTATAGCAGATTTTTTCGAGTTGTATCTGCCGTGTCTGACCTTCAGTATGATGTTTCTGGCCTTTGTTATGCAGATTGTCTGCAGATATTTATTTAATAATCCGATATCGTGGGCGTTTGAATTTACGACATTCTGCTTTGTTTGGACTGTTCTCTTCAGTGCATTGTATGCCAAGAGGACGAGGAGCCATGTCAAGTTTTCAATTATTTATGATATGCTTTCCGAGAGGGCGCAGTTATGGGTAAGGCTCTGCGGGAATATCCTGATAGTCTTTACCTTTATCGCTGCTGTATATCCGTCGTATGACTATATCATGTTTATGGGATACAAGAAGTCCACTATTCTGCATATTCCATATAACATACTCTACTTCCCGTTTATTATCTTTCTGCTCGGGATGATTATCAGGTTCTCTGGTGATGTCATCAGTGATCTCAAAAAACTGCGCAGGCAGTAGTGCTGATATATATTATTATGTTCAGTCTGCTATGACTGAGTAAAGGAATTAGAAAACAAGGAAGTTGTATGAATTTTCCGTTGATTATATTCTTCATAAGTTTTGTTCTAATCTTCGCTTTACGGCTACCGATAGCAATAGGAATGGTCACCTCAAGTGTTCTTTACTTTATGGTTTCCAGTGCACCGGGTACCGGTATTGATATGGTTGCAGAGAAGATTATGACAAATCTGGAAGCTAATTATATTATTATTGCTGTGCCGCTATTTATCTTTATGGCACAGATTATGAACTCCGGTAAGATCACCGATATGATCTTTCAGTTTGCTAATGCTGTAGTAGGGCATCGCAGAGGTGGGCTAGGGCATGTAAATGTTATCGCTTCTATCATCTTTTCGGGAATGACCGGGTCTGCTGTCGCTGATGCTTCCGGACTTGGAATGATGGAAATAAAGGCGATGAAGAAGAATGGGTATGATGATGGTTTCAGTTGTGCTATTACGGCTGCTTCTGCTACTATCGGCCCGGTATTTCCTCCGAGTATTCCTATGGTCTTCTATGCAATGCTTTCAGGAGCATCTATTGGTAATCTCTTTCTGGCAGGGATGGTTCCGGGGCTGCTCATTGGTGTTGCTCTTATGGTGTATATTGCCTGGGTTGCACATAAGAGAGATTATCCACGGGGTGTAAAGGTCGCTTTTCGAGATATAATATGTATAACCATCAAAGCCTTTCCGGCACTCTTCTCGGTAGTTGTTCTTCTTGGGGGAATTTACTCGGGGGTGGTAACTCCGACTGAGGCTGGTGCTTTGGCATCTGCCTACGCGATACTCGTTGCAGTACTTGTCTACAGGGTGATGGGCTGGAAGTATCTCTTGATATCGGTTAAAGAGACAGTACGCACTACCGGTGTTGTTTCTATTATCGTTGGGTGTACCTATACGTTCTCATATATTATTGCTAGAGAGCATATACCACAGTATGCTGCCACGTTCCTTCTTGATGTAACAACGAACAAGTACCTGCTGCTGTTACTGATAAATATTATCTTTCTTATTCTAGGAATGTTTATCGATACTGCTGTAATTACAGTTGTATTTATACCTATGGTGCTGCCTCTGGTGAATATGCTGGGTATTGATCTTGTGCATTTCGGCGTAATTGTTGTAATTAATATGATGATAGGTCTTTCTACCCCTCCATTCGGCATGTTGCTCTTTATCGTTTCGGGTATCTCTGATACTAAGTTGAGCAGGGTAATAAAAGAGGTTATGCCGATGATTATTGCTATGCTTATTGTGTTGCTGCTAGTGACATATATTCCGCAAATTGTTTTATTTTTACCGAATTTATTAGGATTTTAGTCTTTAAATATTTGAGAAAGGTATAAGAATGGATATAAACAGAATATCCCCTGATGGTATGTGGGTGACGATGATTACCCCGTTTACCGATGAGGGACATGTTGACTATGATTCACTGAAGAATCTGGTCGAGTGGTATATTGAGGGCGGACTTGATGGTATCTTTGCTATCTGTCAGTCGAGCGAGATCTTCTTTCTTACTCCTGAAGAGAAGATTGAGATCCTGAAAGCAACAATAAAAGCTGCAGACGGACGAATCCCAATTGTCGCATCTGGACATACAAGTGATAACCCGCAGAAGCAGCTTGATGAACTAAAGGCGGTCGCAGACACTGGTGTTGATGATATTGTACTTATTGCCAACAGATTTGCAGCTGTTGATGAGAATGATGCTGTCTGGGCGAAAAATCTTGATTGGCTTGTTGACAATCTTGATAGCTCGGTTGCACTCGGTATGTATGAGTGTCCTTACCCGTATCACAGACTTCTCAGTGCCAATAATATCAGGCACATTATTGAGAATGACAGATTTGTTTATTTCAAGGATACATGTTGCTCTATCAATAAAATAAGGGAGAGGATTGAGCTGATAAAAAGCAGCAACTTCAAACTGTACAATGCCAATACCCTTACGGTCACGGCTTCGATGCGGGCAGGCGCTCATGGATATAGTGGAATTATGGCAAATTTTCATCCGCATCTATATAGTAGGCTGTATTCACTAATCAAGAGTAATGATACAAGGGTTGATGAGCTTCAGAGTATTCTGGGTATTCTTTCAGCAATGGATGAAGCAATGTATCCGCTGACCGCAAAGATATACCTCAAGGATCGCGGTGTTCTGAAGTCTGCCTTCTCCAGAAGATTTGGCTCTACCTCGATACCTGAGAGTTACAGCAGATTGCTTGAACAGCAGAAGATATTTGTTGATAGTCTCTCATGGTGATGTTAAATTTCTAAAAAGATGATGCTAAAATAATACTATATCAATATACGAAAATGAGTAGAGAAATTTTAAGGCTATGCAATTCATTTTTGACGGACTTGCATAGCCTTTTTACGATCAGTATGGGGTCAGGAGAGTGAGTGCAGGTTATCCAGCAGCCGCTGTACTTCTACTGTTCTGGACTTGAACCAGTCGGTAGACCATATACGGGTAGTGTAACAAAACTGTTACACTACCGATTTCATAAATCTAGGCTTTTACGCCAAGCATTCTTCTCAGCCTCACCCCATTCATAAAAATATCTGAAAATTGCCAACGCAAATTTCCTACCTTCGCAGAAGTCTCCAGCCTCACCCCCTAGCCAAACCACCCTCGCCTTCGGATAAAGTAGATAAAAACCCTCAAGTCAAAGCTCTTAACGCCAAGCGTTCAGCCACGCCTCACCCCTCAACCACCGATGATTACACTCTCAGGTTTTATTCGCCAGCTCATAAAACCTTCGACCTACTTTCGCCCGAGCAGCGGGCAAAGTACTGCTTAGTTCTCGCCAACTCGAACACCCAGCATCTAGGGATAGGCAAATTGTCGCCTGCTTGGCGACCTGTATATCGCATCTTCATAGTATGAAAATCACGTTAGTGATTTTCAATATTTAGTCTATGCATGAAAATTGCTCCTGCAATTTTCCCACCTTCGCAGAAGTCTCATGCCACAACCTCAAACCACAGGCCAGCAGATATTAAAATGTCAATCATCAATCCAGAAAACTCCCTTGCCAGCAAATAGACTACAGTATATAATTATGCCCTATACCTTCAAACCACACAACCCTGCATAAGGTCGCAGACATTATTGTTTAAAAATTAGCATGAGTCCGAGGAAAATCCATAAAGTAATGCAATTCAAGAGAGCTTCTTCCAGAAGCTTAAATATGAGTTGATTAGAGGAATGGTATATAGTAATATTGAAGAAACAAAAAAAGAGTTATTTTATATATAGAAATATTCTATAATAGACGCAAACGTCATCAATATTTGGGCTATATCAGTCCAGAAGAGTATGAACAGAAGCATAGCAGTGTGGCTTAGAGGTTGTTCACCAAATCTAGGTCACTGAAAAGTTTCAATTAAAATTTAATGAAAGACGAACAGTGAATATAAAAGAAATAAATGAATTCTACTCTGAAAATGAACTCAAAGAAATATTTAATATTCGTTATGAATGGAAAAACGTCCACCATTCTAATACTACAGATGATGAAATAGTATTAATAGCAAATCAAGGTTATAGGAATTCTATAGGCCGTGAAATTGACATAAAATTCAATCCATACTTATATTATGAATTAAAAATCCTATCAAATAAACTTTCAAACTCAGATAATGAAAAAGAAAAAAATTAATGCAATCAATAAATTTAATGAAAGAAAACGAATTTTTAATAATTCACAATTATATCTCGACGCAGGAGATTTTGATAACTTCAACCTAAATACGCCATTAAAATCAAAATATGGTATCTCATTATCAGGCATTAGTTTTATAGAAGCATCATTCTACTACACAAACCTATCAAATACAAACCTATCCCATCTTAACTTACAAGGAGCAAGATTTTACTACAGTAACCTTGAAAGGAGTAAATTTGTATATTCTTTAATTGGTGGTGCTAAATTTTCAGGATCATCACTAAATAATATGTGCTACTACTATAACAAAAAAGATATTCTTGACAAAATTAATTTCAGTGATGTTTCTTACACGTCAATAATTACAGACTCAGAGACATTAGCAATCATTGAATATGGAATCGCACAAAACATAACAGACTATGATATTGAGCACACCAAAAGGTGGCTTTCAAGCTGCACTATGCACGATTATTTTTTCTCAAAAATACAAACAAACCTTAATAATAAGAATGAATTTAACAAGCACATTATTAAAAAAGATAATCATTATAACGAAGATCTTGCTCAATTAATGATATCGCTATCAAATAATCTTCAGAAAGCTAATAAAATCCAAAATGAATATGAGTCCGATAAAAAGAAATCACTGTTAATCATGGCTTTTATTTCAGAAACCGAAAAGCTTGACGATGATGATAAATCCTTACAATTTTTTGATCTATCTAGATGTTCATTTAACCCAGAATATAAAACCACATATTATCAACATAATGGTTATTACTGCTGTTTTAATAATTATAACTTCATAAAATCAAATCTTGATTGTACTGACTTCAGTGGTGCTTCTTTAATAAATGCAAATTTCTCCTTTTCAGATATAACTAACTCAAAATTTGAGAATTGTAATCTTGATAATTCATCATTCAACAATATTTGTGAATTTAATAATACTTCATTCAAAAACTCAAGTATGAAAAAGACTGACTTAATGAAGTCAGTTTTAACTAATATAAACCTTATCAACTGCAAATGCAATGAAATAAGAATTGAAGACACATCTTTTAATAGCTGTGATTTAACCAATATGATCTATACCCCTAACCCATCTGATACTCTAAGTAAAATCACATTTAATAACTCACAATATAAAAATGCTCTTCTTACTCCTCACGTTTTATCATTTATTGATTATAACATTAAAAAGCAACACTGGATTAAATGGTATAAAAGCTATAACTTATTGCCTGATTTAAATTATTACGACAATTTGATAAATTACTTCCAACATAATTTTTTTACTACCACAATTGCATCAATATTAATTGCTATTTACTTTCTATTAATCAGTATTGTGATTTGTGTTAAATCAGCAATACTGATTATACTAACATACTTCTTTTGGCTCATTTCTGATTACGGATATTCAACTGCTAGATTAATCGGAGTTTTTTTTGCTGTTACGATAATATTTACAATATTATATTGTTATTATGGAAGCGAGTGGTTAAATATTTTTCTTAACAGCAAAGGAGAACAGATAGAACTTAGCAATTGGGAATCACGAATTAGATGCTTTTACTATTCAATCGTTACAATGACTACATTAGGTTTTGGGGATATTATTCCAAAGGTAAAGAGTATTTCAGGATATATAGCTGTATCAATTCAAGTTTTATTTGGATATGGATTACTTGGTGCATTGATAACTAGGATCGGAGTTTTATTTACTTCAAACAGTCCTTCAGTCACTCCGAAAAATTATTTCAAATCTCAAAAATAGTAATTCCGGTAACTATTGAAACACCATATATGGATACAGAACAGTACTGAGAGTAGCTTAAGGCTGCAAAGTGGACAAAAGAGCTGGTTGACGTTTCTTAAATATCTGAAAGATTGTGTACCGAGGTAGTGCCAATACACTCTCAGCCGTTGCTCACCAGTTCGCAATTCGCATGCGTCCTCTCGGAAAACGCTTATGCCAATGAGCGAGCTGCAGATGCAACCTCAGCCAGTAACTCTGTTACTGGCTGTATCACCCATCATCCACATAGAAAATTGCCTCCCGCAATTTTCCTACCTTCGCGGCAGTCTCCGACCTCACCCTCCCAGCCAAACAGCCCTCGCCTTCGGATTAAGAATATAGAAAACCCTCAAGTCAAAGCACTAGCGCCAAGCGTTCAGCCACGCCTCACCCCTCAGCAATCTACGATTACACTCTCAGCTTTTATTCGCCAGCTCATAAAACCTTCGACCTACTTTCGCCCGAGCAGCGGGCAAAGTAGGCAAATTGTCGCCTGCTTGGCGACCTGTGTATCGCTTCAGCTAAACAAGGAAATCACACAAGTGATTTCCCAACCTTCGCGGAAAATTTTGCCATAGCCAAAATGCCATAAACCAACCACACCCACATTTACACAAATGGACGGGCTGCGAGATGCAGCCTCAACCCTCAATCTTCTCCGTTGCCCAAGTCGTAAGCTCTTCCCGGTTGATCTTGGCATTATGTCGAATATCCACTGGAAAATCCCGATGAAACAAAGATCTTTAATCCCACTGGTTACCGCACTGGCTGCTCCAACCGTAAAAGCTCCAGCTTCAGCCCTTGCAGTTCGCTCTCACCAACCCCATTCTGCGGCTCAATGATAATTATCGGCCGCTGCCCGCCGCGCTTACCAACCCCGACTAAAGCACTCCTGAACACCTTATGGTGCTGGTTGAAGATCGCCTCGCAACAAACGGTATAGAGTATCCCCGCCGTTGTCTCTACCCGGTGCGCTTTACGCCCACAGAACCATAACCGCCCTTCAGCGTCAAAATAGCCAAGGTCACCGATGCGGTGTACTATCACCCCATTTTCGCTGATCTTCGCCGTTGCCGTCATCTCCGGGCGCTCAAAGTAACGCTTGGTCACATTCCGCCCTTCACCGTAATCTCTCCCACCTCGCCTACAGGCACCTCCAGCTCCTCACTCCACTCCCCAATCACCGCGTCAGTCAAACGTATCACCCGTACCGTCACCCCGTCAACCGGTCTACCCACACAGAAGCCCTTACCCACAGCTGTTGCCGCCGCCGTCTGCGCCAGCACCTCACTACCGCGCATATCACACGCCGGCAGACTCTCGGTAGCTCCGTACGGGGTATGGGTCTCAGCTCCAGCTGACAAAATATGCTTGAGCAGCCGTTCATGGGTCGCAGGAGGCACCGGTGCCCCAGCCATCAAGATCTTCTGCATACTCGGTAGCTTAATATTATTCTCCACGCAATACTTACTCACCCTGCCCCAGAGCGCCGGAGAACCAAAAGAAAAGGTACACCCCTGCTTATTGATCGCCTCAATAATCTTTTGCGGCTCGACCTTGGCCGGCGCTGTCGGATCCATATCCGGGATCACCGCCGTCATCCCTAGCCCCACTGAGAAGAGCGCAAAGAGTGGAAATGTCGGCAGATCTATATCCTCCGCCCCAATCTTATACGTATCACGAATAATCCGGCACTGCTCCACAAACATTCCGTGTTCATACTCTACGCCCTTGGCCGGTCCAGTACTGCCGGTAGTAAAGAGGATAGCCGCCAGCTCGTCCGCCGTTGTCGGCGCCACCGTATAATCTCTACCAACAAGCCGCAATTCTGCAAGAGTCTTGCCGTTCCAGAGCCAGCGCCGCCCCTCGGTCACCGCATATTTTACCGAGGTAAAGAACTTCCTCTTAAGTATTCGCATCAAATGCGCCAGCTCGACTCCAATCATCGCCTCAGGGCGTACCGACTGAATACAGTGGAGTAACCGATCTATCCCCATCCCTGGATCGATCAGCACCGGTACCGCTCCGACTTTAAATAACGCAAAGACTACGGCAAAGAAATCCAGGCTCGGTCTGAGCATAACCAAAGTCTTGACCCCGCGCCCCACCCCGTATTCCTCAAATCCGCCCGCATACTCCGAACTTCGCCGCGAGAGCTCACTAAAGGTCAAGTGCGTATACGCCACATTCCCTTGCTTATCCCGCGAAAAGGGAAAGACCACCGCCCGCTTCTGCGGATACTTCCCCGCCATCTCCTCCAGCTGAAGCGCAATATTACATACCTTACCATCCTCCACCGGCCATCTCCTCCAGCAGCTCTATCGTCAGCTCGGTATGCTCAGCCGCCGCATCCTCACTCGGAAAATCAATACGCTGATGCGCCCCGCGGCTCTCTTTA
>CAUVYI020000006.1:0-46336 GCA_963556115.3 Planctomycetota bacterium | reverse complement strand
TCTACGCCCTTGGCCGGTCCAGTACTGCCGGTAGTAAAGAGGATAGCCGCCAGCTCGTCCGCCGTTGTCGGCGCCACCGTATAATCTCTACCAACAAGCCGCAATTCTGCAAGAGTCTTGCCGTTCCAGAGCCAGCGCCGCCCCTCGGTCACCGCATATTTTACCGAGGTAAAGAACTTCCTCTTAAGTATTCGCATCAAATGCGCCAGCTCGACTCCAATCATCGCCTCAGGGCGTACCGACTGAATACAGTGGAGTAACCGATCTATCCCCATCCCTGGATCGATCAGCACCGGTACCGCTCCGACTTTAAATAACGCAAAGACTACGGCAAAGAAATCCAGGCTCGGTCTGAGCATAACCAAAGTCTTGACCCCGCGCCCCACCCCGTATTCCTCAAATCCGCCCGCATACTCCGAACTTCGCCGCGAGAGCTCACTAAAGGTCAAGTGCGTATACGCCACATTCCCTTGCTTATCCCGCGAAAAGGGAAAGACCACCGCCCGCTTCTGCGGATACTTCCCCGCCATCTCCTCCAGCTGAAGCGCAATATTACATACCTTACCATCCTCCACCGGCCATCTCCTCCAGCAGCTCTATCGTCAGCTCGGTATGCTCAGCCGCCGCATCCTCACTCGGAAAATCAATACGCTGATGCGCCCCGCGGCTCTCTTTACGCCCAAAGGCAGATTCAGCAATAAGCCCGGCCACTGTCAGCATATTCTGCACTTCAAACCCACCCCGCGCCTGAAACTGCTCACTAAACACATACTTCCCCCAGAAGGCGATGGTCTTGCGCGCCTCATGCAGCTTCTTCTCGTCACGAAATACCCCGAGGTGCCTCCAGGTCAATGCCTTCAAGGACTGGAGCATATCAGATAAGTTGAGCGGTGCCAACCTCGCCTCCTCAAGCCCCCGTTCAACCTTGAGTGGACGATACTCCAACTCCCTATAGTTCACCGCTTGCTTCCCGGCGCGGTAGCCGAACACCAGCCCCTCAAGGAGCGAGTTGGATGCCAATCGGTTTGCTCCCTGCACCCCGGTTGACGCGACCTCACCCGCCGCCAGCAACCGCTCGACCGAGGTCTCGCCGTCGAGATTGGTCTTTACGCCACCCATAAAGTAATGCACTGCCGGACGTACCGGGATCAACTCATGCACGATATCAATACCATACATTGAGCAGATCCGGCCGATATTTGGAAATCTGTTATTGATCATCTCTTCACCCAAGTGACGCAGGTCGAGATAGATCTCCACCTCTTCATCCCGGCTGTGAAGCTCCTTAAAGATTGACTGACTCACGACATCCCGTGGCGCCAGTTCAGCCCGCTCATCATACTTCTGCATAAAGCGCTGCCCATGCTGATTAATCAGATAAGCCCCCTCTCCACGCACCGACTCACTTATCAGAAATCGCGGTGCCCCGGCAAGGTACAGGGTGGTTGGATGAAACTGCACAAACTCCATATCCCGCAGTACCGCCCCAGCTCTAAAAGCCTGCGCCATACCGTCACCGGTGGCGCACCCGGGATTGGTCGTCTCTCGGAAGACCTGCCCACCACCACCGCAAGCGAGGATTGTCGCATGTGACTTGATACTCAAGAGCCGTCCATAATTACTGTCCTGAATCAACGCCCCATAGCAGACATTATCTTCATGCAGCAGGTCAATAACAAAATGGTTCTCATAGATCTGAATATTACGATGCTCCCTAACCCTTGCCGCCAGAAACTTCTGGAGCTGGCGCCCGGTTGCATCCCCATCACAGTGCATTATACGTCTGGAGCTATGCGCCCCCTCCATGGTAAAATGGATCTCACCGTCTTCGGTGTCAAACTCCATCCCCATCTCGATCAACTCCCGACAGCGCGCCGCCCCATCACGCACCAGAACTTCAACGGCCTCACGTTCACAAAGACCCTGCCCGGCTACCAGCGTATCCTTAACATGGCTATCAAAACTGTCGTCGGCTGCAAGTACCGCCGCAATTCCCCCTTGCGCATAATTAGTTGCAGTCTCATTTAATTCCTCTTTGGAGATAAGCACTACCCGGCGCGACTCCGCTGCTGCCAGAGCCGCCGATAATCCAGCAATACCACTGCCAATAATAAGTACTGGTGCCCAGAGTTCAGGGACACTCCCCAGATCAAGATCAACCAGATATCTGGCAAATTTATATGACATTGTACAATCCCCAATAAATAAACACTCTCCAAATTACTAATTGTAACCGCCACTCGCCTGAAGACAAGAATAAAAATTATACTCATCCCGTACAACTGCAAAATATCGATACTACAAACTGCTAAGATCAGCCTCTACCTCACGCCAGAGCGCATCAAGCCTCTTGGGCGATACCTTATACCCAGTTCCAACCTCCTGCGCAAATATCGATACCGCATACTCCTCCAGCAACCACCGATACTCAACCAACGCCCGGGAATAACCCTTCCGGCGCTGAATCGCTGCAAAAGCCTCGATACACTGCTGCCAACGCGAATTGATCTCACCCGCGCGCACCCTATCCTTCTGCACCGCCCCCTCCAACTTCTTCACGCGCAAACGCATCCCCTCAATATAGCGCGGAATATCCGGCGTATGCACAACCCCACTATCACGCACAAAACCCGGATATACCAGCCGTGAGACCTGCGCATAGATCTCCTCATAAGCCTCTCGCTTGAGTCCCTTCGGCCGTTCTTGCTCAATCTCCCGCATAAACGCCACTACCTTCAACATCGCCGCATCAACTGCCACCCCTAGTTTATAGACAACTTCATAAAGCCGACTGCGCAGCAGACTCAAAAAATTCTCAAAGTCCGTGCTGGTCAGCGGTAATTCCCGCAGTTCATCCAGCAAATACTGCACGCCCGCCAACAGCATATCCTCCTGCAAACCTTCCTTACTGCCGCCAATAGCCGCATAATACATATACGCCTCATTACCTGCCGGCAAGCTCTTGATAATCTTCCGGCACTGCACATGGAGTATATTTACCGCCAAGCGGCATATTCCTCGCCGGGACACCCTTCTGGCGCTCTCGACACTCGCATGCACCTCCAATGCGACAGCCTTGATCTTATCCCGAAGTCCCAAATAACCTACCGCCCCCCCAGACAACGCAACCTTTCTGAACAACTCAAATCCCCAAGAACAGACATTAGCATTCTCATACTTATCCTTGGCCGCAGCTTCGAAATTACTCTTACTCTTACCGGCGCACTCCGCTTGCAATTCCGTCAGTTCTCTACCGGCAGCCACAGTTTTATTCTGTGAATCAACGATTATAAAGTACATCCTTAAAAACGGGGTCAACTCTCCCACTCGAAAGTCAGACTCTGCAACCCGCACTCCAAACTCCTTACGAATAAGCGCAACTAGTGTCGGCACAAAACCCAGCTTCCCCCTCTGAATACGTGAATTGAGCGTTTCAACACAGGTGGCGATAGGCTGCAATTCCCGCCGCAGACTCCGCGGCAGACTCCGAACCATAGCTGCAATCTTCTCCCCGAGCAGCCCCGGTATCAACCATTCAAACTCCGGCGCTTCAAGGCTCGGCAGCACACCCAGCGGTATTCTACAACTCACCCCGTCGGCTTTATCTCCGGGATCAAACTTATATGTAAGTTCAAACTCAAATCCACCCGCCCTGAATTTATCCGGAAACAACTCCTTGCTGAGTCCTGCTCTGTTCTCCAGGACGACATCCTTCTCCTGCATAAATAGCTTACGGCTCTGACGCCGTTTCTCAGCCTCAGAAAATTTTTGCAACGCCTTCTCGGTATAGATATTAGCCGGCAAACGCTTATCATAAAAACCATATAATGCCTCTGCATCCACCAGCAGATCATTATTTCGCAATTTATCCTGCTCATCTTGCACACTCTGAACCAACCGAGCATTATCCCGGTAAAACCGTACCCGACTACGCAGTTTCATCCCTACTAATCCATCCCGGATAAAAATCTCCCGCGACTTTACTGGATCAATGCTCCCATAATGCACTCGCCGCTTCTCTACCACCGGTAAGCCATAAAGCGTTGCATTCATAAACGCCCGTACACACCCACTCTTCTCATCAAAGAATGGTTCAGAATAACTCTTATTGAGTAGATGCGCCCCAGCATCCTCCAGCCATTCCGGCTTGATTCTGGCTACAGTACGCGCAAATCTCCGACTGGTCTCCACAATCTCTGCAGCCACTATCCACTCAGCCTTCTCCCCGGCGACGCCAGATCCCGGCCAGATCAAATACCGTGTTTCCTTGGCTCCGCGGTACTCCTTATCCTCTTCATGATAGCGTCCGCACCGGCTCAATAATCCTGAGAGTAATGCCCGGTGCAGATTCTCTTCCGGTATATCATGCGCAGCCAGTTTCTTCTTCTCTTTATATAATGGTTCTTTCTTCTGCACCCCGTATTTATTCAATTCCTGCGCCAACTGCTCACGGGTGCTGAACCATTCCCGCAGACGCAGATAACTCAAAAAATTATCCCGACAGAATTTATTGAACTTATTATTACTCCCCGCCTTCTCCCGCTCCTCCTCCAGAACTCGCCAGAGATGCAGCCAAGAAGTAAAATCAGAGAACTTGTCCTTATACCGCCCATGCACCATGTCCGCATCTGCCTGCTTATCCACCGGACGAAGTCGTGGATCCTGTACCGAGAGTCCGGAGACTATTGTAAGCATCTTCTCCAAACAACCATAGTTCACCGCAGTAAGCAACATCTTGCCAAAACGCGGCTCAATCGGCAAGCGAGCAATACGCTTACCCTCCAAGGTAATCTCCCCGGCTTCAGACAGCGCCCCGATCTCCTCAAGTTCGCTATACCCGGCTCGCACCAACCCGCCCGGAGGCGGTTCAATAAAAGGAAAATCTTCAATCTTACCCAGACGGAGCAGATTCATCTGGAGTATTACCCCGGCAAGAGATGAGCGCTTGATTTCAGGATCAGTAAACTCCTCCCGCTCCGCGAAATCATCCTCGCTATAAAGGCGTACACAAACACCCGGGCCTATTCGCCCACAACGTCCGGCTCGCTGCGCCGCGCTGGCTCTGGAGATAGACTCAACCTGTAACGACTCCACCCCACTTCTACTATTATAACGCTTGATCCGTGCCATGCCAGTATCGATTACGTACCTGACCCGCGGCACAGTCACCGAGGTCTCCGCCACATTGGTTGCAACCACAATCCTCCGTTTAGCTCCCGGCTTGAAGACCCGTTGCTGCTCAGCCGGCGTAAGCCTACCATAGAGCGGCAACACCTCAACCCCGGCAAGACGTTTACGTTCAAGATGGTTTACTGTCTCCCGTATCTCCTGCTCACCGCTCATAAACACCAACGCATCCCCTGCTCCATACTCATGCAGTAAGGCCTCATACGCTTTCCCTACCTGCACCGCGAGCAAGGCGTTATCATTCTCTATCTGCTGATATATCAACTCTACCGGATACGTACGCCCCTCGACGACAATACTCTCTGAGTGTGGAAAATACTCGGCAAAACGTTCGACCTCAAGCGTAGCTGAACTTATAATCACCTTCAACTCCGGCCGTCTAGGCAACAACCGCTTCAAGTATCCTAGAATAAAATCGATATTGAGTGAACGCTCATGAGCCTCATCAATTATCAGCGTATCATAAGCCAATAAATCTGGATCGGCTCTGGTCTCAGCCAGAAGTATGCCGTCAGTCATAAACTTAATGTATGATCGGTTACTTACCCGCTCATCAAAACGCACCTGATACCCCACAGCTTCCCCGAGACTACTACCAAGCTCCTCCGCTACGCGACTGCTGATACTCACCGCCGCTACCCGTCGCGGCTGGGTGCACCCGATATATCCTTTTATCCCTCTACCGAGTTCGAGACAGATTTTGGGCAACTGCGTCGTCTTACCCGACCCCGTCTCCCCGGCAATGATGACCACCTGATTCTGCTGAATCGCCTCTTTGATAATATCTTTCGACCCTACTATCGGCAATTCCAACGGATACTCTATTACTGGCAGATTATCCCGGCGCCACTGCACCAACTGGCGTGACCGCTCAATCTTCCCGGCATAGTCATATTCACCTTGACGCCGACGCCGTGAAGAAACTTGGTGCATAATTCGCGCCGCATCCACTCCAAAACAGGATAGCGCCTCTTCCTTTATCTTTTTTATATCCAGTTTGCTCATGAACTTCTTATCTCGTTAATTTCGCATTATTTCAAAAATCATGAATTATAAATTTATAACCCTCAAAAACCTGACTACCTCGACTACCAGCATGCAGCTATAACACATACCAACAATTAAATTAAGGTTCAAATCATTATAAACACAAAATTTGCAAAGTCCAGCCATCCCCCAAAAACCCCAAAAATTTGCTATTATTTTATCCAACCCAATACGCCGGAAAAAGCAATCTATAGTATCTAATTTATACATGCTAAGCAAAAGTCAGAGTTAAAAAAACCACGGATTGATCCTATTTTTTCCAGCCTTACTGTAAAAACAGCCTTTTCTTCCACAGAATCTTTTTTCCTAAAAAAATAATATTTTACTAATGTCACCTACCCTATAACCGTAAATACTGGCATGGGGAGGCATACTGAGCTTTAAATTAGCACCGCAGTTATGCCTTAAGAAGCTGTAACACAATTTAAATTAGGTACTTGGGGGTACTTATTTAAATATTGTTTGAAAAGAATCGATAGTTATTGGTATTTTATCAGTGAATTCTAGTTTCCATGGGAGGGAATACTATGTTCAGCGGAATTAACCAGAGCAGCATGTTTTCAAGTTACAAATTAAGTAGTTACTGGGAGAATATTACCAAGACCGGTATTACCAATGGTAACACCAGTAATGTAGAATCGACTGAGCAAGAAGATGCCCAGACGGTATCTGCACGTGAAGCCTTTGCCAACGCCCTTAAAGAAAAGGGTATGAGCGAAGAGACTATTGCTTCGCTACCCGAAAGTGTTTGGAAAAAAGCCGAGAAGAAGGCTGCAAACGCCGATGATTATGATTTCACTCAGGACAAGCAACTGCAAAAGCTGGCAGATTTCCTGGCCAAGAAGGCAGAGCTGGTCAAGAGTGAGACCAACACCGGATCTTCAGATTCAGATAGTGCGACTATCTCACAAGAAGCACTTGATGCTGCCGCAGGAAACAGTACCAATGCGACCGAAGAGGAAGAAGAGGCGGCTGAATCAGGAGTAGTCACCACCGAGACCGAAGAGGAAGAAGCTAAAGCAGCGACAACCTATGCCAGCATCTTCGATGAATTTAAGGACAAGCTCAACCAGATGCTCCTTGAAGGTGTAGGTTTGGGTAATCTTTCAGAAGCCACAGCCGGCACCTCAATGATGTCCTTCTCAGCCAGCTTTGAGATCAGCTACAGTTCCATGATCGCAGTAGCCGGTGAAAACGGCATGACTATGCAGGAGACCAGCTTCAGTCTGAAGGGCTCATTCGAATTCATGGGTATAGGTAGTGCCGCCAACTTTGGGGACAGCTTCAACCCATTCGACTTCCTTTCAGGCCTAAACGGCACTGATAGCGCCGATGCCAGTGATGAAACAGAAGCCACCGATCCATTTGCCCAACTGCAAGAGTACTTCTCACCAGAGGCTACCGCTGACCGAATCCTTGACTTCTCACTTGGATTCTTCGGCAACAGCCAGCAGTATAAAGAAGGCGGTAATACAGAAGAAGCCAGATCCAACTTTGCCGATATTATCGGTAAAGCTATCCAGAAAGGCTTCGATCAGGCAATGGGAATCCTGGGTAAACTTCCAGACGAGACCCAGGAAGAAGTAGACGAGACCCATTCATTGGTATTTGACGGACTCGACAATTTCGTAAAGACCGGCTCAAAAGACGGTGAAGAAGGTGATGAAGTAACCGAACCTCTATTCGACTTCTCTGCCTACAGTAGCGTCTTTGAGATGAACTACTCATCTGTAACCACCTATTATAGTGCAGAAGAGACCGGTCAGGCTCTAGACGACCTTTATAATAAGTACTTCAATAACGGCTATGGGGTAGAATCTCAGGAAGATACAGCCGAGCAGAACGCTACACCGGTAGAGGCTAAACCGCTGGACATAACTGCATAAAAACGAAAAAGTGACCAGCACCAATAAATCTTGTATGTAGTACCCGACGTTTTATCTGGTGTGCAATGCACTTGTTAAAACGTCACCCTCCCGAGTCAGACTACTCTCCCCCAGGAGTAGTCTGCCATTTTTTATCCCCAAACGCCCAAAAAAAAGGCTGCCTCCACAGAGGCAACCTGATAACATACAGCTTTCACCCAAAATCATTCTATTCAGCTAAAAACCTCTTGGCGTCGGCATCTGACTCCAGGATAGTAAAGATCTGCGATAATCCAAGCAGGTCAAACACCTCCTGCACACTCTCTGTAGGATTGACCAGAACAATGTTCCCTGTATTCTCTTGCGCCTGCGCCATGGCACCGATAAAGACTCCTGCTCCAGCCGAAGAGATATACTCAACATCACCCAAATTGACAATTATATTATAAATACCGGAGTCAAACAGATCTTGCAGATTATTATCCAATTTCTCGAAGGTATGCGCATCCAGAAAGCCTTTGAGATGAATCAATGCTACTCCGTTATCTTTACTCACCACCTCTAACTCTAATTCTGCCATTATTCCAACTCTCCTACAGCTTTATTCTCAACGCCATCAATCTTCTTGATCATACATAGCTCATTCTTGACATTCTTCACATAGTTATAATGAATCTCATCCATTATCTGCCGAATAAGGTAGATACCATAGCCAGTCTTCTGACCGCGGTTGACAGCCTCTCTGATGCATCCAGTCTTGATTGAGCTAGAGTCAAACTTCTTCCCTTCATCACTAACCTTCACCTGAAAGTCATTTCCTTCAACCTTTATCAGGACATGGACATAACCTTCTTCAGTCTCCCCGTCATATGCATGCTCCATAACATTTGCCACCGCTTCATCTACCGCAAGGATAACCTTGCCAATCGTTATTCTATCTGAGAAGTACTCGGAGGCAACAATTCTGACCATATTTCGTATTTCCGCAAGATGCTTGGTATCACATTTACAAGTCATCTCCGTTATACAATCTTTATCACTCATTGACACAACTTCCCTTCTTACAAGACCCTAAAGGTCAATATGGTAATATCATCATGCTGGATAAGTCTTCCTTGATGCTGCTCAATATCATGCAAAAGCTTCTGCACAAATTCCTGACTACCAAGGTCTTTATTCTCCTTGATAAAAGAGTATAATTTTTTATCGCTGTACTCTTCCCGAGCTTCACTCATTGCTTCGATAATACCATCGGTATAAAGTATTACCCTATCCCCGCTACCAAGACTGATTTTCTCACTCTTTATAGTATTTCTAAAGATCTCCCCTTTATCAAAGCCCATAGCGATACCGCTAGGGTTTATCAATTCAATCTCACCACTACTGCGATACAGAGCCATAGGGTTATGCCCAGCGGACGAACACTCGACAACCTGATTTCTACTATCATATACCAGGTAGAAAGCGGTTACAAACATACCCCGTTTAATATCCTCAGCGACAATCGAATTGGTATTAATCAGAGTATCTACCGTCGATAAATTCTGGTGCGCGACAAACCTGAGTATGGTTCTTGTAGTTGCCATCACCATACTCCCCGGCACACCTTTTCCCGATACATCCGCCACCACAAACCCGTAATGACTTTCATCTATCTGAAACATATCATAATAATCACCACCCACCTCATTTGCCGGTTGATAAGCCGCAAAGATATCGATATTCTCGATACTGGGCAGCTCTGTAGGCAAGAGGTTGAATTGAATCTCACCGGCCATATCAAGTTCACTCTCGATCTTCAACGTTTCCTTCTCATGCTCATGAGCCATCTTGAGAATCTGCGTAATACGATTGAACTCACTGGCAATCAGACCAATTTCATCGGTCGAATACGCCTTGGTCTTATGGTATAGATCACCACTGGCGACCTGATTCATATCTGCGATCAACAACTTTATCGGTTTAGTCACAATCGCCCCGACAATAAAGCTAGTGACGATCGAGAGAATAATCGCTGCCAGCGCGGCCATAACGAATACCAGATAAATTTTGCGCAACCGCTCAACAATTTGCGACGCCCGCACTGCAACTATGGCTCGACCGATCTCCTTATTACCGCTGTCAAAGATCGGGGTATCAAATACCAATGACTTAACCTCTTTAACCTGCTCATTCTCAGCGGTATGTACTACCCCGGCAAAGAATACCACTCCCCCATAGACCACACACGGAGTCTCCTTGGTACCGAAGACAATCTTGCGGTCACCTATAGTACACTCTGAAATATCTGCATACTTGTCTATCCAGTTACTCTTCTCAATCGGGAGTACCCCCTCCTCTCCCCGCTTAATCTCATACCCCTGCTCGGATCTTGCCAATAATAGCAGTTTGGGTCTCTCCATCTGATAACCACTGTCTGAATCAGCAGTATAGAGTTCAATCACCTCTTCCTTACTTACGAGAATATATGCAGCAAGTGTCTGAAAATCATGGAGCACCCCATCGATGGAACGAAAAGCGATTATCCGTTTGAGCAATCCTCCGGTTCTAGCAGCAAAGAGAGTCTCCTGGCGCTTGCGAAAGTCCCCAGATACCATCTCCGGTAACTCCTGATCAGCAAAATCCTCTGCCTGTTTGAGAAACTCCTGCTTGCTGATCAACCCCAGATCAACCGGCCAAGGTTCGTCACCGCCTTTAGGTCCCGACATATAGAATGTACGATTCGACTTCTCTATTATCATCGATCCGACATCCGAGAGGACTGTAGCCTCAGCCAGACCACTCTTAAGAATTTCATTGGCTATTGCTTCCGCCGAAGTCTTTGCAATGAAATAGGTAAACATTGCAATAACCCCAATGAAGACAATTATAATCGGTAGCGAGAACTTGAGACTAAGACCCATCCCCCCCCTAGCGCCAAGATCAATCCCCTGCTGATTGATACTGGTCAGAATATTGACCGGTGCAGGATTATTAATATCAGAATGACGGGACTTTGCCCGAAAGGAATTACTCCTTCGGTAAAATGGCATATTCCCGCTTTTTATATCTCCAACTCTCCTTCTAAATTGATTCTCTTTATATTTCATAACTGTAAATTTCTCTTCACATGATATACTCCAGACACAGCCAATAACACCTCATTTTCAGTAGACCGCGGTAAATTACCAACCTACCTGCAATGATAATGATCATTTTCTATGCTAATACTTATTCTACTCTATTACCCGGGATAATGCCACAACAAAGTCGAATTATTCACTCGCAAAAAAAGCTTACAGTATGCGATCATTTTATAACACATAATCGCAGCAAATACTCTCTGACTAACTGGCAACAAGCCTACTCTATTGAACATAAGACCAGAAAAACGCCCCTTTTCCAAAATAACCTGAAAAACTTCTTAATACAAATAAAGACAGCCTGCATAAGCAGACTGTCTTGCAAACTATATCTAGCTAGCAAACCCCAAAGACGGCTAATTCTTATCTACTCCAAGAATTTCACCCTCGATCATACTCAAAGCCCTCTCTTCCATGCCGAATTTGAGCAAAATCCCTACCACCTTCATCGTAGCCGAACTTATAGCTTCAATATCTACCGACTCATATCGACGGCTACACCGTCGCATTTTTCTCAAGCCTCCCGGCAAGCTGATATCTACACCGACAATCTCTGCCCTGCCAATATTCTGCTCCTGCAACTGTGGCTCGGCTTCAAATCCTTGTAATGCAAAGTCTTCAATTCGCATCTGCTCTTCTTGCGGCTGCACAACCTGTCCGTAATCAAGAGCCTCCTCCGACTCGGTCTTGAGCGAACGAAGTATCTCACTACTCCTGTACATTGCCGCATCAAGCTTGCTGATATTACTCTCCAGCCCCTGAAAAATATCCTGATTATTTCCTACGACCATAGGAGAAGCAGTGTCATAATCGACCCCCGAATCAATCTCAATACCCTGCATAGCCGCAAGTCCATCGGCATAATTACCCTTACCCACAAAGGCAAACTCGGGTTTAGACCAGATACTACTATTCTCTGCGGGAACCCTCTCTTCAATTGAAGTTACAAAACTTGTTGTAACCAGCAAAGCTACCAGCATAAACGCAACAACTCCGTATTCTCCATAGTTCATTCTCTTCAGCATCGTATTTCTCCTAATAGCGCATTATTGACCACCTACCTATCTATCGGTAAAAGTTGAGACATAACTACAGTACTATTCGATAAAAATTGTTTTTTTTTTAAACTATAAAATATATACAAGTTGTTGCTCTTTATTATGTCTTGAATATACTGTTAGGTAGTTGCGCGATTTATAGCGGTCAATAACACCTGATGAAATAGACCGTTATATCAAAAGTTGAGGTTACACCAGGCGCTGTATTCAAACGGTTATTAGCATAAGGTAAAAAATGCGACACGAGTCTATCTTGAGAAGAAACGATACCCTCTTTCTTATTATTGATGTACAGCAGAAACTTCTGCCGGTAGTTGCGGATAGTGCTGAAGTCCTTAAATATTCGACAATTATCGCGCAAGCAGCCGGCATTCTGGATATTCCCCTAATTATCAGTGAACAATATCCTAAAGGACTGGGCAATACTGTCGAAAGTCTGCTTGAAGCAGCCCCCGTCAGTAGAATTGTCTTGGAGAAGACGACCTTCTCCTGCATGCAGAACCCTGAACTGGCCAAAGCCATCACAGCCAGTATGGCCTCACAAGTTGTGATCTGCGGCATAGAAGCTCATATCTGTGTCTGCCAGACCGCACTTGATATTGCGGCTACCGGCACTCAGGTTCATATTCTCAGCGACGCGGTAAGTAGCAGAAAGATCGCCAATAAGACCAATGCTCTGGCTCGCCTCAGCCGGTTCGGAATAAACGTCAGCAACACGGAGAGCGCCCTGTTCGAACTTTTGACCGAAGCCGGAGGCGAAGCATTCAAGTCTATTTCAAAATTAATAAAATAGTAGGGAACTACCGCCATGAATATTGAACTTGAATGCAAATTACATCTTACTGATCCGGCAGTAGTCATCGCCAAGCTGGAGCAACTTGGCGCCACAGACCTCGGCAAAGTTTATGAGCAGAACTTGGTCTTTGACAAAGACTCAGAACTGAGAAATAGTGAAAGCCTTTTACGCCTGCGCCGGCATGACGACGCAGAATATGGCATTCTCACTCACAAGACCAAAATACGCCAGAAGGAAGGTAAATTTAAAAGCCGCAGAGAGATAGAGACCCGGGTGGAAGACGCGAGCAAGATGCAGTTAATAATAGAGAGTCTTGGTTACGCAGTCAGTTGGTACTATGAGAAGCACCGGCATACCTTCAAGCTTGAGAATATGGTTATTGTCCTGGATAGAACACCAGAATTAGGAGTATTTATTGAGATAGAAGCCGAGAATGAAGGCATGATTGAAGAGCTCCTCAATCGGCTTGATCTTGACATAAAAGATAATATAATGATGAGCTACCCGGCTATCTGGAGTGAGCATTGCTCCAAGACCGGCAGGAACTTCTGCGACTGGAAGTTCTAAGCGTATAAGGGTAGAGTGATATTTATAAAAGAGGTATAAAGGGAAATTATGACACTTATTGAAACAGCTAGAGCCGGCAAGACCGACAAACGTATGGAGGCTGCAGCCAGAGCCGAAAAGGTAGATATAGAGATTATTCGTCGAGGTATTAGCGAGGGTACAATTGTAATCCCTTGGGCAGAGGGACATGAGTTGCATAACCCCTGCGCCGTAGGTGATGGGCTTACGATCAAGGTCAATGCCAACTTCGGTACCTCACCAGATCGTATTGAACTCGATGAAGAACTTTTAAAGATGCAGGCAGCGATCGCTGCTGGTGCCGACGCGGTTATGGATCTATCTACCGGTGGTGACCTGCGCGCCATACGCAAAACTATCCGTGAAGCCTGTACGGTATCGCTTGGCTCAGTACCGATGTATGAAGCTGGACACATGGCAATAAGCCGGAAAGATGTCTTCAAGAATATGACCGCCGAAGATATGCTCGAAGCCGTAAGGCTGCATGTAAACGACGGGGTAGACTTTATCACCGTCCACTGTGGCATCACCCTTCGCGCGGTAGAGTACCTCAAGCAAAATCCGCGAATCTGCGGTGTTGTCAGTCGCGGCGGTTCGCTGCTGGCGCGCTGGATGGTCGCCAACAATACCGAGAATCCGCTATATACGCATTTTGACGAGATAGTAGCCATCTGCCACGAACGGGACTGCACCCTCTCGCTGGGGGATGCCCTCAGACCCGGGGCTCTGGCCGATGCCGGAGACAGAGCGCAGATTGAAGAGCTCTACACCCTTGGCGAACTTGCCGCAAGAGCCAGAGAAGCCGGAGTACAAGTTATTATTGAAGGGCCTGGGCATGTCCCGTTCAACCAGATACAGAGCCAAATGGAGTTAGAGAAGAAGGCTTGCGGTGGGGCTCCATTCTATGTACTCGGCCCATTAGTAACCGATGTCGCCCCGGGCTACGACCATATCGGCTGTGCCATCGGTGGCACCCTGGCAGCGACTGCTGGTGCCAACTTCCTCTGTTATGTCACCCCAGCCGAACATCTACGCTTGCCCAACCCGCAGGATGTCCACGAAGGTGTGATCGCTTCGCGCATCGCCGCCCATGCCGCCGATATTGCCAACGGCATACCCGGAGCCCGCGACTGGGACGACGCCATGAGCCGTGCCCGCAAAGCTCAGGACTGGGAGAAGATGTTTGAACTCTCAATGGATCCCAAGAAAGCGCGTGAATCCAGACTTACCGTCATGCCAGCAGCCGAGGATGTCTGCTCAATGTGCGGTGACTTCTGTGCGCTACGGGGTGAGGACTATTTATAGTTTAAACAGAACAGAATTTATCCCTGGAAATTATACTTAATTAGGCCTTTTCGCCTACTATCAATCAAAGGAACCGAGTCGTGCCCCTAACAGGTGATTTCAGCCCAATCGGCGATAAATCCATCAGCCACCGGATTGCGCTCATCGCGATTCTCGCTAAAGGCGAGTGTGAAGTGAATAACTTCTCCACCGGCGAAGACTGCCAGTCCAGCCTTGCAGCCTTTACCACCCTCGGTGGAGAACTCAAACGCTCTGCAAACAATACCCGCATCACCATCAAAGGTTTGGAAGGCAATATCCATGACCGAGGTATAACTACGATAGACTGCGGCAACTCCGGCACCACGATCCGTTTCCTGATGGGAATACTCAGTGGTCTGAACCACGGTTCATTCAGACTCAGCGGTGACGAGTATCTGAGCCAGCGGCCGATGGAGCGCATAGCCAGCCCGCTACGCAGCATGGGGGCTGAGATTTCCACTTCTGCCGACAAGCCTCCTGTCACCATCAGTGCAGCCAAACTGCACGGTATCGAGTACACCCTCCCCATCCCGAGTGCCCAGCTTAAGAGCGCCTTACTTCTCGCCGGACTGAATGCCAGCGGTTCAACCCGAATTATTGAACCTACACCTTCACGCAATCACACCGAGTTGCTGCTCAAAGCCTGTGGTGCCGATATATCCTGTACCGCCGAGGGCATCACCGTACTTGCCAGTGAACTGACCCTCCCGGAGAGCTTCTATGTTCCGAGTGATCCTTCGTCTGCCGCCTTCTTCCTTACCGCCGCAGCTCTAATCGAAGGCAGTGACGTAACCGCCAGAGGCATACTCCTCAACCCGACTCGCATACATTTTCTCAAGGTTCTAGAGCGTATGGGAGCAGCAATTGAGATAACCAAGCGCGGCAAGATGCCAGAAGCCTGGGGCGATATCAATGTCAAATATAACGGCAGACTCAGTGCTACCAACATAACCCCGGAGGAGGTACCGCTACTCGTCGATGAGATACCAATCCTCGCTCTCGCAGCAGCACTCGCCAGCGGCACCTCACATTACCAAGGTCTGGCCGAACTGCGGGTTAAAGAGACCGATAGACTTACCGCGGTCAAAGAAGAACTCGGTGCTTATGGCGCAGCAATAGAGATTACTGCCGACACTAGCCCCGACTCCGACGGCCTAAGAATAACCGGTATACCGAGCTTGAAAAGGCCTGAACAGTTCATTGATTCCCGTGGCGACCACCGGATGGCAATGACCCTCAGGCTGGCCAATGTGCTGGCCGGAACTGAGATAAAGATCTATAAAGAAGAGTGCGCAGCCGTATCCTACCCGGACTTTCTCCAGGATCTGCAACGGCTTAATTCCTAAACACAAGCAGTAAGGCTCCCGCAGCTATCTACCCCTCCGGCTTTATGTTAACCGTGGTGCAGGTATATTCCTGCACCCGGTTTTACTAGATTCAAGGGGTTCTATCTCGGTTAAATTCTTGCACCGCCTCAAACATAGCCACCAAATTTTCAGTAGGCGTAAATGCCTGAACATTGTGTACCGCATTGAAGACAAAGCCGCCCTGCCGAGAGAATATTCCGCACTGCGCAAGCACATGCTCTCTTATCTCCTGAGGCGTGCCAAATGGGAGTAATTTTTGCGTATCACACCCTCCACCCCAGAACACCAGCCTTTGTCCATACTTGTCTTTGAGTAACTGCGCATCCATACCTGCAGCGCTACACTGTACCGGATTTATAATATCAAATCCCGACTCGATAAAGTACTCCATAAAACCCTCTACTGCCCCACAGGAATGTTTGAAGGTCTTCCACGGTGTATTGGCATGTACCCAAGCATTGATCTGCTGATAATATGGCATCCAAAGTTTGCAGTAAGTATCCCCCGAACAGAAGGTAGATATCTGCGTACCGAAGTCTGTACCACAGACAAAAACAACTTCAACACTATCGCCTAGCGCCGCATAAAATTTCGGCAGATTTTTAAGGGCATACTCGATCTGCACCTGAAAAATCTCATGGATAAATTCCTGCTCAGTCGCTGTAGCCATATACCAGTCCGCAATATCACGTATACCTTTGGGGTTTTTCATAAACGGCCCCGGTACTAATGCGATATCACCCAGCGACGTACCCGGCAACCCGCCGACCACCCCCCTGTCCTGCAACCTGAATTTAGCTGCCTGAGCCGCATAATAATTTAGATCCTCAGCACTGAGCTCACCAAATTCTGCCACGTTATCTTCCAGCTTCAAATCATCTTCATCAAAGTCAGGATCACGACGTATTATGGTATCGAAAAAATACCCGCCTTCGGGCATTCGCCCCGCCGGCAAAGCAGCTCTATCACCCTGAGGATAAATATACACCTCAGCATTCTGCTCTTCAACCTGGAAATCCCCGGCCACCAAAACCTCTTGCCCCCACGGCGTCCTCCACTCCTTCCAATCGGTATTGGCAAACCCGAACATTGTCTTCGGTGCTGGCAGCCCACAGGTATCGATACCCAAAACCTCTTTGAGATCATCATCAATAAATCCCAACATCTGATATGGCTCATACACCTTTACCGATATTTTCTCGAGTCCGTAGTACTCACGCAGCGCCTGCACACAGCTTATATGCATACCACTCACCATTGTCGCGCCGAAATCAACCGGCACCGGCCCCTCTTCATGGTTAAGAGCCCGTTTCAATATCTCTCTTCCTGTCATCTATCTACCCCCGACGCTCAGGCTGTGGTTGCAGCATAACCTGCAGCCAGCGTCATAATCCTTTCTTCACATATCTCAGCACTCTCCAGAATACCGGTAATTCTTCCCTCATGCATCACCACCACTCTATCACTCATACCGATAATTTCAGGCATTTCAGAAGAGATAAGAATAATACTCATCCCCTGATCCGCCAGTGAATTTATCAATTGATAAATTTCCGCCTTGGCGCCGACATCTACGCCATGAGTCGGTTCATCGAGTATAAGTAGAGTCGGGCATATTTCCAGCCATCTACTGAGGATTACTTTCTGCTGATTTCCACCGCTTAAACTAGTAATCGGATCAAAAAAACTATGCAGTTTAATATTAATTTTATCCCGATAATACTCGTTGGTCTTATGTATCTCCTTGAAAGCGAGTACGCCATTTTTACTGAACCACGGCAGATGCGCAATAGCCTGATTAAGCCATATAGGTAGTTCCGGCAGTATTGACCCGGATTTACGGTCTTCGCTCAGCATACCGATTCCCGCCTGTATCGCGGCAGACGGCGAACCAAACCGAACCTCTTTCCCTTTATAAGTTATAGTCCCGCTAGAGTAACTCTCCGCCCCAAAAATTGCGCTCATCAGCTCACTTCTGCCGGCTCCGATCAGGCCGGAAAAACCCAGGATCTCACCTTTGTAGAGTTCAAAGGAAATATCTCTGAACTTACTGGAACTCAGGCCATCCACCTGTAGCACCACCTCACTCCCGCGGAAACCATCTCTCTGCTCAAACGCAGCAAGATCACGCCCCACCATCAGACCGATTATACCGTCAATCGACGCTTCTGCCCTACTCACCGTCTCCACGTATTCACCATCTCTAAACACAGTAATTCTATCGGAAATCCGCAGCACCTCATCGAGTTTGTGCGAGACATAGATTATCGCCACTCCTCTCGCCTTAAGACTCTCAATTATCCTAAATAGTTTTTCTGATTCGGTCTCCGTCAGTGATGAGTTTGGCTCATCCATAATAATCATGCTGACATCAACCGATAACGCTTTGGCAATCTCCACCATCTGCTGATAAGATTTTGACAACTCGCCAACCTTCATATACGGATCAATATCAAGTCCGATCAGCGCCAACTGTTCACGGGTCAGCTTCTCCATCTCTTTCCAGAGGATACGTCCATGTACTGCCTTCATTCGTCCCATATAAATATTCTCGATAATATTCAGATCCGGCATCAAAGACAGTTCCTGATGTATAATGGCAATACCAGCACTGATCGCTTCCAGTGGCGTCTCAAAATTAACATCATGCCCCTGATATTCAATCAGACCTTCTGTTCTTTCAAATACGCCCCCGATGATATTTATAAAGGTTGATTTCCCTGCCCCATTTTCGCCGACCAGAGCATGTACCTCCCCCGCATAGAGATCAAAGTGTACATTCACCAATGCCTGCACACCACCAAAATTCTTTTTAATATTTCTTGCTTCAAACAAAAACTCTCTCTCGTTCATGTCAATCCTTACCAGCACATAGTACTAAATCTGCCTTTAAAAACCTGTATCAGATTTGACACCGCACAACTGCGGCAATTATGCGATGCCCATTTTATATTGTACTTTACCTTCTAGTTGCAACTACGCTGCCGCAAAAAAGCGATTAAAAGCCAAACTCTGCCAGATTATCCTTGGTGACAAAATCACTGCGGGTAAGGAGTCTGCCGGCAGGTGGAACTACCCCACCAACAAGGTAATTATACAGGCGTATTGCCGGATCATGCCCCTGAGCATAAGGGTTCTGCCCGATAGTACCTGAGCATATTCCTTTTCTTACCTGCTCGATAGTCTCTGGAACATAATCATAACAGATAAACGCAACCTTCCCGGCCAAGCCCTGATCTTCGATAGCTTTCCCAACCCCAACGCTCCCTCCGGCAAATGAGACAATAGCGCTAAGATCTGGATAAGCGGTAAAGAAGTCCTGCGCATACTGATATCCCGCATCATCCTTATCCTGAGTCTCAACCTGAGACACAATCTTCATCTCAGGTGCTATCTCACCAAGCCGGTCGATAAAACCCTGCCGACGCATCTCATGCCCTTCTACAGAGAAGAAACCTGTTACCAGAGCCACCTCACCTTCCTTCCCGACAACATCAACCAGCCTGTCCGCAGCCACCCTTCCCTGTTCATAAAGATCAGCCCCAACGAAGAATAGCCGTTTATTGGGTTTGACCGTTTCGACATTGAATGTCGCAACCGGAATTCCCTCTTCGACAGCTCTATCGATAAATGGCACAATTCCACTATCTCCAGCAATTACCGCAATTGCCGCATAATCCTGACTCTTACTGTCTTCAATACCCATACCAAATACATTAGAATTGTGCGCATCACCGAGTGGCACTATCCAATCAACCTGGCAGTCATAGTCCTTCAACTCCTCTGTAGCATCCAGCGTACCCCGCTTTACATCAATCCAGAACGGATTATTCTCCAACCCCAGCACTGCAATTTTAAGCGGCTTCTCCGGCTTCGTCGCCACCGGTTTAACCTTGCCTTCATCCGCTGGAGCCAACACCTTGCTATCGAATTTAGGCGCCTCAGGCAATTCTCCGGCAAGCACAGCACTCAGCATGCCCACACACACAACCAGCATTACCGCAAACTTCTTGAACATCATTTCTCTCTCCTTAAAAACAAACAATTATCTCAAACACACACATTATCTCACAGACAGTCCTCACTGCCACAGAGATTTACTCTTTGCCATGGCTGCGCAGATAATCGACCGCTACTCCCAGAATAACCACCACCCCGAGGGTTATCGTCTGCATATACGTTGGCAAGCGCAGCAGCACAAAGGCATTTTTTAGAATCGCCATTACTCCCGCACCGAGTACCGCTCCAACGATGGTTCCGCTTCCACCACTCAACGACGCTCCCCCGATAACCACAGCTGCCACCACATCCAGTTCAAGTCCCATCCCGGCATTGGTCGCTGCAGTAGAGAGTAGTCCAGCTGTCATCATGCCGGCAATAACACAGAGACCACCGGTAAGCATATAGACAAACATCTCAACCCAGACAACATTCACCCCGGCAAGCCTAGCAGCTTTACGGTTACTGCCCAAAGCATATATCTGCCGCCCCAGTATCGTATTATTCAAGAACCACTGAAAAATGACTACCAAAAACACCATAATTATCACCGGCACCGGTACCGGACCGACATAACCACCGCCCAGCCATTTGATAAATCCGCAATCGACCGAAATATTGCAGGCTACCGTCCCTTTAATCCCGGTCGCCAGAAAGAAGGTTATCCCCCTAGCAATACTCATCATTCCCAGAGTGGTAATAAACGGCGGCACCTTTATCTTGGCGATTAGAAATCCATTGATCATTCCGAGAAATACTCCGAAGGCAAACCCTATAATAATTGCGAAAACAGGATTTACGCCCATCCACATAATTCTTGCAATCAGCATAGACGTTACCGCCACCAGCGACCCAACCGATAGATCCACACCAGCCGTGACCAGCACCATGGTCATCCCAATGCCCACCACCGCTATAGTAGACATATTGCGCAACAGATTAAACAGGTTTCTGCTCCGCAGAAAATACTCACTTGCAAATGACATAATCACAAATAAACAGACTAAAACCAGAAATACCATGAATTCTTTTGAACGCAATATTCTTTGTATTTTTGAACTACCTGCCATCTCTCTCTTCTCACTAACCATTAATTACCCCTACACACTAAATACATACAAATAAGTACCCTGTTCCTAAAAAAATTGACAATACCACCCCTGAAGTGAACAATCACTTCTAACACATTCTCTATTTGATTTTTCAGCTATCTACACAACAAGATCACAGAGTATTACGGACGATAAGTTCTGTCGCAAGCAACTCAAATTCAACGTCTCGCTTGACAATCTGTTCCGCCACCAATCTGCCCATCCGATAAAAATCAATACTTACAACCGTAACTCCACCCTCAATTATCTCTTTCAGAGGCGTATCATTATATGACAGCACCCCAACATCAACGCCTACCTTCAATCCCTTACTGCGCGCCGTTTTGATGCAATTCACCAGATCAGAATCCTCAATAACCAAGTAGGCGTTATGCCTGTATACATCCTCAGGGGTAAATTTATCAATAATTATAGGAGTAAATCCATTTTCCACGCAAAACTCACTGTATGCATCCTTGATCATCTCCGGAATAAAGTAACCGTCGGGAAAGCAGAGTACAAACTCCTGGTATTTCTTGATAAGCTCACAACCCTTGGTCAAAGCCCGTTTCAATTCCTGATTATGATCCTGCGCAACCCTGGTCACACCTTCTGCACTGTAATTAATACACCTATCCACCAGCAAGAGCTTACGCTGATCCAACTTCTTAATATACTCGGTAATTTTCTCATTCTCAAATAGCATTACCACATAATACTCATACTTACCAGCATTATTCTCCAGAAACTGCTCTATCAGATTCTCATTATAATGATGAAAGAAGAAATCCACATTCGCACTGGAATCAGTGAAGCTATCAAGAGTATCTTTTATCCCGTTATAAATCTTTTCCTTATACGCATTCAGCACATCAAAGATCACCAAAACATTGATTTCTTTATTGTAGCTATCATTACAAATGGTAAAGCCCTTACCTTGCGCCGCCTCAATGACCCCCTTCTCTCGAAGCTGGTCATACGCTTTCTGCACCGTATCCCGTGATATCGAGTAATACTTACTCAGCGCATTGATTGACGGCAGTTTGTCTTTATTAAATATTTTATTACTTCTCACCCCTTCAATAACAGCATCTACTATTTGTTTATATTTCGGTTCATGTGAAGCTTTTTTAAATAAATCTATTCGCTCTAAAAAACTCTTATCCTGCATAAAATTACTTTCTAATTCACTTACCCCTGCTGTAACTTTTCAAAATAAATCTACACACAAGGCATCAAACTATACTGTACTGTGCTGTACTGTACTGTGCTGATTAAATTTTACCTTATATATCAACTTAGTCAAATAATTTCTTGACGCTGATAATTCTCGCTTCATGCATAATAAATATCCAACTCATTCTTTATTTTTATAACTATTGACGGATAGTAATGTTACAATTATCCTAAAAACACTAAATATTATAAAAGAAATATAAAATTATCCCTAATTCTTACAATTGTAATAAATTCTAACCTACACAGTTATAATCTATTAAATAACGGGGGCAAGAATCAACTTGCCCCCGTTATTTAACTGAAAAATTTAACATAATCAGATTAACTAATTATATACTAGATTCACCCACCACAACTCCCGAACAACTGGCCGCTAATCAATACCTACCCACTATATTAAAAAGAGTTGCTCAATTCATTATTATTAAAATCAAAGATATTGTGAACAAATACCAGACCAAACCTACTCCAACCGTATTGACTCAGCAAAATTCCCCCTACTCTTAGGTCTCCTCCACCCCTGAAAGTAAGCCAGTATTCAAAAAATTCTTACACTGCCTCGATCTTCAACCCGAGTCCAACCGCTACCGCCGCCTCAAGCTTCTCCTTACTGGAGAGCACACAGACCGGTGCTACCGCCATCTTCTCCGGCGTAAAGACATACTCGGCAGCCGCAAGGATGGCGGCTTTATCCAGCCCTAACAATCTGGTTCGATACTCAAGGCGCGACTCATAGGTAGAGCCCGAGCGCAATTGATTCATCGCTGTCAGCACCACTCCAGCCGGTCTGAACGGCACATCAAAATTCTTAATACTGCCGATTATCGCCTGCTCAATTCCAGCTGTCGAGAGATCCATCTCTTCCAGGATATAGGATAAAATACCATCATAAGTCCCAAGAGTCTCAATAATACAGGGATCCCGGTAGCTCGCAAGCGTGAAGATCCCGGCCAACGCCTGAGAGTTAGCCCGACAGCCATACGCACCGCGCTTAGCTCTAACCTCATTCCAAAGATAGCCGTAAGACAGATTCTGCGCGAGTAAAGACAATGCCGGAGCATACTCGGAATTCACCGTCACTCCGGGCAGAACCCTGGCGACAAAGGCCACATCCGCCGGCACCGCCAGCCCCAACAACCTGCTATCAGTTTGCGCGCCGACAGGCTTATATACTGTACCCCGGACAAAATCTTTAGCCCCAACTCTATCAGCAAGCTTACTATACCAATTTTGAATACTCCGGCGTGAAGCCTCCGAACCGGCAATACTCAGGTCAAAACGGAGATTATCCAGCAGCTTCTCGCGTATCGTTTCAAGCTTGCGAATAATCACCTCCGCCTCAAAGTCTGCAATCAACTTATCAAGCAGGCGTATCGGGCTTATTCCCGCCACCTTCTCACTCAACCTAATATTTGTCGAGATCTCCTTTCCAGCATAAGCCGCAGCCACGATATGCCCCTGTGCAACTAGAGAGGTCTTGCGCCCTACCCGTGACTGCAGCAGTACATCTTTGAGGCGATCCTTATCCGTAAAGTCACTCTCACACAGCCGTAGCGCAAAAATTTCAAGCATCTCAGATAACTTACGCTCCACGCCCTTTACCGAAAAGTTCAGATACGGCACGACCTGCTCATATGAATCTATCCTACCTGATACACTGATGCTTGCGGCAATTCCCGAGCAGCACTCTGCTTCACGTTGGGCAAACTCGGCATAGTTCATGCCTGCCGCCCCAACTTTGGTCACAACATCAGCAAATATTGGAAGATACTCGAGCATTTCTTCGGAAAAATCAGCCAGATTTATCGAAAGCTGGAGATAATCAATCCCCCCGGTGTAGATCTTATTATTTAGGAGCTTACCCCCACCGCTATCGAGGATCTCACTCTCAAAACACGGCGGCAATTTAGCTACATCAGCGATATGGAGTTTAGGCAGACTCGCCAAGGCCTCTGGCGTATTTGGAGCCTGCTGCATCGCCTCCAGTTCTGCCGCTTCCCGGCGTATCGTTTCAAGTTCTGCCGCACTCATTACCGCCTTACGTTCTGCCATTTTCGCGGCAAAATCCTTATCCTTCTTGGCGTTATACTCACTATCCGGGTAGAAACAGATAAGCAGGCGATACGGATTAGCAAGTATACCCTCAGTAATCAGTTTCTCAAAATACTGCTCATCCTGCTCAAACTCGCGCCGCAAGATCTCCAGATTCTCTCTCAGTTTAAGATTACTTACCGGATCTCCTTCATAGATCCAGGAGCGGTATACTCTATCCATCAGCCGCAGCGGATACTGCGACGGTATATCCAGAGCCGCCATCTCCAGATGATGCAGCGCAGCTTCAATCATCTTCTTATCAACACCTTTTTCCACTTGCTCGCGACAGGTAGCAAGCACGAGTTCCAGAAAATCTTCTGCTTTATCCTCAGCTGTTCCTTTTATCCCCACGGTAAAGAAGGTATCCCGCTGATAGTCAGCAAACCCGGAGCTGGTTAGATCCTCTGCCAGTTTAGAATCAACGATAGCCTTGCGCAGAGGCGCTGCAGCATTGCCCAGAAGATAATCATCAAGCACATTAAACGCCAGTGAGCGTATAGCCTGGGTTACCTCTCCGACCGACCAAGCCAGGGTCACCGCGCTGTTCTTTTCGGGTGTATCCTCGGCACTAGCCGGATACGGCACTCGTTCCAGACGCGGCGCGTCCCACGGCTGCAAACTCCCGATCGACGTATCAATAGGAATACGTTCATACTTGCTCAAATACTCTCTATCGAGAAATTCAAGATGTTTTGCGGTCGGAATATCACCATAAATAAAGATAAATGAATTTGCCGGATGATAATAAGTCTTATGAAAATTGACAAACTCCTGATAAGTAAGTTCTGGTATACTCTCTGGATCACCGCCATAATCCTTCCCATACTCATTACTAGTGAATAACCTGGCCGATTCCTCCTTATCAATAACCCCATCCAGATCGGAGTACGCCCCCTTCATCTCGTTGTAGACTATACCTTTTATTATCAAGTCACTAGCAACATTACCCGACTCTTTGAAATCGAAGTGATGCCCCTCCTGCTTAAAATGCATCTCACTGATAATAGGCTTAAAGGCCGCATCACAATAAATACCGGCGATATTGAAGAAATCTTTTTCATTCATACTCGCACACGGATATACCGTCTTGTCTGGATAGGTCATAGCATTGAGGAAGGTAGCCAACGAAGTCTTGAGAAGTTCAACAAACGGATCCTTCACCGGGTACTTCTCTGAACCACAGAGGACGGTATGCTCAAGAATATGCGGCAGACCGGTATTGTTCTGCGGCGGGGTACGGAAAGCCACAGCAAAGAGATTCTCCGAATCGTCACTCAGCAAGTGCAGGAGCCTGGCGCCACTCTGCTCATGCTCAAGTTCGATGGCTGTAGCCCGAACATCCTCCACCGCAGACACCCGCCTGACCACAAAACCTGCGAGCCTATCTCCAACCTTCAATATATTTTTAATCATCTATCCTCCTTCATCAGCCTCTTTTACAGACCACTATTATATTATATATAACCCAATTCCTTCCCGATTATACATACTCTACGCTACTCTGCCAAATACTAAATATACTCGCCAACTCATTACCTTCACATACACCAATTCCAAACCAGACAACACATATACTGCTACAGACAGAACCCGCATAGTGCATCCCTGATCGACCGCAAAAATCTCTTAATTTTTTTCCCCCCCTTCTCACCGCACTTAATATATCCCACTTATATTTCCTGCAAACATCTCACCGCAATATAACCTATTGATCTTAAAAAACATACAACAACCATAACAAATATTATTTTTTTAAGTACTTTTTTACTGAATAATTGAATTTATTATCGATATACTGTATAATAAATAAAGAATTCCCGATTAAGTCAAAATTGTCCTCAAATAGAAAGAGAAATATGTTTACTGAACAGAACTCTAATTACCATGAGAAGGCAATCTCTGAACGCGCCAAGTTAGCACCGGTGCCGACACTACGCCGACTGCCAAAGTACCTGGAGTATCTTAGAAATATCAGAGTAGCCGCAGACGCACATATCTCTTGCACTCAAATTGCCGGGGCTCTAGATCTGGTACCGACCCAAGTACGTAAAGACCTGGCAACGACCGGTATTGTCGGCAAACCCAAGAAGGGTTACCCAGTATTTGCCCTGATTCAAGCTATAGAGGAATTCCTCGGCTGGAATGCTCCGCAGGACGCCTTTCTGGTCGGCTCGGGGGCTCTGGGAACCGCTATTCTTGGTTACGAAGGCTTCCGCAAGAATGGATTGAACATCGTCGCCGCCTTTGACAACGACAGTTCGAAGATCGGCACCAAAATCCGTGGCGTAGAGGTCATGTCGCTTGAAAAGCTCCCTGAGCTTGCCCGCAGAATGAATATTCAGATTGGAGTTATGACCATGCCCCCACAGTATGCCCAACAAATTACCGATCTGCTTATAAGTGGCGGTATAAAGGCGATCTGGAACTTCACCCCCTCCCTTATCGTCGTCGATGACGACATAATTCTCGAAAACGCTCAACTTGCCTCGAGCTTTGCAGTTCTAAGCAGCAGACTCCGTAGTCGCACCCACAATCTTGACTGAATAACAAATATATAACCAAAGCTTGCCTCGATAATATTCCCGCCACCCAGAGTGGCGGTTAAATTACTTTTTCACCTACCAGCAGATTATATTACCAAACTTTCCCTAGACAATTTTTTCTCCAGCGTTTATAATTATAATCGTATTTATCTATAAATTCCCCTTTATACCAGCGTGGAGAAGAATATGCTTGGCTTTACCTACAGAGATTCAGAATTATTCTGTGAAGGAGTACCGATCAAAGAAATTATCAACAATACCGCCACTCCGGCATATATCTACTCCGCAGCAGCTTTGAGCAGCAGATACAACTCAATCTATCAGGCTTTCTCTGAAATAATAGACACTACTATCTGCTTCTCAGTCAAGAGTTGTTCAAATATTCACATCCTACGCCGACTTGCCGAGCTGGGCTCTAGTTTTGATATTGTATCCGGCGGTGAACTCTACCGGGTAAATGCTGCTGGGGCTGACCCCAGCCGAGTAGTCTTCGCCGGTGTCGGCAAGACCGACGCCGAGATACGCTACGCTCTGGAGCAGAATATTCTCTTATTCAATTGCGAGAGCGAGGCCGAACTGGCAAATATTGACAGGATTGCCGGCGAACTCGGAGTAATCGCCCCAGTATCAATCCGCATCAACCCGGATATTGATGCCCAGACCCATGCCAAGACCACAACCGGCACCAAGGAGAGTAAATTCGGAATTGACTTTGCCCGCGCCATGCAGTTGGTATCGCGGCTCTCGCAGTTCAAACACACCATCTTTAAAGGAATAGACACCCACCTTGGCAGCCCGGTATACGCACTCACTGCCTACAGTGAAGCTGTCGAACGCCTCCTCGACTTCGCCCAGACCTGCCCAGATACCCTGGAATACCTCGATATCGGCGGTGGATTTGCCCTGCTGTATAATGAAGAAGATATACCAAGTTTCCGCAAATACGCCGAGATTATCGCTACGCCGCTACAGCAGTCCGGACTAAAGCTTATCATCGAACCCGGACGTGCAATCGTTGGAAATGCCGGAATTCTTGTCGGAGAAGTACAATATACCAAGAGTAACGGGGTAAAACACTTCGCCATGCTTGATACTGGCATGAACGATCTTATCCGCCCGGCCATGTACGACTCATACCACTTTATCTGGCCGGTCTCAACTCCAGAACTGCCCGATCACGAGCTATTCCCAGAACTGCTCGGCGGGGGCATCTACATGCCTCAGGATGTAGTCGGTCCTATATGTGAATCGTCGGATGTCTTCTGCTGTGAACGCGAACTGCCAGAGCTTGCACGCGGCGATCTGGTCGCAATCTTCTCCGCCGGAGCCTACGGTTTCAGCATGTCGAGTAATTACAACTCTCGCCCCCGCGCCGCTGAGATTTTGGTAGAAGGAGAACAATACACTTTAATCCGAGAACGTGAAACCTATGCCGATCTTATCGCCAAAGAGCTTCAAGACGACTGATCCAAATTCCAAACTGATGAGGGATAAGTCGTGTGCTTACGCTTGCCCGCTATTCGGACGAAAAGTTAATCGAAGTCGATACGAACAGCAACTACTTACAGACAATGCGCTTAGTTCCATAGTACTCACGAAAACGCCAGGAGATATCATAACAACCATCCTGCCCGACCTTGCCAAGCTGCTGTAAAAGCTGCTCAGGCGTAGAGACCTCGACCCCGTCTATCTTGTAAATAATACTCCCGGCCGAGAGAAATTCCTGAGCCGGACTGTCCGGGCGCACCGCACCGATAATCACCCCTTTGGTATCTGCGTCATACCCCAGCTCAGAAGCAATCTGCGGTGTGATTGCCGCAATCTGCACAATACCGAGATTCTCCAGTAATTCAATACTACGATTACCAACCTTGATCTCCTCAGGTAGAGACTCGATGATTAACCGCACCTTCTCCAGCTTTCCCTTACGGTAATACTCAATATCGCGCATCTCATCTGGATTGGTCGTAGCAACCAGAGTTCTAAGTTCCTGATCATCATTTATGCTCCGAGTACCATACTTAACTATAATATCCCCACTTTGTAGTCCCGCCTTTGACGCCGGCGTTCGTTTGAAGACCTTGGTCACCAACGCCCCCTTGGCCGAGCTCAAACCAAAGGCATCAGCAATATCATTATCCACCGGCCTGAGCGCCGCACCCAGATAACTGGTAGCCACATTCTTATGCGAGATAATTCCCTGCATAATTGTCCGCGCCAGATTTATCGGAATGGAGAAATTCAAACCTTCACTATTATTATTGGTTACCGAATTAATCCCTATCACCTCACCCCGTAGATTTACGAGCGGTCCTCCGGAGTTTCCCGGATTTATCGGAGCATCTATTTGAATGAAATCCGCAATGCTCACACTCCCGACACTAGTTCGCCCTTTGGCTGATATAATACCGGCCGTCACCGTTGACTCCAGGCCAAACGGATTCCCTATCGCCAGCACCCAATGCCCGACCTTGCTGCTCTCAGAATCGCCCATTTTAGCAATCACCAGATTAGGCGCCTGAATACGGATAACTGCAATATCAGACTCAGGATTCTCCCCGGTCACTTCCGCCTTGATCTCGCGTCCGTCGAAGAGACGCACAATCACCGTATCCGCACCGGCAATCACATGGGCATTGGTCAGGATATACCCCCGTTCATCAATTATAACCCCCGACCCCTGGCTATGCCCGACCACACCACTGCTCTCAGCCTGAATATTCACCACAGCCGGGCGTAACTTATTTGCAACTATCTCAAAGGCTTTATTGAGTACACTGACCTGCTGCAGGATCTCTTCCTCCTCCGGGGTAAAATCGACCTCAATCCCTGAAGCAGTGGTACTACAGATTACTGAGAAGAGAACGCTTACCAGCCCCAACCCCAGCCATTTCAACCGCCTAAAACCTTTATCTCTCACCGCTACCTCCTAAGATTATCTTTGTTACTCAAGAATAATACAAGCAAGGCACTTACACCGACAACCGCTTATAAATTATCTAAACCACCCTGCAACGCCACTCTGAGTTCAGCCGGATCAATAGATGCACATCCGACATGCCCGACTACAACCCCGGCAGCGGCATTGGCAACCTTCGCCGCCTCTTCCATACTCCCCCCGGCTCCGAGCGCCAGCGCAAAGGTAGCGACAACGGTATCGCCCGCCCCGGTAACGTCAAATACCTCCCGCGCCCGGGTAGCTATACTGAGCGGTTCCTTCCCGCGCTGACAAAGGCACATACCTTCCTCACCAAGAGTCACCAGAATATCCGAATCCAGCATCTCGGCCAATCTGTTACCAAGTTCTTCACCCGGCAGCCGCTCATGCAACCCCAACATTTCAGTCGCCTCTTTTCGATTCGGAGTAATAAGACTCACCCCATGATAAAGATCCTTATTCTGCGGCCGCGGATCGACAATAACCGATTTACCTGATGCTCTGAGCTCCGCCATCAGTTCGCTATCAACCATCCCTTTGGCATAATCACTGACAACTATTATATCAGTCTTGGCCATCAAGAGCTTCAATTCCTCACTCCTGATACTCTTGGATTTACTACCTAACCCCAAGTCTTTATTATCTACATTTCTATATGGATATTCCCAATCGACCCTGAGCATCTGCTGCTGCGCAGCGACCATACGCGCCTTCTTGACCGTACAAGGCAGTGCCGGCAGAAATAATGCCTGAATGTCAAGCTCCGCGCACATCTCCCCCAGTTTCATTCCGTCATCATCCAGCTTTTTACCAATTTTACCTCCGAGCGCAAAGAGATCGGCATTCCCCATGAGCGAGGTAATATTAGCCGCAACATTGGCCGCTCCACCAACCCGCTCGAACTCATCTTCCACCTTGAGAATAGGTACCGGCGCTTCCGGGGATATTCGTTCAACCGATCCCAGAATATAATGATCCAGCATTGCATCTCCGACGACCAGAACACTCACCCCAATCATCTTATCAACTAGTGGCACAAGCTCAACACAATCTGGCATAAAACACTCCTTATTTTATCTACTAAATATACCGAATAATCTATATTATCCAGCACCCAACTCCTTGTTACCGCTACAACTTTCTTAAAATTCTCAATAATTTATACCTATTCTACCCCAGCAGTACCAACATACTCCTACCCGCTATACTCTTTGCTGCCTTCAAAATCTTGTATTCACCCAAAAAGACTAACCCTATGCTTACTCACGGGCTTCACGATACCCATGAGAGAAATACGGCGAATAGAGTTTGGATTCAGCCCCCAGACTAGCAATTGCCCTGCCGACAATAATAATCGCAGTACGGTCGTATCCGCTCTTTTCAACCAGCGCTGGAAGTTCGCCCAAAGTCGAGACGATTTTATCCTCATCCGCCCAAGACGCATGATAAATGAATGCCGCCGGACAATCCTTGCCGTAGTATGGCTCCAGACTTTCACAGATCTCCCGGGGTTTATGTGCCGAAAGATAGATACAGAGGGTCGCTCCGGTCTGAGCGAAGTTTACCAGTTCCTGCCCCGCAGGTAATGGCGTACGCCCGCTACTACGGGTAAGAACTACCGACTGGGATATCTCTGGAGCAGTCAGTTCACAGCAAAGACTTGCCGCCGCCGCCTGGAAAGCACCGACACCAGGAATCAATTCATACTCAATTCCAAGCTCGTCCAACTGGCGCATCTGCTCTGCTATTGCGCCGAAAAGCGAAGGATCTCCCGTATGCAGACGCACCACATCAATATTTTGCTCTGCATACTCTTGGATAATCTCGGTGGTCTCTACCAGTGAGAGCTTGGCCGAATCATAAACTTTACAGGTTTCTGGTAGAATTGAGAGAAGTTCCGGGTTGACCAGACTCCCGGCCCAGATACAGCACTCCGCCGTCTCCAGCAGTTTGTATGCCTTTACCGTAAGATACTCGATATTTCCCGGCCCTGCCCCGGTAAAATACACCTTCATGCACAACTCTCCTTACTCATAGAACCGATACCCTAAAAATGCTCACTCCCCACCTACCCCGCAAGAAACTCCTTGGTATTCTCAATCCGGGCAAAGACCATACCCAGTGCCGCCATAAATGCCGCATGTACATCCCCGGCCGAGACTATTCTCCCCTGAAACTCCAGATCACAGGTCGCGCAAGCATCGCTGATAACCACCGATTTATAGCCAAGGCCAAAAGCCGCCCGCACCGTAGTATCAATACACATATGGCTCATCGCCCCGCAAAACACCAGTTCTTTCACCCCAGCAGCATTCAACTGCTCGGCAAGAGTAGTATCCTGAAAAGCACTCGGGTAGTTCTTTTGTATAACTGACTCAGAATCTTGCGGCTTTACCGAATCATAAATCAAAGAACCCGGCGTCTCAGGAATAAAGAATGTAGCCCCATGGCGTACAGATAGGTGTTGAACATGAAATACCGGATCTTCATTTTCGCGAAAATGCTGTAGTATTCTCACCGTATTATCAGCAGCACTCTCCATCCCTCGCAGCGCCATGGCTCCACCAGAAAAATAATCATTCTGGATATCTACCAGTACCAGACCTCGCCCCATCTCTTTCTCCTTAAAAATCAGCAACCTGTAATCGCTCTTGCAAGCGCCTTAATATTCAGTTTATTCCCAACCCAGGCTTCAAAGAAGTATTTACGCGCCAACCAGCTAAAGCCGAGTACCACTGCATTTGCTGCCCGCTGATAACAGACCTTACTCACCACATCCGAACTCAATTGCTTTTGATAGAGTTTAAGGATATTCTTATAGACCTCTTCCCGCGCACACGCTATCTGCTTCTTATTATGCTCTGAGGAGATTCCACCCTGATGTACCCGATACAGCGTCAAGCGATCCTGAATAAAGACAAATTCAGCAAAATTGGCAAACCTCACCCACATATCCCAATCATCTATGCCGCTACCGTTAAACTCACGAAATCCACCTGCCGTAATCAATGTCTGCCGATCAACCACAGCTGCAGACATATTTATCCAATTAGTCAATACTATCGCTTCCAGAATATTACCGGATACAGGATTATTCCTAACATTAAATTTCTCTTGAAAACCGCACCCCGTATCATTTCCCTCCGCGTCGATAAGGACTGCGTCAGAATGTACACAGATCCCTTTAGAGCCCTCTTCGCGCTTATTTAATACCTGATAAAAGACCTCCAACTTCTGTGGCAGCCAGATATCATCACTATCCAGAAATGCCACATACTTTCCTGACATATTTGCCAGCGCTGTCATTCTGGTAGCATTACACCCTACATTGGTTTCATTCTGAAAAAATTTGATTCGAGAGTCTGTAGCGGCATACTCCTGCACAATAGCTGCCGTGGCATCACTTGATCCGTCATCAACCACAATAACTTCATAATCAGCGAAAGACTGCTGGCTAATACTATCAAGAGCCAGGCGTATATACTTCTGGGCATTGTAAGCCGGCATCATTATTGAGAAGAAAGGTTCTTCCATATCAGTTCTTTCTAACAATCTTTCTGAAACTCTAATTAAGGTTACTGATTGACAATCAGCTTCTACTCCAGATAATTATAAGATAAATTCGATTAAAAGCTATAAAAAAGGGTAGGATGATGGACATAAATAGTAAGGCTCAACGCGAACTCCATAATTTTTGGCAGGAAAGGATCAAGACCTTTGGCAACAGTTTCGAGGTCGTCGGCTGGACCAAAGAATCACAGCAAAAGCGTTTTGCTGCCCTTTTTCAACTCGGCAAGCTTGACGGTATGAGTCTACTTGATGTAGGCTGCGGCCGCGGGGATCTACTCAGCTATTTTTTAAAAAATAATATTAATATTGATTATACAGGTTATGATCTCAATCCCGAGATGATAGAGTTCTGCCGCGAACTCCATCCAGAATATACAACAAATTTCAAGGTCTCTAATATTCTAGAAGAAAAAGTTGTACAGAGCTTTGACTACGTCAGTTGCATCGGAGTTCTCAATCAAGTGACAACCCCGGATAGTCCAGAATTTGCTACAGGCTTCATCAAGCAACTCTTCGCTATTGCTGGCAAAGCAGTGGCCGTATCAATAACCTCACTCCATGCCCCGTACAAAACCCCGGATACCTTCTACTTCGATCCCGCTGAGATGCTGCAACGAGTCAGCTCAATTACCACCTGTTTGCGTCTCGACCATAGCTATTTGCAGAATGACTTTACGCTTTTTTTATACAAATAGTCCACGCAAACACCACGCTTTTCGACGCAATAAAAGAAATAACTGTATGAACACGCCCGTCAGCACTTCACCCCCTAAAGCGCCTCTGTCCCCCTAATGACAGTATACCCGGTCATGTCCATACAGTCTGCGTTACAAACCTTGCCTATAGAGTCCGGCACCAATAATAACCTCATTACCAGCGTACACAACATATGAGTCCTTCTCAACGGGTTCCCCAGTCAACGGATCCCGCGCCCTATTCTTCACCCAGCCGCCACCGCGTTCTGCCGCTTCCTGCGCCGCCTCCAAAAATCCTGCAGCCACAACCCGCCCCACCTGCTCCGGATCGGCCCACTCGGCCAGGCACTCACCAGTAACGCGGTAGGCAAAGACATACATCCTACCCGCTACAAACTGACTGCTAGGATTCATAAAATCCTCAAGCGCCCGCTGTATACCGTTACGCCGCAAGTAATCCTGCGCCCGTTTAGTAAAAACCACCACATCAATATAACTTGGATTAGTATAATCAATCCGGTGTAATCCATCCTCCCGCTTGCCACCTGGTGTCTTACTCTCAGCAATCTCTTTAAGTCGCCTCTCAGTCACGCTATCATTACTATTAGACCAAGTACACTGCCGAGTATACTTGCTACCTTCTTCAACAACTACATATTCATTATCCTGCTCATTACATCCCGCAAAGCACAGAACAATAAACAATAATACAAAAGCAATCCCAAAATACCGCATACTCCCCCCACACTCCTCCTAAACCGCAGCCATACTCATATTTACCTTTTATAAACACTTCCTTTCATTTTATTCCCCAGACACCAACGTTTTTTCTCAACTTTAACCACAATTTTGCTATACATTCACAATGCATATCTGTAGAATAATCAGCAATATTAATTTGCTAATAATGTTATATTATGTGTTGTGTAGAAAAGAATGTTGGAAGGAAGTGACAAGATGAAAACACTAATATTATGCCTAATACTGATCTCACTCGTTATTACCGGCTGCAACAGCCAATCGGCAAGTACCCAGAATAATAATACCCAAGACGACTTTCTTGTCGGGCATATAGACCCTGAAGCTGAGAGCTTGGGCTTCCCCGAGGTCTTTATCTCAAAAGAGAGCAACAAGATAAATTGGTCATATGCAAAACAGGCCACGGTCGACGGCATGGATGTAGCCATCTACGATACTGGTAGAACCGTCGAAGTCTGTGGAGGGCTGGGCTGCGACAAATAACTGACTGATGCGGAATAATCTTTGCAACCGCCAGAGCCAAGTCTATATACCTTCGAGGGTGAAGATTATTAAAAAAACCAAAGATATGGTCATAGATGCAAGCCAGCTAGGTCTATAGTATTTTGCTTACGCAAAAAAATGTTAATACATTTTATATTTTGGGTCATGACAAGATAAATCACTTAAGGGATTTTCTAGGCGTACCAAAGTTATCTAGCATAGTCAAGAACACCATAGAATAAGCCCCAAGTTCTCGTATTACGCTTACGTAAATAATGTTCAAACACACAACATTACCGAAGTTCGGGGCAGGTAGCCCCGGAAAAAATAATTTCAGCCCGCAGCTTGACTGAGGACTGAAACATTCACTTTATCTAAACAAGAAAATTGACAATGCAATTTTATTTACCGTATCTAAGATTTCAGCCATAGACAGATACTTATACCTTTACCGCCCCTCCTAGCTTTACCCCTTTATACTTCCGCTTAAGCGGGGTTACTACTTTCTTAACAAACTCAGCCACCTGTTCGGCAGACCGCCCAACATAAAGCGATGGTTCTAGCATACCCGGCAGATCCTTGGCGATAGCAGCAAACGCCTCATCTCCCAGCAGCCGCGCAATCAAATCATTCTCCTTACCCTTCTGCTTGACCTCTGCTGCCGCAGCCTGTGAATGCACGCGAATCTTTTCGTGCAGTTCCTGTCGGTCGCCACCCCGTTTTACAGCTTCCATCAGAATATTCTCAGTCGCCATGAACGGCAATTCTGCCCGAATATTCTTATCGATAACCTTATTATACACTACGAGTCCGTCCGCCACATTTGCACACAACTCCAGTACCGCATCGACAGCCAGGAAGGCCTGCGGCAGAGAGAGGCGTCTATTCGCCGAATCATCAAGGGTTCGCTCCAACCATTGCGTCGACTGAGTCATATAGGCATTTATCGGCATCGAGAGCACAAAGCGCGACAAACTGCAGATACGCTCACTCCGCATCGGATTGCGCTTATAGGCCATCGCCGAAGAACCTATCTGCTGCTTCTCAAACGGCTCCTCAATCTCTTTACGGCTGGCGAGCAGACGAATATCTGTGGCAAATTTACATGCACTCTCAGCGACTGTAGCCAGATCCGCCAGTATCTGCGAGTCCAATTTACGCGTATAGGTCTGGCCGCAGACATCGAGTAACTTCTTAAAGCCCATCTTCTCAGCAATCGCCGTATTGAGTGCCTCCACCTTATCATGTTCACCGCTGAATAGTTCGAGATAACTCGCCTGCGTACCGGTTGTTCCGACAGCACCGCGTAGGGGAAGATTCTCAATACGCTGTTCAAGCTCCTTGAGGTCAAGCACAAAATCCTGCGCCCAGAGGGTTGCCCGTTTACCCACAGTTGTCGGTTGCGCCGGTTGAAAATGGGTAAAACCAAGTGTCGGGAGCTTCTTATACTTTTTCGCAAAATCAGCCAACCTGGTAATCACACAAGCGACCTTCCCGGCGATAAGTTTGAGTGCTTCACGAAAGATAATCAAATCCGCATTATCAGTTACATAACAGCTGGTGGCTCCGAGGTGAATGATCGGCGCTGCTTTGGGGGCGGCAAGCCCAAAGCCGTATACATGTGCCATAACATCATGCCGGCACTCCTTCTCCCGCTTATTGATCGCCTCCCAATCTATATTTGAGATCCCCTTCTTCATGGCATTTATCTGGGTCTGAGTAATTTTCAACCCAAGCTCTCTCTCACTCTCGGCCAGAGCCACCCAGAGTCTTCTCCAGGTCTCAATACGAGTACGTGGTGAGAAGAGCCTGCTCATCTCGGTACTCGCATAACGGGTAATCAGCGGGTTATTATATACGTCATTTGCATCCATCGTCATCTCCTGTCTCCCAGATTATTGTAATTTAGCCGTAGAGTCATTATATAAGAAAAGAAAATAAATAGAAATAGCTGAACCTATTTCTTATGGAATTTTCATACGCTAAGCATACTACTATATATATCTTCAAGTGAGAATAAGAGATTAATTGTTGTCTATTTCTTCCAGATCAAATATAATAGAATTATAAGACCACAATTTTCCGGAGTAAGTGATGAATATAGCAAAGACCAGAATACTCGGTGACACCCTGCTTCTGCGCGAGTGGAAGCCCTCAGCCTCAGACCAAAATTCGGAAGCGGTTATTCTGCTCCACGGCATTGAGAGCCATAGTGAATGGTTCAACGAACTGGCAGAAAATCTAACTCGACATGGTTACTCCGTACTAGCCTATGATCGCGCCGGCTGGGGTATGAGTACGGGTATACACGGACACATCCCCAGCTACAATCATATCCTCAAACAGCTTACCACTATCGCCACCTCTCTCCGGGGTTCACACACCCGGATTCATCTGGTAGGTCTATCCTGGGGCGGAATGTTTGCGCTCTATGCAGCGCTGCGTCGGCGCATCTTCTTCGATTCGCTGAGTATGATTGCTCCCGGGATCTACCCCAGCAACTCCCTCCCCGCTACTACTTTACTGAGTATCACCACAGCAATTGCAGGAAATCAACTGCTCAAGAGCTTTACCCTTCCTCTCAATCTCGACGATTTTACCCGTAATCCAGAGAAGCATGAATATATCACCGGCGATCCCTTGCGCAACCGGAGCATTACCGCTGGTACCGCCTTTGAGACCATAAAGATGCAGGAATTCTGCAAAGCCACAACCAGACGCCGTCAGCTACTCCCAACTACCCTCCTTCTCGGCAGTGAGGATAAAATTATCAAAAATTCTCTTACCCGCGAATTATTCTCCTCCCAGAATATAACCATCAAGGAATACTCTGGCAAACTCCATTCACTCATCTTCGAAGCCCCTGAACAAACCGCACAAGATTTAATCAGCAATTTCGAAAATTCCACAAAAAAGCCTACTGGCAGACAACGCATTCTAATCATGGGCGCCGGCGCGGTCGGTAGTATTGTCGGCAGTTATCTCAGCCTCGGTGGCAACGAAGTTACCCTAGTCGGAAGGAAGAAGCATGTAGACACAATCAACAGCGCAGGGCTGACAATCAAACTCGGAGGTGTTGAACGCAGAGATATCCGTGAAAACCTGAGCGCGGTAGAGAATATCCGAGAACTTGAAGGGAACTTCGATCTAATCATTATCTCGGTCAAGAGCTTCGATACTCCAGCCGCCCTCCAAGAACTCAGCAGCATTATTACTCCCGCCACAACCCTGCTGAGCTTGCAGAACGGTATCGGTAATGAACCGCTTATTCACCATACCTATCCGAAAAATACCCTGCTCGCCGGCATCATCTGCATGAACCTTAATTTCTCCTCCCCCGGCCATATCGAATGCAGTGATGACAAAGGTGGAGTTGCTATCGGCCTCTATCACGGCAGTTCAGAAGCGGCACAGAATGCCATAACCGCACTACGCGCCAGCGGTCTGCAGGTCGATTACTCCGAGCCGGATTCCACCCGAATTAAGTGGTCAAAGATGCTGCTCAATATCTCTTCAAATGTCCTCAATGCCATTACGGGCAAATCCTACAAGGAAATTTTGGCCGACAAATTCTATGGTAACCTCGCAATCGACGCGATCAAAGAGACCTTTGCCATCATGAAGCATGAGAGGATTGCCCCCATCAAGCTTCCGGGTTACAATGTCGAGGCTCTAGCCAAACTCTGCAAGGCTCCCAATTTTGTTGCGCGTCAGGTTCTAAGGCGCGTCGCCGATAACAGTGAGAATACCGTAACCTCAATGCAACAGGATTTGAACAAACTGAAAGATTCGCTACGTAATACCGGCAAGAGCAAGAATACCGAGATTCAAGAGCTCAACGGCAAGATTGTCGAACTCGGCAAGAAGTACGGCATAGCGACCCCGGTCAATGAAAAACTTTGCCAGATGCTCAAAGCTCACAGCGAATTATAACCTAGATTATTTACATCCAGGTCAAAGCATGAATATGGCGATTCTTACATTATCCACATTCATACTTAATAATCACTGGCTATAATACTATACACTATGACCTTTGGCTTGAATCTTATTCTTGCTAATTCACTCAACCTATAGAAAATAAAACTATGAACTCACTCATAAACATGCTTACCCGTAGCGCAGAACTCCTTGATATTGAGCCATTCACCAATATTGAAGCCAGTGAAATCCTCCAGCTTTGCGGCATAGAAATCCACCCCACCCTTATTGGCGAGTCCAGAATCTACCCCGAGCTCCTGCCCATAGGAGCAGAAATTGATCCATACACCGAGAAACAGCGGCTCATACATCTGATCTGGCACACTTTCAATAAAGCGCCTCTCTCCGAACTGATTGATTTCGCTATTCCGCTGCGCCGGATGCTAGCCAAGCATCTCTTCAAGAAATGCGGCAAAAACTTTACCGCTCTAGGTAATATCACCTTCAACTATGGGCATCACATTGAGGTCGGTGACGATGTCTTTATCCAGGAGCAGGTCTATATCGACTCCAAAGGCGGAGTCAGCATCGGTAACAGCTCCTGCCTGGCCGAGTATGTCCATATCTATACCCACAAGCACGGTGAAGCCATTCATTCCGAGCGTATCTATACCCCGGTAGTAATCGATAATTATGTAAAAGTCTATGAAGCAGCCACCATCCTCGGGGGTGTACACCTTAAGGAACAGTGCATAGTCGCCGCCAAGTCGCTGGTTGCACATGATGTGGAAGAGAATATCCTGGTCGGGGGTATTCCGGCAAAACCTTTACGCCCAAGGGATAATCAAGGACTAAGCGGGAAAGGTCTCGACCACCGCTGGCTGTATAACGGCATCTATCAAGACGAAGAATAAGGCTTGTTCAAAGGTACTATCCGTTACCCCTAAACCCTACCACCAATCCACGAAAATCACTCATGTGATTTTCATACCCTACCCATCTCTGCCATGATATCCAGCAGAATCAGCCGGAAAAATCAACCACAACAGGAATTTTCAACCTCATAATACTCCTTAGAACGTCATCAGCAATACCCCAGAAACATACAACATGTTGCCTAATAAAGCGTTACGCAAACAAAGCGCAAGCACTATAATCTGGAACAAATATTGTAAACTTACAATCAGAGTAAAATGGATTGTTTGACCTGTCGTCGAGTTCCCTACACGTTCTTCACGACACTATAGTAAAAGGAGTTACAGATAGATGAATCAATACACAACCGACCCAGAGCGTAACGAGAATCAGAATACCGCCAGAATCAGTTTTCTAAAAGATGCCCTCTACACCCATGCCCGGCAGGTAAATGACTTCTGCCAGAGCGGATTCAGACGGATAGAGAGCTATGATCCCGCTCAACGTTCAATGCACTACTCCGACTTTGCTGAGAGAGCAACCCGGCTCTTGGATCAGCTCTCACACCTGCTACGTTCGGCCAGAAACGCCAAATCCCTCTCCACCACCATCAACCTTGAACAGCTTGAGGCCAAGGTAATCCAACTTTATGCTCAATTCGATTCATATGAGAATCAGCTACAACGAATCGCCTGATTGCCTTTGCAGAGTCCGGCTTCAAACCTAATTTAAAAGCGCCACAGCCTCAGGCTCTGGCGCTTTTATACTGCTTATATCTCTCACTAAGCACTATTATTCCTCAGATTCATCGACGATTTCAGAGTTATTCTTGGCAATCAACTGCGTCACTCGGCTATGACGCTGCGAACGTCTGATATGGCGCTTATGTCGGAGCAATTCAATTAATTTGACACAGAGCGGATAACTGACAAATGCCGATACCAGCCCTACTATCACCGAGCCAATACATAGACTGTAGACCGCCTCTTTACCCATACTGCCAAATAGCTTAGTGCTCTCGATTATTCCCTCAAAAAAACCTGAATTCTCTGAGAGAGCATGTACCTGGGCTATCACCTTGTTATACTCATCATGATTAGGGCCCAGTCCGGTCAACACATGCCCTAGCCAGTAATTAAATCCATACAATGGAATAAAGGTCAACGGGTTGGATATCCATACCGGGAGTATGGCCGCCAGCTTACTGACCCTGAAGATTGCAGCAATGGTCGCCGCAACAATCATTTGAATTCCCATGATCGGCAGCATACCGACAAAGAATCCAATAGCCGCACCCATTGCCAGATCGTGTGTCGAACTATGTGAACGTGCTAGTTTTTTTATTACACGTTTGAGATTTATCCATTGCAGTACAACATATCTATGTGGCATCGTTTCAACTTCCTTACTACGTCAGACTCACTAAAAAGCTACACCAATTCCGACGTTGGCAAGTACTGCCGAAGCCTTGAACAAGAGATCATCTTTGAAATTATCAGCAAGTAGCTGCAGACCTACCGGCAACCCCTCGGCGTCAGCACCGCACGGTACAGAGATACCCGGTATCCCAGCCAGATTGGCACTTATCGTATAGATATCCGAGAGATACATCGCCAGCGGATCAGCTGTCTTCTCACCGAATTTAAACGCAGTAGTCGGAGCCACGGGTGAAGCGATAAGATCCACTTCAGCGAAGGCTCGGCTAAAATCATCTGCAATCTTCCGGCGTACCTTGAGCGCTCTAAGGTAATACGCATCATAATACCCGGCAGACAGCACATAATTTCCCAGCATTATACGCCTTTTTACCTCGGCGCCAAAGCCTTCTTCACGACTGCGCGAATACATATCAATGATATCAGTAGGCTGCTCACAGCGGTGTCCATAATGTACCCCGTCAAAACGGGACAGATTCGAACTCGCCTCAGCTGTCGCAATTATATAGTACGTACCCACCGCATACTTAATGAGCGGCAAATGAATTTCAACCAGTTCCGCCCCCGCCTCGCGTAGCCGCTCGGTTCCAGCCAGCACCGCCTCCTTTACCTGAGACGACAGACCCTCGGTATCGAAGTACTCGGTAGGCAGACCGATCTTCATACCCTGAAGTTCTCCGGGATAACTCCCGCTCAACTTCAGCTTCTCGGTTGCTGCGGTAGAATCCTGCGCATCAGACCCACTAATAACCTCTAGAACCAGCGCAGCGTCCTCCACATTCCTGGCAAACGGACCTATCTGATCAAGACTTGAACCAAAAGCAACCAGACCATACCGACTTACCGCCCCGTATGTCGGCTTCATACCCACTACTCCACAGTATGAAGCAGGCTGGCGAATTGAGCCGCCGGTATCACTCCCCAGCGCCACAGGCACAAATCCAGCCGCTACAGCCGCCGCCGAGCCGCCCGATGAACCGCCCGGCACACATCCGGTGTTCCGGGGATTTCTGGTCTGCTTGAGTGCTGAATTCTCGGTAGAGCTACCCATGGCAAATTCGTCAAGGTTGGTCTTACCAATTATCACCGCTCCTTCAGCGAGGAGTCTCTGCACTACCCGCGCCGAATATGGTGGTTTGAAATTATCGAGCATCTTACTCGCGCAGGTGGTAAGCCCGTCCTGAACACAGATATTATCCTTTACCGCCACCGGCACCCCTAGGAGCTTTCCCGCCGTCTCACCTTTGGCAACCATGGCATCCAACTCTTCCGCCCGCAAGCGCGCACCTTCGGTATCAACCGTGACAAAAGCACCGATCTCAGTATCATATTCGGCAATACGTGCGAGTAACTGATCGACAATCTCCCTTACTTTGAATTCTCCAGCCACTACCTTCTCGCGAATCTCAACCGCTCCCAACTCATAGACTTTCAATTTTTTACCCTTCACTCCCTGAAATAAGCGTTTTACCTTCAATTTGTCGCAATAGTCGCCGGAACTTTGAAGAAACCGTCACCCTTTTGTGGTGCATTCTGAGTCGCCTGCTCATTGCTGATATTCCCGGCTTCCTCCCGCAACACATCATTTCTAAAGACATTACCCTCGCTCGCGGCATTAATGAAGGGCTCCACTCCAGTGATATCAACCTCACTGAGCTTCTCAATATAGTCGATAATATCTCCGAGCTGTCCTCTGAACATCTCAACCTCAGTCTCGGTCAGCTTGAGCCGTGACAAGAGGGCTATCTTCTGTACATCCTCAACCGTTATCTTACTCATTACACTTCCTTATAGCTATTATGTACCAACACTAACAAATTCTTTCCAGCATATCCGCTGCCATCTTCTTCGAAAAACACCCGGCCGCATGTGCCAAAATCCAGACGCCTGCCTTCTCTGTCGAAACACCCAGTCTCATGCGCCAAAACCCAGACGCACCGCATTCCTCTCCGGCAGTCCTGCCGCAATTATCTTGCGCTGCTCCTTTTCAACATCATACTCCACCCGGTGAATGTTGAGTACACTCTCAGCCGGATAATAGATGGCAAAGCTGGCCTTGGCTACCCTATCCCTGGGCTGCCCGACACTCCCCGGATTGATCAGATAATACATATCCTTGCCCAGAGTAAAGCTGGTATCCTCCTTTACCGAGGTCACAGCCTTATTCTCACCCAGCACCATCGGCAGATGCGAGTGTCCAAAGAACATTATATTATCCTGAGGAAATAGTTCTTTGAGCAGATTAAAATTCGTAATCACATCTTTATGGGTAAAGATATAACTATCTCGGTGCTCAAGTGAACCATGTACCGCCACAAATTTACCTTCCGGCACCTCCACTGGGTGTTTGAGATTCATCACCCACTCCGCATTCTCCAGAGTTAATTTTTTTTTGGCATAATCAAGCGCTACCACCGCCTCACCCACCATATTTAAATTCCGCGGCGGGATCAGATCGGCATCATGATTCCCCTGCACTACAACACTACAGTGCTCCCGAATCAATTCCACGCACCTCGTTCACCGCCACCCCATACCCGATCACATCCCCCAGACAAATAAACTCCTGTACGCCCTTATCTCGCCCAAAGGCTAAAACAGCCTTCAATGCCTCTTCATTTGCATGAATATCCGAGATAATACCATATACAGGATTATTGCTCAAGAGCTGTCTCCTTATGGTACTCCAAGCCGTTGATTATTCGCCGAAGCGTATCCATGGTATAATGACTGCTAAAGAGCCTGATTACATTCCGCTGACTCTGAGGAAACATCCGGGTAAAGACCAAGGTCTGCTGCGCAGTCGCAACCGCAAAGAAGACCGTACCGACCGGCTTGTCCGGGGTACCGCCTTCCGGCCCAGCAATCCCGGTTACCGAGAGCGCATAGTCCGCCCCGGAGCGCCGACGCACACCTTCAGCCATAGCCTTGGCGCACCTGGCGCTTACGGCGCCATATTTTTCAATAATACTCTGATCGACTCCGAGGGTATTGATCTTGGACTCATTACTATAGGATACCACCCCTTCCCGCAAGACCTTGGACGCTCCGCTGACGCCAACCACCTCGGAAGCGATGATACCGCCGGTACAACTCTCGGCCAGCGCCAAAGTCTTACCGTCATCGAGCAGACTTCCGACCAAAGACTCCGCCAGAGTATAGCCGTCCTCCCCGAAGATATGTCCAGCAAATGCCTCTTTTACCAGCTCCACCGCTGCCGCCGCCAAATCCGCATCAATCCCGCTCACGCGCACCGTCACAACATAATGATCTACAGTAGTACCTATCTCCAGTGTTGGGTACTTCCCGCGCAACTCTCGGAGAAAATCTCCAACATAAGACTCTCCCATACCGCACATATGCAGCCGTTTCAGATAATAATCCGTAACCCCAGAGCCGTCCTGCAACTCAGGCTTGACCCACTCGGTAAACATTGCCTTCATCTCACTCGGCACCCCCGGCATTGCAAATACCACCGCCCCACCTACCGCACAGCGCACCCCAGGAGCAGTACCACAGCGATTGCGTAACGGACTACCTGAAGCCGGCAGCATCGCCTGCACCTTGTTACTCTCTCCCATAGCTATACCCAGAGTCTTGAAATAAGCCCGAATCTCCTCCAAAAGTTCGGTATTGAGCTCGAGTTCCACCCCGGCAGCCCGAGCAATCGCTTCCCGGGTCAAATCGTCTGGAGTCGGGCCAAGTCCACCACTGATCAGGATATAATCCACCGCTTCTGCCAAAACGGTAATAGCCTCGACAATATCCTCCAGGTTATCATTTACCGTACGCATCTGGGGACACCTCTATCCCAAGCATTCGCAACTCATTACAGAAAAAAGCGGCATTTGTATCCAGGGTATAACCGAATAATATCTCTTGTCCCACAGAGAGGACTGCACATCTCTTCATTTTATCTTCCTAATCATCTAGTTCAGGTGGAGCAATATCCTCAAAAACCACACTCTCATCCGCAAAGGGGCTCTGCTTCTTGCGACTCACAGGTGCTTGGCTCGCACTAGGCTCAACAATCAACTCCATAATCGGTTCCCGCGGTCTTAGTGGCTTACGTACAGTAGCTCCGGTGAGTCCTGGCATAGCTTCCAGACTGGGGCTAGGTATTACCGGCGGCTCTCTAAAATTCGGAGCAATAATCTTTTCATCAAGAAGTGTAACCTCGGGTTTTGTCAATATCTCTGCCACCTCCGGCGGTTTTTCCACCTCTTCAGTCTTTTTAAAGGGAGCAATCTGCGCTACTGGGCTCTCTTCCTGCTGAAGTTTTTCCTTGGTCTTTTCTTTC
>CAUVYI020000005.1:0-93631 GCA_963556115.3 Planctomycetota bacterium | reverse complement strand
CGGGTCAAGGAGTATGAGTGGTTCAAACCCAAGGATAATTTGATGTATGCCTGATAGCTGTTTTTGGGGTAGGTAGCCGGTGTCAGGCCGATGGTTTTTGCAAGCGTGGTTCGCGAGCGTGGGACTTGCTCGAAGGTATTATTGGTTATGACTGAAAACTTCCGCCAAACTATTGAAAATTTGGGTGATGCAGCCAGCAACAACGTTCCTGGCTGAGGCTGCTTCTGCAGTCCGTTCATTTGTCCCTAGATGTTTGAAAATACGAACTGGTGTAGTATTTTCAGACTATGGGCGTTTTCTGAGAGGACGCATGCAAACTGCGAACTGGTGAGCAGTGAGTCGTGGGCATACCTTTTTTAAAGGTATGCCCACGACGTTGCAAGAGCAGCGGCTGATAGTTTAATTATAAGTAGCTGAATGCTGAAGCTTAGAAAATATTTTTGGTATAAAAAGCCCTGACTTTAGATAATCCAATAAGCTAGTCCCGAAGGTCTAGGCACTTTTGCCAAGCAACCACACTATAATAGTCTTAAGTTGTACCTGAAGCGCCTTAGTCGACAATGCTCTCTCTTGCCGCTACTGCCAGCGCGTCACAGCGTTCATTCTCCGGGTGTCCGGCGTGTCCTCTGACCCATTCCCAGTCTACCCGGTGCTGCTTCAGAGCCTTGAGCATACGTTCCCATAGATCCTGGTTCTTTACCGGTTTTTTGGCGGCGGTCTTCCAGCCGCGCTTGATCCAGCCTGAGATCCAGTCTTTTCTGAAAGCATCACAGACATAGCTGCTGTCGGTAATAACCGTAACCCGGCAAGGCTCGCGTAGGAGTTCCAGAGCATTTATTACTCCGAGCATCTCCATCCGGTTGTTGGTGGTCTGCAGTTCAGCTCCGCTCAGTTCCTTCTCAGCTTGCGGTTCATCACATTGGAGGATTGCACCCCAGCCACCTGGGCCAGGATTACCGCTGCAGGCTCCGTCACTATAAATTCTTACCGTCTTCATATTATCATCTTTCCAGTCATACTTTTTACATATTTCCTCTTACGCCGGTGCGAGTGAATCAGTATTATATATCTATACGATAAAGATTGCAACGGGTTCTCTCTCCAAAGGAAGCGGGTATGGCAAAGCGTAAGAGTATTTATGTCTGTAACGAGTGCGGGCACAAGACCAAAAACTGGATGGGTAAATGTCCGTCCTGTAATCAGTGGGATACGATGGTCGAGGAACTACAGAGCAGTGAAGAGAGTATCGGTAGCCGGGCGGTGCGTACCGCCAAGAGTAGCGGGAGTATTCAGATATCTCAGGTTGAGGCAGAGGACGGGGTCAGGCTGAGTACCGGGGTCAAGGAACTCGACTGCATACTCGGTGGCGGCCTGGTGCGTGGAGCGGCGGTACTCATCGGCGGTGAGCCAGGAGTGGGTAAGTCTACACTCTTGATGCAGGCGGCAAATTGGTTGGCGGAGGCTGCGGGTACGGTACTTTACATTACCGCTGAGGAATCGCTTATTCAACTCAAGCTCAGAGCCGAGAGGCTCGGAACTCTCGCCTCTAATCTCAAGGTGCTGGCAGAGAATAATATAGAGATTATTCAGAAGGTGATTGCGGATGAGCAGCCGGAGGTGGTGATACTTGATTCGATTCAGATGGTCTACTGGGAGGTTATCGGTTCGGCTCCAGGCTCGGTAGGGCAGGTTCGCGAGTGTGCGGCGACGTTGGTGGCGCAGGCCAAGAGATTCAATATCCCGATTCTGATTGTTGGGCATGTCACCAAGGAAGGGAGTATCGCCGGTCCCAAGGTTCTGGAGCATATTGTGGATGTGGTACTCCAGTTTGAGGGGGATAAACTTCATACGGCGCGTATTCTTCGGGCGATTAAAAATCGGTATGGAGCGGTCAATGAGATCGGGGTTTTTGAGATGGGGGCAGGTGGACTAACCCCGGTGGCTGATGCGTCCAAGCTCTTTCTCTCCGGGCGTGAAAGTGGGAGTAGCGGTTCGGTTGTAACTGCGGCACTGGAAGGGTCGCGACCGTTCCTGGTCGAGGTGCAGGCTTTGGTAACCGACGGATATCCGGGCAATGCCAAGAGGCAGGTCAGTGGGGCGGATAGAACTAGAGCACAGATGATACTCGCTGTGCTGGAGAAGCGCGCGGAGATCAGCCTCTATGATAAGGATGTCTTTCTCAATGTGGTCAGTGGAGCGAGCCTGGGGGATACTGGAAGCGATCTGGCAATTGCGCTTGCAATTGTATCGAGTTTGCTGAATGAAAATTTTGACCGTGAGACTGTGGTTATCGGTGAACTGGGGCTTGGGGGCGAGGTACGCAATGTCGCTCAACTCGAACCCCGTCTTAAAGAGGCTGAGCGCTTGGGTTTCAAAGCTGCGGTGGTACCGAGACTGCGCAAGAAGCCTCAAACCAAAATAAGGCTGATTCCGGTGGACTCAATCGATATTGCCTTGCAGGAGTTACGGCATTTTAAGCGGGAAGGGTAGGGATGGAACCGCAGGCCAATGGTGAGTGGGGACGGGCGTATATTCATATCGATATGGATGCATTTTTCGCCGCTATTGAGGTGCGGGAGAATCCGCAGCTCAAGGGAAAACCGGTGATTATCGGAGGAGACCCTAGAGGGCGTGGGGTTGTCTCAACTTGTTCGTATGAGGCGCGGAAGTTTGGGGTGCACTCGGCGATGTCCTGCAGTGAGGCGTATCGGCTTTGTCCGCAGGGTATCTTTCTGCGGGGAAATTATGCACTCTATTCGGCGGTCTCCCGGGAGATACATGCCATCTTCGATGAGTTTACGCCGCTGGTGTTGCCGTTATCTTGTGACGAAGCTTTTCTTGATGTTACGGGTATGGAGCGTCTTCTTGGGGATCCGGTGACGATTGCTGAGAAAATACGCCGGGAGATATTCGAGCGGGTGAGGCTTACCGCTTCTGCCGGAGTAGCCGGAACTATGTTCGTCGCTAAGCTTGCTTCTGATCTGAATAAGCCTGACGGCTTGACGGTGATTAGGGATGATGAGGTGATCGAGCGTTTGGCGCCACTGGCTGTCGGACGTATCTGGGGGCTGGGTAAGGTCGGGGTACGGCGGGTAAATGCGCTGGGGATAAGAACTATAGGTGAATTGCAGGAGTGGCCGGAACCGGAGCTGGTCGGAGCCCTGGGTAATATCGGGGGGCATCTTTATCGGCTGTGTCGCGGGATTGATGAGCGCGTGATAACCCCGGAGAGTGAACGTGAGAAGAGTGTCTCTAATGAGACCACATTTCCAGAGGATTTACTGGACTTGACTGAGTTGGAGAAGAGCCTGCTCTATCTTGCGGATAAGGTGGCACGGCGTTGTCGGCGTTATGGGCTGGAAGGTAGGGTGGTGCAGCTCAAAGTCAAGTATAGCGATTTCAAGCAGGTAACACGCAGACAGAGTTTGGATAAATTTACTGCTAGTTCGCAGCTGATATATGATCTAGTAAAGAGGTTGCTACGGACTAAGACTGAGGCCGGGATGAGGCCGATACGTCTGCTCGGGGTAGGGCTGAGTGGATTCTCCGAGGATAATGCTGAAGGACTCAGGCAAGCTTCGCTCTTTGACGCGGAGGCTGGGTCTGAGAGTGAGCTTGAGCAGAAGATGTCAGAGGTAGATGTTGCTACCGATCTGATTGCTAAGAAGTTCAGCGATACCGGACTTATTGGACGCGCGACCCTCGTCTTTGATCAACAACGGCAAAAACACAGAAAGAAAGAAGGATAAAATTGAAATTACTCGGAATAGATCTTGGCTTGAAGAGGTTGGGCTTTGCAATTTGTGATACAGAGCTGCCTATGGCTTTGGCGCACAAGGTGGTAGAGGTGAAACGGGCGGAGGAGATTGTACCGGCGATTCTCGTGGTTAAAGAAGAGGTTGGGGCGGAGCGTCTGGTTATCGGGTTGCCCCTGGAGATGAGCGGCAAAGCAGGGAAGAAAGCCAAGGAGGCAGAGTCCTATAAGACTGTGCTGGAGAGTAAAGGGGTTGAGGTAGTGCTATTTGATGAGCGCCTGACTTCGGCGGCGGCGCATTCTGTGCTGAAAAAAGCCAACTTAAACCGGAAAAAAAGGATGCAAACGGTGGATGCAATATCGGCGCAACTCATTCTACAGTCATATGTTGATGTGAATTTTAGTTGAATTAATAGGTAGTTCTTTTATCAACCAAAACCGATTCAAGATTGTTATAAAAAAAACTTGTGCTATAATCTCCAATCATGATTATCGGGCGTCGGGCAATGGGGAATTGGCCGGCTCTTGTCTTTAGGAGTGATTTGGATTGGTTATTAGCTTATGCGTAGATTTACCTTACATGTCTTGATTCTACTTGGGGCACTGGTGTTCTCTGTCGGTCTGATCAATATGTCAGCGGGAAATAGGACTACCGGAGTGGCTCTGGAGGAGACCGAGGGTGCGACGGTTTTTCCGACGCTGTCATCTTCGGTAAGACATTACCAGCAGGAACTGGTTCTACCGAAGTCTGCTCTTGGAGGGCAAACTGAATCGGCTAATGTCTATCTAGAACTTATCAGGGATGAGTTGGCATCTGGTATGAGTCCGGCTAAGGTAGAGATTGCTGAGCCGGAGGCGCAGATGCCTAGGGTGGCGGAAAAACCGGTAGAAGTAAAGAAGGTGACGACTGCTCCGAAGCAGGCTGAACCAAAAAAGCCGGAGAAAGATTATGTTGAACGCTGGGCGTTGGTTACCGCATACTGTCCGTGTAGTAAGTGCTGTGGTTATGCGACTCCGGGGCGCACTTCGACCGGTACAAGTGCCTGGAAACCGGGAATTGCGGCTGATCCTAGAGCAGTAGCGTATGGTACTGAGATCTATGTTGAAGGTTACGGTAGGAGGAAGGTTGACGATACCGGCGGGGCGATGCGGCGGAGTTGGCGTCGGAAAGGCCTTTTACATCTTGATATTCGTATGACCTACCATTACAGCGCGGTGAAGTGGGGACGGAAGATGATGAAGGTCAGGATTTACCGGAAGAAGTAGAAGCGCAATAGTTTTAAATTTTTCAGCCAAGGATACACCCCGGACAATGGTCGCAGGGTGTTTTTTTATATTGTGGTCTTTTATTCTCGTTCTCTTCTAGAGTTTTGAAGTGTAATCTATATAATAACTGGTTCAAGAGATCTTGACTTGCTTAATATCTGACGTACAACGAGGAGAGAATGTGGCTGAGAAAAAACCACTTTTTACAGAGAACCTTTTATCAATTCTGATACCGGTCTATAATGAGCGGGCATATATTCGTGCTTCCCTTACCAAGGTGCTGGCGGTAAATCTGCCCCGGGGGCTTGAGCGGGAACTGGTGATTGTCAACGATGCCTCTACCGATGGTACGGAAGCGGTAATTCACGAATTCATGCAGCAGTATCCTGAGATCAAGTATTACAAGCAGGATTATAATCAGGGTAAGGGTGCGGCTATCCGCCGAGCGATCAAAGAGATGACCGGGGAGTATGCTATAATTCAGGATGCTGACCTGGAGTATGACCCGCAGGAATACGCCATAGTACTCAGACCTCTGCTTGAAGGGCATGCCGATGTGGTCTATGGCTCGCGCTTTGCTAACCGGGAGATGCGTAAGATCCTACTCTACCACCATAAACTCGGTAATCTCTTTCTCACCCATCTTTCAAATTTCTTTACTGGGCTGGATCTCACCGATATGGAGACCTGTTACAAGGCTTTTCGTAGTGATGTACTCAAGACGATTCCGCTACGTTCGAACCGTTTCGGTATCGAACCAGAGATTACCGCCAAAATCGCCAAGCGTGACTGCTCGGTGTATGAAGTGCCGATAAGCTATTATGGACGGTCTTATGCCGAGGGTAAGAAGATCGGCTGGAAGGATGGGGTGCAGGCGATCTATACTATTCTCAAGTACTGGCTGATTGATGACTGTTACTCGGATGAGTATACCTATTCCCTGCAGCGGCGCGCCTCATCCGGGCGGCAGTTCTGTAGGTGGATGGTTGAAGAGGTGGTGCCGTATATCGGGAACAGGACTCTGGAGATTGGAGCCGGGATCGGGAATATCAGCCGGATGCTCCCGAAAAAAGAGAAGTTGACCGTTACTGATCAGGACTTGGAGCGGGTCGAGATGATCGAGCAAATTTATGCAGACAATGAGCTGGTAGATACGGCCGAGCTTGATATTACCTCGGAGGTGGCTGCTGCGGGCTTTGCCGGCAGAGGAATTGACACCGTAGTCATGCTCAGCGGGGTGCAGAAGTATGAAGATGATCTGCAGACGCTGAAGAATGTTGCGAGTATCCTGGAGAGTGGGGGACGACTACTCCTGCTTGTACCGAGTAACCAGGGACTCTTCGGGGCGCTTGATAAGGAAGAGGGTTTTCTGCGACGTTATTCCAAGCAGGATATTCAGGTTAAGCTCAATGAGGCTGGGTTTACGGTTGAACGCTGTTCTGGAGTGAACTCGGTATTGCAGCCCTTCTGGTACTTGAATTCGGTACTCCTCAAACGCACGGAAATTCCACTTCTGCAGCTCAAGATTCTGGATACGGCGGTTCTCTTCTGGAAGCATATCGAACGCTTTGTGCCGCTGCCTGGGTTGTCGCTGTTACTGGTGGCAAAGAAGAAATAATCCTATTCGAGGCTTTATGTTTTTTTTGACGAAGATCTAGTCTTGCAGGAGTTGGTAGGTTTAAGTTTACTTTTTGTACAGATATATATTTTTGTTATAACGTGTTTTTGTGTGAAGTCTTGCGTGTGTTCAGGGGTTACCCGCCTTGTGTCCCGGCAAACGCTGTGCGTTTGATCGCATTTTATCCAAAGTGATTACGTAATTTGAGGCCAAACAGCTACATCAAAATCTTTTGTAAATCCATGAAAATTGCTTACGTGGCACTACCCTTGAAAAAGTAGACACCTGATCTACCATTTCTTGGGTACTGCCACAAGACTTGTGCTACGGGAGGCACAGAAGCGCTTTTAGCGATGTTTCAAAGCAACTCTTTTTCAAAATCTACTATCTAAGTTGGTTATCAGTTGTTGGTTTATTGTGGCCCTAGATGATTGAAGTCGATGCCGGTCTGTTCCTTTATCTGTTCGAAGTTATACGTGGTATTTTCATCCCTGGTCAGGCTGAATAATTTGGTGATGCTTTCGTCGCTATAACCGAGAGCCAGGAGTTCATTTCGGGCAGCGTCGGCGGTGATGATGCCTGTATATACATCGGATACGACATTGAAATCATTACCTTGAGGTGTAACTGAATTCGTGCCATCTTTGATTATGCCGCCATAGAGTTTGTCCAGATTCGGGGTGTTGATCTTATCACCTTTCATATTTTTCTCCTTTGTTCAAAAATTATTTATGTATACACGTTTGCCAGATGTAACCCTTGGAACAATTTATGATAACTAGAGGTGAGAGATATTGGTGCAAAATTTGTTATTCTATACTCATGGCGAGTAAGGTGAACCATAAATAATAATCTCACATAATAATTATAAACGCAATAGAGGCTTTTGCAAGATTATTAATGACATATCTGAGAAATAATTGTATTAGCTGTCGCTTTGTATTATTTTTCTAAAAAAAACTGAAAAAAAGCTTGTCTTAAAGTATACTCTAAGTAGTAGAATCTCTCGGCAGGGAAAGGGTACTTATGAAGATTAGTGAAGTGGTGGAGAGAACCGGTATCTCGGCGTACACACTCAGATATTATGAGAAGCTCGGACTTATCAAGAGGATCGACCGTGCCGGGGGCAGGCGCAGGTATGAGCAGGAGGATATTCGCTGGATAGAATTTATTCAGCGACTCAAGGCTACAGGCATGTCTCTGGTGCAAATCAGGGAGTATGCAGATCTACGGTATCTGGGCTATTCTACGGTAACTGAGCGTAAAGAGATTCTGCTGAGGCATAAGGAGAAACTCGCTGTGGAGATCGAAGAACTCAAAGCCTGCTTCAAAGTACTCAATAAGAAGATTAAGGTTTATGAAGAAATGGAGAAGAAATATGACACGTTATGCCGAGGGACTGAAGAATCTCAAGAAGATTGACGGAGAGGTTGGAGAGCAGGTGGTTGCCGGACTCAAGGATATTGCCCCAGATTTTGCCAAGTACTTGGTGGAATATCCATTCGGGGATATCTATGGTCGGGAGGGGTTGGATCTGCGCTCACGCGAGATAGCGACGATTGCTGCACTGTGCGCAATGGGTAACGCAGCTCCACAGCTCAAGGTGCATATCAAAGCTGGGCTTAATGTTGGGTTGAGTCGTGACGAGATTATCGAGATACTCATGCAGATTTCAGTGTATGCTGGCTTTCCGGCAGCACTCAACGGTATTGCGGCAGCCAGAGAGGTCTTTGGCGTTGAAGAGGAAGAGAGGAGCAGGGCAGATGGGGTATAACGACCGGGTCAAGGTTGTGGCGGTGGTTGCTTCTTGATTGTTAATTATTGCCGGTTGCGCCTGCGTAAGGGATAATAACGGCTAATTTAGCTAAACGCTACTTTTATTTCATGGGGATTTCATCCCCAAACCCCAGAACAGGGGATTACTCATCCCCTGTACCCCGAGGTGCGCAGCCGCACAGGCATTGGCGCAAGCGCTTAGCTTAAGGAATTCTCAATTATTTATTACAGCGGAAATTTAATATTCTCTTTTTATTATCGTATTGAATAATACTGAGAATAATTATACTTGTTATTGTATGAATTGTCAGTTTAAGCATAACTCAGGGTTATTTGAGGGTTAAATTTATTATGCTAATGGCAAATGGTACCGTTTAATGTAATCAGCTATAATAACCTTTATTGTTAGGGTGAGTCGGAATAATTTTCTTGACATAAGCAGAAAATATGCTACATAAACGTATGATTATATACTGGCTCGGCGGAGGCGCCGGTGCTAATAGTGTGTTTTTTTATATTGATAATCATACGCTCAGGAGTCTTGTTATGTCAAGAGAATTAGGTCTTAGCGGTAGTCTGCGTCTGGTTCTAACTCTAGTCTTTATCCTGGTAGTCACTGCATTTGCTGGTAGTAATGCGCCAACGTCGGTCAAACCAAAGCAGGTTCTGGTGCTCAATACCTTAAAGAGTAATCGACCTTGGGTTATCCAGTTTGACAGTGAATTACTCAATGCCTTGAAGGAGAAGTGCAAGGTGCCATTTTATGTTGATATCGAATGTCTGGGTACTCATGATCAGAATGTGGATGGTTATTTTGAAGTTATGGATAAGGCAATCAAGTATCGTTATGGCACGGCGGAGAAACCGGATGTAATTGTGGCTACCTTCAGCGGGGCGATCAACTATGCCAGAAAGAAACCAGAGTTTAAAGATATTCCCAAGATCGAGATACTCAATACCGACATTATGCCGGAGCAGAATGGTTCCAAGACAATTGTTACCCTGGATAATTTTGCCGAGAACATCAAGCATGCTTTGAAACTTTTCCCAGATACCAAGACAGTATATGTCATCGCCGGGAGTTCACAGAATGATCATGAGCATTTGGATATGTTCAAACAGCAGGTAAAAGAGTTGGAGTCCAAGGTCAAGTTCGTGTATATCGTAGACAGCAGTGTTGCCGATATCTATAAACAGGTCTCAGCTCTACCCGGGGATTCTATCGTATATTATCTGAGTTATACCACCGATGAAAATGGTAAGGGGGTAATGGCGCTGGAGGTTGCTAACGTTCTGGCGCAGAAGTCCAGCCGTCCGGTGTTTACCTTTGCCGAGATGTTGGCACGTACTGGGATATTCGGCGGGCGTACTAATTCTTTCAATTATATGGCGGATTCAGCAGCGACAATTATCAGTGAGTTGTTTGCGGGTAAAAACTTTGAAAGTATACCCGTTCCAGAGCAGCAGTCCAAGTTTATCTACAACGCGGAGCAACTCAAACGTTTTAATGTATCAGAGGATAAATTACCGGCGGAGAAGGTTATACTGAGTAAATAGCGACTGAAGACTAAAGTACTTGCTGTAGTATACGCAATGGTGAATTTGACTATTTATGTAGGGTTATAATGAGTTATCCAAAGAATATGGATAACTCATTATTGTTATGAAAGGTCTCTTGGCTTGCGAACTCTCCTTCACCGACAATGAGCAGGACGGGCTGAACCACCTTGTCCTTGTCGACATCGTTGCGCTGTAGAGCATAGTAGAAGGCTTCTCCAGTCTCGGCACCCTTGTTAACAATTGAACTCAGAATGAGATTTCCGAAATGAAAATCCATATCGGTGTCGTTGAAGAAATAGATGAATGCGGTCGCATGCGCATCAAATTCAGGGTTGTCATCCTGGTTCGCTGCCCGTGCGTCTGAGAGATAAAAGACGGATAAAAGGGTAAGGAGCAGTGATAACAGAAGACTCTTGGTAGGCATAGTACTCTCCTTGGTTTAAGTGCTTAAGCTAAGCAAATTTTTATGTGTCGGAGTTCAGCATAAAAAAACTGCTCCTGCTTATAAACGCAGGAACAGCTAGGTAATTTATAATGTCTTTAACCAGTAGTCTATTTCTGTTTTGATGTTTACTCGTATCTGTACGTCTGAAATTAGAGCTGAGGTATCATTTTGCGCAGGGTCTCGGTAAATTTATCTAGAGGTATCTCAATCTGTTCACCCTGCTCTCCACGCATATCCTTGACGATAACAATACCCTTGCTCAGTTCGTCCTCACCGAGGATGAGGGCGAGCAGGGCGCCACGTCGATTGGCTGCACGCATCTGCGCCTTCATCGATTTGCCTTCATAGTCCATATCCGCCGACATGCCTACACTTCGTACCCGAGCGATGAGCCCAGACATGGCGCGGTGCCCGATCTCTCCCAGACCGATGCCGTAGACCATAAGGGGAGCCGAGCAGTTGCAGCAGGATAGCGCCTCCATAACAATCATGACTCGTTCTACACCGATGGCAAAGCCGACCGCCGGTATACTCGGTCCTCCGAGTTCTGCGACCAGACCGTCGTATCTGCCGCCCCCGCCGATAGCGTCCTGTGCGCCCAGCGCCGAGGAGGTGTATTCAAATACCGTCTTGGTATAATAATCAAGGCCGCGAACTAGAGTCTTATCGAGATCGTACTTGACACCGTAGGCGTCAAGGGTCAGCTTGACGCTATCGAAGTGCTCTGAGCATTCGGTGCAGAGGTGGTCGTAACTTGCAGGCAGATCCTTGGTCTTCTCGGCACATACTTTACAATCGACGATACGTAGGACATTCTTCTCGTACCGTTTCTGACAGCTTGGACAGAGGGTAGAGAGAATCGGTTCTACCGCTTTCTTGAGCTCGGCAATGTAGTCGGGACGGCAAACGCTGCAGCCGATTGAGTTGAGCCGGGTATTGATACCGGTAATCCCGAGACTGCTGTAGTAGGCGAGACCCATGGCAATAACCTCGGCGTCGAGGAGTGGATCTGAGCTGCCGAGAGCTTCAACCCCGACCTGATTGAACTGGCGTTGTCTGCCCTTCTGTGGGCGTTCGCGTCTGAACATCGGCCCGGAGTACCACAGCTTGCTCAGGCTGCCTTGTTTGTGCATATTGTGCTGGAGGTAGGCGCGAACCACTCCGGCTGTACCCTCTGGGCGAAGGGTGAGTGATTCTGAACTTGGAGTAAAGGTATACATCTCCTTCTCAACAATATCGGTGGCTTCACCGATGCCGCGGGCGAAGAGTTCGGTCTTCTCAAAGATGGGGGTGGTAATCTGTTCGTAGCCGTATTTCCAGAAGGTGTCGCCAGCGGCGGTGAGGGCTTTGGTAAAACGCTTGCCATCTTCCGCGAAGTAGTCTTTGGTGCCTTCTATACAGCGCAAGGTGTTCTTGGCCATGATGGTATTTCTTTCTTTATAACAGTATTCTATGTGTCACTTGTATTTGCTAGGCTTATTCAGGCTTGATCTTCTGGATTACGGTCTGACCGTTATACAGATATATCCTGTAAGCGTCAGCACTATCTTTTTTGCTCACGATCAGGCAGGGAATATTATATTCAGGATGGATGTCCTGACGCGGGAAGTTAATGTTCCGGGTTGCCAGAGTTCTGCCGATTTTGCGGAATTTGCCTGAATCCGTCTTGAAGTAAAAAGCAAAGTAGGTGTTACCCTCTTTCTCAATTACCAATATCCGTCCTTTCTGCTTCGAGAGTTTGCCGTTTGCAAGTTGGAGGCGTTGGGTAAAGTTGGCAAGAATAAAGTAGTTCTCAAGAAATTCTGGATTCTCTCCGCTGAGGTCTCCTTCAGAGAAGATCTCGGGGACGACGGGTTTCTGTATCTCAGCAGCAAAGAGACTACCGCTGATGATAAGAACTAGAATAATTGTCAATCTTTTGAGCATTATCTGGCTCCTGCACTGGGAAAAAGATGATATCCCCTTAATTATACGACTGAAAAGATCACACGTGATCTTTTCAGTATGGGGAAAATATATATATCTTTGAAGTTTAAATCTCCATGATCTCTTTGGTCTTTTTGTCGACCTCGTCATCAATCTGTTTTTCGAACTTCTTGACCTCGTTCTGCACCTCATCCTTGAGCTTCTTGAGGTCGTCCTCGGTGAGAATCTTGTCCTTTTGGAGCTTCTCGAGATCTTTGATGCCGTCTCTTCTGGCGTTTCTGACCGATACCTTGGCTTCCTCACCCTTAGACTTGAGATCCTTGGCAAGCACTTTACGGCGATCCTCGGTGAGTGGAGGGAAGGTGATACGGATGACCTTACCGTCATTCTGTGGGGTAACCCCGAGATCAGAGGCGATAATAGCCTTTTCAATCTCTTTGAGGATGTTCTGGTCGAAAGGCTTGATCAGGAGCTGTCTGGCCTCAGGAACCGAGATGGTGCCGCACTGGTTTAGCGGCATATTGGCGCCGTAAGCATTTACCTGGAGATTCTCGATAAGATTGGGTGTCGCCCGGCCTGTACGTACGGCTCTAAACTCCTTGCTCAAGTGTGAACAAGCTTTCTTCATAGCATCTGTTGCTGTCTTGGTTACATTATCTGCTGACATAATACCTCCGATCTGCTGTAGTAGTTAGAAAAAAATGTCTTCTGAATCGGTTCTTCACGGGGTAACGGTTGTGCCGATTTTATTGCCTTTGACGGCGCTGAGCGTCGAACCTTTTTCCCGAATGGAGTAGACGACTATCGGTAGTGAGTTCTCCCGGCACATGGTAAAGGCGGTGGCGTCCATGATTTTGAGATTTTGCTCCAGGCACATATCGTAGGTTAGGCTCTCGTACTTCTTGGCTGTAGGATCTTTGGCTGGATCAGCGGTATAGATGCCGTCTACCTTGGTGCCCTTGAAGAGGGCGTCGCAATCCAGCTCTATGGCGCGCAGCGAAGCCGCGGTATCGGTAGTGAAATAGGGATTTCCAGTACCGCCGGCCAGAATAATTACTCGGCCTTTCTCCATATGTCGGATCGCCCGGCGTCTGATATACGGCTCGGCTACCGGCTGGGTCTCAATGGCAGAGAGAACCCGGGTTGGCTGTCCCATTCCTTCGATTACACTCTGTAGCGCCAGCGCGTTTATAATCGTTGAGAGCATACCCATGTAATCACCGGTACCGCGCTCGACCCCAATACTGGTGATCTGCGAACCGCGCATAAAATTTCCGCCACCGACGACAACACCTACCTGATAACCTGCCTCGGCAACATCCTTGACCTCTGCTGCAATAGCTTCAACCGCTTTCTGGTCGAAGCCTTGACCGACTTCACCGCCTAATGCTTCGCCTGAAAGCTTGAGCATTACTCTCTGGTAGCTACCCACAATTATTCCTTTCGTTATTCAATAATTATATTTGGTGTAACTAATAATTGTTGTCTTGCTTGCTCGGTTTGCGCTTATTCGGCAACGAGCGTTGCTACCATATCACCAACTTCAGTGGTGGAGTAACCCATCTGGGCTGCAGCCAGGCTCTTGAGCTTGGTCTTGGTGACTACGGCGACCGAGTCCTCAATCTTGGTGGCGGCTTCATCCTCACCCCGTTCGCGCAGCAGCATAGCGCCGGCGCAGATAGCGGCGAGTGGGTTGATCTGATTCAGTCCGGTGAAGCTTGGAGCAGTACCGCCGATAGGCTCGAACATTGATACTCCGCCGGCGTCAGGATTGATATTGCCGCCTGCAGCGATACCCAGACCGCCCTGGGTGATTGCGGCCAGATCGGTTATGATATCACCGAAGAGGTTGCCGGTGACGACGATATCGAAGATCTCCGGTTTCTCGACCTGGTAGAGGCAGGTGGCGTCAACATGGTAGTACTCACGCTTGATATCCTGAAATTCGGCTGCGCCCATCTCGTTGAAGGCTCTGTCCCAGAGGCCATAGGTATAGGTGAGGACATTGGTCTTGCCGACCAGCGCCAGAGTATTGTTCTCACCGAGGCCTCGGGCTTTTTTACCATATTTTCTGGCATACTCAAAGGCAAAGCGCAGCGCCCGGTCTACCTGGAAACGATTGTATACCATACTCTGAACTGCGACCTCGTTGGGTGTACCCTCCATTGAGGTGCCGCCAATTCCGGAGTAGATGCCGCCAACATTCTCCCGGACGACACAGTAATCTATCTCTACAGGCCCTTTGCCGACAAGGGGAGAACTGACCCCGGGGTAGAGCTTGACGGGGCGGAGATTGATGTACTGGTCGAGCTCGAAACGCATGCGCAGCAGGATTCCCTTCTCGAGAATACCCGGCTTAACCTCAGGATGACCGATAGCACCCAGCAGTAGGGCATCATAGCCTCGGAGTTCGTCGATGGCGCCGTCCGGGAGGGTCTCTCCGGTTCGCATATATCTCTCGCCACCGAAATCATAAGTGGTCTTATTGAGGGAAAAACCAAACTTTGCTGCTGCAGCATCCATAACTTTGATCGCTTCTCTGACCACTTCTGGACCTGTTCCGTCGCCTGGGATTACACCGATGTTGTATGTGCTCATGGCATCCTTTCACTTGAAAATCATTGTAATTATGGTGTTATAATAATTTTATTATATGCAAATTATAAAAAATTATAGTGAATTGGTCGGTGTAATTCAATACCCAGCGCTTATAATACTGTGGATTTTATTTTGCGTGAGTACCCTCCCAAGGGTAAGTATAACTTTTGTAATAATTTTATAATTGCCTGAATAGTCTGGTATTTGTATCATTGGTTATAGTTGAGGTTTTGGATTTAATGTTGAATTAGGGTCTGTCAGGAGAAATATAGTGCAGAGATTATGGGCGCCGTGGCGATTACAGTATGTTACCGAGTTACAGCCCAAACAGGAGGGATGTTTCTTTTGTAACGCGTTTGAGGATGTCGGTAATGAAGAGGAGCATCTGCTCTTGCATCGGGGGGAGAAGGCGTTGATCATGCTCAATCGTTTTCCATATAATGGTGGGCATATCATGGTGGCTCCGGCGCGGCATTTTGGGGATTTTGACGAGGCTGAGCCTGAAGAGATACTTGAGATCTGGCGGCTAGTGGCGCTGAGCAAGGCTGTAGTAAAACGAATGTTGCAGGCGCAGGGCGTAAATATCGGGGTCAATCAGGGTAAGTGTGCCGGTGCTGGGGTGCTGGATCATCTCCATGTGCATCTGGTGCCGCGTTGGGAAGGGGATGTGAACTTTATGCCGGTGATGGCGGATATTAAGATTATGCCCCAGGCATTGGTTGAATGTCATAAACTGCTCTATCCGGTGTTTTCCGAATTGGCTGAAGAATTTGGGAATCAGGGGGAGTAATCGGGGCTATAAGTGGTTGTGAGTGGGTATGAAGAGAGGATAATATAGTAGTGAGTATAGAACAGAAGGTCGAGCGGGTAGAGGGTGCGTTGGGACGGGGGGATATTACTACCGCCGATATCCTGAGTCGGGAATGTCTGGAGGAGAGTCCGGTGCATATCGGGGCACTCCGCGCTAGGTTGCAGGTGCTGAGTAAGACCAGGAATTTCGTCGGGGCGGTGGATATTATTGCTCGACTCATAAATATTCTTGGAGGCAGCCGGGATCTCTTCTTCGAGGGGGCGTATTATGCTGAGCTAGGCGGAAATTATGAACTGGCTCTCACGGGGTATGAGCAGGCGTTGGAGCTTGAACCGTGTGACGTACATTCACTTCTGGGGCTGGGCCGGACGTTACTCAATTCGGTCGGTGTGAGCGGGGCTGAGACCTTCTTCGCCCGGGCGCTCGAGCTGGAGCCGGATAATCAGGACGCGGCCGAGTATCTGGCGTTGGCCTATGAGAAGGAAGCGGATTTTACTCAGGGAATATCCTTCTGTACCGGGGCGCTTGAGCGTTTTCCCGAGAGCTGGATGCTCCAGGTGGTTCTCGGGAATCTCTATAGTGATAGCGGTAGGTCGGCCAGGGGAATGACCCATATCGCCAAGGCTCTGGAGCTAAATCCAGAACATGCCAAGCCGTATGTCTCGGCGGCGGCGGTACTCAATAAAATGGCTAGACCCTTTGAGGCGCTTAGTTTTCTGGAGAAAGCACGGGATATCGCCCCGGCAGATCTGAATATTCTGCTGGAACAGGCGGCGCTTCTGCGGGCAACTGGGAGGAGCCGGGAAGCGTTAGAGGCGCTTGAGAAGGTCTTCAGGTATGTACCGAATATTGCGCAGGCTCGGAGTAACTACTTATATTTCATGCATGATATTAATGGGATCAGCCCGGAGCGTATTTATACCGAGAGCAGGCGATATGAGGAGGATATCTGCGCGGAAATTGTGCCGCTGGACGGAGATTTTCAGAATGCGGTGAACACGGAGCGGCAACTAATTATCGGTTTTCTCTCAGCAGATTTTAGAGAGCATTCGGTGGCGTACTTCTTGTTGCCACTCTTTGAGGAACTCGACAAGACCAGATATAGATTGATTATTTTTAACAGTAATATTCAGGACGATGCTTATACCGAGCGTTTCAACGAACTGGCCAGCGAAATGTTGTCGGTGCGGGATATGTCGGATCAGGAGCTGGCGGAAGCTATCAGAGAGCGGAAGGTTGATATCCTTGTCGAATTGGGTGGGCATACGGCAGGTACGCGGCTGAATGTCTGTGCCTATCGTCCGGCACCAGTACAGCTAAACTGGCTTGGGTATCCGGGGACGACCGGGCTGAGTGCGGTGGAGTACCGGATAGTAGATGGAATTACCGATCCTTGCGGTGAGTCTGAGTGCTATGCGAGTGAGGAGCTTATCCGGATGGAACGAGGCTTTCTCTGTTATCAGCCGCCCCGGGACGTGCCGGAGATTGCACCGTCGCCAGTACTGGAAAATTCATATATTACCTTTGGTGCTTTTAGTAATATGGCAAAGATTAATTCGGATATGATTGCGCTCTGGGCGCAGTTACTCAAGGACAACCCGCAGAGTAGACTATTCTTGAAGAATAAGGCATTGACCGAGGAGCAGGGGCGTGCGGAAATTTCAAGCAGATTTGCCGCGCAAGGTATAGCCCCGGAGCGCCTGCTGCTGAAGGGGGTGGCGGATACCACCCGCGCGCATCTTGAGCAGTATGCCCTGGTGGATATTGCTCTTGATACCTTCCCTTATAACGGTACGACGACAATCTTTGAGGCTTTGTATATGGGGGTGCCGGTGGTTGGACTCTGTGGCAAGACTCATGGTTCACGGGTTGGGGCGTCAATACTTACTCGTGTGGGATTGGAGCAGCTAGTAGCTAGAACGCCGCAACAGTATTTGCAGATTGCTACGGCGCTTGCCCGGCAGATAGAGGATTTGCAAGGACTGCGCACCAGTATGCGTTCGCGACTTGAGGCTTCGGGACTGCTCGCTAAGGAGAGGTTTGCTAGGGATTTTTCCGCGGTTCTGGATGATCTCTGGGGGCGCTGGGTGCGGCGACAAGATAAAAATTGTCAGTAGAATTATCACAGGTAGCAGGGGGTGTAAGTATAACAGCGAGCAAGGATAGATAATGAATTCATTAAAAGCGTATGCGATGCAGGAAGCTGAAACGCAGGGGCGAGTTCACGCGGAGACGGCGCATAAGTACCGCTCGGCTTATCAGCGGGATAGAGACCGGATAATCCATTCTACTGCCTTTCGGCGTCTTGAATATAAGACGCAGGTATTTGTCAATCATGAAGGGGATCTGTATCGGACGCGGCTGACTCATACTATAGAGGTAGGTCAGATCTCGCGGACAATCGCCCGTACTCTGGGACTCAATGAGGATCTTACCGAGGCTGTGGCGCTGGCGCACGATTTGGGGCATACCCCGTTCGGCCATGCGGGCGAACGGGTACTCAATACTATTCTACTGGATTATGGTGGGTTCAATCACAACTATCATGGGTTGCGAGTGGTCGATCTGCTGGAGCACCGATATAGTAAGTTTATGGGACTTAATCTTAGCTATGAGATTCGTGAGGCGTTTATCAAGCATCATAACCCTTTTGGGGTGGAGAATCCCCATACCCCGCCTGAATTTCGTTGCAGCGGTTCGCCACTACTTGAGGTGCAGGCGACAATGGTTGCCGATGAAATTGCCTATGATAATCATGATATTGATGACGGGTTGTATAGTGGAATTATCTCGGAGCAGCAGTTGCGGGAGTTAGCTCTTTGGCGGCTGGTGATTGAGGAGCTCGGTGAGGAGTATTATAACTCTTTGGAGCCGTATAATAAAGGTTCGGAGGGGGTAAGGATGTTGATTAATATCCTCGTAGGTGATGTTATTGCCAATGCACGGAAGAATATCGAGAGGCTGGGGATAGAGAGTATAACGGATGTGCGGGAAGCTGCAGAGTTGATCATTACCCCTTCGACGGGAATGGTACTGATGAAGGAGGAACTTGAAGCGTTCCTGGCGGATGCGTTTTATAAGGACTATCGGGTTATACGCATGGCCAAGAAGGCGGAGCGATTTATTACTGAACTTTTCTTCACTTATGTGGAAAATCCGCTTACAATGCCGGTGCGGCACCAGAAGCGGGCGAATGCAGAGCCGGTTGAGCGGGTGGTGGCAGATTATATCGCGGGGATGACCGACAGGTTTGCTGAACTTGAGTACAGCCGGTTTTTCTCCCCCTTTACCCGTCCGTAGGTTGTGCTGATTATCTGAGAACATTTGAGTAAAAGAAGAGAAAAATATGAAGATTTTTGCCCTGTCTGACCCGCACCTGGCTGCGGAATCGAATAAACCTATGGATATTTTTGGGGATAATTGGAGTGGACATGTAGAGAAGATACGGCGGAATTGGTCGGATCTGGTGACGGCGGGAGATGTGGTGCTGGTGGGGGGTGATATCTCCTGGGCGCTCAAGCTGGAGCAGGCGGCGCCGGATCTGGCATTTCTGCGAGGGTTACCCGGTACTAAGGTCTTGCTGCGCGGGAACCACGACTACTGGTGGTCGGGGTTGAAGAAGGTACGGGAAGCTGCAGGCGAGGGGTTTGAAGTTATCCAGAATAATTCGGTTGTAATAAACGGGGTGGGGATCGGCGGGAGCCGCCTCTGGAATTATCCGTACGTCTATTGGCCATTCATTGGAGCTGAGGAGGTAGAGAGAGGTGAGATTCGGGAACCGGTGCCGAGCCAGGAAGCTCGAGGCAACGGCAAGCATAATGTTGTCGATGACGCCAAGATCTGCCGGAGTGAGCTTGGACGGCTCCAGAACAGCCTTGTGTCGTTGCCGAAGGGGTTAGACCTGCGTATCTGTATGACACATTTCCCGCCGGTATCAGCCGAACCCGTGGCCAATGAATTGACCGGAATAATAGGTGGGCAGGCTATCGACTATACGGTGTACGGTCATCTCCATGCTTTGGATAGATCGAAGCCTTACCCGGCGGTTGACTGTGAACTGGAGGGCGTGCGTTATGTCCTCACCTCTTCTGACTGGCTCGACTTTGTGCCGAAGCTGATTGTCGAGGTGTAGGTGATGTGGGCGGTAATAATAAGTCTGTTGTTCCTAGTCTTGATGGTACTGCTGCTGGCGCGTAATCACGCGCTGGGGATGACCCGGTTTAAGGAGCGACCCGAGGTGTACGTTTCTACTACTGGACTGAAACAGACTCTTCGTATGATATTCTGCGGCTTGAATGCGTATCGGAGCCGGATAAGTACGACCCCAGAGGAGTTGGGGCATGCGTATAGCAGGCATGTATTCGCCGGTGGCGCTGGGGTAGAGCTGGTGGGCTGGCATATACCTACGGAGGGGAGTCGGTCGCTGGTATTGCTGGTAAACTGGCTGGGTGGGTGCAAGTCGGATAATCTTGGAGCGGCAGAGGTATTTCTGGAGCAGGGACAGGAGGTATTCTTACTCGATATGCGTGGGCATGGCGACAGCTCGGGAATGGAGACCAGCTTCGGGTATTATGAGTACCGGGATTTACTTGCGGGAGTGGAGTATGTCAAGGCTGAACTGGCACCGGAGCGGCTGATACTCTACGGGGTCTCTCTCGGGGCGGTGGCGATAATGCGCGCCTTTGCGCTCGGTGAGGTGCGCGGGGTGGCTGGGGTGATACTTGAGGCTCCGTTTGACCGGCTGATCAATACTATCAGGAACAGGATGCGGGCAATGCACCTGCCGACGCTGCTTTTGAGCGATATCTTGGCGCTGACCGGGGGGGGACTCCAGGGATATAATCCGTATGCTTTCAACCCGGTTGAGTATGCAGCGGAGATCAACGTCCCGGTGCTGCTCCTGCAGCGTACGGGCGATCCGTATGTCAGGTTGGGGGAGATGGAACAGATATATGCGCGCCTTGGGGCGCTACAGGATTCTGAGCTGATACTGGTCGAGGCCGAAGGGCATGGGCCGATTATCTGGGTAGATTCGGAGCGGTTTCGGCAGGCGGTGCAGGCTTTTCTGCTGCGACTGAAAAAAGTCGGACTGTAATTTGCTGGGTATTACCGAGATATTCCGCTAGTGTGAGAAAAATATTAAAGAAATCGGAAAAAGGTTATTGACTGAAACTCGGTTTTTCGTATTATCTTTCTTGTTGCTCAGCAAAGGGGAGTAAGAAATAACCGATGCTTAGAGTGCTATAACCGTGGTGGAAGATGAGGTTGTCTTCGTCTAAACCTTGGTAAGACATAATAATAAGCGGGCATAGCTCAGTGGCTAGAGCACCACCTTGCCAAGGTGGGGGTCGTGAGTTCGAATCTCATTGCCCGCTCCAGATATATCAGACTGGTAATCCTTTAATAATAGAGGGTTACCAGTTTTTTTTGTTGGCTTTAGTCAGTTGCGTACTCCGTAGGAGTGCGAAATCGGAACCACCCGTCAAACGGGTGGTTCCGGTTAAGTGCGTGATTCATTTATATTAGATTTGCATATTTCAAAGATACTATTTTAGGATATGCTATTTAAGGAAGAGGAAATGGAAGATTAGGATCCATGGACGCTTCCCAATGAGCTGGTGAAGATTCGACTAGTTCGCGTAGATTATTAAATTCAGCCGCACCTGATATGGATTTTGCCCCTCGCATAACATCTTTACAGAAATTAATTATTCTTTCTTGTAAAAATTTAATATTCTCTGCTCCGAATTCATTCTCTGAATGTGGCCCTCTTAAAACAACCAGTTCTTTTAATCCTTTTACTCTTTGATATAAGTCTAATGTGCCCTCAAGAGATCCAGAGAAACACCATAATCCACGAGCGATAAATACAGCCGGCCACTTATCTATATCTCTCATAATTTCTCCACTGTTAATATATGCAACATGATAATACCCTCTAAGGGCTGCCTCTACCATTAAACGAGAACTGGAAGTATAGCCTGGTCCTTTGACAAACTCAGCAAGCAGAATCCCACCCTTAATATTATATCTAAATGGTTTACGCTCTTCCGGTACTGGTAAGTCAAAATCGGTATCAGCTACAAAATTTAAATGCATGGCATGTCCAACAACCAATGAACCTTGTGATGTACCAGCTAAAAATATGGGGAATTCTTTCGCATCATTTTTTCCATCCCAGAGAGCCTCAGAGGCCGCTTTTCCAGTAAGTGTCTTGCCATCTGCCGTTTGTACCCTTAATTTTTTTCCACTTGCAAACGCATCAAGGGCTCTAAAAATATCACGAGCCTGTTGCACAGTATTACTTGCATTATATCCGCCCGATATACCATGGCCGCGCTTATCAAGATTTAAAACATCGAAACCTGCTTTCACTAGCTGGTAGTGATAATCTCTCCACTGGCGTATTCCGTATTGTTCGGTAGTTGCATTTGGATATTTAATCTGCTCATACTTCTTGGTTACCATGTTATAGTCATAGAGTTTATCATATGGGCTTTGAATTGCAGTTATCTCTATAGTACGTCCAGAGACTATCACCACCAAAACATGAACTTTTTTTCCACTAGCATCTTCTACACCACTACCTTTTATATACCAACCTCGAAGTTTATGGGTAGAACCTTCCGGTGCACCCATAAACTGGATTTCATTCAAAGAAGCAGGAACCTCAACTTCTACCACATAACTCTTTGTATCAAGTTTTGCAATGTTCTCAGCATATGGCTTAGAACCAAAATATTTCGGGCGACGAATTTGTGATAACTCTACCTCAGAATTTGGATCAATCTTTCCAAATTTATCTACTGTGCCTGTAACTCTAAATTCATTCCTCAATCCACGAGATTTTGCTGCATCAAGACCTTCCTTAGCAAAGGCAGTTCCTTTTGAGCTATATACCTTCCATAATTCACGGATTTTTGCATCTGTAAATTCATCAACATAAAAATCACCTTTATAACCTTCAGGTGGAAAATTAGTTGTTGGGGTAAAAGGAACTTTATATTCTACACCATCATCCACTACGATATAAGCTGGTAATTTACCATTAACATCTCGTCTGACTTCCGTCATCCCATCAATTGGAGGAGCTTTTGAACTGACATACTGTTGATTTTGCAAATCTCCAGCATTTAGTATCGAAGAGCATTTAGAAAGAACAAATAGAAAACTAATAATAAATATAATACAGTGCTTCATGATGGATTCCTTTTCGAATAAACTATACAAATTATTCCTTATAAAATACACAAGGTTATTAACCACAATATTCATTACTGACATGTTTTACTAGCGATTACATATTTTATAAGCCATTAATAATATCAGTAATTACCGTTAAATATGACAAATTCCTGATAAATATATAACTGATTTTTGTAACTAGTAACACGCCGCCAATTTAAATTTTTGACAGGTATTCTTATCAGTATTCTTATATAGAAAAGATAAAGACAAGCACTGTAAAAAAAGTTAATTTATGTCGCATATAATACTATTGAGTGTTAAATATCATGATAAAAAGAGTCATTTACATAATACCTTAAAAATGTTATATTTATCTCATCAGTTTATAAAATTATTCAGGAGATTTTACTTTCAACAATAATAAAGGTTTGCAATTAAGGAATATAATGTACTTGTTGTAATATAATGATTTTATCATCATAATTGAGCTTATGCAACTTAACAAGTAATAATTATTTTAGCAGAATGACAATTTAGAGCAGTGGTTTTGTAACTAACGTGTTTAACTGCTTACATCTATAATAAATTATATTTACTCAAAAATAATAGCATAATCTTAAAAAAAAATGAATTTTGGTATAAATTCATATGAAATCCGATATACCGCAATATATTGATAGAGGCGCAATTTTTTTTAGAATTAATTTGAATTATCTGTGGCCTGTGTTATACTCCTAATATTGTTTGGTATAGCAATACCGCTTGTATATTGGTGAAACTTGTTTTTGCTGTATCATTTCATGTGGAGTATTGAGATGAAGACTTATTGTGAATTCTCATTTGATATGTGTGCGCTGTGGCAGCAGCGATGCATGGGGAATATTGTCTTCATACTCAGCCCTGATAATTAGTTCAAATCTATTTTAAAGTTAATTTATATTATGCAGAGTGTGAAGAGGTTTATGCCTTTTCTGCTCTATTCTGCTTTTATGTGAATCTGCGGAGTGAACCGGAAAGGTCTCGCTCCGCTTTTTTTTTGTTGGGTGTTTTTAAATTGAAAATTTGATCAACTTTATAAATTGGGTGTCAGAAAATGATTTTATGTATATTTAGTTTTTAGTGGGGTTTAGGGTGTGAACTAATATCCAGGCATTGGAAATATGTTTATTAAGTATTTTTGTATTATGGTATCTATCAGTAAAGTACCTTGTTATGAGGTTGAGGCTGGTGGGGTGAACTCGTGTGTTGGCGGTGAATTCTTAAACTGGTATGAGTATTGATTAGATTAAGGTGTGATTGTCAATGTGTCTTCAATATTGAGGTGGGGCTAAGTATGATTGAATTAAAGGGTGAGTATAACAGTGCGGTGGTGTTGCTTGAAGATGAATCTGGAATTGAAGAGGGTACTAGAGAGCAGATTATTCGCTTCCTGAATAATAAGCATTTCTCTGATGCTAAAATTAGAATCATGCCGGATTGTCATGTCGGCTATGGTGCGTGTATCGGCTTTACTATGACGCTCAATGATTACATTATTCCAAACATTGTTGGTGTTGATCTCTCGTGTGGAGTCCTTGCTGTAAAGCTTGGAAAAGCTGAGATTGATTTACCGTTGCTTGATCAGTGGATAAGAGAAAATATTGCGCACGGCTATCATGTAAACAGTAATATGCAGAATAGGGCGCCTTATCTCAAGGAGTTTTACCGGCAGATGGATGTTATCTCCAAAAAAATAGGGGTGAGTGCAAATCGTAACCGGTTGTCTATCGGTAGCCTTGGTGGTGGTAATCATTTTATTGAACTCGGTGTTGATGAGGGTGAGAACAAGTGGCTTACTATTCACACCGGCAGCAGGAAGTTTGGCAATGATCTTGCATCGTATTATCAGAATATTGCGAAGTCTATGAGCTCAGAAGGCGAACCGCGTGATCTTGCGGCGCTTGTTCGTTCAAAAGAAGGGGCTGAGTACTTGCAGGATATCAAATGTGCGGCGATGTTCGCTTCAGTCAACCGTGTGACTATTGCGTATAAAATTATCAAGTACCTCAGAGACTCTGGTGAGATTGCGGATAAGAAGTTTGAGGATTTTGATTCTGTTGAATCGGTACATAACTATATTGGTGATGATGGTATAATTCGTAAAGGGGCGGTTTCTGCATACAAGAATGAGCGGCTGGTGATTCCGTTCAATATGGAGGATGGTCTTATCATTGGTGTTGGAAAGGGAAATCCTGAGTGGAATTATTCTGCGCCGCATGGCGCGGGGCGTGTGCTTGGGCGTAAGCAGGCATTCAACGTACTCAATTTAGATGATGCTTTGGAAGGTATGAGAAGAGCTGGGGTTTATACTACTTCGATGAACAGGTACACGCTGGATGAAGCGAAAGGGGCGTATAAGGATAAAGATCTTATTGTTAAGGCGATAGAAGATAATGTACATCTTATCAATTTTGTCAAGCCGGTTTATAATTTCAAAGCTGAGGATAGTAAGAGGTAGTTTTTTTGTTTGGTACTGATTGCTTTTTCAGCCGATGCTGTTGGGTTGAGGAAACAGAGGTTGATTCCGGCAAGTCCTGCGTGCTTCAGCCGGGCTTGCCAGAATAAGGATAATCTGAATATTCTTGAGGAGGAAGTTCTGCTGGGGGTGGATTACTCCAGGTAATCTGGGTATATTAGCCGTTACCTGCTCAAGAAAATTCTGCAACAATGCTTTCGGTGTGTTCGCCCAATTTTGGCACCGCGCCTGTAGGTAAGCAGTCGTAAGCGCTGAGCTTCATGGGATTGCCAGCAACTATGTAGTTGCCGGCTTTAATCAGCATGTCTCGTGCGGTTATCTGCTCCATTTCACTTGCCTGCTTCAGGTTATTGACCGGGGCGCAGGGGATACCTATTTGGTTGAGAATTTCAAGCCACTCGCAGGTGGTCTTGCCCCTGATTACCGGGTGGACAATGCTCTGTAGGTCAACCCGGTTTTCCAGCCTTGCTTCGTTGGATGAAAATCTTGCATCTGCTTCAATCTCAGGTTTTCCAATTGCTTCACAGAACAGATGCCAGAGTTTCTTGCCGAGAACCGAGACGATTATTTCGCCGTCCTTGGACTTGATTACGCCGAAGGGGCAGACGTTGGGGTGGTGATTGCCCACAGGGGTATCGATAATCCCGGTATTATTGTAATGCGCTACCTGTGGCGGGAGCAGTGCAAACAGGCTGTCAAGCATGGCGATGTCAATATATGTCCCTTTGCCGGTTTTCTCCCTGGCATATAAGGCAGTCGTTAGCGCCATGTAGGCAAACATGCCTCCAGCCATATCACCGATGGAGACCCCCATCCGCTCCGAGGTCTGGTCTGATTCGCCGTTGACGCTCATTATGCCGGAATATCCCTGGGCGACCATGTCAAAGCCGGGCAGGTAACTCTTGGGCCCGGTATGTCCGAATCCTGAAATTGAAGCATAGATAATACTTGGTTGTAGCGCACTCACTGTTTCATAGGAGAAGCCTAACTTAGCCATTACTCCGGGTTTGAAATTCTCGACCAGGATATCAGCTTTTTTGATAATCTTTTTGGCCAGGTTGCAATCGGCTTCTTTGGTTAGATCAAGGGTGATGCTCTCTTTTCCGCGGTTTCCAGAGACAAAATATAAGGATTCATCCGAATCTGAAAAGGGCCCGGCATCCCTGAGCATATCGCCACATCCGGGGCGTTCTATTTTAATTACCCGCGCTCCGTTGTCGGCAAGCATCATGGTGCAATACGGCCCGGCAAAGGCTTGGGTAAAATCAATAACGGTTATATCTTTGAGCGCTTTCTCCAGTTGCATGGTGTTCCCCTTGTTAAGAGTGTTTAAAGTGGTATGGTTTATCGTCCAGTCTGCAGAACTGGTGGTTATTTCTTGTGATGTAGCTTGTCGATAAGTCTCTGTACATCCTCTTTCAACCAGTCGCTGGAAAAGATGTCATTGATGCTCTTTTTGACAAGCTCTACCGTGTGCTCGGAGAGGACGACTTCGCTGCAGAGGGTGTTGACCTGAAATTTGGTATTGGCAATGCCTTCCTGCACCCGTTGCAGGATATTTGCGCAGACCTCGTTCACTTTTTTGTCCAGGGCTGCAGGTGAAGTACAGATGGCGTTGTATATCCCGGCATTTACGGCATCCTGGGCGCTCATGGCCGCGCAGGTAAAGAACAGTTCTTTCACGACATGGGCGCTCATGGTGGATAACCAGATCTGATAATACTTGAGGTCGAAAGGGACGCCCATCTTGTTTGCCGGCATGGTAATGGTCGAGCTGTCGGTGGCGTAGACCATGTCGCAGACTATCAGCAGGATCAAACCGCCGCCATAGGCATTGCCGTTGACCTTGGCGATGACCGGCAGCGGGCACTTCATGATTGCGTCGAACATGGTAAACATCGGATCATTTTGCAGGTCTGAAGCCTGCTCCAGTTCATTCAGGTCATGCCCGGCGGAAAAAACGCCGTGGGAGGGGTTTGAGGTAATAATGATGATACGGGCGCCGTCACTTTCCGCGTTTTGTATGGCTTCGGTAATGAACAATGACATCTGGCTGTCTACGGAATTGCGTTTGGCGAGGTTATTGAGTGTAATGGTAAGTATGCCATCTTCGAGTGATTTAAGAACTTTAGGGTTATCAACATCTTGATTTGCTGCGGCCATACTGCTTCTCCTTGCTAGAAGAGGAATGAAATGTCAGGTGATGCGGGTCAGTTATTCAGGGTAATTGACTCTGGGTAACGGTAGTTTGTTTTATACTTATGGTTGTAGCTTATATACCATAGAGATTTTTTTTGCAAATTAAAAGTGGGTGGTTATTTATTCCTGAAATAATGCTTATATGTAAGCAGAAAATATAGGAGACTGGTTTAAAAAAATATGCCTGACATTTTGGGGTATTGCGTTGCGGGAAGGAGGGGCTGAAATGAATATTTGTAGTTGGGGATAAAAAAGGACACGCGTAAAGCGTGCCCACATTTTTTGCATCTCTTAGCAAAAGCTAATCAGCTTGTTAATAGCTAACAGACCCCAATTCGCTTATCGCTATATAAGCATAATAAATATAATATTGAATCTATAGTAAATGTCAATACAATAATAAAATATCTTATTGCTTTGTGATATCAATTGTTTAAGGAGAAGTGCTATGGACTATCGGTTGGGGTTGGATATTGGTACTAATTCGATTGGGTGGGCGGTGCTGGAGTTGAATACGGAGTTGGCACCGATAGGTATTATTGATTCCGGGGTAAGGATATTTTCTAATGGTCGGGAGCCGCGGGGGGGTGAGTCTACAGCGGTAAAGAGGCGTATAGCTAGAGGTATCAGGCGTAATCGCGATCGCTATAAGAAGCGTCGGAGAAAACTTCTTGAGTTGTTGGTAGAGTTTGGGTTGTTGCCGGAGGATGAGCGGGAGAGGAAGCGGCTGGTGGTACAGGATCCGTATGAACTGCGCGCAAAAGGGGTGCGGGAACGTATAGAACTCTATCAGTTGGGGAGGGCTTTGTTTCATTTGCAGCAACGGCGTGGTTTTAAGAGTAACCGCAAGACCGATAGGGGAGCCAGTGATAACAGTATGATTCATAGTGGCATAGAAGCTTTGCGGAGTCTGATTAAAGACTTTGATTCTAAGACTTATGGCGAATTTTTGTATAAAGAGAGATTACAGCGGGGGCAGCATGTCCGGTGTCGTAAGATTAAGCTTGAATCTGTGATGAAGAAGGGTAAGGGGAAGCCCGAAGAGGGGTATGAATTTTACCCTGCGCGTGAGTTGATTGCAGAGGAGATTGATGAATTATGGAAGAGACAGGTTGAGTATCATCCTGAATTGACCGAGGATTATAAAGAGAAGGTCAAGGATGTTATTCTCTTTCAGCGGAAGCTCAAACCGCAGATTATTGGTCGTTGTATTTTTGAACCTGAAGAAGATAGAGCTTCAAAAGCTTTGCCGCTTGTACAGCAACTCCGTATATATCAGGAGTTGAATAATCTGCGTTTGATCGATCTGAAGAGTGGAGAGGACAAAGAACTGAGTAAAATGCAGCGAGATACGCTGGCAGAGATGCTGTGTAAATCCAAGGGTACAGCAAAGGGAAAATATGAAGTAAAATTCGATAAGCTCCGCAAAGCGATCAATGCTGGTGAGAATTATAGATTCAACCTTGAGTCTGAGACTAGAAAAGGTTTGGAAGGAGATACGACCTCGGCCTTGATGGCGTATAAAGAGAGGTTTGGAGCTGGGTGGTATGATCTATCTGAAGATGCGCAGACAGAGGTTATCCGGGTGCTAAATAATGATGAAGGTGTAATACTGGCCTGTCTTATGGAGCAGCAGGGTATAGATAAGGCTCAGGCGCAGAAGATAATTCATAGTATTGACAATGATGAACTGGTTATTGGGTGGTTACAGAGCAGATTCGGGGTTAGCCAGGAGAGTGCTGAAAAGATAGCATTTACTAATATTTCAGATGATTACGGGAGTCTGGGGCTTACGGCGGCGCGGCGAGTGTTAGCAGAACTCAAGCGGGAGGTTATCACCTTTGATAAGGCTGTTATTGCGGCTAAGTATAAGTCACATAGTGAACTATCGGGAGATAAGGGATGTCCAAGCTTGCCGTATTATGGGCAGATTTTGAGCAGGTATGTGGTGGCGGATAAGAATTTATTACACCCGAAAAATGCTACAAATGAAGTCCGGTTTGGGAAGATCGGGAATCCAACCGTGCATATTGTACTCAACCAGCTTCGGAAGTTGGTAAATGAAATAATAAAGGAGTATGGAAGACCTGCGCGTATAAACCTGGAGGTGCTGCGGGAGTTGAAGAACGGGAAGAAAAAGAAACTTGAGTATAATCTGCGGTTGAAAAAGAATACGGACGCGAATGAGAAGTATAGAGCAGAGTTGAGTGAGCTGGGCATTCCGGCTAACGCTGAGAACATACTGCGCATGCGTCTGCTCCACGAGATGAAGGAAGGGAGTCGGGTGTGTGTCTATAGTGGGGAGAATATAAGTAAGGAAGAGTTGTTTTCAGAAAATATCGAGATAGATCACATTCTACCATTCTCTAAATCACTGGATGATAGTATTGCTAATAAGCTGCTCTGCTTGAGGAGGACAAATAGAGAGAAGGGGAATATGACCCCGTATGAAGCCTGGGGGAATGCTGCAGGGTATGAGGACATATTGGAGAGAGCCAGCCTTTTACCGGCTAATAAACGTTGGCGGTTCAACAAGGATGCGATGGAGAGATTTGAGCGTAATGGGGACTTTATTACGCGGCAACTCACCGATACGCAGTATATTACCCGGTGTACCAGGGAATATCTGGACTCGTTGTATACAAAAAAAGAGAGGCGAGCGCAGTATGTTACTTGTATTCCAGGTAGATTGACCGGACTCTTCCGCAATAGGCTAGGATTTAACAGTATACTGCGGGAACTGAGGGAGAATGCAGGAGCGTCTGAAGAGGAACTACAGGAGAAGGTGCGCCATGATCACCGGAATCATGTACTTGATGCAATACTCATTGGAATTATGGATAGGAGTTTTTTACAGCGGGCAGCGCGGCATAATGCACGGGAAGTTGATCGGAATCTGGAGCGTTTCTTAGCCGGTTTTGAAGAGCCGTGGGCTGATTTTCGCGAGAGTATTAAGGAGTCAATAAATCGTATCGTAGTTTCACACCGGCCAGATCACGGGTTGCAAGGGCAGCTGCATAATGAGACTGCTTATGGCAAGAGTAGGCGCCGGGATAAACGGGGGAATGCAGTGCATAGAGTATCGGTTGCTACTATAGAGAAAGCCAAAGATATTCTGGCGTTAAAAGGAAAAAGAATCAGAGCGAAGCTTGTTGTATACCTTACTGGGGATAAGCCTGAAGACGTGTTTGAATTTTTAGAAGGAGTAGGAATGGAGGCTGGAAGGAAAGGGGAGCAGGTGTACAAGCTGAAACGGGCAGTAAAGCAGCTTGAGGATTATTTGCCGGTATCAGGAAAGGAGCTGAAAGAAGAGATTGTTAAGTTCTTTGCTAAAAATGGTATCATGAATATAAGAATTATTGAAATGATTGGTGGTTTGATACCAATTAGGGATAGAGAGGGTTGTGAATACAAATATTATAAACCGGATAGTAATGCTTATTATGATATATATCTTAATAAGAACACAGGTAAATGGGAGGGTGAAATTGTTCCGACGTATTATGCAAATAATACTATAAATATGAGAACCGGACTTGAAACGAAATTTGAGACAGAGGATTATTCGAAGATTATTCGATTATTTAATAATGATATGGTGGAACTTACTAGAGGAGAAAGAACTGGTTTCTTCAGAGTGGTTAAGATGTCTGAGGGGGTAATTGCGTTAGTTGAACATGAGGTTGCGGACAACGATAGAAAATTGTTGACTAAGTCACCGGATAAATTATGTAAAGCAGGGTGTAGATTTATAAAGGTTACATCAATGGGAAGAGTTCGTTATCTCTCAGATTGAGTGGAGTAAGCAATGATTTAGCGAGCAGTCGAGATTACAGGGGATTATCGGTATCTACATAAGCGGCGAGGATTTATGGTTGTCGATTGCAAGGGGGCTGAACTCGGGAGGTTTCCCCTTGATGATCTGGAGGTCGTCTTGGCTTGTTCGCGGGCGACTACCTGTAGTACAAATCTGCTCAATGCTCTGGCAGAGAGGTCTGTGCCGCTGATAATCTGTAATGAATCATTCTTGCCGTCTTCTATACTGCTGCCGGTGGAGAGTAATTATTCGCAGGCGGAGCGGATCAGGAAACAAGCTGCGTTATCGGTGGTGAGGCGAAAACAGCTGTGGAAGGAGATAATTCGGATCAAGGTGCAGATGCAGGGAAGGGTGTTGGAACTCTGTCGGAAGGAGGGAGCGGAGCTGTTATATAATCTACAATCCTGTGTGCAGAGCGGTGATAAGACCAACGTAGAGGGCGAGGCGGCACGGAGGTATTGGCTGAACCTTTTTGGTGCCGCGTTTAAGCGGGATCGGTTTGCTACGGGGATCAATACATTGCTGAATTACGGATATATGATACTGCGCGGGGCGGTTGTACGGGCAATTATGCTCTGCGGGCTGCATCCGGCATTTGGGTTATTTCATCGGAGCAGGACCAATACGATGCCGTTGGCAGATGATTTGATGGAACCGTTCAGGCCGATAATTGATATGATTGTCTATGATTTGGCGGATTGGGAGGGGGAAGTGGTGTTGGATAAGTGGGCAAAGGAGAGGTTGATAGCGACGACCAGTATCGATATGCGTTTGGAAGGAAGGAAGAGCCCGGTATCTGAAGTTATCCTTAAATTGTGCAGGTCGTTTGTAAGCTGTTGCTCTGGGGGACAGAGTCGGCTAAGTCTTCCTGAGGATATATATGTTGAGAAAGAGGGATAAGTTTATGCTGGGGTGAGATTATGGGTGAGCAGGTGATTCCGATTACAGAGATGAGTGGGTGGCGAATTATGTGGATGTTGGTTATGTTTGATCTGCCGGTGGTTGACAAAGAAGAGCGGAAGGCAGCAACCAGATTTCGTGAGGGTTTACTCGATATTGGTTTTGAGATGGCACAGTTCTCGGTATATATGCGTTGTTGTGTTACCCGGGAGCGGTGTGAGAGCCTTACTAATAAGATAAAGAATATGCTACCGAGCGGTGGTAGGGTGGATATTCTGTATTTTACAGATAAACAGTACGGTCAGATGCGGCATTTTTTTCGAAGTAGCGAAATAAAACCGTTGAAAAGCGAGTCACAACTGGCGCTTTTCTGAGTTTTAGAGCTGCTTTTTTGTAGCTTATTCAGTGCTAATGTCATTGTAATAAGTGAGTTACAAGGATATTAGTATAGCGATAAGCGAATTGGGGTCAAGCTACAACGTCAGCGGTCGTCAACGTATAACAAGCACCAGTATAGCGATAAGCGAATTGGGGTCAAGCTACAACAGTGGGAGAATGAGACCCATGCGTACGAAAAGTATAGCGATAAGCGAATTGGGGTCAAGCTACAACCATGTATTGCAGCACCAGCTTGCGCAGGATAGTATAGCGATAAGCGAATTGGGGTCAAGCTACAACAAAGTGGTGTGTAATAAAACATTAGTGAAAAGTATAGCGATAAGCGAATTGGGGTCAAGCTACAACATACTGTTGGCATACCGGTAGGTGTGGGTTAGTATAGCGATAAGCGAATTGGGGTCAAGCTACAACGGTAGCGATATGCATACGCCCACCCGGCATAGTATAGCGATAAGCGAATTGGGGTCAAGCTACAACAGCAGAGCCACATCCCTCACGCCGATAAAAGTATAGCGATAAGCGAATTGGGGTCAAGCTACAACGTATATGTATCTGGATATGTTATTTGTATAAGTATAGCGATAAGCAAATTGGGGTCAAGCTACAACAGTACAGAAACAAGCGCGAGGATGACGCCAAGTATAGCGATAAGCGAATTGGGGTCAAGCTACAACGTGTGGCCATGTCGCCCGCTCGCTCAATCTAGTATAGCGATAAGCGAATTGGGGTCAAGCTACAACGCTACAGGCCTGATACGTAATGCTACGGTTAGTATAGCGATAAGCGAATTGGGGTCAAGCTACAACTGCTGTCAGACAGTCTGGCCAAAGGGTCTTAGTATAGCGATAAGCGAATTGGGGTCAAGCTACAACACTCGCCAATAAACGATACTTTTAATTTCTAGTATAGCGATAAGCAGGGCTGCTGAAGCGCTGGTTTGATTCTTGATTTGCTACTTTACACTTTGGAATTATTATTCTCTACCAGGAGGCAGGTGAGGCCGCAACTGAAGGCGGATTGTGCCAGCGAGGCGAGGGGGGCGAGAACGGCGAAGGAGGCGTTGAAGAGGTGGCAGACCAGGAGGGTGAGAGGTAGAGTAGTCTCAATCTGGGTACTGTTAAGGGCCTTGCTCAGTTCGCAGATAACGATATTATCTTTATTATCAATCAGAGTGTTGACCAGATCGTCAGAGGTGGTGGCGGTTCTGATAAACTCGACCTCTACCTCGAGTTTTGCCGCGATATCCCGGGCGATTTCAATATCGTAGCCAGTAAGTTTGCCGTCCTGTTCAAGAATGAAGGGCGGGGCGTTGAACTTGAGGATCGAGACCTTGAGGGAGCTATACTCCTTTATTCTGGCGATATCCGGGGTTTCTGCTGAGAAATCGGTACTGGTGGCTGTGGCCGAGATGGCAAGGATTAGCCCCAAGAGGAGGCAGAGCTAGAGAACCGTCTACCGGAAGCGGCGGCGTTTCCCTGTACTTACTGGTGTTTTCATTATTATCAATCCTTCAGTTTGTTCTCCGGCTGTAATGCTGGAGCTACATACATATCTGTTATTAAAGCAGGTGTAGTTTAGCTGCTTATCACTTCGTACAAGGTACAATTTGTCAAGTTATAAAATTGTTCTAGTTGTAACCTGTTTGTTCTTAATAACTTATCATATAGTTTGCGTGTGTGTCGGTGGTGGTTGGTTTTCTGCTTTGCGACGCGGGAGGGAGAGTACGGTATGGTCTGGGGCGGTATGAGTGTGGTGGTCTAGTACACGTCGCTAGCAATAAAGAAGTTGATATCGCCGATAGGATAAATGCTTGTGTTTGTCTTTTGTCGTGAATTAATTCATGTATGGTGCCGAGATTTCTGCTGGGATATTATAGCTGCTCATAAAGAAATTTTGTATTGTTTTATATATAATTTATAAACAAATATGAGAAATTTGTCTGCTTCTAGAGTTAGGGAAGGGTGGAGTTTGATACTGATATTTTGAATAAATTTTCGACAAAATTCTGAAATAATGTTTGCTTAAGCGCGAATATAGGGTATTCTGACAAGTGTCATGACATAAGTCTGGCGTGTGTGTTTAAGTTTTTGTTGGCTGATTTATTTAGGTTAGGAGATCAAATGTTTAAGAAATGTGTTTTGGGAGCATTGGCTTTATTAACAGTTCTGTTTACTAGCACTGCTGGCTGGGCGGAAGAAAAGAGTGTGTTTAAAGGATCACCTGATGAGACATACTATATGGTGGTTATGGTCTCAGGAGTTGAATATTGGGTGGGTTGTTATGAGGGTATGAAGCAGGCGGCCAAACAGCTCGGAGTAAAATGTGTGTATACAGGTACACCTGATTATGATGTAAGTAAAGAATTAACTGTATTCCAGCAAGTATTATCTAAAAATCCGGCTGGTATCATTGTACACCCTATTGAACCAACAGCATTTATCGATCCGATCAACCAAGCAATTGAACAAGGGGTGCCTGTTGTAACATTTGCTGCTGATTCTCCAGATAGTAACCGTAATGCATATGTTACGTCAAATAACGTAAAAGAAGGATATGCTGCTGCTGATGCACTTGCGGAAAAACTTGGAAAAGAAGGAGAAATCGCATTACTTGAGAATCCTGGTCAATTAAATCATGAAATTCGTATACGTGCATTTATGGAGAGAATTAATGATAAATATCCTAACATGAAGATTGTGGCCAGAACCGGAACCAATCAGAATACAAGTAAAGCATACTCCGCAGTGCAGACGATGGTTCAGGCACACCCCAATATTAAAGGGATATTCAGTCCTGAAGCCAGTTCAGGTCAGGGCGCTGCACAAGCTGCAATTGATATTGATACAGGTATACAGGTAATATGCTGCGATTTTACTGAAAGTGTTCTGGATATGATTAAGGACGGTAAGATGTTTGCGGCTCTGCAGCCCAATACTGTGATGCAGGGATATCTAGCCATGATGCTGGCATATATGGCGCGGCATGATCTGGTAGATCCGATGAATGGCTGGAAAGAGACAGGTCTGAAGAGTGTGGAAATACCGGTTGTGGATAATGGCTTGAATGTAATTACCAAAGACAATGCAGATTACTTTAGAACCAAAGATTTTCTTGCAGCGCATAATAGTAAGGGAACATCCGAATAATTAATATTTATTATGGAATGAATCAGTTGAAATTCTAAAGGTGATATAATGTACAATTTTAAGGATAAAAAAATCGTTGTAACCGGAGCAACAAGCGGTATAGGTTCGTCAATTGTGTCTGAACTCTTGAAGGTTGGAGCATATGTCTATGCTGTTGGCTTGGGTGGTGATATTGTCGCTGAACTTAATAAGCAGAAGAACTGTGAGGCTTTCGAGGTTGATGTGACAAATGAAGAAGAAGTAGTTGCGTTTGTTGCAAACCTGACTCATGTTGATGGCCTGGTAAATAGTGCGGGTATAACTATTCTAGAACCTGTTCTTGAATTTAAAAAAGAAAGTCTGGAAAAAGTATTAGCGGTTAACCTAATAGGGACGCTTATAATGAGTCGAGAAATAGCGAAAATTATGGTTGAAAATCAGACCCCGGGATCAATCGTGAATATGTCATCAAAAGCTTCTATTATTGCCTTACAAGATCATATTAGTTATTGCTCGTCTAAAGGGGCTATTGATTCTGCAACTATGGTGCTTGCCTTGGAATTAGGTAAATATGGTATTCGGGTTAATGCTATCAATCCTACAGTCACCATGACAGCTATGGGGCGTCAGGCATGGTCTGACCCTGAAAAGAGTAAACCTGTTCTTGAAGCAATCCCGCTTGGTAGGTTTGCTGAGCCTGAAGAAGTAGCCCGACCTGTGCTTTTTCTATTGAGTGATGATGCGTCAATGATAACAGGGGTAGCACTACCTGTTGATGGTGGATATACAATTCAATAATCTCTTGTACCTACTTTAGCCCTATACTGTCTGAGTGAGGGCTAAAGTAGATACCATCATGCAGATAAAAATGTAAGCATTGATATAGGTAATTCTGAGCGAAATAGTCAATATTTGTGGACAGGTAATTAGGGCATTAGAGTTATGTATAAGACGGTATGCTTCCTCTTTGCTACTATTATTAATATAGTTTGAGTCAGAGTACCATCTATATAAGAAATTATGAAAAACCACAGGAGTAGATATGGATAATATAAAACCTGTAGTTGAGGTGAAAAATATTAGTAAGAAGTTTGGGGGAACACAAGCGCTTGATAATGTGACTATTGCATTTTATCCGGGTGAGTTTCATGCAATAATGGGAGAAAACGGGGCAGGCAAATCCACCTTGATGAATATTATCGGCGGTGTGTATAAGCCGGATAACGGTGAGATTATAGTTAATGGGCAGAGTGCGAATATGGATTCGCCACATGAGTCGCAACGGCTTGGTATTGGTTTTGTGCATCAGGAAATAGCTCTTTGTACTCATGTTAGTGTGATTGAAAATATAATTCTGGGTATGGAAGATAAGCATCATTTGCTGAAAAAAAATTTTGGCAAGGATATTATAAACAAAACACTAGGTTTATTTAAGACAAGTATTAACCCTTATGAAAAAGTATCAAATCTTACGACTTCATATCAACAAATAGTAGAAATTGCCAAAGCATTAGCAGCAGATAGTAAATTGATTATCTTTGATGAGCCGACATCTTCACTGACTGAGACAGAGACTGAAACATTATTTGAGGTAATAGCTCATCTTAAAAATGAAGGTATTGCAATTGTCTATATAAGCCACCGCATGCATGAAGTATTTTCCTACTCGGATAAAGTCTCTATTTTGCGTGACGGTTGTATTATAGATACGCTACAGACTGCAGAAACAACTGAAGAAATTGTGGTTACAAAGATGGTGGGAAGAGAGTTGTCAAAAGCTTATCCGCCTAAAGCCGGGGATAAATTGAAGAGGAGTAAAGTAATATTTGAAGTAAAAGAACTTACTTCTGAGGATGGTGGGTTCCAAGATATATCATTTAATTTGCATGAATATGAAATATTGGGAATTGCCGGGTTGGTAGGAGCGGGCAGGAGCGAAGTGGCGAAAACGATATGCGGTTTGCTAAAAAAGGATAGTGGTAAAGTTTCCTTTAAAGATACAGAAGTACAATTTGATAATTACCAGCAGGCAATTGATCATGGTATAGTTTATCTTACCGAAGACAGAAAAGTTGAAGGATTATTCTTAGACTATAGCATAGCAAAAAATATTTCTGCAATGAATTTATCAAATGTCTCTTCGCGGTCAATACTTAGTTCAAAAAAAGAACGAGAAGCTTCTGGACGATTTGTAAAAAAACTATCTATAAAATGTGCGGGTAATATGCAAAAAGTAGGTAGTTTGAGTGGCGGTAACCAGCAGAAGGTTCTGCTCTCAAAACTGCTGGCGGTAAAACCAAAACTGCTAATTCTAGATGAGCCGACACGGGGGATCGATATCGGGGCGAAGCTGGAGATTCACCGTCTGATACGGGAATTGGCTGAGCAAGGGGTTGGAATAATAATGATCTCTTCAGAACTGCCGGAGGTTATTGGTTCATGTGATAGAGTTGTTGTTATGTATGAAGGTAAAAAGAGTGGAGAGCTTTTGAGTGAAGATTTGACTGAAGAATCAATAATTCGTCTCGCATCTGGATTGTAAGTTATTGATTATAAGAATTAGGAGAATAAATAAATGCCAAATAATAGGATTGTAACTTTTTTCAAAAGTTTTAGAGAAGGCACTCTCATTCTGATTATTGTGTTGCTTTCGATACTGATGTCGATATTAAGTAGCAGTTTTCTGACTACCGGCAATATACGAGCAACAGTATTAAGCTTTGCGATAGATGGTTTTGTCGTTATGGGAATGACCTTGGTCTTGATCAGTGGTGGCTTGGATTTGAGCGTCGGATCTATTATCGCGCTTGTTGGTACAATAGTAGGAAACTTGTACCTTGATTATGGTATTTCGATTTGGCTCGCTGTGCTGATAGGCTTATTGGTCTCAGTGTTTTTAGGTGCCGTTAATGGCTTTTTTGTAACCAAAGTAGGATTAAATCCGCTAATTACTACTCTTGCAACTATGGCAATATACCGAGGTGGGGCGTATGTTGTAACCAAAGGTATTCCGCTCAGTCTCTACAAAGTTCCAGACTCGTTTAAATTTCTGGGACGGGGCAATATTTTTAATATTCCATTTGTGATCATCGTATTCTTTGTTATGGTCGGAGTGCTGGATTATCTCTTTCGTCGTTCGACATATCTGCGCAAGGTTTTCTACGTTGGGAGTAATCCTTTAGCAGCAAAATTTTCTGGGATAAACGTGGATAAAGTTAAAATGTCGGTTTATATTACGTCAGGCTTGCTTGCTGGTATTGCTGGAATCTTTTCGGTGTCACGTTTTGCAACAGCGACTCCTACTTTATCAGTGGATGCTAATATGACTGCGATCTCGGCTTGTGTTATAGGTGGTTGTAGTATTACTGGTGGACAGGGTTCGATTTTTGGAGCGGTTCTTGGTATTGCTCTTTTAGCTATTATAAATAGTTCATTAATTCTGATGGATGTGCCGGTTTATTATCAGCAGCTTATTAGTGGGGCAATACTGTTGTTTGCTGTGTCGTTGGATTATTTAAGTCATAGAAATGATGCGAATTAATGAAAAATAGTATTAAAAAGGAGAGAATAGATGGAACTTGGAATTGAGGGTAAGGCGGCGATTGTGACCGGCGGCGGTAGCGGTGTGGGTAGAGCTATTGCTCTGGGGCTGGCTGGTGAAGGAGCGGACGTAGTTGTGGCGGATATCAATATGGATAACGCTGAAGCGGTGGTAAGAGAGTGCAAGGAATTGGGAGTTGAGGCGGCCGGGGTGAAGGTAGACCTCTCTAATCAGGATGAGACCTATGACATGATTGCAAATGCGGCTGCGGCGATAGGCAAGGATATTCAGATACTAGTCAATAACGCCGGCTTCTGGCCGACCAATACGGTAAAGGATACACCGCTGAAAGAGTGGTACTTGACCTTTGATATAAATATGACTGCGGTATTCACCGCCTGCAAGGCTTTTACCAATGCGGCGGTAGACAAGGGAATACCGGGGAAGATCCTCAATATCACCTCACAGGCCGCTTTCAACGGAGCGACAACCGGGCATGCGCATTACGCTGCGTCTAAGAGTGCGGTGGTGACCTTCACTATCAGTATGGCCAAGGAGGTGGCGCAGTATGGGATCAATGTCAATTCGATGGCGCTCGGGCTCGTCAAGACGCCGATGATTGCGCAGGCACTAAGGGATAAACCTGGATACTATGAGCAGCGGGTACCATTCAAACGTTTGGCTGAGCCGGAAGAAGTGGCGAACCTGGCACTATTCCTTGTCTCGAATAAGGCTGATTACTTGACTGCCGGAACCTATGATGCTACCGGCGGCATGCTCAGTCGTTAGCCGTAATTTTAGATTAATAAGTGTACTGACAATAAAAATGAAAGGAAAGTTATGCTTTGTACAATGAATGACATTCTGCTCAAGGCGCGCAGAGAAGGATATGCCGTACCGGCGTTTGATACGTATAGCGATATCTACAGCAAAGCTGTGATCAAGGCGGCGCGGGAGGTGCGTTCACCAGTGATATTGATGATGATTCCAAGCCACGCCGACAGTGATGAGGTGATCTGGCTTACCGAGTCGATCAAGGGAATTGCCCGGCATTATGACCTGCCGATAGCGTTGCATCTAGATCACGCTGAGACCTTTGAGGAGTGTAAGGCTGCGATTGAGGCTGGTTTTAGTTCAGTAATGCTTGATGCATCTTCAGCAACTTTTGAAGATAATATCAAGAAGACCAAAGAGGTTGCGGATATGGCGCATCGCTATGGGGTGAGTATTGAGGCCGAGCTGGGATTTGTTGCCGGGCTGGATGTGCTGGGTAATGATACCGGTGAGACCAAGTTGACTGATCCGCAGGAGGTAGAGGAGTTTGTGGCTAAGACCAATGTTGATGCGTTGGCGGTTTCAATTGGAACCGCACACGGAGTCTATGCGTCGCTACCGAATCTGGATATTGAACAGCTCAAGAGGATAAATGCGGTTTCACGGGTGCCTCTGGTACTCCATGGCGGTTCAGGAACTCCGACTGCGCAGATTCAGGAGGCAATCCGCAACGGAATCGCCAAGATAAATATATTCGCCGATATGCGTCAGGCTACAGGGACGGCTGTGGATGCGCTGGTGGCGCGGGCAAGCAAGCGTAGCGATCCGCTACCTACAGATATAACGGTGCCGTTTGAGGAAGCTTTGATTGCTAAGGCCAAGAGTAAGATGGTTGAATTCTACAGCGCGGGGAAGATTTAGTGCGTATTCGAAAAATAATACTAGAAAGATTGTGGAGGAAATAGATGAAAGTACTAGCGTATGCAGATACATTTATACCGAGTGAGATAATGCAGAAGGGACTAAAGCCGTTGGCGGCTGCTGGACATGAGATCGAGGTGCGAACCTGGAAGCATGAATCGGTAAAGGCGATGCAGACAGATAATCTGCTCGTGGAGCAGGAAGGGGCGAATGCTCTAGATTTGCCGCAGGAGTTAACTGAAGGTATTGATGGTTTTGAGATGATTGTGACGCAGTTTGCGCCGATTGGTAAAAAACTGATAGCGGCGGCTACGAACCTGAAGTATATTGGAGTACTTCGTGGCGGTATTGAGAATGTTGATAGCGCAGCGGCAGCGGCGGCCGGGGTTGAGGTGATAAATACTCCGGGGAGAAATGCCAGAGCGGTGGCAGAGTTTACTATCGGGATGATTCTGTCAGAGATCAGGAATATTGCCAGATCGCATGCGGCGATGGTGAATAATAATGTCTTCTTAAAGGACTTTCCGAATAAGGAATATATACCGGAGATCTTCGGAAAGACGGTTGGCTTGGTTGGTTTTGGTAATATTGCACGGTTGGTCTGTGGGTATCTACAGGCGTTTGGAGCAAAGGTTATTGCTTACGAGCCTTATGCTGATGAGCTTGACTATGAAAACGTGGAGAAGGTGGATCTGGTCGAGCTGTTACAGAGATCGGATATTGTCTCGCTGCATATGCGTATGACCGAGGAATCTGCGCGGATGATAGGAAGAGAGCAATTCGCGCAGATGAAACAGGGGGCGGTCTTTATCAATAGTGCGCGTAGCGGACTGGTGGATGAAGAGGCTATGCTGGAAGCTTTGCAGAGCGGGCACCTGATGGGGGCGGCACTTGATGTCTTTGACAGTGAGCCGCTACCGGACGGGCATCCTTTCTTGTCACTACCGAATGTTACCCTGCTGCCACATCTGGCCGGTTCGACCTATGATGCTTTTGCAAATTCACCGCTATTGTTTGCAGAACGCTTTGTCGCCAGGTAGAATATAGGGTAAGTGGCGGTGTTTGGGTGGAATCTTTGAGTTGTGGAGGGAGTAATGACAAAGTATCTTCTAGGGCTGGATAATGGCAGTACGGTAATCAAGGCGGCGCTATTCGATCTTGCCGGGAATGAGGTGGCTGTTGCCAGGGTAAATGTGGATATGCTATCGGCTAGACCTGGACATTATCAGCGAAATCTTGAAGCGGTGAAGGCTGGTAATTTCACAGTAATACAGGAGGTTTTGACGACTGCGGGAATAAGCGGTGAGTCTGTTCTTGGGGTGGCTATTACCGGTCATGGCAATGGGGCGTACTTGGTTGACGCGGACGGTAAACCGGCTTATGACGGGGTCTCCAGTGCTGACAGTCGCGCCAAGGATATCGTGTCGCGCTGGTACGCAGACGGTACAGCAAAGAAGATTCTACCCTATACTCTACAGAGCCTTTGGCCGGGGCAGCCGCCTGCGATTATCGCCTGGTTCAAGGAGTATGAGCCCGAAGTTCTGCGGCGGGCGGCAAAAGTTATCCTGGCCAAGGATTATGTCCGCTATCTTCTTACCGGTGAAATTTTTACGGAGCGGACAGATATCTCTGGAACTAGCCTCTATAATGTGTTGACTGAGGAGTATGATCCGCGAATTTTGGAGGCTTTGGATATAAGTGAGTATCGCTATCTGCTCCCGGAAGTAAAGAAATCTGCGGAAATTTGCGGTAAGATTACTCAAGAGGTAGCAGAACATACCGGACTTCAGGCAGGTACGCCGGTGGCGGGAGGGTTATTCGATATTCAAGCGGCAACCATTGCTACAGGGATTGTCGAGGCGAGCGCGAAGCTGAAACTAAATATAGTGGTGGGAACTTGGTCTATCAACCAGTATCTGACTAAATCCCCTACTGAAGATGAGAATCTATTTATGACCAGCCTCTCTACCCAGCCTGGTAACTGGCTGATTACTGAGGGGAGCGCTACCTCGGCAAGTAATCTGGAGTGGTTTGCTAGCACCTTTCTCGAACTAGAAAGGCTGATCGCCAAGTATGAGGGAAAGAGTGTGTATGATATCTGTAACCGGGCGGTCGCTGAGACGACACCGGAGGATACGGATATTATATTTTTGCCGTTTCTCTTCGGCTCCAACACCGGTTCGGAGATTAACGGATCTCTCTTGAATCTTCGGATGCGCCATAAGCGGGCGCATATAATTCGGGCGATTTACGAAGGGATTGTCTTCTCGCACCGGTATCATATTGAGAAGCTTTTCGGCGTTATTCCGGCTGAACTGGAGGTGGTGCTGGCTGGTGGTGGTGCGAATTCACGTGAGTGGGTACAGATGTTCGCGGATATCCTGCAAGTGCCGGTTACTACGACCAAAGGGGCGGAGCTGGGAGCACTGGGAGCTGCCATGGTAGCAGGGGTGGCGGTTGGTGAGTTTTCGGGTATTCAGGAAGCGGCTGCGGCTATGGTGCATCTCAAGGAGCGGTTTGAGCCGGATTCAACTCTGCGTGGAGTGTATGACCGGAAATACAAGGAGTATTTGCGTTGTATTGAGTGTTTGGCTTAGGGTTTAGTTGTGAAGAAATATTGTAATTACCTGTATAAATTATATAATGTAAATTCAGTTTATTTATGGCTTAGTTCTAGACAAGGGTAGATGAAAGTAAAATGCAGAGAGACAAAATTCAGCAGATTGTCAGTATTGCCGAGCTTTATTACTTGCAGGATATGAAGCAGAGTGATATCGCCAATAAGTTGGGGCTGGCTCGGTCGACAATATCGACCCTGCTTACCCAAGCTAAGGAGATGGGAATTGTCCGCATCGATGTCTGTGATCCATTTCGTCTGGATAGCCGGTACAGTATACAGTTCAAGGAGAAGTATGGGGTAAACAAGTGTTATACCGTGCATACCTCGCTCAAAGAGAGTGAGGATATTACCGATCTTATCGCCAGTAGAGCTGGAGAACTCTTCAGCGAATACTTGCGTGACAATTTGACTGTGGGGATTGCCTGGGGGATGGGGTGTTACAAGTTTATCTCCCATCTGAAGAACAATAAGAAGTTCAGCAATATCGAGGTGGTGCCCTTGATCGGTGGAATTGATCTTTCTTGCTATATGCATCCGCAGAATGAGATGATCCGACAATTTGCCGATAAGCTCGGAGGCAGGGCAAATTATATCTATGCGCCGTTCTGGGCTGAATCCAAGGAGGAGAAGCAGATGTATATGCAGAGCGCGGCGATGCAGAGACTCTCTGAGAAGTGGAAGCAGATTGATATTGCCATCCTTGGAATTGGTTCGGATCCGTATCATAATAAGATCTTTGCCAGCGGTGAGGTCGAATATAAGAAGGATATTGGACTCTGCGGTGATCTCTGTGGTATGTTCTTTGATGATGATGGCAATTTTCCCTTGAATGAATATAACGAACGTATAATAAGCATTGATCCAGAACTGCTCAGAGGGATACCCGAGGTATTGGCTATTGCCGGGGGGGATTTCAAGCAGAGAAGTATTATCGGAGCCATGAAGACTAGGATTATTACTACTTTTATAACCGATTCGAATACCGCCAAGGCTTTACTCTGACAGCTTGGGTACGACAATTTACTATCTTATTTAATTCTACAGAAATGAATATACATAAAGTGTATTCATTTTTTTTTGGTTCGTTTAATTGTATTTGGTTTAGCGTGTGAGTATGTGTCGTATCTATTAATAACCTCTTTGTATGTAATAAGTTATGTTTGTATGAGGATTGATAGGTTAATCTTGGCGCTGAATATGCAAAGGCAGAACTTTGTTTTATTTTCAGAGTACAGCTGTTTAATTGCTTCTATTTGGTTGACTTAACTATAAAATACGGTAAAGTATAGACTGGACAGTTTATACTTGGGGAGTAGCAGGTTATAGCTGGAGTAATTGGTTAGTTATCCACTTGTAATACAAGGTGTTGTGATAATTCTTGGGCTGGCTACAAGGAATAATCGGTACTTTCGTAGTGGAGGGGAAAGGGATACAGTAAATGTTTAGCAATCAAAGACAGATGAAAATATATTTCCTTCTCAGAGAGGAAGGGCAGGCAAAGGTTAGCTTTTTGAGCGAGACCTTTGGGGTTTCAGAACCGACTATCAGGCAGGATTTGGCCAAGCTTGAAGAAGAAGGGCTGGTGGTTCGGGAGCACGGCGGGGTATTTCTCAAGAATATGTCTAAACAGGTAAGCTCACTTTCACTCGAACATCAGGAGAATATGGATAAGAAGGTCTTGATTGGAATCAAGGCGGCAGAGCTGGTTGAGGATGGGGATACTATTATTCTTGATGCGGGGTCGACGACTACCGAGATAGCCAAAAATATCGCAACCAGGCATAATCTTATGGTTGTGACCAATGCCCTGAATATTGCACTCTTGCTCGGTACCAACCCCTCTATCAGGATTGTGATGCCGGGAGGAGAATTTCAGGCTCCGACCTTGTCGCTCTCAGGGGAACGGGCGGTCAACTTCTTTGAAGAGGTACGGGTCAATAAGTTGTTTATCGCCTCGGTCGGTCTGTCGGTAGAATCCGGGCTTACCTTCCCAGGTTTCAAGGATATCCCGGTCAAACGGGCCATGCTGAATTCTGCCGATGAGGTCTATCTTGTGGTGGATTCGACAAAGATCGGGGCGTCTTCGTTTGCGGTACTCTGTGATATTAGCAGGGTGACCGGGATAATTACCGATGATGGAATAAGCTCTGAGCAGCAGAAGGATTTTGAAGATGCTGGCGTTAAGGTGTTGATTGCGCAGAAAAAGGAGAAGCGTGAGACCAAGAAGTAGGCTGCGAGGCAAGGTATATATTGGCACAGCGCTGGAATCTTGGGGTTGGTTGAGTTTTGGCAGTTTTGGTAGGCTTTTTCTGGGTTTTGACTTGAGTTGAAATTGTTACAGAAGATCCATTAAAATATGATGATGAGATTTGTAGTTGAGGGTAGCCCTCCGCTTGGCGGGGGGCTACCCTTTTTTGTTGTTTGAGAGGTAGCTTGTAAGTGTAGTTTATGATGAAAAGCTATAACTGAATGAAAGTATGGTTGATTAGGTTAACGATTTTGCAATAAAAATAATTATTGTTGCGATCGATTTGCTTCGATTTTTGGTATTTTGCGAAGATTATTAGGTTTGGTAACTATTTTTATATATTTTATTAAGTGTTTTGGAAAATATCTCAGCGGTCATTTATGACTATAGTAAAAATAAAATCAATATTGTTAATTCCTTTATTATTAAGATGTTATTGGCTGATTTGTGAAAACTTGATAGTTGTTTTAGAAGAATTGATCATATGGTAATACGCTAATTTCGAGTATAATCGAAAATATTTACTTACGTTTTCTTGACTAATAGCCAGAGTGTGGTAGGCTTTTAGTGTGAGATATTTTTGTTTATGTTTGTTTTTCTTTTGTTTTGTCGCCATGAGTGGCGGCTAAAAGAGAGGTAAGTAATGAAGGTTGGCGAGACTCTGATCAAGGTTGAAGGAATTAGAAAGAGTTTTCCGGGGGTTCTGGCATTAGACAAGGTTGACTTTGAACTCAAGTCAGGTACGGTTCATGCACTTATGGGGGAGAATGGCGCGGGGAAGTCTACTCTGGTCAAAGTTATGATGGGAATTTATGGGCGTGATAGCGGTAGGATGTGGCTCAAAGGGCAAGAGGTTGACTTTAAAACACCCAAAGAGGCCCTGGACGCGGGTATGAGTTTTATTCCGCAGGAGCTTTGCCCAGTACCGGATATGACCGTGGCGGAGAATATTTGGCTGGGGCGGGAAAGTTCATACTTCAATATCTTTGTCAACTATGCCAAGATCAATAGCATGACCGAGGAGGTGCTAGCCCGGATCGGCGTGGAGCTAGATCCTAAGTGTCTGATGAAGACCCTCAGTACCGCTGAGGTGCAGCTGGTGGAGATAGCCAAGGCGATATCACTCGATAATGATGTGCTTATTATGGATGAACCGACATCGGCTATCGGCGAAAAAGAAGTAGAGAAACTCTTTGAGATTGTAGAACTCCTCAAGGCGCAAGGTAAGGGAATTATCTATGTGTCACACCGCATGGAGGAGATCTTTACTATTACCGACGAGATAACCGTCTTTCGCGACGGAAGAATGGTTGGGACGGTGACTACTAAAGATATTACCCGTGGGGAGTTAATAACCCTAATGATCGGGACGACCCTGGATCAAGAGTATGTCAAGAAGAATGTGCCGACACAGGAGGTATTACTGGAAGTTGAAGATCTTACCATCAAAGGTAAATGCGAGGATATCTCCTTGAAGGTACATAAAGGGGAGATACTCGGCCTCTTTGGGCTGGTAGGCGCGGGCAGAAGTGAGTTTTTTAGTGCGCTTTTCGGTGTTGAAAAGAAGCAAAGAGGATCAGTGCGTATCAAGGGTAAGGAGGTGCGGATCAAGTCGCCGTCTGACGCGATACGTAACGGCATGGCGCTGGTGACTGAGGACCGGAAAGAGTCTGGACTCGTCTTGACCTCGTCGGTACAGGAGAATACCAGTATCGCTTCCCTGCGTGAAGATGTCGTCGGTGGACTCATCAGCCGCTCAAAAGAGTTGGAGCGGGTCAACTCTATGATCAATAAGTTCAGGGTCAAGACCCCGAGCGAGAGGCAACTCGTGGGAAATCTGAGCGGCGGTAACCAGCAGAAGGTGGTGCTGGGACGTTGGGTGCTGACAAGACCTCGGATACTCCTACTTGATGAACCAACTCGCGGCATAGATGTTGGAGCGAAACGAGAGATTTATAAATTTATGTCGGATTTTGCCGCAGCGGGTAATGCGGTGATTATGATCTCATCGGAGATCCCTGAGGTGCTAGGGATGAGTGACCGGATTGTAATTCTGCGTGATCACAAGGTGATCGCCGAGAAACCCCGCGCGGAGATAGATCAGGATATGCTGATGCATCTGGCGTCGTTCAGCAGTTAAGCGCTGCGATTGAGAACTGGCAGGTGGGGTAAGTATAGAGTTTAGAGTTATTTTCGAAAGGGAAGAAAAGGGATGGATCAACAAGCGGCTACAACCAAGCAGAAGCTTATCGGCTTCTTGTCAAATTATACGATATTAATTATGTTTCTAGTGTTCTGCCTGATAATGGTATTTGCCAGTGAGTACTTTGCGACCTGGAGAAATATTCGTAATATCCTTAGGCAGACGTCGATCAACGGTCTGTTGTCGATAGGTATGACCTTTGTTATTCTTACTGGTGGGATTGATCTCTCGGTCGGATCGGTTCTGGCGTTTGGCGGGGTGGTTGCCGCCAGTCTGGTAAGTAAGGCAAGTGGTGGCGAGGTCTATAGCCCGCTGGTAGCAATAATGGCGGCGATGGGCGCAGGAATAATGATGGGGGCGGTGACTGGAATTCTAGTTGCCAAGTGGCGGGTTGCTCCTTTTGTCGCTTCACTCGGCATGCTCAGTGCGGCGCGTGGCTTGACCTATATCTATACCGACGGGATGCCGATTCCTAAGATAGAAAAGAGTTTTCTCTTTATCGGGAAGGGGAGTGTCCTGGGACTGCCGATGCCGGTGTTTATCTTTGCGCTGGTGGTGCTGATATCCTACATCGTGCTTAAAAAGACTAGGTATGGGCGCTATGTCTACGCGGTCGGCGGAAATGAACAGAGTGCGCGGATATCCGGAATTAATACCCGTCTGATTATCTTCAGTGTCTATGTTATCTCAGGACTTCTTTCGGCTTTTGGCGGTGCTATCCTTACAGCGCGGACAACGGCGGGGCTGCCACAGGCCGGGCAGTCATACGAGCTTGATGCGATTGCGGCGGTGGTAATCGGCGGCACCAGCCTCAAGGGCGGGCAAGGTAGTCTGATCGGTACGGTTATAGGTGCACTTATTATCGGTGTGGTCAATAACGGCTTGGATATTCTCGGAGTATCTTCATACTACCAGCAGGTGGTAAAGGGTGCGATTATCGTTATTGCGGTACTGATAGATTCGCTCAAGAAGAAGAATTAAGATGTGTGTAATGTGATCTGAGATTGGATCCATATGGTGTATTAGTTTGTTTCTGTTTATTTTTAGGAGTTTGTTATGAGATCAAAGTTATGTGTTGTTGCGTTGTTACTGGTTGGGGCTTTCTGTTTGGCAACCGGTGCTCAGGCCAAAGATAAGCTCAAGATTGGTGCTGCGGTATATGGCCTCAAGGGTGAATTTATGCGTCTCTGGGTTACCGCATTGGAGCGGCATCCGGCGGTAGTTAACGGTGATGTCGAGTTGACGGTCTTTGACGGCAAGTATGATGCTTCGGTACAGCAGCGCCAGTTCGAGACCATGGCAGCTCAGGGGTATGACGGTATCATCTTTATTCCGATCGATATGAATGCCGGTTCGGCCTGCGTCGACACAGCTTACTATGAAGATATCCCTGTGGTCGGTTCGAATACCAGAGTGAACTCTGAAAATTTGCTCTCGTATATTGGTTCCGATGATGTGCTTGGCGGTTACCTTGAGGCTAAGAATGTCCTGGATAATATGGGCGGCAAGGGCAAGGTTGTGATCATCGAAGGACCGATCGGTCAGTCTGCGCAGATTCAGCGGCGTGAAGGTAATTACAAGGCACTCAAGGAATACCCTGATGTAGAGGTTCTGGCTATCAAGACCGCCAACTGGTCTCGGGCTGAGGCAATGTCACTTATGGAAAACTGGTTGACTGCATATCCGAATAAGATCAAAGGGGTTATCGGCCAGAATGACGAGATGGCTCTGGGTGCGATCGAAGCGATCAAGGATCAGGGCTATAAGCCACAGGACTTCGCTATCGCCGGAGTTGACGGTATTACCGATGCCATCAATGCCGTTAAGGATGATCAACTAAACATCACTATTCTACAGGATGCGGTAGGCCAGGCGCAAGGCGCGCTCGATATTCTCTTACGTAAGCTTCAGGGCGAAGATTATAAACCTCAGGCTGAGTTCTGGGAAGCAGTGGAGTGGGGCGATTCTATTCAGCCTAGCTATAATGTCCCTTGGCAACCGATTGATAAACAGAATGCAGATGCAACTCTTAAGAAGCGTGAAGCGCTGACTACTAGATAATTGTTGTTAGTGAGTTGAGAGGGGAATGAAGTTGTTGGTAATTTTGGGTGCAGATAGAGGTAGAATAATCTGATCTGCACCCCTTGTAACGCTGAGGCTGGATCTTGAGTGTCATGATCGATAGGTACCGTCTGTAAGGAGTGAGCTTTGGGTGGCGGTGTTGCACGGTGTGGATTGATTATGCTACTTGGATTTAATTGGTGTATTATGGTGTTGATTTTGAGAAAGGATGTGCTGATGGATTATGCTGATTTTGATATTAATTTCGGTTTAGAGGGTAAGAAGGCTGTGGTTACCGGGGGCGGAGCCGGAATTGGTCGGGCTATTGTCGAGCTACTGCTACGCAAAGGGGCTGAGGTAATTATCGGCGATCTCTCCCCTCAAGTGGTGGAGTTGGCCGGGCAATTAAGTGAAAAGCATGGCCGTAAGTGTGTCGGCATGGTTGTCGATCTCTCCAAAGAACAGGAGATAGAGGATTTTGTCGCTAGAGCTTGGAAGGAATTTTCTGGTATAAATGTATTGGTGAATAATGCAGGAGTGGCATTCCTGGATGATGCGGAGAAGCTGGGGCATGCTGAGTGGCAGAAGACCATCGATATCAATCTCACGGCGCATTTTTATGTCTCACAGGCTTTTGGCAAACGTATGATTGAGGCGGGGAAGGGTGGTAAAATTGTCAATACTGCGTCGCAGGCGGCGTCTGTGGCTCTGGATAATCATGTGGCTTACTGTGCTAGTAAGGCGGCGATTGTCTCTATGACCAAGACTCTGGCCTATGAATGGGGGCAGTACGGGATCAATGTAAATGCGGTATCACCAACGGTTATCGAGACCGAGCTGGGTAAGAAGGCCTGGGCGGGTGAGGTGGGTGAAGCGATGAAGCGGAAGATCCCCTTGGGGCGTTTTGGGCAGCCGGAAGAGGTTGCGGCGGTTGTGGCTTTTCTGGTCTGCGATGCGGCGTCGCTGATTACGGGCGCTGATATTTTGATTGACGGGGGGTATACAATATACTAGTTTGATTCTGGTGGGACTGATTCAAAGTCTTGAAGGTGTGTTTAAGGTGAGTTTTATGCATACTGCGAAGTAATAGAAATAGAAGGGATTTACTATGCAGCGAATAATAAATGTTGCGGATATGGTGGTAGAGGATATGTTGAAAGGCTTTATCAAGGCTGAGCGGGATATTGTACTCCCTACCGCCGATGAGCGTGTGCTCAAATATAAGGCGACCCCGGTGCCGGGTAAGGTCGGCATCGTTACCGGTGGCGGATCCGGGCATAAGCCTGCCTTTATCGGTTATATCGGGAAGAATCTGGTGGATGCGGTCGCGGTTGGTGAGTTGTTCTCTTCCCCTACCGCCAAGAGTTTTTATAATGCGATGTGCGAGGCAGACTCTGGTGCTGGTGTGGCTTGTCTGTATGGGAACTATGCCGGGGATAACATGAATGTCAAGATGGCTATGGAACTGGCGGAAGAGGACGGGATCACAGTCAAAACCGTTGTGGCTAACGATGATGTGCCTTCGGCGCCCAAGGCTGAAATTCAGAAACGACGCGGGGTTGCTGGCGAGATTTTTATGTGGAAGGTGGGAGGAGCGAAGGCCGCTACCGGCGCTAGCCTGGATGAGGTGATCGCGGCTAGTCAGAAGGCGATTGATAATACTCGGAGTATCGGTATCGGCCTGGCGCCCTGTACCTTGCCGGCCAATGGCAAGCCCAATTTTATTATCGAAGAAGGAACGATGGAGGTTGGTATCGGGCATCACGGTGAACCGGGAATAAAGGTGGAGAAACTTAAAACTGCCGATGAGATGGCTGCAGAGGCTGTCGCTACGATTCTCCCGGATCTGCCTTTTACGGCAGGCGATGAGGTGGCGGTGATCGTCTCTGGGCTGGGAGCGACACCGGTGATGGAGTTGTATATCTTCTATAATAAGGTAGAAGAGCTCTTGCAGGAGCAAGGAATTACAGTCTATCACCAGTATGTGGGGAATTATTTTACGTCTCTGGAGATGGTTGGGGTGACTCTCAGCATTATGAAGCTTGATAGTGAACTCAAAGGGCTGATTGATATGGAGTGTGAATCGATGGGGCTTACGCAGTCTGAACGTAAGTAGCTGCGCGGGTCTGCCGCGGTAGCGGTACGTGCCGGGGTGATTGCGCAGAGTATTCATACCGGATATTTTGGGAGTTGCAAGATGAAGAAGATTGTTATTGGATGTGATGAGGCGGCCTTTGAGTTCAAGGAACAGATACGGAGTTATTTGAGCGGGAGAGGTTTTGAGATTATCGATTGTGGGGTGTATAATACCGAACCGGTACTCTATCCGGATGTGGCCAATACGGTTGCTGAGAAGATAGTCGCGGGTGAGGCGGAACGGGGTATTCTGTTCTGTGGAACCGGTATTGGTATGGCGATGACAGCCAATAAGGTACCGGGAATTCGGGCGGCACAGTGCCATGACGCTTTCTCCGCAGAGAGAGCGGCTAAGAGTAATGATGCGCATATTATAACTATGGGATCCAGAGTTATCGGCATTGAACTAGGCAAAAAGATTATCGACACCTGGCTGGAATCAGACTATACTGATAGCCCTTCGGGGGATAAGATAAGACGTATTATGGAGTATGACCAGAAATACAGGGTAATGTAAACTTGCTCGCTTGGAGTAAGGCAGATAAAAAGGAAGAGTTATGAGTTCATTCAAGAATGAAGCTGGCGGGGTGATGGTCTATGCCTTGATCAGGGTGATACAGGATAATAAGAATGCTCTGAGTGAGATCGACGGGGCAATCGGCGATGGTGATCACGGTATCAATATGAATAAGGGCTTTACCCTCTGTGAAAAGAAGCTCGGCGGGGAGAAGGTTGATCTGAATACCGGGCTCAAGACCCTTGGGCGAATCCTATTGACCGAGATTGGCGGCTCCATGGGACCGATCTATGGAACCTTCTTTCGCGAGATGGCCAAGGCGTGCGCCGGCAAGGAGGATATAGACGCGGCGGTATTTGCTGAGATGCTTGGTGCGGCGAGTGCCGGAATCTCAACTCTGGCTGGAGCGCAGCTTGGGGATAAGACCCTATATGATACGCTGGAACCGGCGAATCAGGCTTTTGGTGCGTCAATAGCGGCAGGAGATGACTTTGCCGTAGCGCTTACGAAGATGGCTGAAGCGGCTGAAAAAGGGCGTGATTCGACAGTGGAGATGGTGGCAAAACTGGGACGGGCGGCCAGGCTGGGTGAGCGATCCAGAGGGGTAATGGATGCCGGTTCTGCTTCCTGCTGTCTTTTACTGCAGACTATGGCAGAGGAGGCCAAGAAGCTGCTCTGAACGCAAGCCTTGGGAGAAGAAGTTCGTGCTAAACCGTTACCGGCTGTTTGTTGGTAACGGTTTTTTGCAATTATAACGTCAATCCCGGGAGAAAGTCGGCGTGGATGCTGAATACTTGCTTTTGATTAGAGTAAAAAATAATTATTTTCTACCTAAAGGTAGGTAATAAAATAATACTGTGGATTCAACTATTTGCTGGAGAATTCTTCTGGGCTTAGTCGGGTAAAAACAATGAGTTGCAGGTATATTTTTATTGTAAAAAGTTACTTGTATTTACCAGAAAATTTGATATCTTTTATCCATTAAAATATGGGCTGAGAGAAGGTTTCAGCTATTACTTCGAGGATATAGAGAGATGGTAGAAGATTATTTTGCTCAACACAACTGGAGCACTGAGCGGGCGGCGGAATTATACGGAATTAATAATTGGGGTGCGGATTACTTCTCGATTGATCGGGATACCGGGGATGTGGTGGTCTCGCCTTTCGGTTCGGAGAATACTACACGCATTAGTCTGCGTAAGATCATCTCTGAAGCTGAAGAGCGTGGTTTTTCCATGCCGGTACTTCTGCGTATAGAGAATATCCTTGGTTCACAGATAGCCCTGTTGCATCAGACCTTCAATAAGACTATTGAGAGTAACGGTTATGAGGGGAAGTACCGCGGGGTCTTTCCTATAAAGGTCAATCAACAGGAACAGGTTATTGAGGCGATAGCTGACTTTGGTAAGAAATATAACCATGGTCTTGAGGCCGGGAGTAAGCCGGAACTGATTGCCGCTATCAGCATGCTCAATAATCGGAATGCCTGTATAATATGTAATGGGTATAAAGATGCAGAATTTATCGATATCGGCCTTATGGCGCAGAAGATGGGTTTTCAGGTATTCTTTGTAATTGAGGTTCCGGGTGAGTTGGAGTTGATTATTGAGCGTTCACGCAAGCACCGGGTCAAGCCGTATCTGGGGCTGCGTAGTAAGCTTTCAACCCAGGCGAGCGGGCAGTGGGCAGAGTCTGGCGGGGATGCGAGTGTCTTCGGCTTGGGGATGAATCATACAGTCGAGGTTATCGATAAACTCAAACAGGAGGATATGCTTGATTGCCTCCAGCTTTTACATTATCATATCGGTTCGCAGATACCTAATATCTGTGATATCAGAGCCGGGGTGATTGAGGCGTGTCGGATCTACGAGGAGCTGGTCGAGGAGGGCGCTGCAATGGGCTATCTCGATCTTGGAGGGGGGCTGGCTGTAGATTATGATGGTACGCAGACCAATTATCACTCTAGCCGTAATTATACCATGGAGGAGTATTGTACCGATATTATCGATACGATCATGAGCTCGCTGGCCAGTAGCGCAACCAAGCATCCGACAATTATTACGGAGTCGGGGCGGGCTATCGTGGCATATTATTCCTTATTCTTATTCGATATACTTGATGTAGCTTCTTTTACCCCGCCACCGTTTCCGCAGGAGGTGGCAGAGGGTTCTCTGGAGTTGATTCATAACCTCTTTGAAACCTATAATGTGTTGAACCTCAAGAATATTCAGGAGTGTTCCAATGACCTGCTGTTCTACCGGAGCCAGGCGCAGCAGTTATTCAAGCACCGGGCTATTTCAATTCGTGAGCGGGCGCAGATTGAGAATATGATCAATCATATCATGATCAAGATATCTCAGCTCTCCTATAAAATGGATCATCTGCCCGAGGATATTCTGAGTATCCGGGATCAGGTGTATGATGTCTATTACGGTAATTTCAGCCTCTTTCAGTCACTACCTGATGTCTGGGCGATTGACCAAGTATTTCCGATTATGCCGATTCACCGCTTAAATGAAGCGCCAACCCGTCAAGGTATTATTTCCGATATTACCTGTGACTGTGACGGCAAGATTGATTCATTTCCGGATTATCGTCACCGTAAGAAGAGCCTGCGTCTGCATGAACTGCGAGATGATGAGGATTACTATCTGGGGGTATTCCTGGTTGGGGCTTATCAGGAGACTCTGGGGGATCTGCATAATCTCTTCGGTGATACCAATGTACTCTCGATACATGTTGAAAAGGACGGCAGTTATGAGTTTATCCGGGAGCTGGAGGGGGATTCGGTCGGGGATGTACTCTCTTACGTTGAGTATGATATCAGCGATATGAAGAAGCGGCTCAAAAAGATTGCTGAAGATGCGATCAAGAATGAGTTCATCACCCCTAAGGAGCGTAAGAAGATACTCAATACATTTAATGATGGTTTGCGTGGATATACATATTTCGAAAAAATATAAATTTTGTTATAATGATAGGGTAGATACAATATTGTATTGGAGAATAAAATGTCACGAGTAATGATTATCGGTGCCGGTGGTGTGGGTAATGTGGTGGTAAAGAAGTGTGCGCAGGTAGCGGAAGTATTCAGTGAGATAATTCTCGCGAGTCGTACTGTGGCCAAGTGCGAAGCTATTGCTGCTGAGGTGAAGCAGATGTATGGGGTGGATATTCAGGTGGCGGCGGTGGATGCTGACAGTGTGGCGGAGTTGGTAAAGGTGATTAACGCCTATCAGCCGGAACTGATTATCAATGTGGCGTTGCCGTATCAGGATCTGACTATTATGGATGCCTGCCTTGAGACTGGGACGAATTATCTCGATACCGCAAATTATGAGCCGGAGGATACGGCACACTTTGAGTACAGTTGGCAGTGGGCCTATCAGGAGCGCTTCAAGGAGAAGGGGCTTATGGCGGTACTCGGTTGTGGCTTCGATCCGGGAGTGACTAATATCTTCTGCGCCTACGCGCAAAAACATCTTTACGACTCTATTGAGAAGATTGATATCCTTGATTGTAATGCCGGTGATCACGGGCATCCTTTTGCTACTAACTTCAATCCTGAGATCAATATCCGTGAGGTGACGCAGGAGGTGCGTCACTGGCAGAACGGAGAGTGGGTAAGTACCCCGGCGATTCTCAATGATGAGTGTGTACACTTTTCGTTTGACTATCCGGTAGCGGGCGCGCGCGAGAGTTATCTGCTCTATCATGAAGAGATGGAGTCGCTGGTGCAGAATATTCGCGGCCTCAAGCAGATACGTTTCTGGATGACCTTCTCTGAGGCCTATATTACCCATCTGAAGGTCTTGCAGAATGTGGGTATGACCCGGATTGATGAGGTGGAGTATGAAGGGCAGAAGGTGGTGCCGCTTAGATTTCTCAAGGCACTCCTGCCTGATCCGAGTACCCTGAGTGATAATTACACTGGCAAAGCCGTGATTGGCTGTGTCTTTGACGGAGAGAAGGACGGGGTGAAGCAAAAGAAGTATATCTATAATGTTTGTGATCATGCAGAAGCGCATCAGGAGGTACGGGCGCAGGCGGTATCGTACACTACCGGGGTGCCGGCGATGATTGGGGCAATGCTGATGCTCACTGGGGAGTGGTCGGCTCCAGGGGTGTTCAACGTCGAGCAGCTTGATCCTGATAAATTTATGGAGGCGCTCAATAAATACGGGTTGCCTTGGCAGGTAGTGGACTTTGCGGGAGAGCTTCCAGAATAGGGGCGGTGGATGAGCGAATTAGTGGCTGCTGAGTGTCCGGAGGAGATCTGTAAACAGGTTAAAACGCCGTGTTATCTGATCTCTGAAGATGGGATTGAGCGCAACTGTAAGATACTCAAGAGTGTGCAAGCTCGAACCGGGGCGAAGATTCTTCTGGCGCTCAAAGCGTTCGCTCTTCCAGAGGTCTTTACCCTTATCGGGGAATACCTCGGCGGGGTATGTGCGAGCGGGGCGGTGGAAGCTAGGCTGGGGTATGAGGAGTTTCCCGGTGAGGTGCATACCTACGCCCCGGCGTATAGCGCCGAGCAGATGCAGCGCGTACTGGAGTACTCGGATCATATTCTCTTCAACTCCCTGGCGCAGTTGCGGGTACATACGCAGGCGGTGCGGGAGTACCGGCAGCGGAGCGGCAAAGAGGTGGCTGTAGGACTTCGGGTGAACCCGGAATATAGTGAGATTGAGACCGATTTGTATAATCCGTGTATTGCCGGGTCACGCTTTGGAATTAGGTATGATACGCTTAAAGACGCTGATTTGGCTGGCGTGAGCGGCGTGCATTTTCATGCGCTGTGTGAGCAGGGGGCGCAGGTTCTGGAGCGTGTACTGCAGCACTTTGAGAAGAAGTTCGCCTGGTTGTTGCGTAAGGAGCAGATAACCTGGGTCAATTTCGGGGGTGGGCATCATATCACCCGGGATGATTATAATCTGGATCTGCTCTGTGACTTGATAACCGGGTTTCAGGAGAGATACAACGTTCAGGTCTACCTGGAGCCGGGCGAAGCGGTGGTACTCAATGCGGGCTATTATCTGACAACGGTGCTGGATATTGTGGAGAATGAGATCGCGATTGCAGTAGTCGATGGTTCGGCCGAGACGCATCTGCCCGATATTTTAGGGATGCCGTACCGTCCGCATATACTTGGGAGTGCGCATGCAGGGCAGAAGAAGTATACTTATCGCCTCGGGGGAATATCCTGTCTGGCTGGGGACATCTTCGGGGATTATGCCTTTTCCAGCCCCTTGGTGCCCGGTGACAGGCTCTGTTTTACTGATATGGCACTCTACTCCTTTGTCAAGAACAATACCTTCAACGGGGTTGAGTTGCCGGCGCTATATACCTACTCGTTACAGCGGGGAAGTCTAGAGTTGATTAGAGAATTTTTGTACGCGGATTATAAGGGTAGGATAACCAGGAGGGATTGAGATGAGGACTACTTATTTCCACGGTGATGATGTAGCACCGAGTGCACCGGAAGATGCGTTATTTCATATTATACCGGTTCCTCTGGAGCAGAGCGTTTCTTATATGGGAGGAACTGCCGCAGGACCGCAGGCGATTCTAGAGGCATCGTGTCAGTTGGAGTTGCTGGAGAATTCGCTGATACCGAGTGTGGAAGGTTTTTATACGGCTGAGGAGGTAGACTGCGCTGTTGATATCATGGTGACGCTGGAGCGGTTAAAGGCTCAGGTCAAGTATGCGCTGGAGTGTACGGCGGTACCGATTCTTCTTGGCGGAGAACATACGCTGACTCTGGGGGCGGTGCAGGCTTTACAGGAGCAGTACGGGGATGATTTTGCAGTGGTTGTTTTTGACGCGCATGCGGATCTGCGCGAGAGCTATACTGGTATGCGCTATAGCCATGCCTGCGTTATGCGCCGGATACATGAGCTTGGGGTAAAGGTCTATCAATTCGGAACTCGGAGTTATGCGGTCGAGGAGGAGGAGTACCGAGTGGCCAACGGTATCTGGTTCCGGGATTGTGAGGATATTATTCTCAGCGGGGTGGAGGCGTTGGAACTGCCGAAAGACTTGCCGGAGAATATATATCTGTCCTTTGATGTTGATGTATGGGATATATCGCTTATGCCGGCGACGGGGACACCGGTGCCGGGAGGGCTGGACTGGTATAAGTCGGTCTGGTTGCTGGAGAAGATTCTCTATGGACGTAAGTGTGTGGGCGCTGACTTTGTCGAGCTTTCGCCGTTGCCGGGGTTGTGCGGGTATGACTTTGTGGTGGCGCAGCTGATTCACCGGGTCATGAGCTTTATTGTCGAATAGGCCAGGCGTCACAGGGTGGAATTGTCTGGGAAATATTATTGCCTTTACAAAAAACTGACTCTGTAGTATCATGCCGAGTAGCGGTTTGAGCTAGATTTTTTGAGTATTGAGGGCTGAGTATGGACGATGGACAGAAGAAGAATTTTGCTTTTTCAGAGCGCAGCGGGTGGTATATCGTTATCTTTACGCTGGTTATTCTCTCACCGATAATTCTCAGCCTTATTGTTGATATTGTTCACCTCTGGACGCAACCGCTCAATCTGGCGGATGCTGCAATGTGCCTTGACTCACCGGAGAAGCTCGAGGTGATGATTGCTAGTTATCACAGTACGATCGAGATGTATCGGAATTCGCTTTACGCGGTGTTTGGACTCTTTGCACTCTTTGGTATCAGCAGTGCGGTGATAAGCTGGTCTGGGTCGAATAAGCTCAGCGAGATGCAGCGGGATCTGGATGTGGCGCGGGATGCGCTCAAGGAGGCCAATGAGCTGAAAGAGCGGTATCAGGGGTATGTGGCCGATATTGAGAGCAAGCTCGAACTTGTCGGCAAGATTGAGGAGTCCGTGAGTTCGATCGATACCAATATCAAGAATGAACTCAATGACGCCAAGGGAATTATTGCGCTGGCGCGGGCGGAGACCGAGAGGATACGGAATCTTAAATTTACCGCCGAGCGGGATCGGGAAGAGATAGCGGGAACCGCCAAGCGCTTTAAAGAGCTGCTGGGTGAGGTGCAGTCCTTACCGGATAAAGCCGATAGGCTTCGGGAAAAGCGGATCGAGAATATCGAACTCGGCAAACCTGAGGCGGCCGGGAACGAGGATGAGCTTGACGCCGAGATAGAGAACTATATCCGGGATCTGGAAGGGTTGGAGTCCGGCGGGGACGCTGAGATAGAGAGTGCGCTGGAGGCAACGCAGAAGGAACGGAGCTTCAACCAGCTTTTCTTTGCGGCGATTAGTGCGCGGGACAAAGGTGAACTCGATACCTTTACCGGGCTGGTAAGCGATATCGCCCAGCTGTGCAGCAAGGATCCGGAGAACTCGCGTTGGCAGCAACACCTGAGTATTCTCTATGGTTTCTGGGCCGATATGCTGCTGCGGGAAGAGGCTGTGGAACGGGCGCATGAGGCGCTGCTGAAGAGTCAGGTAATTCTGGAGCGGCTGGTCGAGAGCGATCCGCACAACGCGGACTGGGAGCGCGAGCTCGGAGTGAGCCACTTTCGCCTGGCGGCGGTAGAACTATTGCGCCTGGATTATGCTGAAAGTGAGGAGCATGCCGGGCGTGCCATAGCCATACTCGGGATGCTGCATAAACGTAAATCGACCGATGCCTTTATTGCTTCACGCCTGGTACAGGGGTATAATGTGCGGGCAGAACTCTTGCTGGAGCTGGAGCGATACACGGAGGCCAAGGCTGATCTCGACAATGCGCTCAAGCTGATAGAGGCGCTTACTGGTAAGGATACCGAAAATACTTACTACATGACCGACTTTGCCCGTTGCTGTTACTTCCTGGTGCGCTACTACAAGGAGAGCGAGGAGGATAAGGTCGATGCGATCCTCTACTACGGGAAGAAGGGGTATGAACTCTTTGAGTATCTGCAGAAGCGTAATACGTTCTTCGACGTGGAGAATACCCGGATGCAGGAGTATCTCAAGGGCGTGATCATGGGTGAATAGGTTGGGGGTGGGTGCTGCCCCGGTAGTCTTGCTGCGGGTGGGGAAGCTGGGAGCGGCAGGTTGTGTTGTCGTATTGGCTGACTGCACTTTGGGTAATGTGGGTAACGCTTCTGGGGAAGGTTTTGCGCGTGGGTAAACGGTTTACTTTTAATTTAGGTTTTGCTGATTAATTAATAGGTAATTCAAAGCACTTCATTCGATCATATTTTGGTCTTTAGGGTTTGGTAGCGACTCCGACTTACAGGTCGGAGTTTTTTTGTTTGTGGTTGTAGAGCATGAGGCGGAATTGGCTTTGAGGCTGTGGTGATTATGGAGTTTATTTTTGGGGATAGACTGTGTCTGGGTTGGTTGGAAGGTGTTGAATTAGGGCTTTACCGGTTGGATGAATTGTGGTATAGTAGGTGGTGATTAATAACTGGTGACCGGCAGAGGGGAGGAGCATGGCTGAGGCGAAGAATACATATAATGGGGATAGTGCAAAAAATGGCGTTGACTGGTGGCGGTTGGGACGGGTAGGTTATGAGTGCAGGGACTGTGGGAAGTGAGGGTTATGCAGGAGAAATGGGAGTTGGTGATTGTCGGTGGGGGAGCGGCGGGTCTGGTCGGCGGAATTCTGGCGCGGCGCTGCGGGCTAGAGGTGGTCATCCTTGAACGGTTGGCGAAGGTCGGCCGGAAGCTGCTCGCCACCGGGGGCGGGCGCTGTAACTTTACCCGGGCAGAGGAGCCGGGGGAGTTGCTCCGCGGGTACTATGAGGCTGACAAATTTGTCAGGCCGGCGTTGTATAACTTTCCGCCGCTACAGGTGCGGGAGTTCTTTGCCGGGCTTGGGGTCGGGTCGGTGGTCGAGGAGGATAACCGGGTCTATCCGCGGACGGGGCGGGCGGATGAGGTGCTTGGGGCGCTCCAGGCTGAGTACTCACGGCTCGGCGGGAGGCTGGAGACAGGGGTACGGGTCGAGCGTATTCTCGTGCAGGACGGGGTAGCGGTCGGGGTGCAGGCGGGAGAAGAGGTGTACCGAGCGGAGCGGGTTTTGCTGGCGGGTGGGGGCGGGAGTATGTCGGAGTTGGGGTCGGACGGGAGTGGTTTTACTTTGGCGCGGGAGGTTGGGCATAAGGTGGTGCCTCCGGTCGCGGGGCTGGTCGGACTGGTTATACCCGAGTTGGCGGGTGAGGCGCTCGCCGGGGTAGCGCTGCCGGCCTCTTTGAGTATTGTCGGGGCGAAGGCCGGGGATAGCTTTGTCGGTGATATCATCTTTACCCATAAGGGATTGAGCGGTCCGGCGGTGCTGGATATGTCGCGGTTGGTCAGCCGGAAACTGGCGCAGGGTGAGTCGGTAGAGCTGGAGATATCTTGGGGCGGGAAGACGCGGGAGTACTGGCGGGAGATAGTGCTTGGGGCGCGTGCGGAGTTTGGGCGGCGGAGTCTGAAGAGTCTGTTGTTGGAGCATTTGCCGAGACGATTTGTTGTGTATCTCCTTTTCTGCCAAGGGGTTGACGGTGAGGTGGCGCTGGCGGAGCTGAAGAAGGAGGCGCAGGAAAAGGTGGTAACGTATCTGACGGGGGCGCGCTACAAGGTGGAGCGGACTGCTGGTTTGGCGCAGGCGATGGTGACGGCGGGCGGGGTGTCCAGAGCTGAGATCACGCCGAAGACGCTGGAGAGCCGGGTGTTGCCGGGTTTGTACTTCGCTGGAGAGGTGATCGATGTCGACGGGAGGTGCGGCGGGTATAACCTGCAGTGGGCATTTGCGGCGGCGGCACTGGCGGTGCAGAGTATTGCTCAGAGTCTGGGGCGGGGTGAGTGAGTTTGGGTTTTATGTGCCGGAGTTTGAGAATAACAAATTTGTATTTTGCGGCATGATATTATAGATTTGCGGTAAGCAAGTGATAATCTATAAATTAGCCTAATCTTAATCATAAAATAATAAAAAAGCTGGAAAAAAAAATAATTGTACTTGAAGTTTTAACTATTTTTGTTATAGTAGTAAAGAATATTAAATCACTTCACCGCGATGGAGTGATTTAATATTTTTTAATGTAATTTTGCGGGGCGCGGCAGGATTTTTGACTATACTCTTGAGTCCAGAAAAGTTGGTTGTAAAGCCCTTTTATTTATTAATTTATCATTGATTTTTAGAGCGGGCTATATATAATTTTTAAAATTTTGAATTTTAGTCTATTTTTAACATATATTTAACAATTAGGGAGCATCAAGAATGAGTCATCCGATTATTCAAGAGTTGGAAAATGCCAACAAACTGCGAAAAGATGAAGAGGTTACCTTCGTCGTTGGCGATACTGTAGATGTGCATTGCCGTATCGTTGAAGGTGAGAAAGAACGTATTCAGATCTTCTCCGGAACTGTTATCGCACGTGCGGGCTCTGGGGTCAATGAGAAGTTTACGGTAAGACGTCTGGTGGCTGGTGAGGGTGTTGAGAGAATATTCCCGCTACATAGCCCACGTATTGACAAGATTGTGCCTAAGCGTCGTGGACGTACCAAGAGATCTAAGCTCTACTATCTGCGTGATAAGATCGGTAAGGCGACTAGACTCAGTGAAGAGACTCGCGCCAAGAGAGCACTTGAAAAGTAGTTATTAGTAAGAGCAAACGGGTATTTATCCGTTTGTTTTCTTTTATAGTCGGATTATTGATGTTGGTTGATAAGGAGCGGGTGCGAGGCTGGTATGAGTAGTGACGGGTGTGACAAGTTGGACAATTGCGGTTTTTTTAAAGAGTACCAGGGGAACTCCGAAGTGGTGAAGGAGGCCTGGATTATCTCTTTCTGTAATAATTATGCAAACTCTCTCCAGTGCAAGCGCAAGCAGTATTTTGATAGCCACGGGGTAGCTCCACAGGATAATATGTCGCCTACCGGAAGAATGTTGTAACCCAAGACAATTTGAGTTGGTATCAGACTTTGCTGCAGCTAAGATGTGGTAAAGTTTTTTTTATTTCTTTTGGGGGATTATCCCGGCAACTTATAATTATTCCTTGCTGAAAAAAATAATATGCTTATTATTTACCTATATCATTAATTTTTTTTTCTTTTTAAAGGGGAGAACAACATGGGTTTACTTGAAGATTTAAGACAGATTGCCATCAAGAAGCAGAAGACTATCGCACTGCCTGAGGCGATGGATGAAAGAACTTTGCGCGCTGCCGCTGAGGCGGCGAAGATCGGGATGGGACCGGTGGTGCTGATCGGTGATGAAGCAGAGATCAAGGCCAAGGCTAAGGAATTCGGCGTGGATGTTAGTTCTGCAATCTTTGCTGATCCTAAGACCAGCGCGGACAGAGACAAGTTCATCAAGGAATTCTACGAGATGCGTAAGGCCAAGGGTATGACCGAGGAGAAGGCGGCAGAGATTATGCTTGATCCGATGTATTACGCGGCAATGATGGTCAAGCTCGGCAAGGCTGACGGCTATGTATCAGGTGCGGTTAATTCTACAGCCAATACTGTGCGCCCAGCGCTACAGATTATCAAGACGGCTCCAGGGATCAATACCGTCTCCAGCTTTTTCATTATGATTCTGCCTGAGAGCAGCCCATACCACTCAATCAATGATATTCTCTTCTATACCGATAGTGGTCTGGTACCGGCTCCGACTGAAGAGCAGCTAGTTGATATTGCGATTTCGACTGTGGATTCATTCAAGAGCTTGTTGCCGGAGCGTGAGCCCAATATTGCTTTCCTCTCATTCTCTACTAAAGGCAGTGCTTCACATCCACTTGTAGATAAGACTATTGCGGCGGTCAAGCTCACAAAAGAGCGCGCCCCTGAGCTTAATGTCGACGGTGAACTCCAGGGTGATGCAGCGCTGATGCCGAATATCGCTGCCAGCAAGGCTCCGGGAAGTCCGGTAGCGGGTAAGGCCAATATCCTGATCTTCCCTGATCTGCAGGCGGGTAATATCTGCTACAAACTTACCGAGCGTCTCGCCGGGGCTACCGCTATCGGACCGGTTCTACAGGGACTGGCTAAACCAGTAAATGATCTTTCTCGTGGTTGCAAGTGGGAGGATATCGTGGATACTATCGCTCTTACCGCAGCGCAGTGTGCTGAGTAGCGCGGAAATGCACCCGGGTCATGAAGATAATTGAGAGACCAGATTTAGCAGAGTATTCCTCAATCCATATCGGTGGATTGGGGAATTTTTTATACCTGCCGGAGACGGAGGCGGAACTGCTGGTGTCTTTACGCCAGGCTGCGCCTGCGCAGGTAATCGGTGGTGGGACAAATATTATCTTTGCTGACGGTTTTAAACGCAATGTCCTGAGCTTAAGCCACCTGGCGCAGCGGGATATTTCATTAAGCGCGAGCAAGGTGGTGGCTGGGGCTGGAGTGAAGTTGTCGCGGTTGGTGTATGCGGGCTGTCGGGCGGGGCTCTCCGGCGTGGAGGTGCTCGCGGGTATTCCGGGGACGCTCGGTGGGGCGGTGGTGATGAACGCGGGGAGTCGCTATGGCTGTATCGGCGATTTTGTGCAACAGGTACGGGTATACGCGCGCAGTCGGGATGCTGTAGTGCTGCTACCGAAGGAGGAGTTAAAGTATGCCTACCGTTACTCAGTGCTGCAGGATGAGTCTGAGTATATTGTGCTCGGGGTTGAACTGGAGTTTCCGGATCAGGAATCCGCGGCGGTATTGACTACGCGGGCGAGTAGTATTATTCGCGAGCGGCTGACCAGTAGGATACGTTATCCCAACTGCGGTAGTATCTTCAAGAATCCGGCGCATGAACTAACGGCAGGGGCAATGATTGACCGTCTTGGACTCAAAGGGTTTAGTGTCGGGGGCATAGCGGTAGCTCAGGAACATGGTAATATTATTATCAACCGCGGTTCGGGCAGTTATGCAGAATTTGTACAGCTTCTAGATATTCTGCGTGAGCGGGTATACACCGAGTATAAGGTTGAACTCGGTCTTGAGGTGCGAGTACTCGGTGGAGATTAACCGTTAGTTTAAGCAGATAGCGGTATAGTTTTGCTACTGAGGTGAGGGAGGGTGCAGGATAATTTCGGGATTTATTGGGGGTTACCATTGAATTTACTGTGGTTTTAATGATAATACTAACCATCTTTGTCTATGAGTTTTCAGGAGAGATTTTAGATGGATTTTAACGAAGCAATTGAGCTTGCGCGTAGAGATACCAGTATAATCAAAGCGCGGAAGAATCTGCTCTTTACCTTTGGACCGACCAAGCTCCCGTATGTTTGTCTTAGTGACAGCAGGGATGGGTGTATCTATATTCATGATGGTGAGGTAACCACCGATAAACCGCATATCGCCATACCCGGTGAAGAACTGGGGTTTGAAGGTTTCGAGATGGATGGGATGGGTAAGGATGGAATGCTGCCGGTTCTTATAGCCCGTGGGGTGCGGATGCCTCCGGCCAAGTATATAAATAAGAATGAAGAGAAACGTATCTTTCGTGGTGAGTTGCAGGAGGCTATCGATATAGAACTCGAGCGTCTAGCGTCCAAGGATGATATTCGTACCGGGGTGATCGCGGCGCCGGAGAGTGTCTGGAAATTATCGGTACTTCTTTATGTTGGTTCGCAGGTTGCCCGCAGCGCCGAGTCGAATGTGAATGAGCATATTGAGCGAATGTTTATGCGCGGTGGTGGCTTAGGGCAGTAAGGCGGTGTTTGGCAGATAAATTTTGCCTGCGCTTGCTTGTATGGAATAAATCGACTATGTTTGAAGCCTATCGCTCTAGTAAGGAAAATTGCTTATGCAATTTTCCTTTTTTGTGGATAATAAGGTTTAATCAGGCGGTAGCGAAGCTAGCAACTGAGGCTACAGAAGCTACTTCAGCCAGCAACAGAGTTGCTGGCTGAAGTATTGGTGATTTAAATTAAAACTTATGTGACATATCGGCGTGGTAATCCTGCAGCGGTCTGACATTCATGGTCAGACCTTTTTTGTTGGCTTCGATCGCTTTACAGAGCATCTTGGCGGCGCGCATGGTGGTGATCAGCGGTAGGCCGCGTTCAGTGGCGATGGTTCTGATTCGTACCTCGTCCTTGTGGGGGTTCTTGCCGCTGGGGGTGTTGACAAGTATATCTACATTTTCATTGATCATCATGTCTACAACATTTGGTGAACCTTCGGAGAGCTTCTTGATCTCGGTCGATTCGATATTTGCTTCGGCTAAGATGCGGTTGGTACCACGGGTAGCATAGATCTTGAAGTCGAGGCTGATAAGCTTGCGGGCGATTTCAGCAAGGAACTCCTTGTCGGTATCCATTACCGAGAGGAAGGCGGTGCCGGAGGTCGGCATCTTCATGCCTACGCCGAATTCGGCTTTGGCAAAGGCCACGGCGAATTCCTTGTCGATACCCATGACCTCTCCAGTACTCTTCATCTCCGGCCCTAAGACGCAATCGGTGCCGGGGAAACGGCTGAAGGGGAGAGCGGCCTCTTTGACTCCGACATGCTTGAGCTCTGGCTTGAAGTTGACCAGTCCGAGCTCTTGCAGGCTCTTGCCGAGCATGACCTGGGTAGCAATCTTGGCCAGCGGGACGCCGGTGACCTTGCTGACAAAGGGTACGGTGCGGCTGGCGCGGGGATTGACCTCAAGGATATAGATCTCGTCACCCTGAATAGCAAACTGGACATTCATTAATCCCTTGACTCCGAGTTCTAGTGCCATGTCAATTGCAGCTTGGCTGAGGCGGTTCTGAATTTCGGCGCTCAGCGTAAATGGTGGCAGGGCGCAGGCAGAGTCCCCGGAGTGGATACCCGCTTCTTCAATATGCTCCATTATCCCGGCGACATAGACGTTCTGGGTATCGGAAACCGCATCGACATCGACCTCAATAGTGTTCTCCAGATATTTGTCTAGGAGGATTGGGCGCTCTTCACTGATAGTTAGATCGGCTTTGGCGCAGTAACTGCCGAGTTCACTCCAGTATTTGATCAGCCCCTCTTCGTCATGGACGATCTCCATCTTGGCTCCGCCCAGCACAAATGACGGGCGCATTACCAGCGGATATCCAAGTACCTCGGCCTTGGCTTTGGCGTCCTCCACCTCAACCGCAGTAGAGTTGCCCGGTTGCTGTAGACCGAGTTTGTCAAGCATAGCTTTGAATTGTGAACGGTCTTCGGCGCGGTCGATGGCTTCTACCGGTGTACCGAGGATATTAACTCCGGCCGCCTTGAGCTGTGAGGCAATATTGAGCGGGGTCTGCCCGCCAAACTGTACTATTACGCCTTTGGGTTGCTCGCGCTTGATGATGGAGAGTACATCCTCGACGGTAAGGGGTTCGAAATAGAGCTTGTCGGAGGTGTCGTAGTCGGTAGATACTGTTTCCGGGTTACAGTTGACCATGATTGAGGCGTAGCCCTCGTCGCGGGAGGCGAAGGAGGCGTGGACACAGCAGTAGTCAAATTCGATACCCTGGCCGATACGGTTGGGCCCGCCGCCGAGGATCATGATCTTCTCTTTAGTTGTGGGTCTGGTCTCATCCTCTTCTTCATAGGTTGAGTAGTAATACGGGGTGTAAGCCTCGAATTCTCCGGCGCAGGTGTCTACCAGCTTGTAGACCGCTTCAATACCGTTATCGAGGCGCTTGGCTCTGACCGCGTTCTGGTCAACACTCCAGATATGTGCCAACTGGATATCGGAAAAGCCGAGCTGTTTGGCGTAGCGGAGTTCGTCGGCGGTTATAGTCTTGAGGCTGGTGTCAGCAAGTTTGCGACCTTCTTCGACAATCTCTTTCATGTTATTCAAGTACCAGAGATCAATGCCGCCGGTGAATTCGTGGAGCTCCTCCACGCTTATCCCCTGGCGCAGAGCCGCCTCGATATAGTAAAGACGTTCGGCATTGGGGATCGTCAGCTTGGAACGCATCTCCTCTTTGGTAAGGGTGGTGAAGTCGATCGCTTTGGCATCCGAGCCAAAGCCGGCTCTACCGGTCTCTAGCGAACGCATGCCTTTCTGCAGCGCTTCCTTGAAGGTTCGGCCGATAGCCATAGCTTCGCCCACCGACTTCATGGCCGAGGTAAGCTTGGAATCACAACCCGGGAATTTCTCGAAGTTAAAGCGCGGGATCTTGATCACACAGTAGTCGATCGAAGGCTCAAAGCAGGCAGGGGTCTCGCGGGTGATATCGTTCATAATCTCATCCAGCGTATAACCGACGGCGACCCTGGCTGCAATCTTGGCGATTGGGAAGCCGGTGGCCTTGGAGGCCAGAGCTGAAGAGCGGCTTACGCGCGGATTCATCTCGATAATTACGGTGCGGCCGGTCTTGGGATCATGTGCCCACTGTACGTTACAGCCTCCGGTCTCCACCCCGATAGCACGGATACAGGTGATAGTGGCGTCGCGCATTTTCTGGTATTCGCGGTCGGTAAGGGTCTGGATCGGAGCGACGGTTATGGAATCGCCGGTGTGGACTCCCATCGGATCCAGGTTCTCTATCGAGCAGACGATAACCACATTATCATGTTTGTCGCGCATTACCTCCAGTTCATACTCCTTCCAGCCTGCAAGATATTCCTCGACGAGTACCTCATTTACCAGCGAGGCATCAATACCGGTACGGAGGAAGTGTTCATACTCTTCGCGGTTCCAGGCGATTCCACCGCCGGTTCCGCCGAGGGTAAAGGCCGGACGGATAATACAAGGGTAGCCAATCTCCTCGATAAGCTTCATGCCTTCTTCAATGGTGCGCGCCAGCCCGGACTTCGGCAGGTCGATACCAGCTTCAGCCATTGTCCGTTTGAAGAGATCCCGGTCTTCAGCGCGCTCTATCGTCGCCGCGTCGGCTCCTAGCATTTCAATGCCCAGCTCTTCCATAATCCCGGTCTTGGCCGCTTCGAAGGCGACATTGAGGCCTGTCTGGCCACCGAGGGTAGGCAGCAGGGCGTCGGGGCGCTCTTTCTTGAGTATTTCGATAAGATATTCGGGGGTTACCGGCTCGACGTAGGTCTTGTCCGCCATCATGGTGTCGGTCATGATGGTCGCCGGGTTTGAGTTCAGAAGGACGACCTCGTAGCCATCCTGCCTAAGCACTTTACACGCTTGGGCGCCAGAGTAATCAAATTCGCAGGCTTGACCGATAACGATCGGTCCGGCTCCAATAATACAAATTTTCTTGATATCTGTCCGTTTAGGCATTTTTGCTGTCCTTCATCTTGAGTGGTTGTTATATTATAAATTCGTATTTTAATTTTCTGGCAAAAAAAACCGACCTGACTCTAGTACTCAAATACCCTCAGGGAAAACTTGATCCCAGTGCAGATCAGCAGTACTCCGTAAGCCGCTCGGATAATCTTTAGCGGTAGGCGCACAGTGAGCCTGGCACCGAAGATTGTACCCAGCAGTAGTCCGCTGCTGACATATATCGCGGTCATGAGTTCAAAGTTCCCCGCAGCGTAATAGACCAGCACCCCCGGCAGACCGATAGGGGGGAGGAGTACTCCGAGTGAGGTGGCTATCGCTTCTTTGGTATCGAACCTCAGCCAGAGGCAGAGCAGGGGGACTATTATCGCCCCGCCACCAACTCCGAAGAATCCGGCTATTACTCCGGCTATAAGACCGATTACCAAGCACCTGCCGTAGAACCCGATACCGCTCGGTCGTTGTGGCTCAAGCGTAGGGCTTGAAGCAGTTGTATCCTTGTTCTCAACCTCTGAGTTTGTGTTCGGACTCCGAGTGAGACTGCGCCATAGTTTCACCGGTTTGATAAACTTCAGTCCGATGTATAATAGAAAGAGACTGTAACATATCCTGAGCAGTCTAGGATCAAGTCGGTTTGCGGCGTATGCCCCTAAGCCGATAGTGCAGATGATTCCCACCGCTACCGCTAGCGCTGCCTTAACTCGTAATAGTTTCTCTCGGTAATAGACGATACAGCCAAGTATCCCTACCGGCAGCAGCAGTGCTGCCAGTGAGGTGCCATAGGCTTCCTTGAGGCTCATGCCGGTAATCAGAACCAGTGCCGGAACAATGAGTATGCCCCCACCGATACCGAACATGCCCGAGAGGACACCAGCACCTACCCCGACTATAATGTAAAGTACTATCTCGCTAATTCCCATGGTTCTAGCGTTGCTCTCGCATCATCTGAATAAACCTGTCGAAGAGGTAGTCCGCGTCATGCGGGCCGGCTGAAGATTCAGGGTGGTATTGAACCGAGAAGAGAGGTGCACTCTTGTGGCGGAGTCCTTCCACCGTCTGGTCGTTGAGATTGATATGGGTGACCTCAGCGATATCCTCGGGAAAACTCTCCATATCAACACTGAAGCCGTGATTCTGACTGGTTATCTCGATCTTTTTGGTGGCTTCGTCTCTGACTGGATGATTGGCACCGCGATGCCCGAATTTGAGCTTGTAAGTCTTGCCGCCCAGAGCCAGCGCCGATATCTGATGCCCCAGGCAGATACCCATTATCGGTTTCTTGCCGATGAGTTCTCGGACATTGGCGATAGCATAGCTTACTGCTTCCGGATCCCCCGGACCGTTGGAGAGAAAGATGCCGTCGGGATTACTGGCGAGAACCTCCTCCGGGAGTGCAGTCGCGGGGAAGACTGTTACCTTGCAGCCGAGGCTGCAGAGGCAACGGAGGATATTCCGTTTGACCCCATAGTCGTAGACTGCAACGTGATATTTCGGTTCGCTGGAGCCCAGCCAGTAGCAATCTTCCTGGAATTCATAGGCTTCCTTGGTTGAAACGAGGCTTACCAGATCCCGCCCGATCAGCGAGGGGGCTTGCTGCGCCTCCTTGACCAGCTCTGCAGGTTCATACTCACCGGCAGCAATCACGCCGCGCATGGCGCCGGCGGTGCGGATATGCTTGGTAAGCGCGCGGGTGTCCACCCCGGTGACGCCGGGTATATTATTCTCCTTCAGGTACTGGCTCAGACTCTGAGTATTCCTGAAGTTTGAGGGGTAATCGCAGTACTCGCGGACGATAAAGCCTGAGCAGAATACCCCGCGGGACTCGACATCCTCCGGGTTTGTACCGTAATTGCCGATAAGCGGGTAGGTCATAGTGATAATCTGAGAAGTATAAGATGGATCTGTCAGAATCTCCTGGTAGCCGGTCATAGAGGTGTTGAATACAACCTCTGCGCTCTGCTTGCCTTCGGCACCGAATGAGATACCTGTAAAAACCCTTCCATCCTCAAGTGCGACATAACCTTTGGTCATTTCAAGTACTCTTTCTTTAGTCGTGAAGTAGGAACTGGATCAATATTTTAACTCTAATTATACCAAAATATCAGGTTGTACAACCTTATATTTCAAAATTGGAACAATTATATTCGTATACCTGTGTAACACCAGAGCAATTATCTTTTTTTTTGCCATAATTGTGCATTAGCATTTGGTTAAAATATATTCTAGCCGATTGACTTTTAGCGGGATTATTGCTATATTCAGATTATCGGCAGTCTGGGGAATATGCTCGCTATTGGGTGTTTCGTTCTGCTCTTCCATTTTCAGGAATTAACAGGAATTAATATGTCTTTACTCAATGTAATCTGTCTGCTGATCCTCTCCCTGGCGCATCTGGTTGTGGATATGTATGTCGGTCTGCTCATGCCTCTGCTCCCGGCTCTGGAGGACAGGCTGGAGGTGTCCTTTGCGGCTCTGGCCGGGCTGGTCGGGGCGTGCGGGATAATAGTAAATCTTATTCAGCCGCTGGCGGCCAAGGTATCCAGACGCTTTCCCAAGCAGTTATTCCTGATTATCGGGCCGGCTATCTCCGGGGCGATGGCGTTGGTCGGTATTGTCGAATCGTTTGAAGCCTTTGTCTTGCTCTCTATAATAAGTGTGATCGGTACGGGTATCTTCCATCCTGAAGGGGTGATCGCTGCGCATATTGCCAGTGGCAAGCACGAACATATCGGGGTGCCGATATTCCTCTCCGGTGGATTCTTCGGGATGGCTTCAGGTTCTATTATCTCCTCGCAGTGGTATATGAATTATGGACTATCTGGGTTCTGGCTGATAGCGTTGCCTGGGCTGTTATGTGCACTCCTTATCTTTTTGGTACGCAAGCGTGTTGCTGCATATGAACTCACCGAGAGTACGGTGATTAGGGAGAAAAAGGCGCAGAAAGGCCAAACTCAGGTGCATTTTCATATTGCTACCATTGTGACTATGACCTCCTGTCTGGTAACTCCGGTGGCGGTGCTTTTTACGATTTACAGTAAATATCTGGAGACCCTCTATACTGAGCAGATGGCGATTAAGTGGAGTGGCTTGGTAATCGCCTTGCTCGGACTCTCTGGAGCAACCGGCTCATACCTCTGGGGCTGGATTTCCAAGTGGGTATCGCGGTATTTGTTGGTGGCTCTTACCCAGGTAATTGCCGTGGCTTTTTATCTAGTATTTGTTAATATTCAGCCGGGGGGATGGCTGGTATTTTTCTCGATTTTACTTGGAATCTCTTGGGGGAGTGCAATATTTCCGGTGGTGGCGACTGCGGCCAGGTTAGCACGCGGGCTAACCCCTACTGAGCGTGCCGGTTGGGTCGTCGGCGGGAGCTGGGGCTTTGCCGGACTCTTTCAGGTACTCTTTGGGGTGGCGACTTCGTATGGTTTTGCCCTTGTCGATATTATATTTTATCCTATCTTTTTTATGTTCTGTGCGTTGCTTATGGCACTCTGGATGTGGCGGGTAGAGCGTCGAGTTCGGCTGCAGAGTGCGTGAGGTCTGTGGCGGTCGTCGTGAATTTTGGCCGGTAACTCGGAATGTAAGATCTGAATAGAATAGCCCCGGCAATTCTGCCGGGGCTTGAAGGTGTCTAAAAAAACTGTAAGCTATTTTGCGGCACAGGTTAGGTTGTCTTTCTTCAGCGACTCTACCAGATAGTGCATTACCGGCGCCAGGCTCTTGTTCGGGTCGCCGGAGCCGTCGTAGAAGTTACAGATAATCGGTACCCCGAGTTCCTTCTCAATTACCGGGAAGATACTGGTGGTGACGGTTCCAGGCATACAGAACATCGGCGAGGCGTTGACAATGGCTTTGGCACCATCTTTTTGAATAAATAGTTTGGTACGCCCCAACGTGAGGATGGCCTCACCTTCGAATTGCCAGGGAATATACTTCAGCCCTTCCTCCATAACCTCTTCTATCTCCCATTCATGGCGGTCATCAAGGAGCGGCGAGGCAGCAGCGTAGTACTCTTTCTCCCATTTGTGGAAGACAAATTTATGTTCAAGCCAGTTTAGAGCCTTCTTGCGTACGGCGTTGAGTTTGGTGAGAATGTTCTTGGAGTTTGCGCTAAGCTGTTGCTCCACAAGTTCGCTACTTTTGAGGGTATAGAAGATCCATTCGGAGAAGGGAGCCAGCCAGGCCTCACCACCGAGCTCTTCAATACGTCTTACCAGGTCGTTATTGATATAATTGTCGGAGCGGACATAAATTTCGCCGACAATCCCTACCAGCGGGCGTTTCTCTGCTCTGGTCTTTATCTGTTGCAGTTCCTTGACGCATTCGCGTAGTAATCTGCTCGCATCCGAAACATCGAACTGCTTGAAGAGTTCTGCCATCTTGTCCATATGCTTCTCAATGATCCGGTCGGTCTCGCCGGGAGTCACCTCGTAAGGGCGGATTTTACAGGCCAGCTTGCGGAAGACATCACCGAGCAGGAGAGCTTTCCAGAGGTTTATCCTGGCTTTTACCGGCATACCTTCGTAGGCATTCTCTGCACTTGGACTCATTATCTCGATCTTGTCCCAGCCCTTCTTTTTGAAGATAATTTCGTTCAGCTTGGCATATTGCCCAAAGCGGCAGGGGCCGCAAGCGGTAGGCATAAAGAGTGCCACCTTCTCTGGAGGTAAATCGTAGGTCTGCATCGCTTTGATAAGCGCACCGGTAGTGATCGGGCAGGGGATGCACTCGCCCCCGGCGGTATGCTTGAAGCCGAGCGCTAGAGTCTCGTCACTCTCTTCGAGAATGATGCTGTTGTAACCCAGTGAGATAAAGACACTATTCATAATTTTGACACAGTAGGGCTCCATATTCGGAACAAGTAGTACTTTGCCGTCTTGAGCTTCAACCAGTCTTTTTTCTTCTTTTCTTGCCATTATTCTTCCCTGATAAATAATTTGTGATTGTTTATTCTGGACGTGCAATACCCGAATAGAGGTGGAAACTCTCTAGAGCTGCCTCAATACGGGTGAGGTAGCCGGCGTCGGCGCCGTGACCATCGAACTGGAGGCAGAGATATGGTTTGCCTTGCTTGGCCATCTCTTCTTTGAAATAGGTCATGATATAGCTATCCGGTCCACACATGAAGTTGGTGAAATAAATCCCGAAGAGGCGCGGGTGATTGGCGATATACTTGGCGCTGGCCAGGATCTTCTGGCCGTAGTGCCAGTACATATTGTTATACTCCGGGAGTATTGAGGATAGATCATAGTCGAGTTGATCCATATAGAGTACTGGATAGCCCATCTCGGCAATCTTCTTGGGCAGATCCAGAGTCATGCCGGCATCACAAGTGTTATACGGTCTGCCGATGCAGACAATACCCATGGTGTCACGTTCTTCAAGCGCCTGGAGTGCTTCTCGACCGAGGCGTTTGCACTCGCTGTTGAAGTGATTGAAATTTTTCTTGGCTTTGCGCAACGCCTTGCGAACCTCATGTTCGTTGACGCAGAGCGGTCCGGATAAGGTGTCAGCAAGTTGCCGTACCTGGGTCTCCTCCGGGAGATCGAACTGCATCAGTGGATTGAGCAGCTTCTTGCCGATATTCAGCCCAGCGGTACTGGCGATAACTGAAGGGTGAGCCTGCACATAGCAGCAGAAGTGGGCGTCGGTAAAGCCTTCCGGCACCGGTTCGCGGATCATGTGAGGGATAAAGATGTAATCACATTCCGGGTCGTCGATGAGGTTGCGGACGTGGCCATGGCTCATCGCCACCGGGGCACAGTACTCAGCTTGGGATACCTCTATGCCGCGGTGGAGTACCTCTTCTGTAGAGCGCTTGCTGATCATGGCGTGGCAGCCAAGGTTGGCGAGGAAGGTCTGCCAGAATGGGTAATAGCCATAGGTGCCGAGGCTGCGCGGAATCCTGACCTTCGGTCCGCCGTCACGGATGGAGGGTCTCCAGTCTTCCCAGATTCTTTCGCGCTCCTTCCACCAGTCGAAGGTGGTGACCTTCTTGACCTTGACCTTCTTCTCTTCGTAGTCTCTGCCGCATTTCAGACCCCAGGCCAGGGATTTGTCCCCGGATTTAATGATTGACAGGTTGCATTTGTTATGGCAGAGTTCGCAGACCTCGTAACTGACAGAGATCTCCTTGTCGGCAAATTCAAAGCCTTCGAAACGCTCTGATTTCTTCTCTTCCGCAATACGGTCTCGCGCCAGCAGACACATGCCCAGTGCACCGGTGACGTGGCAGAACGGGCTGACCTGGATCGGCTTGCCGAGCTCTACCTCAAAGGCGGCGATAAGACCTTTATTCCGGGCTGTGGCTCCTTGGAAGTAGATATAATCCCCAATATGTAGGCCGCCGACAACCTTGTTGAGATAATTATCACGCACTGAGTGCAGCACCGCGGCGGCTACCTGTTCCTTGCTCCAGCCCCGTGCCAGCAGGATATCCAGATCCCGTTCCATGTAGACGGTGCATCTGTCCGAGGTCTTGGGGCATTCCAGACCCATGACCTTGTCGGCATACTCTGCCAGCGGGATATCAAGCTTGTGCGCCTGCTCCTCGATAAAACTCCCGGTTCCAGCGGCGCAGACATAATTCATTATTGAGTTGTAGACCATACCGTTCTGGAGCTGGGTGAATTTGGCATCCTGCCCGCCGAGCTCGATAATGGTGTCTACCTTGGGGTCGATAAAGCTGGCGGCGGTAGCATGAGCAGTAATTTCGTTGGTCGCCAGATCGGCACCGATAAGCTCGCCGATCATCTTGCGGCCAGAGCCGGTTGTGCCGACACCTCTGATATTGAGCTTGAAACCGCCTTTTCCTTCCATCTCGCGGAAAGCCTTGAAGAGGAGCTGTACGGCGTGGATCGGGTCGCCCGCGGTTTTACGATAGATCCAGCCGATAACATTGTCATTGTCATCAAGAACTGCGGCTTTGGTCGAGGTCGAGCCGATATCGATACCGAGAGAGACATTGATAGTACCGGTGGTCGGTTTGACAATGGCAATCTCCGATTTATCTCCGTTTACCCAGTGTTCACAGGTATCAAAGTCAGGATAATTACTGAGCTTGAGTTCCAGCGCGGGGCGGAGATAACTCTGCTTCTTGTGGTCATCTTCAGGGTGGAGACGGGAGAAATCCACGCCGCCCGCTCCCTGATTTTCCAGCGCGACATAGGCTGCGCCCAGAGCACTGACAAGTTCCGGCTCTTCCGGTACCACTACCTCGGTACCGAGCTTCTCTCTGACTGCGTCGACTACAACCCGGTTTTTGGCTACGCCTCCAATGATCGCGGTATAGCCTTCGATACTCCGGCCGCCGAGGAGTCCGTCAACGGTTGATCTACCCAGACCTGCACAGAGTCCGGCGGCAATTGCTTCCACCGAGAAACCTTCCTGCTGCAAATGTATCATATCGCTCTTGGCAAATACCGCGCAACGGGTAGCAACACTGGGTGGATGGGCGGTGTAGCTCATGGCTTTTTCGGCCAGTTCAGTAGGTGGTATCTGTAGCCGAGTAGCCTGTTGGTCAAGGAAAGCTCCGGTACCTGAAGCGCAGGCGGAGTTGATGCTGGAGCGGCTATACTTGCCTTCGGCATCCAGCTGGGTCAGTGAGAAGGAGCCACCGCCAATATAGATAATATTCCTGACCGCGGGCAGACTTCGCCTGATTCCTTCGGCGCCGGCAACAATCGGGTCGATATGGATACCACCAATGCTCAACCTCTCCGTGCCGCTACCAGTGAGTGCTATACCCTTGATTGAGTCGAGGTCTACCCCGCGTAGGGCTGACTGGAGGGCGCTCAACGACTCTCCTTGGTGGCGCTTGTAACACTTGTAGACGATCTCAGCATTATCGTTCAGCAGGATCAGACCGAGTCCGATACTGCCGATATCAATTCCTAACCAAGCCATTAGTTCTCCATCTTGTTCTGTAAAGATCTATTGTGATTAGTATAATCACATTTTCAATGATAGTATATATTAATTAAATTGTCTGTGGTCTGAGATAGACTCTAGTATCATGAGTCTAGTATAATTATTCTGCTAAATTTTATCGGTACAGTGAGACGATTGCAAGGGTCAAGATGAATATATTCTTTAAATTTTAGTATATAACTGATTGTGCAAGGCTGAGTTATAATGGAATATGGGTGCTTGACGTTTGCGAAAAGAGATTTTTATACTTCTTCACAGGTTTTGGGTATAATATTTTTTAGGAAATTGGAGCATTCTTAGCGGAAAGTGTTGTAAAGAATTGTTGGTATACATGCATTAAGGACAAGAATCCTTACTGAAGTAAGGATTCTTGTAAGATTTTTAGAGAATGCCGGTCTTGGTACTATGCAGAGATAGTGTGCAATTTTAGAGCTAGCTGAGACTTCTTGCGGTTTACCGCATTTTTGTGCAGAATACCCTTGTTGCCAGCTTTGTCTACTAGATTGCTGGCTTTCTTGAATAGTTCCTGAGCTTTGCTGCCTTCACCGGCTTCGATAGCCCGATTGAAAGCTTTGAGAGTCTGCTTGAGACGCTCTTTGCGGACACGGTTACGCGCGGTACGTTTCTCTGTCTGACGGACACGCTTGATTGCTGACTTGATGTTTGGCATTTAATATTACCTTGACCTTCTCTAATCAAAATGTATAAAAAGCTTAGTACTAAATGTACTCTAATATTTTGGTAGCGAGAGGCGGACTTGAACCGCCGACCTGTAGGTTATGAATCTACCGCTCTCACCGACTGAGCTACCTCGCCATCACTAATCTTTAGGTTTTAGGATTATATTGGTAGTTGGAATCTAATCAATAGTTATTTTGATTTTTTTAGAAAAAAAACTGATTTTTTATGGATTATTTATACAATACTAATATTTGCCCGACTGCTACTTTCCGCTGATTTTCCGGATAATCCAGGACTTAGGGCTTCAGGAGGATAAAAGGTGGGGAATAGGGAATTGCTGGACGCGCATATACATCTGCAAAATTTTGAGGCAGAAACGAGGCGATATCTTGCGCGCTCTGCTGCAGCCGGGTGTGCAGTATTTATTACCAATTCAACCTCTGAGCGGGATTGGCAGCAGGTGCTTGACGTCAGCGCTGAACCTGGGGTTCAGGTAAGAGCTTTTCTCGGTATTCACCCCTGGCAGGTTGACGAGAATTCACTACAGAGTCTGACTCGGCTTGAGCAGCTGCTTGTCGCTAGCCGCAGTGGGGTTGGGGAGATCGGGCTGGATCGAGTTTGTGAGGTGGACTTTGGGCTCCAGTTGGAGTTGTTTTCAGCCCAGCTTGAGTTGGCGCAGTGTTATAAGCGTCCGTTATCTCTGCATTCGGTGCGGGCGCAGAATGAAATTATACTGGGGATTAAGGGGTTGCGCCGGGAGATCCCCTGTATGTTCCATTCCTTTGCCGGTTCGCCGCAGCAGGCTGGGCAAATAATTGATCACGGCGGCTTGGTCTCGCTCGCATTCTCTCTGCTGCGTCAACAGCCGGAGAGGGTTAAGAAATTACTTGCTTACCTCCCGCTGAGCAGTATACTTCTTGAATCCGATGCGCCGGAGCAGAGATTACCTTCTGTAGCTACTCTGCAGGAATATGGTGTCGCGGAGCGGGTGCAGACGGATAGGGTCTGGGTAATTCCTGAATTGTATGCGGTTGTGGCCAGGATCAAGGGGATCTCTCTGGAGGCCTTGGAGGAGAATATCTGGGAGAATTACCGGCGTTTCAGTGCCGGATTATAATTTGTTGAAGTTGATAGGGGCGGTATGTCACAGTTTTTGCGAACAGAGGCACTTCTTGGAATCGAGGGCTTTGCTCGGCTCAAAGAAGCGTTTATTGTGGTTGCAGGTATGGGGGCGGTAGGGAGTTATGCTGCCGAAGCATTGGTCAGAGCCGGGGCGCATAATATCCGGGTGGTGGATTTTGACGTGATCTCCGAGACCAATATCAACCGGCAGCTCTTTGCCTTGCATTCGACTATCGGGCAGAAGAAGGTGGATGTGGCTCGGGACAGGCTGCGGGATATCAATCCGGCGTGTGTGGTGGATAACCTCGATAGTTTTATCCGTGACCGTTCTTTGGAGGAGGTGCTGGCAGGTGAGCCGGATATAGTTATTGATGCTATCGATTCGCTCAACCCCAAGGTTCAACTGCTTCAGGGTGCAGTTGAGCGGGGACTGACCATTATTTCGAGTATGGGAGCGGCCTTGCGCACAGATCCGACCAAGATAGAGGTGTGTGATCTCTCCAAGTCACGGAACTGTCCGCTGGCGCGGCGGGTACGTAAGCGTTTGCGCCGGGTTGGAATAAGCAAGGGCATCGACTGTGTCTATTCTTATGAAGAGTTGCCGGATAATTACCGGGAGTTTTTGATGACCGAGGATATTACCCCGTGTACCGGGCAGGGGCGTAAACGCAATGCGCTCGGTAGCCTCTCGACTATTACTGGTATCTTCGGTCTGACCCTGGCAAATCTGGCGATCAAGAAGATTGCTGGGATGTAGATTGATTCGCGTTAATTAAGCCAGCAACATAGCTGTTAGCTGGTTCATTCTTTCATCCAATCTTAGAAAATGCTCCAAAGTATAGCTTGTCAGTAATACTCAAGATTATAAAAAAGTTCAAAGTCTGTAGGTGTTTTTGTCGATAATTCTCTGTGATCGTTGTTTGTTAGTATTTTGATTATAGAAATTGCAGGGAATAATCTATGTTGGCTTTCTTCAATAATCCTATGATTATGGCGCTGGTCTGGGTCTTCTCGGTGGCTGGGTGTTTTGGCCTGGCGACTCTCTGGATGACCTATCTGATCAAGATTATTATGAATGATTATGAGGTGCAGGAGATTATCCGGCGGCATAAGCGTATCAGTGAGGAGTTGCTCAATATTAAAAATAATGATGATGAGGATTAGTCAATTGATAGCAAAAGGTAGTGATTATAAATAGTGTATTGGCTGCACCCGGATATTGGGGCAGCCATTTTTTTCATTAAGCTTACTCTGGCTTGGCATCGTCGTCCAGAACTTCGGAATCAACCTCATAGGAGATCGAGAGTTTCTCTTCTTCGGCTTTACTGGAGAGGATGCGTTTGTAGTAGGCCCAGAGCAGACAGGTCATCGGCAGGGCAATAAGCAGGCCGAGTACTCCGAGCAGTTTTCCCCAGATTGAGAGCGAGAGAAGGATTATCGCTGGGCTGAAGCCGGTGACATCTCCCATAATCTTGGGGGTGAGGATTACATCTTGAATAGTCTGAACCACGGCAAATACCAGGAGTACCAGTCCTCCCATATACCAGAAGCTTTCACCGGTCTCCAGCGAAGCGACCACCGCCATCAGCATGGTCGGTAGCAGTCCGATTACCTGCATGTATGGAACCATGTTGAGCAGGCCGACAAATAATCCCAGGAGGATTCCCAGTGGCAGACCGATGATGCTGAAACCTATGGCGAAGAGTATGCCGACGATCAGGGCGATTGTAGCCTGAGCGCGGAAGTAGCGGTTCATGCCGAGATTGAAGTCCTGAACAAAGGCGGTAACGGTGGGACGGTAAGCATGGGGAATGAGGGCTTTCCAGTCCTTCTTGACCTTTTGGAAATCTAGCAGCAGGAAGACCAGGTAGAGCAGGATAATGGAAGCACCAATAATACCGATAATAATACTGATCGCCCCGGAGAAGATACCTACCCCGATAGGCATGACCTTTTGGGCGGCGTCCTTTACCGACTCGATAAAGGTATCGCTCTTGAGAAACTCTTTGACCTCTGAGCTTTTGAGAAAGTCTCGGATATTGTCCCAGATGTCTTGGGGGAGGATGGTTACGGCACGCTGGGTAAGTGAGTCGCTGTTATCCGAACTGATCTGGCTGATGAGGGTAGCCATGTGCTGGAGTTCGCTGCCGATCATTGGAATTACCAGCCAGGTGCCGATGATAATGATCCCGAAGACCAGAACCAGACTGATCAGAACCGCTACAACCCGGTTTTTGATGATATGGGTCTGGATCAGACTGACCAGGGGATTAATCAGGTAGGCTATCAGGAAGGCGATAGCAAATGGGATTAGAACCTCACTCAGGTAGCTGAGCATCCAGCAGATGGTGATAAAGAGCAGGGTACTGATGCAGATTCGTACCACGCGGTCAAAGGTATATGGTTCGCGTTTATTCATCTTGGGCATTGGTCTCTCTGTTGTTTTATAATTTGCAGATTATGCACACTATTTGTTAAGTTTGGGGGAAGAAAATAAATTTACGGGATAATATTTGCCCGATAATAAAGTGTAATTATCGATAATCGGACATTTTTTTCAAGGTATTTGGCGATTCTTTTTATACTAGCGATTGACTGCGAGGAAAGAATTACTATAATTCTCCATTAAATAATCCATGGGGGATTAGCTCAGTTGGGAGAGCGCATCGCTGGCAGCGATGAGGTCATCGGTTCGAACCCGTTATCCTCCACCAAGAATCCTGGTCGCAGACTCGTCTTGAGTTGCGACCTTTTTTTTTATCTGGTAGCAATATTTGGATGATATACTGTATGTTTCGGACAGAGTAGTACATAGAGTGGGGGGGCAATCGAATAAACCGAGCTGTAGTTTGGCGCGGATGATCCGGCGCACCTTTTGGTCAACATGCAGCGCAAAGTCGGGGTCTGTTGCGGCTTTATGCAGTACTGCGGTGTACGCGTCTGCGATATTATCCGGCATCAGGAGTAGGTCTACTCCAGCTTCCAGCGCTAGGAGGCAGGCTTGAGCTGGGGTGTAGTGGTTGGTAATTGCCTGCATCATCAGTGCATCGGTGATAATCAGGCCGTTAAACCCGAGTTCGTCGCGGAGGATCGTAGTCGCGATTACCGGGGACATGGTTGCAGGCAGCTCGTCTCCGGTGACTTGCGGGACGGCGATATGGGCGAGCATTATACTCATGATCCCATTCTCAATAGCTGCAGCAAAAGGGCGGAATTCTTCCTGGCGCAGACGGTTGAGGTCGTGCTCGGAGACGGCCAGAGCGATGTGGGTATCGACCGAGGTGTCGCCGTGCCCGGGGAAGTGTTTGCCGCAGGCCATAATCTGGTTATCCTGCAGCCCCTGCATGAGCGCAAGCCCCATGCTGGTGACCAGTTCCGGGGTCTTGCCGAAGGAGCGGTCTCCTATTACCCGGTTGGCAGGATTGGTGTTGATATCTAGTACTGGCGCAAATTCTACATTGAAGCCGAATTCCTTGAGCTGGGCAGCGAGGGTAGCGCCGACCTGGTAGGCATAATCCCGGCTGCCACGTTTGCCGATACTTTCGGCGCTGGGTAATTGCTCCAGCTTGAGGGCTGGGGTCTGCTCAAGGCGGCTTATCCGTCCCCCCTCTTCATCGATGCAGATGAAGAGCGGAATCTTCTCTGTCTGGCGGATTGCGCATATGAGCTTGATTATCTGGTCTTTGTTTGTCAGGTTTTGGGCAAAGAGGATGACACCGCCGAAACGGAAGTGGGAGAGTTTTTCTGCAATCCCTGGAGTCAGGGCGGTTACCTGGTTCATATTGTCGAGTCTGGCGAGATCGACGATAAAGAGTTGTCCGACCTTTTCCGTCAGGGTCATTTCAGATAAAATATTTTCAACGCGGACTGAGTCGGGGGATACACCTGCGGCTTGGACTCTTGGTTTTGCGGTAGCGGACAGCAGGCACAGGCAGATAAGCATATAGCTGAGTAGACGGTGGTTGGGCATTATATCCTTGCTCCTGTAAGTATAGTTAGTGGTGGTTAGCAGATTGGAGTTTTAACGCTAAAGATTTGGTTTCTGCTTGTGATGTATGGTTTTTATTGGCGGTAGCTACAGCCTTCCTGTTCGCAGCCGGCGCAATTCTCCCGACTACAGCGTGGGGTTGGGATGCCTTCGGCGGATTTCTTGAGTTCTCGTTTGAAGAATTCGGTACTCAGTCCGGAGTCGATATGGCTCCAGGGCAGGTCGTGCTCAAGTTCTCGCTGGCTGCTGGCGTAATACTCGCCGGAGATGCCGGCTTCTTCCAGCGCTTCTAGCCAGAGAGTGGGGCGGAAGTATTCGTTCCAGGCTTCCAGTCTGGCACCTTTTTGCCAGGCATTAAGAGCGACCGCACCGAGTCTGCGGTCGCCGCGGGAGAAGACCCCTTCCAGAAAGCTTCCTAGAACATTATGCCACTTTAGGTCTACCTGTTTGCTCCGTAGATTATCGGCGATCAGGCGGTGGCGGCGGGTCAGCTCTTCGCGGGTAGCCATTCCGTTCCATTGGAACGGGGTGAACGGCTTGGGGATAAAGTTGCTCACTGAGACGGTGCAGGCTGCACCTCTGCCCCCACCGCGGCGTAGGCGTGCGACCTTGGTGGCCAGGGCAGCAATGCCGATAACATCCTCATCAGTCTCACCTGGTAGGCCGATCATGAAGTATAATTTGACGGTACGCCAGCCTTGTTTGAACGCTTCGGCACAGGCGTTAAGTAGATCTTCGTCGGTTACATCCTTGTTGATGGCGCGGCGGAGGCGGTCGGTGCCGGCTTCTGGAGCCAGGGTAAGGCCGCTCTTGCGGACGGTCTTGAATTTTTCAGGGATATCGCTGAGGGCGTGGTTGACTCGGAGGCTCGGGAGGGAGAGGCTTACGCCTAAAGGAGCGTAGTCTGTATCCAGAACCTCGACGAGCCGGTCAAAGTCTGAGTAGTCGCTCGTACTCAGGGACATCAGACCGATCTCGTCATAACCGGTATTTCTAAAGCAGGTGGCGGCGTCGCGCCGCAGATCCTCGACATCCCGTTCGCGTACCGGACGGCAGATGTTACCAGCCTGGCAGAACCTGCAGCCGTTGGGGCAGCCTCGCATTATCTCCAGCACTACCCGTTCATGGACGGTCTCGACCATGGGGATTACCGGTTTGGTCGGCTGCGGCAGTTCCGCAAAGTTGTGCACTACGCGTCTGGGTATTGGGAAGGGGATGGAGTCGTCTGCCGGTGGTTGTACCGTTAGAAAGCCGTCTGTCTCGGTTACTGTGTAGAGTTCAGGGGCGTAGATCCCGGATACGGTTTGAGCGATTCTTTTGATCTTCTCGCTCCGGCTGCAGCCCTCTAACTGACTGTAGAGTCGGAGTATCTCGACAATTCCCTCTTCGCCCTCGCCGATAAAGAAGAGGTCGAAGAAGTCGGAGAAGGGTTCGGGATTGAAGGTGGCGTGTCCACCTGCTATAATCAGCGGATCGTCCTCCGAACGCTCTGTGCGCTGCAAGGGCACTCCGCTCAGATCGAGGATGGTAAATACCGAGCCGATGCCGAGTTCGTACTGGAGCGAGAAGCTGATAATATCTGATTTTCCGATCTCTCTACCTGTTTCCAGGCTGCCTAGTGGGTACGCAGCGGCGCGAAGCTCCCGCTCCATATCCGGTAGAGGAGTGAAAGCGCGCTCGCAACTCCAGTTTGGCTCGCCGTTGACTATTTCATAGAGGATACGCAGACCGTGATTGCTCATACCAATCTCATAGGTGTCGGCAAAGCAGAGGGTAAGGTGGTAGCGCGCTTCAGGTTTGATAATAGAGTTGACCTCTGAACCGACATACTGACCGGGTTTTTCGACTCTAGGCAGGATCTGGCGGAGTCGTGGGTTTATTTCTTGCATTATTTTACCTTATGCGTATCTAAATTTGAGTATTGAATATTAAATTGTACGGCATTTTTCCGTGTTGCCGTGAGTTACTCGTGTAAAAAAACATATCATAATTAGAAAATTAGGCTCAAATAGTCTCTGTAATTGGGCGAATTCTTTTATGCTCTTGATGTGGTATAATAACTCATATATTTGTTATACCCACTTGAATTGCTGACAGACATTTCAGATAGCCTGTGTCCACATTTGGGGGTTATGCCAAAGTTGGATCAGTCTTCAGTGCTAGACGGCAATGTTTGCATGAGATCAAAGAAGTACTTAGTCTCACCGGTGCTAAAAAAATTATACCATGATTCCAGAGTGCTTGCTTGAAAAACACCTAAATGTTCTATAATTTGTTTCGCCCACAACAAAGCTCCGGTGGAACTTGCAGTAATAAGGTTGTTAGCCGCTACCGCTGGTTCGTCTATATAAAAATTCTGTCCTTTATAATTAGGAGAAAACATTTCAAGAAATCCCGATCCATTACTGGTATGTGGACGTTTATCCAATAACCCAGCGTTGGCAAGCGCAACGGTTGCCCCACAGATTGCACCTACCGTAGCACCCACAGAAAGAAATTCGCTTGCTTTTTCGATGATAGCGCCATGCTTTGGGTCGTTCCAGGTATCTGCACCCGGTAATAGCAAGATGCAGGTTTTACTTACAACAATATCATTAATTAGGCAATTGGGCACTATTGTCATCCCGCCCATGGTGTTGATTGGTTCTTGAGAAGAACTAACCATTTTGAGCGCTACAGGTTGTGCGTCTTTTTTAAAAAACCGGCCAGAATTCAACTCCGCAGTAACATGCCCCAGTTCCCAGTCGGCTAAAGTATCAAGAATGTAAACATAGACTGTAAACATAGATTCCCTTTATTGTTTTGGGTACTCAATAATTACGCGTATTTATAATAAGGGAAATATGATATTATACAAGGGTATGCAGCTTTTTAGCAAAAAATATACTACCACCGCGTTTCAGTTACGGTGGCAGTTAAAGATCACAAGAGGAAAAGTCGCGGAGGGAGGGCATGTTCAACTTTGGCCGGAATCTTTACTCTTGATAATATTCTCTGCATACTCCAGCGCCTGGGCAATATTAAGAAATACCTGTCCGGGTTTGAGGATCTTGGTGATGCCGGCCTTCTCCAGCGCGGCCAGCGGTTGTTTCTGGATTGCCGAGATTAGCACGGTGCAATTATTCTGGTTACAGGTCTTGATAATGTCTTTTAGCGCAAATATACCGGTGGCATCGATAGCACTGACGTTGCGCATGCGCAGGATTAGAACCTTGGGCGCAGTCTCGATAGCTTCGTATTGAAACCTCTTGGCAGCGCCGAAGAAGAAGGGGCCGTTTATCTCATAGACGATGATGCCCTGGGAAATAGTGTAATTTCCGATGGCAAAGGGATCGTCAAAAGATGGATCCTGAGTTTTATTCGGATCAATTATCTTTGCTCCGGCAACACTCTCCATTCGGCTCATAAATAATAGCGCAGCGAGGACAATACCGGCGGGAATAGCGACGGTAAGGTTGAGGAAGACCGTTAGAAAGAAGGTGGTGAGCATTACTACAATGTCGCTCTTGGGGGCTTTGAACATCTGAAAGAATAAGCGGTATTCACTCATGCCTACAGCCACGGTGAGTAGAATGCTCGATAGTACTACCAGCGGGATTGCAGAAGCGTATTTGCCGAAGAGCATTACGATCAATAAGAGGGTGAACGCATGGGTAATACCGGCCAGCGGTGTATTGCCGCCATTATGGATATTGGTGGCGGTACGGGCAATTGCGCCAGTTGTCGGAATACCGCCGAATACCGGGGTGATGATATTGGAGATGCCTTGAGCGATAAGCTCGGTATTTGAATTATGCCTTCTGCCGGTCATGCCGTCGGCAACAACGGCGGAGAGGAGTGACTCTACTGCGCCGAGTACGGCGATAGTAACGGCTGAGGGGAGTAATTTGGTGAGCAGGTCGAGATTGAGCTGAGGAAATACTGGTCGCGGAAATGAATTGTTGATATTGCCGAATTTGCTGCCGATGGTCTCGACCTCAAGCCCAAAAAAGAAGGCGATAAGCGCAAAGAGAATGACTGCGAGGAGTGAACCCGGGAGCTTGGGGATAAAATGTCTGCAGATTATAATCAGTATTATTGTGGCTAGCCCAAGACCTACGGTTGTCGGATTGATCTGGGTGAGATGTTGGCAGTATACCAGCAGTATCTCCGGTATGGATGCGGGAAGATGAGTCAGTTCAAGTCCGAGAAAATCATTCAACTGCGTCAAGGCTATTAGTACTGCGATACCGGAGGTGAAGCCGAGCGTTACCGGATAGGGGATGAATTTGATAATACTGCCCAGTCTCAAGATACCGAAAAAGATGAGTATGATACCGGCAATAATAGTGGAGACGATCAGCCCGGAGTAACCGAATTCGTTGATGATATCATAGACGACTACAATAAAGGCGCCGGTGGGGCCGCCAATCTGTACTCGGCTGCCACTGAATAGAGAGATAAGAAAGCCGCCGATTATGGCTGAGAATAGTCCCTGTTCTGGAGTCGCCCCGGAAGCAATGCCGAAGGCTATGGCTAGGGGCAGAGCAACGATGCCGGTGATAAGTCCGGCGATTAGATTGTGGGGGAGGTTGGTGAAGAGTGCGCCCTTGAGGAGTAATTCCACTGATTTGGGCAGAAATATTGCTTTTTTCATAGGTGTTGCCTTATTAAGAATAAGATCGTAATTACGATATGCTATTATATGACATCACAAATTGAAATAAAGGTGGTAATAAAGTTTTTTTTGCTTCGTAATTATATGCTAATGATGTGGTGTTGGTTTGAGGTGTCGGAGTGATAAATAATATGTAAAAAAAGGAACTAGGTCTGATTAGATGATACTATTGTCATTGGGATCGATTATAATCTCACCCTTGTTCTGGAGGAGTATAGCGTAGTCTATGACCTCTTGCTGGGCATCCTCAATATCGGTTATGCGTACCTTGTCTTTGGCCGAATTTTTGAACTCGGAGATAATCAGCTTGGCTTTGCGCTTGCTTACCGAGGTCAGGGCGGTATTTTTCAGATTATCGGAGGCAAAGCGCAGAGCCAGGGCGGCGGTTTTAGGGTCGATACCGGTAAAGATCCTAGCGATAGTATCTCTATGACTGCTCTCCAAATCGGCAAAGTCGAACATCCGTTCATTCAGTTTTTTGTAGAGTTCGGGGATTTCCCGCATGACCAGCTTTTTGAGTTCAGGTGAGGACTCACGGAGAATGTGTGCCGCCAGCGCCATGCCGTCGATCTTTTGGGCTTTATACTCCCTTTTCTTGGCCGGAGGAGGGAAGGTACGGCCGCGGGGAGGGGTTAAACGGGTCTCCTCGCGTTTGTTACGGGTATGTAGCAGCGCTTGTTGCAGAGCTAGTTCCTTCTTAGTGGCGGAGTCAAGCCGATTGTTCTCCCGGGTCTTGGCTGAGGGCTGTACTCGGGAATGGTGGGTTTCGGGAGTGCGGGAGGACTCATGGGGAATGAATTCTGTAGGATCAGGGATAAGTGGACTACTTACGTTGTCGCTTGCATTTGTTTCTATAGGTTCGCCACGGAGATAGGCGTCATACTCTTCGGGGCGAATAATCCGTGACTCTACCGGCTCTGGCCGGTTGCCCGCTGTCTTCTCCGGCTCCTGCTTCTTGGTCTTGAGGCGGTTGATATCCTGCATTATCGAACCGAGGTCGAGGCCGGACAGCAGGCTGTTCTTCTGTTCGGCAAATTGATTTCCCCGGGGTGTAGTAAGTTTTTTCTCCAACTCCTCGGCGATATCATAGAGGACTTCCGAGGGGATCTTGCGGTATTTACTGATGGCACTGGCTACCTCGTTGCGGATGCTTTCAGGCATATTGGCCATAACCTTGGCATTGAAGATTGCAGGAGTGCGTGAAAGAGCGGCTCCGGCGACAAACGGGAGTTCTTCCGAGAGGATTTGAGCGACGCGAGCTACCTCGTACTCCTCTAAAAAACTGAAGGGGTTATCATTATGTTTCATCAACTTTCTCCGCAAGCTTATTTTCACATTTTTCCCCCTCCGCGTCAAGAACAAAATAGTTATTATCACCCATAACGGCAAGGTGTTAGAGGAAAATTGGGCAAAGAAAAAAGGATATAATAAAAAATACCGTAGCGAAGAAGTATAATATGGATATAATTTTAGCTTAATATGTCATTTTTCAGGTAAGTTAAAATAAATTGTCGTACTAAAGGTTGTGATAAAAATGGGTAGCGTATTTACAGGATCTGGAAAACACTTTCAACAGCTCGAAGCGGTGGAACTCGATCTCGATAACCTCAATGAGATAGTAACCCGGGTAAAGGTGCAACCGCATTTTCTCGGGGAACCGTTGGTGGTTATCGGTGAGACGGATAACTTTTATTTCTCTAAAATAGAAGGGGTTAGAGAACTGCTGGCGGTGGATGTACTCGGCAGAACTGTGGCTATTATACTGAATATCGGGGTAGCGGATGCTGACAGAAGGGTAGATAGTAGGGCGATTGAGTTTGTCTCGCATCTCAGTTCGTTGACTCCGCAGGGACTTGGTAAGATTGCAGCGGAGTTCCTTGAATTGCCGCATAATGATCTTCTTCGCCGCGCCTGGGAGGATATGGGTGTGGAGATGGATGAGGAGGCTGTAGAAATATCGAGTCTGCTTGCTTCAACCTTCAACCGGGATGCTGCCGATTATTCGGAGATAATAAACCGTGAACAGCGCGTGATCATAGCGTCTGAAGGTTTCTCGACCAAAATTGTTAATGAAATTGAATGGTTGTACAAATCCGGAGTAAGTATCAAAGGACTCAAGTATCTCAAGTATTTGGTCGGCGGGCAGGAGGTCTTCTTTGCTGAGCAGGTCGTGCCGCGGGTGGATCCGTCGGTAGATGCGCGGGATAGTGCGGTGCATACCCATGATTCGCTCGAGCCGTGGAAGGCTAAGGGTAAGACGTATTACCTTGAGAAGCTTACTCCGTCTATGTCGGAATTGCTTGATAAGCTTCTGGTGGCGGTCAAGGCTGAGACCTTCTCGATAAGTTGGTCACATAAGTACTATTTCTGGCTCCGGGGGACAAAGATGACCTTTAGGGTGCGTATCTATGCCCGTGAACGGGTGGAGTTAGGATTCTATAATACCTCTGTAGAAGCGGTTGAAGAGTTCTTGGGAAAATTCGACCTTCCCGGGATTGAGATCTTTACTCTTGGTGGTTATGCCGATTCGCCGTTTTTGGCGATTACCAGTGATGTAAACTTTAATCAGGACTGGATCAGGATGGTCAAAACCTGACTCGGTGGGTCGGGTGAATATCGGTCTTAGTCTGGAAGAAAGGGGGTTGTTATGCCTACGTGTTTAACCATACTTGCTGACGGTTTTGAGAGTGTTGAAGCTATTGCTCCAATCGATGTGTTGCGCCGAGCTGGAGTGGAATTGGACTATTGCTGGACTCGACCGGGCTGAGATTGTGAGTGCGCAGGGGGTGCGGGTGGTAACCGATACCGTACTTACCGACGATATCGGGATATTTGATCTTATATTTTTGCCGGGAGGAATGCCGGGGTCGCTAAATCTCGCGGAGAGTGAGGTCGTCACCCAGTTGCTCCAGCAACATCAGGCTGAGGAGAAGCTGATTGCAGCGATCTGCGCCGCTCCGGCCAAAGTACTGGCGCCCAATAAGTTACTGGACAATAAACGGGCTACCTGTTACCCAGGAAATATGGATGAAATCGCCAGTATTGCCGAGAATATCACCCTGCTTGAGGATAGTGTGGTGGTTGACGGTAACGTTATTACCAGTAGAGGGGTTGGTACCGCTCTTGAGCTTGGTTATAAACTGGTCGAGATTCTCTTTGATTCAGCCCTTGCCCAGAAGCTGCGTCAGGGGATGGTCGCCACTAATTGATCAGGTCATTGTTTGTTAGTTAATAATCATTCATAGTTGAGTAGGAATGTTGATGGTCGGTGAGAAGGTTGGAATGACGACGACCTTGCCGGTAGAGGTAATCTTTGCGGGGCGGGTATATTCCTGTAGATCTGAATAATCTCTTTGTCTCAGAGGCTGAGTCTTATGAGGTGGTACTTGAGGCTGAGCGGGCGGGATTCCCGCAGAATTCCTGTGCTTGGGTAAAGGGACTCTATGCTACCGCCTATCGGCATGGATTCAAGAAAGTTGCGGTGGTGCGGGAGGGTGATTGTTCGCAGAATATCGCCTTGGAGGATGTCTGGAGACATGAAGGCATGCAGACGCAGACCTTCTCTTATCCGTATCAGCGTACTCGTGAGGCTTTCGCGCGCGAGCTGAAGGCTTTTGCCGCGCATTTTCAGGCGGCTGAGTCTGAGATAGACGCCTGGAAAGAGCGGCTGGATGCGGTACGGAGTATCGCCCGGAGTATCGACCGTATTGCGGTAGAAACCTTGGCGGTGAGTAGCTTGGAGTTATTCCTGTCGCAGCTCAATCTGACGGATTTTATGGGTGATGTCGCTAGAGTCGAGGCGTATCAGCTGGAGTTACTCCAGCAGGTGGAGTGTCGGAAGGCGGTGAGCGGTCTGCCGCGACTCGGGGTGCTTGGAGTGCCGACGATACTCTCAGATTTGAGTGAGGTTATTGATGAGCTTGGGGCGCGGGTGGTATACCATGAGATCCCTTATGAATTCGCTATGCTCAAGAGTATTGGCAGGAGCATGGCTGATACTTATCTGAATTATACCTATCCCTACTCGGCAGAGTTTCGGCTCGAAGCGATTGCCGAGGAGGTCGTAGGGCGTCGGCTGGACGGCATTATACATTATACTCAGAGTTTCTGTCATCGGCAGATTCACGATCTCTTGATGCGTCGGCGTTTCAATATACCTATCCTGACTATCGAAGGGGATAGGCCGACGGCGGTAGACGGCAGAACCTTGACCAGAATTGAGGCCTTTATTGAGCAACTCAGATAATAACTCAGAGAGATATGTTCCCGGTAAATTCGAGTGGGCGGTGCTTGTTCTGGATTTACTGCTGTTCCTGCTCCTCTCCTGGAGGTTGGTTGATCCGTTATTTTTGGATGGGCAGCTCCTGCCCTCCATGGCGTTGGCACTCCTCCCTGGAACCTTGCTTACCCTGCTCAGGAAACCGGCAATATCGACTCATAGATTCTGTTTTGCTCTGGGTTTGCTCGTGTTTCTGGTGGTAAACGGAACCATCAATCTCAGTGATATCAAAGAGGCTCTTGCCAGGTGGGAGTGGGTTGCGCTTGGAATAGCGATTATGTGTTTTCAGATCATTACCGGCGCTTGGCGCTGGGTGCTGATTCTCCAGGGGCAAGGGATAGGTCTGGCGTTCTCGACCTCACTGCGGCTCTTGACTACTGGGTATTTCTTCAACACGTTTATTCCGGGATCTACCGGAGGGGATTTCTACCGTATTTATACAGTTGCTAAAGGGAACAAAAAGCTGATTGCGCCGGTCACCACCAGCGTTTTTCTGGATCGCTTTTTAGGGTTGCCGACACTCCTGATACTGGTCTTGGCCGGGGTATTTATGAATATCGAGTTTATCCGCTCGACCAGTCAATTCCTGACTATCGCCAAAGGGTATGTCGTGTTGGCGCTGGGCTGTGTCCTCTTTTTTGCCGCTCTCTTTCTCGCTTCTTTCTACCTTGCGGATCGGCTGCGGAGTTATAATTTTAAGGGTTTGCTCGGCCGGGCACTGCTCCAGGCGGTAGAGTCTATCGAGGTCTATAAGGATAATAAGAAGATTCTCTTCTATGTCTTGCTGATCTCGATCCTCTCGCACTTGGGTACGTTATTATCGTTTATCTGTTCAGTAAGGCGGTTGGCTTGGAGGGGGTACACCTCTCGCTGATGCTCTTTCTAGTATTTGCGGGAATAATGGTGAATTATATACCTCTGGCTCCGGGGGGAGCCGGGCAGGGCGAATTGGCGTTT
>CAUVYI020000004.1:0-14030 GCA_963556115.3 Planctomycetota bacterium | reverse complement strand
AAAGTATATGTAGAATCGTTTACTGCTTTGTTGCATCTGAGTAACCTCCATCGTAGATTTTCACGTAAATTGTCGTACACGTGGAGAGGTGCGACCGAATTAAGCCTTCGGACTGTCCAGTCTTGTACGCTGACACCCTCACTGTGCTTGCCGGTTAATTCATCGAGATCAGTATAGCCACCTATCGACCTCAATTCATTAAGGCGAGCAAAAGGCTAGATTAGGAATTCTTCATCCGTATAGCTGTCGATACACAAACGATCACCCATTGAACAGGACTGCGAAACACGATTTTCTTTGACCCGGTTCATTCGGCTATGCTACAATTATGGTTAGTTGCCCGCTGTCGGCGCTGTTACGCGCAGGCGAACAATCAGGCACGGACAACATCTGGGACATCCGATGCACAAGGCGAATACGCAATCACAATCTAGTCCGGCAACGACTCCACATTGTGATCTTGCGATCATCATCCTGAACTACAATACAGCTCCGTTATTACGCGATTGCCTGCGAACCGTCACCGCAAGTGAGGGCGATCTGGCATATGAAGTATGCGTTGTGGACAACGCCAGCGTCGACGGCAGCGCTGAGATGGTGCGAGAGTCGTATCCCGACGTTCATCTGATAGCCAACAGCCGCAATCTGGGCTTCACAGGCGGCAATAACAGTGGCCTGCGCCTGGCTTGGCTACAGTGACAGCGGTGCGCCGTAGTCTGACGCGAACAGGCGCAGCCTTCCCAGGTATGTACTACTGTTGAACCCAGACACGTTGGTGCCGCCACAGGCGCTGCAACGCATGATGGAATTCATGGACAGCCATCCTGACGCCGGCGTAGCAGGACCGCGCCTGCGTAGGCCGGACGGCTCGCTGGACAAGGCGTGCCGTCGCAGTTTTCCCACGCCGCAGGTTAGTCTCTATCGTATGTTAGGATTGAGCCGGCTCTTCTCTGGCAGTCGTCGATTCAATGCGTATAATATGGAGTACCTGCCGGAAGACGGCGTCTATCCGGTGGATGCGGTGGTCGGCGCGTTTATGCTGGTACGCAGCGACGCTATTCGTGAAGTCGGTCTGTTGGACGAAACGTTCTTCATGTATGGCGAGGACTTGGACTGGGCCAAGCGCATCAAAGATGCCGGCTGGGAAGTGTGGTATAACGGCAAGGTAGAGGTCACGCACGTCAAGGAGGCCGCCAGCCAGGCCAGCATCAAGTCGCGTATCGATTTTTACGAGGCGATGTGGATTTTCTACCGCAAGCACTATCGCGCCGAAACCGGCTGGCTGCTGGACACGTTGATCCGACTGGGTATTACGATTAAGGGTGGGCTTGATATTGCCGCGCATCTGTGGCGGTATTGCAGTGACGCAAAATCGTCCACGATTTCTCGGCAGGCTTCGAAGCCTGCTGTGGACGTGAAACCCGCGGCACAGGTGGAGTAACGAGTACGGACGCTGGATTCGCGAATCACACATGCAACAGAGTCTGACGGAAGCATCCGCACAAGCTGATAGCGGGCTGGAATACAGGGCGCGGCGCGGCAGTCGCCCCATGTTCATGAAGCGCGCCCAGATTGTGTTCATCACCACGCTTGTGCTGCTGGACTTCGGCATCACCTGGTTCTCGTTCTATCTGTCTCATCTTATCCTCGATCGCAACCCTGACGTTATCATCGGTCCGTTCCTGGAGTTTTGGAAGTTGCCGTTGCTCTATTCGGTGCTTCTGGTGAGCCTGTTCTTCACGCAGCGCATGTACCAGAGGACGGCGTCCGACCAGCCATCTGGACGAGACCTATCGCATCGTCCTCAATAATCTCTTCGCCACGTTACTGACCGTGGCTGTACTCACGCTGGTATTCCCCGACTTCGTCTATCATCGACCGTTTATTGTCTACGCCAGCGTCATCAATATGGCGCTGCTAACAGTCTTCCATGCGCTGCATGCGCAGATACAGTGGCGCGTGCAGGCACGCGGCGTGGGCGATGACCGGGTGATCGTCATCGGCACGGGCGAGGTCGGCGACATGCTGCTGCAGAAGATTCTGCTCAACCGGCAGCTTGGCTATCAAATTATCGGCGTGGTCGACGCCTCACGCGATGGCGATAATGTCACGGCCGTGGGTGTCCCGGTACTGGGCAATACGGTGGACTTGCCGTCGATCATCGATGAATACAACATCGACGAAGTGATCATCGGTCTGCCGGAGAGCAGCCACCAGGACCTGGTTGGCATCATCAGCCTTTGCGAACGCGAAAAAGTTGGCATCCGCGTCTTCCCAGACGTGTTCCAGATCATGGCTAGCGAGGTCAGCATTGGCGACTTCGGCGGCCTGCCGCTGCTGACCATCCGTGACGTCGCGCTACAGGGCTGGAAAGTAACGCTGAAGCGGGGCATGGACATCGTGGTCAGCGGCGCCATGCTAGTGGTTTTCAGCCCGTTCCTATTGCTGACGGCTCTATTGGTCAAGCTGGATTCGCCCGGTCCTGTATTCTACGTACAGGAGCGAATGGGTCTTGATGCGCGGCCATTCAAGATGATCAAGTTCCGCTCCATGCGCGTGGATGCCGAGTTCGAAGGGCCGGGGTGGACGACGCCCGACGACCCGCGCAAGACGAAACTGGGCACGATCATGCGCCGTTTCAACATCGATGAGCTGCCCCAGTTGGTGAACGTACTGATCGGCGACATGAGCCTGGTCGGCCCGCGACCGGAGCGACCGGTGTACGTGGAGCAGTTCCGCCAGAGCATTCCGCGCTACATGGACCGCCACCGCGAGCGTGCCGGTCTAACTGGCTGGGCGCAGGTGAACGGGTTGCGCGGCGATACGTCGATCATCGAGCGTACGAAGTATGACCTATGGTATATCGAGAACTGGTCGATCATGCTGGACGTGAAGATCCTGATTCGAACGGGGTTCCAGTGGCTCTCGGGCTCGAAGCAGAATGCCTACTAGTCGAGATCATTGTTCGGGCGAAGGCTTGCATCAGTTCAGTCAATCGTGAGGCCCATATTCTTCTCCACATGTACTGAAGAGAAGATTTCGGTCGATACGCAGCTTGTTCGGAATCGGCCCTACGCGTTGACATCTCTTGACAGCAAATGCTATGATGACAGAGTTTTGTAGCACTCTGAACGCCAGAGTGCTATTCTAGTTCTGGCGCTGAATGTGGAATTGTTTCCACTTGGATAGATGTGTTGTGACTGAAAACAAGACGGACAATTTACTGCCATCTGATGCGCTGACAGACCGTCAGCGTCAGGTGCTGGGCATCCTGATACAACAGTATGTGGAAACGGCGCAGCCCATTGGCAGCGTGACTATTGCCAAGAATCCATTGCTGGATGTGAGTCCGGCTACGGTGCGAAATGAACTGGCTGCGCTGGAGCGCGCCGGTCTGCTCACGCAGCCGCACACGAGCGCGGGTCGCGTACCCACCGAAGCCGGCTACCGCTATTTCGTGCGTCACCTGGCGCCCACGGGTGAGCTGACATCGCGCGAGCGTCGCGATATTCGCTTCCAGTTCGGCCAGGCTCGGCCCGAGATTGACCAATGGCTGCGGCTAAGCACGTCGGTATTGGCACAGACCACGCAGGCTGCAGCGCTGGCTACCGCGCCGCGCAGTACTCGCAGCTACTACAAGCATATGGAGCTGGTCTCGATTCACGATATCCGCGTGCTACTCGTTCTCGTCCTACAAGATGGGACAGTGAAACAGCAGATGATCGAGCTCCAGCAGCCCATGGAGCAGGACGAGCTCAGTAGAGTCAGCAACGAGATGAATGAGCGGCTTGCCGACCTGGATTTGACGTCGATTCGACGCGAGGCTGCAACGCTCTCACCGTTCGCACAGCAGATATCGCTGCTCGTCACTGAAATGATGGACCGCACCAGTCGTAGCAGCGCCAGCCGCATCTATCGCGATGGTCTTGGTCAGATGCTCAGTGAGCCGGAATTCGCAGACGGCGACAATGCACGCGGAATCGTGCAGGTCTTTGAGGAACAGTCGCTGTTGCAGCAGGTCATCGACGAATTCGCCGAGTTGGATGGAATCCACGTTGTCATTTCCGGCGACGGTCGCTATGACGAGTTGCACGACACGAGTCTGGTAATCTCTCGCTATGGCGTCGCCAACCACACCAGCGGTCTTTTGGGCGTCATCGGCCCGTTGCGCATGTCGTACGGGCGCACGATGGGCGCGGTCGGCTATGTGGCGCACATTATGAGCGATCTAGTATCGGATATTTATGGCATTAGCAGCCAAACAGAGATGGAATAAAGGGAAACAGAATGTCGCAAGAGGTGAGAACCGAGGCCGATAGCGCGGATAACACGCAAGAGACTGAGTCTGTCGAGGCGAAACAGGAATCGGAACTAAACGCTGCAGAAGATACCGTAGTAGGGCCGGACCAGGACGATGAGACTGACGCAGCAGCTATCGTAGAAGAAGCATTGGAATCGGCCGGTGCAGCAGAATCCGAATCTGTCACTGCTTCGGATGAAGAGGAAGTCGTCGAAGAGACTGAGGCAGACATCATTGCCAAGCTCGAGGAGCAACTAGCAGAGGCGGTTACGGAGAAGAACACCGCTATCGAAAAGCTTCAGTATGAAGCGGCCGAGTTCCAGAATATCCGTAAACGACAGGAGCAGCGTTTGGCCGATGCCATCAGTCGCGCTAATTCCAACTTGATCATGCGGCTGTTGCCGGTACTGGACGATCTCGAATTAGCTTTTGCGAATGTACCGGAATCACTTCGCTCCGATGAAGAGCAGAACGAGGAAACCGCCTGGCTGTCCGGCTTCGAGCAGATACAAAAGAAGCTGCTGAATTTACTGCAGGAGGAAGGCGTCACGCCCATTGACGCATCGGGCGAATTCGATCCGAATCTGCACGAGGCTGTCCTTAGCGAACCCAGCGACGAAGTGGAAAGCGGCCACGTCATCAGCGTATTGCGCACGGGCTATGTGCTCAACGGACAGGTGCTGCGACCGTCCATGGTACGGGTTGCATCATAGCTCAGGCTACTCTGTACTAGGCGTGTTTTGTGCGGGAAGTCGATTTCAGGGAACGATATCAAATGGTTGCCATCGAATCGGTCGGCGCTGTCAGCGAGGCGAGGCAGAGCGGAATCCGACCCTTTGATTTGGGTAGGGACTTGCGTGCAGTTGCCGAGTTGATTGCCGACGCATTCAGCAGCGAACTCGATCCGCGAGGCAAGGCTGCTCTGCGAGAGATGCGGATCATGAGCCACGTCAGCGGTCTCATGAAACTCGTGAATCGAAGTACTGGCGAGTTCAACGACCTCTTCAGCGGATTCGTGTGGGAAGAAGACGGTCGCATTGTCGGCAACGTCACGGTTCAGCGTGCGGACCGCTACGGCGCTCGCTGGCAGATCGCCAATGTGGCCGTCGATCCCGACTTCCGCGGTCGGGGTATCTCGCGCAAGCTCATGCAAGTCGCGCTGCAGCACATTGAATCTTCGCGAGGACAGTGGGCGGTGCTGCAGGTGTACGAACGTAACCACGTTGCGCGCACGCTCTACGACAGCTTCGACTTCGAGGATGTCGGCGCAATGACCGATCTGCGACTGACATCGATTCCCGACGTAGATCCACCGGGTAAGATACCCAGCTTTCATTCGTTCGCCTCGCACCAATCGGCCAAGTTATTTGACCTGGCAAATGCGCAGTTAAACACGCAGGCGCAATGGTGGCGATCGATACGGCGCACGGACTTCCAGATTACGCTGGACCAAATCTTCGCAGAATGGTTCTGGCGGCAACTCGGACGGACCCACATCTATCGTCGTGCCATAACATCGTCGCGTCGCTTTGAAGCCGCCATTGTGTTGTCGGCCCAAGCCTGGAGTGGCGAACACAAGATGGACCTGTGGATTCGGCCCCAGTACTACGGCGTCTATGAAGCGCCTATGGTGCAGTGGGCGTTGGCGACTTTGGGCGCATTTCCCAAGTTCCCGGTCGTGACGAAGCTCAGCGCCGAACACACTACCGGCATTCAGGCGTTGGTGGATCTTGGATTCCAGCCCGAACAGTCACTGATCACTATGCGCAAGCGCATTCGTGAGTAATTCGTTAGCGCGAACACTTACGGATTAAGCACGCGTCACACGATTTCGCATAGCAAATCAAGCGCCGGGTGACGTATAAGCGCGTGTTCGCAGGTGCGACCAGCGACGTACGGTTGTCAGAACGGAACGCGGGTCTCGGCTACGTTCGCGTACAATACTCCTGTCCACATATCCAGCACACGAGAATCAAGTACATGAGAGAGTAGTACGCATATGCAAGCCCAATTCATGCATATCGCCGACTGCCATCTTGGCTACTGGCAATATAAGCTGAAGGAACGCTACAACGATTTTGCCAAGACGTTCTATACGGCAATGGACATCGCCGTCAACGAAGAGGTGGATTTTGTGCTGCTGGCGGGAGACCTATTTGACAAGCGCAGCATCGATGCGCTGACGCTAAATCAGGCCATCAGCGGGCTTGATATGCTGCGCCGGGCAGGAATCCCCTGCATCGCTGTCGAAGGCAACCACGAACTCGCCTATTACCAGGACCGTCTCGGCTGGATGGGGTTTCTGGACATCCACGGCTACCTCAAGCTGCTCAATCCCAGATTCGAGGGTGGGCGACCGCAACTCAAGCCATATGATCGGCATGAAGGATCGTACATAGACGTGCTGCCTTGGCTGCGCATCCATGGCCTCAAGTACCTTGGCGCCGGCACGCCTCAAGCTTTGAAAGCCTACGGCGAAGCATTGAACGATCTGCCGGACGACGGTATCGAGTACACTATATTCATGACGCACGCTGGACTGGAGGGTGAGGTTACAGAGCAGATGGGCGGCCTTTCGCATAGCCAAATTGGGCTGCTGCGCCAGCATGTGGACTACCTTGCGCTGGGACATATACACAAACCGTATGAGCGCGATAACTGGGTCTACAATCCAGGCAGCCTGGAGACCTGTTCGGTAGCCGAGGCTCGATGGCCGGACCGCGGCTACTATCTTGTCGACGTGAATACGGCCACTGCAGATGCAGATGAGCCAAAGCATACGGCAACCCGGATGCCCGTTCCCAGGCGACCATTTCACCGCTTCCCGCACCGCATGGATGACCATACTTCGCCCGATGAATTCTATGCGGAACTGCGCTCCATGCTCGAACGGAAGGCGCGCGATCTGGGCATGCAGGGCAGGCGTCGTGATGAAGAGGCAGTGGTCGAGGTTCAACTGACAGGAGTACTCCCATTCGACCCGACTGAACTGGATATCGGCAGAGTCGAGGAGATGGTGCTGGAGCATTTTCATCCACTGCACGTGATAGTGCGCAATCTGGCGGCGCCGGTTGGATTTGTCATAGAGACCGGCGAGGGAATGAGCCGCAGTGCACTGGAGCGCAACATCCTGGAGGAGCTATTCTCACGCGACGTACAGTATCGCGCCAAGCACCGGCATTGGGCGCAGGCGGCTCTGGACATCAAACGCCTCGCGCTCGAATCCGCCTCGGACGAAGCCATCGTGGACGAGTTGAAGCATCAGATGGCATTGATTGATGATGCGCCTGAGGATGATGATCTGGAAGACCTGGAAGACCTCGAAGACCTCGCAGACATCGAAGATGAACCTGATCTGGAAGAGCAGGAAGACTGATGCTTATCCATTCGCTTAGGCTGGAGAATGCCAAGAGCTATAAAGAGGCATTCGTTGAGTTCACACCGGGCGTCAACGCCATCGTCGGCCACAACGGTGCAGGCAAGAGCACCATCGTCGAGGCCATCGGGCTGGCGCTGTTCGATGAGATATCCTATACGCGCAGCGAATTTGTGCGGCAGGGCGCACGCACAGCGACCATCTCGGTTGTGTTCGAAAGCACTGTCGATGAACGACCGTACGAGGTCGTGCGTCGCATCGGCGGCAGCAGCGCATATCATGTAGACGACCCTGAGACCGGCCTGCGCATTTGCGAGGGTAAAGCGGATGTCGCCACCTTCGTGAAACAGCATCTTGGCATCGACAGCTCCGCCAAGCTGGACTCGCTATTCCGTGACGCAATCGGCGTTCCACAGGGAACGTTCACAGCCGCGTTTCTACTGACCGAAGCGCCTCGCAAGAGCGTCTTCGATCCCATGCTGCAGGTACAGGATTACCGCAGCGCCTACCAGAAGCTGCGGAGCCCGCTCAGCTACTTGAAAGAACAGCATCAGGCGCTGGAAGTCGCCATCGCCGAGAAGCGCGGGCAGCTTGTCGTTCTGCCGGAACTGGAGCGCGACCTAAATCGAAGGTCCAAGGAACTGGAACAGGCTGCCGCTGAATTAGCCGCCCTACGGAAGACTCTGGCATCGTTGGAGGAGAAGCGTTCGGCGCTGGAGGAAGTGCGCGAGCGTCTGCAGCAACTGCGCACCGAGCATGGACAGGCAAAATTACGGCTCGAGGCGAATACCCGCGAACTGGCAGCCGCGCGACAGGCATATGTCGATGCGGAGAATGCAGCCAAGCTTGTAGAGGAGAACAAGGCCGGTTACGAGGCGTACGTTGCCGCGCAGCTGGTGCAGAAGGGGCTGGACGAGAAGCTGAGAAAGCGCACCGAACTGGAATCGAAGCGAAACCAAATCGACCAGGCAGTCGCCGTTGCGCAGACTACCCAGCAACAGATCGCACAGGAGCTGGCGTCTATCGAAGAGGCGGCCACTACCATGTCGGCGTTGCAACAGCCGGTGGAGCGTCAGATGGAGCTTGAACAGGCGCTCGACCAGGCGCGCCAGGATATGGTCAAGTACCGTGCGATCACAGAGCAGGTACGTAATGAAGAAGAGGCAGTGACCCGGCTTGCTGCTGATATCACCAAGCTATCCGACGCGCGAGCCACTGCTGGACAATTCGAGTCTGAAGCTGCTTCGTTGCAGCAGCGGAGCGAGCCGGATGCCCAACAACTGGACGACCTGAGAAACAAGAACGCCGAGATTAAGACGCGAGCCAAGTCGCTTAAGGAGCAGATGACTACCCTGGGCGACATCAGTACGGCCGTTTGCCCCGTGTGTGAACAGCCGCTCACCGAGCAGCACCGAGTCGAGATGATCCGGCGTAATGAGCAGCAGGTCGAAGAGCTACGCGAAGAGTATCGCGAAATACAGCAACAGATCAAGGATACGCAACAGCAGGCGCTTGAGCGATCAGAGAGACTGCGCGCCATCGAAGCTCAGCTTATGGCGTTGCCTCGGCAGAACGAGGTCGAGCGTAACGAAGTTGAGTTGCAGCGAACGAAACAGCGTCTTCGTGGCTTGAGCCAACAGCGAGACCAGCTTGCCGGTGTCGAAGCGCGCATCCAAAGGCTGCAGTCGGAGATTGAGCAACTTGGCAATCCCAAGCGCGAGTACGAAATCGCCAAGAACCGGGCGTCGCAGAGAGAGGCTGTTGCCAGGAACCAGACTGCCACCGAGCAGAAGCTGGCCGAACTCGCCGTCCAGCATGCAGAAGTGGATGCGGCGCTGGAGCAGTATGTCGCGCTCGACCGGGAAATGGAAGAGTGCGAAGCTGTCATCGCCCAGAGCGAACCTGCCTATCGCACCGTGTTGGGCAACCAGCGGGTCGCGCAGTCTGTGAATGAACGGAAGGCGGACGTCGCCGCAGCCGAGGTGCAGAAGCAGTCGCTGGAAGAACTGTCGGAGCAACTTGAGAAGCAGATAGCGGACACCGAACAGCGCTTCGATGAAGAGCAGTACCAGCAGGCGCAAAGCGAAGAACAGGCGCAACGCCAGGAGATCGGCGCACTGACCGCACGTATTCAGGTGATAGAGCAACAGCAGCAAGAGAACTCGGCGGCGATCACACGGCTGCAGCAGCTACAGCAGGAGATGGCGGCCGATGAAGAGCAGCTTCGACAGATTACGCGGCAAACCTCAACACTGTCCAAAATACGAGACGTGGTTCGCGAAGCAGGACCGTATGTGACACGCGTTCTGATCAACCAGGTGAGCGGACTTGCCCGTCGCTATTTCAGCGACATCATGTCCGACTATTCGCGCCATCTCTCGTGGAACGAAGACTATAGCATTACGCTGTCGGTTGGACAGCACACACGGGAATTCGCTCAGCTTTCCGGCGGTGAGCAGATGTCGGCAGCGCTGGCTGTGCGGCTCGCCATGTTGCGTGAGTTGACCAGCATCGATATCGCATTCTTCGACGAGCCCACGGCGAACCTGGACGACGAGCGGCGGGATGCACTCGCCCAGCAGATACTGCAGGTGGAAGGCTTCCGGCAGCTATTCGTCATCAGCCACGACGATACGTTCGAACAGGCTACCCAGAACATCATTCGTGTGGAACGGCTGAACGGCGAGAGTGTCGTGACAACCGGTTAACGACCGGCTAGTCTTCGTATAGACTCTTGTCTGTCATCAGATAGATGTAGGGCATGAAGCCGTAATACCAGGCCAGCCACAACGAGAACTGTAGCCCGAACAAGCCGTCTATGTACCCGCGCAGGCTGATGTAGCGGCGACGAAATTCACGCAGTGGCTGCAGTATGAAGTTGTGCGGCTTTGGATGAATACCGCGCTGCGCCAGGATGCCGGCTTCATACTTGGCGTAGGTCGGTTGCTTGCTGTGGAAATGCGCCCAGCTCGCGTAATTGTAGTGTGTCAACGGCTGCTCGAAATAGACTTCCTCGCCGTCCACGTCGACAATCTCATGCACCTCGCGCTCCGCCACATACTCCGCACGTGAGCGGCGCAGCAGCCGTAGCTGGTAGTCGGGGTAGTAGCCTGCCCCTCGCACCTCGTGTCCCACGATGAAATTGCGACGGGGCAACCATGCGCCCGCAATGTTTGGATCGTCCTTCTCCAGGAAATCGAGCAATTCCTGTCCCAGCATGGCCGTGAAGCGCTCATCAGCATCGACGAAGAGGATCCATTCGGCCTCGATTGCATCGAGCGCGGCCTGCCGCTGTGCAGCATAGTTGTCGAATGGTCGGTAGACAACGAGTGCGCCACATCGCTTGGCAATGGCACGCGTATCGTCAACGCTGCCCGAATCCCACACGACGATGGCGTCCACCCATGGTTTGACGCTATTGATACATGCTGCGATGTTGTTGGCCTCGTTGCGCGTCAAGATGACGGCTACGATGCGGGGCTTGGCTTCACTGCTCGGTTTGACCGCCATTTTACAGGCTCGCCAATGTCCTGTATGCGGATAGCTCGGTGGCGACGGCTTCGCCCGTGACATCGCCGTGTGTGAAGGCTCGCCAGGCAGCTCGTGCGCGATAGCCTAGCGTCATGCGCAATATCGTGCGCACCAGCATCAGGTGGCCAGGGAAGTATCGGCGTCGATGCTTGCGGTAGAAGCGCATTCGACTACGCCATAGGTTGGTGAATGCGGGCCAGGGCGTCTGCCGGCTGGACTGCCCTTCATGGTGCACGATATGGGCTGCCGGCAACGCATAGACATGCCAACAGGCCTGCTGCGCACGCAGGCACCAATCCATCTCCTCGCAATACATGAAGTAGCCTTCGTCCAGGCCGCCGATCTGCAGCAGCGTCTCCCCGCGCATCATAAGTGTTGCGCCCAGCACGAAATCTACTTCGAACGGCTCGACGCCACTCCACTGTCGCGCAGAATAGCGTCCGTTCAGTTTGCTGTCGTAAAGGCGATAACCGCCAGGCAGCTTCTCGACGGGAAGCAGGTCCAGGGCAACCTGGGCAGGCGACGGGAACATGAACGCGCCGTGCTGGAAAACGCCGTCGCCGTACTGCAGATGTGCGCCGCAAGCGCCGGCGTTCGGCGTGCGCGCAAGGAAGCTGGTTAACTGTCCTAGCGCATTCTCGACCAATACTGCGTCCGGGTTCAACAGCAGCACGAAATCCGGTGTAGCGACAGACGCTTGTGCGCTGTCCGCCTGCATGCTGAAACCGAGCGTTGCCAGGGCTACGTTGTTGGCCCTTGTGAAGCCGAGGTTCTCCTGTAGTGCGATCAACTGGACTTGTGGGAACTCCGCTGCCACCATCTCAGGACAGCCATCGGTGCTGGCGTTGTCTACCACAACGACACGTAGATCATCTTTCGCCATGCCCGACACCTGCGCCGAATGATAGACGCTGCTCAACGAATCGCGCAGCAGGTCGACGGTGTTGTAGCTGACAATGATGACGGCGAGTTTCATACTGTATTGCGTCTCAACTGGCAGAATGGCGTTCTCTATGTGAATGCGACTGTCGTGCACTACGGAACGCCGACATCAACCGTGATACGGTCGACGTAGTTGTTGGGGACGCCGACCTGCTCATGGATGAGACCGGCCCACCAGTAGAGCGTACCCACCGGCGGCGCCTCGTTGATGAGGATGCAGCCGCTGACCTGGCCGGACTTACCCGGCATCAGGTACCACTGGTCGTCCCCGTCGATCACGCGCATTTCCAAGTCTTCCTGCCGGCCGACAGCCCAGCGATATGGAAAATCTATGCCCGTCGTGTCGAAGTTGACGCCGAATCGCCACACACCCGCCTGCTGGAACCATTCTTCGTGGTCCTCGTTTGCCAGCGTGTTGTAGTTTTCGGCAAAGGTATACTCCTGGCCGGGCCATGGACCGGTGGTGCGGATAGGCACGGTGCCCTCGTTGGTCACGACTGCGGTGAAGCAGAGCGTCTGGCCGAGGGGCACGCTGACCGTGCGATTCGTATCCCCGACCCAGTCGACTTCGCCCTGTGCAATATCGGCACGCGGCTTGCCGCCCTCTTCGATAGTAAGTGTCTGCGTCACGACGACTGCGTTGCCGGAGCTGTCACGAGCTTCGCCCACAATCTGGTAGGCGCCATCTTCCGGCGGTTCGGCGTTCAGGTCCACACCGCCCTCGTAACGGTATTCGTGATAGCCGCGCTCGGTAGGCTTGGCTACGCCGGGATCCTCGGCGATTGGCACCTTGAAGTCGATATCGTTCTCGTCCGTCAGGTAGATATTGACCGCATCGACATCCTTGGTCAGATAGTAGCTGATGCTGACCCAGTCATCGCGCAGGCCGTCCTGGTTGGGTCTGAACACCTGCGGCACGACGGCGAAATTGTGCAGCTCGGGCACCTCAGTATCGGCGTCGACCAGCGTGATTTCTCCCGATGCTGACTCGGTCTCGCCGTTATCTTCGGTTGCGGTGATGGTCCACGTGTACTCGCCGTCCGGCAGCACGCGACTGAGCACCTCCTGGACGCCCATTTCCGATTGCACGACGGTCCTGCTCTTCGACACCGCCGCCCCAGTACACGCTGTAGTCGCCGGCGGAGCGTCGCCGCGAATCGCGGAAGTAGAAACGCTCACCATCCGCATTGTCGAAGTAGATGGAGACGTCTGCGGGACGCCGCAGGCTGTACTGGATCTCGGTGATGTCGCTGTCGCCGTCCGCATTGGGGCTAATCTGTGACGGGCTAACCGCCACATCGTAGAGTACAGGGCCGACCGCTACATCCAGCCGTCCGCATGCGCCGAACAGGGCTGCAGTCGCTGCCAGTAACAGGATCACGATATAGGCGTTGAGGGAATGCTTGTTGTCTGTTCATTTTGATATGAGTGTATCAGATGGTCCAGTGTGGACAAATACTTACCGGTTGCCAAAGTTGTCTGTACTAATTTCGCTAACGTGACTGTACCGTTACTGGTCGACGGATGTGGCCATAGTCGGGCGTTGATAGGCTGATGTCTACCACGTACTCGCCGGGAGTCAACGAACCGGTATCGAGGACGAATAACGTACGCAACTGTTCATCGTCAGGCCATATACTGGTGGGTAGCGTCGAGAGTGTGATCGACTGCTCCTTGACGAGTGCTTCGCTGTCGGCGTTCAGCCATTGCACGACCAACCTCGTAATCGTCAATCGGATTCTCCTCGCCGTACCAACGCATCTCCATCGGCAGCAGCTCGCCCCGGACTACTTCTGCGTCCATGCCTGTGCAAGTTCGGCAAAGAATTCCTGGGCCAGCTCGACATATGTATCGAAGCTCATCTCGTCGGGACCTTCGGAC
>CAUVYI020000003.1:0-14042 GCA_963556115.3 Planctomycetota bacterium | reverse complement strand
GATCGCCATGGGAGTAAGGGCAGCGGAAACATGATTCTGGAAATACTCTTCCAGAAATTCAAGGTCTGCTTCGGTAAAGTCAGGACTCCGTAGCAGTTCGATACCCTCTTCCTTGAGCTGAGGCAGGAGGATGTTCTGCAGGCAGTGGTACTGGCGACTGATCATCTCCCGCTTCTGTAGTGCCATCTCTGTAAGTACTTCCTGTGGGGTGAGACCGGCAACATCTTTGGTGTTTACCCCTTCATTAAAGGCGCGGATCGTGTTGGCGATTCTAACTACGGTAAATTCGTCAAGGTTAGAAGATACAATTGCGATGAACTTGATACGCTCCAAGAGAGCTACATCAGGGTTCTCCGCCTCGGCAAGAACACGAAAGTTGAAACTCAGCCAACTTAGCTCACGGTTTATAAAATTTTCTGGAGCCATCAGATTTTTTTGTTTTTTTGTACTCATTAATATTTCCTATTATTTGTAATTGTTAAAATAATTTGTCTATTAATTTACATACTGGCGAATTTCAATATCTTTTCCGGTTATATCTTTCAAGAGTTTGCCTTTGTCCTTGACTGCAATCTGTTCTACAAGCAGATCTGATACACTGGTAGCGATAATAATAATTCGGTTGTCCTCCTCCGCTACCTTGAGGTTGGTGATTGACTGCCGGTGCGGACGATCCAAGGCGTCAGCCAGGCGGAGAATGGCTGAAAGTTTGGAGACTCTAATACGTTCTTCAGCGCACAGACTCATGTAGTCAAGATGTGATGGACTTGGATGTGAACGGCGGTGGTATCTGGCGATCATGGCGATCTTCTTGCGTTCTTCTTTATTCAGACCGACAATTTCTGACCATTCGATCAGATATTGCGAGTGTTTGTGGTGAGAATGGTCATGAATAAACATTCCGACATCGTGAAGGATGGCGGCGATTTCCAGATACAGACGATCTTTGCCGTGCAGCCCCAGCATCTTATCCATATGATCGTAGAGCTTTACCGCCAGTTTAGCGACGTGGTCGCCGTGAGCTTTATCGTAGTCGAAACGTTCACCAAGTCCTTTGGCTGATTGTACAATTTGTTCACGGAATTCGATGATTGGATTTTTGCCGGAGAGATCTGTGCGCATATCAGCAAGAATTGCCTGGATAAAATCAATGTCGGCAGTGAAGAAACGCTTGATCTTCAGACCTTTGAAGAGACGTTGTAAAGTGAGTACCGCAGGGTTTAGAAGCTCTACTTCATTGATTGAGATATGGAGTTCTTCAGCCTTGCTCTGGTCGTTATGGGCGGAGAACTTCTTTACCAATTCATTAAAGACGTCAATAGGCACTTCCAGGCCGCCATTGACGTCAATTACCCCTTCTTGACCTTTGAAGAAGTAGTGCAGGTGGGAATTAGCGACAATATATTCACCGATAGGATAATTATGGAAGTGCTGGATGGTTGCATTTACCACGTTGCGGATAACACTCAGAGTAAGAGCTTTGCGTTCTATACCCTCACACTCACGGATACTGTGAAACAACCGGGATGTCCCAAGACGCATACTATTGGCCAGGATTACCTTCTGATTCTTGATGAGCAAGGTCTCGGTTGAGCCACCGCCAAGGTCGATGTAGAGGATATTCTTTCGGCAGTTTTTGAGGTTGTTGTCGATAAATGGAAGAACCAGATCAAAATTGAGGCGGCTCTCTTCAACTTGATCGATAAGTTTTATGGTAATGCCTGATTCGTGCTTTACCCGGTCGATTACAATGTCTGAATTCTCGGCTTCACGCAGGGCACTGGTACCTATGGCGTTTACCAGAGTAACCTGGTATTCTTCGATCTTTGAAGCAAAATTCTTCATGACCTTGCAGAGGATTCTGAGTGTTTCTGGAGAAACAGAGCCTTGAGAAAACGAGTCATTGGAGATGGGTACAGGATATACAAGATTCTCTAGAGGTGTGATCGTACCATTTACCCCGACTTCGGCAATTCTGAGTCTGACTGAAGTAGAGCCAATATCAATAGCAGCAATGTTGATAGGTGCTGAAATTGCCTTTTCATTTGTATTTCGTTTCTTTGACAAAAGCTTTCTCCTGATCGCAAATAGATAGTAAAAAATGCTGAAGAAGTTATATACTAGACTATAACCATTTTATTTAATTTATTCAAGCTAAAGAATAAAAACAAACAAAAACTTAACAATATAAAGGGTTGTGACGATAAGCAACAGGGAGGAGCTATACGGTTCTTCATATCCAAAATTGTTGGCGTAGGGTTAAGTACGATGAAATATAGAACAAAGTTGATCAATGCTGCCTGTATCTTGCTATGTCTCTTGATTGGCTATCAGGCACTCTGTGAAATAATGCAGACAGATACGGTTGGCAGTAACCTGCAAGAGTGGATGCCGGGGGTAAAAAACCTTGGCCCGTTAGCACCGGAGGAGTTTTTCAATTATGATGAATCGATATATTTGCTCAGTGGCGGTAAGTCCGGGCAGAGAAATGAGGTAGATATAGGGCGTCTGGATGAACCAGAGTCAGTTGGTAAAGTGGGGGTGGATGTAAGCTATCAGGATGAGCGTTATGCTATGGCGCTGGAACTGATGAAAGAGGGAAAGTTACAGGAAGCGGAGATCGTGCTTCGCAGTTATCTGGATGAAATGCCGATGCATGCCGATGCGTGGCGGCAACTTGGGGACTGTTGAGTATAATCTGGATAAGGTACATGAGGCGCTATCCGCTTATAGGAATGCACTAAAGTATGAACCGGAAAATTATCTGGCGCTGCGCGGGCAAGGGGTTGCCAGTCTCTATCTGGGGTATCAGTGTTATGACTTTAACAACACCGACAAAGCGCATGAGTTCTTTCAGGTATCGTTGAGTACTTTTCATACCTGTCTCGAGTTTAGGGATCAGGATAAGCTGGCTGCTTATGGCCAGTCGTTGGCTGCAGAAGGGGTGAGCCGACAGTTATATATGATTGCCCGCGAGGCTTTGGGAACAGAGAATCATGATCAGGCAAAACGCATAATCAGAAACTGTATGGATATAATCGATACGGCGATTGCGGCAACCGAGGAGCGTATTGAGCGTAAGCCTGAGGATATAGAGGCCAAGCTGCTGTTGAGTACACTGTTGGTGCGCCGGGCACGGATACTCCAGCCGTTCGGGCATATTGAGGAGGCGAGCGGCAATCTGGATGAAGCGGTAAAGATAATCGAGCCTATTGCTCGCAGTAGTTTGGAGCAACGGATTGTGGCTGAAAATCAGATAGCCCTCTGTGTCGGTCTCAAGGAGTTGTGGAAAACAAAGTAGTTTGAAGCGAAATGGTTTTGTGGATATAATGCTAACTCCTTGCCGCTTGGCAAGGAGTTAGCATTATATATGGAGGTTTAATATAAGCAATATTTACTCGAACTATTTACTTTTTGAAAAGACTAGGGGAAGGCTGATAACTTCATTTGAGTTACTGGTTATGCTTTGGGAGATTGCGGCAATCTCCAAGATGTTACTGACAGTCTTATCGGTTTGGGTGGTATACTTACTCAATTTGTCGCGGAGCGCATTAATTACTTCGAGTGAATCCTGGATACCCTGCGTAAGCTGTATGATCTCGTGGTTAATTTCGGTAAAGTTATTGTTTACTGAATTGATGCCGATAACAGTTTTGGAGATGGTGGCATTGGCATTATGTGCCGACTTGGCACTTCGAGCGGCCAGACCCCGTACTTCCTCGGAGACAACCGCAAATCCTTTACCATACTTACCGGCACGTGCAGCCTCAACAGCGTAGTCAAGGCGGTCAGGGGTTCCGTGTTTGGCGTCAGTACCGGTACCGACATTACACCCCATGGAACAGTTACGGCGGTCAACGAGCAGGGGATTGATACCATCTTTGATTGCTTGCTTGAGGTTATTCAGGTAGGGATAGGGATATACCTCACTCTCGCCTTTGATTTTACGGGTAATGGCGTCGGTATCAGGATTCCAGCGCTTGAGTGTGGATACTTAAATATTAACGGTAAAATTGGCAAAAAATATCTAAGGCTTTGCTATTATAAGCAGAGCCTTAGATATTATGCTAATAAGAAGTTATTATTAGTATTAGTAGCGGTAGTGTTCAGGCTTGAATGGCCCGTCTACATTTACGCCGATATAATCGGCCTGTTCTTGTGAGAGCTTGGTAAGATTGGCGCCGAGTTTGTCAAGGTGCAGGCGAGCCACCTCCTCATCGAGTTGCTTGGGCAGGGTGTATACGCCGATGCGGTATTCATCCTTGTTCTTCCACAGGTTGATCTGCGCCAGGGTTTGGTTGGTAAAACTATTTGACATGACAAACGATGGATGTCCAGTAGCACAGCCGAGATTGACCAGACGTCCTTCGGCTAGAATGTAGATGCAGTGACCGTCGGGGAATAGCCATTTGTCGACCTGTGGTTTGATCTCTATTCTCTGGATACCCGGGATCTCTTCGAGGCGTGCCATCTGTATCTCGTTATCGAAGTGGCCGATATTGCAGACTATCGCCTGATCCTTCATCTTGCTCATGTGCTCGGCGGTGATGATATCACGGTTGCCGGTAGTAGTTACATAGATATCGGCATAAGGGAGCATGTCTTCGACTGTACGTACCGGGTAGCCACTCATGTAGGCCTGGAGGGCACAGATGGGGTCGATCTCACTCACCGATACCTGGGCTTTGTGGGCAGCAAGGGTTTCGGAGCAGCCCTTGCCGACATCTCCGTAACCGCAGACCATCGCGACCTTGCCGGAGATCATGACATCGGTAGCACGTTTGATACCGTCTACCAGGGATTCCCGGCAGCCATAGACATTGTCGAATTTGCTCTTGGTTACCGAGTCATTTACATTGATGGCGGGTACCAAGAGTTTACCATCACGCTCCATTTGGTAGAGGCGGTGGACTCCGGTGGTAGTCTCTTCTGAGACACCCTTCCAGTCGGCAACGACTTTGTGCCAGTACTTCTTGTCTTCGGCGTAGATGGATTTGAGCAGTTCTTTGATAACCCCTTCTTCGGCACTGCCAGCAGGCTCTTCCACCCATTTGCTGCCAGATTCGAACTCCGTACCCTTTGTGTATAAGAAGTGATGCATCACCACCGTCGTCGACGATAAGCTGAGGCCCTTTGCCGTCCGGCCAGGTCATTGCCTGCTTGGTACACCACCAGTACTCTTCAAGGGTCTCGCCTTTCCAGGCGAATACCGGAATACCGGCCTTGGCGATAGCGGCTGCAGCTTGATCCTGAGTTGAGAAGATATTACATGAACACCAACGAACATCGGCTCCTAGTTCGACAAGGGTTTCAATCAGGGCTGCTGTCTGGATTGTCATATGTAGACTGCCCATGATTCTGACCCCGTCAAGCGGTTTGTCTGGGCCATATTTTTCGCGTGTTGCCATCAGACCGGGCATTTCATGTTCGGCAATTTCCAGTTCTTTACGTCCCCACTCGGCTAGAGTCATATCAGCTACTTTGTAATCTTCTGACATTTAATCATCCTTTTCTTATAATTTTTTATCAAGTAAGTAGTTGGATTATATTTGCTGTTTAATAGAATGGTCAATGATTTTAAGCTATTCTAGCAAAAAACTGAGTAGTTCAGGTGTGGAAAGATATTATTTTTGGCATATAGCCTGGCAATCAGTTCTTGATCTATCGTATTAGTGGTGATCATGGTATGAATACGACGAAAATTTGCAATATGCTCTTTGACACGGCTGGTTGCGTACTCGGTGGTGGTGTCGGTAGTGAGAATGAAGGCCCAGTCGCTGGCTTGTGCCAGCAGAAGTTCGCGGCCGGCCTGGTTGAGTGCTTCCAGCGTAGCCTTATCCGGTTTCTGCTGTACGAAGCGTTCGGACAGAGCGGTCATACTCTCTTCGGCATCTCGTAGCTCTTGATAGATCCAGTCATTACTGCCATTGAGCCAGGTCTCAAAATAACCATTATTTCCCCAACTGGAGGTACTCACCGCTACATGCTGTAATTCACGGTTGAGATCCAGGTAGTCCCCTGGAGTAATAAGTTCAAGCTCGGTGTTATTGCTATATTTCAGGACATTCTCTAAGAATATTGGCCCTTCGAACCACCAGTGGCCAAAGAGTTCGGCGTCATAAGGACTTAACAGGTGGACAGAACTGGCACATTCGTCTAGCAGCCTGCGCCCCTGTTGGAGGCGGGAGTCTACAAATTCGCGGGCATGCATGCTGGCTTTGTGCCTGGCGGCGTCTGGGTCGTAGAGAGCCTTCTGCTGGAGTGGAACCTTGCCAGTGATCTTGTTAGTATTTGAGTCCGAGATCGTGGCGGAAATCCGGTGAAATCAGGTATTTGCCGACCTCTTCCTGGCTGCCGTCCCAGCCGAAGTCCCGGTAGAATTCCCTATAGTCGGCGTCTCCGGGATATCCGGTCTCGGCAGACCATTACCTGCTTGGAACTCTCCGGATCTCGCCCGAATAAAATTAGACCATTCTTGTCGATAACCGGGGCAAAGACGCTATACTTGGGCATTGGCGTAGCATGAAGAATTCCATGGCTGTCAACAATACTATATTCTATGCCGAATTCACGCATTACTTCTGATACCAGTGGGGTATAGGCGCATTCAGAGCATCCAGATGCCGCGGGGATGAGCCCCGAAGGTATCGATATAGGAGTTGATTCCGGTCTCAAGTTGCGAGCGGATGACCTGTTTGTTGTCAATTAGTGCCAGGAGAGCGTGGGTGGCTGAGCAGCCGATAATTTCAATCCGTTCCCGATCGCGAAGCTTAGAAAATTCAGTAATAAGATCACGGTTAAAGTCTTCTTCGAAGAAGTGTTTTAACTCGGTGAGATGTTGGTAGTAGAACTCTCTAACCTTTCGTAATGCAGGATCCGAGGTGCTTTTTTGTGATTCGGTCTTGAGCTAGTTCAATTATCTTGTCCAGGCGTTTACTGTATCTGTTAATAAGTAACTCATCCTGGAGCATGGAGCAGAGGGTTGGGGTTAGAGTAAGGGTGAGCTTACCTCTGATACCTTTATCTTCAAGCTGATTTAGCATCCGCAGAAGCGGAATGTAGCACTCGCTGATGGCTTCGAATAACCAATTTTCTTCGAAGAATTCAGGGTGCTCTGGGTGGCGGACAAAGGGAAGATGAGCATGGAGGAGTATACTCTGATATATATGATATGGCTGAGTATTCATGGTTTCAATTAACCTTAACCTTGTTGCTGGCCGCCTAAATAATCAGTATTTGTCAGGCGGAGGAGTGACTCCAAGTCGGTTTTCCACCTTGGGTCGGAGTCGGCGTGGCTGCTGATTCGGTTCTTCAGCGTGTGGGAGTGTTCCGTAGTCAACCACGATATATGAAATGCCGTTTAGCGGACTGGCAATTATCTTCAGATTATAACTGGTATCCGGGGTTAATGAGTGCAGGTAATGCTTTCCTGCGCCCGGATCTAACTCGGCGGCTATCTTCTGACCATTGGTGAGATCCTCTGCAATCAGCTTCCAGGAGCGGTAACTTTCAGGATGCATACTCTTCTCCCAGGAGATAAATATGGTGCCCGGATCCCGGACAATGGCACGAATATTATTGTTATTACTCTTCATTACACCTTCTCAATTAATATGCAAGAGGTATCAGAAAGATACCTTTAGCTTCCTCTGTGAATCCAACTTCAACCACTGCTGATAGGGCTGTAGTAGGGGCGCTATCTCTCCTGGTGCTACAGCGAGGCTCAGTTCAATGGCTCGTAGCGCTGGCAGTATTGCCGATTAGTCTGCCGATATCGGCTTGTAATAAGCTAATTCCCTCTCTATTACTCAGAATATAGTATGCGTTGGTATTCTGTATCTTCTTCTCCGTGTGCAGAGTAATACTGATACTCATGCCGGCAAATTCAGCTTTAAGGTTCTGCGGGATAGATTTAAGTAGAGTGCAGAGTTTGCCGATCTCTGTTTTCAACTCAACGCCCGGTTCAGAATTGATAATAAGCTTATTGCCATTATAATTAAACTCAATCTTTCCGAATTTTCCAGTTTTTTTATTTAAAAATTTTAGATCATTGATGTTCTTAAACGTATAGACCGCGATTTTGCCGATATCGCCAGAATCTGTGGTGAATGCTCTAGCGGAATTGAACTCGAGTCCCTGGCTGTAGCTCTTGACCAGCTTCAAAGTAATCTTGATTTCGAATGCTATTAAAATACGCGTTTACGTCGAGTAGTGGTAGCTTATGGTCTTTTTTTAGTCGCTTCAAGCGTTGTCTTCCCGCTGCGGTCAGAGTCTCTCTGACAACGATTCTGCCGGAGCCATCCTCATTGAGGGCAATTACGGCATCGACCTCGATACATCCAGACATGGTCAGTATGCTGAGCAAGAGAGTCGAGAATATGCAGAATTTTTGATAGCTATAGCTATAATAGTCAGGCATTTTTTTTGTTCCAATTGCAGCAGGATTCAATATAGCATAGAGTTACTATAGTTTTATATCATTAGTATTAAATTTTCATGTGTTTGGTTTTTTTTATGTGACTGTTATAATTGATAATAATTATATGTTTGCGCCGTGATCAGATATTGAAAAAATCGACTTGCACATTTGCCAAATGGCAGTATCATTTGTACTGATGGTTAGTTATAGATAATGTTCGGGATAAGATAGCTTTTGTTTTTTATTATATACTAAATGATGTGATTGAATGTAAAGTAATAATAAATAAATACTGGATATTGCTGGTATTTACGGATAGCGCTTGAGATAGGTATTTATTAGTGGATGAGAGGAATATTGTGGCGAGTATTGAAAGAGTGGAGATCGTTGATGACCTGGCGCTTGGTTCGGATGCAGGATTGTTGTTAATTGCCGGACCGTGTGTGATTGAGTCCAGAGAGCATGTGTTGAGGATGGCCGAGATGCTCCGGGATCTGGCAGGAGAATTGGGAATACACTATGTATTCAAGGCTTCATATGATAAGGCAAATAGATCCAGCGTGGAAAATTATAGAGGGCCGGGTATAGACCGTGGGTTGGATATTCTTGCCGAGGTTCGTGAGAAGTTTGATCTGCCGATACTTACGGATTTTCACGCTGAAGCCGAGGTGGAGAAGGTGGCTGCCGTCGTCGATATCCTACAGGTTCCGGCCTTTCTCTCTAGACAGACCGATATTCTGGTGGCGGCGGGGAAGAGTGGCAAGGTGGTAAATATAAAAAAAGGGCAGTTTATGGCTCCGTGGGATATGAAGAATGCCGTGGCGAAGGTGGTATCTTCGGGTAATAACCGGGTTTGCCTAACCGAGCGTGGGGCTTCGTTTGGTTATAATAATCTGGTGAGTGATTTTCGTGGGCTTCCGGTGATGCGTGAGTATGCGCCGGTGATCTTTGATGCGACCCATAGCGCGCAACTACCCGGAGGGCAGGGCGGCTGTAGCGGTGGGGATAGGCAGATGGCTATGGTTTTAGCCAAGGCGGCGGTAGCAGCAGGGGTTGACGGAGTATTTTTGGAGGTGCATGATAATCCTGAAGCCGCACTCTGCGATGGGCCGAATATGATAAAGTTCAGTGAATTGCGGAACTTGCTCAAGCAGTTGCTGGCGATAAATGTGGCTAGTAATGCGTAGAGGTTATTTTTGGGGGTTGTATTTTTTCAGTTTTATTATAGCTTTATAATAAATGGGTATATGCGGTTTGAGTTAGAAGGATATAGAGGAAATAGAATAATGCATATTCTGCCAGCAGTCGATATAAAAGGGGGCAAGGCGGTAAGGTTGTTTCAGGGGGACAAGGACAAGGAAACGGTTTATTCAGATTCGCCGGTAAGTATGGCGCAGCGCTGGGTCGATGAAGGGGCGACCTATCTGCATGTAGTAGACCTTGATGGTGCCTTCGATGGGGTGAGTGAAAATGAGGGTTATATTAAAGAGATTGCTCAGACTGTGTCGGTGCCGGTGGAAATAGGGGGCGGGATACGGACATTGGAGAAGGCGCAGCGTCTGGTGGATTATGGGGTAGAGCGGGTGATAATCGGGACTAAGGCGTTGGAGGATAGGGCTTTTCTGGATGAGTTGATCGAGAAGCTGCCGGGAAAGGTGAATGTTGGTGTCGATGCCCGGGATGGGTTTGTCTCAATCAAAGGGTGGACCGAGACCAGCGGCAAGCAAGCCGAGGATTTTCTGGCGGAGCTCTCAGGAAGTGGTATCGGGGCAATAATTTATACCGATATTTCACGTGATGGCGCGCTCGCTGGGGTGAATGTAGAGGCTATGCAGCGGGCTATTAAAGCCACAGACATTCCGATTATTGCTTCAGGCGGGGTGACCTCGGTAGAGGATATCAAAGCCCTTTCCAAGCTCGAACTCTTCGGTATTATATCGGGTAAAGCGCTCTATGACGGACGTTTGAGCCTCAAGGAGGCGATGGCGGCGCTGGAGGAGTAGGCGGTAATTAATTCAATAAGTTATAAGATTAGGGAGTAGAGAATACTATGATAGATATGAAGTTGTTCCGGGAGAATCCGGAGTATCTGGCCGAGGCGTGCAGATTGAAACGTGTGGAGCTGGATATCAGTGAAGGTGTGGAGCTATACAGCAGACGTCTGGAGGTTATCGGTGAACTGGAGGAGTTGCAGGCACAGCGTAACGCAGCCAGCAAAGAAGTCGGTATGAAGAAGAAGGCTGGCGAGGATGCTACCGAGGTTATGGAGAGGGTGAAAGATATATCCAATCGCGCTAAGGAGCTTGAAGAGAGTAAGAAAGAGGTCGAAGAGAGACTACAGCGGATAATCTTGGCTATTCCGAATCATCCGGCGGCGGATGTTCCCGAGGGGAATGGTGAGAATGAGAATGTGGAGATTGACAGTTGGGGTGAGGCTCCTAAGTTTGACTTTGAACCAAAAGCGCATTGGGATATCTGTGAAGACCTGGGATTGGTCGACTTTAAGCGCGGAGTAAAGCTTTCAGGGAGTGGGTTTATTCTCTATAAAGGTCTAGGAGCGCGTCTGGAACGGGCGCTTTATTCATACTTTTTGGATCTGCATACAACCGAGCATGGTTATACTGAGTGGTTGCCGCCGCTCTTGGTCAATCGTGATTCCATGACCGGTACCGGGCAGTTACCCAAGATGGAGAATGATATGTATCGTTGTGATAAGGATGATGACCTCTTTCTTATCCCGACGGCAGAGGTGCCGGTAACTAATATTCACCGGGATGAATTTCTTGCCCGTGAAGAATTACCACTATATTATACAGCGTACTCGGCCTGTTTCAGGCGGGAAGCTGGTGCTGCGGGTAAGGATACGCGGGGACTACTCAGGGTGCATGAATTCAACAAGGTTGAGATGGTAAAGTTTGTCGAACCTGAGACCAGTTACGACGAACTGGAGAAACTGCGTGCCAATGCCGAGACTGCCTCCAGCGTCTGGGTTACATTATCGTACCCTTAAACTCTGTACCGGAGATCTGTCTTTTGCTGCAGCCAAGTGCTATGACTTTGAGGCCTATGCGCCTGGGGTCGGTAAATATCTTGAGGTATCAAGTTGCAGTAACTTTGAGGATTTTCAGGCGCGTCGCGCCAATATCCGGTATAAAGATGCTAATAAAAAGACCCGGTTCGTGCATACTTTGAATTCATCAGGGTTGGCTCTGCCGCGTACTATGGTGGCTATACTTGAGTGTTATCAGCAGGAGGACGGTTCGGTAATTATCCCTGAAGTTCTTAGGCCGTATATGGGGGGGCTGGAGCGGATTACTAAACAAGCCTAGTGTGAGTTTAGGGCTTTGGTGCCGGTTAGGGGTCGCGATGGCGGAGTGGTCTTGGGGTATTTTATCTAAGTATGAGGATTATATCATGAAATCAGTAACAGGTAGTCGCATATTTTTAATTTTATGCTTGCTGTTGTCAATGGTTGGGAACGGGGGGGTGACGTATGCCGATGATAATTCAACAGCTGCGGCAGCGGCAATAGCTAAGGATGAGGTCACACTCACCAAGCTCTCGGCGCAGGAAATGGCAGCCAATGAGCTTATCGTCAATGATAACGTGACAGGGTTGATGACTGCAATTGAAGCGGGGCATCTCGATGTGAATGCGACAATTGGCGGTAACCCACTGACTGTTGTTGCCATCAATAATAATAAACTTGGAATCTTTGAAGCTCTTATTGACGGCGGCGCCAATCCCAATGCGGTCAATATGCGCGGGCATTCTCTGCTGATTATTGCTGCGGAGAATGTGCGGCCGTTATTTGTTGATACCCTCCTCAACACAGAAGGGGGTAAGAACTTCTTATGAAGATAATAGTAAGAAGACGGCGCTGGATTACGTTAATGGTTTTACCTTGGATCAGGCCAAGGCGCTCAAAGAGCGGGGTAAGCGCAGTGAAAGCCCTTCGGCGCTACGGCGACAGGCGCAGAATATCTACGAGCGTATAATAGAGTACCGTTCAAACTCAATAATCAAGATAGATGAACAGTCTTTACTCAAATATCTCCCGGTAGGGATGAGGCCGTATATGCAGATGCGTGTACTGGGCAGACCGGTTTGGCGCTGGTTCTTGGCTGTAGTGCTTTTGTTTGTTATCTTTATTGTCAATAGGCTGATACAGCTATATTTGACTAAATTCGTAGAGAGGAGTGAGGGCAGAAGAAGGGCGCATCCCAATGATGCTGAAGCCAAACTATCCTACCTACATTCAACGGTGATTGCCCTCAGGGCGTCGCTAAAATTCTTTATACGCTGGATCGGGGTGTATTTTGTTCTGGCAATACTATTCCCGGTAGTTCTGGAGGCTGCAAGCTGGGCGTTTGATGTGATAATAACCTATGCCATGGCGGTCTTCTTCTATAATTTGTCCGATGTCATCGAGACGGTAGTTGTAAAGTGGATGGATAAGACCGAGTTCCGCCTGAGTAGTGCGATAAGCAGCTTGCTGCGTAAATCTATACGGGTGGTTGTGGTTATAATCGCGGCGCTGCATATTTATTCGGTTGTGACGGGAAATTCGATTACGACACTGGTTGCAGGTCTGGGTATCGGAGGTATGGCGGTGGCTCTGGCAGCAACAGATACACTCAAGAATTTACTCGGGTTTGTTACTATCATTACCGATAAGCCCTTTGTGGTGGGGGAAAGAGTAGAGGTAAAGGGGTATGACGAGTGGTTGAGCAGATTGGTATGCGGACTACCAGGATTCGCCGACTCGACGGACATCAGGTTTCCATTCCGAATTCGGTAACCGTGAATGAAGCGGTAAGGAATATCGGACGTCGGGAATACCTGAAAAGGGTGATTTCGGTGACAATTACTTATGATACCCCAATAGTCAAGATTGAAAGGGCTATTCAGATACTCAAGGATATCCTCGATAATCATCAGGGAATGGACTTTGAGCATCCACCGCGGGTGTATTTTACCAATATGAATGCGGATAATCTGGAGATTATTGTGACCTATTGGTATTTTCCGGCGGATTGGTATCCATTCTGTGAATTCAATGAATGGGTCAACCTGGAAATGATGAAGCGTTTTGAGGCCGAGGGTATAGAATTTGCCTTCCCGACTCAGACACTCTATCTTGCCGGTGACCAGAACCGCAAGCTTGATCTGTATAACCATGATGCGGCTAATCCTGACAAGCTTAAATAACTATGGAGGTGAGAAATACTATGCACAATTCACTGCTGGCGATGATCAAGGATTATGAAGTGACTCCAGGGAGTATTGGCTATTGGTGGCTGGGGCAGATGGGGTGGTGCGTCAAGACCGCGCAGCACACACTGTATATTGATCCTTACCTTTCCGATATGCCAAAACGTACGTCCAAGCCTCTCCTTGATCCGGCAGAGATTGACAATGCGGATCTAATTATCTGTACTCATGACCATATTGATCACATCGATCATCCGATTCTACCCGTGATTCTACAAGCCTCCGCTTCGGCTTCACTGGTGGTACCGGAGGTGGCGGTTGAGGAACTGGTCAATGGTGATGGTATTGCGCGGGAACGGATACTACCGTTGCGTGCGGGAGCGAGTATTGAGACTGCCGGGTGCCGCCT
>CAUVYI020000002.1:0-192238 GCA_963556115.3 Planctomycetota bacterium | reverse complement strand
ACAAGCGCTTCTAGCTCTTACCGCCGGTAAGAGCGGTATGGAGCGTACCAACCTTCTCCAAGCCGGAGCCAAACTGATCTCCCTTGATGCTCCCTTATCTCCTCCGTTAGCCTCCGGTTTCAGCAGTTTGATCTCTACCCAGGATCTATTTTCCGACAGCCTCGGCCGTTTGAACTCCGCCTTGAGCCAGGCTCTATCCAGTTCATTTGAGTCAAACTTAAGCCAAGCGACTACTCCGGAAACCACTCCTGCCGCAAACGCTACCGGCAACCTCGCTCCCAAACTAAGCCGCGCTATCGAGACCATACGCGGCATACCAATTCTGATTGAAGCCCTCAATACCGATGAAACACTCGCAACTACCGCTTCAACCCAGTCCGGCAATAACCAGCAATTATCCGACGATCTGCTCAACTTTGTCTCCACCTCTGCCCGAGAGCGCCTCAGCACTGTCGAGGGTTTAATTCAGAACGCAACCAACGAGATACTCAAAAGCGACTCGATACTCAGCCGACTTGCCCCGGCTCTGGACACTATTCTCACCAAGCTCAGCAACCTACCGGAAGATAGCCTCCAATCTTCAGCTTCCAGCCTTGAATTTTCCTCTACCGAAAAAGCAATATTTGAACGCCTAAATTCCAAACTACTACCGGACGATACCAAGTCGCAACCACTGAACCTCAGCGAACTGCTCAAAGATATCCCCCTACTCAGAGAGAGAGCCTCACACCCCGGCATCAATACTATTCCAGAATTCTGGGAACGGGTCGAGATTGATCGCACAACCCTGGATAACAGCGATATAGCCAAAATCAAGAGCGGTATCGAAGAGATACTGAATTCTAAGAATCCGGAAGAAGCCAGAGAAATCAGTAAGGAGCTGCTCAAGAATATAGACCGTGACACTCTGCGAACTCTGGCGAGTACCCTCCAGGAATTGGAGCGTGAAGAGATACAAAAGCATCCCACTCTCCAGCATCTGCGCGAAGCCAGCAGCGAACTCCGCGAATTGGGGCGCGCGCTAATCGCTCAGAAAGCCGAGAATCTGGGAAATTTGCGCCAAGATCCCGCCAACTTTTCAACCACTATCCCCTTCAGCTTCAACCAGAACAACAATGAGCAAGAGGACGGCAAACTCTCAATGCACTACAATAAAAGTAAAAGCAGAAAGGGCGAATGGCAGCAACGCGTAATTCTCGACCTGAATATGTCGGCGCTCGGCAACATAATCGGCGATATCCAGTTTTATCAGGGCATGATCAATATTAATCTCATCTCTTCACAGCCAGATACTGTGCAAATTTTAGAAAATGATAAAACCACACTACTCCAAGGCTTGGAAGGCCTGGGTTTTGCCGCCAGCGTCGGCGTAAAACTAATCCTACCCAAGGCATCTGAAGCCAATGCAGAAAAACAAATCCAGGCAACGAGTAAACATATTCTTGACATCAAGGCTTGACACTTTAAGCTACTGGCTATACTCCGATAACTCCAGTAGAACCCAGCTCTTTTAGGGAGGGTTGTCTGAGCCTTGATCCTTTTCCACAACCCCTTTAGCGTAAGGGCTACTTACCCTTACAGCCCAACAAACGCTATGCGTTTAATTATAACCAGTATCCAACTAACAACATGCGCAAACTTGATACGAAAATATAAGACTTATTCAAAGATATTGCCAGTTACGACTAAAATTTTCCTTATCTAAACATCATAATGAACCAAGCGGTAGCTTTGCTACCGACAGTATTATTTATTTCAGCTATAGCTGAAAATCACATAAGTATTTTCTTGGTTTGCCAAATATGGTAGATATAACCATGTTTCTATCTACCAACAGCCTAACCCAACACGACGAGGAGTAGCGGCCTCCGCCGCTACTCCTCAATCAACCTTTTTCCTAGAAAAATCCTACACCGCTAAACAATCCCCGGAGCATGCTTCTCAATTACCGCACGCATCAAATTCAAATCTTCAGTCGAAAGGCTTACGCCACCGGCAAAAGCGTTCTCCTGAGCCTGCTCTGGAGTTCGCGCCCCGATAAGCACATGGCTACATCCTTGCTGCGGGAAAGTCCAGGAGATTGCCAATTGCCCCAGACTTATCTTATGTTTATCCGCAACCGGAACAAACTCTTCAAGCATAGCCGCTACCCGCCGCCTGTTTTCAACCTCAAACCGCGGATTATGATTTCGCTGATCACCCACTCCAAAGACTCTCCCGGCATCGATCTTACCAGTAAGCATACCCTGCGCCAGCGGCGAGTATGCCAGAAACGCCAGTCCATTCTCCTCGACAAAATCCAGATTTTTACCTTTCTGCTCCAGCTCTCTATCGAGCATACTGTACTTCTCCTGATCGACATCGAGCTGCCCTACCCGCAGATACTCCTGCATCTCTTGAACGCTGGCATTGGAACAACCGATCGCCCTGATCTTACCCTCTTGTTTGAGTTCGAGCAGAGTCCCCATAGTATCGGCAATCGGCGTTGTTGCCTCTTGCCAGTGCGTCTGATAAATATCGATATAATCTATTTGAAGCCGCTGTAAACTCTGCTCAACCTCCCAACGGATCATATCTGGAGCAAGACAACGATAGAGCTTCTTATCCGCACCAGCAGTACTGCTCTCATCTTTCTTCTCTTTATCATCGCTCGCACAGATAAATTCGCCACGCTCCTCATGCCAAATAATTCCGCATTTACTGGCAATTATCACCTCTTCACGCTTGAAATCCTTTATCGCCTCCCCCACTATCTCCTCGGAAGCACCAAAACCATACACCGGTGCGGTATCGATCAGATTGATACCAGCCTCAATTGCCGCTCGAATCGCCAGAATTGACTCACTCCGTTCCGCTCCGCCCCACATCCAGCCTCCGACAGCCCAAGCGCCAAAAGCAACCACCGACGCATCAAAACCGCTTATCTTTCGCTTAAACATCACTATCCTTTCCCTCCAGCAGAACACCGTTAAGCAAACCTAAGCCAACAACGATTATCCACCTTCACCCTAAAATTCTATCTGCAAATGCCTACTAACGGTCACTATAAACCTCGTCTCCCGCAGAATAATCCGCTACCAGCATTTCAGGCACACCATTTAGCAATTGATAACGCCGCCCACATGCCTTACAAATCAACATGCCAGCGTTATATTCAAGTTCAGACTTATCAAGCGGACACCCCAAAATCTCCAGAAGCTTCTTATCCATATCCTAGCCTCTCTTGAGCATTTCAATACCTTCAGGCAATTCGATAAACTTATTGATAATCAAATCATACAGATCAGGGCATTTAAAGAAAAGCTGTTTGCCCGCATCTTCAGCAGAATTAATATACATGGCGTAATGCCGACGCCAATTAGTCCGTTCATTCTCGTCGGTAAATATACCAGCCTTTTGACGTACTTCCTTATCCTTTTTCCGCAGAATCCAGCGCACCTCGGCATATGCCGCGACCAGGGTATCACTATTCATCACATCATTGCCCGCCTGCTCCTTACTGGTATCGTATCTGAAATCAGAGAAGGTCTCAACCGCAATCGCCTCCCGCATCCCAGAACGTTCAAAATACCCCGGCAACATCAGTTTACCACTATAAGTATCGCTCCGCGGCGCCACCAGAAAGCCCATAATACCGCTGGCCGGAAGAATATGGATAAATGGCGAAGTACGGATCTGTACACGGTTATTCTTCTTCATTGACGAGAGCATATTCTCTTTAAAGATCAACGGATCCTTACCCTCAATATCCTGCAGAACCGCTAGCATGTCGGCACGAGTATTGGTTGTCTTCATCTCTGGATCAAATCTATCTTTGAGGGTAAACGGCAAGAAAGGTTCCTGCAGCTTGGCTATCAGCCTGCAAAAACGCCGGATACAGGTGATCTCATGCCTGGCAAGCTCTTCAGGATCAGCCTCCATTCCGAGCTCCTCCATAGCCTCAATACCGGCATCGATATCGAGTTGTATCTTTGCCGACATCTCATCTCTGACCTTTTCCACCAGTTTGGTGCTCTTCACCGCTGCGATCTTATACGCCTGTAAGGACTTTTTAATTGCTTTCACCTTGCTCTTACGATCTGGATCATCTTCAGCAACAGCGTCCAACTCCTTCTCTTTATCATCTCGTTTGGCATTGTTTTCCTCAGCAATCTCTTCCAGATTACTCTGAAGATCCTTGAGAATGCTCAGATAAAAATCCCCACCGACAATCTTTCTATGGGCTCTATCAACCTTCCAGCGCGGGCTATTACGCTCATTCATCTCCAAATCTTCATTCGGACTTGGCAGTAATAATTTCTGCGCTGTCAGTTCGATAACCTCATCAGCATAGAGGATATAATTCGCATCCATAGCAAATTTTGCCAGTTTCGAACCACCGTCACACTCAGCAAGAAGATCCTCCAAAATCTCCGGCCGGATAAAATCAGAACCGAGTCCAAGAATACCCCACCTCAAGTACGCCCTGACATACCGCTCACAATCCTTCTGCACCCCTTTGACTAGGCGAATACCGAGCGCCTCATATACTATCCAAAAGGCATCCACCATGATCGACTCAACCGCCGCGGTCTCCTTCATGATCCCGCTCAATTTTAAGCGACAAAGCTGCTCTTCAGCCTCATATTCAAGCTTTTGCTGTTCCTTGGCCTCTTCCTCAGCTTCATCTACCTCAGGCTTCTTTTTAAAGATACTGAACAGCCCCCCACCTTTCTTGCTATCCTGTTCATCCTGTATCTCCTTGATCAACCGTTTGAGTTCCTTCTGCCTCTCTTTGAGTTCCTCTTGATAAGCGATAAGCGCCAACACATAAACCGCCCAGCCAAAAACTTCATTAGGATTTACCCCAACTTTACGCATAACCAAATTCATAAGCTGGTTCTGAGTTACTTCAGAGCAGATACTGAGTACTGACGGCATACTCTCATACCAGTTCAGCAGTAGATCCTTCTGTGCAACCGAAATTTTATAAGCCGCTATAACATCGGCGGTAAGCTGGGGCTTAGTATCAGCCTCGTCCTCGGCCTCAGCAGCAGCTACCATCTCGGCCAGCTTATCCCGTTTCATCTTTAGTGGCTCATACGGCGGGATCTTATTGAGTTCCCGGCGCAGGGAAGATAATTCATTACTTGCTCTATCGGTAGTACTACTCTTCGCTTCGAGTTCATCACGCTCTGTAGCAACCTCTTCCAGCTTAACATACATCTGGAGCCGTTCATTGAGTAACTCCCGAATACTATCTGAAAACTCCAGCGGCTGCGCTTGTGCAATAACCTCTTTGAGCTCGACCGCCGGAAGTACAACCGATTCATCAGGATCCTGCAAAATAGCCTCCACCGAATCTATCTTGACCGGCTCTTCATTCTCATCTTGCCCCTCGGCAGTGCTCTCGCCGCCAGCGTCACCCTCTCCTCCAGCATCAGCTTTAGCCTTTAGCGGTGCCGCCTCTTCGGCATCATCTTCCAATGTACCCGCAAAACTGGCAAAAGCACCAGCTCCACTCTCTTCTATATCTTGGACATCAGATTTATCCGCTCCCACTACATCCTGGCAGGCAGGCTTCACCTCGCTACTCTCTACCCCCTGCAGAGCCGGAGTCTTAGCTACTGGTGGCTCAACATCCTCAGTCTTGGCCTTGATAACCCTCTTTGCATCATCCTCCTTAATAGAGCCAATCTCCTCCGGCTGTGCTTCTACTTCCGGCAGCACTCTTCTCTTTGCCTCAATCTTCTTCTGTACGCCATCAACCTTACCTTTAACAGCAGCTACCTGCTCATCAGCAAGAAGCGGTTCAGCAAAAGTGGTATCACTATCCTCAGCCCCAGCATTCTCAGCGCTGACTATCAACGCCGGATCCTGCAGCCTTGCACTGAGTTCAGGCCTTTCTGCAATTACCTCAACATATTTACCAGTAATATCCGCCACCCTTTGCGCCAGAACCGAAGAGAGCTTCAAGGCCATATGCGGATTTTTGGCAAAAAAATTCTGTACGTCACTCTCAGGAATCTTCAAAAGTACCGAATCCTTCAGCGCCACCACAGTTGAGACGCGAGGAGTATTCAGCAAACAACTGGTAGTACCGATAAATGCTCCCCGGTCAAAGCGTTTACCCAGATGAATTGAATTTTTATATACCCCTACTTCACCCTTCTGAATAACATATAGGTCATGATTAGAGTTATCCCCTTCACAGAAGATCACATCCCCTTTCTTATACCGGCGCACCAGACTACTCAGAGATTTAGTCTTTTCAACAGTCGGTTTTTTATTACCTCCGAATTTCTGTTTACGCACCTGATCCATCGCTTGCTGCTTATTCAGGATCTCATTCAACTCCTTGGTTGTGATACACTTGGCCTCTACTAAGAGTTCACCAATTTTCTTTTCAACGCCCTGCTTCTTCAAATGCTGCTGGTAGAGAATAACATCACTCAACTTCTTCGGGCTTATTTTCTTGGTCTTCAGTACAATCTGCCCAAACATCCGTTCCTTCAGGAAACGCTGCTTGGTACTAGGTTTCTTCTCCTTGGGTTGGGGAGAGGCTTTATTATTCAGTTTATTTTCTGTTGTCATTACCCTATTTACTCTCAACCAAACTCGAAGCACAAAAAAAAGACCTGAAAGGCTTGTTCGCAAATTATTACATCAACTTTTCATTTATGTATCATATTAGCACTTATTCATTATAATACATAAAATTAACAATGCAAATATATATCATTCTCTATCCATAACCTATTATCAATCATATAATACACAATCTATATTATTATTATTTTCCAACCCTAAACAATTGATATTCTGTAGAATTCAGATAAAATTATTGGTGCATAGTAATGGAGTTGTAATCTTGACTCTCAAATCGTAAAGGATATGCCAATGCTCAAATTAACTTATAAATCCCTGTTACCGTTTTTTTTATTCTCACTTTTCCTACTCCCTGCCGCACGCGCCAATGAAATAAACCTCTTCGACGGTCTGATCAAGATACGAACCGGCAATTCCAGTGATAACAATAACAATTACCACAAGGATCAAGGACATTATGAGATAATTGATGGCAGAGTGGTCTGGGTTGAGGATAAACCTGATCGCCATAACAGACATATTATCGATGATGAACCAGAAAAATGGGTACTCATGACCCGTATCCACAACCGTGACTTTGACTGGGTTATTATTCCAGCCTCAAACACCCACAAAATTGCCCACTATCGCAAACGTGGCTTTGAGCGAAGTATGACTGGCCGAAAAGAATCCTGCTATAAAATGGGTAAAAAGAAGGAGCACATGTGGAAGAAACAGTACAAATACTGGCAATAGAATGATATTGATTATAGTTTATAATCGGAACCACCCGTCAAACGGGTGGTTCGCTCGGGGCTATAAGCCCTTATTACCTGCAACGTCTCAAGACGCTCTGCTTTCATTTCGTTCAAGCTACTAATGCTTTTAACTCGTTGCTACCCCTAAAAGGGGGATTATTATTACTTGCCACCCTTAAAAGGGTCTTCAAACTCTTTCACACTCAATTTATCTAAAGCTATATCTCGACTCTCCTGCTCACGGATATACTTCTTCACCGTAGCTTCATTAAAACCCACCGTACTTACATAATAACCTTCTGCCCAAAAATGCCTGTTACCAAATTTATACTTCAAATTTGCATGCTTATCAAATATCATAAGCGCACTCTTGCCTTTAAGATACCCCATAAATTGAGCCACACTGAACTTTGGCGGAATACTTAACAACAGGTGCACGTGATCGCTCATCATATGCCCCTCTATAATATCAACTCCCTTATAACTGCATAACCGCTGAATTATCTCTTTTATACTCTCGCGATATTGACCATATATTATCTTTCGCCTATACTTAGGACTGAATACTATATGATATTTGCACAACCACTTTGTATGTGATAAACTATTCGACTTATTAGCCATTACACCTTTCCTTTCTAAATAATAGCAGCTTGAACAACTCTATTATATTTTGGAAAGGTGTATCTTTGTATAACGTTTTATTATCCACCCGCATAGCGGGTGGTTTATTGTTTCGCACTCCTGCGGAGTACTCAACTGGCTAAAGCCTACAACCAATTAATGAGCCGCTCCAGATTAGGAGCGGCTCGTTTAATTCACCGACTAACGATCTTATACAGTATATCTTCTAAAGCTATACTCAAACCAGACAATTGACATTATTGAAGTTAGCAAACCAGATATCAATAACCCGATAACCATCCCCATATACCCATGCAAATAAGCGCCAATCCACGCCGCTGGAATCATCATCACTACAAACCTAAAGAAATCCATAAACCCGGAGAAGAGCGGCTTGCGTATTGCAAAGAACGCCTGCTGTACGATAAAGCTCAGCACAACAAAAGGGTATATCAACGGAACTACCAGCAAATAGAACTTGATCATATCCTGCACCCCGGTAAGGCTATTGAACCAGACCGCAATATCCTCGGAAAACAGCCCAAGACCGGCCAAACAGACCAGCGCATACACTACTATCCACTTATACGCCCAATTTAGAGCTTTTCGCGCCCTTTCTTTACTCCCTGCAGCTAAATTCTGTGAAATAAAGATCATCAACACCAGTGCCAACGCCAGCGCCGCAACCAGCACCATTTGCTCAACTCTGGAACTAGCATTGAGCGCAGCAACCGCGTTCTTACCGATACTAGCCGCAACTACCGTTACTCCCAACATTCCTAGAGGCATTGACACCTTACCAACAATACCAGGCAAGGCATAGAATAGCAACTCCTTCCATTCCTGGAGCATCTCTTCAAGACGCGGTCGCTTGAGTGCAATAAGATCCCACTTCACCACCAGAAATATCGATATCACCGCGGTCGTAATCCGTGCAATCACCGTAGCAATAGCTGCCCCACCTACACCCATGGCTGGTATCTTCCAGGCTCCGAAGATCAATAGCGGATCTAAGATCACATTGAGCAATGCCCCAGTAGTCATCACCACCCCCGGCCAGAAGGTATTACCATACCCGCGTAGCGCATTATTGCAGGTCATCGGAATAAGCATAAATACCGCCCCTGAATACCAGATTCCCATATACTCGCGCAACAGCGGCAGCTGCTCAGGCTTAGCCCCCATAAAGGTAAACAATGGATCAATCGTAAATAATCCGACGCAAGTCACAAAGAGCGTAAAGAGACTAGTAAGTATAACCGCATCCCTGGTCAGACGTTTGGCCAGATCTTTATTCCCGGCGCCATAAGCCCGAGAGATCAGAGTCGTAACCGCAACTCCAAGCCCGATAGCGATAGACCCAATACCGAAGACAATAGGGAAAGTCAACGATATCGACGAGAGATAGAGACTCTCGGCATGCTCAGGCAGGGCATTATCCATCTGCGAGACAAACCAGCTGTCAGCAAAATTAAAACCGGTAACGGCAAAAAAACCTCCCAATTGAGGAATAAGCAACTTTATCAATGCCGAAGGTATCGAACCCTCCAGCAGATTTACATTCTTCTTCATAAAACCCCTTAGGTAAAAGTTATAGCTAAAACAACCATAACCAAAAGTATATTAATGACCATAAGTCACAAGCATAACCATACCCTATTTTAAAATCAAAAGCAAGCAAAAACTTATTATTAGCTAGCAGCCAGCCAAAAACACACTAAAGCTTTTTTAGAGCTCAGCAAAAATCTTAAGCGCAACCAAATTAATACTTTCAGCTTAAATCCGAAAATCAGCCCCCAATAAAGTTGCGGGCTGGCTTAGCACCTTACCTGATTTTTAACATCCAAAAAGAGGGTGACCAATAAATTGATCACCCTCCCTCTTGTATTGTTCCCTCCACGGGCCAATTTCCGGGCTTCCCCGGCAAATACTTGCATTGTGCCTCCAGCAATAAACCACAACCATGGCAACTCGAGTAATATAAAATGAGTCCAGCAAACTCAACACTTATGTCTGCCGGACTCGAATTACTCCTACCCGTACCAGTCAAGCCTAGCCAATACACTTAAGCCGAACCGACCAGCCTGAGCCAGCAACCAGAGCTCCAATTATCATACCACTCAATAATTCAACACTCCGGTCAAGTTTATTCCTGTACTCTGCTACCTACTATCCAATCAGTGAAAGAGCATTCTGACTGAGCTGGTTAGCCTGAGCCAACATAGAAGTACCTGCCTGAACCATAATCTGATTCTTGGAGAACTCAGTTGATTCTTGTGCCATATCTGCATCACGAATGTATGACTCGGTCTTGGTGATGTTCTCGATAGCCACAGAGAGACTAGCCGCATTGGTCTCGAGCTGATTAGCCTGGAAGGCACCGATATTTGCACGTAGTTCAGATACATCCTCGATCGCCTGGTCGATAATTTCAAGCGCCCTTACCGGATCTTCCGCCAGACTTGCCCAACCACCTGAGAGCATATCGTTGATAGACAGAGTCTTCTCAGATTCGAGTGGGGTCTCGAAGCTGCCGGTAAATTTCACCTTACCCAGCTCAGTAGCAGTCATATCCTTGAGGGACAGTACGGTTCTCTCCTGATCACCAGCACCTTCACCCAGCTGGAACTGCATACCGCCTTCCCAATCGCCCAGGGTCTCAGTTGTACTATGAAGAGCATGAGTTACATAATTATCTTCATCATTATACATCTCAGCCGCTTTTGAACCTATGGCTCCGATATCATAACCCACTGCCGCCAGAGTTGTAGTACCGAGTCCACCTTCATTGAACGAGATCTTGGCGGTAGTATCGAGATTAGTAATAGTACCTTCGATGCCGTCGAGTTTGAGTTCCTGTCCGTTGAGTGAGACGGTTGCATCACGTCCATACTCGGTCCAGTCCTCGCCGTCGAGTCCGGCATCCAGCAATATCGCTCCATCCTCCTCGCTGTATCTGGAGAAGATTGCACCTTCCTGCTGATCAACCTTGACAAACTGATTTGAACCATACTCATCTGCAGAAACACGCAGACCCAGGTTATCCGCACCAATCACAGTCTCAAAACTGAGATCCTGTGTAGCGGTAGCCATGTTGAAGTTGAAGGTACCGTACAGGCCGGATGTCGCCCCGTTGCCCCCAGCATTTGCCGCATATACTCTAATTGCGTTACCATTAGTACTATCAGAGTGAAGATCTGTAGCAGCAGACTGCGCAACCAAGTCTTCATCACGCATCCGTGCATCTTTATACAGATAGATAGTAGAATTACCAGTGGTACTCAGATCAGCCTTAACATAGATCTTACCGGTCTCGTCGGTATTCTCCCCAAGTTTTATACCACTCAGGTATGAACCACTATTAACAAAATGGGTGCTGGTTGCAGAACCGGCTGTGGATGAAGCCAGAGCCAGATCAGAGAAATCGACCGTCTCAGTAGTCAGAGCAGTTACACTTGTATCATTCTGGAAGTATCCTAGCTGCAGAGTTGAGGTCATACCCGCAGTCATACCGGTAGTCGCAAAGGTCAGGTCAATTCCGTCAAAATTAGAGTTATTGACCGCCATCACCTGAGTATCACCAGCGGTGATATCACCCTCTGCCACCTTCATAGTCATCGCTGAATCTTTATAGATCTCATATGAGTCATTATCGATCATCTTCAGATAAGCTCGACCATAACCATCGACATTTACACCTGCCTTAATATTAGTAACACCGGTCGAATCAATTGAAACATTGGTTACACCAACAGTAGTAATCTCGCCCAGCTCTGTCCGGTTGAAGACATCCGCGCTCTGCGAAGCATGCGCAGTTGAACCGATATCCTGAGTAGCCGCACCCAGCGTCTCAGCTTGCGCATTACTGTCATAGATCAGCGTAGCTTCTACACCAGTAGAATCAGATACTGAATTGATAGAGGTAACCATCTCACCCAGGTGTGTACCTTTAGCAAAACTGAGATAACGGCTTCCGTCATTACCAGAGAGCGTAAAGGCCTGATCAGCGGATAGAGTGTAGTTCTTGGTGCTGTCAGCATTATTGGTTATAAGCTGAGTAGCCGCAGATTGAGTCTTGGAGATCTCAAAGTAACCCTTCTGCGCTTCATTGCCGTTATCAACATCCTGGCTGGTGGTATTCTGTCCCACACCGGAGAAGCTGATATTCAGCTTGAAGTCATCTTTTTTGAAGATCTGTCTAATATCTGAGAGACTCTCATTTACCAGTTTCATATCATGGGTATCGGTAATCATAACGGTACTATCATACTCTAGTTCCTTGTTACCGTTCAGGAGAAACTGGTCAGAGAACTTGGTCGTACGTGCAATACGGTCAAGTGTCTGAATTGAAGAGTCGACCTCTGCCTGGTCGGCAGCGACCTGCTCCGGAGAAGTCACACCGTTATTGGCAGAGTGAACAGCCAATTGGCGCATTTTCTTCAGAATGTTGTTCATCTCATTCAGAGCACCTTCAGCAATACCCAGAACATTATTGGCTTCCTGCGTATTCTGTACTGCTCTTTCCAAACCAACATTCTGTGCTCTCAACTGTTCAGAGATAACCAGACCTGAAGGGTCATCCTTACCGCTGTTGATTTTATAACCAGTAGAGAGGCGTTCGAGAGATGTGCTCATCTGTGCATTGTTTTTGTTGAGCGCATTTTGTGTAGATAGTGCATTAAGATTGTTAGCAACGATCATAGGCATAGTAGATTTCCTCCTTGAAATCCTAATTTAAAGATGAGAGCCATCCTTGACCCCCACAGATCAACTTCGCAACAAGCCGGTGTGATCCAAACAACCGTTTTATTCTTTGGTGCTTCCTTGGTACAATAACTTTACCGCAATGCAAGAATTGTTTTATTGAATCAGCGCCTCCTTCCTGCTATCAGCACAAATCAAGAGCCATATCAATTAATGTATATAACACTCATTAGCCAGAATATAATCCAACCAAAGTAATGCTAATTCCCACACCTGCCCGCTTTATCCAACTTGAATCATAGACTCAAAATCAGAGCATTAGACAATATGCCACCAGCAATGCCCAAGGCATTTAATGCAGCAGCAGTACAGAATGCAAATCAAATTGTTTATAGTTTGTTATTAGCCCCAGAGGTAGAAAGAAGAATCAACAGTCAAGACCAAGTCTCAATGTTTATAATCACCTTCTGGAGCTTTCTCCATCTATGTTATCGGTCGCAACCCGATATTCTTGAGGTGTTTTTTTATATTCTAAGTTCTTTTTGCAAGAAAGCTCCCGTTCTCCGCGTACATGTATGCAGCATTATAACTACTTATTAATAATAAGGTAACAACACACTTCCTCTCTCACAACATACAACCAAGTACAAATTTTTAGCTTAAAAAAGGCTGCCCCCAGCTTACGCTGAGCCGCAACCTTCCGATAAAATTCTCTCAAACTCCCACTCCCCACTTATCAACCACAAACCTATCCCAGTAGCTGTAAAGCGGTACTTCCCAACTGATTAGCCTGAGCCAGCATCGATGTGCCTGCCTGAACCAATATCTGGTTCTTGGAAAACTCGGTAGATTCTTCCGCCATATCCGCATCCCGAATATAACTCTCGGTCATGGTAATATTCTCGATAGCTACAGAAAGGCTTTCGGCATTAGTCTGGAGCATATTGGCTTGGAAAGCACCGATATTCGCACGTAGCTCGTTGCCATTCTCAACAGTCTCACCCTATGCATTCTCTTTCACCCCGGAGAAGCTGATATTAAGCTTAAAATCATCACGCTTAAAGATCTGACGAATATCGGAGAGATCTTCATTGACTAATTTCATATCATTGGCGTCACTCACCATTACCGTACTGTCATACCCCAGGGTTTTATTGCCGTTGAGTAATGTCTGATCAGAAAAACGCATGGTGCGCGCAATCCGGTCAAGTGTCTGCACCTCAGAATCTATTTCAGCCTGATCCGCCCCTGCCTGCTCCCGGGAAGTAACCCCGTTATTGGCGGCGTGTACTGCCAGCTGGCGCATACTCTTGAGAATATCACTCATCTCACTGAGCGCACCTTCAGCAATCCCCAGCACATTATTTGCTTCTTGCGTATTCTGCAAGGCCCGCTCCAACCCGGCATTCTGCGCTCTGAGCTGCTCAGAGACCACCAGACCAGCCGGATCATCACTGCCGGAGTTTATCTTATATCCCGTAGACAACCGCTACAGCGACTGGCTCATCCGGCTCTCATCAACATTCAGAGCATGTTGAATATTCAGAGCATTGAGATTATTTGCAATAAAGATAGGCACCGCCAAACCTCCACCCAAATTACACCATCCACCCAAAAAAACCACAAATTAGGCCACAAGCAACCCACCGCATATTCGGCACATACCAAATAACGCCTAAAAGCTTGTATTATTAAATGCTTACACCCACCAAACCTGCATGCGCTCCAGCCTACAGCATTTCATTCGGGTACAACTCCAACAATATTATCAGTCGCCAAGCCGCCAACTTAAGCGATCATTCCTCGCAAAAAAGTTTTTTCGGCAATAGTTGAGCACCAAAAAACAAGAGAGCAAGGCGGCTGAATCTCAGCCGCCTTGCTCTCTACACCTACTCTAACTCCGGCCTAAAACGGCGCCCGCTCATCATCCCGCAATCCGGCTATAGGCGTATCTTCTTCCTGCCGATACTTACCCTGTCCCAGATTCGAACCACCGCCGAAGTACTTTGCATAATACTCATCCATATCCAGCATAATCTCCCTCGCCTTACCTTCACGGAAGGGGCCGAGTATCCCAGCCTCTGCGAGCTGATCAACAATCCGGCTAGCTCGCCCGTAACCTATACCGAGCTTTCGCTGCAAGAGTGATACCGAACCCCTCCCGGACTCTATGATACGTTCCGCCGCTTCTAGAAACAACTCATCATACGCACTAATATCAGTCTCTCCAACCGTCCCACCGATTACCGGACCCTCAAGCGCAGTATGATACTCCGGACCACGTTGCGACTTACAGTAACCGACAATCCTGAATAACTCCTCATCGCTGACAAACACCCCTTGCGACCGCATAACCTTACTCACCCCAGGCGGCAGATACAGCATATCCCCCTGCCCGAGCAATGACTCCGCGCCCATCTGATCAAGGATAATCCGGCTATCAATCTTACTCGCCACCTGAAACGCGATACGTGAAGGCATATTGGCTTTGATCAGACCGGTAATAACATCGGTAGACGGACGCTGAGTCGCCAAAATCAAGTGTATACCTACAGCCCGACTCTTCGCTGCAAGGCGAGCAATATGATTCTCCACCTCCTTCTTCGCCACCATCATCAGATCTGCCAGCTCATCAATAATAATAACAATATACGGGAGTTTCCGCGGGAAGTGTTCGAGCTCCTCTTCACCATATACCATACTCACCCTCTTCTCAATTTCAGAACTGGATAAAGCATTGAACTTTGCCAGATTATTCACACTAACCATACTCAGCTTTTCATACCGCTGATCCATCTCCTGACAAGCCCATTCAAGCACACCCACCGCCTTCTGCATATCGGTAATAACCGGACTCATCAGGTGCGGAATATCGCGAAAACGTGACAATTCAACCACCTTCGGATCGACCATAATAAGCTTGCATTCATCATATCTAAGGCAGGTAAGGAATGACATTATTATCGAATTGATGCAGACAGACTTGCCGCTTCCAGTCGCACCAGCTATCAACAGATGCGGCATCTTGGCCAGATCCGCCACAATCGGCTTACCCGATACATCCTTGGCTAGACATAGAGGCAGCGCCTGTTTGCGCTTCTGCCGGTCTACGGCTTCCACTACTTCCCTCAAAGTTACCAGTTCCTGATCAATATTCGGTATCTCAATACCGATGGTATCCTTACCGGGGATAGGAGCGATTATGCGAATACTAGGAGCTTTGAGCACCATAGCAATATTATCCTGAAGGCCGCTGACCCGACTAAGCTTGATCCCCGGAGCCAGACTTATCTCAAACTGAGTAATACGCGGACCACGCTCTATATGGACTACCTGCCCTTGAATCTTGAAATCAGCGAGCAGGCTCTCCAGTACCTTGGCGCGCTTGGCCAGCGCCGCGGGGTTCCCCCCTTTACGTTCCGGTACCGGGTCTAGCAGATCGTACGCTGGCAACTGATACGGATGTTCCGGCACGGCTTCAGCAGCTTCTCGACTTGCCCGCTTCAGTTCCTCTACCTCAGCACTAGCCTTCTGCGCCGCATCTGCCGCAGCCAGACGGGCATAAGGATTCTCCTCTTGCTCCTCAGTATAATCCACCGCCGAAAGGGTCTCTGCTTCCTCCTCGCCCCAGTCACTCTCTTCTAAATATTCACTACTCTCTGCGTCCTCTGCCATTTCCAATGCGGATTCAGTAGAAGACTCTGGTTCCACAGGGACTTCAGTGTCTACGATATCAATAAGCGGATCTGCCTCCTCAATTTCTAGATCAAATTTATCGACCGGCTCAGGTCGAACCTCGCGATTCACAATCACCCGTTTATCCAGACGTTCCGGCTCGGCGACAACCCTGCTATCATTATCAATTATCTCTGAATCTTCGACTACCGAGTCTCCTGACTCTTCATTATCAACTACTCTAGAAGCCACTCCCTGTACACTCTCGACAAAACGCTCCCGCGCCACCCGTGTAGCCTGGCGCATCGGCTCAGCCATACCGCTACCGGTGGTAAGGACAGCACGTTTCAACTTTGGTGAAAAAGCTTCATGAGTATTCTTGCAGGTCTTTGCCGCTCCCTGCAAAGTAACGATGAATAAACGCACCACCGCCTCTCCCAGCCACTCGGCGCTGACAAAAACCTTGGTACCAAAGGCCAGAACCAAGCCGGTCACGAAGATAACCGCACACATCATAAATACCCCAAGATTACCCCCGTAAAGATTGGCATATGGCAAGATAACCTCAGATAAGAGACCTCCAGAATAGAAATCACCACTACCCAGGAGACCACTTAGAATCGAGACCGCACAGAGCATCAACATCCCACCTAAAACATTCACCCAAGTTCTGAAGAAACTGCCAAGGCGCATAATATAGGCTCCCCAGAGAAACACCAGCCCCGCCATAATAAAAGCAGGTATCTTGCCGAAGCTCAGAATACTCCCGTACGCCAACCATGAACCTACCAGACCCGTACTGCAGTAATTACCGCCATTGAGCGGATCAAGGGTAATATCGGCGGTCAGAAAGGAGAGCAACATAAAGATACTGAGCCCACATAAAAATAATCCACAAAAAAACGGTGTATACGATACTCGCTTTTCCGTTTCCCTCGCAATTTGTTTATTCTTATCCTTACTTTTAGCCATAATCAATATTTCCTCTTTCTACTGACAGATATTATTTCCAACCCTTGCCTTATCCTACAGACTACACCTCGCAGCTACCCACTATCTCCAGAACCCGAAGTAGATAATCCCGATCACACCCACAACCGCGCAATATAATGCAAACCATTTCAACCCTGTACCCGCGACAATCTTCAGCATCAGCCGCGCCGCAATCCAACCACTCACCAACGCGACCAGGCAACCACTCAGAGCCGGCCCCAAAGGCAAAGTAAGTATCTCCTCTGGATCATGCATAAACTTGAGCAGATTAGCCCCCAGCACAGCCGGCAGCATAAGGAAGAAACTGAACTTCACCGCCTCCTGCCTATCCAGATTGAGTAGCACCCCACCGGCAATTGTAGACCCGCTACGGCTTACTCCCGGTAACATTCCTAACACCTGAAAACAGCCGATTTCAAAGGCTTTAAGCCAACCAACGCGTTCAAGCAGAAGATCACTCTTTGGGCGCAACTGCGCCAGCATAAGTAGCACCGCCGTCAAGAGTAACGCCAGACAAATCAATACCGGCCGCTGCGCCAAGGCTTCAATATTATCCTTATACAGAATTCCGACAACACCTACCGGCAGCGAACCAACAATAATATACCCCAGCACAATCCACTTTTTACGCTCGCTCAGAATAGCGATAATATCCTGGTAAAAAGCCCCAAGTACCGCTAACACGGTAGCTAGATGCAACAGGATATCATACGCAAAATTCTCTACCGCTCCATGTCCAAGATGCTCAGCCAGAGCCAGATGAGCACTACTTGATACCGGCAAGAATTCGGTCAAACCCTGCACCAACCCCAACAGCACCGCCCAACCATAACTCAGAGTTGTCTCATCCATTATTCACGTCCAGTACTACCAAAACCACCGGCACCACGCTCTGTATCCGGAAGCTCATCCACAACCGCTATCTCCGCCCGTATAACCTCCTGTAGTACAAACTGCGCTATCCGATCTCCGCGCTTGATTATAAAATCTTCGGCCGAGGTATTTGCCAGAATAATCCCAACCGGTCCGCGATAATCCGCATCAATAGTTCCAGGCGAATTAGTCACGGTTATTCCGTGCTTTAAGGCCAATCCAGAACGCGGCCGAACCTGAATCTCATAACCTTCCGCCACCGCCAGACGCAAACCTGTCGGAATCAACTCGATCTGCCCGGGTCTCAGTACAACCGTAGTCTCTACCGCCGCTCTTACATCCATCCCGCTCGCCCCAGTACTCTTATATTCTGGCAAAATAATATCTTCACACCCTTTATCTACAGCAATCAGCAGCCTGGTTTTCTTCATTATTCTTTCTCCACATTCTACCCCGGTCACTACACAAGCAAAAATCATACTCACTAACTTATCGACAACTTCCTCCGTACGCTTGAGTCAATCTTGACAATACTGAGAGTTTATACAACTCATATAATTGCCAATCGGAACCACCCGTCAAACGGGTGGTTCGCTCGGGGCTATAAGCCCTTATTACCTGCAACGTCTCAAGACGCTCTGCTTTCATTTCGTTCAAGCTACTAATGCTTTTAACTCGTTGCTACCCCTAAAAGGGGGATTATTATTACTTGCCACCCTTAAAAGGGTCTTCAAACTCTTTCACACTCAATTTATCTAAAGCTATATCTCGACTCTCCTGCTCACGGATATACTTCTTCACCGTAGCTTCATTAAAACCCACCGTACTTACATAATAACCTTCTGCCCAAAAATGCCTGTTACCAAATTTATACTTCAAATTTGCATGCTTATCAAATATCATAAGCGCACTCTTGCCTTTAAGATACCCCATAAATTGAGCCACACTGAACTTTGGCGGAATACTTAACAACAGGTGCACGTGATCGCTCATCATATGCCCCTCTATAATATCAACTCCCTTATAACTGCATAACCGCTGAATTATCTCTTTTATACTCTCGCGATATTGACCATATATTATCTTTCGCCTATACTTAGGACTGAATACTATATGATATTTGCACAACCACTTTGTATGTGATAAACTATTCGACTTATTAGCCATTACACCTTTCCTTTCTAAATAATAACAGCTTGAACAACTCTATTATATTTTGGAAAGGTGTATCTTTGTATAACGTTTTATTATCCACCCGCATAGCGGGTGGTTTATTGTTTCGCACTCCTGCGGAGTACTCAACTGGCTAAAGCCTACAACAAAAAAGACTGCTTCGAGATAATCTCAAAGCAGTCTTAAAAAACCCACAAGCTATAGTTTTTCACGCCAAAAAGCTATGCCATATCTTTCAATCGTTTCAAAGCACGCACCTTTATCTTATTGTGTGCAGGCTTGGCTGGCTTAGTTCCAACCTCACCGGTAAAGGGGTTGGTCCAGTTTTTGACCGCCTTTTGCGCGGGAACCTTTTTCTTTTCAATCTTGAGGATTCCTGGCAACTGGAAGCTTCCGGGCTTTTTAAGCTCTTTCTCAAGCAGAACCGGTAACGAATCGATCACCGCGGCGACCTGCTTCTTCTCAAGTTCGGTCATCTCAGCGATAGTAGCAATCAACTGGGTCTTGGTTAGAGGCTTGGTATTATCCCGTACGACAGTGGCCACCTTAGCTGAAGTAGTCGCTGCTGCCTTTGCAGTTATTTTTTTAGTAACCTTTTTTGCGGTCTTCTTTGCAGCTGTTTTTGCAACCTTCTTTGTCACTTTTTTTGCTACTTTCTTAGTAGTTTTTTTTGCTACTTTCTTAGCCATCTTTTTTCTCCCACTTTATTGTTATTTGAAATTACAGAACCTAGATAACACCCAAACCATTAGTATTTAAGGTTAAATCTACCTGTATAACCAGTAAATAGCAACTAAAAAGCTCTAAAAAAACATATTTTTTACTTTTTTTTTAAACACAATCATTCCTTTCTAACGCTTTTAACACCTGATAGTTGTAAAAATAATAATCATTATCTAATCCAGCACTAAACCTATACGAAGAGACAGATCTAATCTGCTATTATTATCTCTACATTCTTATAATAAATCCTGCTGCCGACAACAACCGTATAACCCGCGAAAAATAATAGCATAACCGCATTAAAGCTTATAGCTTTTTATCTTCTAATCCCTATAATCATAACATCATATATATAATGATTATATTTGGTTATTCATAATTACCGAATTGATCTTTAGTCTCTCAATGAAAGGATGAGCAGTAATGGCAAAGAAGAAAGCTACCAGAAAGTGTACAACCGGAAACACCACTACCAAGAAAAAGACACCCCGAAGAGTTACGAAGAAACAGACCGGATACATTAATGCTGGTATTACTGACATTCAACATAACGGTAGTAAGATCTTTGCCGGCAATAAAAAGCTTCTCGGCGCAACCTGCCTGCTCAAAGCCGCAGGTGTAATCAAAAATATCAAGGATTCCCACAAGCCATACGTAACTATAGTCAATTCATACACCAACCAGATTCCTGGACATGCCCACTTGCGTGAACTTGAAGCGATTCTCGAAAAGCAGTTGAAGAGCCTAGGCTACAATGTTTGGAAGGCCAATATCGGTGGTGCGGTATGTGACGGAATTGCTATGGGTCACTTCGGCATGAAATACTCACTGGCTTCACGTGAACTGATCACCGACCAGATAGAGACCATACTCACAGCTCATCCCTGTGACGGCTGGATCGGCATCGGCAACTGTGATAAGATTGTCCCTGGCATGTACAACGCCATGGTACGCATGAATATTCCTGCAGTCTATGTCTCAGGTGGTCCGATGCTCGCAGGTAAAGACGGCGGAGACCTTATTACCGTATTTGAAGGCATCGGCAAAAATTCTGTCGGCAAGATGAGTGACGCCGCTCTAGAACGCCTGGCAATGAAGTCTTGCCCGGGCTGCGGTTCCTGCTCTGGTATGTTTACCGCCAACTCGATGAACTGCCTGGGAGAGGTCATAGGTCTGGCACTCAAAGGCAATGGCACTATTACCGCCGAGGTCTGGGCAGACAAGAAGAAGACCAAGACCAAACCCAATCCCAAACGTCTGGCACTGGTCAAGGAAGCAGCTAAAGCTCTCAAGAACTGTATAGACAATCATATTTTACCGCTTGATATCGTCACTAGAGACTCTATTGATAACGCATTTATTGCCGATATGGCTATGGGAGGGAGTACAAATACAATTCTTCATACCCTGGCTCTGGCCAGTAGTGCAGGTATAAAGTACGATCTAAAACGCATCAATACTATCTCCAAGAAGGTTCCATGCATCTGCAAGGTCTCCCCTTCACGACCTGAGGTACATATGGAAGATATCCATGAAAAGGGGGGAATTCCGGCAATCCTGCAAGAGGTCTCTAGCGTAACTCCGTTAAAGCTCGACTGTAAAACCGTAACCGGCACCCTTGCCGACAATCTTATAGGAGCGACAAACCCGGATGGAGACATTATCCGTAGCAAGGAGAGTCCATTCAGTAAGGATGGCGGTCTCACCGTCCTCTTCGGTAATATTGCCCGCCAGGGTGCTGTAGTCAAGACCGCGGGAGTTGCTGAAGACATGAAGGTATTCAGTGGTCCGGCAGTCATCTTTGAATCGCAGGAAGAAGCGCTTGACGGTATCCTTAGCGGTAAGGTCAAGGACGGTGACGTCGTCGTTATCCGCTATGAAGGTCCCAAAGGAGGTCCGGGCATGCAGGAGATGCTCTCGCCCACTGCAGCCCTTAGCGGCGCCAATATTCGGGCGGCACTGATTACCGACGGCCGCTTCAGCGGCGGTACCAGAGGGCTATGTATCGGGCATGTATCTCCTGAAGCTGCAGCCAAGGGTGAAATAGCAATTATCCAGAACGGCGATATCATCGATATCAACACCCGCAAACGGAGTATCGAACTCAAGGTACCGGCAACCGAGATCAGCCGGCGCCTCTCCCAGCTCAAAGAGTTTACCCCCAAAGTCGAACGCGGTTGGCTGGCTCGTTATTCCGTCCATGCCACCAGCGCGGATCAAGGCGGAGTGCTGGATATGTAATAATATTCCTGCTACCGTAAATAAAGATATTGCGGTAGCAGGAATATTTACTATAATAATTTTTCGTTAATCATACATATAATAACTACAATAATAAATTTTTAAAAACTAAAGGATCACAATATGGCCAAAGATACCTCCGAGACTACGCCAAATACTGCCAGCGCAGCAGCATTTGAAGATACATTTGCCCACAAAGCATTTACCAAATTCAAAAAGATCGCATTATATCTGATAATCTTGCTGGCCGTAGCTCTGGGTATTTCATATTTCAGTGAATACAAAGAAGCACAAAAGCTCGACTCCTGGAATAAAATTCTCCAGGCGACCTATTCCTCACAGGTAAATCTCAGCGATAATTTTGCCGCAGACATTGCCAAGGCCACCACTGCGATCCCCGGTACCCCTGCTGAACCCTATGGTAATATTCTTGTCTTGAATTCAGCCGGCAACTCAATCGATAAAACCCAACTCGAACTGGCAAAAAAAGCGGGCGCAGACTTTATCAGCAAGAACCCCAAGCACCCATTTATTGACCAAGTAAAACTCGACTACGGTACAGTTCTCTTCAACCTAGGTGACTTTGCTGGTGCGGTCAAAGCCTACAACGAAGTAATAAACTCCAAGACCGAGTATCTACTCCAGGAAGCCTTACTCTATAAAGGTTTAGCTCAAGAAAAACTCGGGAAGGATCAGGAAGCAATCGAGACATATACAACTATAATAAATAATTCAAAAGCCAGTGATAATATAGGACTGAGTAGCTTTGTTAATTATGCTTCCTTTGCCAGAACTCAAATTATTGATAAGAAAGTTGCAAATTAGCCTGGCTCCCCCTTTTATTATCTTCTTAGCTAACCCGGGCTTCCTCTACAGATAGAGTTGAATGCCCGGTTTTTAATTACCAATATTAAAACAACCCCTATTCTCAGGAGTCAGCAAATGCGTAAAGCCTCAATAACCCGCCAGACAGCAGAGACAACTATCGACATGGAGTTAAACCTCGACGGCACTGCAGAGTTGACGATAAACACTGGTGTCGGTTTTTTTGACCACATGCTTACTCTGCTAGCCAAGCATGCACTCTTTGATCTCAAGGTACAAGCTCAAGGCGACATCGAGGTCGACGCCCATCATACGGTAGAGGATATTGGCATCTGTCTGGGTGAATGTCTGCGCCAAGCAGTTGGCGACAAGCGAGGAATACAACGTTACGGTAGTATGCTGCTGCCGATGGAGGAAGCGCTCTGCCGGGTAGTTCTGGACTTATCCGGTAGACCACATCTTGAATACCGAGCCATAATACCCGCAGAGAAATGCGGTGAATTCGATACCTGTCTGGGTAGAGAATTTCTCAGAGCTCTCTGCGTCAATGCCGGCATCAATATGCATGTAGACCTCCTCGCCGGCTCCGACCCGCATCACTGCCTCGAGGCTATCTTCAAAGGCTGTGGTAGGGCATTACGCCAAGCACTGGCAGATGATGCGCGCGAAACCGGTATCCCGTCGAGTAAGGGTACGCTCTAAACAACATTAATTACATTGATCAAAGCTTGATTATAGTGAAGGAAGGTATTATGATGAGAAGCAGGTTTCTACTTATATTTTGCATATTACTTATAATTGCTACCTATAACGGAGCTATTCAGGCGGCGAATAACCAGATTCTTGATCACGCAATTCTTGTAAACGTCAATGGCAAGAAGATTACCCGCTCGCAGCTTGACACCATGGGCAAAATTCTCTTTGAAATGCATTTCCCCGGTCGTGATGAGACCAGTATTAATGACGCAGAACTAGAAGCACTTAGCACCAATGCTTTAAAAGAGTTGATCATTATCTTCCTTACCGAGGATGAATATGACAAGATAATGAATGATGACGACGCCAAGAATGATTTTGAAATTACCACTAGCGAAGTAGGCCAAGAGCTAAGACGGATGAATATAGGCAGACTGATCAACGAACCTATTGCCGAACGTTATGCCCGCACCAAGATTATGCGCCGTAATATAGTCTACTCCACCCGATCAAATCTGGATGCCTCACCCCGAGAAGTTAAGATGTTTTACCTCAAGCATAAAAAAACCGTCTTTACCGAGCAGCGCTTAGTTCGAGTCAGACAAATATTTCTTAGTTGTGACGAGAGTAATGAAAGCCTCTGTAAAAAACAGGCCAACATGCTCTACGAGATGTTGAAGAATAACACTATCGATAAACGCATCCAGCTCTTCCCGGAGATGGCAAAGGAATTCAGCCGTGATAAACTCGCGCAAGGCGGCGGCCTTATCGTAACCGGCGCACCCGGTAACTTCATGCCGCAGGATCATACCTTCCAACGCCCCGACGGCACATACTTCTTCCCGAAAGAGATGATACAAGGGATCAGAGATCTCAACTCCAGGGGTGATGTTATCCTCACCAAGAGTGATAAAGGCTGGCATATTCTCCTTCTCGAAGCTATCAAGGGAGGTAGAAACATTCCTTTCAACAAGATCAGAAAGATTGTTGAAAACTTTATTGGTGACAGCAAATATGAAGAGGCCTATTACCAATGGCTGACGACCAAGGTTTCAAGAAACCGCATCACCTGGAATGACGGCACCCCCTTCCCGCCCGATAAGATTACCCAGGGTACCAACGAAGAGGATGACCTCCGTTTCCTACGCAACCAACTGCAGATGTATATGGAATCACTTAGAAATCCAAATGCGCGGAGATAACACGCTTGAAACACGAGTCTACGGTCTATACTTCAGCCTCTGAAGCTGAAGGCAGATCCGCACCCACAAGGTGCCCACAGTGTAAACATCAATTCGATACCGGAAATCTCCAAGGTGAGATATTCTGCGTCGCCTGCGGTCATAAATTCAACTACACACAAACAGAGAAGTCTCCTACCAACTCCACAAGTAACGCAGCAAACCCTGACCCCACTTCTCCCCCTGTACCTCAGCCAAGCAGCAGCTTCACTACCGGCCGTTTATCGAGCTTCGGCGATTATAAAATTATTGAAGAGATAGCCCGCGGCGGAATGGGTGTAGTCTACAAAGCTCAACACAAAACACTCAAACGCATCGTCGCCCTCAAGGTTCTCAAATCGGCCGATGGGGCAAGTGATGAGGATATCAAACGTTTTATCCAGGAAGCCAAAGCCGCTGCCGTCTTGAAACACCCCAACATCGTACCCATACATAATTTCGATGTCTACCGTGGACTGCACTTCTTTACCATGGACTTTATCGACGGTCAGCCCCTCGACAGGATTCTGGAGACTGGCCCCTTACCGCCCTATAAAGCCTGCGAATTACTCAAGACCATAGCCGAGTCTATCGCCTACGCCCACAATCAGGGTATAATCCACCGCGATATCAAACCTGGCAATGTCATAATTGATAAAGACGGCCAGCCAATACTGACAGATTTTGGTCTAGCCGTCAATCTAACCACCGAGGCTGACGAAGGACGTATGACCAAGAGCGGAGCGATAATGGGAACCTTACCCTACATCTCTCCGGAGCAAGCTTCAGGCAAGCTCGAACAAATCGGACCACTGAGTGATATATACTCGCTAGGAGCTTTATTCTATGAAATGATCACCGGCAGACCACCCTTTCAAGGTATGACCCAGTTCGAACTCCTGCAACAGATTGTCAATCATTATCCACCCTCCCCCCGCAAGCAGATTCCTCGCCTGAGCAAGGACATCGACACCATTATTCTAAAGTGTCTCTTCAAAGAACCGGCGAGACGTTATCAATCTGCAACCGAACTCGCAGAGGACTGCGCCGCTTTTCTTCACGGTGATATAATCAAAGCCAGACCCTCCTCACTCTTCTATAAGTTACAACGTAAGATTCTACGCCACCCGGGTCTGAGCATCCTTCTAGGCAGCCTGATCCTTATCAGTATCTTTACACTACTGGTCTTAAACTATGCTCAGGATACCATCCAGCAACTCCTGGAATCGCAAGCGCAACAAGCTCAGATCAGCAAAGACAAGGATATCCTCGGCGCCATGCTCAAACGTGACTGGCGGGGTGAATACAGCATAAATATGAATCAAGAGGCAAAGCTTACCACTAGCCTCACCGCTTCTCGAAAGAAGCGACTCGGCTGGTACAATCCCGATTTTGCCCAACTGAATGCCGAGGGTCTGAAGCTATCTCCCGGCACCGCACAGAGTCCAGTAGCATTCGGAGCTCCGGTAAGCCTACCCTTCAACTTCCATGTCAACTTCAAGGTTTATATGCCGGAGACAAATATGGGCAAGGTCGAGATTTTCTCCGGTCTCAACTCCGACTACAATACTACCGAGAATACCCGGATAATTGAACTTGGAGTAGAGGGAGCCCCGGGAGCCAAAGTACTTGTCGACAACACTCCGCTCACCGAGAACGGCTCTTTCACCCTGAACTCAGGGAGAGAGCACAACATATCCATATTCCGTGACTTTCAGAATGGCCTAATTATTATCCAGGTAGATAACATAGAGGTTATCAAACTCCAGACCTCAAACAGCAGCGTCGATACAACCGACTCATATATCGGTGTTGGCGCGAATAACGGAGAATTCACCTTAAAATCCCTGCAGATATCAGTACTGGGAATGAATCAGGAGATGATCAGAAGCAGCCTCCGCCTTGCCGACAGCCTAGCCGGAGAATCCAAGGACAAAGAAGCGGCCAAGGTTCTCTATCAGAAGGTACTCAAAGAGCGTTCCGACCGTCCGACTCTGCTCCTGGCGTATTCCGGCTTTGTCAAGACACTAACCCCCAATGAACGATCACTTATCTATGACTGCAATAATCTTGCCGACAGTATCAGGCAGAGCCGTAGCCGACTCCTTGAACCTGGAGAAGTAGAGTATCTGACCGGAATCGCCTTGGCCGAAAAAGACAACCCCAAAGCCAATACCTATTTCAATCAATCTTTTAATTACGCTTACAGAAATGCTTTGAAGAGCATAACCCCAGTAACGCTCAAATTCTTTCTGGAGCAGACACCACCGGAAGTCATAAACCAGAAATCTCTGCAAGTAGCAGCTAAACTTCCTGAAAAAGGCTGGTCAGCATTACCCGCTCAAGACTATAATAAAGGAATAATCAATCTCAAACACCTCAAACTTGACGGTTTCACCACCTGCTATCTACAGCAGAGTTTCGAACTAAAATATCCAACCCACATCGTCATTTATCTTGATGACAATGCCGATCAACTGCTTATTAACCACAAGGAATTCACCGATTTCCTTGAGGACAAAGGGCGGGGTCGACGTTATGCCCTCATTGATCTACCTGCAGGAGAGAATACCCTGACGTTGAAGCATAAACTAAACGCTACCCCAGAGTCAAAAACAATCATGTTCCGAGTTCTCGAGCATAATCTCAAATATACTACGGTATATGGACTACTCTCCAGAGTTGAGAGCGCCCTGCTTCTGCTCAAGAGTAATCCCGACCTGGCGGTCAAACAGCTGACCAAACTGCAGAATGACAACACCCTGAAGTATCTCAAACAGTACTACCCGGCCGAACTCAAATCACGGGGCATCCTCTATACTCTGCTCAATGCGACAGACCTCATGCTCAAAGATCCTAAAAGTTACGCCAATAACGCCTGGATACTACTAGAAGCAGCCAGAACCCTCAGCGATGAATCAAACGGGAGCGAACTTGCAGTAAGATACAACAAACTCGCCGAATCTCTGGTCAATAGCGGAGAGTTAGCCCAAGCCTCAGATCTCTTTACTCAGGCAAGTACCTTACTCCCCGACTGGCCCAAACCCCTGCTCAATCGCGCCAAACTGCTCTACCGCCAGGAAGATCTCTGGTACGAGGGGGTAAGTGCATTTGATGACGCTCTAAAACGTCTGCCCAACAGCCTAGAACTGCGTTTGGATATTGCCGAATTTTACCTTCATCCTGGCAATGAACTCCTGCCGAATCCGGCTAAAAAGCTCGAGTCCATCCCCGAGCGGGCTCTGGCTGTCGCCCGGGAAGGAGTTACGTTGAGTAACCGCAAAAGCCCGGAAGCGCTGACCTTATGTGCCAAAGCACTGGATATGTTAGGGCGTAAAGAAGAGTCCTTGCACTATATACAAGAGGCTATTCTGCTAGAGAGTACTGATGAACGCCAAGCTCTGCAAAAACGCCTCAATCAAGCCATTACCCAGAGCAATTAATTCCCTTATCTTAAATGCTTGACATATGAAAACAGATAATTATAATAAACCCATACTCCATCAGGTATAAGTTTATTCTTGATAAACTTGGGAAGTACGGTGAAATTCCGTCACAGAAGACACGCTGCTGTATGTGGCTATTAACTGATTGGTTTGCTCTGCATGTCAGAGTAGACAGTCACTGTTCCTAGGAATGGGAAGGCATATCAGTCAAGTATATCCACGAGTCAGAATACCACCTAAGGAGTATTCAGAGGCTTCTGTCTGAGTCTATGAATGCAGGTACATGACAGAGACGCAGATAAATTGCCTCTATTCTTACCTTCATTTCCTTCAGAGTCTCTTGGTTGAATATCAGGTCAGGTGACCACATTGCTTTTTTTCCAAGGAGATATAGTATGAATTTTACCAGTTGTATTCTAACCGCCCTACTCTCAGTAGTGGCTTTCAGCCTTCCTGCATTTGCCGCCGGCAGTCAAGAATGTCAGAAACCAGTAATTGCGCTTATTGCTTTCGGCACCAGTATACCAGAGGCACAGAAGAGTTTTGAAGAGATTGACAGCGCCTTCAGCAAAGCTTTCCCTAAGTACGAGATACATTGGGCATTTACAGCACAATTTATTATCGACAAGCTGGCAAAAGAAGGTCAGACCACTATGTTTAAGCGCCAAGAGCAGATTGTAAACCCAGAACAGCTCTTCAAAAATCTTGCGGATAAAGGCGTAAAAGAAGTATACGTTCAGTCACTACACGTAGTCCCCGGCGGCGAATACAATGAACTCACCGCCGACAAAAATTTCGGTCTAGATCTAAAATTCAGCAGTCCCTTACTCGGTAATGCCGCAGATATCGCCACCGTGGCCAAGATAATCTCCAAAGAATTTGGCACTGCCGAGCAATATACCATAGTCGCCGGACACGGTAATGATCACCATATCTCACACAATGATCAATTGGTTAAATTCAATGATTACCTCAAAGCCAACTATAAGAATGTTCAACTGGCAACGGTGGAAGGTCCTGTAGGCACCGAGGCCGCTTTTGCCGCGGTAAAAGCCAGCGGCTTAAAAGAGGTCAAATTCATTCCATTTATGATTGTTGCTGGCGATCATATCCAGAATGACGTTATGGGCGATGAACCTGATAGCTGGAAGTCTATCCTTGGCTTGAAGGCGACTGTAGTCCCTCCACTCGGTCAGAACCCAGAAATTATCCAGGTCTTTATCGACCACCTCAAGGCTACTATAAGCCAGTAACCCGGCTTAAGGCAGCTGACAAATCCTAATACAACTAAATTAGATTAAAAAAAACCCCGAAGCAGGCCATAACCTCCGGGGTTTTTTCAGTATATACAAAATGCTTCCACACCATCTGTTCGCATAATATAATTAAAAAAAAATAAGCACGAGGAAGCTTCTTTCTCAAAGAAACTTCAGCCTTACTGAATAAAAAATATCTCTACGCAAACACTTTGCAAAATTTTTCCAACACAAGCGACGCAAAAAAACTCTTTTAGCCAAGCGCCCCAGCCGCACTCTCATTAAATTCCGGTTGGTGTAAGGGCAATATCTTTCTGACACTCTTCTCAATAGCGACATCATCACTACTGCCCGCTACTGGCGCAACAACAATATCGCCAATAGCCTTATAACCGATACTACCGACGAGAATATCATTCTGACTGAGCAGTAACTTATCCCAATACCCCTTTATCTCCAGAGTTCCGCCCTCCTGAAGAATAATCGGCACTCTACCGATAACCCGTCCTTGACCATTCTGTTCAAAGACTAACTCCGCAGCATTATCATATATCTGGACTACCAATTCACCCCCTTGTGAATTGCTAAACCTGAACCTGCCCGCACGCAACGGGAGTAGAATTCTACAGCCACTCAACCTTATACTGCTGCGCAACAGCATACTCCCAACTTTCAATCCCTCCCCTGTTACCGGTATAATAACTCCCCCTTGCAACAATACTCGATACTCCCCGGCTACTCTTGCCACCAACTTAGTACTGGCCGCAGCCTCGAAATACCCCCGGGCAATATTCTCCTCCCCGCGCGCTACCGCATATATTCCGGCGCCAACTGCAACCTTCGGCTCAGCCTCAAAAGCTGGCAGCAAGAGTTCAATCGAACTGAAGAGGATATCTTCCAAGCCCAGTACCCGCTTACCCTCAGCCGTATATGCAACCAACTCCTCACCTTCAACCCCTATCTCAACCAGAACAGGGCCTTTAACGCTAGAAATCTCAGCAACAGAGCGCTTACCGGTTAACTCTCTAGCCACGCGGAGTTTGGCCATAAACGCCTTCCGGAACAGAGCTAAATAATCCACCAAATGTGCTACCGGGGCAAGATCAATCGCTGAAACCTCTTCCTTGGCCGCCGCCTCTAAACCATTAGCATTCTCACTTATGGTAGCTAATTCAAATCTCGAAGTAACTTGGAGCGAACCAGCAAAAACTTCGATCAATTCCCCAGCAAGTTTTTCATTGCTACGAGCAAAGAATTCCAGTATCCGCCGCCTCCAACCCAAAGTTTCAGGATACTTACCAGCTATGCCCGTAAGCATGATTACAGCTTCATCAACCCGTGAAGCCTTGAGCAACTCTATCGCGCCCTCATACTCGCTGCTAGCTGCCAAATCCAGTTCGGTTTGTAGTTGCAGTTGTAAACTCGTATACACCTGGATTTCATCACGGTCAAAGCTTGAGGTATCAACCGTCCCAAGATAATCATAAGCGGCAATTTTATCTCCAGCTTCGAGTCTCTGCTCCAACTCCTTCTGCCAGACATATCGGGTATCAACAGCACCGCCTATTGACTTTAAATACGTTAGATACTCCTCACCGAGCTCAGAGCTTAGATCGCCACTGCGCAAACTGTTATTCAGTGCTTTTTTCACTTCATCCCGGCTAATTTTTCCAGCCTCAAATTCCTCTTTCAAACGCTGCAACTCGTTGCTTGCGGGGGGTGACTCAAATTCGGTACGCAAAGTCTTATCCTCTTCAACCACCGGTGCAGAAGGTTTCTGCTTCACCAACTCTTCAAGCATAGCCTCAGTCTTGGTATACTCCCCTGCCGTAGCAAGTTCATTATCCTTCTCCAACTGAACTTGCTGCGTGACGTCCTGCTCCTGTTTATACTCGGTATACTTTCTAAAACCATAAGATATACTTAAAGCCAATAGCACCAGCAATGCTAGAAGTTTATATTTAAGTCCAAAACGTAACAACCCAGACCGCTCTTCTTTAACCCTGGCAGTTGATTTCGGTTTATTCTTTTGCCGTGAAGTTTTTAACTGGCTTGCGATCTGCTGAAGTCTAGCATAATACTCTTGAGCCGTCTGAATACGCTGTTCACAATTCGGCTCCATCCCGGCAAGGATTAATTCGGATAATTCCTGTGGAACTCGTTTATTAATTGCATTCGGACTCTTGACTTTACCCTGAAGATGCTGCTTGAGTAATTCCTCAATACGTTCTGACTTATAAGGGAGCTCACCAACTAATAACTGATAAAGGGTAATCGACAGAGCGTAGATATCACTCGGCTCCCGGCGCGGCTGCTTATTGATAAGCTCAGGGGCGAGATATTGGGGTGTAGCAAAGACCTGCTCAAACTCATAGATAGACTCTTCGGTCTCTTCAGACTCATCCTCCGCCGCCGCCACTACCGCAGGCACACTCACCGGCGGTTGCATTCGCACCCAGCTCAAATCAATCAATTTGAGTTCATTATCCTGATCCACCAGCATGTTCTGCGGCTTGATATCCCCATGCAGCACCCCGCGCTTGTGCAACGCAACTAAAGCACTAGAGATGCTCAGACCATAACGCACTACGTCTACTACTTTTATCCGCCGTTTGCGTATACTCCTGGCAAATAAACCTTCACCACTGATAAGCTCCATCACACAGAAAGCCCGGCCTTTATCCTCACCAAACTCCTCAATACGTACTACATTCGGATGTGAGAATTCTGCGGCAAGGGCCATAGTCTCCCTGACCTTCTCCTTACCTCCTTGACGACGGATAAAATCGGCAGAAAAGAGCTTAAGCGCCACATCTTTATTGAGTGCAATCTGCCTGGCATGGTAGACAACCCCCTCCGAACCTGCTCCAATCTTTTCAATTACCTGATACCGCCCCAGGCGTTTACCGACGAGCGGATCCTCAGTCTTATCGATAAAACGCAGTCGTACCCTGCCAACTTCAAGGACGTCATTATGTTTGAGTAATTTTCTTCCGATCACCACCCCATTGAGTACTGTGCCATTTGCCGATCCAAGATCTTCAAGGAAGAATCCGCCGGTTCCTTTGAATATCCGGCAATGTCGGCGTGAAGCCTTACTGGAGGGTATCTTGATATCACACGTTTCACACCGACCAATCACCACTTCCTGATTGATATTGTATTCACGGGTATATCCCTGATAGATAAGTTCGACTCTAGCCATTACACTCCCAGCACCATAAATCCCAGTAATCCTTATAACCCAAGGATATAATTTTAATTTATCGGTCTGAGGTTTCAAGGTAATTTTTATTAAATGTTAGTAGACGCTCTCTCTACCAACCTGGTGGGAATGACATAACACTTACTCACTGCATCCATATTACCAGCAATTAATTCCAGCATCACCTTTGCTGCCATAGCACCGCACTCATCATTGGGCTGACGAATTGTCGTAAGCGGCGGCGAAGCATAAGCCGAATAATCCCGATCATCAAAACCGACCACCAATATATCATCCGGCACCCTAACCCCGAGTACACTCAACCCATAGAGCACACCCATCGCCAACAGATCAGAATAAACCTGAACTGCAGACAACTTATGCTCGACCAGCATGGCCGCGGCTGCAACCCCGGCCTCATAGATTGAATCCATACTCGGTGGAAAGATTTCGGCCGCCTCCCGCCCGACCTCGACAATCGCTCTTCTAAAACCTTCAAGTCTGGTCCAGTCATGCTCCCGATTTGATATTCCCAAATACCCTATCTTACCCGAAGTTCTCGCCGCCAACATCTTGACCGCATCATAGACCCCAGCTCCGCGATCAATATAAATACCCTCAGTCTGAGGTGTCTGAGTATCGAGTTGCAGACAATTTATCCCGGCAGTTCTGAGCTGCTGCAAAGTTGCACCAATATTATAAAACCGTCCCGTTAGGAGTAGCACACCTAAAGGCTTCTCAAGTATAATCTGTTTTAAGATCTTCTCTTTGTACCCGCTATCCTTCTCATGCATACTCACCAGTATCACCTGGTATCCGGCTTTGCGTATTTTCTCCTCAAAAGCAGTGAACTTACGCACAAATAATTCGTCCATATCCCAACTCACCACATAAATTTCATCAGACTCTTGCGAGCGTAATTTACGCGCAGCCCGATTGGAAACATACCCAATTCGCCTCGCTTCCTGTAGGATTCTGGCTTTCAACTCACTTCGCACATACCCGCTATTATTGACCGCCCGGCTTACCGTCTTGATCGAGACTCCGGTAATCTTTGCGATATCCTTCAACGTTGCCATAACCAGTTTCCTCTTCTGCGACAGCCAACGCTATATGTCCTCGTTGACACATCAATAAATCAAGAACTACCTTGAGCTAGACTATATACTACACCATATCCAGTATTTCAACTAGTATTTTCTCAAATTTTAATTATTGTTTGACTAACAACCAGCAATGGTGTATCATGACAACGTTGACATATTATTTTTTACGTGAGGAGCAACCATGGTATTCATCAACGACAACTTCTGTTTAAACAACGACGCAGCGGTCAGGCTTTATCATGAATATGCAAAAGACATGCCGATTATCGATTATCACTGCCACCTAATTCCAGCCCAGATTGAAGCAGACACCAAGTGGGAGAATCTTACACAAGTCTGGTTATATGGCGATCATTACAAATGGCGCGCCATGCGCAGTAACGGTATTGCTGAACGCTTCTGCACCGGAGACGCCAGCGATAGAGAGAAATTCGATCAATGGGCGCGTACCATGCCTGCAACCATCAGAAACCCCTTATACCACTGGACACACCTCGAACTCAAGCGCTACTTCAACACCGACACCCTGCTCTGCGAGCAGACTGCAGATGAAATATGGGATCTGGGTATCGCTAGAATGCAGGATGATGACTTCAGCGCCAGAGGCCTGATGCAACAGAGCAAGGTTGAGCTGGTCTGTACCACCGACGATCCGGTAGACTCGCTCAGTTCACATCTGGCGCTCAAAGCAGATACCACATTCCATATCAGCATCCTGCCTACTTGGCGTCCGGACAAAGGCATGGCGGTGGAAGACAGTAAAACCTTCAATTCCTGGGTCGACAGTCTTGCTCAAGCCGCCGACACCGCTATCACAGACTTCACCACCTACCTACAGGCGCTGCGCAAGCGTCATGATTTTTTCCATGCAGTCGGCTGTAGGCTCTCAGATCACGGCATCAATACCGCTTACGCCGAACCATATACCGATACTGAGATAGAAGGAATCTTCAACCATATACGTGCTGGTAACGAACTGACCCTTGAGCAGCAGTTGAAATTCAAATCCGCTATGCTCTATCACTTCGGCATTCTCGACCATGAGAAGGGCTGGACCCAGCAGTTCCATTTCGGTGCTCAACGCAACAATAATACCAGACTCTTCAAACAACTTGGAGCTGACACCGGCTTTGACTCTATCGGTGACGAACCGATAGCGCTGCCGCTGGCCAGATTACTTGATCGCTTGGATAGCGAGAATGCCTTGGCCAAAACCATTCTCTATAATCTTAATCCTCGAGATAACGAACTACTAGCCACCATGCTCGGCAATTTCCAGGATGGAAGCATAGCGGGTAAGATGCAATTCGGTAGCGGCTGGTGGTTTTTAGATCAGATGGATGGAATGACCCGGCAGCTGGAGGCGCTCTCACAACTGAGCTTATTGTCAAGATTCGTCGGCATGCTTACCGATTCGCGCTCTTTTCTCAGTTACACCCGGCACGAATACTTCCGCAGAATTCTCTGCAATATTCTCGGTGCAGATATTGAAGCGGGATATATCCCTGAAGACTACGATCTCATTGGCAAGATGGTTCAAGATATCGCCTACAACAACGCCAAAGGCTACTTTGGTTTTGAGAACTAACCCGCCTGCAAACAAGTTTGACAACAACAATGCCCATATTCTTGATAAAGTGTATGGGCATATTCAGACTACAAAAGACTCCCGAGGGACAATACTACCGTATATCTTCTTGATATGACTGACATCCTTACCTGCAAAGACATCCAGTAGAGTCCGTACCGTATCCACACAGAGCGCTTCTACCTTATTATCGATCGAGGTCAGCGCCGGAGAAGCACACTCAGCGATTATCGAGTTATTGCAACCGACAACCGCCACATCCCCCGGAACAACAAACCCCTTCTCGGCCAGAGCCTTGATCGCTCCGACAGCCACAAGATCTTCGGAACAGACAACCCCATCAACCTTCAAATTATAATCAAGCGCTTTTAGTATCGCCTCACGATAACTCAAAAAATTCCGCTCACACTTGAATATCCGCTTCTTATAATTCTTGCTCCCATACTTCTTCATCCCGGTAATAAACCCGTTTCGCTTATTATCACCACTGAAGGAGTCAATATCATAGAGATAGATAAGCTGCTTTCTACCCTTGGCCACGAGCAGATCAACCACCTCTTCCACCGCTTTATGCTCGGCGCAGTATATCGAATAGGTATTATCATAACCAAACTCACCATTGATAATAACCACCGGAATACTCCTAGCTACCTCTTCAATATGCGTATTATCTCCCCGTTCCTGAAAGACCGATCCCACCAGAATCATTGCATCAGCCTTCTTTGCCAGCAAGGTCTGCATCGCTCGTTTCTTATCCTTGATATCCATACCGGTACAGTAAAGTGTCGAATCATACCCCTTCTCGCGCAACTCACTCTCAATCACCGATACTGCCTTGGCATAGAAGATATCCGATACATCCGAGCAGACAACCGCCACCGTTTTGAGCGAATTAAGCCCCAGGGCCCGGGCAAAAGCATTGGGGGTATAACCCAACTCCTTGATCACTGAAAGCACTTTTTCCTCAGTGGCTTTGCGTACATTACCCTTTTTATTGAGTATCCTCGATACCGTGGCAATGGAGACTCCGGCTCGTTCAGCAATATCATAAATATTCATTATTAATTTCTGCACTCATCTTATTTATCATTACAAAATAAACCGCAGCAAGCATCCAGTCGATTTCAACCCGGCCGCCGCCCTAGCCCCGATTACTCACCCAAACCGTTTAACTTACAATATTATATCTTTAATAATAGCACAGCAAAGGAGTAAAGCGAACAAAAAATCTAGAAAAAATGTAAGCGCTTACAAAAATTAATTTGACTAACTCAACTTCATGAAATATACTTAATTCAGAGATTACAGGATGATAGAACCAGCAACCAACATCTTGATATCGCACAATTTTATTATATTTTTGCTCATAAATGTAAGAGCTTACACGATTTCTTTCTTTATTGGAGACCAGAGAGATGAAAAACTTTCTACTTGCACTACTAGCAGTATTGATGAGCGCGGCATTTGTCAACGCACCGGTTCAGGCAGCTGATGAGATCGACGAAATAACCCTTTCATACGCTGAACTCAATCCTGACGCACATCCAATGGGCAAGGTCGCCCACTTCTTTGCCGACAAAGTAAAGGAGCTCAGTAACGGCAAAATGACCATCAATGTCTATACCTCAGGTATGCTGGGTAGCGAGAAAGAATGTCTACAGGCCATGCAGATAGGCGGCGGTTCTTGTGATCTCTTCAGAGGTAACACCAACGCTCTCATCGACTACGGCTGTGAAAAACTCAATCTCTTCGGTATGCCATACACCTTCCGCAATCGCGATCATCTCTGGGCGGTACTTGAAAGCAATATCGGTACTGAGTTCCTCAAAGAGCCACAGGAGAAAGGCACTAGACTCCGCGGTATGTTCTACACTGAGGAAGGCGCAAGAAACTTCTTCACCACCAACCCGGTTGAAGACATGTCCAGCTTCAAAGGCCTCAAGCTCCGCGTTCCTAAGACCGAGTTGATGAGTGAGACAGTAAAGGCTATCGGAATCGAACCAACACCTGTTGACTGGGCAGAACTCTACAGTTCACTCCAGACTGGTGTGGTCGATGGCGCCGAGCAGCCACACGCCGGTTATTACAACAACAAATTCTATGAAGTGGCTCCATACTACATTCTTGACGGTCACACCTACAGCCCAGGTATCGTCCTTATGTCTGACTCTGTCTGGAACCGTCTCTCACCCGCTCAGCAGAAGGTTCTCACCGAAGCAGGCGCAGCTACCCAGGCATTCTGTAAGAAGAACGCAGCCAAGATTGATGCTGAAACCCTGGATAATATCAAAAAGGTAGCAACCGTTATTGAAGTCAAGGATCCAACCCCTTGGCAGGAAGCTACTGCTCCGGTCATCAAGAAGTACACCAAGGGTCTGGAAAAAGAGATGGACGCAATCAAATCAAAGTAAGAATTTAACAAACCTGCAATAACCTTTTGCAACAAGATTAGCCTCGATGGGTGTCAGAATACGGCACCCATCGCTTATACAAGACAATTACCACACAACTAACGAGTAAGAACATGAAAAAATTTTTGGAAATAGTGAGTAAGAGGATAAAAAAGTTTTTTGACTTTGTTTATTTATTCTTCCTAACCCTCTGTAAACTCTTCTTTATTATTACAGTAGTCATGACCGCCTATCTGGTATTTGGGCGTTTTGTACTCCACTCTCAGCCGGTATGGGGCGAGGAGATAGTCCTACTAAGTATCACGTATATGGCACTGATCAGCGCCGCACTGGCTATCCGCGATGATTCCCACATGAAAATGACCGTAATTGAATTCATAGTACCCCCCAAAGCCGTCAACGTACTCAAATTCGTTGCGCTAATTGTTATCTTTATCTTTGCTCTCTTCATGGTTATCGACGGTTTCGAATTTGCTGAGATCATGAAGCTAAGTAAATTGACCGGCCTGCAGATCGAGACCAGCTGGCTCTACCTTGCCGTACCGGTATCGGGTATCGCCATCATGCTCATGGTTCTGGAGAAATTTTTAGAGACCTTCGGTCTGATTCCCAAGACCAAGAGCAAGGCTGAAATTGACGAAGAGAATAATCGACTTTCTGGTAAACAAGCAGCAAGGGAGAAACTATAATGAATCCTCAGACAATTGCCGCATTGATTCTTATCGGTTCCTTCCTGATAATGATCTGTCTGCGCTTTCCAATTGCATTTTCAATCGGTATATCATCACTTATTACTATTCTTTATATCGGTCTACCCACCATGCAGATTGTACAGAACATGGTAGGAGGCATCAATAAATTCACACTGATGGCGGTACCCTTCCTTTATCCTAGCTGGTGAGATAATGGGCGCCGGCGGAATCTCCAACCGGCTGATCCACCTCTCCAATGCCCTGGTAGGCTGGATACGCGGCGGCCTGGGCAATGGTAAATATTCTCGCTTCAATGTTCTTCGGAGGTATCTCCGGCTCATCAGCCGCCGACACCGCTTCCATCGGTTCCATCCTCATTCCGATGATGAAGAAACAAGGGTACGACCCGGAATTTGCCACCAATGTCACCATGGCCAGTTCAGTACAAGGTATCCTCATTCCCCCCAGCCATAATATGGTGATCTTCGCCATGGTTGCCGGAAGCGTCTCGATCGGTAAGCTTTTCCTTGCGGGAATGATCCCGGGCATCATTCTCGGTGTCGCGCTGATGATCTACAGCTTCTATGTCTCAGTCAAAAAAGAATACCCCAAGGGGGATGATTTCTCTTGGAAGAATGTGCTCAGAGCCTTCTGGGATTCCTTCCTTGGCCTCTTCACCGTTATCATCGTTGTCGTCGGGGTTGTCGGCGGAGTATTTACCGCAACCGAATCTGCTGCCATCGCGGTTGTATATTCATTTATTATAACCTTCTTTGTCTACCGCGAAATCCCACTCAGTGAATTCTGGAACATTCTTGGCAGAGCCCACCAAGACCCTCTCGATAGTACTTATCCTGATCTCTACCTCTGCCGCCTTCGGCTGGATTCTTACCTTCCTCAAGATCCCGGAGGTCGTGGCAAACTTTATCCTGGCCGTAACTCACAGTAAGATTTTCATTCTCATCCTACTCAATATCATGATGCTAATACTCGGTATGATCATGGATATGGCCTCCATCATTCTGATCGCCACGCCCGATTCTGCTGCCGGTAGCCCAGTCAGTCGGTATCGATATGGTTCATTTCGGAGTAATAATGATCCTCAACCTCGGTATCGGTCTTATCACCCCACCGGTCGGCAGTACCTTGTTTATCGGTAGTGCGATATCAGGGGTCAAGATCGAACGGCTCTCCAAAACGATGCTGCCATTCTATGCGGTAATGCTCGGAGTACTGGTGCTTATCACCTACTTCCCAGATGTAGTAATGACCATTCCAAACTTATTGATGCCCTAAACCGTTGCAATACAGGATATAATCAGGATATAATAATGCATATTGAATATGATATAACCTACCATCCGGAGTGGTGGCACCAGGAGGCGGGGATAGACTTTTCGCAACCATTCTTCGATGAACCGCAGGTACGCATTGAAGCGGATATGAAGATGCGCCGTATCCTTTTTGACAAATTCGGCAGTTTCGGTCTGGGCCTCGAAGAATCCCGAACCCAGGCCCCTGCTCGGCACCAACCTGCTCGCTGCGGGTTACCTCCATTCCGAGGTACTCGGTTGCAGAATAGAATATGCTCCGAACAAACTCTCCAGTAGTAGTCCCGCAGAATCTGGATATAGAAGAACTCTCAGCCAAGTTAGCTTATCGTGGACTAGAAGCCTCAGCGGTCTGGCAGCAGACCGAGAAACAGATAACCTTTCCTCCAACGGGAGTACGGCCGGGTCGAGAGCCATATCAACCTGATGGGAGTACAGAATATCGCTATGGACATCCTGGGGCAGGAGTTGATGACCGCTTATTATGAATACCCTGACGAACTCCACACCCTCTTCCGGATAGTTACCGACTGTATTTTGGATATCGGTAAACGACTCAACGAAGTGAGCGAGACTATCTCAGAAGGAGTCACCGCCATAATCGGCAGATCCCGACCAAAGACCTACCTGACCTCCAACTGCTCCTGTGAGATGATCCCGAATATACTCTATGAAGAGTTTCTACTCCCGTATGACCGGGAACTGGCTGAAGCCTTCACCAGTTTCGGCATCCACCACTGCGGAGCGAGTATGGAGCATGTCTGCTACCGGCTACAGCAAGGTACCCAATCTCGATTTTCTCGAGGTAGGAGCCGGTTCAAATGTTGCTGAAGTCCGTAAGAACTTCCCCGACACCTTCCTGAATCTCCGGGTGAGTCCGGTAACGCTCAATGACTTGAGCGAGAATGAACTGCGTTCACTCATCGATAACCTGATTATAGAAGGGAATAATCCAACCAACAACAGGTATCAATATCCTGCGTCGGTATCGGGCATAATGTCAGTGACGATAAGATACGCACCTTCCTGACTATCTGCAATCAGATAAATCTTTAATAACATATTTTTACCAGATATATTAATTTCCCAAAAGGAGAAGACCATGAACACTCTTGGCAGTGCGCTCCTCAAGAGCAATGATTTAGAGATCAACTATAATAAAGCCGATAACAACCTTCCAGAGAAGGTTCTGCAATTCGGCGAAGGCAACTTCCTTCGAGCCTTTGCCGACTGGATGATTGACGAGATGAACGAACAGAATCTCTTCGGCGGCAAGGTTGTGGTCGTGCAACCGCTCCCGAGCGGTATGGTCGAGATGCTCAATGCCCAGGACGGACTCTACTACACCCTCTACCTGCGTGGAATAGAGAAGGGACAGGACCGTCAATAAGAAGAAGATAATAACCTCGGTATCACGAGGGTTGAATCCCTACAGCCAGTGGCAGGATTATCTTCAGACCGCAGAGAACCCCGATATGGAGCTGATCATCTCCAATACCACTGAAGCCGGCATCGAGTTCAAGGAAGAGGATTACAACCCCGAGACCTGCCCCGAGACCTTCCCGGCCAAGCTGACCGCCTGGCTCTACCGGCGCTTTACCCCACTTTGCCGGAGCTTGCAGATAAAGGTATGATTATCATGCCCTGCGAGCTTATCAACTACAACGGCAGCAAGCTAAAGGAATATATCCTTGAATACACCGAGTACTGGGAACTCGGCCCCGACTTCGCCCAGTGGCTGGAGAGCGCCAACACCTTTCTCAGCACCCTGGTCGACCGGATAGTACCAGGCTATCCGCGCGATGAGATAGAGAGCCTCACATGCCGAACTCGGTTATCAGGACAACCTGATTGATACCGGAGAGATCTTCCACTTGCTGGTAATCGAAGGTGCCGACGCCGACATTCAGAAGAGACTCCCCTTTACTCAAGCCGGTCTGAACGTCGTCTTCACCGACGACATGCAGCCATACCGCACCCGAAAGGTAGCCGTCCTCAACGGCGCACATACCGGCAATGTACTCGGAGCCTTCCTTGCAGGGCTGGAGACTGTCGGCGAGATGCTGGCTGATCCGGATTTCTCCAAATTCCTCAAAGACATGCTGCTCAAAGAGATCGTCCCAACGCTCAAGTTACCCCAGCAGGAGAAAGAAGAATACGCCAAGGTTATTCTCGAACGTTTTGCCAATCCCTTTATCCGTCACGAGCTCTTATCGATATCACTCAACTCAGTAGCCAAGTGGAAGGTGCGCGTACTCCCTTCGCTTCTGAGCTATATCATGGAAGAAGGAATTACGCCCCAAGCGTCTCACCCTTCTCCCTGGCCGCACTGATCGCGTTCTACAACGGCAAGCGTAACGATACTGGCAAATTCATCGGTACGACCGAGAGCCGCGAATATCTGATCAATGACAGTGAAAAGGTTACCGCTTTCTTTGAAAAGGCATATCAAATCAACGATCTGGAAGAGATGACCAGAGAGATCCTGGCCAAGCGCTCATTCTGGTCTGAAGATCTTACCCAAATACCGACCCTGCACAGCGAGGTTACCACATATCTGCATAAGATCCAGACCAAAGGGGTCAGAGCCTGCATCAAGGAGTTCAACTAATGTCTGAGACCCAACGTGCCATCCGCGTCCACCTCAGCGACAATGTCGCAGTAGCTATTAAAACGCTAGCACAGGGTGAAAGCCTGGAAATTGACCAGCAAGTACTTACCCTGCAAGACGACATCCCTGCAGGCCATAAATTTGCCTTGCAAGATTTCAAACCCGAAGCTGAGATAATCAAATACGGATTCTGTATCGGCAGAGCCAAAACCGAGATCAACCAGGGTTCCTGGGTACACGAGCATAATATCCACACCGCCCTAGTCGGTAAATTCACCAGCGAACCGGAACTCAAACCCGCTAACATCAAACCGAGTGCCTGGCTGGAAGGCAAGACCTTCCAAGGTTACCGGCGCGCCAGCGGCGAAGTTGGCATCCGTAATGAAATCTGGGGTCATCCCTACAGTCGGTTGCATCAACGCCAGCGCTAGACAGATCGCCCAGAACGCCAACCAGAATCTCCCTGTCGGGGTAGATGGCTGTTACGCCTTCGAGCATCCTTATGGGCTGCTCACAGCTCGGGGGTGATCACGAACGCACCAAGAACGTACTCGCCGGACTGGTCAAGCACCCCAATGCCGCCGGGGTACTGATCCTCGGCCTAGGCTGTGAGAACAACCAGGTAAGCGAATTCAAAGAATTACTCACCGACCTCCCAGGCGAGCATATACGTTATCTAATTACTCAGGAGGTAGACGACGAATTCAGCGAGGCCGAAAGCATACTCAATGAACTCAAAGCGCAGGCGAGTAATTTCCAACAAGAGGCCTATCCCGGTAAGCGAACTCAAAATCGGTTTGAAGTGCGGCGGATCCGACGCCTTCTCCGGTCTGAGCGCCAACCCGCTTCTCGGGGTAGTCTCCGAGATGCTGGTCGCTGCCGGAGGATACGTCGCGCTCACTGAGATCCCGGAGATATTCGGGGCTGAAGCAGAGTTCCTGCCACGCTGCCAGAACCGGCAGACCTGCGACAAGGCGGTCAAGCTTATCAATGACTTCAGAGATTACTTTACCGCTCACGGTGAGCCGGTCTCAGAGAATCCCTCTCCCGGAAACCGTAAAGGCGGTATCACTACGCTGGAGGAAAAATCGCTCGGCTGCGTACAAAAGGGGGGCAGAGCGCCTATCGTCGACGTTCTCGACTACGGTCAGCGTATCAACCGACCAGGACTCAGTGTCCTCAACGGCCCAGGAAATGACATTGTGGCGGTTACCAACCTGGCCGCAGCCGGAGTACACCTTATCCTCTTCACCACCGGCCGGGGTACCCCACTGGGCTCACCCGTCCCCTGCCTCAAGGTCGCAACCAACTCTAATCTTGCCCAGCGTAAAAGCAACTGGATAGACTTCAACGCCGGAGTAGTTCTGGAAGGCACGAGTATGGAAGAAGCAGGCAGAGATCTGTTTGAGCAAATTCTCAAGACAGCATCAAACCAACTACAGACCAAGAGCGAAATAAATAATTACCGCGATATTGCAATCTTCAAATCCGGAGTTACTCTCTAAACCGCTTCCGTCATAATACTTATATAGCTACACACACCTGCTTTACGCCAGAGCTTTCTAGTTCTGGCGTATAGCTATATTTACTAAAAACAATTGGCATACATTCTGCTCAAACGTATAATACATACTCATACCCAGTATATTCCATATAAACAAATAAGGAGTAAATAATGAAGATTTCAATAATCAATGGCCCAAATCTCAATCTGCTCGGTACCCGAGAACCCGAGGTCTATGGCTACCAGACCCTAGGTGATATCAATAACCGACTACAGGAACTGGCTACCGCCGCAGGGATAGAGGTAGAATTTTTCCAGTCAAACCTCGAAGGGGAGCTGATCAATAACATTCACCAGGCAAAATTCAACCATCATGACGGAATAATAATCAATGCCGCCGCCTATACCCATACCAGCATAGCTCTGCATGACGCCATAAAGGGCGTAGAGCTTCCGACTATCGAGGTACATCTAAGCAACCTCCACACCCGTGAGAGCTTCAGACACCACTCCTGCATCTCCCCTGCCTGCCACGGGGTAATCTGCGGCTTTGGCGCCCAATCCTATGAGCTGGCATTACAGTACTTTATCCTCAATAAGCAATAAATGTCAGTCAATAATATTCAAGATTTCTTTTTAGCAATATCTTACTTAAATACAAGGAGAAGCAAATGGATGCAACCGCGCTAAATAAACGTAAACGTATCATGGCCAGATCTATCCAACTCGGACATTGCGTCTGCGATCCCCAGAAAGACTGCCCCTGCCCAATCTTCAAGGAGAAGAATATCTGTGAATGTGCTGGTGAACGGGAAGAAATAATACAGGGAGAAATACGCCTTACCGAGCACGTCAGAGCCGTTGGCTGCGCCTCAAAGGTACCGAAGAAATACCTCCAGACCGTCATCAAGAACCTCAGCGGTTTCAAGGACGAGCGCGTACTCATTGGCAGTGAAAGCAGTGATGACGCCGGAGTTATTACTATTGATGGCAGCAACCACGCCAGCGTTATGACCGTAGATGTCTTCGCCCCATCGGTTGATGATCCGTACACCTTCGGCATGATTGCCGCAGCCAACAGCCTCAGCGATATCTATGCCATGGGCGGCAAAGCCGAGACCGCTCTCTCAATCGTCGGGTTTCCTATCTACAGCCTCCCGGAAGAGGCCATGCGAGCCATGCTGCAAGGAGGCGCCGACAAACTCGCAGAAGCCGAGGTTGCGGTAATCGGCGGACACAGCATCAACGATACCGAGGTCAAATGCGGTTACGCCATTCTCGGCAGTATCGCCAAAGACCATATTATTGCCAACTCCACAGCACAAATCGGTGACGAACTCATTCTCACCAAGCCTATCGGCGGAGGAATTGTATTATTCGGCAAACAGATCAACAAAGTTAGCGACTGCGAACTGAATGAGGTCATCACCTCCATGACCACTCTCAATAAACTTGCGGGTAAGGCTATGAAGCAATTCAACGCCAATGCCGCAACCGATGTCACGGGCTTCAGTTTATTAGGACATCTTGCTGAGATAGCTACTGGTAGCAAGAAAGAGATCGAACTGAATTTTTCCAGCGTACCGCTATTCTCCGCAGTAGAAACTCTAGCCAAGCTAGACGCCTTTCCCGGCGCGGTAGAGCGCAACCGTGAAGCCTCTGAAGAGTATATCGATTATGGAGAACTCACCGAGACCGAGCAGAATATCCTCTTCTCTCCCGAGACCAGCGGCGGTCTACTGGTAGCGCTCCCTGCCGCCAATGCTGGCGCATACCTTGAGTTTCTCGCTGATAGCGGTATCACCGCCTACAAGGTCGGCCGGGTCATTGCCAATTCTGCTACCGGCATTATCCGTCTGATCGGCTCCAAAGGCCTGAGTAAAACTCCACGCCCTGCGACAACTGCTAGTTCCAAAACTATTAACAATACCGATTGCTGCTGCTCTACCTCCAATTCAGCCCAATCCAAGAGTACATGTTGTTCCTCTTCAGCCCCCACTGACGCGACTGATTCCTGCTGCACAGGGGCTACCGAGTCTTCTTGCTGCCCAGAGTCCCAACTCCCGGCTGAGTCCTCATGCTGCTCAGCGTCATCTCCTGCTCAAACTTCCTCTCTACCCCCAGCGGCAGCCGACTCAAATTTTGCCGATTATATGCAGGCAGTCAATAATGCCGGAAACATTGATGCCAAGAGCAAGAAGCTCATAGCTCTCGCCCTCTCGGTCTCCCACAAATGTGCAGAGTGCGTCCTACAACACAGCCAAGCAGCGAATAGTCTCGGCGCAAGCCAAGACGAAATCGCCGAAGCCATAGCTCTGGGGATCTCATTCGGTGGCGCGAGCGCCAATATGTTCTACACTGAGCTACGCAACAAGCAATAAACAGATAATTACTACTTCTCAATCGGAACCACCCGTCAAACGGGTGGTTCGCTCGGGGCTATAAGCCCTTATTACCTGCAACGTCTCAAGACGCTCTGCTTTCATTTCGTTCAAGCTACTAATGCTTTTAACTCGTTGCTACCCCTAAAAGGGGGATTATTATTACTTGCCACCCTTAAAAGGGTCTTCAAACTCTTTCACACTCAATTTATCTAAAGCTATATCTCGACTCTCCTGCTCACGGATATACTTCTTCACCGTAGCTTCATTAAAACCCACCGTACTTACATAATAACCTTCTGCCCAAAAATGCCTGTTACCAAATTTATACTTCAAATTTGCATGCTTATCAAATATCATAAGCGCACTCTTGCCTTTAAGATACCCCATAAATTGAGCCACACTGAACTTTGGCGGAATACTTAACAACAGGTGCACGTGATCGCTCATCATATGCCCCTCTATAATATCAACTCCCTTATAACTGCATAACCGCTGAATTATCTCTTTTATACTCTCGCGATATTGACCATATATTATCTTTCGCCTATACTTAGGACTGAATACTATATGATATTTGCACAACCACTTTGTATGTGATAAACTATTCGACTTATTAGCCATTACACCTTTCCTTTCTAAATAATAGCAGCTTGAACAACTCTATTATATTTTGGAAAGGTGTATCTTTGTATAACGTTTTATTATCCACCCGCATAGCGGGTGGTTTATTGTTTCGCACTCCTGCGGAGTACTCAACTGGCTAAAGCCTACAATAAAAATACCGGAGCGGACTCAGCATAGAGTTCGATCCGGTATTATATTACCACACTACTAAGCAGCCTTACTCTGCAACCTGCACCTCGGTCGCTTCAGGCCCCTTCTTCCCTTCCCCAGGGACAAACATAACCTTCTGGTCATCCTTCAAGGATTTATACCCGTCTGAGATTATATTTGAAAAATGTACAAAAAGATCATCTCCTCCATCATCAGGTGTTATAAAGCCATATCCCTTTTGATTACTAAACCATTTAACCGTACCAGTAGCCACGTGAACCTCCTTAAAACAATAATTACAACTGCATATTAACACACAAATCATCAGCGTAGAACACATCTAGATCTGTACAAAACATAGTTTACACAGCTCTAACTATAGTAGGCCTATGACACTACTCAGGTATAAACCTGATCAGACAGCTACATATACTTAAAGCATCTCTAGTATACCGTAAAAAAACCCTCGCTTCCATAAAAAAAAAGTTGTAAAACAAAATTAATTAACTCTGTTGCGAATAACCCATTATACCCGATATTATATTGAATATCTATAGTATCTTCCCCGTAATCCACATAATTTTGCAGATTCACCCTGCTATTTTCCAACTATTTACCCTTACCCCTTGCATTGTATCCGATTATTGCTAAAGTAAATACAATTAAAAAATATACAATTCGGGGAGTAGCGCAGCTTGGTAGCGCGGCTGCTTCGGGGGTAGCAGGTCGCAGGTTCAAATCCTGTCTCCCCGACCAGACATAATACAGGCTCTGCCGCTATTTCGGCAGAGCCTGTATTATGTCTATAGCAAAAGTCCCTGCTTCAAGTTTCCGGGTAGAAACCGCCTCCTAACGTCATTCTTTATACCCCAAACCTGCAAACATTATAATTACATAAATATCAGTAAAACTCCAAGAATATACAGAATCTGTACTACATTAATCAACACCCCAAACAGCAAGGCTTTAGGACCATGTACCAACAGGCTCGAAAAACGTATCTTCAGGCCTACTCCCGCCATGGCTACAGTAAGCAATAATTTTGCCAATTGGCGTAAATATGGAATCACCAGAGTATCTCCAGGTAATAAGCTACCAATAACGCTGCAAATTATAAATCCTATAATATAAGTAGGGATAAATTTATTCTTGTTGCCTAATCCTTTACTTTGGTTGAATAATGAGACCAGCATTACCACTGGACCGATCATCAACACCCGTAGCATTTTTACCAAGGTTGCAGAATCACCAATCTGGTCACTCAGCGAAAACCCGGCAGCAACAACCTGTCCAATAGCCTGCAATACCCCTCCGATTAAATATGAACTCTGCATTTGTGAAAGCTGCAAGATACCAGCAAGCAGCGGTAAGATAAACATTCCCCCGGTACCCAGCAGATTCACAATACCGATAGACACACCTATCTCCTCTTCATCGGCAGTAGTAACCGGCGCTACAGCGGCAATCGCAGATGAACCGCAAACCGCGTTTCCCGCCCCCATAAGCAGCCCATATGCATGTGAAAATCCCAGCAATCTGGCAAACACTAACGCTGCGCCAAAGGTAACAGCCATAGTCGGCAAAACAATCAGAAAGACACTACTTCCCATTTGTTTTAACTCCAACAACTTGAGATTAAAACCCATTAGGACAATGGCATAAAGAAGCAGATTTTTCTCGGCAAACTGTATCCCCTTACCAAATATCCCCTCAAACTTATAGAGATTTCCCACAACTATCCCTAAAATAATCGCCAATGATATCGCCCCGATTACATGCAGATACCTACTGAGCAATTGTGCCACTATTGCAATTACTATCGTTATGAGCAACCCCGGAAGATATTTTTTCATTTGTATTTCCTCTTGAGTATTGAGATATAAGTATAAAAAATTAAACTACCGTAACGTTACCACTGACAAGCTTGTTGCCTTGTAGCTTGATTGTACTTGCATTTTTATAATAAATCCAATATATTAAAACGATAGCAACTATCAATAATTTTGATATAAGGATATCGATGAATATAACCTTACGCCAACTCGAGATATTTATCACAATAGCCAAACACGCAAATGTCAGCCGAGCCGCTGAAGAATTATTTCTCTCCCAGTCAGCAGCGAGCATGGCACTGGCTGAGCTTGAAAATCAGCTGGGGCAAATACTCTTCAACCGCAGAAGCAGAATACTGATTCTGAATGAATCCGGGCGTGCTATGTTGCCCCAAGCGGCAGAACTGCTCGCAAGAGCCACTGAAATAGAGAAGATGTTTGCAGAAAATGAAGCCTCACTTAGCGGACAAATCAAGATAGGAGCAAGCTCCACTATCGGCAATTATCTGTTGACCTCATATATCGGAGCATTTTCTCAAGAGTATCCGGCAGTTGAATTAAACCTTGAGGTGGGAAATACCGATCAGATTATTCGCTCTCTTTTAGAGTTCAATATTGATGTCGGCTATATTGAAGGATTGTGTCATCATCCGCAGATAGAGACCATCCCCTGGAAACAGGATCGGCTGATTGTATTTGCAGCACCAGAGCATCCGCTAGCCCAAAAGCGACGTTTACAGCTGACCGATTTAAGCGCAGCGAGATGGATACTACGTGAACCAGGGTCTGGAACCCGCGAGATTTTTGAAAAAGCCCTTCAAGGAAAGGTTGAAAGACTGAAGATTGGCTTTGAATTCGGCCACACTGAAGCGATCAAACATGCAGTAAGAAATAATATTGGTATCAGCTGTTTGTCACAACGCGCGGTGGCAGATCTGCTCAAGCTGGGAGCGGTAGTAGAACTAAAGACACCTTTTCTCAACCTTGAGCGCTATTTTTACTGCCTCATTCACCGAGGAAAATACCGGACAAATCTTTTCTCACGGTTTATCGACTTTGTCAACGCTGCCCCTCTTGCTTAATCTATTTTTCTTCCACTATTGTAGTCTGTATAACCAGTAACACAACACGACAGAATTTCCGGCAATCATTTCTCCGCTGTAAACGCCTCAAAGCAGCGGTTTTTACCCACATATCTTCAACAACTAACACAGAGGCTCCGCCGAAAAATCGGCAAAGCCTCAGGTATACTTACTAAATTATAGTTAAGTCCCACAGCCTTTCCGGCTTACTCCGGCCAAACTACCTCTTTCTCAACTCCCATGCCGTCCTTAATTGTAGTATCTGCTACCGGATAACCACCCTCCGGCGCTTGAATAACAATATAATACAACGGCTCAGTCGAGTTATTCCGCCAGCAACGTACCCCTTCTGGAGCTACCCGAATTACCGTCCCCTCCCTTACCGGAATAACCTCATCGTCAACCTGAAACTCCCCCCGCCCTTTCACAAAGACATAAGTCTCCTCATTACGCCTATGCTTATGGTAAAACGGCATCGACACCTGCGGCGGCAACTTATTGACCGACAACTCTATGCTTGTAAGCCCCAGCGGCTGATTGAGAAAGATCTTCCCTTGTGCTTCTATCGATAACGCCTCATGCTTGAAGACATAACGCTCCAATTCTGAAAACGCGCCCAAATCCAGAGCACTGAAATTATCGCCCGCAATTACTGATTCTGACATTTTTTCTCCCTGTTAATTATCCAATTTACGTAGAGACGTTAGCTCATTACTTGCATTTTGCAAGTAATGATATTTTATGCTATTACCTTGCATTTTGCAAGCAATTAATATATATTAACTTCATGAAAACAAACCGCTCACATTGTCCACTCAACTATGCCTTGGAGATATTCGGTGATAAATGGACTCTCTTGATCATCAGAGATATTGTGGTCAGCAAGAAAAAGACCTTCGGGGAGTTCAGCAAATCTCCGGAGAATATCGCTACAAATATCCTTGCTAATCGTTTGCAGATTCTTGAAAAAAATGGCATCCTCAGCAAACAAGTTTCGCCGGAGAATAACAAGGTCTACCTCTACTACCTAACCCCCAAAGGCCTTGACCTCCTTCCCACCATGCTTGAAATGGTAGTCTGGGGCGCAAAGTACGACTCCGAAACCGCTGCCTCAGCCGCACTGATCGAACGCATAAAAAATGATCGTTCTGGGATAATCAGAGAGCTTAGCGCCAATCTTAGGCCACCGCAAGCCTAAACTCCCAGCCTACCCCACCCTGACCCAAGGCACGACTCAGAATTATCAGAATAATAGATTATAACACAACAGAGGCTACAGCAACACCGCTGCAGCCTCGTAAAGCTTTAAACATAAATAGATACTAGCTTGTTACCGCTCCAGTCCATTAGGGCCAATATCCTCACCAATACCCGGTTCCAGCGGTGGAAGTATCTCTTCATCCAGATCACTGATCTTATCTGCAGTATCGGTAACGACCTCTTCCTCCTCATATAAAGGATCCGCCGGGGTAGGATCATTGCCATAATTATAATCTATGCCTTCAGGGTCATCGGCAGTGGTGAAGTTATAATCCTCATCCATCTCCTCCATAAAATCTTTGGCCTCTTGCGAGTCATTGACCGCAGCATCCTCTTCAGCAAAGTCGAGCTGGCCGGCATCTTCGGCTTCGGCCTCAGCAAAGCTCTCAGTATCCTCCTGTAGCCCTTCCTCTACATAATCAAGCTCAGCTTCCTCAGGATCAACAATCTCATCCGTTGAGACATACTTCTCAGCCGGGACATAGACCCTGTCCTCCAGCGGATTAGGCACACCACTACGCGGGATTCCCAACTCTATCTGAGCCTTCTCCTGTTCGGTAGCCAGCTCTACTTCATTTCCCGGCAAATCCTTGGGTACAAAGGGTGGAGGATCGGTAGGTACAGGATACTCTGGAGGAGAATCCGGCAGCATATAATCATTGGGCAGCCTTTCATCAGTCTGATCATCCCACCAATACCTCGGTCCATTTACCGCTGAGCATCCTGAACAGAGAGATACTACCAACATTAGCAGCCACATAACCCCAGCGCTAACCTTTATTTTATTCGACATTACAGGTCAAACCTCCAATAAACATAAAAAGAGCCAAGTTCAATAAATTATAAATAATAATACTCGGCAAATCAAGACCAACAACCATGAATAGCAGTACAACTTCTACCGCAAGTTTCAGTCACTACCTTATAATTTATCGAACTTTTTACCCGGCGCAGCCACTATTTTTTAAAAGGCAGCAGCAATAATAGCAAGGCTACTCTTATGCAGGAAGACTACAACATGATCAAGAATTCAGAACATTATTGATGACATTGATGATCTCCGCCCCTCGAAACGGTTTCTTCATCACCGCTTTGACAAAATCAACATTCTTCCCTTCCAGGTCTATCGAATGCCCGGTCATAAAGATTATTTTAACATTGACATCGAACTCCTTCAAACCTTCAGCCAGCTCAATTCCATTCATTACCGGCATAATAATATCGGTCAACACCAGGTCAAATTCACCACCATTTTCCTTATACAATTTGAGCGCCTCTTCGCCATTGACCGCAGTTTCAACCCGATACCCTGACTTGCGGAGCATCTCCTGGGCAAAGAGCAGACTGATATCTTCATCATCAACAAGCAAAATCTTACCCAGAGGTACCAATGCTTCCTTAATTGAATCAGAGCGAAGCGCTGATTTCAACGGCTTGCCCAACGGTAAAAATATGTTAAACTCTGCTCCTCCCTCAGCTCTATTCGCATGATCAATACTCCCGTGATGCCCCTGGATTATTCCTCTAGCCTCAGCCAACCCCAAACCTTTAGCCTCACTCAAGTCTGAGGTAGAGAAGAAAGGTTCATAAATCTTACCCATAATTTCTTCGCTGATTCCGTATCCATTATCTTGAATAGAGATTTTTAGATACTCCCCGGGAGAAATCCCATACTTGCTTACCTGGACATCCTTAAGTACCTGATTCTTGGTTCGAATAATTAACTCTGGATTATCACCCATTGCTTCATTGGCATTAATCAAGAGATTCCTAAAGACATGAAAGAGCTTCTCCGCATCACCAATCACCATATTCCGATTGGCCGCATACAGGGTTTTTATCTCTATCTTTGAATTCACTTCGGTTATAAAGTTAATCGCCCGCTCCAGCACTTTGGCAATATCCACCCGCTCAAAGACAAAATCACTTCTCTGCGAAAATTCGAGTAACTGGGATACCAACTTAGCGCCATTTTCCGAAGTAATACGTATCATTCGCGCATAGCGCTTGACCTTGGGCTCATCGACCTGGAGATTTTCCAGAAGCTGTGCCATCCCGATTATGCCACCGAACATATTATTAAAATTATGCGACATTCCTTTTACAAAGATATCATTAGCCTCACTTTTCTGATCATATTCTTCAATTTTGCGTAGTTTTATACGATCCAAAATAGAGAACACGGCATGTATTTTTGCCCGCAATGCCTTACCACTTATCGGTTTGGTAATATAATCAAAAGCTCCGATATCAAAACTCTTATCGATATCATACCGGCGATTACAAGTAGTAAGAAAGATCACTGGAATATCCTTCAGTTCCTCATCACTTTTCAGTATCTCGCATACCTCAAAACCAGACATTTTTGGCATTATTACATCAAGGAGTATAAGATCTGGATGATGCTCTTGAGCCAGAAGCAAACCCTCTACCCCTGATTTGGCAGAGATAACATTATACTCACGCAAAAAACTCTCAATCATCTTGACACTCGAGCTCAAATCGTCGATTATCAGAATTGTATATTTTTTCGACATCTTCTTTACCTGTCAGATAAATAATGGTATAATTTTGAATATTTATACAATTTTATTTAGCGTAAAACCATTATTAATTTCACTATAAATTGTGCTAAAGCGTAGATAAATTGCATCCATTATCTGCAATTTAATGATAACTTATTATAAATTTAGCACAAGAAAAAACCTAACATTTTATTATAAAAAAGCAAAATAAGAATTTTTCTAATACGCAGTACAAACAAGCTATTCCAAGAGAATATACCCCAGAATTACCTAGAGGAGAGCCAGTCCGATGAAGCTTTATAATAGTATCACCAAGTCAGTGGAACCATTCACACCCCTTGAAAATAATAGAGTGCGAATGTACAGTTGCGGTCCTACCGTCTACTCCTACCAGCACATCGGCAACCTTCGAACCTATACCTTCTCTGACCTGCTCAAACGTTCACTCCAATTCGCCGGCTTCAGAGTATTGCATGCAATGAATGTTACCGATGTCGGACATCTTACCGACGACGCCGACGCTGGTGAAGACAAGATCGAACGAGCCGCTCGCGCTGCAGGTCGCGACGCCTGGGCTATGACCGAGATCTTCAAAGCCAAATTCTTCGAAGACTGCGCCGGCTTGAATATTCTACCCCCGGATATTGTCTGCCGGGCAACCGATCACATTGCCGAACAAATAGCCATGATCCAGAAGATGGAAGACAAAGGGCTTACTTACTGCAATGCCGACGGCATTTACTTTGATACCACCAAGTTCAACCCTATTACCGATCTGAGCAATATGCGCATTCAAGCTTCCGAGGAATACTCCCGAGTCGGCACTGGAGAAAAACGCTCCAGCTATGACTTCTCACTCTGGAAATTCTCTCCCACCGGCGCCAAACGCCAAATGGAGTGGGAATCACCATGGGGTGTAGGCTTTCCCGGCTGGCATCTTGAATGCAGTGCGATGTCGATGAAGTATCTTGGTGAAACCTTTGATATCCATACCGGAGGTATCGACCACATCCCGGTTCACCATACCAATGAGATTATCCAATCGGAATCGGTTACCGGAAAGACCTTTGCCAAATTCTGGGTACATGCAGGCTGGCTGAGTTTCGGGGATAGTGAGAAGATGTCAAAATCTGCTGGCGGCACATTACTCTTAGATAATATCCTGGCACATGGTTACGACCCCATGGCATTCCGTTATCTTATGCTTACCGCTCATTACCGTGGACCGCTCAAGTTCACCTGGGAAGCTCTGGACGGGGCGGCAACCGCTCTGAGCCGCATCCGTGACTTCCTGGCAGAGAGTGATTTGAGCCAGGGCAATATAATCGAGTCGTATATCTCAACCTTCAGAGAACACATCCTTAATGACTTGGATACACCCAAAGGCATCGCCACCCTCTGGACCCTGCTCAAAGACAACAAAGTAAAGAAGGATGATGCCGCACGTACCATTATCGAGATGGACAAAGTTCTCGGCCTCAGGCTACTCCTGCACGTCTCCGGAAAGACCGACCTCGAAGTACCCGCTGAGGTACTCGCCCTGCTTACCGAACGTACAGCTCTAAAAGCAGCCAAAGACTACGCCGGTGCCGATGCAGTTCGAGACCAGATTACAGCCCTAGGTTTTGAAGTAATGGATACGCCCAAAGGCCCAGCGCTAAAACTACTCTGAAGTATAACGTGCAGTTAATGATATAAAATTCAGAGACTGGGAGTAACCCAGTCTCTGAATTTTATATCTACATATAACCAGCCAATAACTATGCTGTTTCACCACTCACATCATTCTGTCCCGAATGAGTAATCGCCAACATAGCGTCATACTCAGAATCTTCAAAATCCTCTTCTGCTTCACCCCCGTACTCAGCACCCAAGTTATTTCTTATCTTGCTTTTAGCCTGATTCCCCGCAGTAAGAATATTAATATTGCTCTCACATAAAATATCCTCATTGAGTTTGAACTCTGCCAAAATTTCATTGAGCATATCAACGGTCACCTGCATCTCTGCAGCAGCTGCAGCAGTCTCTTCTGCCCCGGCAGTATTGGTCTGAGTCACATTATTAATAGAGGTCAGAGCATTGGCCGATTTACTGAGAGAGTCATTCTCCAAATTGGCTTTATTGACAATATTTTCAATAATAACGCTAATTTCCTCGATATCAGTTGAGATACCTGCAAAGGTACTGACCACCTCATCAGCAATCTCTACTCCTGACTTCACCGCTCTCTCAGAATTATTGATCATGCCCACTGTCTTCTGCACCGCATCAGCACTCCGCTTGGCAAGGGTTCTAACCTCTTCTGCGACAACCGCAAAGCCTTTTCCATGCACTCCGGCGCGCGCTGCCTCAACCGCAGCATTGAGAGCAAGCAGATTTGTCTGAAAAGCAATATCCTCGATAAGTTTGGTCACCACCCGTATCTCCTTGGATCTATCCTCAATTGACTTGATCGCCGCAGTCAGTTCGTTAACCTTTTCATTGCCGATACGGGTCTTATCAGCTGTCTTCTGAGCTATCATAAGCCCCTGTTCGGTCTGCTTAACACTCTGATTATTCTGCTGAGTTATATTTTCAATTGATTCAGATACCTGTGACATACTCTTTGCCTGCTCGGTCGCCCCATCGGAGAGTACAGAGCTGGATTCAGTCAACTGCCCCGCACCGATAGCCACCTGATCACTGGTCGAGCGTACCTGCAAGAGAGCAATAGTTATATTATCAATTATGCTGTTTACGGCATTGATATTATCATGAATAGCCCCAATTATACGTCGCTGCGAATCGCCCATCGCCCCGAGTTCATCACTGCGCTTACAGGTCTGTTCGAGTAATGCCAGCGCTTTATCCTCTATTCGAAAATCACTTACCTTGATATCCCAATCACCAACTGCCAGGTGCTTACTCATAACCTCCGAGAGGCTCTCAACTCTTTCCGCCAAAACATTCAACATCGAACTGGTAAACTTTATCGGCTTGACCAGAGCTGTACTCAAAAAGAAGGCGAGCACCATAACCGAGACCGAAATTACAATTACTATTAATACCGATGAATTTCTCACATCAGAACTGATAGTACCGATATAATTGTCCATTTTAACCAATGCCGACATTGCTTTGGCATAATTCTCATCACTTATAACCACCCACTTATTACCGAAGATATCGATAAGGGCATACGAAGTAATAACCTTCACTCCAGAGTAATTCTCAGCGACACCACCCCCACTATCACCCTGCGCCAGTACTGAACTGATATTGGCTATCTTCTGATCATTATTATATGAAGGCAAAACCCCAAATTTCTCAGGATCAAGCAGAGTATCAGAACGCATATAACCATCCACCCCTACAAGGTAAGACTCAGTGCCCTGCTTGATATCTCCTCCCTTGGCCATCATAGAATTAACCAGACTCGACCCGAGCTGCAAAGCGATATACATGATAGTATTATCTTTGACTTTGATCGGCATCACCATAAATGAATAAGGCACATTATTATCCAGCACAAATGGAGCATAATCACTGAAGACAAGGTTCTGTGTTTCTTGGGTCTTCACCAAAGCTTGAGCCAGGGAGGTATCCTTATATTCACCTTCAAGGAGTTTATCCTTTACAATATCATTTTTATTAACCGCGTAAAAGCAATAACCCGAAGGAGCAAAGAGATAGAGATTTGTATAGCCATACTCCCGACAAAAATTCTCAAACATACCCGAATAGAACGACATTTCAATACGCAACTGACGCTTGGTAAGCGGGTCACCATTATTCTTCATAACCGGTAATTCCATGAGCGAACCAATCTCCTGAGCAAGTACCTTGAGATCACTCTTGCGGGCATCAAAGAAGCTTATAATCTGCTCCTCTTTCATCTTCCTAATTGAATTTACCTTCTCAACCGCTGCCTCCTTGAGGCCGTTCTTGGCATACTCACCAAGCTCATTGAAACTATTTGAACTCAGACTCCAGATCACCAGCCCCACAATTATCATAGGTATCATTGCAATAAGCAGGTATGTCAATACTGTCTTTTTACTAAGAGTCATTAAAACTCTCCTTTTATTCAAGTTCTCCAATTAGATTCTCTACTCTCACCCACAACTGATCACGAACTCGTCTGAAAAAACGCAATTTAACCTCATTTTCACATTCCTGAAGTGGATTATCGATAGGCCAACACTCAAAATTCTTGACCAATTTTTTTACACTCTTTTTATCATTATCCTGACCGAGGAGTATAACCTTGGAGTGTTTGTTAACCTTTAATTCACCCAACTGCTCCACTTCATTACGGGTGCAAAACCCGGTGGCTATTCCGAACTCCTTGAGTGCTTTCTGCCCCTTGGTATGCAGACTCTTAAGTTTTGCCAGAGTTGCAACTCTAGCATCAGGCAACCGCTTCTTCCCAATTTTAGTTTTAAGATGCTCATAAATACTCCGAGCAATGAGTGCCCGATTCGACTCACCATCATCAACGAAGACAATATCCATACCTCTCTCCTCAATATCTAACCGAAGATACATGCTTAACAATACTATCTATCGACAACACCCTATCAGCTAGCCCCCGGCCGGCAACCGCACTAGGCATAGACCAAACCAACGAACTAGCTTTATCCTGAACAATTACCTCACCCCCATTATCTTTTATTGCAGCCGCACCCGCTACGCCATCTATCCCCATTCCCGTAAGTACCAGTGCGGTGCTATTCTCACGATAAACCTCAGCGATAGAAGTAAAGAGAGCATCAATAGAATTTATCATTCTACCATTCTCAAATATATTCAACATTATCTCTCCACCCTTCTCCATTACCCTCATATGGCCGAATCCAGGATAGATATATACCGTCTTAGCCTCCACCGGATCAAGAGATTCACCCACCTTTACATTATAATCACCGACAAAGGATACCAGTGAATTTCTGAAACACTCGACAGACTTCAACACAATATGTTGGGTGATAAATATTGGGCAATCATTACAACTACAAATTTCCGGGAGAATCTCCCGTAAAACCTTCGGCCCTCCCATAGAAGCTCCAATTGCCAGACACTTGTCATAATCCATACTTCTCTCCACACTAAAAAAATTGTCTACTAATAATATAATTAATGCGCAAAGTATAGCGACGAAACATTAGGCCTTAGTTAGGCATATGTATTATAATTATTACCCATTATCTTTACGGTATAAGTTGAGAGTATAGTTCAAGCAGGGATGAACTGCAAAATATATAACATATTTATCAATATATAATTACACTAAAACATATGATTGGTTATTATAAAACTACTAGGATATGCTAATACTTGAAATTTAACAGCTTTTGCAAAATAACAATGCAAAGCATACTTATAATTCTGAAATTAACGAGACAAACATCCTGGATACTACAGTTAAAATTACACTTCATACTCAATAATTAACAATTATGCATTATAAACAAAATAGGGTATAACCCTAAAGGCTATACCCTAAAATCCATACTTAACAAATAAAACATCTGCAACTTGCTACTTACGAGCCTGCACAAAGACCCCCTCAATATCCAGCACCAGACCGATACCTCCATCACCCATTACCGCTCCGCCCTTGATAACATCAAGCATCTCAAATTTTCTCCCAAGATCTTTGAGTACGACCGACTGCTGCCCGATAACCTCGTCGACCATTACCCCACAGACCTCATCCTGAAACTCAACCAGAATAACCGTTGCTGATGCCGTACTCTTACACTTGGCATCTATGTTCAACACCTCATACAATCGGATAAGTTTGTACAGCTCTCCGCGCACATTGAGCATCTCCCCCTTACCGGTAACCAGAACCATAGACTCCTTAGATGGGCGTACAGCCTCACGCACATCGGTTATAGGCAGAATAAAACTGCCGTCTCCAACCTTGGCCACGAGTCCATCCACGACCATAAGCGTAACCGTCATCGGCAGAGTTATGGTAAAGGTACTGCCAAACCCCAGCTCGGTCTCAACCGCTATCTCCCCACCAAGCTTTTCAATATTGGTTCTGACCACATCCATCCCAACTCCGCGCCCAGAGATCTCCGTCACCTTCTTGGCTGTCGATACCCCGGCGCCGAAGATAAGCCTACCTGCTTCCGCATCCAGCATAGTCCGCGCCTTCTCTTCAGAGATTATTCCCTTCTCCACCGCTTTCTGCTTCACCTTTTCCAGATCTATCCCCGCCCCGTCATCGGTAATTGACAGGGTAAAAGTCTCCTCAGTAGAAAAAGCATTTATTACCACCTTCCCGACCGGATTCTTACCAACCGCCTCTCTTTCCTGCACCGTCTCAATTCCATGATCCACAGAATTTCGCACCATATGCACCAGCGGATCTTCAAGCCCTTCGATCAACGATTTATCAACACTGGTATCCTCTCCATTAATCTCAAGATTGACCTGCTTATCAGTCTGCGCCGCAATCTCCCGGATTATCCTCGGTAGACGCTGCAATACTGTCTTTAATGGCAATCTCCGAACCGACATAAGACTCTTTTGCAGATTATTCGAGAGTTCATTGAATGATATGTTGGCATTCTTGAATTCCTGTGAAATTGAGCGGACATTCGGAAAAGCCTCAAGTTTCTGCTGCAAATATGCAAACACCTCACTGGCAATAATTAGTTCCCCAACAAAGGACATAAAGTTATCTACCTTATCCTCCTCTACGCGTATTGTCTTCCCGCCGGTCTCTTTGACCTTCTTGACAGACTTCTTATCTTCTACAGGCAGAGGTACCTCACCCGCGGAGACCACAAGCTCCTCTTCCTGACTGCTTGACTGCCCAGGTTGTTCCGAAGCATCCGCTTGCTGTCCCTGTTGCAAAGTAATAGACTTCATCGCCCCTTCAAAGCGCTCAACAATCAGCGACCCCATAACCTCGTCAAAACCAATTCCCGCTTCCGAGATTGTCAAATAATCACTCTTCATAGAGTTTAAATGCGATACTGCGCTGGTGGAATCCACCTCAATAGCTTTATTCTCCAGAATATTAATTGCATCGATAAAGGTCTGAGACTTCTCTTTATCCTCAGAATTTTCAGCCAAATTCTTAACAAACTCAGCAATAGTCTCAACCTGAGGGGTTACATCTATTCCACTCAGCAAATACACCCCACCACCGATATTGGTGGCAGCTGCTGCCATTGAATGCGTCACCTCTTCCAGAAGTTTATCTACCTCAATGAGCAAGGCTTTAATCTCACTACAATTATCCAGAGTCAATATATGCGATAGCTTTTTCTTGGCTTCAAGAACCTTTACCGCTGTATCATCGACCTCTCCGCCAATAAGCGTTTCAATCCTGGAAAGCGCCTCCTGCTCCCTCTGCGTCAGTTGTGAACTGTCAGCACTTTGACTGGCTCTGTCGATCATCTCACGCAGACAGTCCCCGCCTTCCAGGAAGACATCGATTATCTCTTTGGTAACCCGCCTCTTACCTGAGCGAATCTCCTGGAGCAGACTTTCAAAGGAATGGGAGAATTTCTTTACATTGAGCAACCCAAAGAATGACGAGTTACCCTTGATTGAGTGCACCGGTCTAAATATCTCATCCACCACCCCCAAGTCATCCGGATTTTTTTCAATCTGCACAAACAGTTCATCAAGTGAGAGCAAAGCATCGCTACTCTCAGCAAGAAACTCGTTGAACAAATCCTGGTCTATTTCATTTTCGTCCTGCATCACACCTCATAACCTGATTTATTGTGGGCAATATCCGACATCAGTCGCTTCCATTTATTTAATTTTATAGTACATTCATTTACCGCTTTTTTTAATTCATCAAGATCTCGTATCGGCTTTAAAAAGCAGTCATCTGCCCCCAGACGCAGGCAATTAAGGATGTTATCCAGAGTAACATATCCTGTTATCATCACAACCTGAATCATACCGTTATACTCTTTTATTCTGCGTAATAATTCAATACCATTCATACCCGGCATAGAGATATCGGAGATAACCATCAGATAATTATTATCATGCACCATTTTTAATGCAGAATATGGATCATTCGTGACATCGACATCAAAGCCTTCAAAGACCAGATATCGCTTTAAAGTAGTGGTAATATCTACTTCATCATCAACTATTAGGATCTTTACCTTAGAATGCCCAAGGTGTTCTCCTGCCATGTCCATTGTTTTCTCCTAAGGCAATATTTACTTTTAATTAAATAGGAAATACTGTAATTTAATATACCAAAGATATCATAATTGTTCAAGTATATTATAATAGTTCTTCCAAGGTTACCAGAACTTTTCGCAAATTACACGGTAGGATTATTATACTGTCAAAACCGTAAGCATACAGGCTGCTCTCATCAATATTATCCACCCGCCCATCAACAATTCCTAGGATTTTAATACTCTTCACTTGCGTGTCAACCATCTTTCGCAGTACCTCCCCATTATCACTGACTACCCTCCGTACATCGATAACAATCACATCCGGTTCGAACGCACCTACCTTATCCAAAATAGCCTCTTCATCACTTGAAGATTCAAGGGAGAGCATCTCGCAACACCGCGCTGCCTTTATTCCTGATTCAAACGAACGGTATACATTTGAAGGTTCACTGAGCAAGAAGACCTTCGCGAGATTTTTATCTGGATATTTATGCTCAATTCTAGGAAGAGTAATAGCAAAGATTGAGCCTTCAGCCCCCGACTCCACAAGCTTGAGTTCTCCCCCATGAACCGAGACAATACCCTCAGAAAGGCTGAGTCCCAAACCGGTACCTTTGTCTACCGGTTTAGTTGTGAAGAACGGATCAAAAATCTTGTCCTGAACCTCTTTGGGAATACCCACCCCATTATCGATCACCTCAATACAGACATTTTTATCCTCTTCATATGCACGGATAGTAACCAGTTTTACCACTTGATCATCAACCGCATCAATAGCATTTAGCAATAGATTTACCAGCACCTGTATCATCTGCTGCGCCGAAGCCATAATCTCTGCTACCACCTCTACCGATTTATCGAAGATAACCCCTTTTTTCAAGCGATTCGCTACGATAGCCACTGCGCCATCGATAATATCGGCGATCGAACACATCTCCATCTTCCCCAGGCCATCATCTACCCGAGCAAAGACTCTGAGTCCATCAGTTATTTTCACTATTCTATCAGTACCAACCATCATATCTTTGAGCAGAACCGGTGTCTCTTTGAGTATAAAATCGAATTTTTCAACATTGGTATCATAATTACTCGCCGCCAAAGCGGTTACAATAATATCCCAGAACTTACTGAGGGTCTGAATATTGCCGCGAATAAAGGTTGTAGGATTATTAATCTCATGTGCCAACCCGGCAACAAGTACCCCAAGCGTTGCCATCCGCTCAGCTTTGATCAAGGCGTTATTCTTCTCTTCAAGGGTGTTGAGCGCCTCTTCCAAGCCTGCAGCATAACGCGAAAGCTTGAGATTATTCTCCCGCATACTCTGCACCAGATTCTCATTCTTTTTTACCAAGAGCCGGTGCTGCATAGCTCTGTCTGCAGCATTGATTATTTCGTCATTATTATTGAAGGGTTTGGTTATATAATCATACGCCCCATGATGGATCGCTTGAGAGGCTGATTTCACTGAGGCATACCCGGTTACCACGATTACATCAACACTTATTTTATGCGCCCTGATATATTCCAACAACTCCAGCCCGCTTACTTTCGGCATATTGATATCGGTAAAGACTATATCAAAGGCTCCGGCACTCAGCGCCGTAATAGCCTCCTGGCCATTGCTTGCCCCAAGAACCAAATACCCTTCATTGAAGAGAATATCCTCAATATATGTGCGGATAATAAGCTCATCATCCACGACCAAGACCCATTGCTTGTAGAACTCATCCGGCGGTCCGTCCTCATTATGCTGTATAAGCAAGCTTTTAAGTCCGTCCAATAGCATATCCTCATAATCACGAGGAACGGCCTTGCCTTCGAGTCTACTTATAGCGAGTGATACTCCCAACCTTAGCGTATCGATAATAATATGCCCGATAGAATTTAACCCACTGTCAAAATCCTCATTATTTGCTAGAAATTCAACAATTATACTGGTCGTGTCTACAACAAACTTGAAATCAATTTTAACCGCTTCATTATTGATATATGAGAAGCGTTTTACCATAGAAATAATCTGCTGCCTACTAATACCTTCGTGCAAATTAGGTATGAATACCTCTATCTCAGAGATACTCTTGACAAACACCTTCTCAAAAGTTCTATACTCTTCTATCTGCTCCATAGATTCCCACTCACTCAACTATATTAAGCATATAATCTACAAGGAAAGTCCCGAGAAGATTCCGCAACTTCGCTTTCACACACCAGCCAGGGGCTAACCCAACTCATGCAAAATATCATCCCATACTTTCGCTGGTAATTCAGCCCCAATATGTTGGACAACTTCAGATCCCAGCCGGGAACCAATTCTACCAGATTCTTCAAGGGTCAAGCCTTGGAGTATCCCCCAAATAAACCCAGCGGCAAAGTAATCACCGGCACCTGTAGTATCTAACACCTTATGTGCGGTAAATGGGGGTATAAACTGCGCTTCTCCTTGATTTTGGCAGTACCATGCCCCAGCCGATCCAAGTTTTACAATAGCTACCGGGCAGAGTCCACCCAACTTCTCAAGTGCCACCAGTGGATCGTCACTACCGGTAAAGGCTCTGGCTTCATCCTCATTGGCAAAGACATAATCTACATACTGCGCCAATAAGCCCTCAAGCTCCTTACCTGCAGCATTTACCACCTCGAATGATCCCAAATCAAGGCTTACCTCACACCCAGCGCCCTTGGCAGTTCTAAGCACCTTCTCCGTCAACGCGAAATTAAATAGGAGATAGCCCTCGACATTGACAAAGTCGATATCAGTAAAATCTTCAGCAACTATAGAATCAGGGGAGAGCAAAGCAGCCGCTCCGAGATCGGTTCGCATCGTCCGTTCAGAATCAGGTGTCACCAAACTCAGACAACGCGCAGTATACACTTCATCGCAAAACTTAAATTTCGAATCATCACCACCCTCAGCCAAAAAAGACTTAGCGTAGTACTCACCATCTGCATCATTTCCCAGTTGCCCCAGAAAAGCAGCGTCAGCACCCAGACGTGCGACAGCAAAAGTAGTATTACCTACCGAACCGCCGCAAGCTCTCACGGTATGTACCTCGAGTCTATCGATAAGGCTCTTCATCTCATCCCCGGTTACAAGCTCCATACCGCCTTTACCACCAGAAATACTCTGAATAAAGCCATCATCGACCTGCGCCAGAATATCCACTATCGGCGAACCAACCCCAAGGTACTTCTTTTCTCTATTATTCATTGACCATCTTTCATTGCAAACGTAGCTCTTATACCTAACTGATAGTACCCATAATTCTATCAAGTTATTCATTTTTCAACAATAACATAATCATTATTTTACTATTTTTTTAGCTTTGATCCTGACATTTATTAACGTTTCATTAGCAAATACCCTTACCAAACTCTCACAAACTATATTTTAACTTGATAAAAAATACAGGGAAATTATACTATAATCATATACAATAACATAAGGCGGCTCTTCAAACCAGCCGTATGCGCGATATTACAATAAAACTCACAAGGAGCACCGATGCCGGACTCTGATCAAAATAAGATCACCCCTGCAACTAAGTGGCTGACTATCTCCGAAGCCTGTCAATATCTAGATATCAGCGAACAGACCATGTTCCGTTGGATGCGTAGCGGCAAAATCACCTATTACAAGGTAGGAAAGAGTACCAGATTTAAAGAAGAAGATCTGGATAAGGTTGTTGAAAGGGTTGCAAGTAAGGGCTATACCTCAGAAGACCCTGCTACTTGTCATATCTGCGGTAATACCGAACTAATAAAGGGAAGTCTTTCCGCCCTCGGCGAACTCGTCTTCAAACCCCAAAAGAGTAAATTTGCAGTCTGGAAGGATTCGGCAATAGAGGTACAGGCGTATTGCTGTAGCAAATGTGGCAATATAACTCTACAGGGACAGATTGAAGATATTGAGAACAACTAACTTTCAGGATATTATTAGCCTAAAGGCGAATTACACGAACACCACCAACCCCGATTCAGCCCCTAATTATCAAAGCCGTTACGTCTGGCAATCTCGCCGTACACGCATCCGCTGCGTCTGATATCACGTCTACGTGTAGGATCATCAAAAGCTACCGATACTAGTCCAAAATGTCGTGAAAGTCCGTCACCCCATTCAAAATTATCTAGAAGTGACCAATAAAAATACCCGCGCAGATCGACCCCTTGCTTGATAGCATTCCTGAACGCTATAAGATGTGCCTTAATCTGCCTGACCCTGAGCCCTTCATCCTCGGTCGCCACCCCGTGGCCAGTAACATATATCGGCAGCTTGTACTCATTATATATCTCGCTCAAGGCACTCGGAATCCAAGATGAATCCTGCTCCCACATATCATCGCAATCTACATTATGCTTCTGCAACACCGCTTTCTTCATAAAGATCGGAGATAAAGCGGCAAAACCTCGAGTCCTAATTCGCCCATGGAAATTAACCCCGATAAAATCCGCCACCAATTCACCCTGATAATTGACAAACTCGTTAAGATTGGCGATTCCGAATATTCGCTGTGCCATTGCTGAGCTAATTGTATCCACAAAATGCCAGCGACGCGACGGTTTGGATATCCTTGACCAGCATACTAATGCCGACATAAGCCTCAGAACAATAGTGTTTAATCTCATGATATGCCAGGGCATGCGCTTTGCGCATATTATTTAGAACCTGGTTATAACTGGATAATCTTGCACGTTTACGTGGAGGAAAGACGCCTGCAAGATACGCCAGAAAAGCGTAACAATTCGGCTCGTTGATCGGCAGCCAATACTTGACTTCATTATCTGTAAGGATGACTACGCGGCGAACAAAATCAGCAAAGAGCTCAGGGCTATCCGGATTCAACCACCCCCCCATATCTCGGAACCATTTGGGACAGGCATGATGAAATAAGGTTAGATATGGCTCAATACCCAGACTCCGGAGTTCTGCAAGCATCTCCATATAACGGAGTTTTATATCGCGTTCAAGCGGTTCTTTCGGACCAGGCTGGAGCCTTGCCCAATCAAAACCCATTCTATATGCATTGAGATTCATTGAGGCCAGGCAATTGAAATCATACTTATAACGTTGCCAGTGCTTACTTGCATCATCAGCTCTGGTGCCGTCTTTGGCCACAAAGTCATCCCATTCATTGACGGTTTCGCCCTCAATTTGTGTTGGACTAGTCGCACACCCCCAGACAAAACCGTCTGGGAAGGCGACAAATTCACTTTTGCCATTAGAATTCATCATATTAGCACCTGGCTATTAAGTCTTTCATTTTACTTATAATACAGATCAATTCGGGTAAATTCAAGGACTCTGCAAAAATTATATTTTGCCAGAGTCCGGATCAAATTATAATTTGTTTTCGACAGATACTGCGTAATCAAGCCGCGCTGCCCCGCTTGAGCGCCCTCTGCTCACTTTCTTTCCCGCATCTGCTCCAATTAGGGCTGATCAGTACCATCAAACACTCGCGTCCTCCTGACAGTTTTGAACAGAAAAATTCAAAGATTACCGCCTCGGTATCCCGGCGTTCGGCAGCGACACTGAGATCGACCCGCTTGCTTCCTGCTCGCTTGAGCAGACTCAGCGCCCACCTTCTACCTGCCTCACCAAGTGCTTTCTCAAGCTCTGCAAGATTCATGCCCGGCGTAATCTCAGCAGTCCCAGGCCGGCAAGCGCTCCAGACAAGCGAGTTCACGCACCGAGTGCCCGATATTATTATCCGCAATCTTCTTATTTCCCTGGAGAATATTTTGCCAGAGTTCGACCTCTTCAGTAATCGTCTCGGGTGCTTTTCCGGTAACAAAGACCCGAACATACGGCATAAGTTCGCCTGAATTATTTTCCACCAGCCAATCACTGCAATACAACCACTTTTTCAGGGACAAAGGCCAATCTGCAGAAGAGTTCTCCCACGGCAGATGAATAGCCAAAGAATACCGCTCCTTAGCTGAGAGCTTGGTCAGAAAACCGATATACACATTACCAAAACTATGCGCCAGAACCCCAGCCCCCAGAATTGCCGGTATTACCGCCATGCCAATATGCAGATACGGGCTGAAACTGGGTATAATCCAGCGCAAAGCAAGGCAAGCCGACATCGACAGGGCAATACTGGAAACCGCAAATACCAAATAAGTAATAATGACAAAATTCGAGTTTAATATCTGCGCAGCCCTATCGGTTCGCTTCAAGAGTTCTGGAATCTCACTCAACTTTCCGGCTACAGGCGCAACTCTAGGGCTATCCCCTCTAGGCTCAGACTGCCGAGTTCCACCACCACCCTTTTTACCCTTTGACTGCTGAATCGACTTCGCCGTAAACAATTTACTTATCGACAACCACTTATTTCCATCAACAGAGAACATTGCCGAGCCATCCAACTCACGCTTTCTGCACATATTTTGCAGTACATTTACTGGCACTGGTCCGCGAATGTCTGATCCAACCTTGAGGTATAAGTGTTGAGTAAGCTCCATATCTTCTCCTTCTGAAACTCGGGTAAATCTCATATTAATTGTCTTTACCTATATTATCGGTAAAAGTTGAGAATTTTCTTTAACCTTTTTAATTTTTATTTTGCCGCTACTTTTAAGTTTTTAGTTTATTGGCTAGAGATATTACCTGACTGCATCCAAGATCTCAAGAAATATGAACTGGTGCAATATTTTCAAACATCTATGGACAAATGAACGGGTTGTAGAAGCAGCCTCAGCCCGCGATATAGTTGCTGACTGGATTATTCATACCATAAAGGAGAAGGAAAATCACCTCCGTGATTTTCCTTACTGTAACTGAATACTCCAGACCCAACCATCAAACTCAAATTACGCAGATACACGCTCAGCCTTCTTAATCTCGATACTGATAATATCCACATAATCATTGAGCTGAAAGATAATTGGCGCCACAATATCAAAGCTGTTATAATTATCCTTGGCCCAAACATTCAAAAACGCAATAATTCCCCTACACTCCTCCACCGCCAACATAAACAGCCTCTTCTTCTCAAGCAATCCTCCCTCAACATACGCCGAGATTACATACTTGAGCATCTGCTGGGTCTGCTCATACAACTCTTCATCTCCACCGCACAGAACCGTATCAAAGCTGATAATACTCGCCCCAAGCTCACGCCCTTTAATCCAGAGTTCACTTATCTTCAATTCATCAAAGTCTGACATTGTATTTTCTCCATTCATATTGACCGGCAATTAATCCAACTTCCACTACTGCTATCGACTTTTTTCAGCGCCAGCCGCAGAAAAAATACCTTAAAAAAGGTATAGCCCGTCTTCAGGCTATACCTTACAACAAAAAAACGACCATATTATTACTATTCGACAGTCACACTCTTAGCTAGATTCTTGGGCTTATCGACATCACAGCCACGTGCTTCAGCAATATAATATGCCAGTAACTGCAGCGGCACCGAGCAGACTATACTATTCATAATTCCACTCTCCGCTCTGACATAAATCACATCATCCACCATATCAGCAATTGAGTTATCGTCATGACTGGCAATCGCAATAACCCGTCCGCCCCGAGCCTTGACCTCCTGAATATTACTGATTACCTTATCATACCTGCGCCCTTTTAAAGCAATAAAGAGACACGGCATGTTCTCATCAATCAACGCTATCGGTCCATGCTTCATCTCGGCTGCATCATAGCCTTCAGCATGAATATAACTTACCTCTTTGAGCTTGAGCGCCCCCTCCATAGCAATAGGCCAACCGGTTCCGCGACCGAGAAATAGAAAATTAGTTGTATCTTTATACTTCAGCGCAATATGCTTGATGTAATTCGCCGTAGAGAGAACCGCCTCCACTCTCGGCCCAACCTGGAGCAGATCCTTAGTTCGGCGTATCAAATCTGAGGTTTCAATTGTTCCCCGTACCTGCGCAATCTTGAGCGAAAGGATATACAGGCTAGCAATCATTGAAGTAAAGGCCTTGGTACTGGCCACCCCAATCTCCGGGCCGCAATGCATATAGAAGACCCCATCGGACTCGCGGGCGATAGTCGAACCAACCGTATTGACGATACTTATCACCTTGCAGTTCTTGGCTCTAGCACTCCGTACCGCATGGAGCGTATCCATCGTCTCACCAGACTGGGTAATAGCAATAACCAGAACTGAAGGATCAAGGATCGGATCACGATAATGAAAATCAGCCGCATATTCAGCATAACTGGGTATACGAGCCGTACGTTCAATCAGATTTCGCCCTATCATCCCGGCATGATAGGCCGTACCCTGCGCAACCAGCACTATCCGCGCCACACCCTTGAAGTATGCATCTGGTATTGTCATATCCTCCAGATGAAAGATCGGCGCCTGCTCTACACCATGCGAGAGTTCAATCTTCTGCCGAATCAGATCGGTCATGACCTGCGGCTGCTCAAAGATCTCCTTGAGCATAAAGTGCTTATACCCGCCCTTCTGTGCAGCTTCCGGGCTCCAATCAACCTCGGTAATCATCTTCTGCGCCTCAACGCCATCCTGCCGGAGGATAACATCGTTATACGTACAGATAGCCACCTGATTATCATCAAGAAAGATTACCTTATTGGTATGTGGCAGTATCGGCACCGCGTCAGATCCCAGAACTACCTCAGCCTCACCGATACCAATAGCAAGCGGGCTGCCTTTTCGCGCTGCAATTATCTTTCCCGGTTCTGCCGCTGCCATCACCGCAAGAGCGTAAGCACCATCCAACTTGGGCAGGATCAGCTCTACCGCCGCCAACAGATCACCGGCATAGACCGAAGCTATCAACTGTACAATCACCTCCGAATCTGTATCAGAAGTAAAATTCTCCTCGGCAAAGCCCTGGCCAATCAGCTCAGCTCTAAGTTCGAGATAATTATCAATAATACCATTATGCACTAGGACAATATCTCTATCGACGCTGAAGTGCGGATGCGCATTACAATCCAGTGGCGCCCCGTGAGTAGCCCAGCGCGTATGCCCAATAGCCTCGCTACTTATGGCACCTACCGGCAACTCTGCCTCCAAATCGACTACCCGTCCCTTGGTCTTGACAACCTTTAGCCCACTCTCCTCTCTCCAGGCGCACCCGGCAGAGTCATAACCTCTATATTCAAGGCTCTTGAGTCCAGCGACTACAGCCGCTATAGCATTACCCGACCCCAAATATCCTACTATTCCACACATATTCGCTGCCCCTTTTTCATAAAACACCAACAAAGAAGATAGCATACAACCACAGCAAGCTGAAAAACTCCCCCATCCTTACCCGTATACCCACACGACTAAGGATGCGCCCCTGGGCTGTTCAACCCCAGCGTCTCGTCAAAGCCAAACATAACATTGAGATTCTGCATAGCACTTCCCGCCTGCCCTTTGAGCAGATTATCAATATGACTGATCACCCGGAACATCCCGGTTCGCTCATCACAGGCAACGGTAAGCAAGCATCGGTTGCTGCCTCTGACAACTCCGGTAGAAGCCGGATAAGAAAATTCTTTGACCATGACAAACGGCTCATCCGCAAACAACTGCTGATAAGCACCAAGTACATCCTCCTGCGTCACCCCAGTCTTCAGCACCCCGTACACGGAAGACATTATACCTCTGGACATCGGCACCACCTGCGGCGTAAAGGTCACACTAACCTCGTTACTTCCTAGTACCGACAGTTCTCGTTCAATCTCCAGTACATGCTGATGCCCGGTGAGCCGGTATGCATTCATATTATCATAACGCTCTGGATAATGAAATCCCGGAGCCGGTTTCTTACCCGCCCCGGAGATACCGCTCTTAGCGTCACAGCAGATACCCCTGGTCTCTATAAGCTCATCTTTGAGTGCGGCTGAGAGTCCGAGTATACAACTTACGGCAAAACACCCTGGATTACCCACAAGATCAGCCTGCGCTATTTCTTCACGGTGCAGCTCTGTAAGCCCATATACACTACGCGCAAGCAGATCGGCAGCCTTATGCTCGGGATCCTTGTTTATCCTGGTGGCATACTCATGATAGAGCTCTATTGAGTTGAAACGAAAATCTCCAGAGTAATCCAGCACCTTGCGCCCCCGCTGGAGTTCCGCTCCCGCCCCGAGTTGGCCAACCCCATCCGGAGTGGAGAAGACGACCACGTCGGCCTCGGCGGCTTCGGCTTCGGCACTAGCTGGAGCCACTATCGGCAGATCGCAGAATCCTTCCAGATACGGCCAGACCTCTGAAATCCGCTTACCTACATCCTGAGTTGCAATTGCACAGCTAATCTCAAATTCCGGGTGCTTCTGCACCAGCTCTATCAGCCCCAAGCCACCATAACCGGTAGCCCCGACCAGCTTAATTTTTTTTACCATATATATCCTACTCTTTATTCATAATCGTTATTAATAAACTCTGTCTAATCACCAGCAAAATTCTACTCAATACTTGGTCGAGCCATAGTTCCCCTGAAGGTATTCAGGCAGCTGCCGAACCGGATCTTGAGTAGTCAAATTCGAGGTCTTATGCCACATCTCCTGCTTCAGCAGAGCATCATCGCCCTCTTTATAACCTAGATAGCTTTGATCTACCGGAGCCCGCGGATAACTCCCGGTCTCGGGGCCATCTGGAGTCTTATAGACCGCGACTCGCTCTGGTGGACGCTGCCAGAGACTCTCTCCTTCAGCAGTTACCTCAAGATTTTTTTCTGGGAGTTCATTTCTATAGCCATAAGTTGGATGATATTTTTCATACGCCTCACTAATTTTATCAGATTTTTTTTGGCGTACAGCCTGCAAGTGTTACCCCTATAAACAGCAAGCATAAGCAGCCACTCAATATTCTGACCATTTTCCAACCTTTATCTAATCATTGACATCAACACAATTATGAACTTTTTACAGCATAATGTCAAGCAATACCAGAATAAAGCCGGGTAACAAATACCCGGCTTCAGCACAAAACAACAATTCCGTAAAGCTACCCACAATTCGCATTACTAGGAATAACCCCAAACCAACAAACTATTACTCTTCCACACCCTTGGTAGACTGGACACGTTCTTCCATCATCTTCCCTGGCTTGAAAGTAACCACCTTTCTCTCAGGAACCATAACTTCATCACCGGTACGAGGGTTTCTGGCCTTACGTGGTTTTCTAGTGCGAACCTCAAACACACCAAAGTTACGCAACTCTAGCCTACTTTCACTCTCTAGTACATCGACAATGCCATCAAGAGTCATCTGCACGATACGCTTAATATCTGTCTGGCGCATATCCATCTCTTTTGCGATTCGTAGAACCATATCATTCTTTGTCACAGGTGCTACCCCCTTCTCCATCTTCTAAAAATATTCTTTTCCCAAAAAACAAGTATATTGAAACAGCATCCTACCCCAAGCCCCAACAAACCCCATGATTGGCAACACACTTGCTCATATGCAGTTATAAGATTTTATCATAAATGAAGCGCCTAAAAGGTCAAGAAAATATTGATAAATTCCGGTTTAAGTTGCAGTTACAATTTTTTAGTACAGCCCTAAGCGACCATTGATTTGATCGATAAAATATAGTAAATACGCTATACTTGACCAAGATAAATGTTATAATACGATTACAGTATTATTGTTTTTACCATTTAAATCTTTTTCCGGATTTTTACACATGAGTATAATACCTGGCTCGACAATCGGCAGATTCGAACTAGTAAGCCAACTCGGTGGAGGCGGCATGGGATCGGTTTACAAAGCCAGAGACAAACGGCTAAATCGAACCGTAGCCATCAAAGTCATGAACTCTCAGCATGATTATGATCTGGAGAGTGTCGAACGCTTCGAGCGTGAAGCCGAGATTCTAGCCTCACTCCACCATCCGAATTTAATGCATGTCTACGATGTCGGCACCGAAGACAATCACCATTACTTTGCCATGGAGTATATTGAAGGCAGAACGCTCAGCGACATCATAAGTGATCCAAGCTGTGTTCTTACCCCGAACGAAGCGTTACGTATCATTATCGAAATTATGGCAGCCCTACGCAAAGTCCATGACAGCGGTATAATTCACCGGGACATCAAACCTGCAAACATTATGATAGAAAATAATGACGGCAGAGCCGTACTGGTGGATTTCGGTCTCTCCAAATCAGCTGGCGACTCAAGGCTTACTTCAGCCGGCTCCATCCTCGGTACTCCCGACTACATCACTCCCGAGCAGATTGAAGGCTTTGAGGCCGGATTTTACTCCGATATCTACTCACTCGGGGTAGTACTATATGAGATGCTCAGCGGCGAGAATCCCTTTACCCGTGAGAGCGCCATACAGACTATCAGAGCTCACTGCAGCTACCGCCCTCCGGCTTTGCGGCGGATAAATTCCAAGGTTCCCAGACAACTCTCAAAAATTGTCGAAAAGATGATCCATCACAATCCGATCTTCCGCTACCAAAACATTACCGAACTCGCGGAGGATCTCCTTCATACCTGCCAGCATCCGCTGCTAGAGCGGCTGGCAACCGCCTCCCCTGCGCAGTATCATACTGCAGCCAAGGGGGAAACAGCTACGCCAAAACGCGTGATAACTCCTTATCAGCACTACAGATTCCAAGCTCCCATACTAAATCGCAACAACTCATTCTGGATATATACAGCTATCACTCTAATGCTTCTTGGTCTGCTAGCAGCAACCCTAATCATCCTGCGCCTCAACAAGCACAAAGAAACAGGCTTACTACCCAAAGAGGTAGCAGCCTTCAACCTTCCCGTAACTACATATAACCCGGATAAAGACAATGGAATTCACAACCCCAGCGTTATCATGCAATTAAACAATGGCGAACATATCTGGGGCAGAATTATTAATCGCTTCGATGATCAGCAACTCAAAATAGGTTTATTTCCTAAAGGCGAAGCCGAATACAACCTTGATCAGATTGAGTCTATAATTATGGCAGACTCAACCGCTTTTTCAGGTAAATTTATTAATACCAAAGAATTAATCGAATTGTTATACCCCACTGAGCCTGAGTCCACCCCCAGAGATTAATCCTGCATTATAACTCATATTCCTATTATCTCCCGCCAAAACATAAAAAAATAAGTATTGTTGCTAGGAGATAGAATCTGTATAATCGGTCAATAATAATCGAAAATTATAGAAGGATTACACTCAGTAATATTTTATCCAAGGATATACTATAAATGATAATACAAGAAAAAATGTACTGTAGCGAAAAAAATGAAGAGGTAGATGTACTAGTGGAAATAACCCCGCGCAAGAAGGAAATAGCAGCCTGCAATAACATGTTATATTGTGAAGCAACCACTTTTTGCAGATTTGTCAATCCACTGACTGTCAGAAATCCGTTGCAGCAAAAAGAAGAAGCAAAAATTTAAGACTGTTATTGTAATATACAAAATTTAGTCTTCACACTAACAAGCAGCAAAATAATACTCTTGACTAGCTATATTTTACTGCCCCGGTTAAGGTTAAGAAGTGATCACTTGATTTTTATTAGATTTAAGCATTATTTTAAACAATGCAGTATTTTTTTTGAAACAAGGAGTCCAAAAAATGGAAGAAAAGGTAAAGGCAGTTATAGAAGAAATTCGCCCGGCATTACAGGCAGATGGCGGTGACATAGAGTTTATAGGGCTCGAAGGGAGTATTGTTCAAGTACGCCTCCAGGGTGCATGTAGCGGCTGCCCACATGCCGCAATCACCCTCAAGCAAGGTGTAGAAGTACGTATCAAAGAGGCAATCCCCGAGATAACCGAAGTTGTTGCGGTTTGAGATATTTAACCAAAAACACCAGAGCTCCATCTGAAATATACCTGGCTCTACTTGTTATTGTTTACCGAATATACTCTCAGGATATTTGTATAAATGAGTGAAGCAAAACCTATTGCCATAATTTCAGATGTGCACGGTAATCTTGAAGCTTTGACCGCAGTGCTCAATGATATTCGTTCTCAAGATATTGAGACCATAATCAATCTCGGTGACTGCGTCGGGTACGGTGCAGATGCCGAAGCCTGTATAGATATTCTGCAGATCCATGCTACCATAAACATTTGTGGCAATCACGACTATGCAGTTCTGAATTCAGCAGAGGGTTTTAACTATATCGCCAAGAATGCTGTTGATTATGTCCGCAGCATGATGAACCCGAAATCATATACCAACCCTGATGACAATGTCATCAGGCGTTGGCGATTTTTAAATTCCCTCATTCCTCTGTACGAACTGGGAAAATATGAATTCATGCACGGCTCACCTCGCCAGCCGATAACCGAGTATGTACTCCCGTCCGATCCAGAGATGGATCCATTCAAACTCGACAGTATCTTCTCGGCAATGACCGGAGATTATGCCTTTGTCGGTCATACCCATTTCCCCGGGGTAATTGAAGATGATAATGACAGCTATCTTATGATAGAAGATCTCTCAGATTTGAGCTATAATCTAACAGCAAAAAAGGCCATAATCAATGTCGGCAGCGTAGGGCAACCGCGTGATTATGATAGTCGTTCCTGTTACGCTGTACTCCGACGCGGGCATGTCGAATGGCGCCGGGTAGAGTATGATATTGAGACCACCATATCCAAGATCTCATCACATCCTGTACTCGATGATCAGTCTGGAATGCGTTTGAAACTCGGTCGCTAATCTTCTGCCGCGTAACCAAACAAGAACAGTAAAATCAGCGCAAGCTCACTTCTGATAATCCCCGGCAATCACTTCCGCCTCAAAGGTATAGAGTTCCACCCCGCTATCACGCCAGGCATTATAAGTAAGGCCAGCCTTATGGCTACAGCAGTTCCCCCAAAACTCTTCAACATTCCAACCGGTCTCAGTCGCCACCTGTGGTAGAAAACAACCGCTCCCCATACTACTGATTACATAAATACCATCTATACCTAAACGGATATTCTCAGGATCAGAACAAGGTTTTAAGGGGGATAATACCGAGATGTCAATCTCAATAGCGGATAGGTCTTCAAGCGTCAGTCTATTACCAGCAAATCGCGGATCGTCCAAGAGTGAAGCTCGAGCATAGACCCCCAGAGTTTTATAAAGTGGTTGATCAGAGACAAAACAACCGATACACCCCCGGAGTCGCCCAGCTTTTTTCAGAGTAACAAAACAGCCTGACTTAGTATCCAACCCTTCTACGTCAGGTTTATCCGACACCCACTCCTTGCCGCGTAAAGCAGATTTTAAAGTAGCGGAAACGATCCTCAACATCTCCTGCTGTTGCGCCTCTGAATAGCCCATCTCCCCCTCCTTATACCAGTTATTATGCCTTCTCCCTTACTCCTATCTCTATCAGTACTATACCGCAGAAATTTATCTAAGCAACAAAATATTCACTGTATTGAGGATATGACACTATTCTCTGGGAATTCCAGACTCAATCTCTTATTTCAACAATACCCTCGTTGATTCTAAGCCGTCCCTGCGCAAAGAGGCGCACCGCCTCAGGGTAAGCAATCCTTTCCTGCTCCATGACCCTACTAGCGATATCACTAACAGAATCAGTATCATATACCGGACAGCTCCGTTGAATAATAATTGGTCCCGCATCATACTGATTATTAACAAAATGCACCGTACACCCCGAGAGTTTGACCCCTGCTCGTTTCACCGCCTCATGCACCTTTGAACCATACATCCCTTTACCGCAGAACGACGGGATTAGAGCCGGATGCACATTCATTACCCGGCCGCTAAGCTCCTCCGGCACCTGATAAAAGCACATAAAGCCACAGAGACAGACCAGATCAACCTTCCTGGGCAAGAGCAGATCACTAATCGCTGCCGACATGCCCTCCCAGTCAGGGATATGCCCGGAATAAAACTTCTTTGATTCAACAACTACAGTTTCAACCCCATGTCTCTCTGCCCGCTGCAAGCCATAAGCATCAATCTTGGAGGAAATAACAATATCAATTGTCGCCTCAAGAAAACCGCTATCCATCTTCTCGAACAAATTCTCAAGCGTGCTCCCACTCCCAGAGAGCAGAACCGCTATTTTAATAGGTTTTCTCAAAATACCGCCTCTTTCTAAATTCCCGCTCACCAAGATTCACCGCCCAAACTCTTACTTTAATACTTCTCAATGTCCCTCCAGCTTTAGTTTGTCCTTGGCCAATTGCTGAACTTTCTTATTCTTCTTCTTCGTAGCGATAAACCTGAGAATCTCCAGCCCAAATCTTCGCTCTTCATTATGCTGCTCTGAAAAATGATACCCAATATAATATAAATCCTCTACCAATAAGCACTTATCAGCAACCAAATCCCGCTTCAACAACTTTGCACCCTGCTCTTTGAGTAACTGCAGAAAATGATCCAAACAATAATCAGACTGCCTGAAAGATCTGGCGATATCCTTCTTGCTGGTTTTGAGTTTGGCTGTAGCCAGAATATACCTTATCTCCGAGGTAAGCAGATCGGTATGATCAAGAATCTTGAGGGTATCACGCACCTTCTCCCAATCCTTGGCTTCGCGAGCGCTATCAGCCACCGCCACCAACTCCTTCTGGAGTATATCACCGCGAAGGTGTATCAACGCTGTCTTGTATAATTGATAATGCTCATCACCTTTAAAATACAGCTCAAGCATTCTATCAATCATCTCCTTGGCCTTATCGGATTTAATTCGATTGTCATGGCTCTCTAAAATACTCACCATCTCGAAGGCTTCAGACTTATTCTTGACTTGATCAATATGCCTGAGGATAACCACCACAGCCGAGGGCATTTTCCGCAAAACCTCACTGGCGGCCGCCCGCAGCTTCATATTCTTTTCGCCGAGCAATCCTAATAACGCCTCGGCATTGGTTATAGAGTCTAGGCTACCCAGCGCAGTTACCGCATAGATCTTCACCCCCACATGCTTATTCTCCAGGAGCTGCCTGATCTTCTGATTATCTGAGCGTTTGGGCTTGAGCTTGGAGAGCACGACTACGGCGTGCCGTACTAGCTCATCATAATTATCCTCCGAGAGTATCGGCAGTACCGCTTCAAAGACATCCTGATGCCTGGTACCGACATACTCAAAACGCGCCAGACTCATCAGCGTATGCCGACGAATCTGTACAGAATACTTACTGTCAAGATAAGGGAGCAAACGTGGTTTTACCTGAACCTGCCCGATAATCCCCAGAGCAATAATCAGTGCCGAGAGTGCCGCTTGATTCTCCTCAACCCGCGGATCATGCAGCGAATCTACCAATTTATCCCTGAGTTTACCGAGCTCCTTGGTATTATACTCTCCAATAACCTCCCTGAGCGTATGTACCGCATTACGCAGGCATTCATTATCCCCACAAAAGAAGCTCTCAATCAACAGAGTATAGGCTTTGGGTGTACGAATCCTAGGAATTGCCGTAATAATATTTCGCTGTACAGCTTCAGGCATCTTAGTAAAATAACTATCTATATACTTTACTGCCGGATTACCAATATTGACAATTACATTCAAAGTCAATTCTTGAGTAGCTTCATCTTTTTCAAGATTCTCAACCAGATACTTCAAGGTCTTTTCCTGGGGATTATCAGTAAAAGCAGCTAGAACCGCCCTTCTGACATGAGGATTACCAGAACTGATAAGCAACTCGCCTAATTGACTGATTATCGAGACTTCATCGGTTTTGATCGCCCCAAGTACACGAATCGCCGCCATCTGCAATTCAACATCTCTCTGACTCAGCAGTCCACAGACAGCATTCAGAGTCGAATCCATCCCCATTATATTCCTCTTTCATTATTATTTGTATTCTCTAACCAAAAACCTGCAATCATTATACAACACAATTCCCGAAAACTCGATTAGTATATAATTAAATGATTCAAATCAAGCCACAAAGCGAAAAACTCTCAATTCCCGCTACTCAAACGAATCAAAACTTGCACCAACCCAAAAACCGGGATAAGACTACAGCATCAAGTAAATCCATACACTAACCACCTACTGCCTTCCCAGTAGCGGTCATTATAGCTAAAAGCAGAATAAATTGTAGAACTATTACCAATACCAGAAGATAAAACCTCAAATATATCTTATCATCAGTAATAAGCCTAAAATAAGCAGAACCTCTTTCAAGAATAAAAATAATAAAAAAACACCTCCATTTTCGTCTATATATTAATCCTTGAGCTAATTTCGTCAATAAAATTTTTCTAAAAAGAGTCTGGAATCTCGTCCCAAAAATCCTTAACATATTAATTTTAAAGGTGTTGAACGCACAAGCCACAAACCTGCAAATTTGTAATTTTTATTTATATTTATCAAATAATATAATTGACAGCCTAACAAAAACTTACTCCGGTACCCCGAGGTCAGTATAAATGATGCCAAAAACTAAAATCATTATTCTCGTAGGAGCCATAACTCTGCTTGCTCTAGGCGCTATTGCCGGTTATTACATTTTGAATTCGCATACAGATTCTGAACAGGATATTAAGGAGACCCAGAAGAAGCTCAAATTTATCTCACAGGCACTCAAAAAATTTAAATCTGAAGCCTATTTCGGCAGACCACCACAAACCTTATACGATCTCCATCAATATACGACTACATATTATAACACCAAACCCAATCCCGGCAGCAGTACTAATCTATACCAGCAGAATAACGAGCAGACCACAGACGCCACTACTAATTTCAGTGCAAACACCGACAACTACAGCCTTATTCCCAATAAGCGTGTCTTTCTTAAAAGCACCCTTGACAAAGAAGCTGAAGACAAGATTATCCGTCAGGAAGGATTTACTTCCGATTATGGTTTTATCCCTAATTACAGTATGTTCCCGGCGGCAAATACCATTATCGCCTGGGATCAGCCAGGCAACTTCAATAGCGGCGGCAATATCCTGTTCGAAGACGGCGGGGTGAAATTTATCCAGGCTACCCCCGAGGAGTACCGTCGTTTCACAACCGGGCTCCAGACCCAAACCGACCGCAATTTTATCCGCGACCTCTGCATCCGCAACCATACCGACTGCTCCCTGGTAAATCTAAAAAGATCAGAGACCGCCCAATAACACCATTTACTTTTCACAACATACTATAAAACTTCTGGAAAAAATTGACAATCTTTTCAATAAAAGTGCTGACATATCATGAAAAAAAGCTACAATACAATTTGGTATTAATTCAGTAAAAGAGAGGAAGGTTTGCTCACGCATTAAACTGAGCAATACCTAAAGTTATCAATAAAGGGGAAGTTAATGAAAAACAATAAACTACTAATTATCGTCTGCGCTATCATAGCTACAGCATATATAGCCTCTGCCGCAGATTATCAGGTTGGGGATGAGATCCCATTTGTTGAAGGTCAACCAGCTCCGCAACCGGCACCACAATACGCCTGGTGTCTGGAGAAGCGCAAGGCTGTACTGCAGACTATCAATGAGAAAGTTTTGGTTCGTGAAGGATCCTGGTACTATGAGTCAGTACCACCGGTCTACGAATCAAAGATGGAGCAAATTCTGGTCGAGCCGGAGCAGAAAAAGGCTGTTCTAGTCTCTCCTCCACAATATCGAACCGTAACTGAAGAGAAGGTAATTCACCCTGAAAGTATAGAGTACAAGACCATTCCAGCCCAATACCGCTGGGTCGAGGAAGAGGTAGAGATCATGCCCGAGCGCACCGAACAGGTATTCATTCCTGCCCAGTACGAGACCTATACCGAGAAGATTCTGGTCAAGCCGGCGACTACCGTACGTGAAGAGGTTCCAGGGTGTGACGAAGACGGCAGCAAGATTGACTGCTACTCCTCGCGTACAATCCCGGCAGAGTATGATACTATTACCAAGAAACGCCTTGTAACCCCGGCTCGTACCGATACCAAGATAGTCCCTTCACAGAAGAAGGTTATGCGCATTCGCAAGGTTGTCAGCCCGGCTCGAGTCGAGAAGGTACAGATCCCCGCTCAGACTGAAGCGGTCAGCAGACAGGTAATGGTCACCCCGGCAAAATACCGCTACGAGACCATTCCGCCAAAATACAAGAGTGTTGAACGCAAGGTAATGGTAAAATCAGAAGGCAGAAAGCGCGTCGAGATTCCGCCAAAATATGAGACCGTCACCAGAATGCGGGTAATCAAACCGGAGAGACTGGTCTGGGTTCTCAAGTACCGCGGCAACAGCACCCCAACAGCCAATTCCTGTCCGATCCCTGCCAGCAGGCGTAGAAGTTCTTCCGAGATTATTGTCGAAGAAGAAGTCGACATTGAGATGGGAACTAGTTCTAATCAATAAGCAACCCAAGGTTGCAATACAATAATTTTGGTGTAGGCTTGGTTGTTACCAGGCCTACACGTTTCACTTAATAGACCAGCTTGACCAGTTAATTTAGAAAGTATTCTTATGCAAAAAAAGACAGCCTTTGAAATCTATACTACCGAGAGCCTGAACTGTGCTCAGAGCGTGCTCAAAGGGCATCAGGATGATTTTGATGTCAGTGAAGAGATGATAACTGAGTTTCGTGCCTTCGGTGGGGGCAGAGCTGCAGACAACATGTGCGGAGCACTATATGCAGCGGTACAGCTTGCAGAGACCGCTGATGCCAGGGCTCATATTATTTCTGCTTTTGCCGAGCAGACCGGCTCGACAAAATGCTCAGAGATCCGCCGCGCCGGCATCATCAGTTGCAAGGAATGTGTGCGCATCTCCAGTGAATTACTGAGCAGCACCCTCCAGGACGCCTAGCCCGAATTTAAACCCGGCTCCTGCCTGCAATAGAGCGTAGGAGCCAACCTTCCTCTAAATATCTCCGACATCTGCTCCTAACCAGTCAATTTTTTATATTTTAATTATCTAGAAAACTTAAAATAACTTCAAAGATTAACGTAAGTATAGTGTAGCCTTGAACTTTACTTATATTTACCATACAACTGACTGGATTGACGACAAAATGCACTTATTAGACTTGGCAATGCTGGTAATAATCGGAGGTTTAACAATTGCAGGGGCTTTTGCCGGATTTGGCAGCCAGCTCAGCAATCTTATCTCAATTATTCTTGCCGCTGGCGGAACCTGGCTATTCTATCCGCTGGCAGCCTATAAACTTGAAGGGCTCATCCAGAGCCCTGAACTCTCGGTCATACTTGCCCCGCTAATTCTCTTTCTCGTCCTGGGTTTTCTCTGCAAATTTGTTCTGGGCATCATTTTTCATACCGGTTCAACCGAGGATGGCTCTGGTGGCAGCTGGTTATTCGGTGGTCTATTTGGGCTATTCAAAGGAATAGTTCTCGGTTGTATCATCATCTATCTACTCGCCCAATACGGTGAACCCGAACTGGTCGAAGACTCTGTCTGCTTCAGCCGCTTTTATCATGCAAGCGAATGGGCAATCTCCAAAAACGACGAATATGCAATAACCGAAAAACTCAGCACTGCAGGCAATTATCTTCGGGACAAGCTGCTCCCTCCAATTGATCCAAGGGAAGAATCTATTGAATCTGCTGCCAAATCTTTCTATAATGAACAGATGGGTAATTTCTTTGAGAAGGATTTCTTTAAGAGCATCAGCGAATTTGTAGGTTCTGGGAGTGAGCCCGCTGATTCAGACTGAGTACACCGGTATATCATTCTTTATCATTAATAGAAGGCAAGCATACACATGATCTACAATAAAATAAAAGAACGTCTATATAATGGATTAAAGGTATTCAGTTTCGAGTTTTTTCCACCCAAGACCGACAAAGGGGAAGAGCAGCTCAAAGAGACTCTGGACAATCTCTCCAAACTCAACCCCGACTTTGTCTCGGTCACTTATGGTGCTGGAGGCAGTACCCGGGAGAAGACCGAACGGATCGTCCTCGATATTGCCAACAATTACCAACTGGAGGTTATGCCCCATCTTACCTGTGTCGGTCACAGCCATGCCGACATCAAAGAGATGCTACAGCGTTACCAGGATAACGGCATTACCAATATCCTCGCTCTGCGTGGGGATCTGCCCAAGGCCGACTCACCGTGGCAACTGGTTACTGACGGTCCGGAACACGCCATCGACATAGTCAAAATCGCAGACGAGCTAACAGAATTCACTATCGGCGTCGCCGGTTTTCCTGAGATACACCCCGAGGCCGAGAGTCTCCAGAGCGATATTGACTTTCTCAAGGCCAAGGTTGATGCCGGTGCCGACTTTATCATTACCCAACTCTTCTTCGACAACAATCTCTATTATGATTATGTCTTCAGAGCCAGACGCGCTGGAATCCGCATCCCGATAATACCCGGAATCATGCCGATTACCAAGGTTGAGCAACTAAGCAAATTCAAGGAACTCTGCGGCTGCAGTATCCCCGAGCGGCTGACAAAATCACTCCTGCGTGAGAGTGACCCCAAATATATCGAGGAGATAGGCCTGGCCTACTGCGCGGCGCAGTGCGCAGATCTACTCTCCAAAGGAGCTCCAGGGATACACCTATATACTTTAAACCAGTCGCGCTCCTGCATCACGATACGTGCAGCCTTACAAGCCATCGGCTACTGGTGTGATGACAGGTAAGCAAATTTGTTCATAAAAGTTATTACTTTATGATTGCAAAACAGGCTTATTTGTATTTAATATATTATTATTTATGCCTACTAAAGACTGAGAAAGCGAACCTATTCAGATGCTTGTATTTATCGAAAAAACCGGGAATTTCATCATAACCTTCCTGTGTGATATTGGTAATATTGTGGTCTTGCTGCTAAAAGTCATCCGCTCCCTGCGCCGCTCACGCCCGCCCTTTAGAGAGCTCATCAAACAGGGCTATTTTATTGGTGTAGAGAGTACCCCAGTTATTCTGACCACCGGCGCCTTTGTCGGCATGGTTATTGCCTATGAGTCCTATGGTCAACTATCCCGTCTCGGGGTAACCAGTTGGATAGGCCCACTAGTTACCAACTCGCTGGTACTCCAACTCGGTCCGGTGCTCTCGGGAGTGATGCTTGCTGGTCGTGTCGGTTCGGCAATGACAGCTGAGCTTGGAACAATGGCAGTCACCGAGCAGATTGACGCACTCAAGACCATGGGGGTCAACCCCCGGAGCTACCTTGTCGCGCCCCGGGTAATAATGGCCACTATTCTGACCCCGGCACTGACCGCATTTGCGATACTCATCGGCATTTTTGCCGGATACAGCCTCTGTATATATGGCTTTGGGGTAAATGCTCATGATATGTGGGTACACACCAAAGAATTCCTGGCGCCGCTCGATTTTGCCCAAGGTCTGAGCAAAGCTGCGGCTTTTGGCTGTGTAATGTCCCTTATCTGCTGTCACAAAGGTATAACTACCCGCGGCGGAGCCGAGGGTGTGGGTAAAGCTACTACGTCATCAAACGTGCAGACATGTATCGCCATACTTATGCTCAATCTTCTGCTGACGATGATTTTTTCACTTTTTTACTAAGGATCCTGGTATTACGAAAGCGAGAACATGCAGAGCGAGACAGAAGATTTCCTAGTAATCCAGGACGCCTATAAAGCCTTTGGCAATCTAAAGGTACTCAATGGTATCTCACTGAAGATCAAACGCGGTGAAACGCTGAGTATAATCGGTCAATCGGGTGTCGGCAAGAGTGTCACCCTCAGACTGCTGATAGGGCTGCTCAAGCCCGATAGCGGAGAGTGCTACTATTGCGGCAGAGAGATCAGCAAGATGGATGAACTCGAACTCAATGAGATGCGCCAGAGTTTCTCCATGCTCTTTCAGAGCGGCGCTCTCTTTGACAGCATGACTATCGGCCAGAACATCGCCTTCCCCGCCAGGCTCAGGGGAATCACCTCTCTTGAGGAACTCACCAGAATTGTCGAGGAGAAGCTCTATCAGGTGGGTCTGGGCAAGAGCCGTTTTCCGGATATGCCCGGCAAGATGCCCGCGATGGTCTCTGGAGGTCAGCGCAAGCGTATTGCTCTAGCTCGCGCGCTGGCCGAGGAACCGGAGGTGATACTCTATGATGAACCGACAACGGGTCTGGATCCGATAATGAGTGATGCGGTCTCCGAGCTTATTATCTCTACCCGCAAGCAGCTCAGCAGCAAAAATCTTACGAGTATTATCGTCACCCATGACATGAAGGTCGCCTTCAAGACTTCCGACCGCATCATTATGCTCAATGGCGGTAAGATTGTCGGAGAAGGTACTCCTGAGTATTTTATTAATATTGAAAAGAGAGCCGACACCTCCAGCATGAGCGAGAACGAACTTATGATCAGGCAGTTTGTCCGGGGTGAAGCGCAAGGCCCGATCCATGCAGTAAAATAAATTTCTACTAAATAGACCTCGGTACTGTTCAGTAAATCTGGTTGTTGAATCTGCGTAAACACCCAACCAGATGTGCGCTGCCGCTAATTATTACCGCTATTCGATCGACAAATACAGTTAGGGAGCAATCAAGTGAAGCGAGAATCGAAAAATTTAGAGCTTATTTTGGGTACCTTCGTCTTCCTTGGTATAATCGTAACCATGGGGATGATACTGTTTATGACCGGAGGAGCCTCTTTTCTGGAAAACACTTACAAGATAATCGTACATATTGATAATATCGGCGATCTGAAGAAAGGCGCTCCGGTAAAGCTTGGCGGGGTAAATATCGGCAGAGTCGACAGTATCGCTATCGCCAAGGACTCTATCCAGATCGTAGCCGGGATCGAGACCAAATACAACCTGCGCTCGGATACCGAGGCCTCAATTGCCACCGCCGGGCTGGTTGGCGACTCCTTCCTCGACCTTACCCGGGGAAAATCCACAACCTACATCAAAAAGGCCGCCAGTGTAAAGGATGCCCAGGTCATCAAAGGTGTGACTCAGGCCAGTATGGCTGAACTCCTCGGTCAAATTCAAAGTATCGGCACCGAGGTAGAGAGCATGGTGCGCAATATCAACAAAGTCATCGGCAACGAAAAGTTCCAGGTAAATATCGAAGATACTATGGGTAATGTAAACAAAGCTACCCACCAGGCACAGCTGCTGATCGAGTCCCTCCGCGGCGAGATGAAGAGTGTTGGAATTGCGGTGGAAAACATTATAAACATTACCGAATCCGCTTCCGGCACCATGAAGACAATAGACACCTTTGTCAACAAGACCATTGGCCAACCTGAGAAGGTAACCCAGATTAACCAGACTATCGACAGTATCAGTGAGCTCACCGAATCCTTAGCGCAAAATCGGGATAAGATTACCACAACGCTTACCAATATCAGCGATACCACCGGTAACCTCGCCAACATTACTGGCAGTATAAATCCTCATACCGGTATTCTCCGAATTCTAAGCGATGAACAGGCCGGCAATGAGCTGATGAATACGATCTGCCAGGTGCAAAAGGCAGCCCGCTCCCTTGCCACCATCGGCCTTACCGATCTACTCGCGGATAAACTAGCCGCCGACAAGATTTTCGCTATTTGGGAGAAGAACCACAAATTCAGCGATGCAGCCGAGATGGCTACCAAATGGAAGGAATGGATGGCATACCAAAAGAGAGTCAACAACAGCATAATGGAACGCAATCCAAGCTTCAATACAATCTCCCCATCCACCCGTATTGTCAAATATCAAAGTTATACCACCCGAGACTCGGCAGCAAACAATATGCTCCCAGCTTATGGAGGCAACTAAGAAGATTCATGCCGGCAAACGAATACCCCCAGAGAACACTCAACCTGATAATAGGGATTATTACCATAATATTCCTGGGGCTGTTTGCTACTGCGCTGGTGCTGACCACCCGTAATGATCTGGCAGACACCCAAAACGACTATTTTATTACTGCCTACTTCACCAATATCGGCGCCTTACAGACGGGTGCATCGGTAAAATTCGGTGGAGTAAAGATCGGGCGGGTAATTTCTATAGAGCTTGAGCCGGATATGAACATCAAGGTTGAGTGCAAAATTTCCACATCAAAGAATATTCCTATAGACAGCAAACTCACCATAGCGGCGACGACAGTGAGCGGCGATACTTATATGAACCTCATTCTCGGCACCGATACGGTAATGCTCGAGCATACCCATGATCAAGCTAATTCCCCGGTACTCAAAGGCCTAAATTTTATCAGCATTAATGGTATCGGCACGGTCTTTAACGATATGAAGGATATCACTACAGTACTTACGAATAGTTTTTCCCGACTCTTCGGTAAGGAATCAAAGGTCATAGCGGAGTACAAGACAACTATTGATAATCTCCCCAAGCTAACCCGGTCACTAGAAGAATTAAAGCAGGAAAAGAGCCAACTCCTTACCAAGGTCGAGAAAGCGACAAACAGTTTCGCCAGTCTCAAAGAGCAAGCGGATTGTTGTATCGGCGACCTGGCCAGAGACTACCCGCTGAATAAGATCAATTCCGGTATTGGCACTATCTCCAAAGCGACCGCAGAGCTTGGTGCCACAATAAACTCCATACAGAACACCGACAGAGTCTCTCAGATCAAAGCAGATTTCAGCCAACTCAATACTTGGGCAGAGTCCTTGACCATAGCCAAACGCAGTGTCCTTGGCATCCTACTCAGCAAGGGTTGCGGCGGACTCAGCCAGACCATCAAGCTGGTTGGAGAGTCGGTCAAGACCGCTCAGGATTTCTCTCTCTTCAAGAAACTCGGCTTCTACTTTGATGGCAAACGCCTCCTCTCAAACTTTGAGGAACGAACACACGCAGAGTATATGCCTGCAAGTATATATATGTACCGCTGGTCTGTATTTTCCTATCAGCGATACATGCATAACTGCGACCTGCCCAGCGGTGTCAAGAACTGCCCCCAAGACCTTAGATAATTTGAAAGTATAGCTATTCAACCATGTACAAAATCTTTATCATAGCCTTATTTCTCTTGCTTCCTCTTGCTCTATCTGGCTGTAGCTCGGATAGAGAGTTTATAGATACTGCGCCACAGACCAATGCCATAATCTCCATGCAACAGTTCAGTGAGGAGAACGGCCTATCCGTAGAGAACTCGGCCGGCGGTTATCTCTTTAAACGACCCGGAGTCAAGCTTACTCTCTTCCCGCATCTGAAGTATGTACGGTACAATATGGAGACGATCAAGATCCCTGAGGCACCATTTGTCGCAGATGGCGAACTCTTTATTCCGCTCTCCTTACTGCAAAGTTTACCGGGATCATTCAAGGTGGTAAAAAATGAGATTGTCAGTGACGTCTTTATCCTCCTCGACCCAGGGCATGGAGGTGAAGACTCCGGAGCGATAGCGGGCAAAGCAATGGAGAAGGATGTCGTTCTGGATATTGCCAGGCGCACCCAACGCCTCCTCTCAGCCGCCAACATCTACTCAGAACTGACCCGTGACGGCGACTACTTCATCACCCTCGACCAGCGGAGCAAGATAGCCAACCGCCACCCTGGCGCAGTATTCGTCTCAATACATGCCAATGCCGCCAGCTCTGCGCAAGCTCAAGGCATCGAAACTTTCTACTTGACCTCAAATATCTCGGATAATCAACGCGCCATCTGGGTATCTAACGCTTATGACTTCAACACCGTATCTGGCAGATTGGAGCCAGATCTTGAACTGCTTGCAGCCGAGAGAATCAGCCATCAGAATCGGGATCAGAGCAAGGTGCTCGCAGAATTTGTGCAGAGTAATCTCATTACAAATCTCAAGGAGACAGATAGAGGGGTAAAACAGGAGAATTTTTCCGTACTGCGGGAGAGCTTCTTCGGTCCGGCAATTCTTATCGAGACAGGATTTCTCACCCATCCCCCAAGCCGCAAAAAACTACTTGACCCCGCCTACAGACAGCGGCTTGCAGAGAGTATCGCCAATGGCATAATATTATTTGCCAAGGAGTACAAATCAAAACTGTAATGACCAGATTTATCCTAAGATATCGGTCATATTCAGCATTTCGAATATTTGATAATTCTTCTCGTTGATATTGGTCACCGATAACTTTCTACCATGCTTCTGCAAATAACTGTGCATCAGTAGAATTGCACTAATCCCTATCGAACTCAAATTATCGATACCGGCAAGATCAATCAGAAGATCATCATCAAAATCCTCCTGAATAGCGGTAAGCTCATCCCTGAATTCTTCTGCCTGAATACCGGAAATAGCCGAATACTTGTCACTAACTTTCAAGGTTGTTACCATCTTTGTTTATTCCATTTATCCAATCTCATCCCAATTGATTATAAATACCCACCCTAAGATGTCAATATTATTACGTTTTAGCCAGAGTCACCCCCACAATTGAGAACTTTTTACTCCAGTTCCATTTCCATCCACTGCAACGATACTTTAAGCTACCTAAATCCAAGGCAAAATTATCACTATTATCAACAGAATGGATTCAAGAAGCCTTTTCGCTAAACTCCAGACTCTGGACACTCTCTACTGTATTTCGACCACTTGCTTTGGCTCGATACAACGCCTGATCGGCGGCCTCAACCAGAATATCAACCGAAGCAAATCCAGCTTCCATCTCAGCCACCCCAAAACTCGCGGTTACCACGAAGGTATCACCTATACCAGCAGAAAACACCTCACCTGCAATCTTCTGACGTATCCTCTCGGCGAATCGCTCAGCGCCAGCTAAATCACTGCCTTTGAGGATAAGAGCAATCTCTTCGCCGCCGAATCTACATACAATATCGCTATCACGCACACTAGCCATGATGATTCCCGCCACTCTACGTAAAACCATATCACCAACCCGGTGCCCCCAGGTATCATTCACCTTTTTGAAGTGATCAATATCTACAAGGATAAAGGCGAATGCTCCCAGACCTAAACGATAATCCCGCTCCCAATCTGCCAGCACCTTCTCAAGATAACGTTTGTTGAATAAGCCTGTAAGTCCGTCGCGTACCGACAACTCATAAAGATTATGACTATACAGTGCTTTGGCAATATGGCTTGAAGCATTGAGCAGTAACCGTTTCTGGGCATAAATTGACCCTGGCGATTTGGTCTCAAACTCCACCTTGAGCAACCCCACCACCATATCCGCAGTCTCAAGTCTGAGCATCAAGGTTCCGGTAGAAGCCGAGGCTTCGCAGAGAACCGGCAGACTATAATTCAATGCTCTAGATATCCCGCTACAGCCGATATTCACCGTTACAAGAGCAGCGTTCACCAATGCCTCCTCCGCCTCCTGCAGTGAACTACCACTCTCCTGCTCCAAATCAGGAGTCACAACCCGCAGCCTGCCGACATTACATCCGGCAAAGAGCAGGCCACCTTCAACAATTATATTCCCTCCCGCATACTCCAGAGTAAGTCCGGTATAACCAAATAACTCAGGATTATAATACAACATATTTCCCTGCTGACCAAGGCATCCCTGAAGCTTGCTCTCGGCAAAGGTAAGACAGAGTTCGAATTTATCCGTATTTTTATAATAGGTAAAGGGACTGACAATGCCAGCACGCGTAGTAAAGACGGTAAGTTCACGCAACTCCTCATCCTTATGTAACAGCTCGGTAATGCTATGCATAAAGCAGCTAAAGCTCTTACTGCTAGCGGCAACACGTGCAATAGCCGAATGTGTAGCCAGGTCGTTTAACCGTTGTTGCAGTAGTTTTTTATCTCTGGCCAAGGCCTTCTGCTCGCGATACAACGAGTCATACCTGCCTTTTAGAACCACATATTTTAGTCCCAGAACTCCAAGCACAAGGAGAACCACCCCAGCGATAAAAGCAATTCGCAAGATCCCCTGATAGAACCCAAAACCAAACCATGAATCGAGAATGAGACTCGAGAGCAGCAGACCGGAGGTCAACATCAGACCGTTAAGAAGGCTGTTCACCCATCTCGTGTTCTTCTGCTCCTGACAAGGGTTGAGTGCCTTAAATCTACCTACACTCTTGATACCGGACACCTCTTGCAGGCCTGAGACAGCAGCGAGAATTGCAGTAATATACTGATACATACTTCCGCCTGAATTAAGAGTATAAAATAACTAAAGAAAGCCCAGACTTCCAAGCTTTCTTTAGTTATCGGCAAATATGAAAATTAAATTGACTGAATCTCAATTATTGTATGGTATGCAGAGAGTAAAGGTAGATCCAACCCCAACCTCACTCTCAAGTTCGACTCTGCCGCCATGGAGCATAGCAATATGCTTAACAATAGACAAACCCAGACCCGTACCACCTTCCGCGCGGCTCCGTGCTTTATCAGTTCGGTAAAAGCGTTCAAATATTCTCTCCTGAAACTCCACCGCAATACCGATACCTCTATCCTTTACCGAGATATGCACAAAGGTAGTGGTAAAATCCACATCTATCCAGATCTGACTATTCTTCTCGCTATATCTGGCCGCATTGGTCAGAAGATTGATTATCGCCTGCTCTAGAAGGTGCGGATGGCAGAACACCTCAGCATCTCCCTTATACGAATAATTTACCTTTACATTCTTCTTGATAAAATATTCACTGGTCAACGCAATGGAACCCGAAATTATCATTCCCAACGGCAGCCGCTCCTTGGCCATCTCCTTACCGCTATCCAGCCGTGAAAGAATAAGCAGGTCATCAATTATCTGCGCCATTCGCTTGGATTGCTCTGCGATGATGCTGAGAAAACGTTTTGCACTCTGTTCATCCTCAACTGCACCATCAATAAGGGTCTCGACAAAGCCTACGATCGAGGTAATCGGAGTACGGAGTTCATGCGAGACATTAGCCACAAAGTCCTGCCGAGTTCGTTCAAGCCGCAAGACTTGAGTAATATCATGAAATACTAAAAGTAATCCGGCATCATCCTTGAGAAATACGACCTTCATCAGGACATTTTTCTCTGACGGCATCAATTCCAGCATCAACTCCTGCTCCTGCCCTTTACCTTCCAGACAGTCATCCACAATCCTACAGACCGTCGGCACCCGGATATTAGCATGCAGCAGACTACCCGACTTGATACTATCCTTGGTATCAAAGATACGCTCCGCCGCGGTATTTGCATACATTATATAGGCTTCGTTATTGAGGGCGATCACGCCTTCAGTCATACTCTCCAGAACCAGATTTTTTTCCGTACGCTCTTTATCCAACGCCGATATACGTTCATACACCTCATAGGAGATATGATTGAGCGCCTGTATCGTCCGGCTGACCTCGGTGATATTGGAGTCCTCTATCTTCCTGCCATACTCATTTCTGCCCAAGCGCTCAGCCCCCTGGCGCATGCGCTCAAGCGAAATAGTAATACTACGCGAAAACAAATAGGAGATAATACCCCCACTTAAGATTGCGATCAACCCAATCTTTATCATCTCAAAGATAAAGGCATTATTCCGTTCATCCATCTTTTTGAGTTGGCAACGTACCTGTACCGCCCCGACTACCATATTATCTATAAGAATAGGCTGAGCCACCGAGAAGACATGAAGACTAAATATCTCACTAAAATGCAGATCTGAAGCTGGCACACCGTAAAGTGCCGAGCGGAGATCTTCTTTTCGATCGTAATTATCCAGCACATTTTTCACATTACTGCTATCAAAGACCGTATCGCCGGCGGTAGTGATTACCGAGATATCCACCCCCTCTTCGAGGGCGAATTTTCTGAATATTGCATCCAGCTCCGACAACTTCTTATTCTTGGCAAATAACTGATAACTTACTACAACCAGATCAGCCATCCGTGTAAGTTCTTGTTTTTTATCCGCAAGATAGTCTTTATCAAACTTATTGACAATAAAAACCGACCCTACCACCCCAACAATCAAAAGTACAAAGATAAAAGGGATCAACATTACCCAGAAGAATGACTTCGTTTTCATAAATCCTCCCGAAAACGATAACCCACCCCTCTTACGGTCTCAATAAGCGCTCCGGCACTGCCCAGCTTCTTTCTAAGCCCGACAATCTGCACATCGACCGCCCTGTCGGTAACTACCGCATCCTCGCCCCTGACCGCATCGATTATCTGGTTACGGGTAAATACCCACCCCGGTCTCTCAGACAAATAGCGAATAAGACGGTATTCGGTATCGGTAAGATCTATCTTCTTGTCATTGATCATCACCTGATGCTTCTGCGGATGGATAGAGAGTTCACCCCGGACAATAACCTTGCCACTGTCGATCTCCTCTACCATTTCTCCGCGCCGAAGCACAGCTTTAACCCTCGCGATCAAGACCTTAGGGCTGAAAGGCTTGACAATATAATCATCCGCCCCCATCTCCAAACCGACAATAATATCGGTCTCCTCCCCTTTGGCTGTGAGCATGATAATTGGAATTTCAGGATTCTTGGCTTTAATCCGCCTGCAGACCTCCAGACCATCCATACCCGGCAACATCAGATCGAGGAGAATAATATCCGGCGTCTGCTTGAGAGCCATCTCCAGCCCTTCCTCACCATTGCCCGCAGCCTCGACCATCCATCCCGCTTTTCGCAAATTATATGCAACCAGTTCCTGAATGTTCTCGTCATCTTCCACCATAAGGATATTGTACTTAGCCATGTCGTCCTATCTCTAAATTTAATTTCCCAAAAAAAATACCCGTAAATAGCCTGCGCAGCCTCATCCTCTGCCTCAGTGCAAGCTATCAAGACATCCCAACAAACCAGCACTTTCTATACTGCTATTTTAGCAATAAAATTATCTAGAAACAAGTTAGTCAATTATTAGGGGCAAATAAATACTTTATTAATAATCCTGCGCCTTTGCGCAGCTACAAGGCATTCTACAAAATATCCTAAAAGCCAGAATATTTAATCATTACCGCTCTCATTTGTCCCGTCTTTAGCACAATATCCTAAAATCCCAAATACTTCAAATCCTCTGCGGTAACTACCACCTTGTTTTTGGGAATACAATCAAGTGCAAAGCGCTCAAGCAGTAACTCCAAAGAGACCGCTTCGGTACGCGTGCACAACCCACAACTCTCCCCCAGCCAGCCAAGCAGACGCTCAGGACTCACCCCTTTACGGCGCAAGACACTTATTCTGCTATCCCCGTGGCGTTTTGCCAGCCTTCTGCCATCGGCTCCGACAACCAACGGCAGGTGCAAGTACTCTGGGGAGGTATAACCGAGCGCCCGTGCCAGTTCAAGTTGCCGAAAGGTACTATTTACCAGGTCATCAGCCCGCACCACCTCGGTAATCCCGGTAGCATGATCATCGACAACACAAGCAAGTTGGTAAGCGACCTTGATAATCCCCTCCTCCTCACGTGCCACGACAAAATCACCGCTACTCCGGCTCAAATCGACCTCCTGAGCCCCAAGAAAAACATCATTATACTCAACATGCCTGGTTACCCCCAGATTGAATCTCCAAGCGCGGTTGCCGCTAGTATTTACCACCGCTGCAGCAGTACCGTATCTCCCCCTGCAGGTATTGGGATAGACCATGTCCTCGCCAAGATTGGGAGCAGACTGTGCCGCCTGAATATCGGCTCGACTACAAGAGCAGGGATAGAGCCTATGCTGTTTCAGTAGCCTGACAAACTCTGCCTGATATACCACCAGTCTCCGGCTCTGCACCAGCGCCTCACCATCCCACTCAAGCCCAAGCCAACGCAAATCGGCATATACCTGCTCCACCCGCTCCGGCTTCACCCGCGGATGATCCAGATCCTCCAAGCGCAACAGAATACGCCCACCCTTACTCCTGGCTCTGAGCCAATTCAGCAAAAATGTTCTAGCATTACCCAAATGCAGAGCTCCGGTAGGGCTCGGTGCCAACCTGGTGACATACCCGCTGTCAGCCATCTTTTTTTATTCTCCGACAAATTTCCTTATTTATTCAGACATACCGCATAATCTTTAAGCAACCTCTTTTAATTGCTTTTGGTGAATTACGCTGTAATTTTGCAATTATTAGAGGTTGCCTATAGTTTTATATTGCAAAAAAATTTGGAATAATATATAACTCACTCATTCAGTAGCTCCTCAGTGCCACATGCACAAATTATACTGCTATAATCGCGAATAAGTATAATTAATCGAAAAAAAACCAAGCTTATGTAAGTAAAATTATCTTGACTTGTCGCAAATATCGTTAAAATATTACTGATTACCTTATTCACTTCAATAAAATATATGAAATAGCACCAAAACTTAAATATACGCTACGTTAATAATCAATTAGGAGAAAAGAATGGCCAAAAAAACTATCAAAGACATCGAGGTTGCAGGCAAGAAGGTTCTTATGCGTGTTGACTTCAATGTACCACTCAAGGACGGCGTGGTCACTGACGACACCCGTATCGTTGCAGCACTTCCCTCAATCAAAGAGATTATCGCCAAGGGCGGCAAACTGATTCTGGCCAGCCACTGTGGTCGGCCAAACGGAGAAGTAAAGCCAGAATTCTCACTAAAACCAGCGGCAATGAAGCTAGCAGAGCTTCTCGGCCAACCTGTAACCCTTGCTCCAGACTGTGTAGGTGAAGCAGTTGAAAAGATGGTGGCTGAGATGAAGGATGGTGAAGTTATCCTACTTGAGAATGTCCGCTTCCATAAGGAAGAGGAACTTCTCAACAAGTATGACGCGCAGGATGATGCCACCAAAGCTGCTATTGACACCTTTGTCAAGGATCTTGCCTCACTCGGCGAAGTATATGTCAATGATGCTTTCGGTACAGCTCACCGCGCTCACGCCTCTACTCAGGGTGTTACCAAGTATCTCTCCCCTTGTGTCGCCGGCTATCTCATGGAGAAGGAAGTCAAGTACTTCGGCGATACCCTTGCAGCTCCTGAGCGCCCATTTGTAGCCATTCTCGGCGGCGCCAAAGTCTCAGATAAGATCATGGTTATCGACAATCTCATGGAGAAGGTAGATACTATCATCATCGGCGGAGCCATGGCCTATACTATGCTCAAGGCCAAGGGCGAGAGCGTCGGCATCTCTATGGTCGAAGATGACAAGCTTGATGTTGCCACCTCAATCATTGAGAAGGGTAAAGAGAAGGGTGTAGACGTTCTGCTCCCAGTTGACCATGTATGCGCCAAGGAATTTGGTGTAGACGAGCCGGACGGAACCTTTGATTCTATCCCTGATGACATGATGGGTCTGGATATCGGTCCAAAGTCTGTAGCTATCTTCAAAGAAGCTGTAGACAAGGCCAAGACCGTGGTCTGGAACGGTCCTATGGGGGTATTTGAAAAGCCAGCATTTGCTACAGGTACCTTTGCTATTGCTGACGCAGTTGCCGAGAATACCGATTGTGTAAGTATCATCGGTGGCGGCGACTCTGTAAGTGCGGTCAAAAAGTCAGGTCTTGCCGACAAGATGACTCACATCTCTACCGGTGGTGGAGCCAGCTTAGAATTCCTTGAAGGCAAGGTACTTCCAGGCGTTGCCGCCCTTGATGAAGCATAATAAGACGCTATACGAGTACAATATTTACATTATAAATCCGGCTACAGTACTGACTGTAGCCGGATTTATAAAATCTTATTCTGCACTATTAGCAATACCACGCGCACTATACAGTTCATATCTTCCAAGGCTTAACGCCAGATCTCTGAAATGCCTTGAATTCAGCTCTATCGCTTTACGTGCCCATTCCCGCGCCGCTTCTTGCGCCCCGATCTCCTGGAGATACTTTGCATAATAATACGCATACCGAGGATTTGACGGATAGAGCTTATGGGCGGACTGAAAAAGTTCCTGCACCCTCTGCTGCTCGACCAGCGGAGCATACCGCCCCAGAATCTGCGCCAGAGTTATCCGATACTGACTTGAATATGGCCTGAGCAGCATGGCCTGCTCAATCGCAGCAGTAACCGCCGCCAATTCTTCAGCCGTAGGAATACCAGCATTATCCGCAATCAGGCGCATCTGGAGTACCGCCCGACCTACATAATAATCCGCATTACCCTCGGCAAGCTCGATCGCCAGGGTATACGCAGCAATAGCCTGCTGCAAATCCTCGCTCCTTTCAGCTCTGAGCGCCGCCAAGCTGGTCAAACGCTCGCTACTGGCACAGATAAATCCAGCCCAGATCCCCCAAGCGCCCCAGGCCAGACCCAGTATTACTACCATATACGCTATTATTTTGGCCTTGATAGGTTTGAGGTTTAACCGTCCCCAAATCTGTTGCCGCGCCACCAAGAGCCCCATTCCAACCATAAAGAAACCGCTGAGAGTCGGATGATACAATGAATCAAAACCGAGGCTGAATACCAAAAATGCCAGAAGTGATACCCTAAGAGCCGTAGCAGTAAGCGCAAAGTCCAAATCCCGGCTCAACAACCAGACCATTTTAAACCCTAGAATGCCCGCGAGTGGCAGCAACAGCAGTACCACCAATAGATTAATAAAGAGCGGGAAGGTAGAAAGCCCCCTAGCAATAAAGCTGTCCGGAGTCGAGAATAGCTCCCGTAAAAGATACTCCAGACCCATATGATCGAAGAATCCCAGAAACACCAAGCCATAGGCCAGAACAAAGCAACCCACAACCAGATAATTTCCCGCTCTATACAAAAAATCCGGCTCTACCGCGATATCTTTATAGGCTCTGCGCTCAACATTACCACCAAAGAGCAACAGACTACTCCCCGCCAATAATCCCAGCACAAGCAGTATTCCACCGTCAGCCAGCAACTGTATATAAAGATTTCCCACTCGCCCCTGAGCGCTAGCGCCGGGCAAGATAAATTGAGAACGAACTTCAGAGAAATTATCCAACCCCCAGCCCAATACTGGAGACTGCTGAAATGCCGCCATTCCAGCCTGAATTGCTCCGGTGTAAGCCGATAGTTTATACCAGTACAACTCGCGCAAATATCCCAATTCATTATTACCCGGCAGCAACCAGAACATGCCCAAAAGTACGAGCAAAAAGACCAGCATAAGTATCCCGACCAAATACTCTATAGGCTTGTTCTGACCCGAACTATAACGTAAACGGAGCAGCTCAATCTCAATATACCACAAAACCGCCAGCACCAGTTGCGCCGCAATATTACCTGCAAGCAGCCAGACTCCAAGTGTCAACATCACTCCAAACAGGCTCAGCACTCCTACCCCGCCGCAGGCCAGCAGAAGATCCCGTCCCTTGCCGGCAGGATACTTGACCACCCGGCACAAAAGGATTATCTCGCAGATCTTGGCAACAAGTATCCCCAGCATGCTCCCGGAGATAACCACACACACCAAACCCAGAAACATTGCGACATCAACAACAAATCCTCGTTTATTCCCGGCTCGTACCCCAAAGAAGAAAAAAATAAAGAGTAAGGCAAAAGCAGCCAGAGCAAGATTGCTCCCCAACCCGCCACCAACCCAGCCCTCCTCCATACGCTTGATGAACGCCTGCGCCGCCACCTCACCGAGCGCGTGTATATTCTCTTTAAACGAACTGGAATTGACTGCAATATCACGGAGATATTCCAGAGCAAAGAGGCGCTGATAGAGTGCATAAACTCCCACGATCGCTGTCGCCCCGCCAATAGACGCAGCATAAAACCTAAAGACACTCTTCATCCTAGCGGTAAGAAGGATAGCAAAAAAAATCAGTAAATCCGCGACCCAGTCCGCAAAGAGATTGAGCGCCGGATAAAAATACCCCCCCTCCCCGGCTCTGAATAAAGCCGCTATACATCCCACGCCCATCAGCGAAACAGCCAGAACAACCGAGCGCTTGGGGAGCAGCAGACCATTACTGAGTAACAGACTAGTCACAGCGGCAAGCACTCCAACTAGAGCTATGCCATCGGTAAAGACCGCCTGCGGATTGAATACCGCAAGTCCGGCCGTGAGTGCCCGTAAAAGGATATAGGCTCCAGAACAGAATACGGAAAGCAACAACAACAGATGTGACCCCCTGCTCGGAGCACCGCTTGCAACCCGCATTCAACCCTTCTCCACTAATTCCAACAGCGTTTTCAAAGCCTCTTCACGTTTGAAATTCCCCAGTTTTTCTCCTCTGGCAAAGAGCAGCATCCCGTTACCACTTCCAGCAATACCGAGATCTGCTTCTGCCGCCTCCCCCGGGCCATTTACCTCACACCCCATAACTGCCAGCTTCAGCGGTTTTTTAATATGAGCCACGCGCTCGCGCACCAGCTTGACCAACGACGGCATATCCTCTACACGGCAGCGCCCGCAGGTAGGACAGGAGATTATCTCCACCCCATCTCTGAGTAGACCTGCCGCTTTGAGCAATCTTTTCGCCGCCAACACCTCCCGCACCGGCTCTCCTGTAAATGAGAGGCGAATAGTATCGCCTATGCCATCAGCGAGTAAAGAACCTACTCCCACAGCACTCTTGAGCATAGCATCCTCCTCCAACCCGGCCTCAGTAACTCCGATATGCAGTGGATACTCGCATGCGGCTGCAATTTTGCGGTTCACCCGGATAGTCGCCAACGGTTCTGATATCTTGGCAGAAATCACAATATCTTCAAAACCATGCTCGGCAAAACGCTGGGCATAGCCCAAAGCTTCCGCAACCACCAGCTCTTCCAGATTCTCCGGCGCAGCCTTATAATTATGTTTAATCGAACCGCCATTTACTCCAATCCGTATAGGAATACCAGCATCCTTGGCCGCAGCCAGTACCCGATAAATCAACTCCCAATCACCCATATTTCCCGGATTAATCCTGAGCTTGGCCGCACCGGCTTCGATTGCCGCAAGAGCAATCCGCCCGTCAAAGTGAATATCGGCTACCACTGGCAACCGGCTCTCTGCACATACTGCTGCAAAATAGGCTATATCCCTGAGTGTCGGCACCGCCACCCGCACGATATCACAACCCGCCTCCTGCGCAGCATCTATCTGTTTAAGCGTACCAGCAAGGTCACCGGCTTTAGCCGAGGTCATCGTTTGGATGCTTACTGGCGCCGTCCCCCCAATCACCACCTTACCTACCGCAACCTCCCGGGTTTTTCGTCTAAGGGTGTTATAATCCATAATTTTCTCTTTATATCATTAGGTCAATTTCATATACTTATCCGATATCCAATAGTACCATCTGGCTACTTTATTCTAATTATTATTATACCGTTAATCACTATTATTTTTAATAAGCAATAATAAATCTTAATATAATGAATATTGATCAAGATCAAACCCCGGTAAGAACCGATTCCCCCGCGGAGCAGAAACAGCTCTGGCCACAGCCATTCAGCGGCTACCAGATCATGAGCTGTCTCAGCGGAGACATGGAATATGGCTCCTTCTTCGCCCGCGACAATCGTCTTGAGCGCGATGTCGTTATCAAGACTCTCAAAGCCAACCCTGTACAGCATGAAGGTTCCAACGAACGTTTCTTCAATGAGGCCAGACAGATAGCTCATATCAAACATGCCAATATTGCCAGAGGGCTAGACGTAGGGCGCAGCGGCGAGATCCTGTACTTTGTCAGCGAGTATCTACGGGGAGAGTCACTACAAGCGAAGCTGGAACGGCTCCAGAACAGTCGGCTCAGAGAGTTCGATACCCTTAAGATTATTGAGAGCGTCTCGAAAGCGCTGGATGTTATCCTGGCTCACGGCCTGGTACACCGCGACCTGAAACCAGCCAATATCTTCCTGACAAACTCCGGCTTGGTCAAACTCACCGATCTCGGTATCGCCAAAGATATAGCCTACGCAGATGAGTTTCAACGCTGCCAAACGCATCCGGAATATATATCCCCCGAACAAGCTGCCAGCGAGCTGAATATCGATATTCGTTCAGACCTGTACGCACTCGGTGCTATCTGGTTTCGCCTGCTAGTGGGACGCCCCCCTTTTACCGGTGATTCTCCGGATATTATCTTAAAAAAACATATCAACGACACCCCGGAGTCGGTTACCGCCATTGACCCACGCATCACCCCGGCAACCGCACAGCTAATATCCTGGTTACTCAGCAAGGATCGGGAAAAACGCCCCAAGACCCCACAGCAATTTCTCACAAAATTGCTTACCCATCCCCTCATCCGGCTCCAACAAGAGAAGCAAGCCGAAAATGAAAGAACCGAGTCCGAATAAAAATATAAAAAAGGGTCGCAACCAATACCGGCTGCGACCCTAATTATCATAACCCTTATAACCTACTCTGCATCGATAACCAAACCGGTAATATCATATGAATCACCGACTTGCCCAGGAGTGCGACGCACCTCTTCTTCATCAATAATCATCGGTGCGAAGCCATCCTCTTCCACGATAGTAACCCGTTCACTCAAGTTACCTTGAACCATATCCTCCTGCTGCACCCGGGTATTCGGCGCGATATACATACCGTTATAAAGCCCCAGCTTCTTGACATCCAGGATATTACTGTTAGAGGAGGTATCATCCAAAATCTCTCCGCTTACCCGTACATGCTTACCAACAAAGTCATCGAGATCATAATAAACCGACCGAAGCAGATATATAGTTTCCCCACCTTTTACCAGCCGATAACCCGCCGTACGGTTATTAAGATAACCGATATACTCTACCCAACCGGTAGCATCATAGCCCATACTTCCCGGTGGTGGACCCGGGCGATAATTTTTCGCCACTTCAGCTCTATAAGCCGCTTCGTATTTCTTATTCTCGGCACTACGCTTATAAGCTTGTTCTTTGGCTCTGGCAGCCTCGCGATCAATACGCTGCAACTGATCATCAACACTGAGTAGAATATTATTAACCGCCTGTCTGCGCGCGGCGCGAGCATTCTTCTCCGCCTCGGCCTTGGCTTTGATCTTCTGAATTATTGGGTTATCCTTACTCTGCGCCACAATCTCATCTGCCGCCATTTTAATCTTATTGCCAAACTCATCGATCGGCTCCTGACCGTCCGTGACCACCGGTGCAGCGGTCTCCTTAATTCCGTCAGCATAACTAACATATTTACTGAACACCCAGGCTTTGGCACTGGCAGGAGGGCGAATCCGCACCCACTGTCCTCTGACTCCAGTAATAAAAACCGACTCTCCGGCATTTACCTGCCCCACAACCGTACTCCCCGGCCAAGGTCGAGCGCGAAGATTTACATTATTTCCCCGCACCTCACGTACCAGCCCCTGCTCGGGAATATCAGCAGGTATATCCCCACTAATATATCTAGAATTAATATAACAGTACTCAGAAGCAGGATAAGCGATCTTCACCCAATCCCCCACCTTCTCATATACTGTCACCGGCGTATCGATATCAGCAGTCAAAACAATCTCATACTTGGTACTTTGACCAGCACGGATATTCACCCGGCCACCAGTAATCTTCCCCGGTACACCACCGAGATCCACACTCTGCTGAATACTCACCTTCGGTTGAAAATCAACTGTAGGCAGAATATCGACCTCCTGGCTTTCCGTAGTCTCTTCCGTAATCACCGGCAGCGTCAACTCCGACCCCTGACTCGGGGTAGCAGCCGGTTCCGGTGCAGAGAGCAAGAGCTCTGTGGTGCCTGCATCTATACCTACCTGAGTAGCACCACCGACCGCTGGCGGTGGCGGCGGTGGCGGTAACTCCAGCCCTCCATCCACTACCGGAGGAGGCGGCAGCAACAAATCATCATCTGCACTCCATCCAGAGCCTGCAACAAAACTTACGATCGCTCCAACAGCTAACATCTTTGAAAAGAAACGCATAATTTTCAACTCCTGAGATTCTATTCTATCACCGGCAGGATACAGACAAACTCCCTGCCCCGGCCTGATCATACTCCAGTATAACTTTCCCCGTAATTTTTTCCTACTGCATATTTTTTCCTATGTATATTATGTAACAATATCCCGAAAATCCCATGAAAAAACTTCCAACCTTAAGCGGAAAAATATCAAAACAACGAAAGAGAAAGCTCATTAGATACAATTATACCTCTATATCGACAAATTAAACATTGATAATTATAAAATAATATTAAAAAAAATTGAATTTTAACATGTAGTTTTTGCTTTTACTGCTATAATTAGATACATGTATAGTGATATATATACTAATTTTTACGAAGGAGTTCCGATTATGAAATGCTGGTTCTGTGATGCCGAAGCAAGAGGTGTATGTGCCGCCTGTGGTCGCGGATTATGTTACAATCACGCCCACATCCATGACGACATGACAATTGCCAAGAGCGATACCGCCACGGGTTATACCAGTTATTATAGTGTCAAGAACTCATTAAAATGTGAGGACTGCCGGTTGGAGTGGGTACACCATATGCCGGGAGATGATCATCCAACTCTTTAGTTTAAAGGTTTCTTTAACCCATGAGTAATATCACAAGCCTTTCTAGATTAGAAACACCGGTTAACCAGGGAGCAATCTCTGAGAGACCTCTTATAACAGATACACCCGACTCAACTCTGAGCCGGGATATCTATATTCTTTGTGATGGAGCCATCAAGAAGCCAAATTCGACTCAGAGGAATATCCTTGCCAACAGCACAAGCCTCAAAACGCCGCGCAACCGCCAAGCAGCGAATACGGGCAAGCAGCCTCGCCCCGAAAAGAAAATTGCCAAGAAAAGAGTACTCCGTGAACTGAGTGCTGTCGACAACACCCCGCTCGATCTTATCACCTCCAAGAAATCACAGGTTTGGCTACAGAAACTCGATACCAATCGCCTCGCTGTCCAGTGGAGCGTCCCCAATAATATCCAACGTAATTGCCATGATCTCCTGCTCAGAGGCGAAAAAGCAGAATTTGTCCTCAGACTCTATCAGAATGTAGCTGTCGGCAATGCTGAATGGAAGACCTCACAGCGTACACTCGAATACCCGATCGATATCCTGCGCCGCAGATGCTATATAAATCTTGAGACAAGTGGCGGCGGTAAATTCACCGCTGAGGTTGGAGTTCGCTCAGCCAACGGACGTTATATCTTTATTGCCCGTTCCAACAAATGCTCGACCCCCCGTTTTACCCCGGAGTCTACCGACAATGCTCCAAAATACCGGAGTGCTACGCAGGAAAAAACGCAGATAAAGACCCCGAAGGTCTTCAAAAGCAAGAACCGTATCAATCATCTTAATACTACCGAATCTGAGCTTCCCAAACGTGATATCATTGCTGAATCACGAGTAAGTGGCGTATATGCTGATTTTCTGCGTGAAGGCCCCAAAGCCTTGAGGCGAGTCAATGAAAAGATTGTACCCAGCAGCGTTGCTGCCCGCAGCGAGTATCTCGAAGCAGTCAAAGCCGATTCGAAAGCGGCAAAATCAGCGGCGGAACAATACAAAAGCCGCGTAACTCTCACTGCCAAACGCCTTGATCCGCATAACGCTGCGGAAAAAGCCTTCAGAACCGGCGCAATTAAGAACTATCCTGAAAAGCCGGAAGGTTATATCCCGTCCAAACTCACCACCCAGGATGTCAAGGACTCAAAGGTAATGATCGCCTCAATGCTCAATACTCAGGGTACTGTAGCTATTGATGTCTTCAAAAAGGGCGAGAATAAGAACCTGCAAGGTAAAGGCAGAGAGACGGTAAAGGTCAAGAGCAAGAAAGCTCTGGCTCAAGCTCTGAAAAAATCCGGTATCCGTGAAAAATCAGAGCTGATTCTCTCCGGCAAGCTCGAACCGGGCAGAAAGGTTCGTATCGGCGGTCTACTCATTGATACTGAGGCTGACGGCTCTTTCTATGTATCCTGCTCTATCAAAAACGGGAAGCTCCACGTTCCGGTCGAAGAGATCGACGTTATCATCACTGAGTAATTTCTATATTATCATTCTGATACCTAAATCACAGTTTGCTATAATTACATTATCAATCGTTGCTCGCCTGCTTGGCAACCTGTATATCGCTTCGAGCAAATATGAAAATTGCGTTAGCAATTTTCTGATATAACGGAAGTTCCCAGTCATAACGGGTAATACCTTCAAACAAACCCCACGCTCCCATAATACGCTTTACGAAACTAACCCTGTCGGGCTGAGTACCTGGGCTGTAAAAGCGAGAAAACCTTACTCTGGGGTTTTGGGGGCAGAATGCCCCCAAAACAAGAAAATCCTGTTACAGTTTTCCAATACCAGCTACATATTTATTTGCGCATCATTCTGCACCTCGGGTAGAGGTAATTCATGCTGCACCACTTTGAGCTTCTTCCAACTGCCCTGCCGATAACGCAAATAGAACATTAATGCCATAAATAATACCGAGATTACCATACCAATCCAAGTATCCTTGGCCGAAGCATCAAATACCCTGGACATTACCAGAATTACAATAGACATTACCCAATGCCCAATCACCGATATAACCATAGTCCAGAAGGTATCACCCGCCCCGCGCAGTGCGCCGGCAAACACCGTGATAACCGCCAACGAGAGGACATATACGCTTATAAGCTTGGTCATATAGATTGCCAACGGTGCCGTAACCTCCAAAAAGACCCCATTATCTTGCGGCTCAAAGACCATCACCAGAGCTTTTGTAAAGATAAAGAAGAGCAGCATAATAATAAAACTATACGCCCCGGCAACCTTGAGACCGGATTTCATCACCTTGTGTGCCAGATTAGTATCGCCCGCACCCATAAATCTTCCCACCAGGCTCGTCACCCCCACTTCAACGCCGATAAGCGGAATAAATGCCACCATATCCCAGTTATAAGCTATAGTTACTGCTCCAGCAATGTCAACGCCATATGCGTGAAAAGCCAGTATCAGCAGATTAAAGGCCATTACATTGAGCAGCATTTCAACTCCGAAGGAACTACCCAGTCGCAGCAAAGTTTTCAACATTCCCCACGCCAATCGGCAATTTTCCAAAACATTGAACTCAATTCTATTCTTCCGCCCATAATAAACCGCAGCCAATACACCTACACCGGTAGCACTACCTATTATAGTACCTATTGCCGCCCCGCTTATACCCATTGCCGGAAAACCCAGATTACCAAAAATCAGCAGGTAATTTACCACAACATTTATAAGCATCGAAATTAATGCCGCAATCATGACAATTCTTGTCCGCCCGATTCCGCTAAAGAATGCACTGAAGGAATTCCGCAGCAGCCCGAATATTGTACTGAACATAACAAGTGCAAAGTACTCATACTGCGGGCGCAACTGCTCGGGTGCAATCCCGCTGACTTCAAATATCATTTTCCCCAGCGGAATACAAGCCAGAATTAATGGGAAAGCCACAATACTGATCAATATTGCCTGCGTCGTTACCAGCGAGCATTTATCTTTAATTCCAGCTCCCAGATGCTGCGCAACCAGAGCGTTGGAATAACCTGTCACCCCCATAAAGAAGGTCATAAACATAAAACAACATACACCACCTCCCATAGCTGCACTCATGTATTCCGACCCCAGCCTGGCCAAAAACAGTCTGTCGACAAACATCATCAGGGTATCGCAGGCACACGAGACAACCATCGGCAAAGAGATCTCTAAAAGCTGCCTCACCCCTCCCGGTTCATGTACAGCTATCTCAGACTCAGTTGACATAATATTTTCTCCAAAAAAAAAGACCGTTCCGGATCTCCGAAACGGTCAATACAAAATAAGACACTCTTCAGATAATCACGGAGATAAACATTTATTATTTACTATTGACCACGTAGTAGTTGACGCCACCGCATCAGCAACAGTGATGCTCTCACGTTTCAGCCAATTCTGCAAATAAACCTTGTTCATGATTATTCCCTGATTAATAAATACCTTGAATATATTTTCTTGACATAACTAACAAATATCCCCTTCATGTATATAACCATATTCCAACCTTAAGTCAATAACGAAATTTGTTTAATCCACAAATAACTCAACTGACCAAAAAATACTTCATATTCGCGACCGCTAACAGAGAGATTACTCCAGAGTATTGTTGGGGTAGCTCTGGAGTAATCTGTTATTGGGCAGGTTCTAGCAAAAACTCCACGTCCACCACTAGCCCTCAAGCTGCACTACCGTTATCTTCATCCTGCTTTTTTGATAACGCCAGATCGCTATGCAAGTCTTGAGCATATAATTCCTGCTTGAGTCGCGCTTCTAATTCATTCCTCAGCTCCCTATCAGCTCGTATCAGTGCCGTCACCTTCTCTCTACCCTGCCCAAGCCTGGTCTTACCAAAGCTAATCCACGACCCGCTCTTACTCAAGATGCCCAGTGCCACACCAAGATCAACAATCTCTCCTTCCCGATTTATCCCTGTTCCAAAGAGAATCTCAAAGTTTACTGTTTTAAACGGAGCTGCCAGTTTATTCTTAACCACCTTGACCTTCACCTCATTTCCAATCACCTCATCCTCCCTCTTAATCGAACCACACCTGCGAATATCCAAGCGCAGCGAAGCGTAAAACTTGAGCGCGTTCCCACCGGTGGTCGTCTCCGGTGACCCAAACATAACCCCAATCTTCATACGTATCTGATTTATAAAGATAATCGTAGTGCCGGTCTTCTGCGCTACCCCGGTTAGCTTGCGCAATGCCTGGCTCATCAGCCGTGCCTGCAGACCGACGTGGGCATCCCCCATCTGCCCGTCTATCTCTGCCTGCGGTGTAAGCGCCGCCACCGAATCAATTACAATAAGATCTACCCCGGATGACCTGGTCAACAATTCTGCAATCTCCAGCGCCTGCTCTCCTGAATCCGGTTGACTTACCAGGAGTTCATCAAGCTTAATCCCCAGACTACGTGCATACCCCGGATCCAGAGCATGCTCAGCATCGATAAACGCCGCCACGCCACCGGTAGTCTGCGCCGACGCAATAACCTGCAGAGCCAGAGTCGTCTTACCCGATGCTTCCGGCCCATAAAACTCGACAATACGCCCACGCGGAATACCCCCTATCCCCGTAGCCGCATCCAGCGCCATACTCCCCGTACTTATCGCCGCACACGCTATTATCTCTGTCGAACCCAGCTTGCGCAGTGCTTCACAACCAAACTGTTTATGAATACTCTCCATAGCCCGCTGCAGAGCCTTGGCCTTGCTAGCCGCGGTAGTCTCGAGCTCTACCACCTTCCCTGCGTTCTTCATCATACTCTCCTAATTTGTTTTGCTTAAACCGCCTCTCAAGCTAATCTGTTCAATCATAATTTCAAGTAATACAAAGACAGTGCCAAAAACATTAGAATTTATAAGAAGCGATTTTACCCGTACTTACATAAATTCTGACGCAAAACCTTACTATAATAGCCAATCAATTTCCAACTTTATGACATCAATTTTGGTTATCCCCCAAATCCCGTCCCATACCTGAATGACACCCGTAAAGTATCATACACATAATACTAAACACATAAGTAATAAAACAATTCCAAACCCATCTATTTTACTATACTCCTCACCCTTATGCTGAGTCTGAATACCTTTGGCGCTGAGAAAAAACTCAAAGCCGCAGGTTGTAAGACCGAGGCTATCCTAATGGATGAAATCTGCAGTAATTACCCGGCAGCCAAAATAAAACCCAGCAAAACCGGTAACAAGAAGGGGCTTATCCTGTTTGCCGAAGGCAAGACCGATTTTGACTTAACCTGCAAACCTGCCGATTATCTGATCAAGAAATTCAAACTCAACCCGGAGCTCATCCCACAAGAGACACTAACCCGCAGTAGCTGCAATACATTACCCACACCGACAAAACCTGAACCACAATAACCCACTCATATAAGCAACATCAAGCAGGCAAACAGGTTACAAGTAATCAAACATTCATGCTATTTTATGCATACCTCTACCGTCTATAGGGTTATGCAGAAAAATAGCAGTAGTAGTATTTAAAAATCTATGGCTTAAGCGAAAGAAACCTGCTATAATACGATAGATAATGGTATATAGTTTATAGACATTTGATTAAAATACACAGGTACGAAAGGGGCAATAATGAGTATGCCTTCCATGAAATTAAGCAAAAATCCCCGGGATTTCATCGACGATGAACAGCTTGAAAAGTTTGCCGATCAACAACCGGCAGACAATAAATATATTCAGGATATTGTCGACAAGAGTATAGCCAAGGAAGCACTGACGGTAAAAGAGACCGCTGCCCTCCTCTCTGCCGATGCAGAAGGAACAGAGATTATGTTCTCAGCCGCCAAGACGCTCAAAGAGAATGTCTACGGCAACCGGATAGTATTATTCGCGCCGCTGTATATTGGCAATATGTGCATCAATGACTGCTCATACTGCGGTTTCAAGTGTTCAAACCCGGATGTAAACCGACGCACCCTCAGCCATGAAGAGATCCGGGAGCAGGTTATTGCGCTAGAGAAACAGGGGCATAAGCGCCTGATACTGGTCTACGGCGAACATCCCGACTACGATGCTGAGTTTATCGCATCCACCGTCCGCACCGTCTACGAGACCAAGAGCGAACCGCACGGCGAGATAAGACGGGTAAATATCAATGCTGCCCCTCTAGATATTTCCGGCTATAAGACGGTTAAAAATGCTGGTATCGGCACGTATCAGATCTTCCAGGAAACCTATCACAAGCAGACCTATGCCGACTGCCATCCAATGAGTACCCGCAAAGGCGATTACCACTGGCGTCTGGACGGCCTGGATCGGGCGATGGAAGCCGGTATCGACGATGTCGGTATCGGTGCTCTCTTCGGCCTATATAACTGGAAGTTTGAAGTACTCGGCCTGGTAAGCCACGCAGTGCACCTCAACCAGAAATTCGGCGTCGGACCGCATACCATCAGTTTCCCCCGTATGCGCCCGGCCTGTGGGGTTAAAATAGAGGATTCATCCTTTGTCAGCGATGCTGAATTTATCAAACTCATCGCTACCCTCCGCCTTGCCGTACCTTATACCGGGCTTATCTGCACCGCCCGTGAATCGAGCGATATGCGCCGCATAGCTACCGGATTCGGAGTCTCCCAGATCGATGCCGGCAGCCGAATTGAAATCGGCGGTTACACCGAGGCCGGTGATTCCCAGGTAATGGAAAAGGAGCAGTTCACCCTCGGCGATATTCGTAGCCTCGACACGGTAATCAAGGAACTTCTTGACAACAACTATATCCCAAGTTTCTGCACCTCTTGCTACCGTCTGGGGCGCACAGGTGAACACTTCATGGAATTTGCAGTTCCCGGTTTCATCAAGCGCTTCTGCACCCCGAATGCGCTCTGCACCCTTGAGGAGTACATCTGTGACTACGGCAGCCCCAAGACCGCTGAAGCCGCCGATAGACTAATAACCGAAGAACTGAATAACATGGACGACTCCGAGATGAAAGACACTGTCATCAAGCGTCTGAACGCCATCAAGAATGAAGATCAACGTGACGTCTACTTTTAAAATAATAAATACCAGAGGCATTAACCTACTAAGATAATATATTCAAAACCACTTCAGATATCATATTGAAGTACCGGCTCTATAGCTTCTGTACCATCAGTATAGACAGCTTAATTATCAAATCGGAACCACCCGTCAAACGGGTGGTTCGCTCGGGGCTATAAGCCCTTATTACCTGCAACGTCTCAAGACGCTCTGCTTTCATTTCGTTCAAGCTACTAATGCTTTTAACTCGTTGCTACCCCTAAAAGGGGGATTATTATTACTTGCCACCCTTAAAAGGGTCTTCAAACTCTTTCACACTCAATTTATCTAAAGCTATATCTCGACTCTCCTGCTCACGGATATACTTCTTCACCGTAGCTTCATTAAAACCCACCGTACTTACATAATAACCTTCTGCCCAAAAATGCCTGTTACCAAATTTATACTTCAAATTTGCATGCTTATCAAATATCATAAGCGCACTCTTGCCTTTAAGATACCCCATAAATTGAGCCACACTGAACTTTGGCGGAATACTTAACAACAGGTGCACGTGATCGCTCATCATATGCCCCTCTATAATATCAACTCCCTTATAACTGCATAACCGCTGAATTATCTCTTTTATACTCTCGCGATATTGACCATATATTATCTTTCGCCTATACTTAGGACTGAATACTATATGATATTTGCACAACCACTTTGTATGTGATAAACTATTCGACTTATTAGCCATTACACCTTTCCTTTCTAAATAATAGCAGCTTGAACAACTCTATTATATTTTGGAAAGGTGTATCTTTGTATAACGTTTTATTATCCACCCGCATAGCGGGTGGTTTATTGTTTCGCACTCCTGCGGAGTACTCAACTGGCTAAAGCCTACAATAATAAGGGAAATCACATTAGTGATTTCCCTTATCGTATTAACATTAACGAAAAACTACCGTAATCATTCAAAGATCACTCCCGCACAACCAACAGCCTGCTCCAGCTCTTCTGATACCGCCTGATAATATCCAAGCAACTGCCCGCTCAACTGCGGCAACAACGCATTGAGCATGAATATGCACCCGGTTCCGCAGATATGATAGCGATCTCCATGGTCAGCCAGACTCTGAAGCGCACCGATACCGTCACCTTTGAGTACATGACGCAGATAATCTCTATCCGCCAGCTCGGTCTCGGTAATAAAGCCCTTGTCAAGATCACGTTCATCGCCGAATCTTCTACCGATATGCGACAGATCCGCGCTAGCTAGCAGAGTCACCTTATAATCTTGCCTGATACCTTCGAGCGCAGCCAGCATTCCAGCAATCTCCATGTCATCTTTTACCTTTTGTGGTTCACGAATAAACTCATCCATCTCGCCGACAAGTATCGGCAAGATTTCTACTCCAGCCCAGATATGCTCCAGCCATACCGCCTGCAACTCAATGGAATGCTCACTCCGGTGAAAGAAAATATCCTCTTTAAAGTCCGCGATGTCCGCGGTCTCAGCCAACACTCGTCTAACAACCTCTCCGTGACACGGCACCATCCCGCTGGTTGTAGCAAAGCCTTTATCACAAATAGCAAAACGCCTATTCATTCGTCCATGGGCTGTACCTAGGACGATCACCACCTCCGGCTGGTTATAATGTTCGCTCAACTCACGGTATACCTGCCCATAGCATTTCGCTGCACGGATAAAATCCATATGCGGCGCGATCACTCCCTGGGGGGCTCTACGCATCACATTACCTACCCGCCCCTCTTCTTCAGGCTTGGGCGCATTCTTGATCAGTATATCCAGTTCATCCTGGAGCACCTCCGGGTCATCGGAGTAGACACTCCCTGCACAAGCCGACTGGCGCACCGGATTATTTATAAACTCATGCTCAAGGTTCCGGTATAAATCTGCAAAATTGCTATTATCAAGAAATCGTGCAGCATCCAATTCTTGGACAATACCCTCTATATCCTCAGTACTTACCTCCAGACCAAGTTCACGTTCATACTCCTCCCGCAGATCAAGGAGTGAATGTTCCCCATCCATTCTGGCAATAAAGAATATCGAACTCTCCCCCACCATAAGTTGCGCCTCACTCAACCCGGCACTGTCATAGAGGATATATACCGACTCCTCAAAATCATCCAACTCAACCATACTCTGCTCACCCCCATAAGGGAAAGCATCAATCTCTTCACGCACCTTCGGTAGTACATCAAGCATAAAAACCTCCGAAAAATCATCCCTAACCAATTAATTAACAACAAGTGCACAGGTAAATGCTGCCCGCACCGCCAACTGCCCATCAACCTTAATACAACCTTTAAGATAATAGGCGGTAGAAACATGATCTTCAAATTCAACTTCGATATCTAGTTTATCCCCCGGCTTAACCATCTGTTTGAAACGTGCGTCCCGTATCCGGGTCACTACCGGGCTACCGGTCAAACTTCCCGACTCGGCCTCAATCCGCTTACCCATCAGTATCGCCCCAGCCTGAAAGATTATTTCACAGAGTATCACCCCCGGAGTCACCGGATTTCCCGGATAATGCCCGGGAAAAATACTGCTAAAAAGCTGTCCCGAGCTATCAACCGTAAATTCAGCCCGCAACCTATCTGCATCTTCCTCAACCACCCTGTCGATCAATAAGAATGGCTTACGATGCGGTATAATTTTTTCAATATCACCCTGCTCCAGCATACTATCCTTCCTTGAATACCCTGCCCCAGACAACTTCGGTACAATTGGTAAGACATCACCAATTCTCTATACTTTGATTATACAAAATTACCGAATAAAAATCCACTTTGGTATTTACATCAAAGATATTATTAGGATAATATTTTAAATTATTGTTTAAATCTTATTAAAAAATAGAAGAGGAAGACAGATGAATCTAATTATTCTAGGCCCTCCGGGAGCGGGCAAAGGCACCCAGGCAAAATACATCACCGAGACCTTCAAGATTCCCCAGATCTCTACCGGCGACATGCTCAGAGGCGCAATAAAAGCCGGCACCGAACTCGGGCTGGCCGCCAAGGAGATAATGGATCAGGGAGGGCTGGTAAATGATGACATTATTATCGGCTTGGTGCAGGATCGCATACAAGAAGACGATTGCCAGAATGGTTTCCTCTTCGACGGTTTTCCCCGAACCGTAGTACAAGCTGAAGCCGTAAAGAATGCTGGTATCAGAATTGATGGGATTATTGAGATCACCGTCCCTGATGACGTCCTGGTACGGCGCCTCTCTGGCAGGCGCATCCATGTCGCCTCAGGTAGAACCTATCATATCGAGTTCAACCCACCACAGGTTGAAGGCAAGGACGACATCACCGGCGAAGAGCTTATCCAGCGTGACGACGACAAGGAAGAGACTATCCGCAAGCGGCTAGAAGCCTACCACGCCCAGACCGCAGCGGTAAGCGACTTCTATAATAAACTTATTGCCTCCGGCGATCCAGCCGCCCCCAAATTTGTCTGTGTAGACGGCACCAAGAAGATTGATGAGATTACCGAGATTGTTATCAATGGTCTGAAAAATCTTTAATCATGAATGATATCGCTGTAATTACCCTGTGCAATCAGGGAACAAGCTTAGCCAGAGAGATCACTGCCCACATGGGTGGTGATCTCTTTGTCCATACGCTAGTCGATATCCCCGGCCTAAAGGCCAAGAGGTTTGAGCGGGTAATCGCCCTATCCGCAGAGATCTTCAGCCAATACCGCTCGCTTATCTATATTATGCCTACCGGCGTAGCAAACCGCGCCCTAGCTCCACTCATCACCAGCAAATATACCGATCCCGCCGTGGTGGTCATGGATGTGCTCGGCAGGTACGCTATCAGCCTGCTCAGCGGTCATGAGGGTGGCGCAAATGCCCTCAGTATACGCCTGAGCAATATTACTGGAGCCGAACCGGTGATAACCACCACCACCGAGGTACTCAAAGAGTACACCCTTGGAATCGGCTGCAAAAAGAATACCCCGAAGTCAGCAATACTAGAACTTATCATGGCGGCAGTAGCCAAAGCCGGTATAACCACCGACGATCTGCGATACCTTGCAACCATTGATGTAAAAGCTACAGAAGCAGGTATACTCGACGCTGCTGCACAACTGGATATCCCGTTACGGATAATCAAGAGTAGTGATATTAACAACACCTGTTATAGTGTTGACAGTTCAGAATTTGTCAGAGAGAGTATCGGTGTCGCAGCGGTAGCGGAGCCCTGCGCCCTCCTCTCAGGAAGGAGAACAAAATTAATACTGAAAAGAATTGCCAGGAACGGCGTAACGGTTGCGCTTGCCAAGGAGTGCTGCGAGTAATCGGTTTCGGCCCCGGCTCCAAGGAGGATCGCACCAAACGGGCAGAGAGTGCGATACTTAGCTGCGAATATATTGTCGGCTACGCCCCCTACCTTGAGCGTATTGCCGATCTGCTCAGCGGCAAGGAACAGTATACTTCTGGGATGAAACAGGAACGGGAACGGGTTCTCGAAGCTATTGAGCTTGCTCAGAATGGTCACAGCGTAGGCCTGGTCAGTTCAGGCGACGCCGGGATATACGGCATGGCGGGTCTGGCAATACAACTGCGTAACCAGAGAGGATATACCTTCCCCCTAGAGATTATTCCTGGGGTTACCGCTGCCTGTACCGCCGCTGCCAAGCTCGGAGCCCCGCTGATGCTTGATTACGCCACCATCAGCCTGAGCAATCTCCTAGTAGCCTGGGAAGTTATTGAAAAACGCCTCCACACCGCACTCGCCGGTGATTTTGCACTTGCCATCTACAACCCCAAGAGCAATACCCGAACCGAACCCTTCGAGAAACTCTGTAGCATTGCCCGCGAATACCTACCGGATACCACCCCGGTCGGTATAGCCACCGCCCTCGGTCAAGAAGATGAATTTGTCGAGATTACGACCCTTGGAGCGCTACCAACAGCCAGGGTCAGTATGAAGAGCATACTTATTATCGGCAACTCTACAAGCTGCCTAGACGGAGAATTCTTCATCACCCCCAGGGGGTACTGAACTATATGCAAGTTATCTCCGAGGAATTTAAGACAACCGGTCAAGCTATCAACATCAATACCGCAACCAGCCGCACCTTACAATTCCTCGACCCCGCCTTCACGCGCCAGACTCACCGGGCATGACGCATTCTGCAGTTCAGCCTCCATCCTATCCAGAAATTCATCGTCGTGAGTCGGATCATGATGTATAATCGCCAGTCTTCCGACTCCCGCCTCCGCCGCGGTTCTACAGGCCATGGCGAATGTCGAATGCCCCCAACCCTGCCGCGAGACATACTCCGTTTCAGAATACTGCCCGTCCATTGCCAAGAGATCAGCTCCCGCCGCAAATTCCGCCAACGCCTTATTGTAACCTAAACTCGGATCGCCTTCAATATCGGTAGCAAAGACAAAAGCCCTGCCCGCATGCTCTACGCGGTAATTAATAACCCCCAGCTGTGAATGCGCTGCATTGAACAAGGTCTTTACTACCAGCCTATCCTGCCCTAATTGTTCAGGAGTGATTACTTCTGGCGCAACTTCACCTGGCTTATACCCCAATATCTCACCGCCTCTAATATCCACAAAATGCTTCTTACAAGGGAGCTCGTCAATTCCCACCGGATGAATCAACTCATCAGTAATAAACTCAAGATTTAGTTTGAGGCTTCCCTTACCTTGCACCGGGCCGATTATGGCTATCTCGCTATTCTTCCTGAATAAAGGCTGAAAGAAGTTCATGCCAAAACAATGATCCACATGAAAATGCGTATAGTATAAGGAGCAAGCGGCGATCTTGTGCTGGAGCAGCTCTTGACCTAGGGGAATTATCCCAGATCCCGCATCGAATATCAATAACCGCTTATCCACCAGCACCTCACAGCAGGTACTGGCCCAGCCATATCTGGCAAACTCTTCACCTGCAACAGGATAGCTACCCCGAACCCCTCTGAATTTAATCTTGATAACCAATCTCCTCTATTCCCGGTTTAATACTACAGTTAATTATAATGAAAGTATAACCTCTTCAATTGCAAAAATCGAAAAAAACAGAAAAAAATATTTCGCCCCAGGCTTATATCGACTATACTATATATGGTTCTGCGCACACTCCCAAGAAAATAACCAAAAAGGGGTAATCTCAGAGTATGAGTTCAATCAACATCAACCGGCGTCCCACAAACTTCACCAAGTTGCCACTGGCTTTCTGCAACGGCTTTACCCTGAAGAAGGCAGCCTTCTGGAATCGCCACCCCATACTCCAGGCAGGTACCACCATCAATAAGACCATCATTGATTTCTATCATGATATAGCCATGAGCATCCCCATCTCGGTACGCATGGATCAGGCCTCCAACCGAATGGAAGCCCAGCTTATCAGGAATATTACCGAATACAAGCAGCATAACGCCAACAAAGAACGTTTAAACATTGAACTGAGTGATGGTGAAATACTGATGGAAGAGGGCGATACCAACAATCAGGACTGTTTCATTCTGGTCACAGGCATACTCTCGGTCAACATTAATGGCGTAAGTGTTGCTAATATTTCCGATCAGGGCATGCCGGTAGGAGAGATGTCCTTTCTCACTGGTGAACCACGGAGTGCAACGGTAATAGCCAAAGGCAGCACCTCGGTACTGCGCCTGCCGAAGCAAGACAAGAGCAAGGTCTTACGGAGTAATCCGACTATCTGCATGACCATTCTTGAAGCCCTGGTCTCACGACTAGCAGATAACAATAAAAAGTTAGTCGCACTCAGTGAGAAGATGAAGAGTGATTCCAATAAGGCCATAATCAAAGCGGAGAAACTTGAACAGAGTTATCACACCGTGGTCAATACCCTGCTCCAAGCAGCAGGGGTTAAGAAGGGGAATCTTGAGGTACTGGAGAAGATGCTCCAAGTACTGGAGGAGAATCTCGGCACAAAACTTGAGTCAAAGAACACCAGTGCTGTCTACAAAATGTTTCTTGATTTTGTAGAGTACTTTCGTCAACAATCTATCAATGAGAATGTTGAGAGTATTATTTTCAAAGAGAATATGTCAGACCTGATGAGGCAGTTATTTTAACCGCCCCGAGCGAGAGAGTAGAAGGTAATGGCCAAGATAGAGATAAAAAATATAGATAGCAGTCAGGAGATTATCGAACTACGCGCTGCCGAATACACTATCGGCAGGAGTGAGAGTAACTCGATCCGACTCAATGATGCCCGTTCCAGCCGCCATCATGCCAGAATATTCAATAAGGGGGCAGAATACTATATAGAGGATACCGGTTCAGCCAATGGTACCCTGGTAAACGGCAGTAAGTTGCTGAGTAATGTCCCACAAATTCTCGAAAATGGCGACACCATCATGATCGGGCAGAGCAGTATCGTTATCAGCAGTATTGAGAATGCTAAAGACGCAATAGTTGATTCGGAATTTATGCCCTACAGCGATAACGGGTTGTTATTTGACACCTCTGCACACGAACTTAGCGCAACCCTTGATGCCTCAATAAGCCTGGCGCAACTCACCCCTGCCGACGCTCATGACTCCGAAACCATGGCCAAAGCCCTCAAGCGCATGGAGGCAATGTGTATTATCGCCGAAGCTGTTGGCAATATCATGAAGCTGGAAGAGTTGATGACCAAGGTAATCGATACCGTCTTCAGTATCTTCCCCAAAGCCGAGCGCTCCTTTATTCTTCTGAAAGAAGCCGATGTCTTCCGTCCGGTAGCCGCTAGGAGCCGGAGCAAGCAACAGATCGACCTCAAAAACCTCAAGATCTCCACCACCGTACTCAACACCTGTACGCAGGAGCTCCGTTCCATCCTCTCCAATAATACCGCGGAGGATGAACGTTTCAGCGAAGCTATGTCTATTGCCGAATTGTCTATCGAATCACTTATCTGTTCCCCGCTGGTTATCAATGGCGCAGAGGTTCTCGGCATCATTCAGGTAGAGAGCGCGAGTAATGTCGAAGAATTCGACGAGACCGACCTGCAGATCCTTACCGGCATCAGTGGGCAGATTGCCATAGCGGTCAAGAATATCTCCCTGGCGCGGGAGATAAAGACCGAATCGGCGCAACGCGCCAACCTGCAGCGTTACTTCTCGCCGAACATGGTAGAGATGATGCTCAGTGGCGATATCAATACCGAACTCGGCGGCAAAGAGTATGAGGGAACCGTATTCTTCTCCGATATCATCGGCTTTACCGCCATGAGCGAGAAGATGGAGGCGCGCGAGGTCGTCGCCAACCTCAACCGCTACTTTACGGTAATGCAGGGTCTAATCTATAAGAACAAAGGAAATGTCGATAAATTTGGCGGCGATGCGATCATGGCCTTCTGGTCCGTACCCAAGCATGACCCGCACGACGAGTTTCACGCCATTCTCACCGGTATCCAGATGCAGTGCGAGCTCTACCCCTTCAATATCGATTTAAAAGCGGAGAATATTATAACCATCTACATGGGTATAGGCATCAATACCGGAGATTTTGTCGCCGGCAATATCGGCTCCGACGATAAAATTGAATTTACTCTTATCGGCGACAATGTTAATCTTGCCGCACGTATAGAGGCCAGAGCCGGCAAGACCCAGGTAATGTGCAGCAAGGAGACTTATACCCGAATCGCCGAAAGAGTCAGTGCCGTAGAGCTTCCCGCCGTACACTTCAAAGGCAAATCCGAACCCCAGCACACCTACTCTATCCGTGCCATCAAGACCAGCGAAAACCGGATGAAGAGCAACATACCAGTACGTATTATTACCAAAACTGACGAACTTTCCAGCGATTTTTATATGCTTAGCGAGATAGTAATGGAATCTGGGAATCGATTTATCAGCATAACCGCCGATGCAGAGTTTAGCGCCGGGGAAGAGCTCAGACTCAAATGCTGCCTCAACGAATACCATGAAAATATTGAACTAACCGCCAGGGTTCAAAGCGTTACCCACAAGCTCACTCCCGCCGGTAAGAAACTCAACGAATACCAAATGCAAGTTCTAGAAGGTGATAATTTTATCCGTATAGCCGAACCCGGCTTTACCTATATAACCGAACTATCTTGGGACGATATGCCCCGTGAGCGCGGGGTTGAGGGTAACTAGTATGGCAGAATTACTCAAATTCGGAGCCTTTACCCTAACGGCTGAGGAGCTGCAAGGCTGTAGTTACCGGTGTGACCCAGCGCTGTGCCGAGGCCGAGTTTGCTGCGCCATCTTTGATATCGCCATCACCCTGGAAGAGCGAACCCGTATCTACAATTTACTGGAAGAGCTTTACCCGCTCTGCCCCTGGCTAAAGACCGAAAGCTCACCCTTTCAGATCACCCCGTGTGAGATATTTATTAAAAAACGCGAGAATGGGCTGTGTATCTTCAACTGGGAGGACGCAGACGGTAGTGCCTGGTGCGCCCTCCATACTCTGGCACTCCAGCGTGGTGAGAATCCCTTCAAGGTCAAGCCCTTGAACTGCTCACTCTGGCCGTTTCTGCGAGATGGCAACAATCAACTCGAACTGGATCGCGAGACAGAGGCACCCTGCCTGAGCTACACCCACGCAGCGGGCAAGCAAGACCCAGAACTTTTAAATTTACTACAAAGCCTCGAATAACACCCTAACAACCCTATTCAAGCTATTATAGTGACAAGGAAACATAGACATGAAAAAACAGGACTTTACCGCCAAGATACTGCAGAACACTGCGGTTGCGCACAACTTCTATAAAATGACACTGGAGTCAAAAGGCGTATTATTTGCCCCCGGCGAATTTTTCCAACTTAGTGTACCAGGCCACACGCTCAGGCGTCCCTTCGCCCCTTCCCATTCAGACAGAAATGAATTTGCCTTTACCTACCAGCTGGTCGGCTCCGGCACGGAAAAGCTGAGTTCTCTAAGTCCCGGCACCGAGCTCTCGGTAATTGCTCCTCTGGGTACAGGTTTTACTCTGCCCCAGAGCAAGAGTTGCGCCGTCCTCGTCGGCGGCGGCTGCGGAACGCCGAGTCTGGTGCTACTCGCTACCGAACTTCAGACTCGAAACATACCGACATACACTGTAATTGGCGCCCGTTCCGCCTGTAGCCTGCTCGAAGCAGAGAGTCTCAACTACCTCTCTGAAAGACTGGTAATCACCACCGACGACGGAAGCGAAGGTATCAAGGGAAACACGGTCGAAGGAGTACGGAGTATTTTGCCAGAAATTAAAGAACGAACTGACGATATCCGCTTATTCTCCTGCGGGCCTGTCCCAATGCTCCAAGGGCTGGCCGAACTCGCGGCGGCAGAAGGTTTTACCGCCGAACTCAGTTTTGAAGAACGTATGGCCTGCGGTTTCGGCGCCTGTATGGGCTGCGCCATCAGAATAAACGCCCCCGAAACTGCGGAAGGCTTTGTCTACAAACGTGTCTGTCAAGACGGCCCTGTATTTGATTCACGTGAGATATACTGGAACTAACAGCCTTGCCCACTGGAGACAACATGACACTTAAAGAAATATTCCATGCCTGCGATTATATCGGTTTTCTGACCTTTGCGACCATAGACAGTAATTTCCCAGCCACCAGGATAGCCCACTTCTTCGCCTATGACCAGGAGGGTCTATACTTCAAAACCATGAACACCAAGCCCTTCTACCATCAGCTAATCACGCACAAAACCGTCTCGGTCTGCGGACTCTTTGCTGACTATGGCTATGAGGAGGATAACGAACTCCCCCCACCGGTTGAGGGCAACTACAGTATACGCATAACCGGTGAAGTCAAGACTGTCAGCCCTGATGCGCTACGCAAGAAAGCCAAGAAAGCCCCCCTCTTCACCCCAGCGGTCGAGGATATGGAGAAATACCGGACTATGCGCACCTTTGTTCTGCACAAAGGCTTTGGTGAAATCTTCAATTATGATTTTGACGAAGAATTCAGCGACCGCAAACTTGAACGCACCTACTTCAGTTTCAACGGCCTGGAAGCACCGCTACGCGGACTCCAGATCAACCAAGAAAGATGCAGCAACTGCGGCGCCTGTGCCGACCACTGCCTCTTCAACGCTATAACCAAAGGTGCTAAAGGCTACCAAATTCTCAATCAGCGCTGTGACGCCTGTGGTGACTGCAGTGTTATCTGCCCGGAGAAAGCGATCGATATCAAAGTCGAGTAATACACAAATTTAAAGGGAGTTACTATGTACCTACTCATACTCGGGAGTGTTATCCTTATTATCGGTATCCTGCGCCTACTCCTCGCCAGAAAGCGCTAATACCTCCAAATTAACATAAAAACACTACCAATCAGTTAGCATCTATTTTATTAATCCATGCTTAAACGCAACAACTCAACTTGAATATTTACTTGATAATTAGAGATACTGAGCGCACAAGAAATTCAATGTTGTTTCGGGTACAATCTCTCTAATTTTATCTATATTCTTCTCTTTGAGATACCTGCGCACCAAAGAAGCGCTTATAGGCTTATCAGCAAATTCTTTACGTGGAATCTCAATGAGTTCAATACCATACTCAGGCAGAATTAGTTTCATCTGTTCATTATACTGCTTTGTTACCCGGCAATTTGGTTCTTCACCGACAAAACGTTGCTTAATATTCAGTGCCGGAGCAATAAACCGGCCATAAGTATTTAAATCTGAAGACGCATCAATCCTAATTTCCGCTGAATCTTCCTTGTTAAAATAGTCGGGAAACGTAACCGTAGAGATAATAAAACTTCCGCTATTAACCACGGTAACATTGGGGATATGCGCTGTGCCAAGCCGGATAAGCTCTATCCTATCAGCAAACTTGAAAAAAGATTTATCCTCTTCCACCACAAAAATAACTAAATGCTCGACCTGCGCTGCAGCATACTCGATAAGATATTGATGCCCGAAGGTGAAGGGATTACAATTCATCACAATAGAACCTTTTTCACAATCGGCAAGCCCTAGATTCATAAGATACTCAAGATAGTCATTTAACCCCGGTTGCACCTCCCGCAAAAATTCGTTCTTCAACCCAACTCTAGCCAGAGCCATCAATTCTGCGATAATACTCCGAGTTTTGTCCGGTAATACTCCCGGGCAATCCGACAAACCAATATGCTCAACAAAATTATCCGTAAATAAATACGCATATAACTGCTCCGCAATCAATTGATTACCTTCAAAAGTATAATGCTGCTTATCCGCAAATATTTCATTAGAGCAATTCTTTCTTTGCTGATGCGAAAGATCAATGTGTAAAAAATTAGTATTTTTTCCTACCAATTCCTGAAGCATAGCTCGCGATATTTTGTTAGATTCAAAGGCGATAGTATTCAGCACAAAGATGTCACCCGCTTTGATATCTAAGGACAAAATATATACTAACTTTTCAAAAATAGATGAACCAATATAACTATAATTTAGCACCTTATAACTTCCTGTGACTTCGAAAGTCTCATTAATTAAACGCTGAACATAGCTTGGTATCGTATGTTCATCAGCGCAGCTTGTTGCTAAAAATCTGGAATTACCTACAAAATATAGCGTATTCTCATATTTACTCGGATTATCGGTAGTAACTCTATAACCGTTCACACAATTCTGATACTTTGAATTAACATCCACACAGCCATGTCCCATACTGGTCTGTACTGTGTAGAAATTACTCTTGCCGACACGATCACCTGTATCATCACGATAAATTGTATTGGTAAATATCTGATCGATTATTTCCTTAAAAACAAACTCCCCGTTTTCATCACGTGCATACAAGGTAAAAGCAGCATCCTTCGTATTCATCGCCAATAGACGCTCTTCATATTCTGAGCGTCCATCTATTTTTTCTAGCGTATCTATATCCAGTACGAGAATCCTTGCTTTTTTCTCAGCAAGATATGTTAGAAGATACTTCACCTGCATTTCAATATCTGGAATGCCGAAACGTGATATATACGCAAGATAATCAAAGAGATCCGGTGAATTATGCAAAGGAAATTTCTCTACAAAATCACCAAAGAAGTACTTGATAAACCGGCTCGAATCGGCCAGTACCCGATATTTCTCCATTTCCGGAGCAACCAACAGAGTCACTGTCTTACTCGGGACAATCCCCATTTCGACCAAAACTCGTATCATATCTACTGCATGAACAATGCTTGTACCGCCCACAATTATACAATTGACATCCTGACAATACTCAGAGTATTGTGCAAGTCTTACACACCGATCCAACGAATCTTCAAGTAGTTCATGATTAACATCGAGAAATGTCCTGAATGCGGTATCATGCCTATTACTTTGCACCAGCAAACTCATACCTTTCATATACCCCAAGTGACCAAAATACGCTATAATCGCCCCTTCAGGTATACTTGCCAATGATGCCTCCATTAATATTAATGACATATTATAGATAAGCTCATGCAGCTTGACATAAATTGCATTGTACTTGTCATGTTGTCCAGTATTCTTAAAAAATTCCAACAACACCTTATAAATTTCCCTATTATTAGGATAAGCCTCAACTGCCAATTGCAATATCTTTTCTACCCCGACATTATCACCCTTTCGTAAAAGATAATTTGCCATTATTTCGTAATTCTCAATACCGTGGTCTTTTTTCAGCTTACACACAACTTCAAAACATTCAACCGCTTCTCTATCTCTACCAGCGGCAATAAAGACTCTGATCAAACCTTCATAAACTCTCAAATCATTTTCAGCACAGCCTTTAGCCTGCTGAAAATACGCCTCCGCTTCAGCAAAAGACCCATTCTCATACGCAATATTGCCTAGTTCCAGATATTTGTTAAGACTATTCATTATCAACCTTTAACTACGCCTACACAAAAAAACTACCACAACCCAATATAGTTTATGGTAGCATTATCCTGATTAATTAGCAAATAATAATCAGTTTGAAAAAGGTTAAATCGCCTAAGCAGTCAAGAGCATTAATTCCAGATCTATTCACACCCCAGGCTCATTCCTGCCTGAAATTCCGCACTGTAACCCCCGTAACTTTCTTGACCACCCGGCATAAATGGCTCTGATCGGCAAACCCCGCGTCCAAAGCCGCAATACTCGGACTGACTCCGGCATTGATTGCAGCCAATGCTGATGCCACCCTGAGCTTGTCGATATATGCCGCCGGGCTCATTCCAAACTCGCGTACAAAGAGCCGCTGATAATAATACTTGTTCACCCCGGCGTATTCCGCAATATCCTCCAACGTAATCTTCAATACATAATGTCTTTGTATAAACTCTATACCCAACCGAATCGGCAATGACAAATCCGCTATTTCCTGCTGCGCATCCCAGTCAACCCTGAGCCTCGCCACATTGGCCTGCACTTCCGTTAGCAAGGCAGCAGGATACTTATCTTGAATTAGGAGCGCAAACGCCTCGGAAAATAAATTCTGGACAACCGTTAGTATATTCTCAGTACGAGTTGCGCGCAACACCTCAGGCAGCAGAGAGAGCGCCAGATAATCATACCCACCGGAGAATGCCGAGATACAGTGATGCTGCTGCAGAGGCCGGAGCAGAAAGACCTCAGCCTTACTGTATATCTCCTTGAAATCATCTATTATCATTATTCTGGAACCGCGGAGCATTGCCCCAATAATCCACGATCCATGTGAGTGGCGCGAAAAATCATGGCAGATATTTTCTGCCAGTATCGCCTTGCTCTGGGCACTATCGGCGAGTTTACACTCCATAATCCGACTCTTCCTCACTCCGTCCTCGATCTTTATATTATCTATCCACTAATACCACAAAGGAGAGCATAGATATCTCCCTACTCCCGAGCTTTAAAGAACTTTGCCAGCAGAGTTACCCCCTGCGTCCCGGCTCTGACACTATGCTCAACCCCGTTGAGTATCAGCGCCATAACCCCGGGTTGATACACCACCGTATCCCCACCCAGACTCGCCTCACCCTCACCTCCAACAACCTCATGCAGCTCCCACTCGCCGGCATGAACATGCGTCGCCAGCTCACATCCAGCGTCAACCCCGACCAGCAACGCCTGCAATACCTGACCACTCTCTTCCCAACTCACCAAGGTCTTGAGCCGAACCCCTGCAAACTTCGGGTGTGCCACCCACTCCTCGCCAGCAAAAGCCTTTACTCCACCAAGAGTTACCAGCCGTCCAGCCTCCAATGCCCCCAGCAAATCACCATTATTTTCCGTATTCATTATTCTCTCCTTTTAATATAATATTGCAACCTTATAACTACGATAATAGAGAATAACACCAAAGAAGATAAGATTATTGTACGATCTTGCTAAATCCTACCAAAACAAAAAAAGCTTACTGGTAAACCAGTAAGCTTGAATAATATTTGGTAGCGGGGGCAGGATTTGAACCTACGGCCTCCGGGTTATGAGCCCGACGAGCTACCAGACTGCTCCACCCCGCGATATTTAAAATAATAAACAAACGCTCATATTTTTCTCAAGCGTTATGTTAGAATATTATAGAGCGCAGACAGAATGAGTCAAGAGGATTAATAAAAAAAGTATATAATCGAGTATTCCCTGCCAAATGCCCGGTTTAGACTTGTATTTTCCCTATTTTTATGCTATAGAATAAGGGATGTCGGTAACAATTAAAAAATACGAGAATCCCCTATAAACCCACTAATTAAGGTATATATATGCAGCTAATCTATGAAAAGAGTACTGAAAATCGTCATACCTACCAGCTACCCGCGCTCGATCTTCCCGCAAAGCCACTGGCTAGCCTCCTGGGGGATCTCCAACGTGAAGAAGCTGCAGAACTACCTGAATTGTCCGAGCTCGAGGTAACTAGACATTTTATCGCTCTTGCCGAGCGTAACCACTCAGTTGACAAGAACTTCTACCCACTGGGATCATGTACCATGAAGTACAACCCCAAGATCAATGAGAAGGTAGCTGCCCTTGAAGGTTTCACCGGTCTACATCCATATGTTGAGTTTTTCCGCGCTCAGGGAACTATGCGCCTACTCTATAGGCTCCAGAAAGACTTGCAAAACCTCTGTGGGATGCAGGAGTTTACCCTCGCCCCGATGGCCGGAGCCCACGGTGAGTTTGTCGGCATGAGTATGATCCGCGCCTATCATGAGAGCCGAGGTGAAGCAGAACAACGCCAGTATGTTCTCATACCTGATTCCGCCCACGGCACCAATCCAGCGAGTGCGGCTATTGCTGGTTTTCAAGTGCGCTCTGTCGCCAGCAATGACGCGGGAGAAATCGATATTGCAGATCTCAAAGCCAAGATGGGTGACGATGTAGCCGGCATAATGCTTACCAACCCCAATACTCTGGGTATCTTTGAGAGTAAGATATTGGAGATTTCAGAGATTGTACATAATGCTGGTGGACTGCTCTATTATGACGGTGCCAATCTCAATGCAATCTGCGGTATCTGCCGCCCTGGAGACATGGGTTTTGATGTCATCCATCTCAACCTGCACAAGACCTTCAGCACTCCGCACGGCGGTGGCGGCCCCGGATCTGGTCCGGTCGGAGTCAGTGAACGTCTGGTACCATTCCTGCCCATACCCCGTATTGTCAGAGCCGCAATCGAATCCCCAGAGATTGAATTTGTCTGGTCAAACGACTTCCCCCAGAGTATCGGCAGAGTATCGAGCTTTTACGGTAATATCGGGGTCTGCCTCAAAGCTTACGCCTATATCCGCAGCCTCGGCAACGAGGGTCTGCGCGATGTCGCCAGGTACTCGGTACTTGCCGCCAACTACCTGCGCGTCAAGTTGAAAGACTTGTTTCCAACCCCATTTGACCGCAGCTGTATGCATGAGTTTATAGCAACGCCTTCACCAAAACTTCTGGAGAATGGCGTACACACCCTTGATATCGCCAAAGGCCTGATTGAACGCGGTATCCACCCACCGACCATCTACTTCCCGCTCATTGTCCCAGAAGCCATAATGATCGAACCTACCGAGACCGAGCCACTCCGTATTCTAAATGAGTTTATAGCGCTAATGACAGATATAGCGACAGAAGGCTGTAACAATCCAGAGAAGCTCAAGAACGCTCCAGAGAACACCCCGGTGAGCCGCCTCGATGAGACCCGCGCCGCACGCAATCCAATTCTTACCTATCAAGAATAAAGCACGGAGAATAATATATAGTAACGCAAACGTATTGACTCAACCAGTATGCTCCCGGATAATACATATTTCACTATTATCACTTATAATACTATCTGCGATTCCTGCATTTTACCGCGAATCGCGCCTAAATGTTATTATAAGTAACGACTTAAACCTTTAAGAAAAACTAGGATAACTTACCGGCAAAGGGATAGAGGGATATAATGATCTGGTTATGGACAAGGCGAGCTGCCAATATCGCTGGGGTTGTACTCTGCATCTTCATGCTTATGTACTTCACACACACTAGACTCTGGAACAGTAACGGACTGAACAACACCCGTCCCATAAGTGATAGCAGCATCTTCTTTGACTCTGGTAAAGCCTTATATTCAGGCAAATCACCCTATTACATTTATACAGAGGCATTGGAATCCGATGCCGTATTCCCAGGTTCACTCTACTGCTATCTTCCGACCCTGGCCACACTCCTAGCACCACTCACCCCACTCTCAATAGCTGCCAAGAATCTTGTCTGGTACACAGTTATTACTCTCAGCCTGATTATTAGCGTCTACCTGCTCTATAGAATTGCTCTACTTGCCGGGCTGGCGCCCCCACAGGGCTGGAGATTCCCGGTCACAGTCGGTATTACCGCTCTCCTCTTCGAACCGATCCAGAACAATTATATCCATGGCCAATCAAATACTCTGCTCTTATTGAGTATTGTCGGCTTTATATATTGCTTTCTACAGAAGCGTCCATACCTCTCCGGTATTATTCTCGGTTTCGGCATCACGCTCAAATTCTTTCCCCTCATCTTTATCCCCTTTCTCTTTTTCCGCCGCGAATGGAAGATAATCGGCAGCTGTATTCTGGCTATACTCTTTTTTTTAGCGCTTCCGCTACTGTATTGCGACGGCATAACTATCTACTCAGACTTCTTCACCGTCTTCACCGCCCGCTCCAGCAGCAATTACCAGTTTCTAGAATTCTTCACCACCCTCTACCGCACCTGCATCTGGTTTATCCCCGCTTTGGAGAGTCGAATTGTCAAAGCTGGCTGCATACTATTAACACTCCTGCTCCTCTGCGGCATCGACTTTTTCTTACGCCGAAAAGACTGGAAAACTTCCCAGCAAAAAGTTAGCGCAGATGCGTTTATGTTGAGTATTTTCACTACCTCTATTCTACTCATCCATCCTCACTCCGAAGTTCATATCATGCTTTTTGCCCTACCCGGATTTATGCTCAGTGGAATGTATGCCTTGAAACGCGCCAGTATCCTGAGCATTCTAGCCTGGGTCATAGTCTATGGACTATTTGTCCCAATGCTCTGGGTAGAGTCCACCCCCGTCACCTTTTTCTCTCTGGTAGCGTTGAATATATACTGCATTTATGCCGCCAATACCGGATATTCCCCCACAACTCTAGAAAGCAGGTAACGCCCCATGTTCGCAAATTTTCCCAAAGTATTCCTGGTAATTCCCTGCTATAATGAGGAAAAACGTCTCCAGATCGAAGCGTTTGCTACAGTTCTTGCCGAGTGGAACTGGCTCGAACTCTGCTTTGTCGATGACGGTAGTAGCGATGGCACCGCAGAACTCATCAAGACCAATCTTAGTCAACATACTGGGGTTCATCTCATTACCAATCCCAGTAATATCGGTAAAGCGGGGAGTGTCCGAGCCGGTATAAATTACGGACTAAAAGAGAGTAACGCCGAGCTCTTTGGCTACTGGGATGCAGATCTGGCCACCCCTTTCAGCGAACTAACCGGCATGGTAGATAAATTTTCTACAAACCCTCAGGCCATGCTGGTGATGGGATCACGTATCAAGACCCTGGGAAAGAATATTAGCCGCAAGCGCAGCAGACACTATATCGGCAGGGTCTTTGCCACCCTTGCCTGCACTATCCTCCAAGTAGCAATCTATGACACCCAGTGTGGAGCCAAACTCTTTACCCGCGAGTTTGCTGAGATTACGTTCGCTGCCCCCTTAAGTACCGGCTGGTGTTTCGATATTGAACTTCTGATCCGCCTCCAACAGCACTTCAAGGATCCCAAAGTAATCTACAAACTAGTCGTTGAGCAACCCTTGAATACCTGGGTTGATATCGAAGGCAGTAAGATACGCACCAGCCATTTTATCGGTATTGCCCGCGATATGTTCCGGCTCTTCATCCTCAGCCGTTTCAACTGAGAAGTTACTACTAAGCAACTCTATTTCCCGGTAGCAACTAAGCGCATCTGCCTTTAAGTGTCAAAAGCTTAGTTGGCAACAAAAAATAGTATAGACCCAGCTCAACGCCGGATCTATACTCAGAATATGCGACAAGAATAAGGTGCTAGTTGGCTTAGAAGACAAAGCCGTCAGGGATAATCGCCCCCTTGCTGACAATGATAATTCCATCACGAACACAGAAACGCTCCTCCGGATCATCATAATATTCGATATTCTCCCGATTGACCAGTTGTGCTCCATGACCGATAGAACTATTCTTATCAATTATAGCCCGTTTGACATATGCCCCTGAACCAATACCAATAAACGGTTTACCCTTACAGTGATCCTGATCCTGATAAAAATCCGCCCCCATAACATATGAAGATTCGATAGTTGCTCCCGGTTGTATCCTGGTGCGTAACCCAACCAGCGAATCCCGCACCATACCCCCGTCAACAATTGTACCGTCACTGAGCAGCGCTCCTTCAACCGAAGCCCGGTTGAGTTTTGCCCCCGGGAGGAACCGCTGATGAGTATAGAGTGGCATAACGGTATCGAAGAGATTGAATTTCGGTAGAGTCTGCACCAGATCAATATTGGCTTCATAGAAAGCACCGACAGTACCTATATCGGCCCAATAATCATTGAAGCAGAACGCCTGTACCTTACGCTCTTCAATAGCTTGAGGAATAATATGCTTGCCAAAATCTGTCTGTGAATCATCCCGGTGAAGCATCTCATCCATCGCATCGGTCTTAGCCAGATAGATACCCATACTCGCCAGGAATGGTCTCTCCCGCGCCTCATGGTCGGAAAGACCAAAGGTTGTTGTATCGACCATCATCGCATCCAATTCTTCATCACTCTTGGGTTTCTCGGCAAATTGAATAATCCTGCCGGTCTCATCAGTCTTCAAAAGTCCTAGTTCCGGCGCTTCCTGTCTGGTCACCGGCTGCACCGCAATTGAAAAATCTGCTTCCGCCTCGGCATGAACTTGGAAGAAATCCCGGTAATCCATCTTATACAGATGATCTCCGGAGAGTACCAGAATATTGGTCGGACGAGTCTTATCCGTAATATGCCTCCAGCTCTGCCTGACTGCATCCGCTGTACCCTGGAACCAGTTTCCTCCGGTATTGGTCAGTTCTGCCGCGAGAATATCAACATAACCTCCCGAGAAAGCATCAAATCTATAGGCCGTAGAGATATGCTGATTCAAACTTGCCGACTGATACATTGTCAACACATATATTTGCATTATTTGCGAATTAATACAGTTTGAGATCGGTACATCTATAAGCCTATATTTACCACCGATAGGCACCGCCGGTTTACTACGCTCTTTTGTTAACGGGAACAATCTTGTTCCCTTCCCTCCGCCGAGAATAACTGCTACAGTCTTATTCATTACCTTAACCTTCCCTTATAAAACGCCATACCTAACTCATCCAGAAACAAAAGCTAATTGTATTCAAGATTACACTTTTACTCATTCTTCTGCAACAGAATTAAGATCAACACCTGCATTCTAACATAAATATCATTTTTCGCTAACGCAAATACATCAAATTATTAAGATTAATTCCCGGCTCGTCCGGATTCACCCCCGAATCCTGCCCCTTCCCGGAAACACTGTCACTGCCGAAGAGAAAATCCTCTATTATCCCCAAGACCTCCCGGTAATGCCTCTGCAGCATCCACCTGTCTGCATCAGGAATAAGCCTGAAACTAATATTGGCATATCCGGACAGCTGTAGCCTGTCGGCTGTAATTACCTCAGATCGTCCCCGTCCGCCATAGACAAATAAGCCTCTATTATTCAGTTGCTCCAAAATAGCTCTGCCGTCAAACTCAGCGCAAAAGATAAAGAAATCATCTCGGTACGCCGGTATCCAACGCTTGAACGTATTACGAAACCTCACTTCACGCTCAGTGTTACCGGTTGGACGGGGTCGTTCCGCACAAACCTGCCAAGCCTCTTGACAGATAAAGGTATCCAGCAAGACTACTTTTCCAAACGCCTCCGGCTGTAGCCTCATAGCCTCAAGCAAGACTGCCCCCCCTACCCCGCAGGCAATAGCATCGACCTTGCCGAGATAGCAATCCCTAAGCAGATTGACAATCTCCCTGGCCATTGTCCGCAGTGATACCGTACTCCGAGGCAGATAACTCTCGCCATGCCCGCAGAGATCTACCGCTATAAGCCGCAGGTTATTGCGTTGCAACGAAGCGGCTAACTCGATGAAATCCTGGCTTGAGCCGCCAACATCATGGAGCAGAATCACAACCCTGCTCCCGCCGCCATAACTTGCATAAGCTATTTTGTTACCTCGGTAAGAATACTCCAGCATACTAAGTAATTTCCACAAAAACCGACGATATTTCATTTTTTTAATTAGCTTATATACTTCTTCGACATCTGCCTGAAAAAAGACTAGGCCGACTTTAATTATAAATCATTTTTTTACTCAGAGTTTTTTTAAATTTACATTAATTTGTTTTTACTCTATAATACTCAGGTGCGATCATAAGCATATTTATATTGAATAATCCAACTACTATATTAAAACGTATTAAGTAAAGAAGGTTGAATAATGCAGCTTGAAGAATACCAGGATAGATTGGACGAAGCGGTCAACAGAATAAAGCAGAATATCGGCATACTACCATATATTGGTATCATAGCCGGTACCGGACTGGGTGAACTGATAGAGGATATCGAGATAACCGGCAGTATCGGTTATGAAAAATTACTCTTTCCTGTCTCGACAGTCGACTCACATAAAGGAGTACTCTCTTGGGGTAGCTTGAATGAAGTACCGGTATTTATTCTTCAGGGGCGTTTCCATCTTTATGAAGGGTATAGCCCTTGGGAGATAGCACTACCTATCCGCGCACTCAGTAGCGCTGGTATGCAAACACTCATTCTGACCAATGCTGCCGGGGGGCTGGATCTTACCTATGAGGCCGGCGACATCATGATCATTACCGATCACATCAATGCCACCGGAGCCAACCCCCTGGTCGGGGCGCATCAGGAAAGTTGGGGTGACAGGTTCCCGGATATGAGTCAGGTTTGGGATAAAGAGCTAATCGGCTTCGCCGATGATTTTGCAGACAAAACCGGTACAAAACTGCATAAAGGCGTCTATGTCGCCATAAAAGGGCCATCACTGGAAACCCCGGCAGAGACCAGGATGTACAGAAATTTCGGAGCCCAGGCCATCGGCATGTCTACGGTTCTGGAGGCTATTACCGCGGTGCAGTCCGGGGTCAGACTGTTTGGACTTTCAGCCATAACCAATGTCAATGATCCCGATGATATGGCCAAAGCTACTCTGGAGGATATTGTCACTGCGGCGAAACAAGCCTCATCGCGCATGGGTGAAGTAATCAAAGCGGTCTGCAGCGGAATTGCTTGCCAATAATATTCTTCTGACTATAACCTTATGATTGTTATGTGAGGAAAAGATTGTCGCCATGAAGCAACCCAAACCATTACTCTATATACTGCTAGTAACATTCTTGCTTGTGGCTGCAATTCCCTTTTGTATCGAGATAACACACGATTTTATAACTTATTCTACTTCCTCCGAGCAGTATATATCGACACGTCTGCAAAACATCGCGGAAACTTCAGACTTCTGGATTCAGAATTTTCTGCAAAACTACAAACAGAGAATCGAATCTCTTGCCGCCGCCATAAACCCGACCACCGACTCGGCAGACGAACTACACAAAACCTTCAAAGCCTGGGCAGATCTCGATAACAATATTTTAGGGCTGGCTCTAATCACCCCGGAGCATACCCTTATAAGTCCTTATACCGACAATCCTGAGATCTTCTCCAATATCAATATCAAGAGACATCTCAAAAACTATCTGCAGAAAATTACCGCTCACAAGACCCAGACCGAGCTAGTATTTCCTCTGCTAACCCCACTATCTGAAAACGGATATTATCTGCTCGTCTTACTCAATTCGAAATTCATGAATAAATCGCCAGCTACGTCTACCGCTCTGGCTGAAATCGACATAGACATCCTAAGCAACAGAGGCCAGCTCATTGCCTCAAACCACCCGAATAATCCCTTAACCAAGGTGAAGAACCCGGTAATTATCGACAAACTACATGCCGAAGAATCCGGATTTATCAATTATACCTCCCTGGGAACAGATCTTAGCAAGCGTAGTTTCTTCCAGCCACTGACTGTCGGTAAGATCCCAACCAACCTCATACTCGTCACCTCCGTGACACTGCCCCAACAGCTCTCATTCTTCACCTATGCACTCAGCCATACCCTGCTCCCAGTTATTATCCTTATTATTCTGGCCATCATCGCTACCGCCAGTTTATACAGATATATTTCCAAACCCATAAGCGAAATAATCAAGATAATATTCTATATTCAAGGCGGCGTTTTAGAGCATCGAGTCGCCGCACAGCGTCAGGGTGAACTTGGACTGCTGATCAAATCCTTCAATGACATGGTAAGAAATCTAGAGAAACGCCTCCAATACCAGAAGCGAATGAAACAAGAAATTCTCCTACGCAATAGATATGAAGAGAAGCTGAAGTCTTCGCGCGAAGAAGCGGTATCACTAAGCAAGGCAAAAGATGAATTTTTGGCAAATATTTCACATGAAATACGTACCCCGCTCAATGCCATTATCGGCTTTTCCGAGAAGATTATTCTAGAATATCCCGACGCACCTTTTACGAAAAATGTCAAGACTATTCTAAGTGAATCGGATCATCTACTGTTACTACTCAACGACCTTCTGGACAATGCCAAGATCGAAGCCGATAAACTTGATCTAGAGTACATTCCCTTTGACCTGCATAAATGCCTAGCTGAGACTGTGGATCCATACCGCGAATCAGCCAGCAAAAAAAATATTACCATGACCTTGGAGATCAGCCCTGACACCCCAAGGTATGTTATCTTCGATCCTCTAAGGTTCAGACAAGTTCTAGTTAATCTACTCAGTAATGCTATCAAGTTTACTGAAAAAGGTTCCATTCGCATCAAGACCGCTGTCAGCAGCAGCACCAGTGATCATACCGACGTCTATTTTTCCGTAATTGATACCGGTATCGGCATACCCAAAGAGAAACAGAAGACCATCTTTGACCAATTCTCCCAGGCGGACGGGAGTACCACCCGCAAATATGGAGGCACCGGACTCGGCACTACTATCTCCAAAAAACTAGTCACACTCATGGGCGGGGAGATGTGTCTGGAGAGTGAACCGGGCAAAGGCAGCACCTTCTGGTTTACGCTCTCGCTCAACACCAATATCTCTGATAATGATCTGATCAAGATAAGCACCGATAACAACTCAACTCCAAGCAACAATGCCAAAAAATTCACCGGCACCGTCCTGGTTGCTGAAGATTATGAGGTCAATCAAGAATTGATTCGCAGCCAACTAGAATACCTTGGACTCAATGTACTCATTGCCGGCAACGGCAGAATTGCGATAGAAGACTGCAAACGCATATTCTTCGACCTAGTATTTATGGATCTACAGATGCCGGAGATGGGCGGTATCGAAGCCGCGCGCAGAATACGCATCGACTACCCGCACTATGAGAAGGTACCGATCATTGCGCTGACAGCGAATGCCGACAAGGATATCCGTAATGTCTGTAAGGCAGTTGGCATGAACGGAATTCTCAACAAGCCCACGCACATTGACGAACTCGCCGCTTCGTTACTCAAGTGGCTGCCCCGCAGTTGCAAGATCTCGCCGGTATCAATCTCTGCCCAGGCCGAAGAAAAATCCGCAGACAACAGCTTCACCAGTGACAATGTACTCATCCCAGACACCAACAGTTATCAGAAGCCACAACCCCGGGTAGAACCTCCCATTGATTTTGCTGAGGCCTATAAATTATTCGGCAACAACCAAATGGTATTCAATATGGCTTTGAAAAATTTTATCGATTCACTGGAGACAACGATTATCCCCCAGCTTGAGCAATCCCTGCATAATGAGGATTCTGAGATGTTACGCAGTAACGCCCACAAACTAAAGGGTGGAGCCGCAAGTGTCACCGCAAAAAAATTATCTAGGATCGCCGGCATACTCGAGAAAAATTCAGAAAAAGCCAATCTTGAAGAAGCCAACCACCTTATCGGCGATATCAAGAACACCTTTATTGAGGTCAAAGAATATATCAGCAAACAGCAGAATAATTCGTAGAATTACTCTAGATTTAATATACGGCAAAAACTATAATATTTCTGAAAAGGAGAAGTAAATGCGTATTCTTACCGTAGACGACAACTATATCAATCGCGTTCAGCTCAAATCCTTACTCACAGCTTACGGTGATGTTGATACTGTACCCAATGGCGAGCTAGCTTTTGCGATGTTTGTCGCCGCCCATGACGAAGGAATACCGTACTCCCTGATAACCATGGACATTGATCTTGGCGGCACCGATGGACGTGAAGTAGTAGAAAGAATCCGAGAATGGGAGGCAAACACCAAAGCCTACAAGAATGATCTAGAGTCCAAGATCCTCATGGTTACCGTCAAAGATTCGGGAGAGGACGTTTTTTCATCCTTCAACAAAGGCTGCGAAGGTTATCTGATCAAGCCGGTTACCGCCGAAAGCCTACAGACCGAACTTACCAAGATCAAACTTATCTAAGCAGCAAGAACAATATTAAGCTCAGCAGGACTACCCTATATGCGTAAAGAGATTGACCTACCCTACCACACTGAAGAGCAACAACTCCTCTTTGGTCAGAATGATAAAAACCTCCGTCTACTCCGCGAGACCTTTCCCATCAAGATCATTACCCGCGGGGAAGTAATCCTGTTAGACGGGCAGACAGAGACGGTAAATCAGGTAGCCAACATTCTCTATAAAATAATCCGTAAGATTGAGGGTGGTCAAAACGATATTGAGCGCCTGCTTGAGGTCGTTCTTGAAGACACCCCCGGGCGCAACTCTTCTCTGAGCATTCGCACCGAGAGGAGTATTATTGAGGCCAAGACCGAAGGGCAGCAGGAGTATATCAAGGCTATCCATAATCATGGTCTAGTATTTGCTTTAGGTCCTGCCGGTACCGGCAAGACCTTTCTGGCCACAGCCTGCGCCATAGAAGCCTTACGCCGTGATGAAGTGCAGCGTATCATCTTGACCCGTCCGGCAGTCGAGGCTGGAGAGAACCTGGGATTTCTCCCCGGAGATCTGAAGGAGAAGGTCGACCCCTATCTACGCCCTATCTATGACGCCTTGTCCGACATGCTTGGCCGTCGGCAGATGGCGCATTATCTAGATACCGGAATTATCGAGATAGCCCCACTGGCCTTTATGCGCGGGCGGACTCTCAACAACGCCTTTGTCATTTTGGATGAAGCCCAAAATACAGTTCCCAGCCAAATGAAGATGCTACTGACTAGGCTCGGTAAGAACTCAAAGTGTGTCGTCACCGGAGACACTACGCAGATAGATCTGGCCAAACCGCAGAGTTGCGGCCTGCTCCACGCCACCAGTATTCTGCATGAGATAAAAGGAGTAGCGATAATCAGCCTCAAAAGTTCTGATATTGTCCGTCATCGCCTGGTAGCAGAGATAGTAAAAGCCTATGACCGATTCGAAAATAGAACCAAGGATACAACAACTCCTCGTGGCTCAGATGAAGAAAGAGAAGATAAGCGTGAACAGAATACGCAATAAACCTATTTATTCATATCGATCAGGGCTGCTTTTACCACCTCTTTATCAACAAGAGGCGCCCGCTTGCCGTACCCCGCAAGCAGTGACATATCCGCAATACCGTTTATCAGCCGCGGCACACCATTTGCTGCCGTAGCTATCAGTTCCTCCGCCTCAGAAGTAAAGATCTCTTCTTTACCCCCTGCCACCGCCAGACGATGCCGGATATATTTGATCGCATCACTATGGCTGAGCGCCTCAAGATGAAAACGTACACTAAGCCGCTGTAAAAACTGCTGGGACTGACGTACCCGTTCACGCATCTCGGGTTGGCCAAGGAGAAGGAGCGTCACCGAAAACTTTCTGTCCTGCTGAAAATTCATCAGCAGACGCATCTCCTCAAGAGTTACCGCATCAAGAGTAATCTGAGCCTCATCGATAATAATAATAGTCGAACGTCCGGCTCGCTGATGCTCCCGAAAGCAATCGGCAAGCAATCCCAGCATCTTGGGTTTATCCAATCCCCGGGCATCACAACCAAACTGCCGGAGTATATCACACAGAAGTTCTGTCGCATCAAGATTAGAATGAACAATACTTGCACACTCGAATCGTTCAGGATTCAATTCATCAATCAAAATGCGCGATAGAAGCGTCTTACCACTACCCACCTCTCCGGAAAGCATCATCCCTCCCTGCCCTTCAAGAATACAGTAAAGCATCCGGGTCAAAGCCTCTTCATGCTGTGACGAAAAATAAAAATAATTTGGATCCGGGGTATTACGAAACGGTTTGTCCACCAGCCCCCAATGCTTTTCATACATGCTTACGCATCCTTATTTCATATACTCTCTTAATCCAGCCTTATGCGCCTTGACTTGACCCATCTTACCCTGCTGAGGAGCATTCTCACCTCCTGCGCCTCGCACCCGAATAACCAACTCTTTTAATGCATCATTTCTACTATAATCGAGAATCCTGCTCCCGCCGACTGTATGTCCACGGTTCAACTGCTGCAGACGGATAAGACTTCCTAATTCCGGCTTAATGCTGCGTATATCTAGCGCACTAGCGCTTCGCACCCCACCTTCCTCCGACCTCGTTCCGCTACTGCGCCAGCTCAGAAAACCAATAATAATCACCGCACTAACGGTCAGCAACACCAATACCGCAAGAATAAGCGAATTCAGCGGATTCTCCTCGATCAAACTCTGTAAGCGCTCTGCAATACTCAAATGCTTGAGTTCATAGCAGAGTCCCAGAGACAATTCAAGGCCACCCGCTGTTATACCAGCCTCAGCATAATATGTCGAAATATTTGCCGCCACTATTTCATTCCAGCCCTCAAGTGGTATGCTTGTCTTCACCCCATCGCTCTGAGGGAAAGAACGTACCAATTCATGGTTTTCCCCAAATATATACCCACTGTACGCCCCATCCCCCAGCGTGCGGATTATATAGGCCTCCAGAATTCCGGCCAGCTCTACAAGCGAGGGCTCTACCGCCATATCGTTACTCTTCAAACTAAGAGCAAGAATCAATTGGTAACGTTTCGGTTCGAGCTGTAAGATCATACTTCTGGTCGCCTCAGTCGCTAAATTCGCCGAAAGCATAGACTCTCCGCCAAGGCTGAAGAGGATTTTACCACCAGCCTCTGCAATCGTAAATACAGCTCCCATAGGCAGAAAATTGGCAATATCTGGACTCAGCTCCGTAAATAGCTGTACCGGGTCAGCAACATTTTGAAACTGTTCATCCTTGAGAAATTTCCTCAACTCCTTGAGTTTACTAACCTCATTCTTAACATTTATACTCCCGCGCTCCTGAAAGTTACGACTATTCTCAATATTAGTACTTTTTATTCGAGCCAGAAGCTCCGGCAATTCTTTGGCGTTGTCGACATTATTTTCAAGTAACGGATTCGGAGTATCAAGGTTACTCTGCGCCTCAGCAATCATATCATCAAGGTTGAGCTGCATTCTGGTAACATCCTGCTTTATACGCAGCATCTCCTTGGTCATCGAGCTCAAACGTTTGAGGGCAAAAGCCGCGAGTTCCTCACGCTTCTTTTTAATATCTTCAAGACTGGACTGAGCCGCATCGGCCTCACGTTTGATAATTGCCGCTTGGAGAAATACCTGCATATCCGCGAGCAGTGTCTCGGTATGCCGTTTCAAACTCTGCTCCTCCTTCTGCCGTTGCTGTTTAAGCCGTGCCACATACTCCTCAGTAAGCACCCTCGCTCCACTTAATACCCGCTCTATCTCTGTCTGTGCAGCCTTTTTCTCCTCTATTTTTTCACTTGAGATCACCCCGTATACCACACTGTAGATTCCGCCAACCCCTGCGATAATAATCAGCAACATCAGGATTAGCACCAACCTTCTCCTGGTAAAGACCTTTTCAGCCATGTGTATATCTACCCCTTCTTCAAAACTCAACACCCAAAATACACTTGCACCAGAAATTATACGGTTATAATTGATAAATTACAAGAATTTGCTGTTCAATCATTTCTTTTCCCCAATCCCTTTTTCCGGGATTTTCAAGATAATTTCAAATTATATCTGGTCATAGATTTTGAATTTTTGTATAATTATTGTGAATAATTCCTCTCGTATAATCGTATATAAGTAATAGTTAAAAGGAGTATCTATGGATTTATCTTTTATAGATGAATTAAAATTTGATGAAAAAGGTCTTATCCCTGCCATTACTCAGGACTATGAGACTGGTGAAGTTCTTATGGTTGCCTACATGAATAAAGACAGCCTGAAAGAGACCTTTGAGAAAAAGTTATGTTCATACTGGAGTAGAAGTCGTCAGAAATACTGGGTAAAAGGCGAAACTTCCGGACACACCCAGGAAGTAAAAGAGGTCTTTGTTGATTGTGACAAGGATGTTATACTCTTCAAAATCAAGCAGAACGGCGGAGCTTGTCATACTGGCAACAAGAGTTGTTTTTCTTGGAAAATCACCGATGAAGGTAAGATAATTGAAGAAGGAAACATGGTTTTCGATCCCAAAGATGTTTATAAATAAACTTAATCTCACGGTTGAAGAACTTTAACTCATTGCGGGGAGAATATATATGCCAAAAATTATACTTGGAATGTTCTCCCCTGCTATTTCCGACAAAATCAGTTTTGGCCTGCATAATCGCGGCTATGATTGCCTGGTCGCTTCCGATCCTTTGAGCCTTAAAGATCTCGTTCAGCATAATGAAGTTTCACTACTGATAATTGAGATTAATCACAACGAAAATATCCTCAAATCTTTTATCAAGGCCTTGAAAAACACCAAAAAATACCAGCAAATACCAATACTTGTAATCATTAACAAATCAAGTGTTGCCGAGATTGATGAGATGTTCAGGATTGGTGCCGATGATTGTATGAGTAAACCCTTCAAACTTGCCAGCCTTCTAGCCAAGGCAGAGACTATCCTCAATGAAGGCGTACCGAAGACCGACATCGATAACAACCCCATCCCAGAGGTAATCCAGAAGAGTATCGAGAAGATCAAAGAAGAAGGTAGACTGCTTGGAGATGTATCTGAGGTCTTTATTGGAGCCTCGGTAAGTGACCCCAAAGCCAGGCGACTCTCCAGCCCTGGACCCGAGTGGACACCGATAATCGTCAATGAAGCGGTAGCCCCATTCTATGTCGGCAAAGAACGTGAATATATTCTAATCCGTAAGCACCTGATCCGACATACCCCAAAAGAGAGTGAATACGCCGTAGAAGAGAAGATTCTACTCAAGCGAACCCTCAACCCTTTTGCCGCTGCAGTAGATACCAGCCAGGAGATTTTTTCCAACGAACTCTATGCAATCCAGACAGCCAAAGGCTTGTCTTGCCCCAGCCTTGCCTGCATTCTGAACTCACGCTATGCCAATTTCTATTTTCAGCGTTGCCGTCTACCCGCAGAGGGACTACGCAGTATATACCTTACCAAATCCGATATTCAGCAACTGCCGATCATCATTCCCAAACCCAAACAACAGAATAAACTGGAAGAATTCTATACCGAATTAGCAAAAATCACTAAAAAAAATAAAGACAGTAAGGATACTATGAAACAGACAAAGACGTTAAAAAAAATGAATAGCTATATCTTCAAGATATTCAATATCACTGACGAAGCTATAGCTGCATTTAATTCTTTGCATTTTTAAAATTTAGTATATAATCATTATAGGTTTATGGAATATTTTATAGTTGCTCTTGTTGTATTATTACTTAGAGCCGTTGATAGTGTATAATGATTATGGGTCACCCCCCTGACAAAAACAATTATAAGTATAATTATCCACTGATATTACTGCTGAACGTAGTAATAAGCAGTCTTTTTTTTCTCAACCTTGTACTCGCCGCAGATGACTTGGACTTAAAACCGGTTTATAGCAATTTTAGCAATAACGAGTCATTCACAAAATACACAACGACACATAGAGAAGGGAAAGCTCAAACAAACGAAGCCCAAGCACCTTCCAGTGCTGCGGACACAACTAGCCACAACTACTTACTAATATGGCTGGGAATAACCTTTATACTTATAATTGCGCTCATAATTGCTTTCATATTCTATATTAAACATCTGCAAAAAAAAATTCCTACACCTGCCCCACAACCTGATAACGACAAGATCATGCTCGCAGCCATCCTGAAAAATATCCAAGAAGGCTGCTGGGACTGGGAACTTGACTCCGGAGAACCTACCGTATCATCCGGCTGCTACACCCAAATCGGTTACAAACCAGAAGAGTTTGAGTATACCCTTGAAACTTGGAAACAACTAATACACCAGGACTACCAACAACTAGCAACAAATTTTCTCCAAACAATTAAAGAGCATAGGATTATTCCAGATACCAAGTCGCTACAGCTTAAAATCCGCACCAAAGACTATTTATATATAGATATAACACTTACTCCTATCCCCATCCATAGCGATACTGAGGGCAGGCTACAACATCTCGCAATTATCCATCAGGTAAACCCAACCGCTAAACCCAACACTTCTTTTCAGATAAATAATACCGAAAGTTCAACCTATTTTACCGGTCAAGAAATTAATCCTACTAATTGTACCATTTCTGATATCTTCGATATAGACAAGCTCCAGAGACTTCAGGATTCTATCGAACTACTGACCGGCATCTCATCGGTATTTTCCGATACCAACGGGAACCTCATAACCAGAAATTCAAGCCTGACGCCCTTATGCGCTCAAATCAGGCATACCGAAGAAGGAATGAAACGCTGCTATCTCTCTGATATGCGTTTCAAACCAGAGTATGGAAATTACCAGATCATGGAATGCGCCAGCGGAGAACTTATCAATGGCTGTACCTCGATCTGGGTCGGTAAAAAACGTATCGCCAATTGGCTCATCGGCCATATCCGATATAATCGCGAACTCTCCCCAGAACAACTTGAATACGCCAGTAAACTGGGCCTAGATCTCCATGAATTCAGTAATAATTTTAAACAGATACCACTGCTGAGTCCCCAAGAATTCAACAATATCTGCAAAGCCATCAGCATAATCAGTGAACAGCTCTCCGAATTGGCCTATAGCATAATCCTTCAGAATCAAGAGAATATTGCAAAACAGCAGACCCAGAATACCCTCCAACAGAATCAAAAACAACTATTAATCGCCGAAAGCTTGGGTAAGATAGGTGCTTTCCAGTTCAATAACGTTACGCAACGGCTGAACGGCTCAGCGGAATTCTGGCGTCTCCTGAGATTAGACACCCCTGAAACAGCAGAAGTTGAACTACCCAAGATCTTCACCTCTCTAAACCCACATAAAGCGTTTAGCATTAAACACACTTTCTTGCAGCTATTAACCCAGGCAGAACCGGGCAAGACTTTATGCAATGACATATCCTTCAAATTTCAGGGAGAACTGGAAGAAAAATACTATCAAATGCGGCTCAGTACAGTAGACCAGGTAGACACATCCGCTAGAATTATCAACGGAACCATTCAGGATATTACCTCAAGAGTACGCAAAGAGAGTGCACTCAGTATGAGCCAGGAAGTTCTCGGAGTTGTCTTTGAATCTACCATCAACGGTCTGATTATAACCGATAGCGAAGGTATAATATCACGGATAAACTCTGTTGCTCAGAACATCTTGAATAAAACCAGAGATGAATTGGTCGGACAGCATGTCTCTGATATCATGGAGTTCTTTGACCCAGACACCTTATTTATTATCGAGAGCCCCATTCTGAAAATTATCAACCAACAAGTCAACTCCAGTAATAGAGAACAGTGCATTTATATTGATGACACCGATACCAAACATCACCTTACCCTGACCGCCATGGCAGTACGGGACATTAATAATAAATTACTAGGAGCAGTACTAGTGCTCTACGATGTCACCGAACAAGTAGAGCTTGAACAAAATCTCAGACAAGCCCGAAAACTAGAAGCTATCGGCAAGCTTGCTGGTAGTATCGCCCATGATTTTAACAACCTGCTCAGTGGTATAATGGGCTTTGCCGATCTCATCTGCACTAACTCGGAAAATGCGACCGTCAATAATTATGCCGAACACATTCTGGATACCTCTGAACGCGCTGCGGAACTGACCAGTCAATTACTTGCTTATTCTCGCAAAGATACTATCTCTCGCAGTAATGTTGATCTACACGAGTGTATTGTCAAGACCAATTCAATCCTCCAGCATAGCCTGCGAGACAACATTATCCTTGACACCCAACTCCAAGCCAAAGATTATACGATACTCGGCGATGCTGCACAAATACAGAACAGCCTTATAAATTTGGGTATCAATGCCAGAGATGCCATAGACGGCGAAGGCACACTGAGCATAATCACTGAGAATACAATCCTTTCTCAAGAGTATTGCAATCAATCAAGTTTCAATATCAAACCTGGGGCTTATATCTCTCTGAGCATAAAAGATACTGGTTGCGGAATTACACCAGCAAACCAGGAAAAAATCTTCGAGCCATTCTTTACCACCAAGGAATTCGGCAAAGGTACCGGTCTGGGTCTGCCTGCAGTTATGGGTACCGTTATTGCACATAATGGAGCTCTGGAATTGACCAGCGAGCTCGGAAAGGGCAGCACCTTTATTATCTATCTCCCACTTAATAACCGAGTACAAAACAATTCCACTAACTCTGAACCTAGATCAAAATCCACTATACTTTTGGCCGACGACCAGCGGCTTGCCAGATCACTCGGCAAATCCATCCTGCAAGAAGCCGGATACAATGTACTAATTGCCAGTAATGGAGAAGAAGCGCTCAAGATGTACCTGGAGAAGAGCCACATCATAGACGTGGTAATTATGGATCTAGTAATGCCGATCATAGGAGGTGAGGAGGCGGTAGAGCACCTCAATAAGCTAAATCCTGACGTACAAATCATTCTATCCTCGGGTATGGATCAGTCTCCTGCAATTGACAACTTACTATTGGAAGGCAAGATCAAATGCTTCCTCCAAAAGCCATACTCAGCGAGCAAACTTATCCAGGCGGTAAAGGATATTTTAGTATAACATATTTATCTTCAGCCTTTTTTATCTATAATACCCCTTCTGGATCCCTTCCGAGTAATTATCAAGCCACGGCAAGAACAGGACAACCCGATGCGACCGCAAAAAAAATTAAAACCCAAGCAACAACTCAAACTCCTCCTTGAACAGCAGATGGCAGATGCCACACACATTGAACCCGCCTGCCAACACTTTTGGCGAGTGCGGAGGCTGTGAATTTCAAGATATCCCCTACCCAGATCAAGCCACAGCCAAACGCTCTGCCCTCATCGAGCTAATAGCCAGCAAAGGACTCTCAACTCTCATCGACACTACAAATATTGAGCTTGTACAGAGTCCCAAAGCCCTCGGCTACCGCCAAAGAATGGACTATGTTTTCGCCTTCAACAAAGGTGGACTACGCAAACGCAACTCCCATAAATGGGTAATAGAGCTAGAAGAGTGCCCACTACTTGGCAACACCACCTTCAACACCTTCATCCAAGCTCGAGCTCTAGCCCGAGAGCAAGAACTGCTCAGTTACAACTACCTGAACCACCAAGGATTTCTCCGTTACTTTGTAATCCGGCGTACCAGACTTGGCGAGACAATGCTCTCACTGGTCACCAAGAACCGGGAAAACAGCAAAGAGATCGAAGAGATCGCCCATAGTATTATCACTAATGGTCTTGCCAGTTCTGTACACTGGCTACTCCAAGAAAGTCTTTCAGATATGTCCTTTGGTGAATCAATCCAACACTGGGGCGCAGAGTACATCAGAGAGGAGTATCTGGGCAAGAGTTTCTTTATCGCTCCAAACACCTTCTTCCAAGCTAATCCCGACGTAGCCGAGATGGCATACTACAGAATCAGAGATCAGGTCAGCAAAACCGCTCCCGAATTTGTCATCGACACCTACTCCGGAACCGGAATAATTGCCCAACTTCTAGCGGATAAAGTTAAACACGTCGTTGCGGTCGAAAATGTTAAAGACAACCTTACCATCGCCGCCGCCAATCTCAAATATAATGCTATCAGCAATGTCGAACTCGTCGAAGCCGATGCTCTCCACTATCTCAGAGACTTGGAATGCCGACTCCCCCATATTGTGGTAAATCCCCCCCGGGTCGGGCTGGGTGAAAAAGCCGCAAGGGCTATCCTCAAACTTGCTCCAGACTTTATCAGCTACATGTCCTGCAATCCTCTAACCCTTATGAGCGACCTTGATATCCTCAAGGAGGAATACTCTGTTGAAGAGTGTACTCTTTATGACATGTTCCCTCAGACCAGGCACTGGGAGACCCTGCTCCTGCTCCAACGAAAGTAAACCAAGAATAATGAATATAAAAAAACCCGGTGAATCCAAAAACTAGATTCACCGGATAGCTAACAACCCTACTGTAAGGCGTTAATCTAAATTATTTAGTACTCCAATGTCCATGTACATTACAATACTCACGTGCCAGAATCTTACAGTCGCCAGAACAACAAGCAGAACAGATATGGAAAGTAGCAATAGGTTCAGACCCAGGCTTGAGATGTTGAATCTGACTCTTATCACCATATAAAATCTCAATCCATTCAATATAATGCTCATCAGTCATCGGATGAAGTGTTGAGCCAACAGTTACCTTTACCTCATCCCCATCTACCTCCACAACCGGTACATGCTTCTCAGTAGCACTATCAGCGGTCTTCTCTTCCAGAAAGCTCATATTCTGCCCGCAGCAGACCAGAACACCACCACCAGCATGCTCCACCTCAACAATATTCCCACAGAGTTCACATTTATATATACCTTTAAATTCAGCCATCTTATTCTCCATTATAAATGAAACATCGATTAATCTTAGTAATTTTCATAAAAAACTTCAAAATGCGCGGTCGGATGCGCACATGCGGGACAGGCCTTAGGTGCCCCAGTACCTTCATGAAGATAACCGCAATTCAGACAACGCCAGACAATCGGCTCCGGTTTGCTAAAGACCAAACCATCCTTAACATTATCAGCAAGAGCCAAATACCTATGCTCATGCTGCTTTTCAGCGACAGCAATTGCATTGAAGACTGCAGCGATCTCCTTAAAACCCTCCTCGCTGGCAATTTCCGCAAATCCTGGGTACATCTCCTCCCATTCATAATGCTCTCCCGCCGCAGAAGCTCGAAGATTGACTTCCGTCTCAGCAATCACTCCAAACGGAAAATCCGCCCCGCTTACTATTTCAGAAGAGCCCCCGGTCATAAATTTAAAGAGCCTCTTTGCATGCTCACGCTCCTGATTTGCAGTCTCCTCAAAGATCTCAGAGATTTGCCTATAGCCTTCCTTCTTAGCGACAGCAGCAAAATAGGTATATCTGTTTCTTGCCTGCGATTCTCCTGAAAAAGCCGTCATCAAATTTAAAGCTGTCTTGCTTCCTATTAGATCCATAATCTACTACCTCCTAATAAAATAACCGACTACGTATTTCCAAACAACACTCCAAAAGCAAATTGCTAAACTTCTTATGCACCTATATTCTAGCATAGTATTAAAGAGGAGTCACAGTAAAACTCTCCTCCCCCAGAAGTATTTATTCCCAACTGTAGCATAACTCAAGCGCAAGTAGAAATCTACTTACAGCATACGTAATACAGAGCAACTTTACAAATTATGAATTGAAAGATGATATTTGATTTGAATGGTCTGAACAGCTTTGCGCAATCCACAACCAGCATATAACTATACAAGAACTACCCTGCCCTCAAGCAGGTACAACCCTGAGCGTATAACAAGGTTTCAGCAGACAATACTACCGACAAAGTCCTTCACATACGCATGCGCCTCCTCCTCAACACTCAGAATATTATTGAGGGTCACATGTAAGTTGGTATTAATCCGGCTGAGCGCATACTCCACGCTGCGCGGTATCTGCATAAAGCCGAGCTTACCCTGGAGAAATAGCCTTACCGCCTCTTCGTTGGCCGCAGAGTAGACTGCTGGTGCAAGTGCTCCCTGCCTACCGGCAGCATAAGCCAGTTCAAGCATCGGAAATAATTCTCTTGCGGGAAGTTCAAAACTCAACCTCCCAATACTAGCGAAATCAACCCGTGGGGTTGAAAAGCTCTGCCGCTGCGGAAAATTCAGAGCATAAAGAATAGGTAAAGTCATATCTGCTGTAGCCATCTGCGCCATAATACTCCCATCGCAAAACTCCACCAGCGCATGAACAATCGACTCACGATGCACCAGAACCTCGATAGAGTCATAACTCACCCCGAAGAGCCAGTACGCCTCTATCACCTCCAGCCCTTTATTGGCCAAAGTTGCGCAATCTATGGTTATCTTCTTGCCCATACTCCAGGTAGGATGCCGCAAAGCCTGCTCAACCGTAGCACGCTCCAGCTCCTTGCGACTTGCATCACGAAATGCCCCACCCGACGCCGTAATAATGATACGTTCAATTTCAGAAGCGCGCCCAGCTTGCAGAGACTGGAATATACCGCTATGCTCCGAGTCTACCGGAATGATACGTACCGCCTTCTCTTCAGCCATCTTTATCAGCAGATCACCGGCAGCAACCAGCGACTCCTTATTGGCCAAAGCTATATCCATCCCTTGTTCAAGAGCGGTTATAGTCGGCAACAGCCCGTCAGAACCGACAATCGCACTTACGCAGATATCGGCTGTTACAGACTTGACCAATTCTATTACTCCTTCAACCCCGGAAAACAATTTACACTGAGAAGGCAGCACACTGCGCAAAGAAGCTTCACAACTCTGATTATTTATCGCTGCCGCCCTCACCCCGAACTCCGTGGCAATCTCAGCAAGTTTCTGCCAGTTCGACCCCGCAACCACTCCTACAAGTTCGAAGTTGTCTGGATAAGCACGTAACACTTCGAGTGTACTCCTGCCAATAGAACCAGTAGCGCCAAGGAGCAACACCTTTGTTTTCTTATCCATTACACATTACCTTAAAATTATTGATTTATCACCGTTACAAATTATCAGCAGCACCACCATACGAACCGCAGTTCAACCGCAGAGTATTAATTATAACTCTGAGTAGAATTTGATCAACTATTATTGAATTTTATTCTGATATTTTAATTAATTATTATTATTATTCGTAAAACATTAGCCTTGTGTTAGTTGCAATAATGCCTATAATATCTGAGCTTACAAAGACTCTTCTATTTTTACTTGCACGGATTGATTTTTTATATAAAATAATATAAAGCTTCAAATTAATGTACGAGTAACTCTGAAGATCTTTGCTCTTCCTTTATTAATTAAAGGCAGAGGTTTTTTATTTATTAAGATTATTCTATATATTTACATAATATTGCTATCAGGAGGAAGTACACGTGGGATATGTTCTCGGTTTTATATTCTTTATTCTCGCATTTTTGGTTATTTCAATAATCCTGCTCCAAGAGGGTAAAGGTGGTGGTCTTGCAGGAATGGGCGGTGCTGCAACCGATAGTGTTATGGGAGCCAAGAATCCTCTGCGCCGCTGGACCATATATATTTTTATCTTATTTGTAATCGTAATGCTAGGCACAAACTACTATATCACCAGCCAAAACGAGGCCGATATATCAGGGGGATACTCTGTTGATCGTGAGAAATTTGCTGAGGATGTGGGTAAGAAACAAGCGGAAGCCATGCTCAAAGCCAAAGAAGCCGCAGCCAAGGCCGAGAGCAGTGTCCTTGAAGATGTAAAAAAGGCTGAGCTAGAGGCTGAAGCCGCGGATAAAGAAGCCGCAGAGAAGCTGGCAGCTGAAGAAGCTGTAGCCAAGGAAGCACTCCAAGCGGTAGAAGCAGAGAAAGCCGCAGCCGAAGAAGAGATAAAACAGCAAGAGATTGAGCTTGATACCAAGAAAAAAGAGCTTGAAGATAATACCGAGCAAAAAATAGATACTACAACAGAAAAGACCTCTACAGCCAAAGATAAGCTTGAAGAGAACGCAACCAAAGCAGTCGAAACCATCAAGAAAGATGCTGCCGACGTATCTGAAAAGGCCAAAGAGGCAGCACAAAAGGCGGCAGATACCACTGATGCCGCAGCGGATAACACCGAGAAAGCAGTAAAAAACGTTGAAGAATCTGCCAAAGAGGCAGCGCAGAAGGCGGCAGATACCGCTGATGCTGCAGCCGATAGCACCGAGAAAGCAGTAAAAAACGTTGAAGAGTCTGCCAAAGAGGCAGCACAGAAGGCGGCAGATACCGCTGATGCCGCAGCGGATAACACCGAGAAAGCAGTAAAAAACGTTGAAGAGTCTGCCAAAGAGGCAGCGCAGAAGGCGGCAGATACCGCTGATGCTGCAGCCGATAGCACCGAGAAAGCAGTAAAAAACGTTGAAGAGTCTGCCAAAGAAGCAGCGCAGAAGGCTGAAGACACTGCCGGTTCTGCCGCCGCTGAAACCAAGCAAGCGGTAGAAGATGCGGCACAGAAAGTTAAAGAAGCTACAGCTAAGACACCAGAAATCTCAGAAAAATCAAATGAAACAGAGAATAAGCCGCAAGTAGATACTGAGAAGTCAGAATCGACCTCTGACGACAATTCGGCAAAGCAGTAACAAGTTGCAGATACATGGGCTTTAACCATTATTCCACCAGACTTGGCCGTTGGAGTCGCTGACGCTTTATTTTAAACCAATAACCAAGATAGTGAGATGAGTAAAGACCAACAACCAGAGACACCCCAAAGACGAGTCAACCCGTATGTAGAGGTAAAGGTTATCTGCCCGGTATGCGAGCAGGAAAGCACACAAGTATATGTCAAGAGCAAGCTCTATCAGCCTATTGACATTGAAAAAGATCATCATGTGCTGACCTACAGATGGACTAATGAAGAGTTCTCAGCAATCAAGCCTGAGAACTTCTTTATCTGGCACTGCCCGCACTGCCATTTTTCCGATGAGAATCAGGTCTTCCGAGGCAATATTGATACGATCTGGAAGGGCAAGTTGGAGCTTATGAGCTTCAAGCTTATCAAAGAATCTGAGAAGCCTGAGAGCCTTTTCTCCAAGATCGGTAACCAAGCCACCGCACTTTCAGAGATTCCAATATCCAACGGTGCAGCTATCCTCACCCATCTGCTTGCCTGTTATGTTCAAGAAGGTTTCCTCTCACCTAATAACCGAATGCCGGGAAAGCTAGCAAAATTCTTTCTTCGCCTCGCCTGGCTTTACCGTGAGCGTAAAACACTCAGCGCTACCTCTACAGATACCCCCGACGGTTATTTATCTCTTGAGGACTTCCTCAAAGTCCAGCAACAGAGCTGGGAAGGTCTCCCCATAACCGAAGAAGAAGCGATCAAGAAAGCTATCGAACAGTATACTATTGTACTGGATCATGCTGGCAAAGAGGACAATACGAAGAAAGAGATCACGCTGATGTTCCTCTTGCTCAACCTCAATCTCAAACTGGGTGAAATGGATACCGCCTTTGCTTATGTCCGCAGTATTTTCTCAACCGCGATGAAGACCAGGCAAGCCTACAAGAATACCCTTGACAAAGGTATGCAGACAGGTAAGATCAGCACCCAGCAGATAGAGCAACTCAAAGGCCTGATCACCTGGCTAAGCAATGTCATTGAAGAAGCCTCTGCCACCGGTGATGAGATAAACGAAGAGATCTTCTGGATTGAGTATGAACAAGCCCGAGATGCAGCTCTCAAGGTGGAGCCTATGCTTCCGAAGAAGGTTCTTGAAGCACTGCGTAAGGCCGAATTTCATGAGATCACCTGCCGCAAGGTAGCCTCAATCTGTAAGCCGCCCAAGGGTGTCAAGGCACTACAAAATCTGCCAACACTCGAAGAGTTGAAGGGCGCGGAAACAGAGTCTGACTCTGCTGACGGTGAACAGAATGAGGACACAGAAGCTCAAAGTGAACAGGATGTAGGAGAACAATAAGACTAACAAATATCCACATTATCTACCTGTCGGAGATTTTTAGAACTTCTAAAAATCTCATTTTTATAGTAATATTTTATTAAGACAACCTCTATTAATTGTTTTTGATGAATTACGCCGTAATTTTGTACTTATTAGAGGTTGCCTTAGCAATAATGAAGCATACATACTATGCGTCCAGACAACTCAACTATTTGAAGAAGGAACAAACGTGTTTGATAAACCAGTACACAGCATGACAGGATTCGGTACGAGTTCATTCACCCTAGACACCACTATGATCCGGTTTGAGATAAAATCGGTAAATAACCGCGGGCTCAAGATAAATGTCCGCAGTCGTCCCTCGTTGGGAACTTATGAGAAGGAACTCAGAGACCTCATCGGTACCAAGTTACACCGCGGATCTGTCGATATCAATATTTCGCTAAGCCGCGAAGCAATTATAGAGAACACTCTGGAGATCGAGTCTATTGCCACCAGTACCATCACCGCAATCAATAATATTGCTGCCAAACTAGGTATCAAGCAAGATCTCAGCGCCAAGGATATACTCCTGATACCCGGCATCTTTGATAACCGCAATACTGACGGCATCAGCGAAGAAGAATGGAACTCAATTCTCAATTCCGCCCAGCAGGCACTCACAGAACTCATGGGTATGCGCCAGACCGAGGGTGAAATTACCGCCCGCCGCTTGCTCGATTTGGTGGAGCCGGTAGAGACTTTCCGCAATGAAGCCATCAAGATCGCTCCAGCGGTAGTAGCACGGCAGATGGAACGCCTGAAGGCCAGGTTGAATGAACTGGAGAGTATCCGCCCCTGTGACGAACAGGCTCTGGAACGCGAGATTACCTTCTTTGCGGATAAAGTTGATATTAATGAGGAGATGGACAGGCTGAAGTCGCACCTGGGTCAATTCCGCAATACGCTTACTAAAGGTGGTGAGATAGGCAAACGTATTGATTTTATCGCTCAGGAGATGCTTAGAGAGATAAATACTACAGCCAGTAAAGCCAACGACAAAGGGATCACCAGTTTTGCCGTAGAAGCGAAGATGGCGGTTGAAAAGATAAAAGAACAGGCGGCTAATCTGGAGTAAACCCCAATGTTGCTGAGTATTATTATCTCCTTGTGTTTTATCCCCGGCCTGGTCTTCTTTTATTTTTGCTTCCTGATGTCTCTGATGTTTTTCTGTAATGGCGGTATAAAGGAAGGCGCATTAGTGGAAGCATTTTTAAACAAGAAGAGGCAGGAGTTATACCGGGTATTTGTCAAATTTTTATTAGCAGGCATAATCTGCTGTTTACTGCCTATACTCTGGTTTTATTTTACCTAACCCTGAAGAAAGGAGCACAAAATGACAAAGCGTGGCGTACTCGCAGTAATATCCGGGCCTGCTGGCAGCGGCAAGAGTACTATTGCCGAGAGCCTGATCGCTAATTCCGAGAATATTACCCGAGCTGTCACGGCAACCACGCGTACTCCTCGCGCCGGTGAGAAGCACGGCATAGACTATATCTTCATGAGTAAGGAGGAGTTCAGTAACGATCTTGATGCCGGAAAATTTATTGAGTACAATGAGTTTAATAATAATTTCTACGGTACTCCGCGTAGCGAGCTGGACGAACTGATAGGCGAGGGCAAGACGGTTCTGCTGGTAATAGATGTCAACGGTGCGACAGCGATCAAAAAAGAATTTCCCACTGCAGTCACCATCTTTATCCTCCCCCCAACTGAGTCAAGCCTCAAAGAACGGCTGAGCAGCCGGGGCACAGAGGACGCCAAGGCGATCAAAGAACGTCTGGCCATTGCCAAATATGAGATCAAGAAGATCACCAACTACGATTATCTGGTGATAAATGACAATATCGATGATGCCATAAAGGATACGGAAGCAATTCTCGGTATTGTCAGCAAGCATCTACTCCGAGGTGGAGAACTGGAGATGTGGAAGGAAGGAAGATATGCCAATTGGCACGGGAATCATAGTAATCACCCGGCATAATTTACTTATAATGCCGGAATAACGCTAACAGAGGTATATGAAGAAAGGATGGAGTATTTGTTATGATAGTTATGAAGTTTGGGGGGACAAGTGTCGGCACTGCTGAGAGTATCCGTGAAACCTGCAGAATCATCACCGAGCGCAAAGATAAAAAACCATTCGTCGTGGTCTCAGCCCACAATAGCCCAACCTGCCGCATGACAGATACGATTATCCGCTCCGGCAGCGAAGCTCTAGCCGGTAATGACAATCCGGAAGCGGTCATCAATCTCCAGCATCAGATTTGCACTGATCTGAATCTACCTATCACCCTGGTTGATGATCTGCTCAAGCGTTACTCTAATCTCCTTACCGGTATCAAGATGATCGGTGAACTCTCCGAGCGTACCTTTGATCTCTTGATGAGCTTTGGTGAACGCATGTCCCACCGGGTTGTAGCTGAGGTTATAAACCGAGAGTTTGACGCTGAGGCAGTGGCCGTCTCCGCCATGGATCTCGGTCTACTTACCGACGCTAACTACGGCAATGCCCAGCCGGATGAGAGTTCATACCCACAAATCAAGCAGAATGTCGAAGCCGTAGGCGATAAGATCATCATCACTACCGGATTTATGGGACTCAGCCCGGAAGGTCATATCGCAACACTCGGACGTGGAGGTTCGGATTTTTCAGCCACCATCTTCGGCGCTGCGCTCAATGCCGAAGAGGTTCAGATTTGGACAGATGTCGACGGAGTCATGACTGCGGATCCGAAGGTTGCTCCAGGTGCTGAGACTATCCCTGAGCTCTCATTCCTTGAGGCTTCAGAACTCTCCTGGTATGGCGCCAAGGTACTGCATCCAGCAACCATGATTCCGGCGAAGAAGCACAATATTCCTGTGCGCGTACTCAATACCCACAAAGTCTCAGCTCCCGGTACACTTATTGTGTCAAACTTGAAAAAAACCGGTGCTGTCGCCAAGAGTATCGCCCACCACAAGCACATCAAGATGGTTACAATAACCTCTTCCCGAATGCTCGGCACCTATGGCTTTATGGCCAAAGTCTTCGAGGTATTCTCGCAGAACAAGATTGATATTCATATGATCGCCACCTCCGAGATCTCTATCAGTCTGAGTACCCCTGCCGATGCCGATCTCACCGGGGTAGAAGAACGCCTCAGCAAGTATGGCGATGTAATTATCGAAGATGAGAAGGCTATTGTCTGTATCGTCGGTGAAAATATGGCTGGTACTCCCGGTGTCGCAGCCAAGGTAACGAGTGCTATAGCTGAAGCAGGAATCAATATCCGCATGATATCCCAGGGCGCAAACGAAATCAATATCGCTCTGCTCATTGATGCAAAGGATGCTGACAAGGCGGTATCACACCTGCACCAGGCTATATTTGAAAAATAATCAAACAGCAAAGGGGAGGAGAGGATGTATACCGCTATCATCTCGGATATTCACAGTAACTTAGAGGCACTCAATGCCGTACTTCAGGATATCAAGGCCTCCAAGGCGGATAGAATTATCTGCCTTGGAGACTGCATCGGTTACGGCCCCAACCCCCGTGAATGTCTCAAGCTCCTCCGAAACAACTGTGATATTATCCTAATGGGCAACCACGAGCAGGCAATCCTACAGGGGCCGGCTAATTTTACCCCGCTCGCCGCCAAAGCTCTGGACTGGACTGCCTCAAGGCTGAACGCCCCGGATGTCCTCGCCTACCTCTCAAACCTCCCCAATCACTACATTGAAGGGAGGGTCTGTTATGTACACGGGAGTATTCGCGATCCGATCAACGAGTATGTCAGAGAGGCGGACAGCCCCTGGATGTTCTACCAATTGGTCAATACCCTGCGCAAAGACTTTGTCAATATTGATCACTGCTTTGTCGGGCATAACCATCGTACCTTTCTCGGCACCGAGATGGGATATATATTCCCACATGATGACGGTCCGCAGCCAAGGATGGACTTCAACCTTACCGGACAGAAAGCCTATATCTCCACCGGCTCTGTCGGTCAACCCCGTGACGGTGACAACCGCGCCGCTTGGGTACTATTCGATGGTGAATCTGTTGAATATCGACGTGTAGCCTATGACTGGCAAGAGACCGCCAATAAAATTCTGAACTCTACCCTGCCAAAATTTCTTGCCGAACGCCTTGAATACGGGGACTGAATGTACCTTTAGCCCGGCTTCTACCCACCCGGGCAAAGGTTACATACCGCTAACTGCACTAGCCTCATCCTCCCTGCCCCTATAACCACAGCGCTTTACGCTCCACCCGTTTTATAAACCGGTTCATGAGTTGGAATTACCCTTTGCTAAAAACCTGACAATCCATATAATATCTTCTGTGTTTTAAAGATAACACTAATTACTAAACTAATATTAAATAATCAGGAGAAACTATAAATGTCTGAAATATTCAACTCCTTATGGAGTATACCCATTGTTATATTTGCCTTTGCAGTTCTAATTTTTATCCACGAACTCGGCCACTTTTTAGCTGCCATATTAGTCGGCGTAAGACCCGAGAGATTCTTTATCGGTTTTGACATCTATGGCCTCTGCATCTCCAAAGAATACAAAGGCTGCGTCTACGGCATCGGCATTCTACCACTCGGCGGTTATTGCAAACTCACCGGACAATCCGACGACCCCCGAGAGCAAAAACGCAATGCCGCCCAAGGTTACAAGAATTATGACTACAATGCCAAACCCCTCTGGGCACGGGCGCTGATAGTCAGCGGTGGCGTAATTATGAATATGGTCTTTGGTTTCCTGCTCCTGATGTATGGCTATATGCAGGGAGTTCCAACCAGCCCCGCCGTTGCTGGTATTGTGCTAGAGAATACTCCAGCCGCCAAAGCCGATATCCACTCCGGAGACAAGATTCTACAGATCAATGACGTAGATATGCCGGATTTCACCAAGGTCAAGGAGACGCTGGTGATGAATCCGGGCGAGGTCTTCGATCTCAAGATTGACCGCGGCGGTGAGATCATCCACCGTCGAGTAATGGGCAACAAAGGTCCCGACGGCTTGAATCAGATCGGCCTGATGCCGGCAATCAATACCACGGTAAGTGTAGATATTACCGAGCTCCCTTTCAATTATCAGCAATATGCCGACAAATTCCAGGACAACGATCAGATCACGCGAATAAATGGTGAAGAGCTAAATCCTTTGCTTATAAGCGGTTACAAAATATATGATATAGTTGAGAATAATCCAGGGAAGAATGTCGAGCTGGAACTCAAGCGTGATGACCAAGATCTCACCCTCAATCTGCCTGTTCTGGCGACCGGTACTTACGACTTCGGTTACAGAATAGCGATAAATATCAATAATGTCATAGCAGATTCGCCCGCCGACCGCGCCGGATTGAAAGCCGGTGATACCATAACCTCGATTGAGGTCGGAGGTGAGGACTACCCCTTGCTCAGTTCTTCAAGCTTTATCAAAGCTGTAGCCTCACAAGCCTTCCTCCCCGTCAAAGTCGGCTACACCCGTAACGGCAAAGAGTATTCTGCCAATATCACGCCCGTATTTATGGGCTGGGACACCAGTATCAGCCGGGAGGCAGACAGCCTGCTCGGAGTAGGAGTCGACGGTCAGCAGGTCACCAAGGTACTGCTGCAAAACTCACCACTCCAGGAGGGTGACATCATCACCAGCATCAATGATAAAAAAGTTTCTGAAACAAAGGGGATAAAAGAGCTTGTTGCTTTGGAATCAACCGCTCCCCTTATTGTCAACACCACCAGAAGGCAAGGTATTGAAATCAAGCCCGCGATATCACTGGACACTGCCACCGCCCAGATAGGCATAATTATGTCCCCCCTGCCCAAGGTACAACGCGTAATCAAGGATAGCCCTGCAAGCAAGTTCCTTACTCCGGGTTCGACCATCACCAGTATTGTCCTCAGCCCGGATTTGAGCCAGACTGCGGTAAGTTGGTTGGACAGAACCGATAACCAGCCTAAAACCAAGATTTTCTCGACTCCGATAGCCAAACTTCAAGACCCAGTAACAGCCAATATCGCCGGCTATCTACCCTTCGGCCTGAATATCGCCAGCGTCAAACAACCGGTGAAGAGTATCAGCAAAGCTGCAGCCTTGGCGGCGGCCAAATCAATCGACATGTCCAAGACGATATACCAGTTGCTCCACCGCCTGATCGTGCATGATATCTCTACCGATGCCATCTCCGGACCTATCGGCATACTCCGTATAATGAAGAGTGCGGCTGAAGGTGACGACGGATTCATGAAGATCATCTCACTACTGGCGTTACTCAGCATAAACCTGGCAGTGGTCAATCTCCTGCCCTTCCCTGTCCTAGACGGAGGACATCTGGTCTTTATTATCTATGAGTGGATCACCCGCAGACCACCGAGTGACCGAATTAAAATCGCTTCCCAGTATTTTGGAGCAATCTGCCTCTTCTCATTGATGATCTACGTTACCTTCAATGATGTCTTCAAATGGATCGCTGGCTCGTAGTGCAGGAATGACAGAGCGCAGACTCATTATCAATGCTGACGACCTCGGACTCACCCCAGAGGTGAGTCTGGGAATAGAGCAGAGCTTTCAAACCGGAGTTGTCAGTTCAGCTAGCCTGATGGCCAATATGCCCGGATTTGATGCCGGAGTACAGGTTGCCCTGCGCAACCCGGGACTGGGTATAGGGGTACATCTCAATCTGATCCGCGGCCTACCGCTGAGTACCGAAGACACCGTCTTGCCGCTGCTCAACCCTGGCGGAAAATTTATCGACAATATCTTTCATATCGGTCAAAGGAGTGCCAACCCGGACTACCAGATAGCTGCTGAGATTGAATACCGGGCTCAAATTGAACGGATTCTAGACAGCGGAGTCAGACCGGATCATCTAGATTTTGAGAAGCACCACGGCATCTGGAAAGATCTCTATACTATCGGTATTCGCCTTGCCAAAGAGTACAAACTAGCTATCCGCTGCTACCACGAACCCTTATTTTGGGTCATGGAGAATCTCCCGTTTGCCGGTTACCGCAAGCTCTGGAGCTCACTCCACCTCAGGATCTATACTTCTTTGTTTCAGCGTAAGTCAGGAGGGGTAATGCCTGATTTCTTCTTCGGGCAGACCCATATCGGCAGAATAGACAAGTCCTACCTGCTGGCTCTGTTCTCAAATCTCCCGCCCGGAACATCAGAACTCATGACCCATCCGGGATTTATCATCCCCAAACCCCAACTCACTTCAGAACTCGGCTCCTCCTGGATTACCGAGTCGCGCCAGGCCGAGCTTGAAGCCTTGACCGATCCTGCTGTTAAGGACGCACTCACGACCTCAGAGATAAAACTTACAACCTTCAAAGAAGGTTTGCTTGTAAAATAAAACATATTATAATGAAGGAACAAATTAACCTTCAGCGTGCAAACACGGTATACGATTACACGCGCAAGCGGCACAGAAGCGCCTCTAACGATATTTTAAAATATAATACCATATTATTAACAATAAGGAGACACCAATGGGAATGTATGCACTCTTCGATCCGCTATATCTGCTGATCATGATACCGACAATCCTCCTCTCACTCTGGGCGCAGATGCGCGTCAAAGGTGCCTATAACAAGTGGAGCAAGGTCGCCACCCGCCGCGGCATGAGCGGCGCAGAAGCGGCCAGAGACATGCTCCAGCGCAAAGGCATCAATGACGTCAGGATAGAGATGGTACAAGGCTGGCTCAGCGACCACTATGATCCAACCAGCAAGACCCTCCGCCTCTCCCCCGAAGTCTACCGTAGCAGCAGTGTCGCCTCGGTCGGTATCGCCTGCCATGAAGCAGGCCACGCTCTGCAGCATGCTCAGCATTACGCATTACTCGGCCTGCGTAGTTTGCTCGTTCCTGCCGCAACTATCGGCAGCCGCCTTTCGTGGATTGTCATTATGGCCGGTCTAATATTCCATTTATTCGGTCTAGCCAAGATCGGGGTTATCCTCTTCGGCTTTGTCGTCCTCTTCCAGCTCATAACCCTGCCGGTAGAGATCAACGCTTCCGCACGCGCCAAAGAGGCTCTCGCTTTCAATGGCGTACTGAGTGACTCCCGCGAGATCGAAGGCGTCAATGACGTCCTCAATGCCGCCGCCATGACCTATGTCGCTGCAACTATCGCCGCGCTAGGGCAGATGCTCTACTTTGCCCTGCGAATCTTCGGCGGCAATCGGAACTGACGCTTGCTAACAACCTACTCGGAATAACCCTTGCGAGTAAAAAACCGGGGTATTTTACTCGCAACAACTACATTTAATCTGTATAATATCTTCAATATTCTTTATAAGCAATAAAACGTGTTTTTACTGCTATTATATTTTTGTTACAATTTGCTTACAAGATTTTAAGAGTGAATAACTCTTAAAAGAAAATTACTAAAATAAGGTTTAAATATAACGGCTAGTACTTGGGAACAACCCCCAAACTCTTAAATTTCGCTTTGCGTAAAACTGTCTGCCGGACACCGGCTAATCAAACGAACAGCGTTTACCGGGGTACAGGACGGGTAGCCTCGGGAAAAACTTCGCCCCCTCAGCAGACTATATACTATTTCAGCAGAGCCTGAAATTGGCATAGAGTTTTAGTCATAACAGATAGTACTTTGGAACATGCCCCAAGCGTTCATAACTTGCCCAATTTAATAACCAGAGGAGTACATACCGCGATGAAACTTACCGCAGATCTGCATAGCCATTCCGGGCATGCCGGAGGCGTAGGCGCGATCTCCCTGAGCGGCCTGGCCGAGACTATGAGTGTCAAAGGTATTGATGTCTTCGGCAGTGGCGACTGCCTCCAGCCGGAATGGAACAGATTTCTGCAATGCAACCTTACTGCAGCCGAGAGCGGCCTGTACACTATTGCTGAGAGTGCTACTGCCAGATTCCTGCTCCAAACCGAGGTAATCTTTACCGCCCCTGCTCCAGGGGGTGGGCGTAAGACTGTACACACCATTCTCCTCTTCCCCAACTTCGACACCACCGAGAAAGCAATGAAACTCCTCAAGAACTGGGGGGTAAAGATTAATATGGGGCGTCCTTTTATCAAATGTGAGAGTAATGCCGAGGTCTCGGCAAAACTCTTCTCCCTACTGATAATCTCCGAGGAGATTATGGTAATCCCAGCCCATGTGCTTACCCCACAGGGAGTATACGGCTCAGTGCGGCCAATTACCTACCTTGAAGAATTCTACGGAGATTTTACCGAGAAGATATACGGCGTAGAGACCGGACTCTCTGCCGATCCAGAGATTCTCGCCCTCATCCCCGAGCTCGACAACCGCACTCTGATCTCCAACTCTGACTGCCACAGTGCAGCTCTCAACCGTGTAGGCCGGGAGTATACCGCTTATGACGTCAACGAGATAAGTTATCAGGGTATTACCGCGGCCATCCGCGAGCAGCGCGTCATCTATACCGCCGAATTCACCCCAGCCGAAGGGCGTTATTTTCTCACCGGGCATAGAGGCGGCAAGAGAGGGCATAAGAGTAACGAATACTGCTACTTCTCACCGGATACGGCTCCGGAACTCTGCCCGATCTGCTCCAAGCCCTTGATCAAAGGCGTACTCGCCCGCGCGCTGGAACTGAGTCGACTGCAAGGAGAGCCCCGTGACCTGCAGAGCGTAACTCCCCGGCAAAAGTATCTCACCCTCATCCCCCTAACCGAGGTAATAGCAGCGGGTTTTGGAGTCAAGAATTCCTCCTCGAAGAAGGTGCTCAATGAGTTCACCGCCATTATTGATGTTGTAGGCACCGAGGAAGCGCTGTGGACAAGCGAATATCAGGATGTTGCAGAGAAGCTGTCAGGGAGGGTCGAACCAGCCACCCTTGCGGCTATCGCCGCAATCTTTGCCGGAGATTATGCCTTTGTTCCTCTCGGTTTTGATGGCGAATACGGGAGCCTCGAACTCGGCAGGCGTGAAGAGTGGTTTGGCCACGCAGTGGTTACAGGCGGAATGAAGACCCTCTTCTGAGAGTTTATATATTAACCTATAAGGATAAGACCTATGAATAACTACGTACGGATAATCTTCCTGCCGATTATGCTGCTTGCTGGTATTTTCACCGGCACCATGTGTACGCTGATCATCGCCCCCATCGCCCTCGGCCACTGGCTTCGGGAGCGTCGGCTTATCGCTAATGATCTCAAAATGAATGAAATATACATCAAAAATTATCATCAGGAACTTGAGGCTGCAATTCAGGAAAGAAAGAAAGCCAACAACTGAGTTCTACCGTTCCCACCCCACTGCCGACTCCCGCGCTTGCAACTGCCGCTGCAGATGTTTATGGAGCCGCATACCCGATAATTCTGAGATCTGCAGCATTATCCGGAGTGAGAGATCTTCAATCAGACGCTTCCTCTCCTCTGCTGCGGCTCGCTGATACAACCTGCTCAGTCCGGTAGTATCGATCAATTTACCGTAATGCACCTGCGCTCTGGACAGATAATTGAATTTCTCGCCCAACCTGTAGATATTACGCGTCCCTCTGAGACCGACCGGAAGTACAGGCGCCCCGCTCTCTAGCGCCAGCAGAGCCGCTCCAGGACGAGGCAGCCGAAGCGTCTCTCCGTTATTGAGATGCCCCTCAGGGAATATCATCACCTGCTCCCCCTTACCCAGATAAGCCAACGCCAGACCAAACATCTCAGCAATACTCTCCTTTGACTGCCGATCTACAGGTATACACTTGGCGCAGCGGAGAAGATAGCCGAAGAAATCATCCTTAAACGACTCTTGCTGCACAATTGTATGACAGGGTGACAGCCGCAAAATATTGAAAAGAGTGGTAATAATCACCCCATCAATAAGGCTGGAATGATTCGGAGTAATAATCACCGATCCTTTTCTGGGTAAGTGCTCACTCCCGGTAATCTTATTGATCAGCCAGCGGGTACTGCAATAGCATCCGGCTCTGACCAGAGGAAACGACTTGAACATTCAGAGCATTCCTTTTACTTCGTTGTCAGATATTCTATATCCCTCCCCACAGAAGTGGCAGATCACCTCCTGCCCCAGACCCGCAGCAGCAATCTCCTGCAGTTCAAGCTTGTCGAGCGACTCAAGCATGCCAACCACCTTTTCCCGCGAACACTCACAGGCGAAGCGGTACTCCCCAACCCCAGTTATCTCCAGATCCGGAAGTTTCAATACCTCTTTCAGCCTCTCCCAGTCAGAGCCACCGACAAGAAGATCCAGCACCTCTTTATTCTCAAAGCTCTCCAGTACCGGCAGAAAGTCCTCCGAAGTAGCATCCGGCATCTTCTCCGCGATCACCGCCACCACCTTATTGATATAACCATTCTTGAGTTCAGCATAGATCTCCGCCGCTGTCGGGCGCTGCAAGGTCTCATTATAATAGCGAGCCAGCGCCGCCCGGATACTCGCCGGGTTGAGCGTATAGACCGAATTTGAAATAATCTTACTCGCATTCGCCTGCAGAATACAAAAACGCCCTTCAGCGCGAAGAACATCTTCAATACTCAAATCTGCCTTGCCATCCAGCTCACCCAGAATCTTAATATTGGTATAACCTCTGAGTCCGCCCGCAGCAGAAGCTTCAAATAATCCTCCCTGCACCGACTCCTCGGTAATAAGCTGCATACTCACCTTCTCATCCTTGCCCGCGATATTACTGGCCATCACTGCCACCGCCGCCATGCCATGAGCCAGAACCAGCGAAGCCGCAGGCCCTGAAAGATGCCGCCGCTCTAAAGTCTTTACCGACTCGGTAACCTCAATAAAGGTCACCCCAATCTTACTCTTATTACTCAATCCTTTTATCGAACTATCCACATCAGACTCCAATTAACCACTATTATTACCTGAAATACCGCACTAACCAGAATATATTATATGGAATATCCCCCCCTCTTCCATACCGATTTTAGTTGCATCCATTTTTTTTTAACGTATGATTTATCCTGACTTTTATTGGGTAAAGCTTGGGCAAATTCTATACGCAGACAGAATTGCCAAATCTCTACCCGCTAGCAGACAACTTATAATTTATTTTTCTGAAATAGAAAGCACAACATGAACCATGCCAACAACATCCAATTAAGCTCCCTCCAGACCGGAGCGCTTGGAGTAAATACCTATATTCTTAGCTCAGATCAAGGCAATATAGTTATTGATCCCGGCGGCGACGCCCCAGAGATCAAGGCAGAGCTAGATACCAGTAAACAGACCTTGATTCTCCTCACGCACGCCCACAGCGACCACCTCGGCGCCCTCAATGAACTCCTTGACACCCTGCCCAAGAGCACAGGTTACTACGCTCACGCCGAGTGCGCCCGCCGCGCAGCTGATCCCGAACTCAACCTCAGCACCATCCTAGGACTGCCGTACTCGGCCACAGCCCCAACTCGGACACTCAGCGACGGAGAAATAATCGACTGGGCAGGTATAGAACTTACCGCCCTGCATATCCCCGGCCACAGCCCCGGCCACCTCTGCTTCTACCTCCCAACCCTCAAGGTTCTCTTCAGCGGTGACGCCATATTCAAACGCAGTATCGGCAGAAGCGACCTTCCTGGTGGCAACAGCACCGAACTGATCACCAACTGCCGCCGCCTACTCGACACCCTGCCGACAGACACGGTCATCTATCCCGGACACGGCCCTGAAACAACCGTTGATGATGAGCGCCAGAACAACCCCTTCCTCTAATTATTTTTTAAAAAAATGTTCTGTTTTCGCCGATCTCAAAATAAATTCGACGAAGACAGAACACAAAACTATAGCACAAAAATATATTTGCCAAAATCCTACCAATCAACCCTCAATATCATTATTTACCAGCATTTACCCTCAAATTACTCGACAATAGTATTAAGCAAATACTCTTTAACCGTCTCCAAGCACCAACCACAAACACAATTATAGCATAAAACACATTTGACATTAACCAACAAAATCATATAGTTTGCTGACGAAATAAATACAGATTAATTAAATTGTAAGCACAAGGAGAATCTGCAAGAATCCTCTCACTCAAACCCGACAGGAGTTAACCCAGATATGAGTAGAACCATAACCACTGCCGAGCAACTTACTATCGATTGTATTGTCACCGGAGAACTGGAGGTAAACACCTTCTTTATCCGCTCTGCAACCGACCTTATCATTATTGATCCCGGAGGTGATCCAGAGCAAATAATTGCTGAAGCCGCAGCAACCCCAAATATCCTTGTTCTACTCACCCATAACCACTACGACCACTCTGGAGCTACCAACGAAATCCTTGCAGCCCTGCCTCGAGCAAAATTTGCCGCTCACGCCGAATGTATCCGACTCGCCAGCAATAAGAAACACAACCTATGCCAATTCCTGATGCAGCTTGATTACGAACTTACCCAAAGACCGGATTTTTTAATCAAACATAATGACATTATTACTGAAGGCGCGCTAACCCTGCAAGCGCTACACAGTTCCGGTCACAGCCCCGGGCACCTCTGCTACTGGCTGGAGTCAGCAAACAGCCTCTTCTGTGGCGACCTCCTCACCGCAGAAGACATAGGTCGGCATGACGTCCCGGGCAGCAACCTGACGGCAATGATTGCTGATTGCAGAGCCCTTCTTGCTAACATCCCAGACCATACCCTTATCTACCCCGGCCATGGTTCACCTATTACCGCACAAGAAGTAAAACAAACCAACCCCAGACTTAGAAAATACTACAATTAAATCGGAACCACCCGTCAAACGGGTGGTTCGCTCGGGGCTATAAGCCCTTATTACCTGCAACGTCTCAAGACGCTCTGCTTTCATTTCGTTCAAGCTACTAATGCTTTTAACTCGTTGCTACCCCTAAAAGGGGGATTATTATTACTTGCCACCCTTAAAAGGGTCTTCAAACTCTTTCACACTCAATTTATCTAAAGCTATATCTCGACTCTCCTGCTCACGGATATACTTCTTCACCGTAGCTTCATTAAAACCCACCGTACTTACATAATAACCTTCTGCCCAAAAATGCCTGTTACCAAATTTATACTTCAAATTTGCATGCTTATCAAATATCATAAGCGCACTCTTGCCTTTAAGATACCCCATAAATTGAGCCACACTGAACTTTGGCGGAATACTTAACAACAGGTGCACGTGATCGCTCATCATATGCCCCTCTATAATATCAACTCCCTTATAACTGCATAACCGCTGAATTATCTCTTTTATACTCTCGCGATATTGACCATATATTATCTTTCGCCTATACTTAGGACTGAATACTATATGATATTTGCACAACCACTTTGTATGTGATAAACTATTCGACTTATTAGCCATTACACCTTTCCTTTCTAAATAATAGCAGCTTGAACAACTCTATTATATTTTGGAAAGGTGTATCTTTGTATAACGTTTTATTATCCACCCGCATAGCGGGTGGTTTATTGTTTCGCACTCCTGCGGAGTACTCAACTGGCTAAAGCCTACAATTAATGACTTTCAGCCTGCAGAAGATCTGCAGGCTGAAAGAAAAATACTACAATTACTATCAATTAAAATTCAGCAAAATCTAACTCAGCACTCTGCTCTACCCCACCCGGCCAGAGATTCTCCTGATACTCATCGAAAATATAGCCAGAATCACCTGATATCGCAGCTTCAGAATGACCTACTCCGGGAATTTCAACCGACTCAAGCGAGACATCATTGAAGCGTCCAGGAGCTCCAGCAAGGGTCATAATATCATCGTCCGCTATTACACTTTCATGAATAGGATCAAAATGCTGATTGACCGGTTCATCCAGCTGTGAGAGCTGTGAATTCTTGACCATAGACTCAGGAATATCTACTTCCACCACCTGTTTTCTTCCGCTTCGTGGCAGACACTTACCATTCTCACACACAACTTCCGAACTGTCATCCTTACACCCGACGCTCACCAACATAACCAGAGCCAATGCACATACTGCTACCTTTTTAATATTCATAATATCCCCTTATTTTCAAAGTTATACTCAATGATAGTTTTCAATTATCTTCGTATAACTTATCGGGAATAAGTTGACTGTAAATCTACTCTAAATATAAAAAAAGTTATTTATTATCCAACTCATGATTATGGAGTGCGCGCTCAATGCGTTGCGGATCAATTAGCGCAACCACCTCCTCAGGGCTACGGTAAACGCTGTTGGTCAGAAATTCTGCCGCATCAACTTCACTTGAACCATTTGTCTTCTGCGGCTCCCAGCTTTCTATCGCCTTATCACTGATCGCCAGAATCTCGCAGGCCTTGTCGACGTACAGCCCTATCGCAGCACTAACCTGTTCCTTCAAGTATAACACCAATCCTCCCTCGACCTCCTCTTCCTTCTTCCCTGAGAGTAGACTTTTAAAGGATACCAGTTGGATAATACTCCCTCTTACATTCAAATACCCCATTACTGAATGCTGCGCATGCGGAACCTTGCATAATGTATCCTCCAACTCTCCGACCTCGCGAATAGCGCTTATATCTATGCCCCACTTCCTACCGCCAGAGCAGAAAAAGTAATAATTATGCGCTATAGTTTCATTCTTCTTCATTCACTAATTTCCTCTCTTGCATTCAATTCATCTGAAAGATAGACTTTATCGACTCATGAAACTCCTCGCGGTTAAGTTTGGCCAAGTACTTATCATAACCTGCCCCAAGGCAACGCTCTCTATCTTCATCGGTATTCAGCGAGGTCAAGGAAATGGCCGGAATATTCTTCAATCTCTCATTACTTCTTACCTCCTGAATAAGCTCGATACCATCCATTACCGGCATCTCGATATCAGAGAGCAGAAGATCGTAATTATTACTACAGAGCATCTCCAAAGCCTCCTTACCATTTACCGCCATATCGACTATCATGGACTCGGTACTGAGGTAATTCTTGACCAACTGCCTGAAGAACGGCGTATCCTCGGCAATAAGTATACGTTTGGGCTGATCCAGGCTCTTCCCGTGGCGGAAGGTAAGTTCCTGCGTATCCGCGCCCATTGCGGTTTCACATACATAATAAATATCCGGAAAGATTATCAGGTTCTCCCCGACCATCGTCGTCCCCAGAATACCATCCTTCTTGATAAACGAGCTGTCAAAGTCTATATTAACATCGGAGATACCAAATATCTCGGTAGCGATAATCCCACAGTTATAACTGCCAAAACGCGGCATAATCAGATACAACTCACCTTCCCGATCCAATGCATTATACCCGAAAACTTTGCTCAAGCGTGCCAGATTGATGGACTTATCCCCGATGATCACAAACTCATTACCACCGAGCTCCTTGATATCTGCAGATTGAATGGTATAAATCCTTCTAATGAATGACAACGCCAGGGCAAAGCGTTCATTTGAGGCGGCAGAGAAGGTAAGAACCTTCTGCATAGATTCGGTATGAATAATTGTTTGGTCTACCTCATGCTCCTTCTCGACATAACGGATATCTTGCAGCGCATGCTGAGCTATACCTTCAACGTCAAGGATCAAAGATACCGAACCATCCCCCATAATTGTCGACCCTAGGAAGATCTTGATATTACTCTGCGCCGGATGCATCGGCTTGACCACTATCTCCTCGGTCTCCAGCGCCCGGTCAATGATCAACCCGAAACGCTTCTGCCCCACCCGCACCACGGCAATATCCAGCACCATTGAATCAACCAGATCGCTGTTCTTCGCGCATTCATGATAATAATTCTGATACTCTATACTAACTTCTTCTCGCTTCTTCGAATCAAAAGGCACACTAGTTTCAAAGACTTTATTCAAACGTACAAGCTGGAGCAGACTATTATGATAGTTTAGCACCTCCTGCCCGTTTACCGCCTTGATTCGACTCTGAATATTTCTGCCGACAATACTAATTACCTCTTCAAGATTTACCCGCGGTATAAGATACTTATAACCGCCATCAGAAATCACCAGACTCTGAATAATCGCCAGGGTAAGCGGGAGCGTAAGTTTAAACGTAGTGCCTTTCCCCAGTTCCGAGATAATTTCAAAACTACCGCCAATCTTTTCAATAGAAGATTTCACAACATCCATCCCCACACCTCTACCTGAGATATTACTAATTGCTTCAGCAGTAGAGAATCCGGGTAGTACTATAAGATTTACCTTATCCTGCTTACTCATTTTAGAGAGTTCAAGTTCGGTAATCATCCCCTTCTTCAGTGCACTCTCAGCGATTCTTTCAGGATCAATCCCCTTGCCGTCATCACTCACTGAGATCAGAATATGCCCGCTCTCCTGTTGCGCCGCCACCCGGATATGCCCGGTATCATACTTTCCCGCAATGATCCTGTCCGTAGGTAATTCAATACCATGATCACAACAGTTACGCAGGATATGCGTAAGCGGATCTACGATAGTCTCAAGTATTGTCTTATCGACCTCAACTTCCCTTCCAGTAATATCCAGCTTGATCTTCTTATCCAGAGCCAGGGAGATATCACGTACAATTCGCGGCAGCCGGGAGAGAACTTTATCCAGCGGCTGCATCCGGGTACGGATAATTGAGGTCTGAAGTTCTGTAGTAATCGTATCCAGGCGTGAAGATATGTCTTTGGCCTTGGCATCACCGAACTCACTGGCCCATCTCAAGTGCTGATTGCGAATAAGCACCAGTTCTCCCGCCAGAGACATCAGTTCACCAAGTAGCGACACCGGAACCCTGACACTGGTTTCAAGAGCCTTTACCGCATTCTCCTCAATCTTCTTAATATCTCTGTTTTTCGGCATGACCATCGGCTCTACTTTCTGCCTGAGCCTTTCCACCTGCTTCTCATTGCCAAGCCTGTCCACCCCGCGATTCTCTACTGCGAATTTACCCTCTACCGGCTCAACCTCACAACATACCTCCATCGCATCAACCGCCAAGAAGTCCTCGCTCTCTACGTCATATAGCTCAAGGGAAAACTCGGTATGGCTCAAAGCCATACGGAATAAATCCTGCTCTAGAGCCGTATTGATAATCACCTCAAAGCTATCCCCTTCAAGCCTATTGGCGGTAATAACATCACCCAGAAGCTTGATCTCCTTTGCCACTCGCTTATCACTAGAAACAACCCTATAGCAATGCATCCCCGATGCTCCAGCATTCTTCTTCTGATTATCTGGCACAATATTTGTGATAGTTTTAATCTCAGCCGGAGTTTCCGGAGTTTCCTGAGTTTCCACACTGTTTACATAATTATCCAAACGTGTTATCATTGCAGAAACGTCCAGATTATCAGATTTCTCCAGAGTATCAAATAACTTCCGCAACACATCAAGGGAATCAAACAGAATATTTGCGCATTCAACCCCAGGGCTTTGTTCCGAATCCCGGAGATTACCCAAAATATTCTCCATTGCATGGGTCACTGCCGTTACATTATTAAAGCCGAGAAAAACCGCAGCACCCTTCAGCGAATGTGCAGCGCGAAAAGCCGAATTCAGACTTTCAAGAACCCTACTCTCATCATTACCTAGATCTTCAACCTTCTCCAGAGCGAACAATTCGGATTCAATAGCCTCTAAATGCTCCTGAGCCTCTACTCTAAAACTATCTACCAACTCTTCATCCAACATATTATTATCTACCATATTATCTCCAATACTATTTTTCTAGCAGCAATCACTGCTACCGCCCCCCCCTAAAACGGGCGCAAAACGTGGGCGCTCCACTCCAGCCCGGAATATTCACGGTATCCTTTAGTCTTGGTCGAACCGATAATAAACTGCTTCGAATCGATCTCAACTATCGCTGAATTTGACTGTCCGGCTCCGAGTTTACTGCAAATACTGGCAATAACCTCATGCCGCTGCCCAACTACAAAAGCCTCTTGATCCGTACTCTCGATAATCTCTCCATTCTTATTGGTATAAAACGCCACACTACCTTTAATCGTTCCTCCCTCACTGTTGCGGGGCAGACACTTCTGGAGCATCATCCCCGCCTCGGTATCCCAGTCGAAGAGAATCCCCAGCACACCGATTGCCTCCGTACTCTCAGCACTCACACGCACCCCTGAAGAATAAACCAAGCTCCGACTCTTTGTCGGCTCAAGCTCTGAATCCTGAACATCCGCCACCGCGTATTCAGTATTGTCCTGAGTCTGCATCCCCTTCTCAAACCATCCATGTGCCGAGACATTGAGCTGCCGTATACCGCCTAAAAGCGCCGGGCTTGAGCAGGCAATGATGGAGCCGGAAGAATCCACCAAAACCAGATTTCGATACATCGTATAGCTACCATTGATCACCTTCAGCCGTTGCCCCGCTTCCTTAGCACTCTGCTCAGCAGGCTCAGCCAGCGCATCAATCAGATACTTATCGGTAGACCACCAGCGAATATCAGCCGAACGTTCAAAGAGATTCCTATCGATAAGGTCTATCGCCTGCTTACTGAATAGCTGCAAGGTCTGGAAGTTGAGAGTCAATTCATCAAGAGCCATCTCCTGCAGTAGATCCTCCATACAGCTAGTGGCAAAATCACCGGTCTTGGTAATCTGTTCGAAGATGGGGCTCAAAGCCTGACCGCTGGCTCCCAGTTCGGCGGCAAAGAGCATCCCGTTTGTAGAAATTAGCTGAAGGGCGCGCTTGTCATGCTCAACATTTATATAGGTCTTCTTATTGATTTCCGGAATAATGCAAGAGTTTAGTAACGCCTTCACCTCTACATCACCAACCATATTACTACTGCTGCGACAGAAGATTGACTTGCGCGGTAATATCAGATGCGAATTCCAACCCAGCCCGGCATAATCAAGATAACCATCGGTCTTGGCGGTAAAGAGAGCCGCATCCTGCCCGTTATAATAGCCATAACTTCTGGTTGTCTGCCCTGGACCAAGTACCAGATGTGAGCTAGGAATATGCGTCTTGACCCCTACTTCATAGTTATTCGCATCACTACTGGCAATAACCAAACCTTTGCGGTTACTGAAAAAGCTGCACCAGCCCTCAGCAATCATCCCTTCTGTATTCTTCGGCATATAGTCTTCCAGGATTATCCTCGCCTCATCCTGAAAATCAAAAAAAATACCCATCGCTCCTATTGCGGCATTGTTCTCCTGACCGTTCAAACGAACCGCAGTTGAGTATACCAGCGACTCCTGTTCTTCAACGATTGACGGCGCAAAATCACGTGCATAATACTCTGTTCCATCCTTGGTCTCCAGCGCCTGGACAAACCAGCTTTCAGCCGCGACATTCATACCCTGAACCTTACTCCGACGCTTTGGATTTGAGGTAGCGATGATATTTCCCTGATCATCACAGATCACCAGATCACGATATAATGTATAAGAATTATTGATTGTCTCCAGTCGCTCATTGGCGTACGCGATCTCAGCATGCAACAGCTTGATATCAGTGGCTAAATTATCAATAATATCCCGAATCCTACATTCACTCTCATCCTCAGAGAAAAGCGCAGAAACTTGCTTACTGCACTCAATAAAACTGGTATACGCTTCTACATCAAAGAGAATTCTTAAATCCGTGATAAAACCGGATAATTCCGCGATTGCCGCCAACTTATTATCAATTAGCGTAATTCGCTCCAACCTGAAGGCATCTGAATACTCTGGATTACGGAGTAGGCTCCTTGATTCTAGCTCCAACTCAATCTTATACGTCGCAATCAGTATTTTGAGTTCCTGAAGATTCTTTCTATCTTTATTGAACTGCTCAATACACTTACAAAATGCTATCTCCAAGGCCCACCAGCGTACATCACAACTCCTCTCCAACAAATTTCTATCCATAAGATTGATTTTGACATACGCCACCGTTGACTGAATCATTTTATGAAAAGCATCCTTGGACTGATAAAACTGCGCAAAGAGGTTCTTTGTCCCTTCCAGCAACTCACCTCGAAAGCGTTCCACCCGCTCCATCAACTCCTTGATAGTCTCCTGTTCAGCGATATTCCGACCAATCTCAACCGCTAAACACTTACCCTGATTACAGACCGGCAGAATTACATTGAGTTCATTGACTATCTGTTCATAAAACTCCCTGTGCTCATATGCAACAACAGGATCAAATATACTAAATTTATTCTTAATATCATCACTCATTCTAATCTTCCTTTGGTATAATATTTCAATAATGTCGAAAACAACAATATTATACACTAAGTGTCAAAAACCATGCCAATAATCTTTCTTATTAACCATTATCAGCGTAACACCTTGTCAGCAATACTCATAAAATTTTTCTGCTTATGTTTTACTAATATTCTTAATATTGGTAAAACAGTATCAGTACATATCTGTAAATTCTTTTGTATTTTCTGACAATATTGTAAGCAAAACATTATAGCTACTAAACCTACAAAAGACTACTTATCCCCGAAAAAAAAAGTGAGAATCAGGAATAAATCCCAATTCTCAATAAAATATATACAAAATAAAAAATGCTACAAAAACTCAAGGCAACAACTCGAATAAATCCAGACTATTATATGATTATAATTATAATATACGACATTAATCCATATCAAGTGTGCAGCTCATACTCCCGGCCTATCTTCCGGGCAACCTCCTTAACATGCCGGGCGATTGTTTCCCGCTTCTCAACCGCCAAAGCCTCGCTTCCCGCAGTTATACCAACTGCACCGACCACCTCCTGCTCACCAGCGAATATAGGTGCCGCCAAGCATCTTACCCCTTCTCGAAACTCTTCATCGTCAAAGCCGTAGCCATTACGCCGAGTCTGCTCGATATCAGCCAGAACCTCGGCTAGAGTAACCGAGGTATTCTTGGTATAACGTATTAGCTCTTTCCCCTTATATAAAGCCGCAACATCTCTTATTGCATACGCCAAGAAGACTTTTCCAGTAGAGCTATAATACAGATCTACCAAGGAACCACTCCGCGAAGCCACACAGAGCGGGTTAGGGCTATCACAGACATCTATCAACAGCGATCTATCTCCCGAGAGTACAGCAATATGTGCCGTCTCCCGAGTCAACTCGGACAATTCCTTCAAGTAAGGTGAAGCAATCTTGCGTAGACTGGTCTTACCCAGAGTAACCAGCGCGATTCGTACCAATTTCTTACTCAGATGATACTCACTCCCCTTCTGCGCTACAAAATCTTCAGACTCCAGAGTCTTGAGAATCCGCATAACCGAGGTACGGGGAATTGAGAGTTCCTTAGCTATTTCAGATATCGTAAAACCCCGGTCATTATCCGAAATAAACTCGATTATCTGACAAGACTTCTTCAAATTTGGAATAATGTACTTTGTCTCATCTCCCATATGCCAAGACTCCTCACTAAGTTTAATACTACATGGAACCACCAATCCCCGCGCTTCCATGAATCTACCAGATCATTTCCATAATAACTAGTAACAATTCTATATTAAGCATTATACAGAAGATGAATACTTAATAAATACCTTGATTTAAAACTTGACAAAGGCAACCATTGGTGTAGACTGTTTATATATAAACAGTAAAGTTCATATTTGAATATTCAACCTTAGTATACTGCCCTAATAAGCATTGAGCAAATTTATTCCAGATAAATTTTTGCATATATATTTTAAAAGGAGAAAAGCATGCAGACCCGTTATACCACAGACAACATACGTTACCGGAATATGACGCAACAAGAACTCAGAGACGAATTCTTGCTTGCCGATATGTTCAAATCCGGAGAGATCATCCTGAACTATTGTGAGTGCGAGCGCTCAATAGTGGGTGGAGCAGTCCCTACCGACAGCCCTCTTGAACTCGTCGGGGGCAAACAATTGGCAGCAGACTATTTTGCCCAAAGGCGCGAGATTGGTATCCTCAATATTGGAGCAGTTGGAACAGTAACTGTTGACGGAACCGCCTACCCTATGGATAAGTATGACTGCCTCTATGTCGGTAAAGGAAGCAAGGAAATCAAGCTGAGCAGTTCTGACGCGACAACTCCAGCCATATTCTATATTCTGAGTTATCCCGCTCATACCGAATACCCTACCACCCTGATCAAAAGGGAAGATACAGAGGCAGTCAACCTCGGCTCACAGAAAGATAGCAATGTCCGAACCATCTATAAGTATATTCACCCAGAAGGAGCCAAGAGCTGCCAACTGGTCATGGGCATGACCGTCCTCGCTGAAGGCAGTGTTTGGAATACTATGCCTTGCCATACCCACCAACGCCGCACCGAGGTATATCTCTACCTTGAACTTCCAGAAGACGGGGCAGTTTTCCACTACCTTGGCGAGCCAGATAACACTCGTCATGTTATTATGCGCAATAACCAAGCAGTACTATCCCCACTCTGGTCTATACACGCTGGAGCCGGTACCTGCGCCTACACCTTCTGCTGGGGCATGGGTGGCGAGAATCAGGTATTCTCAGATATGGATCATCTCAGCATAACTGAATTAAAATAAGTCGTTATTCTCAATATTCAAGCTAATAAATGACTCGTTACAAATCAGTGACAACGTGTCATTTGTTAGCTTACCCCATCTAATACCAACCGCTTATCACATTTATTTCAAATTTCTCAAATATATTGGTAAAAAAAGTACTTTTTAAGCAGAAATAGAAGCTTTTATCAGCACAATTTTTCTAGAGTCAATAATAGTTAAATTAATGATAATAAAGTTTACTTAAATACATTCCAACGTTTTCTCTCCGAACAATTTCAATAATTCAAAAATAAAATATATATATTTCAATTTGATAAAAAAAAATTACTAGACAATTTTGCTAAAATTATTAAGCCAGCCCAAAATCCTAACAAATAACTAACAATTCTCTATTATTTCTCTAACTTTAACGAAATACGATATAGTTTACCCTTACTTCAAATTATCGGTAACTATTAATCATAAAAAGGTTTACAATTTAACTAAAAAAGTTTAGTGGAGTGGCAGATGAATGGTTTCAAGCTATCAATCGATCGTAGTCAAATGTATGCCGTACTATCCCCTACTAAGAAACTCGAGCATTCCATAACTGATATCAAATCCCTGCTCAGCAGCTTAGAAGAGAATATGATCAAAAAGGGTCTCCTAAAAAATGTCATACTCAAGGCGTTTGCTGATCTTCCAAACCTCAAGGAAGACAAAAAATATATCATTGCCAAAGGCAAGGAGCCCCAAAACGGGAAAAACGGCAAGATTATCTTCGATATCGATGTCTCCGGCAAGAGCCAATTTATAGCCGTTAACACCAGCGACTTTTCTGGAAAGATCGACTACAAACAAGCGATGCGCATAGCCGAAATAAAAATCGGAGATAAGATTGGATCAATTATCCCACCCACTCAAGGTAGTGACGGTTTTTCTATAACTGGAAAAGTCCTCAAAGCCAAAAACGGCAAGCCCACCAGAGTAACCCTCGGCGAAGGGGTAGAACTCGCCAAAGACGGAATCAGCATCATCGCCAGCAAAGAAGGCCGCCCAATACTAGAAAATAATAAAATCTTTGTTTCCCCCTACTATGAGATCAATGGTGATGTCTGCTTCGAAACCGGTAATATCAAATTTGATGGTCATGTATTTATCGATGGTTCAATTCTCGACGGCTTTAGCGTAGAAGCTGAGAGTCTGGAAGTACGGGGCAATATCGGCAGAGCCGATATCCATACCAAGAAGGATCTTCTGGTTCATGGCGGAGTCAACGGGCACGACAGTGGAATGGTACATTGTGACGGTACCGCCACCTTACGCTTTATTAATCACGCCAATGTTCAGGTAAATCAGGATCTAAATGTCACCAAAGGCATCATCAACTCTACCGTTCGTTGCCTCGGCACAATAACTACCAATAAGATTCGTGGCGGTACTATAACCGCCTTAAAAGGCATTCAAGCCATCACCATCGGCTCAGTCACCGGCTGTCCAACGAGTATTGAGGCTGGAATAAACTATAAAAGCAAGGAGATCACCGAGAAACTCCTCAAACTTGACAGCAAGATCGAAAACCTTATCGCCCAATTCGGAACCAACTTTGGAGACCAGATTTATTATGACCGTCTAACCAGTGCTGCCAAACAACGGGTAAAAGATGCCTACAACACTTTCAAAAGCTATAAACGAGAGTACCTCAAAGCTCTAAGTAATCAAATGATTATTCACTACAACACCGAAGAATACCCTATAAATAAGGTTATTATCAAGACCAAGCTCTACTCCGATGTTACTATATCCACTCAATCCTGCTATAAAGAATTTACGCATGAACTCACCGGACCTATCTGTATTACCGAGAATCTTCAGAACAAGCAGTTCTTTACCGACAACCTTACGCAACGGAATAAATCATTCAGCCCGGAGTTGAATAAGCCCTATAATAATGCTGAGTCCCCCAGCTACTGCTCGGTCAATCTCAATAAATTATCCAAAAATAGTCTGATCAATATTGATCACAAATTCAAATCCATGATCACCGACCTGCAATTCCACTTATGCATCCTTGAAGAGCACCCTATCCAAAGAATGCGTCTGAAAAAACGTCTACGTGAAATTGGAATAACTAATTTAATTGAAATAGATGATTATAGCAGCATAAAGTTTTCACTCTTTGAGTATAATGGTAAGAACATTGTTCTGCTCCATCGTATCAGGGATAATACCAATACCGATTACCGAAAAATTGTTCAACTTATCAAGGACTCTCCAGAGTACTTCGGTATTTTTCTCTGTGACAATCCACATCCAGATTTTAGTGAACTCATCAGAAACGATGAATCAATCTGTATGCTGGACGCAGATTTTGATATTGAACTGATCAAAAAAGAGATCTTTCGTTTCGACATGCCCTAAAAACCTCGATCACAGTTAAATTATACACTAAAAAAGAGACGGATCCTCTGCCAAGAATCCGCCTCCCGTTGCCCATTACCCCATTGCGAGGTAATATCTTAATACCATTATACTACAATTTACTTACAATCCCAAATAATAAATTTCACAAGTGCGCCCAGGAAAGATAAAAGGGTTTCCGCTTCTGCCAAAGCAGAAACCCCTGTTGCCCATTGCTCACCTCCGGAGCAATTAATCTTTATCCTAAATGCAATTACCTTACCATTTTTTAAAGACTTATTGAAGAAGTGAGAGTACATTCTGTGACAAGGTATTAGCCTGCGCCAGCATAGAAGTACCTGCCTGTACCATAACCTGATTCTTCGCAAACTGAGTTGATTCGTACGCCATATCCGCATCACGTATATAGCTCTCGGTCTTGGTAATATTCTCCACAGCCACAGAGAGACTATTAGCATTGGTCTCAAGCATATTGGCCTGAAAAGCACCAATATCAGCACGCAGGTCAGAGACATCACTTATCGCCTGATCAACAATCGCCATCGCTTTGATCGGATCTTCAGCCAGACTGGCAAGTCCACCAGCCAGCATATCGGTCACGGTCAGATAACGCTCAGACATAACTGCTGACCCCTCGGTAAAAGCATCAGTAAAGAGAACTTTTCCCAACTGCACTGCAGTCATATCCTGGAGCGAAAATACTGTACGTTCCTGATCCCCTGCACCTTCACCGAGCTGGAACTGCATGCCGCCGGTCCAATCACCAAGGGTCTCAGTAGTACTCTTGAGCGCATGGTTGACAAAATTATCCTCCGCATCATACATCTTTCCTGCCCGTGAACCGAAAGCGCCGATATCATAACCAACTGTAGCAATAGTGGTACAGCCGAGTGTTCCCTGGTTGAAAACGAGATCAGCCGCTGCATCGAGATTGGCCATAGATCCTTCAATACCGTCAAGGATAATTTCCTGACCATTGACCGCTACTACCGCATCCGCACCATAATCACTACGTTCGGCTCCGGATAACCCTGCATCCAACAGATTTGCGCCGTCCAGCTTAGTATAATAAGTAAATAAGGCTCCTTCACTCTGCTCAATCTTGACAAACTCGGTAGAACCATAATCTTGCGAAGACAGACGCACTCCAAGATTCTCAGTATTGACAACAGTAGTAAAATCCATATCGGTATCGATCGTATTGAAATTAAAGGTTCCGTATAGACCAGAGGTCGCCCCACCGCTACCTACCTGCACTCCGTAAACCCTTACCGCCCCCCCGGCGGTCATGCTGTACTGATCGCTCATAGCTACTAAATCTTCATCGCGCATTCTCTCGTCCTTATAGACAAAGATCTGAGTCGCATCACCGTCGGTAGTACTGGCATCACTATCTAGATGCACCTTCAAGTAAATCTTTCCGGTATCTGAGGTATTATTGCCAAGATCAATACCACTGAGATAAGACCCGCTCTGTACAAAGAGAGAGGTAGACCCGTCGGTAGAAGCCGCATTCTCCAGCATAGAGAAATCAACACCGTCGGTCAGCGTATCCTGATCTTCCTGCATATATGCGAGCTGAATAGTCGAGGTCATCCCTGCAGTCATGTTTGAAAGGGTAAGATTAAGATCTACTAATCCTGAATTATTGAGTGGAATAATATTAAGCGGAGTTGAACCGGTATCGGCCTTGGCCAGTTCCATGGTCATTGCTTCATCTTTATAGATCTTGATAGTAGTATTATTCACCATCTTGGCGTAAACTCTGCCATAGCCGTCACAGTTTACTCCTGGCTCAATAGCGGTCGGATCACTAACTGCAATTGCGGTAATCCCAGAAGAGGTAATCTCACCGAGTTTTGTCCGGTTGAAGACATCTGCAGTACCAGACACATGCGCAGTAGTTGCATTGATCTCCATTGTCCCCGTAGAGCTTACATCCACTGCTGTAGTGTTATTATCAAAGATAAGGGTTGCCTCAACTCCGGTGGAATCAACTACAGAATTTATTGAGCTTACAATCTCCCCAAAGTGAATACCCTTGGAAAAAGCCATGCTGCGACTACCTTTATTACCAGTAAGAATAAATGCCTGATCCTTGCTGAGAGTATAGTTTGAATTCTCTGGATCACCTACAACCGCCGGCACCACCTCGGTAGAAGGAGAGGCGTTAGGCGTAATTTCAAAGTAACCCTTCTGCGCCTGGTTACCATTGGGAGAAGCTACACCATTCTCCAGATTAACCCCGGAGAAATTGATATTCAACTTAAAATTATCACGTTTAAAGATCTGCTTGATATTGGTGAGATTGGTATCTAGAAGCCGATGATCATTGGAATCGGTAACCATTACTGAGCTATCAAAGCTCAGCTGCTTTCCGCCATTGAGTAGGAATTGATCAGAGAATTTGGTGGTTCTGGCGATACGGTCAAGAGTTTGGATAGAGCTGTCGATCTCAGCTTGATCAGCATTTACCTGCTCAGGAGCGGTAACTCCGTTATTGGCCGCATGCACCGCCAACTGCTTCATCTTATTGAGAATATTACTCATCTCACTGAGAGCACCCTCGGCAATACCGAGTACATTATTGGCTTCCTGAGTATTCTGTACTGCTCTCTCAAGACCATTTGTCTGTGCGCGTAGTTGTTCAGAGATAACGAGCCCTGACGGGTCGTCTTTAGCTGTATTGATTCTATAGCCGGTTGATAAGCGTTCGAGCGAGACGCTCATACTGTTATTGTTGATGTCAAGATTACGTTGAGTGCTGAAAGCATTCAAATTATGGGCAACGATCATAGCCATGGTGATTTCCTCCTTGAAACCTGAAATTGGCTGATTAAATTGTCGGTAACGTCCGAGTCACCACGAGTCCACAATACTAAAAACGGCTGAACTCACACCGTGTCACTTACACAGATTGGCAGATCTTATGCAAGCCGCTATCCTGTTTTTGCTGTTGGCAGACAGTAGAACAGAATTCTCACACCATAGGCATACTACTCCATAATAATTTCAGATACAATAATATAACCAATTCACCCTACTAATCGGTCGCGCACAATACTTCTTTAAAAAAAAAAAATTTTCTCGATGAAAACTGCTAATCCAAAAGTATCTCGAAGACCATGAAAATCACTTGCGTAAGTTGACGGATGATTAAGACAAAACTAATTTATACCTTTGACCAAATATTTGAGTTCCCAAACAGATCAGCCCTCAGCTTTGCTGAGGGCTGATCTGTGCACTTAAACTAAATACAATAACTGCACCTGCAATACATGATCAACTATTAAACAGTCTCCAGACCAGCCGCCTGACCTCACTAACTTCTTTACCTGTAACCTCAGCAACCCGCTTACAGTCATCAAACTCAGCTTTTGCCGAAACAATCTTGCCTTTATACATCCCAAGCTTTACTTTTACCGAATGTCCTTCTATCTTTACTTCTTCCACCACCCGCTCAAGTATACTCCGCCCTACTTCACGTAGCCTGATGCCCAGCGTCACCCCACTGCTGAATATTACCTGCTCAACCCGGGGTCTATCGGCAATGCGCAAGAGTACCACCACCTCATACCCACCGCGTGACTTCTTCATTATGGCTGGCAACGCATAACTCTCAAGAACCCCAACCCCATACAGGTTCTCCTGGAGGAGTCCAAGCTCCTCGCCGGTAATATCATCCACCGCAAATCTAATCTCGATAATCCGATCATTGACTATCGCTGTCGAGGTATCCCGGGTATAACATACCGCCCGTACCGCATTGGCAACCTTGGGAAAATCCTTGTCCCCTGCCCCATACCCCACACTGACTACCCTGCCGCCAGAAAATTTACCAAACTCCTCACATAGCACCCCAAGTATTGCTGCTCCTGTAGGAGTCAATAACTCACTCTCAACACTCCCCGCATAGATCGGTATTGCCCGCTTCTGAATTATCTTCATCGTAGCCGGAGCCGGTACCGGCATGATACCATGCGCACACTTCACCGTCCCGCTACCTACAGCCACCTCACTTGCGGTAATATGCTCAACTCCCATATTCTCAAGCGCCAACAGAGTACCGATGACATCCAACAAGGTATCTACCCCGCTTACCTCATGAAAATGCACCTTCTCCTTGGCCAGACCATGCACCTCACCCTCTACCTCAGCGATAAGATTGAAGATTGCCGCCGCCTTCTGCTGAACCGACTTACTCAAAACAGGATTATCCAAGACCTTGAGCATATCACCAAGATGCCGATGCGCCGAATGCCCATGGCTGTGTTCACCACTATGACTGTGAGTATGCTCATGCCCGTGGCTATGTTCACCACTGTGACTATGAGTATGCTCATGCCCATGGCTATGTTCACCACTATGACTGTGAGTATGCTCATGCCCATGGCTATGTTCACCACTATGACTGTGAGTATGCTCATGTCCGTGGCTATGACTCGGCTCCAATCCAACACCACCGGCACCATCCGATTTATCGATAATTACAACCTTCTTAGCAGTTATTCCAGACCGAACTACATCCGTAAGTTCAAGACTCCAGTCCTCAATATTCAATTTTGTAAGAGTATCAATAATATATTTCTCATCCGCCCCACAATCAATCAAGGCACCAAGCAACATATCACCGGCTGCCCCACACGGCAGTTCAAAATGTAACCTACTCATATTTCCCTTTCGTTATCAACTCTGAATGCGTACATTGCCCGCATACATAAACCTGAACCATATCTGCGCCACACACCGACACTTTAATTAATAATCCATGCCAACAATACTTATAAATCCACACCCCGACTACAGGCGTTTTCCTTTGAGGATCGCCCAGGCCAGCCAGAATCCCAAACAGAGAGCCGCTAGATATCCGGCACTGGCAATAACCGCAGATATCGGCACACCGGTTAAAAAAGGTATCTCCACACTATTTACCAACTCTGAACCAGATGCCAAAACAATTGAACTCCCCAGCAAAATCGCACTTATTAAAAGTCCGAGGGTTATCCGGTTACTAGCCCGTTCTACCTGCGAACTCACATCCTCCAAACCTTCATGATGAAAGATAATCCTGGTCTTACCGGCTCTGGCCTTGCTCATAAGATCGCGTAGATCCTCAGGAGTACGTTTCAACAGATTGAAGAGTCGATAAAGATAGAACCCGAATGACCAAGCCATATCCTTGGGATCAAAGAACTCCGGAATCGTCTTCTTAAGAAACGGCTTTATCGCCTTGGTAAAGTTATAATCCGGGCAAACCTTCCTGATAACCCCCTGTATTGTTATGAAACTCTTGGCCAAAAGGACAAAATCCCTAGGCAGTATCAAGCCATTCCGGCGTGCTATGGCAATTGCCTCATTTATTGCCTGCCCGATATCTATCTTATCCATCGGCAGACCGTAATACCGGGTTATAAATGTGGAAAACTCATTTCTGAAATCCCGAAGATTCGTATGCTCCGATACCACTCCGATAGTCGAGAAGAAATCCGCCACAACATCTATATCACCCCGACTGAGCGCAATAAGCATGATAATGAATTGCTTCTTCATATCATCGGGTATCTGCCCCACCTGCCCATAATCAATTATGGCAATGCGTTTATCAGTGAGTATAAAGATATTTCCCGGATGCGGATCCGAGTGAAAGAAACCGTCCTTAAAATACTGGCGCATAAAACAATCGGTCAGCTTCTGTGCCACATTCTCAGCCTCGCTATGCAAAGTAGGAACCTTGCTGGAGAGGGATTCACCCTCAATCTCCTCCAAAACCAAGGTATCATGACTCACATAATCCCAGAAGACTCGTGGCGCAATGACATCTTTATCTTCACGAAACTGCTCGGCAAAGCGTTCCGTAAATGCCCCTTCGGTCACAAAATCGAGCTCACGCTGCATGCACTGAGAAAATTCATCCACAATCATTTCCGGGCGAAGCGTAGAGGTCTCCGGGAAATGCTTGACTAAAACTCCAACCAGATACTTGAGTAACGCCAGATCATCCTTGACAATCTCATCGGTTCCCGGGCGTTTAACCTTGATAACCACCTTTTCCCCACTACGTAACACCGCTCTATGCACCTGCCCGATACTCCCGCTAGCAAGCGCCACTTCATCGATAGAGGCGAATATTTCACTACAGGGCTTGCGCAGACTCTCCTCGATAACCCAACGAATCTTGGAAAAATCGAGCGGCTCAACATTCTCCTGCAGACGCGAGAATGCTGCAATATATTCAGGCGGCATGATATCGGGTCTGGTAGCTAAAACCTGCCCAAATTTTATAAAAGTCGCTCCCAATTCTTCTATTACCATAGTAAGCCGCGCCGCGTTATGCACCCGACTATCGTGAAGGTCATCAGAATTAGCTACCGCTTTGAGGCGCATGGAGGAAGGCAAGAGTGAGTCGAGGCCGGCATGAACCACAACATGAGCAAAGCCATGCCGGGCAAGGGTTGTCAGGATCTCACGCAACCTTTTCAGATTCATAAATTTTCCAAAGATATTCATAACTCAACTACCGCCTAGCATAATTATATCCAAAATCAGATCTGTAAGGAAATATTATAACCTCACTCAAAAATTATTGCAACCCAAGAACTATTCTATCACCCGCATTTTCTGCCATTTACCGCTTCTATAACGGCTAAAAAATACTATTGCGCCGATAATTCCGTAACCCAGAAGTATCTTCCAGAGTGTCCAAGCTCCCGCCGCAAAATAATAATAAGCGATATAACATGGCAGCGCAAAGAAGAGCCAGCTCATTCCCGTCCCCACAAACATACAGAATCTGGTATCTCCCGCCCCCTTAATCGCCCCGCTAAAGAGAATCATTAATCCGTCAAGCAGGAAAAAAAGTAGAATATAATGTAACATCTTCTCGGTTATTCGGTAAACTTCCGCCACATTCTCCGTACCTGCCAGAGGGAATAACCCTATTATTTCATGTGGCAAGAGCAAGAATACAATACTCAATACTCCCACATATCCCAGCATCACCAATAAGCAATTCTTTACCGCCCGCTTGGCCAACTCGATATTCTCTGCTCCGATACCCTGACCGACAAAGATGCCTGCGGTAACCCCCACACTGGTTACAGGGATAAATAGTACCGCATTGAAAGTAAAGGCAATAGTACTCGCTATGCTTATCTTATTACCCATCAATGCTAACAAATGAATAAAGACACCGAAAGAGGTCACATCAAGGCAGAACTGCACCCCACTGGGAAGTCCATATTTGATGACTCGCTTAAAGAGACTGATAAAGAAAAAACGTTTGGGCAGGGTATTGTACTTCTTTCGGTGCTTCTTCTGTAGAAACATTATCAGAGTAAAGCAAAACCCGGAAATTGCTGAGACGACGGTACCAATCGCAGCTCCAGATATCCCCATTTGCGGAATACCCCACCTTCCTACTCCCAATCGTTCCAGACCGTCATCCCCAAATATCAATACATAATTGACAGCAATATTGACCAATGTACTCAGAATCTCCTGCAAGGTAACCATCCAGGTCTGCCCCCGGCCATTCCAAAAGGTCATCAAAGCATTGGTCATAATGAAGAAGACCGTACCCACGCAAATAATTCTGAAATATGGTATCTCAAAGGCGATCTGTGCCGGAGCATGCCCAAGAGCCGTAAACAACCACTCCCCCCAGAGATAACCGCTCCCTACCACTACCCCTCCTACAAGCGCAAGAATAAGCCCTTGCCAGACCACAATTCCCACCCGTTTCTGCCGATTCGCTCCGATATACTGCGCCACAAAACTACTAATATAGCTGACAAAACCAAGCCAAAAACTAAACATAGTAAACCAGACTACACCTGCAGATAATGATGCAGCCAGAGCCAATCCATTAAAGTGCGAAAGCATGATTCTATCGGTAAATATCTTTATCGCCACTCCAGAACTTGCAACCATAAGCGGCAGTGCCACCCGGATTATCTCGGTAATCGCTCCAGATTCAAATTTTGAAGATCCGCTATGCATACAACTCCTTTACACACAGGTAAATTCAGTGACCGCGCCAGATCGAAAAGAATAGCAATTATAGCTTAATACCAGGCATTTTTATTGTAAATTTTTCTTTAAAATAATTTTTACCGTAAAATATTGAAAAAAAAACCAGCAATAAAAAAGCAAATCTGTATAATCTCAGTATGATAGCAATTATGGTATAGGATCAACGAATTAGGAGATTAATGCTAATTCAATGATAATCAATTACAAATATAACATTACTAAGATATAAAGGTGACTGCATAAACTTTTTTATGAGCAGATACCTAGACTCTTAACTCGAAAGGGAGAAGTTTTGGATATGTTTGAAAAATTTACCGACCGGGCGCGCAAGGTAATCAATCTTGCCAGGCAAGAAGCCGAAAGACTTGGTCACGAATTCATCGGGACAGAGCACATACTCCTCGGACTAGTTAAAGAGGGTTCAGGTGTTGCTGCCAACGTGCTAGAGATACTCAACGTTGACCTGGAGAAGGTCAGACTCGAAGTGGAAAAATATGTCACCCCTACCGGCGAGACCAAGAGTTTCACCACCTCCCTGCCCTTTACGCCAAAGGCCAAGAAGGTTCTCGAACTGGCAATGGAGGAAGCGCGAAACCTGGATCATAACTATATAGGCACCGAGCACCTGCTTCTGGGACTGCTCAGAGAGAGCGAGGGGATGGCCGCTCAAGTACTGCTCAATCTGGATGTCAGTCTGGAAGATGTCAGGGCTGAAGTTATGGAACTGCTGGGAGCCGACTCCAGCACCGATCTCAACTCTCTGAGTGACCTACACAGCAGCACCCCTCCAGAACCGACTCAGCACACGCATTCAACCACTCAGGCGCCAAAATCCAATTCTGAGAGTTCTACCCCGGCTCTCGACTCATTCGGTCGGGATCTTACCGCCCTCGCCCGGGAAGACAAGCTCGACCCGGTTATAGGTAGAGATAAGGAGATAGAACGCGTCCTGCAGATTCTCTCCCGTAGACGCAAGAATAACCCGGTTATTCTGGGAGAAGCAGGTGTCGGCAAGACTGCGATCGTTGAAGGACTGGCGCAGAATATTGTCAGCGGCAATGTACCAGAGTTACTCTTTGACAAGAGGATTGTAGTCCTCGATCTAGCCATGATGGTTGCCGGTACCAAGTACCGAGGCCAGTTCGAAGAGCGAATCAAGGCGGTTATGACCGAGGTTCGACGAGCTAAGAATGTTATTCTCTTCATTGATGAACTGCATACTCTTGTTGGTGCAGGTGGAGCCGAAGGCTCAATTGATGCGTCAAATGTCCTCAAACCGGCAATGGCCAGAGGCGAAGTACAGTGTGTAGGTGCAACCACACTTGATGAATACCGCAAGTACATTGAGAAGGACTCGGCACTCGAACGACGTTTTCAGAGCATCATGGTAAACCCTCCAAGCCCCGAGCATGCGGTAGAGATTCTCAAAGGCCTCCGTGACAAGTATGAAGCTCACCACCGGGTCAGAATCACCGACGGTGCTATTACCCAGGCGGTCAAACTCAGTGACAGATACATCAGCGGCCGCTTCCTCCCGGACAAGGCAATAGATGTCATCGATGAAGCCGGTTCAAGGGTAAGACTGACCACCATGACCAGGCCCCCCGATCTCACCGAGATCGAAAAGGATATCGCCAACCTCGAGCGGGAGAAGAACGAGGCGGTAATGGCTCAGGAATTTGAAAAAGCTGCCGAACTCCGCGACCAAGCTGAGAAGCTCAAAACCAAGAAGAAAGAGATCAAGGACAGCTGGCGGGAGAAGAGTGGCGAATCGCATGGAGTCGTCGACGAACACATTGTCGCCAGCGTAGTCAGTTCTATCTCTGGGGTACCGCTCTCACAGTTGGAAGAGAAAGAGACCGAGCGGCTTCTGGAGATGGAGAAGGTTTTGCATGAGAAGGTTGTCAGTCAGAATGAGGCCATCTCTGCGGTATCGCGCTGCCTGCGCCGCGGCAGAGCCGGCATGAAAGATCCACGCCGGCCTATGGGTTCATTCCTCTTCCTCGGACCTACTGGTGTCGGTAAGACTCTGCTGGCAAAAGCCCTAGCCGAATTTATGTTCGGAGACGAGGAAGCACTTATCCAGGTCGATATGTCAGAATATATGGAGAAGCATTCGGTAAGCCGCCTTGTAGGTGCGCCTCCGGGATATGTTGGCTTTGAAGAGGGTGGACAACTTACCGAGAAGGTACGGCGCCGTCCGTACTCAGTGGTACTGATTGATGAACTGGAAAAAGCACATACCGATATCTTCAATATTCTCCTGCAGATAATGGAAGAAGGCCAATTAACCGACAGCTATGGGCGTAAGGTAGACTTCAGAAATACGATTCTGATTCTAACCAGCAATGTTGGTGCGGAACTAATCAAAAATCAGGGCAACCTCGGTTTTAGCAAACGTGGCAGTGAGTCGATTCATGACCGCCTCAAAAAGTCCCTCGAAGAAGCGGTTGAGAATTACTACCGCCCTGAATTCATCAACCGCCTTGATGAAGTGGTTATCTTCCGTTATCTAGAGAAGAAAGATCTTGAGAGTATTATCGATATCGAAATCATGGGAATTCGCAAACGAATGCAGGATATGGATATGGATATTGAACTCACCCAGCCTGCCAAGGACTTTATCATTAACAAGGGTTATGACCAGGACTTTGGCGCCAGACCCTTACGCCGGGCGATTGGTCAATACATCGAAGACCCTATTGCCGAAGAGATATTACGCCGAAGATTCAACTCCGGTCACAAAATTCTTGTCGGGGTCAAAGATGGCCATCTAGACTTTTCCGATGAAGAGTTCGAGATCGCTACAACTACTGATGAAAGCGAAAACAGGGATACAACCGAGTTTCTGCGCGAAGCAAAATCCAATAAAGATCTGGAGAAAGAAGCAACAGACCAAGAACAAGCTGAAAATTCCACAGAAATCATAAAGGATGAGGAATAAAGGACACCCATGACTATTCGCTGGTTAACCATACTTCTGACACTACTCATTGTTACTGCAATACCTGGTTGTTCAACGCCAAGCATAAGTTCAGAAGACAAGGAAGAGTTTAAGAGTGATGCCAAATCTGCCTGGAATGCGGTCAGCTTTGCTATGAACATCTCCAACCCGCTTTATTACGCAGAGAAAGGGGCAGAGTACGGCTACCATGCAATCAAGGGTGATGACAACTAAAATACCCTGAATGCTCTTTTAGCCCTGCTAGACTATACAATTTCGAGGTTTAACAGGATATTCCATTCTGTTAAGCCTCTTTTTATTACCCAATAGTATTTCAGTCTTTTTATTAAGGATCTTCTATGGATTTTCTCTTAGGTGGCGGCTCCCAGGCAGGCCTGATAATTGTATTTATTATAGCGGCTCTGCTGATTGTCTTCTCAGGCCTAAAGCTTGGAGATTACGGTGATGCGCTGGGGGAGCGCACGGGTATAGGTGGAGGCATCGTCGGCCTCATCTTTCTCGCCTTGGTTACTAGTCTACCAGATCTCACCGTCTCAATTTCTGCTTCTATCAATGCCACGATTATGGCTGCACAAGACCCGGAGAACGCACTGAGCCTGCTCAAGCAAGGCGCCGACCTCGGCAGTGGCAACCTGATCGGCTCAAACCTCTTCAACCTTTTGATTTTTGTTATCATCGACATCCTCAATGGCAAAGAAGCACTCTTTTACCGACTCTCGCGCAAACATATTCTCTCTGCTACCGCCTCGCTATTCATGATGGGGCTACTGATACTCGGCTTTGCCGTAAACCAACTCAGTGAGATATTCTATCTGGTACCGTTTCTGAACTGCGGCACTTATATCCTGTTCATCCCTGTCGCCTATGTCTGGCTGCTCAAACTCATCAGCAAGCTGGAAAAAAGCGATCATGGCCTTGATGGAGCTGACTATCAAGAGGTAGAGACCGCAACTAAAGAGGATCTGCTCACAATGAGCAGCACCGCGTTTTATATCAAACTTGCCGCCTTATCCCTGATCATCGTCCTCAGTGGTGTCTGGTTATCCAGTATCGGCGAGAGAATGGCCTCACCGGTCGAAAACGGCGGACTGGGCTTGAGCGCCTCAATGGTCGGTACAATCTTCCTGGCGATTGCAACAAGCCTACCGGAGATGGTGGTAAGTATTGCAGCAGTACGTATTGGGGCGATTGATATGGCTGCTGGCAACATCCTCGGCAGCAATATCTTCAATATTGCCGGGCTCTTCCTGGTCGATTGCGCTCTGCGGGGCAAGGTACTGCTGGATCTGATAAGCCAACCACTGCTAGTGACCATGATAATGGTTGTCCTAATGACCGCGATAGTAATTATGGGACTGGTAATCCGAAGTAAACGCCACTTGGTAATTATGGGGGTAGACACCTTCCTGATACTGCTACTGTACATTATCGGCAATCTCAGCCTATACCTATTCTCGAATTATTAATCTACTTAAGGGAGACATATGCCTTGAAGACTGGAAACATGCCGCCAAAGCTCTGGCCAGCGGTCGCGATATTGATAAACAGTGGCAAGATATTAATACTAATCACAACCACGCTACCCCTGGTGTCCTCACTGCCGGGGTACTGGGAGCTCACAGAATAGTTAATTTCAAGGATAAAGCGGAAAACTGCATAATACTAGGCTGCTACCGCCCCTTCACCACCCCATTTCAAATCCGTGATTCCCTTGCGCTACTCGACCTGCTGGAGTTAGAATATATGCGCCTGCCCCAAGAGAACTGCTGCGGCCTGCCCATAGTGCTACAAAGCAGCGAAACCACAATTGCAGAGAATAAAGCCAGAGGAAGAGCACTACTACAAAGGAATCTTGAAGAAGCACAAAAGAAAGGGGCGAAGCGCCTCATCTACTGCTGCAGTTCCTGTGCCCAGGTGGCCTTTGACAGCTTTGGCCGAAATAATGAGAATCATCGTTATATTGTCGATTTTCTCCTAGACAACCTTGAGCAGCAGAAGCTGGAACACCCAGCGACCAAGATCGGCTATTTCCCCGGGTGTAACATCTATGGTAAAATCCTCTATCCTCAAGGAAGTCTTGAAAGAAAACGCTACCGCTCTTTCCTCAACCGCATAAACGGACTTGAAATTACCGATCTGCCAATAGACTGCTGCCGTAGCGCGCCCGCAAATATAGTCAACGCCGCCAAAGCTGCAGGCTGCCAGCAGATAATCTGTCCTTGCGGTGGCTGTTACGCCGTAATCCGCAATACTGCACGCAACACCATACCTGTATACAGCATAGAGGAATTTCTACTGCGCTGTCTGAAAAAAACTGGAAATACTGCTAATTAAATTTGAGTAAATATAGGATGTAACCTATATGAACCGAAGCGCTTACGGAAATATCAAAATCTTTAACCGCATCATCTAAAGAAGAAAATCACATTAGTGATTTTCCTTACCTCTATATTAAGCCTTTCCAGTATTCAATCTGCGCATAACCTGCTGAATATCCTCCCAGGTTCTGCGGACAAACTCATTACTATGCCCAAGCTTACGCCGCTGCCGAAGCAAAAATGCCGGATGATAAATCGGCATCAGAGGAATACCAGCAAACTCATACCACATACCCCGTGTCTGCTCTATCGAAAGCTCATCACCGGTGAGTATGCTGGCTGCAGCTCCACCGACCGCAATTATCACCTCCGGCTGCACTGCCGCAATCTCGGCCTCAAAATACTGCCTGCACGCCTCAATCTCAATAGCCAAAGG
>CAUVYI020000001.1:0-254504 GCA_963556115.3 Planctomycetota bacterium | reverse complement strand
TCCGCAGCCGTAGCATCAGCGAATTCTGTAGTATAAACAAGAGAAGCAGATTATCCGCACCGAAGCCGATATTCTGCCGGTACAGATAAATCCCCACCCCGAGTACCGCCGGCACCCCAAGCATCACGCCCCAGAGGAAGGACTGATTGAGCAAACTCCAGAGTACCCGCGATTGCACCAGCGCATCATGATAATCCTTGGCCACGGTTTCAAACTTCACCTTCTCCTCCTCCTGTCTGCCGAAGGAACGAATAAGCAGATGTCCCTCCATATTCTCCGAGAATACCCCGACCATACGTTCCAGACTCTTGCGGGTCTTGAGATATACCGGATAGCCATAACGGATAAAGAGAAGAAGAGAGAGCAAAGAGAAGAGAATTATCATTAGCGATACCGCCCCGGCCTGCCAGGCGACGCTAAACATATAGGCATAAATACAGATCAGACCCGTAATACTCATAAAAGCCAGAAGAAGGGGCGGGTGAAGAAATCCGATACTGCATTGACATCCTCAATGATATTGGCGATAAACCTCCCGCTATGCGCCTGATCATGATAACTGAACGAGAGCGCCTGGACATGAGTATAAATCTTACCCCGCAGATCAAACAAAGCTCCCTGCCCGAGCCTGGCCTGGAAGACCCCGCGCAGATATCCCGCAACCCATTTTACCAAGGCCATAAACGGAATCAACAGCGAGAAGAAGAGTATACGGCTCTGTGGGGTAATCACGGATTCAAGGCTGATGCCGAAGATGGCCAGGCGCTCGCCTTCCAGCGAAGCAACTAGTAACTGCAAAGCCTTGGGAATAACCAGATCGAGCAGATTGAACACCGTCACCGCCAGTATTACCACTAAAACCAGCGCCCGCCTTCTTTGCAGGCAGATTTTGATTACCTCAACAATATAACTCAGCTCTTTTTTATCAGTATTATAATGATCCTGCTCACTCTGCAAGGATAAGCCCTTCCTCTTCAATCATCTTAAGATCGCTCTGCGGCGTAATCCCGGAAGTAGTCAGATAATCTCCGGTCATAAAAGCATTCGCTCCATACCTGAACATCTCCTGCATCCGGTGTCCGAGTATCTTTGGCCTGCCGCCGCAGATCCGGATAGTCGCCCGGGGCAGCAGCAGCCGATAGAGCGCAATAATCTGAGCGCTTCTTCCGCTTTTAACGGCGGCTGCGCCGCCAGCGGGGTACCCGGATGCGCATGGAGAAAATTGAGCGGCACACTGTCTACCCCGAGTTCCCTAAGCACCAGCGCCAAATCTGCCCGCTCCTGCCAACCCCTCTCCCAGCCCGAACAACCCGCCGCTACAGACCTTGAGCCCGACTTCAAGCGCTATCTGTACCGTCTCCAAACGCCGCACCCAACCATGGGTAGTACAGACCATGGGATAGAAGTTCTCCGCTGTTTCAAGATTATGATGATAACGTTCCAGTCCGGCCGCCTTGAGCTCTTCAAGCTGCTCGCGGTTCATCCGCCCGAAAGAAGCACAGACTCCGGGCGAAACCGGTGCTTCTGCAATCTCTGATATCGCCATACAGACATGCTCAAGCGCCTCCCCCTTTACCGTAACCCCACTGGTCACAATGCCGAAATTATGCGCCTGATTCCTACCTGCCTCCGCCGCTTTGGCGATAATCTCCTTATTCTCCCCTAAAGCCAAAAAGAGTTATCTCGGATTGATTATGCGCACTCTGCGCACAGAAAGTACAGTCCTCCGGGCAGCAACCACAGCGGGCATTCATAATCTCACAGAGCCAGACCTTATTGCCGAATGCTGCCTCGCGCAGCTTTGTAGTCAACCCAACCAGCTCATCAGTAAAGAGATGGCTGACCGCCCAAATCGCCTCTGCCGCACTGCAACCGCCGGCCAGCGCCGACTCTTCAATCAACTTATAATTCATAATTACCTTTACATTAATCTTACACTACCCGAGTATATCTCCCTTATACTCTATAATTATACCCGACCGGCTACGGATTGCAAACCCTCAGAGCAGACTAGGTGCATTGTTTAAAAATCAACTTTACATTCAATTAACCAAATCATATAATTTATCAGACAAGTATACCTATAATTATAGATAGTTCAAAAGATAGTTCAAACAGAGGAGCAGAGCCTTGCATACGAAGAATATTATACTCTCAATGGTATTACTACTTATCACGCTCAGTTGCTGGCAGAATCAGTGGCAGACAGAGAGCGAGAATATTCTCCAGCGCTACGGTTCACTCCCCAAAGGCGTAATTCTGGAAGGTCAGGCCAGTGGCTTCAACCGGATAGAGACGATCAAATACCGCCTCTCCGACAATACCTTCATCCTCAACCAGAACACCTTTTATCCCTGTCCTATTCCTCGTACCCAGGTAGCGGCGGTACTCCTGGCGTTATCCAAGGACGACCGGATAGGCGTATCCATCGTCAATAAGAAGGTGCTGAGTTATGGGGCGCTCCGCCCTGACGGCGAGACCTCCAAAGCGCTCGTCCAGGCCGACAAAATCCTCGTCTCAGTCATCTTCGGCTGGACCAAAAATCTCGAAGGGATCACCCTGCCCCACGACTATACCCCCAAACAGACCAAAAGACGCCAGATCCCTGCCGTCTCAATCAATAAATTCAAGGACTATAACTTCGCTCTGGTAGACAATGTCTACTACCTGCAGAGCATGAAAATGATCAACCTACTCCTACCTGTAGGCCCAGGTTCAGCTGCAGACGGTGGTTACCTGCCGGGGCAGAATATGGAGCTCTTATCCCCAGCGGATCTGGATAACCTTGATGAGATCAAAGCCAATTCCCGCGCTTATATCGATATCCCGCAGATCAGCAAGGCCGCCAAAATCGGGGAATTTGCCGCCTTCGCCCGTTACCTGCGCAATTCCGGCAATCTCAACCTCGCCGTACTCGCGCAGCATGTAGCCAGATCGAATTAACCCTACTTTTTCGCCCATAACTTTGCTACAGACATATTATCCCATCCGAGAACGAAATTCTTCCGATTCTCGGGTTTCAGTTATCCCTACCCAAAGCTACTTGATTACTCACGCCCGCCAACTATAATGGACAAAACTGGCTACTCACATTAAGCGATACCTTTTGCCATTAGCGTAATAAATTTAACCCTCAAATAACTGGTGATTTATGGTTAACCTGACAATACATACAATATTCTTATTATAAACGAGTGTATTTATTTTCAGTTTTATTCCATACTGTAACAGAAAGAGATTATTAAATTTACCTTGTACCAATTTAATTGAAAATTTCTTAAACTAACCGTTTGCGTAAATGCTTGTGCGGCTGCGCACCTCGGGGTACAGGGGATGAGTAACCCCCTATCCAGGGGTTTGGGGATGAAATTCCAATATAATAAAAAACCCGTTTAGCTAGATGAACTACAAAATTCAATATTTTTTTCAAGATGAAGGATCTAAGCGCAATGAAGATTATACACACGATTGAAGAGATGCAGGAGGAAGGGCTGAACATTCTCCGCTCCGGCATGATCCAGGGATTTGTCCCTACCATGGGCGCGCTCCATGCCGGACACCTCTCGCTTATCGAGGCCGCCAGAGAGGATGCAGATATCGTCACCGTCAGCATCTTTCTCAACCCAACCCAGTTTGACGACCCGGAGGATCTGGATAAATACCCCAAGAGTTTTGAAGAGGATGTCGCCCAGGCCGAAGCCGCAGGAGCAGATATCATCTTCGCCCCAAGCGCCGAGACGATGTACGCGCCGAACCGCGATACCGTCGTCATGGTCGACCGGCTCGCCAATCATCTCTGCGGACTCTCGCGCGGACGAGGGCATTTTATCGGAGTCTGTACGGTAGTAACCAAGCTACTTAACATCACCCGTGCCGAGTACGCTTATTTCGGCCAGAAAGATGCCCAGCAGGCACTGATTATCCAGCGCATGATTATCGATCTGAATATCCCGGTAAAGATGAAGATCTGCCCGATTATCCGGGAAAAGAACGGACTGGCCATGAGCAGCAGAAATAAACGTATCCAACCTGAAGATATGGACGCGGCTCTCTCACTCTACCGGGCGCTGAAGATCGGTGAAGAGATGGTCACGCAGGGGCACAGCAATGCCGCAGAGATTCTCAATAAGATGGTGGAGAGTATAATCCATGCCGGGGCAGCCGAGGTAGACTATATGGATATAGTCTCTCCTGAGACCCTTGAAGATGTCGAGGAGGTAGACGACCTCGTGCTCATCGCCGGAGCGATCAAGCTCGGAGACGACCTGAGACTTATTGACAACATCCTAGCCGCACCGAGAAAGTAAACGGAGACTCTATGGCGCGTGCACGCTATCTACCGGGTCAGACCCTCAACTTCGAGGTCAAGCGAAACCGCGGTCTGCGCACTATCGGCGGTTACCTCGCCTCCAGGCTATATATCAGCGACAATCGCGCTCAGGCCATTATCAAACTCGGCACAGTAAAGGTCGCAGGCGAGAAGATCGGGGTAGACACGGTAGTCGATCTCAAGGCCGGGAGTCTGGTCGAGGTGGAGTTTCCCCAGACCTGGCCACCGTATATGCAGCCTACCGCGATGGAGCTGGATATTATCTATGAAGACGCCAGCATGCTCGTACTCAACAAGCCTGCCGGGCGGGTCGTACACCCTTCAAGCGGCCACCTCACCGGTCAGACCCTCCAGAACGGGGTGCTCTACCGCTACAAGGATTCCAACTACCCCGACAAAATGATCTCACCGGCGCACCGCCTCGACCGTTATACCACCGGAGTCATTATCTACTCCCGCACCCAGACAGCATATAAAGAATTGACAAAGTACTTCCGGGAGAACCAGACCTATAAACGCTACCTGGCCATTACCGAGGGTAAAGCAGACTGGAATGAGCTTGAGGTCGATGCCCCCCTAGCGGTATTTCCTGAGAACCCGGAGCTACAGTGGGTACCGCCGCCTGACTCAAGGGCGCAGAGCAAGGAAGCGCTAACCAGATTCAGACTCCTCGAATCAGGGTCTGACTGGAGTCTCTTGGAAGCGGTACCGGTCACCGGCCGCTCCCACCAGATCCGCGCCCACCTCAAACACCTGGGTCTACCGATAATCTGCGACCACGAGTACAACCCTCAGGGTAGAAAGCTGCAAAGTCTTAATTTCCAGGCGCTACACGCAGCCGAACTCAAGCTCAAACATCCTAAAAGCGGTGAACTGCTCAGGCTGGAGGCCAACATGCCCCCGGCATTTGAGAATGCCCTGAATGAACTCCGCGCCAACAAACGGCTCTAAAATATCTGTGTCGTCCGGTCGGTTCAAGAACAGCTAATATCCAATTTCATAATAGACACAACACCTTTACATATATATAATAGTAAAGAAACAACTTGCACAGGAGAAGAATCATAGATACAGAATACGATGTAATTGTTATCGGTTCCGGACTCGGCGGGATGACCGCCGCCAACCGGTTGGCCAAGCTTGAGCGCAAAGTACTCCTGCTGGAGCAGCATTTCATGCTGGGAGGACTCGCCGCCTACTTCAAACGACATGGACATATCTTCGATGTCTCGCTCCACGGCTTTCCCTATGGCATGGTCAAGACCTGCCGCAAATACTGGAGCAAGGATATCGCCTCCAGGATTGTCCAGCTCAAGCGCATAGTCTTTGACAATCCCCAGTTTCATCTCGAGACCACCTTCGACACCGCCGACTTTAAGACCAAGTTGACCGACTTCTTCAAGATCCCGCAAGAGACTGTAGATAGTTTCTTCACTACCCTGGCGCAGATGAACTTCTATGACGATCAGAGTCTGACCACCCGGGAACTCTTCGAGCAGTTCTTCCCCGGGCGCAAAGACGTGGTACGCTTCCTGATGGAGCCGATTACCTATGCCAACGGCTCAACTCTAGACGAACCGGCAATAACCTACGGTATCGTCTTCTCAAACTTTATGAACAAAGGCGTCTATACCTTTGAAGGCGGCACCGATCTCTTCATCGCTCTGCTCAGAAAAGAACTCGAAGCCAATGGAGTTGAGATCCGCCTACAAGCACCGGTAGAGAAGATCCTGCTCAACAACGGCCACGCCTGCGGAGTCGTAGTCGCTGGTAAGACCATCCGCGCCAAGACGGTTATCAGTAACGCCAGCCTGCCACGCACCATCAACGAACTACTCGCCGAAGCAGACCTACCGCCGGAATTTACGGCAGAGGCTTCACGGCTGCGCCTCTCCAACTCCTCCACCCAGGTCTATATGGGTATCCGCGAGGGCGAGAGTATCGAGGATATTGGAGATCTTATCTTTACCTCGACCCACAGCGAGTTCGATGCCGAGAAGCTCTGCTCCCGGGATATCACCAGCCGCACCTTCTCGCTTTATTACCCCAAAACCAGGCCGAACTCGCCACCGCGTTATACCATTGTCGCCTCGATGAATGCCCGTCACGAAGACTGGAATAAGCTCAGCGAAGAAGAGTATAAAGCGTCAAAAGACGCTCTCTGTCAGGAGACACTTACCTTTCTAGAGCGCTACCTCCCGGGCATTACCGAGAAGGTGGATTATATGGAAGCTGCCACACCCAGAACCTTTGCCCGCTATACCGGTCACCTCGGCGGAGCTTCCTTCGGTACTAAATTTGAAGGACTGAAGCTCAGTGAAGGACTCCCCAAGGTCGCTGGTGGGGTATACCATACCGGTAGTTGCGCGATTATCATGAGCGGCTGGCTGGGTGCGGCAAACTATGGGGTTATCGTAGCCAATCAGGTCGAGGATTACCTGTATAAATTAGAGAACCAAGGGTGATAATGTTAATATCAGCTTGTTTACAACGCCTATTTTTCAACTGTCAGATAATAATAATATTATCCCTGATTCTCTCTTGCGGTCTAGCGGCGCAAGAGCCCGAAGCAGTATTCTCCGCCGATAGAAACCTCCTCGCCATCAGCCATTATAACAACCTGGCCGAAACCGATGCGCAGGTGCAAGCGATTCTAGCCAACATCAACCCCAACACCCCTACCACCAACCCAATACTGGATCTGCTCTCCTCCGAGGTACTCGTTGAGAACTATCTGGATCTTATTACTGATGACTGGGCAGAAGCGCTCTACTTCAGCCTCCCCTTGGAGAAGGATAACAACTGGGTATATATCTTTCACATCAGGAGTCCGGAAAAGTATATCGGTTCACTGCTGGGAACTGGCAATATCCGCCAAGAACAAACCGAAGACGACATTACCCGTTACCGACGTACCGACGGCCTTGATTCTGAGATCTATTATCTAGCCTATGGGGATAACCAGCTGGCAATAATGAGCCGGAGTTATGCTGCCGTAGCTAACGCCATAAAAGTATACAATGACGAAGAGATCAGCCGAACCGGGCTGATCACCAATTCGGACGCAGACTATACTCTAACCCTCCACCTCAACCGTTACTTTCAGGCAAACTCACGGGTGCTCCCGCGTTTTCTGGATATGCTCCACTATGATATCTTCAGAGATCTCGCCGGAACCACCGCCAAATCAGACAATATACTGAACTCCATTTTGAACTTTACTCAAGAGACAATCAAGAGCCTGATAAGTGAGATTGCCATAGTAACCATCCGGCTCCATCTGAATGACGCCGAGATCGTGGCCGATACCGCTATCGAGATCCAGTACGGCGGTAGTCTGCACTATGCTCTCTCCGCCTATACTCCCAATTCCAATCAGTTCCTCTCACTGCTACCCCGCGAGAGTGTGCTTTTAAACCAGATAACCCTCTGGCCGGAAGAGTATATCCAGATTATAGAGGGTCTAGGCAATCTGGCCACCGCACTCAACAACAAGCCCTTGGACCGGGCAACTCAAGAACGAGCAACAAGCATCCTCGAACATATGCAGCAGGCCAACCCGACCTCTGTCCAACAGGGTGTACTCACCCCAGAACCAGGGAGCATACACGCCGGACCAGTGGCGACCTCTATCCTAACCTTTGACAACACCAGCAAACTTCCAGAATTCTTTTCGTTGCTAGCGGAGATCTTGACAATAGGCGAGTACTCAGAATTTCTTGCCGAGAAGGGAATCAAAGTAGAAATTCAAAACCGAGTTTTAGGCAAGACCGACGCCGGAACTATAATCAACGATACTGAGATACTCATGCGCAGCACCTACTTTACTCTACCCGACGAATTCCAGAGGAAACAACATATTATTTCAACACTGCTCAATGATAAGTTTATTACCGTCGTTCCTCTGGCTCCGCTGCTAGATCTACAGTATGAGAATATCCAGGAATTCTGTATTGAAGCGCTCAATAAGGTAACCTCAACCGCCAAGAATATCAGCGCTGAGAACAACTCGGAGTTGACCCGTGTGGCTGCAGCCAATAACCGCGAGAACACCATACTCAACCTCACCTTCAATCCCCTGCGCTACCTCCAGGTAGCGCTACTGTCAGAAGAGATCTGGCCTTCGCCCTCACCCCCCAACCGGCTCCCTATACCCTGGCGCGAATTTTCGCAATACTTTAATGCCAAAGAAGCTGGAGGTAAGCCACTCAATCTAACGGTGAACTCAAGCAATACCCGCTTGGATATTCTGCTCAACTTACCAGTAAATTCACTCACCTCCCTGCTGCAGGCGATACTGAACCTCTCAACGAGTGGAGGAATTGATAATGATTATTAAACCCTTCAGAATACTGGCTCTGCTGTTTTTCTGTACTCTTCTCAACTCAGCTGACGCTGCAAGCGATACCCCTACCCTTTACCTACTACTCAATGACAATAGAATAATCCAGGGGGAGGTAATCGTACTTGATCAGGGTTATCTCTACTTCAAGAACCAGCAACGCATCCTCAAAATATCTCCCGCCGACTTCAAGGGGATATTTTCCAGTAAGAGTGGCGCCGAGAATGCTATTATAATTCTCGACGAACTCCCGGACAGCGATGCTCCAGATCAAATTGAAGAGACCTATAATTTTATCCATAACGCAGCAGAGGATATCCTCGCATCGCCGCCGCCAACCCAGACCATAACCGCAATACTTGATAAGCTGGAGCAGGAACTGGTTGAACCCGCACGAATTCTGGATATAACTATCTACAAACGTCTACTGCTGCTCTGTGCAGTAGCTCAGAATTACCACCTCCGTCCAAGGGTAGAGGAGCTTATCTCCGACTGCACAGCCAGAGTAGCGACAACGGAGCTGGAGAACAATAAGCGTGAGCGAATAATGACCAAGCTGAAAACAGCCGCTTTTCTGCTTGCGCACCCCTATGACAAAGAGAAATAGTATTGACCATTTCCTATAAAAGAGGGATAAAAATGACCAATAAAAGCAGACCATTTCTTGGAATAATGTTTGAATGCTGCAATGTATATGCGCGGATCTATCAGAACAAAGCCGGCACGCACTATGTCGGCCACTGCCCAAAATGCTTAAGGAGTATCAAGATAAAGATTGGCGAAAGTGGTTCCGGGGACAGATTTTTCAAAGCTCACTAATTACTAAATATTAAAGAGAAAGGCAGTATGGTGGAATGGAAGGTTAATAAGAGTCAACGCCGCTGTGCGGTAACCGGGAGAGTACTAGAAGTCGGGGAGACATTCTTCTCCGCCCTGAAAGAAGAGGGTGAGAATTTTGTCCGGTATGACTACTCCGAAGCTGCCTGGAATGATCTGACCAAGGACGAATTCTTCTCCTACTGGAAGACCCATATTCCCAGCAAGGAACAGCAACACAAGAACAAGCTAAAAATTGACAGTGAAGCGTTCTATACCTTCTTCAGCAACCTGCACCGACAGACCAAACCGAAGAATCAGCTCTTTCTTTACCTCCTAGGATTAATTTTAATCCGCAAGCGAATTTTACGCCTGGAAGAGATCGAAAAATCACCGGACGGCGAAGGACTTATTATCTATGACACCCGGAGTAAAGAAGAGATACGGATTGCGGTTCCCGAAGTAACCGAAGCCGCTCTTGCCGGAGCACGCCAGGAACTAGAAGATATTTTTGAATGCAGCACCGATGACTAAATATAACGAGGAAGGCCTATTTATGAAAAAAACAATCTACACCCTGCTCTTATTCACCATAATTCTATTCACCCCCAAAGTTGAGGCTCAAACATATACCTCGGTTCCCAAAGGTATAACCCTCGAAGGCAAAGCCTCCGGTATAGGCCATATCACCAGCCTCAAATATGACAGCAACCGTAACGTCTTTATTATCAATGACCATCTACTTCTACCAAATCCAGTTACAGCCAAGGAGTTTTCCTATCTGCTCGACGCAATCAGCAAAGATCCGTTACTGGGTATCTCGGTCATCGCCGGAAGCAAGGCTATCTATTACGGAGCCTGGTCGAGCAAGGGCGCCGGTCATTCTATTTCGAGTAAATTATACGCAGCCGACGAATTCTTTCGCGGTGTCGTCTTTGGGATACCCAGCCTGTACCGAGTATACCGCCTTCCCGGTGGTTATAAACCGGAGAAACCGTACAACCGCGAGTATTATAGCGCAGTCTGGTTCAATCTACGCAACTTCAAATACATACTTAAAGGTAATGAATATCACTACCGAGGCTGTAATATCCAGGTAAAATTACTGGCAGTAGAGGATATCAATGATGTACAAGCTCCTGATGGAGGCTACAAATTTGACCCCAATGGCACGACCCATCAGGAAGATCAGAATAATGTCGCCCATATCAAAGCCCATGCCAAAGCTTATCTCAGTCTACCGGTAACCCGCCCCATGGTCGAGTACGGCAAGGCTGCGGCTCTAATTCGCCTCTTCCTAGCGGAGGGGCTGGATCTGCAGAAGCTACAGGCAGAGCTTGATTAAGCTATAATTTATTTGACTAACATAAAAATTTTTATTATTATTAGCTTATAGTATACAAAAGGCAGTACATTATTACTACTTATCCAGGAGATAAAGATGAAGAGCAAACTTGTTATCAGCAGCGCATTACTCGTTGCAATATGCTGCCTGGTCGGATGTGACTCAAAGCTAGGTGGAGACGTAGACACCAAGAACGAGACCGCAAACACACCGAATGAGCTGACCAAACAGAATATGAATCAATATATAGACCCTGCGCAATCGGTCTATAAGTAAGCGCACCAAATTCCCCGCTTTTCACAAATTAAACTCCAGGTCTGAACCCAGACCTGGAGTTTATTCTATAACCCAGTATACTCAGTACCAACCAGCTCTAAAACTTTCCGAATTCTTCATCATCAAGCCTGATCTGCTCCTTAGGAGTAACTATTGAAGCACTCGACGTATTTATCGGTAACTTCCCTCGAACCTGAGTTCTAGCGCGGGCTGCTTTCTTCTCTCTACCCTTTGCCTTTGCCTTGCCCTTGAGCTTAAATCTGACTATATCATTATTTATAGACTCAATAAGGCCAATCATATGCGCGCTGGCAGAAGCAGTCTCTTCTGCACTTGAGGTATTCTGCTGAGTCACATGATCAATCTGCTCCAATCCCTGATTGACCTGAGTCAACCCCTGCGCCTGCTCATTTGAAGCCGCGGCAATCTCGACAACCAGTTTAGAAGTCTTGTCCACCTGCTCAACAATACTATTGAGAGCACCCGCTGTAGACTGCGCCAATTCGTTGCCATTACGCACCTCACCCACAACATTGTCTATCAGTTCAGCGGTCTCACCGGCAGCTTTGGCTGAGCGCGCCGCAAGATTACGCACCTCTTCAGCGACTACGGCAAAGCCCTTGCCATGCACCCCGGCTCTAGCCGCTTCAACCGCAGCGTTGAGCGCAAGCAAGTTAGTCTGAAAAGCAATATCATCAATAGTCTTGACTACCTTTTTCGTCTCTTCCGCCCTCACAGTAATGCCTTCAATAGCACTGGTAAGCTCCTGCATCTGAGTATGACCTCGCTGAGCAGCCATGCTCGCCGTCTGCGATAGATCCTTGGCCTGGGTTGCATTCTGCGCATTCTGATTGGTTCGCTTGCCCATCTCCTGGAGTGAAGCAGTAACCTCTTCGATCGAGGCCGCCTGCGAGGTTGCCCCGTCGGATAGAGCCTGGCTCGCTATACTAATCTGCCTGATACCCTCATTCACCTCATAGATCTTCTGCGCAAAATTAAAGAGAGTAGTATTCATCTCCTCCAGCATCCGGCTCAGCGCTATATTCATCTCGTCTACTTCAGACTTCAGGCTGATATCCTGGCACCAGTCTCTATCCGCCAACCTCTTGGCGATATTAGCAATTTTACTGAATTCAGCGATGAGATTCTTCCCGACTATCGCCAGATCACCAATCTCATCCGTGCGTTTCAGAAGCGACTCCTCCAGGGTAACCGTAGTATCACCCTTTTCGACAATTACCAGCAGTTTTTTCACCACCCCAGCAAGCCCGGAAATAATACCCTTGATTATAACAAAAGCAATTATTCCCAGTATTATAACATACACTATAAAGACAAGATACATATAAATCCGATAAGAATCGACCTTCTTAGCAGTACTCTTCTCTATCTCTTTGATTCGCGCCAGGGTATCATCGATATACAGACCTGTACCCACGTAATAATCTGTTCCCGCAATTCCCTTGACGTAACTTATCTTAGGCAGAGGCTCAGTCCTATCTTTCTTGGTAAATCTGTAATCCACAAAGCCTCCACCCTGCTTTACCGCAGCAGTGAAACCTTTGAAAAAGAATATACCGTCACTATCCTGATATTCCCAGAAATTACCGCTAGTCTTGGCATCACCGACGGTTCCCGGAGAATTTATGCGGTTCCCTTGCAGGTCATAAACAAAGAAATAACCCGAATTGTCCTCAATATAATTTGCTCTGTCGGTCTGGTCAATTATAATCTTTTTGATCTCTTCAGGATCGGTAACCCCTTTTATCGCCGCATCCAGCTCTCTAGCCTCCATCACCACCAAAGCCTTTATCTTGCTCTTCTCCGCCTCAATCAATTCTTGAGAAAAAGTTGGCTGCACCACCGTATCTCTGACTACCGCATTTATTATCTGCGTAGCAACCATCAATAATACGGCACCAATTACAGCAATTACCGGGAGCAAAATAATCTTCCATTTAATCTTCATGACCAACTCCAGTCTTTCAAGAATAGCTATTAATAATTAAAGACTAACTAATACACTATACCTGGGCATATTCTTTTTCGCAAGTTAAAAAAACTACTATTATACTATATATCAATATCTATAACTACTGCTATATTTCTTATACTTTTTCAAGTGTAATAATCCCCCAAAAAATGTCTTGAATCATGATTTTTAGGACATTTCCACACAAAAGCCAAGACATTTATCTAAAACTTGCCAAACTCCTCAGCATCCAGTTTTATCTGTTTATCCGGGGTAACCAGCTGCACACTCCCCTTTGTTACCAGTCGAGTCCTAGCACCTCGCCCTCCCTTTATCTGGTTTGATCTAGACGCATGTTTCTTCTCATGCCTTACATCCTTCAAGGTAAATTTACTGATCACATTGAATAATTTAACGGCAAGCTCTTCCATGTGTGAGCTTGAGGCTGCGGTCTCTTCCGCCCCGGAAGTATTCTGCTGAGTAACCGAATCAATCTGCATCAACCCCTGATTCACCTGTTGTACACCTTGCGCCTGATAATTTGAAGCCTCAGCAATCTCAGCCACCAGCGACGTCGCTTTACTGATCTGCTCGGCAATACTATTAAGCGCTTCAGCGGTAGTTATCGCCATATCATTACCATGCTTTACTTCAGATACCACATTATCAATCAATTCTGCCGTCTCCCCTGCGGCTTTGGCCGACCGTGCTGCGAGATTACGTACCTCTTCCGCAACCACAGCAAAGCCCTTGCCATGTATTCCGGCTCGAGCCGCTTCGACTGCGGCATTGAGCGCGAGCAAATTGGTCTGAAAAGCGATATCATCAATGGTCTTGACCACCTTTTTAGTCTCCTCAGCGCGCAGCGTAATTCCATCAATAGCCTCAGCGAGTTCCTGCATCTGTTTCTGCCCGCTTACCGCCGCATCATTCGCTGCCTGCGAGAGTGTGCTCGCCTCAGCCGCATTCTCGGCATTCTGATTGGTACGCACACTCATATCGGTAAGTGACGAGGTTATCTCTTGAATCGCAGCTGCCTGTGACACCGCCCCTTCCGACAAGGACTGGCTGGCAATACTTACCTGCTTCGCCGAGCTTTCGAGTTCACTGACAAAAATTCTGATCTCATTCAGAGTCAAATTTACCTCATCAATCATACCCTTGAATGATTTATTCATCTGATCATCCTCGGTCTTGATAACCACCTCCTGCCGCCAATCTCGTTCAGATAACAGCTTTGAAGTTTCGGCAATCTTCTGAAAATCCTCGACGATATGCTTACCGGCGCGGGCAAGTTCACCTATCTCATCCTTACGCTTGAGTAATTTTTCATCTACCTCAACATCGATATTTCCGGTTTGAACAATGGCAATAAGTTCACCCGTAATACTGGTAAGCCCCGAAATCGTCCCTCTGATAATATAAAACGCCGCTCCGGCAAGAATCAGTGTATAAATAACCGCCAGAGCAATAACAATTAGCCGCTGCGAATCGGTCTCAGACGTAATCATTTCACTGATCCCGGCTATGTACGCATTGATATCTTCATAGTACAGCCCCGAACCCACAAAATAATCCGTACCCTGTATCTGCATAGCATAACTGATCTTTGGTAACGGCTCGGGCTCACCTTTCTTCGGGAACCAGTACTCGACAAAGCCCCCGCCCTTCTTTGCAACTTCGACCATATCAGCAATCAACCTTGTCCCGTTACTGTCCTGCATATCGATATAATTGCCCGCGGTCTTATTCGGCTCGCTTATCCCCGGCAGATTTATCCTGTTTCCTTTATAATCATAGACAAAGAAATACCCGGATTTATCATCCAGGAAAAAAGTCTTGTCCGTATACTCAATTATTATAGCGTCGATTTCTTGCTTATTTTTTGCCCCCTTGATCAACTGGCTCAAAGTACTACATTCGGTCTGCACAATCGCCTTGATCATCTCACGTTCCTTAGCGACAATTCCTTTCTTAAGCTGAGGAAGCATCAGGTTACGCTCGGTATACGAATTGAAATATACCACCACCGACAACAACAAAATCATACCCACAATAGCAATCAGTGAGAGCAAAATAATCTTCCATTTAATCTTCATCCGCTACTCCTCTAGTACTCAAACCCCAAGTATAGCTAAAGTTTAATATACACACAGATTTTTAATTACTAAGCCCTAAACGCGAATATCTGTCTTTATATCTTACCCAAAATTTGAGCTTTATAGAAAATCCAAACCTAAAACAAACACAATTCAAACAACTCACAATTATTATTATACCATACCATATCATTTCTACCAATTTATCCGGTAAAATATTACAATTATTTACCATTACTCATAACCTCCTATTCAATCATTAATAAAGTAATTGACAAAAAGCATTGGCCGGGATAGCTTGACTCCAGACGGCGGTAAATATATAATTAATCTATGAAATTTTTTTACGACAGCCCGATACAGAAAGCCAACTATGTTTGAATCAACAGAAAGAATAGCTCTAACCGGCATCGCCGGGGGCGGAAAGACCGTCTTTCTGAGCTCACTCATAGCCCAACTCTGCGAATTTGACAGTGCCGAATTAACTCTGAAGAACCATGCCAGCATCCATAATTTCAGAGAATTACCGATAGATAAAGGAAGGTGGAAGAAATTTAAGTTCGATACCTACCGCGAATGCCTGGCACGGGGAATCTGGCCGGAGAAGACGGTAGCTTCCGCAAAGTATATTTGTGAGTATTCCCGCTCCGACTGGGACAACTCACTGCATTGGCGCCGCTTCTGTAAACAACGTTTGGAGTTTTTCGACTTCCCCGGCGAACGTATATCCGATGCAGCCATCGCCGCCTACCGCGACTATACAGACTGGTCAGAGCACATCCTTCAGCACTTCAGCGAGCATCATGAATACCAGTCCCATCTCCAGACCTATCTCAACTCCCTGAAGTCAGACGAAGCGGGAAACAGCGCCAGAATTATACAGAATTACAAATTATTTATGGCCAATCTGATACTCAACTACAAACCCCTGGTCAGTCCCTCAACCTTCCTGCTCAGCCCTCAGGGCAAGGTAACCCGAACCGCTTCGGCTCAGACACTGGCCACTTCTCAAATCTGCGGTCTAAGCCAGCATAACGAATTCGCCCCCGTTCCCCGGGAGGTGCTTATACAAAATCCGTATATTCTAGAGCAACTGCAAAAGGCCTACACCAGTTATCGCGAGACTATTGCTCTGCCGCTCTTCAAGGAGATCCTCAGAGCCAACACCCTGATCATTCTCATCGATATTCCGTCCCTGCTTGCCGGAGGCGTAGACAGATATAATGACAACCGCCAGATACTCCTCGACCTCTTCGAGACTCTGCGCTCAGACTCCTTTATCGGCAAGCTCATAAAGCAATTTACCCGTTTCTTCAGTGGCGGCCTTAAACGGGTCGCCTTTGTTGCCACTAAGATAGATATGCTAGACAAAGATGATATTGAAAACGGCCGACTCCGAGGTCTGCTAAAACTTATGACCCAACGCGCCAAACGCAGTCTGCCGGATATCGACTTCAAATGGTTTGCCTGTAGTGCCTGTAACTCCACCCGCACCTCAGACAAGCCCCATCACCTGGTCGGCAAGCTAGCGCTCAATAATCCCGCACAGGAATGGATCGAATACCCTGTACCCCAACTTCCAGAGGTCTGGCCAAACAACTGGGATTATAATGACTACCCGTTCTACAGCATTCTCCCGGATGCTCCGAAGAATATGCAGATTCCGCCCAACCAACTGGGCTTAGATCGAATTTTCGATTATATAACAGGAGGCGACTGAGCATAATGAAAAACGAAGGCGAGATCCCTCTCGGTGATCCTACAGCGCGAGCATTTTCCAGCTCCAAAGCAACAAAAAAAGAGGCCCCCACACCAAAACAAGCCGAATCCAACCGGCGCTCCGGCGACTCCGGCCTGGGACAACCCGAGCCTTGCCCGAAAGCGGCAGATATCCGTATCCTCTCCGCCAGCGAGCAAGAATTACTGAGTAGTGAACTCGACGCCGATTTAGAACAACGCTTTGAGAGCAAATTTGCCGAATTCAAACACGACGGGCTGAAGATTCCTGTAGCTCTCTACAAAACCGCCCGCCTCATCCTCTTGCTGTTGAGTGGCATCCTCGGACTATTCCTCATCTCCGAAGGCATCACCATCTACCAGAATATCCAGACTCTACCCGAGATCTGGCAGTACACCATCCTCGGGCTGGGAGCAGTCTTTGCCCTACTTATCATCTCGGTAAGCGTCCACCTCTTCATCCAGCTTTTCGCTTTACAGCGTAGCCCCCAGATCAATCTCAAAGCGCTCACTATTCTTGAAGAGCGCGCTGAATTACGTGCCCTGGCCAATAAGCATGCAACCGCAGCCCGCGAAGAGCTCAAAGAATACCTCATCTCCTACCCGCTGGACAATTATCCACTGCTCTACAGCATCGGCTGTAAGAGTGATACTCTGAAAAAAATGGAGACAGCCCGAACCCATCTGTTAAATCCAGCGCAGCCCCTGGCTGCCCAGGAATGGCTGACTAGTTTTCATGAACGTTTCCAGGCGCCACTCGACGAACTGGCCTTTCAGCGGGTTAAACGTTACGCCAGCAGGGTGGCTATCGGCACCGCCGCCTCACCGGTAGGGCTTATCGATCAGCTTATAGTACTCTACGGCTCCCTCGCCATGATCAAGGACATACTGACACTCTACCATCTCCGCCCAGCTTTTGGGCAGAGTCTGGTCATGCTCTCGCGGGCAATTATGCAGGCCTACCTCAGCGGCATAATCGGACAAGCAACCGAGGGTGGAGTAGAGACCCTGAGCGACTCCTACGAAGAGTGGACCGGAGAACTTCTCGCCGGCTCATTGACCAGTTCTTTAAAGTCAATCTTTGCCAAGACCGCCGAGGCTGGCCTAAACGGTTTTCTACTCTGGCGTCTGGGTAAAGCCACTATCAGCCATGTCCAACTGATAAGTTCTACCACGAAAAAGAGTTAATACTGTACTTACACAATTTGCAACACTTTTTTTAAACCAAGCAACAGGCAAAATAACTATAATAAGTCTTTACCAAGCAAAATAACCAAAGTGAAAGGTATATATTATGGGGTTACTCGGAATTCTTATCGGCGGCGGCATCGGCATGATCATGGGCGGACCTATAGGGGCGATACTCGGTGCGGTACTTGGCAGTGCGGTATCGTCGTCTTCACGTATGGTCAACAACTCCCAGAAGAATCAGGTCGCTTTCTTTGTCTGCTTCTTCTCCTGCCTGGCCAAGATGGCCAAAGCTGACGGTATCGTCTCTCAAGAAGAAATTAATTATGTTGAAGAACTCATGGACACCCACTTCCGCCTTGACCCTCAGACCAAGGATCTGGCCAAACGTGTCTTTATCGAAGCCAAGGACAATAACACCCCGGCCGCAGAGTATATTCAGCAGTTCGGTCAGATAGTCAATTATGACCGGGAACTCTGCACCCTCCTAATCAGCACGCTCGTCGAGTTATCCAAGCGTGACGGCAGTTCCTCACCGGAAGAACAGGCCATCATCGCCGAAGCCACCCGCATACTCCACCTCGATGCGCAAGATTCCTACAGCTACTCGGGTAACAGCCGCAACAACAGTGGCTCACGCCCAAGAACGAGTAGTGAGCTGGACGAGGCTTATGAGCTTCTTGAGTGCAGTCCGAATGATAGCGACAGCGAGGTAAAACGCAAGTACCGGGATAAATGCGCCGCCTTCCATCCCGACAAACTTCAGAGCAAGGGACTTCCCGAAGAATTTATGAAGTTTGCAACCGAGCAGATGAGCAAGGTCAATCATGCTTATGATACCGTCATGAAGAGCAGAAGATAAGGGAGTTAAGAAAACCAGCCATTAACGCAGTTACTGGCTGAGGCTGAGGCTGCAGCCCCAAGTAACAATATACACTGCTACCTGTTATACTAGTAACCGCATCCTCGATCTCTAAAACAGCCTCAGCCCTCAGTAAAACTGAGGGCTGAGCTTCTTTATAGTAATCTATGATTTAATCATAGTTATGAACTCAGAGCAAAACTAATCTATTGCCCATCTAGCAACTAACATTTATTTCTCAATCGCCCCAATTCTGCAAGCAGCCACACATTTACCGCACTTGATGCAATCGCTATGGGTAAACTCTCCGCCCTTGAACTCAGCCGGGTTGTGCCCGAAGGGACAAGCTTGAGCACAGAGACCGCACTCCTTACATGAGTCACTCACCCGGTAATTCTTCGGCGCCACTCCCTTGATGCTCTTGGCCATCGTCCCGATTGGACAAACCGCGCACCAAAAACGGCTATTATAAGCAAATCCGCCAACAAGCGCAATCATAGTAGAGCCAAACATTGCCCACCAAAAAGCACTGGCCACCGACGCCATATTGATCCCATCCTCATACACGCCAAAGAGCGAAAACCCCATTTTTACCATAAAGATAATAAGGAAAGCCCATCTGAATGCCGGCTGCAAAAAAAATCTGGGAATATCCCTAGTTGAAGTTATCTTACTGAAAATCTTATCGATAAACTGCCCCCGCGGACAGATATTCCCGCAGAACCAACGTCCGTTTATCACCGCGAAGATTACCCCCGCCCCCATCATTGGAATCACCAACAACCCTAGAAGCGGATACTTCCACCCGAGTGCCAATACCACCACAAATATCAGTGCCAGAATCCATCTAAATATATTCATTATACTCTCAACTCCTGTTCTTCTTCTTTCGTCCATACTCAATCGCGTTCACTGGACACACTCCCAGGCGACGCATACAACCGAAACAATCCGGTTTTAACTTATCCCAGGCCAATACCGCCTGACAAGCCGTAGACGGACAAGCCGCAACACACTTACCGAACTCGATACATTTATCATGATCAATTCTTACCTTGTCGATACTTACCAGCTCAAATACCCAGGACACAAGCCCCATGATGCAAACAAAATGGCAGAAGGGCCGGTACACAAAGAGCCCCAGCAACAAGGAGAGTATTACACACAGCGTTATGCCGATAGAGGCAAAATTCCAGTCAAAGAAAGGGTCAGACCAGTTTGGCAATTGTCGCCAGCAACTTATCAATAGACTCCCGGTCATACTCGCCAGCACTCTCAGACCGCGCCATGCAACAATACAGATCATTCTTGACCATGGCCGAGAGCGTCCCCTTTACCGCTCCAGAGACCGCCTGCATCTGCTGGATAACCTCGCAACAATCCCGCTCCGCCTCAATCATCCCCCGTACCGCTCTGAGTTGCCCCTCAATCCGCTTGATCCTGCTGAGCAGTTTACCCCGCTGTATCTCAATATCCATCATCTTCTCCCTAAATATACTATACCCCAGTATAGTATATTTGCATATCTTGTCAACTACTATTTTTGAGAATTACTCTTTTTTTTTATCATGACTATCCGAATGTACAACGGTAACAACAGCAGTTTACTTGCATAAGTATGATTGTTAATTTTGTTAAGGGATTACATCTATAACTGTAATATTTGGCAAAGCAAAGAAAATCACTAACGTTATTTTCACATTTAGATAGTACCAATAAATCAGCCCTCAGCTCTACTGAGGGCTTAGGCTACTTCTGTAGTCCGCTCATTTGCATGAGCGTTTGGTATACTTTCCCAAAGATATGACAAAAACACTGCGATAAGCAGTGGCTGAGAATATAATTGTTATAAACAGACTTACAACAAAAACTCCAAAACCCACTCTACGCCAAAAGCTCAGACTCAAGGCAATCGTTATTCTCAACCCGGATGCCATCATTCTCTAAGCAATTAGCTAAAACTTCACATTTTTTTTCTGGGACTACCCGCCCCGTTCCCCGGCAAACGCTATGCGTTTAATCACATTGCTCACGGTGTTATTGCATAAAAGGAATAGATGAATAGAATATTCCGGCTATATCCAAGATCTTTGACTAATCATGACTTAATATTTATATTGTGTAATAGAACAATATTGACGCCACAAAAGAACTCAATACTCCAATAAATAATGCAGTTCCCAATGATAATCCTATAGGCAATATGGTCTGAAAATATTACACCCGTTAATTTTTTCAGATCTCTTGGAATAAATGGGCGGGCTACAAAAGAACTTAAGCCAGCAACAAAGTTGCTGGCTGTATATTATTATTTACACAAATTTCAAAAGTCCTTACCTCTACCTCTACCTCCCGGCATTACTAATCGCCACATACGCCGCTCCCGCAGCCGCCTCTTCAACAGAATCCGAGAGTCTACATTTCACCCCAAAGACATCCTCGATTATCTTGAGCATTTCCGGGTTGAGCCTGATCGCATTACCAGTCGCAACCAATTCATGGATTTCCTGACTGCCGCTACCAATTAATTCACACGGCAGCATTCCAAAGAGTTCTTCGATAATTCCCCGTAAAAAACCGTATATCATATTACCCGGCGTAAGATTTCCCTCATCTATACCATAAATACTCCCGGTCTGCTCGCCCTGCCCGCTCCTACTCCCAGAGAACCTGGTACTGACCTTGAGTCCTGCTCCTCCCTGCGCATACTCAGCCTCCAATAACTCCCGCATACGGCTATAGAGCAAATCTTTATCCAGTTCCACTCCACCAAGCTCGGTGATTATCCTGAGAAAGAAGCGCGCCAGATAATCATAAGACCAACCACCACAGAGGATAGCTCCTACCAGAATATAACCAGCATTTGGTAGCGGTCTGGTCTCCAGACCATTAGCGATACTGAGACTGGTACTCGGTACGGTTATCTGCCCGCTGGTACCGATATTGATTACCGCCACATCATTTCTTCCCTTACTTGCCCCATAATAACTGGCCTGATTATCCCCTATCGGCACCCAGACCCTGAGTTCCGGCTGCAACCCCAACTTCTCAGCCTGCCGGGGTAAGAGCGTACCGACAGCCTCAGAGCTATTCAAGACCTCGGGTAACAGCGGAGCCGGAATCTTGAGTATATCGAGCATCGCCTCATACCAACAGTTTTCTGTTATATCAAATATTCCCCAACTCGCCGCATTAGAGTAATCTATAGCCCTCCTCCCGGTCAACACTGCAGCCAGGTAATCCATTATGCTCAATACAGTACAACCCTCAGCCTCTACCTCCAACTCTCCCCTATCCAAAAGCCAAGCCAGAGTAAGCCCCCCAAAGCCGGCCGCTAGCCTACAACCGGTTCGCCGCGTATAATCTTCGGGCAATAATCCTACTATCCGTTCAAGAAAGCCAGACTCCTCCGAACGCCGATCACGCCAGGTATATAACGAACTCCTGACCTCAAGCTTCGCATCTGCCAGCAGTACTCCGTGCATCTGGCCGGTAATGGCCAGATCGGTGATCGCCTCCGGTGCAACTGCAGACTCAGCAACCAGCCGCGCCAACAAGGAGAGCAGGCGCTCCAGTATAACAGAAGCATCCTGTTCAAATGCTGCCGGAGAGCCTCCCGCTAACAAGGTATCATTCTTACAAGAAGTCATATTCGCAACCGAATATGTTGCCGAGTCAACCAATACCGCACAAAGGTTGGTAGTACCAATATCAATCCCTATCGTATAACTCATAATCAATAATCCATTGCCGGTTATACCCGGTATCCCTAGTTGAGAACAATACAATCCATACCTCAATACGCAGATACCGCCACAACCCGATAATTACCAGTAATTCCACCAACACCTTCAATACAATAAATTTATACACCATACCAAACTCTGTATAATAATACAACCAGAGATTACTATTAGCAAATAATTTATCCTATTTTTTCAATTTTATAACAAAAACCAAGCATCAAGTTACATTTAAATAACATTAACTATGCATTATTAACTATTTGCAAATTAAATCTTGCTACCAAACTCCTCCTATTGTACTATATATAGCATATATATTAGGCTATAATACTCAATTTTATCAAATTTCATTAATTTAATAAGGAATAAAATATGATCACTGGAATGCATCACGCCGCCATTCGCACTGGCGAATTCGACAAAGCAGTTAAATTCTATACTGAAGGATTGGGTCTTAAGCCCTGCTTTGAAGCTGGAGCCGATAATGGACGCATGGTATTATTTCCCGTAGGCGATAGCTTTATCGAGATCTTCGCCGACGGCAAAGCCAAGCCGCACGGCGCAATTGAGCACATTGCCCTTACCAGCACCGATGTTGACCTAGATTTTCAACGTGCTATTGCAGCCGGCGCAACCGAGACTATCGCCCCGAAAGATGTACTGATATCCAACGCCAACGACCAAAAACTTGATCTCAGAATTGCCTTTGTGACCAGCCCGACAGGTGAAATGATAGAATTTTTTAAACACCGTAACTAAGAAAATCACAAATTGATCTGTAAAAACATCTCACGCTAAGCACTCGACACACAAATTTAACGACTCCATAATGCCTTAATATAAAACAAGTTATATTATCTCAACTATTAACGGAAGCAAAAGACCATAACTTTTTAGCTATTTTGCATAATTACAACCAAATATTCCATTTTTTTTTCTGCAATTGTTTGCATAAGCGAAAATATATGATAGTTTATAGGTGTAATAGTCTTCACCTAAATCATAATAATGTCTTAGGTTTAGTTACTCTTAACAAAAAGTGTTGTTGCGCCCTGTTGGGCATTTGTGTGAAAATCAAGTTTGTTTGTGAACCCTGAATCATTTGATTCAGGGTTTTACTTTTATTTTTCCCTCACTCCTGCACAGATACGGCACGGTTTCAACCAGCCTCAACCCAACACTCAAACCGAAAATCAGCGTTCACCACCAAATATTTTCGCATACAATAAATTTAGGTTCAATATAAAGGAAATTCATTCTTTTGCCTAGGGTTTCTCGCACCCTTTACAGGCATCAAGACCCCCTGCACCTCCTCGCAAAAGCTGTACATTTGATCACAATTGCGTGAGCATTTATTTAATTTCTTTGTAAATAATAAGTTATAATGTTTAATAATGCGTATGGTTTAAAAAAAATACAATGAGAACTAAATGATTAGCGAGTAAAAAATCACGAAACATAATAATTCTTATAACTCTATTAAATATAAGCTATTAAAATTAATATAAGTTATTTATCTTGTCATAAACCTCAAGTTATTTCTAAACTTCTTATAATACCTGACGATTACACTAAGCAGAACATTATGCTTAAAGTCAACTCAAAAAAAAATACGCAAAAACCCTACACAGGACAAACAGACATCTTTGACATACAATAATAGGACATAAAAACTAAAACCAAACGAAAAAGAATATGAATATTTTTCAAAAAAAAAAGCTTGCATAACTCAGAACAAGGTGTTAATCTATACATATAAGCGCTGACACAAATAGGATATTTTATCGAGGTCAGCCAGCCCATAAGGAGGTAGCTCATGCCTGTAGAAAATCCACCAGAATCATTTCGCCCTATAGCTTATCTAGCTTTGACGATGGCATAATCAAAATCGCTGCTCAGGGTTAATCCCAACACTAAAGCGCCTAATACTATAGTATTATCTTGCCACAAAAGCCAATCACCTAACTGCTATCAGGGCTCAACTAGCAACCAGAATTACTATTTTACGTATAACTACTTTTTATAAATTTAGCAAATACACAATTATTATAAAATTTGATCATTAGCACTTTTTTTCATAAACCGGATACTACATTATTCTCATTTTAAGCATATATGTCTTTTGACACGTATCAGCGACTAATAAGGCATTATGCAAAAACAGCGTTGTTTGTACAGGATTAACGTTTAATTTTCTATAGGTTAGCGACAGCTAACCAGACGTGGAGACAGTAGTATGAATACAGGGGATCCACCAGAAAATTCTGCCTCAGTTGTTAGTGCTCTTTGACGACAGAACAAGCTTTGAGGTCTCGGGGTTATGCGGATCAGCCCTAAAAAAAGAGTGCCTGGCGCGTAAAGCGCATTCGCTCTGCAAAAGTCGACACTAGCACCTGAGGTTCTTATCAATGCTACTTGCCTGCTCCGGCATCCTAGTAAGGAGGTTTTGTGAAGCAAAATATATGCCGGGCAGGCTGATGACATTTTGATTGATTATTATTATAGATATACCCCAGGCGTCGAGGCGTCTGGGGTACATTAATTACTGCTTTCAAAGCCATCTCAACCTCTAGGATGAAACTGATGATAGACTGCAAACTTACGCTTATCATGCACATGGGTATATATCTCGGTAGTCGCAAGATCGGCATGTCCCAGTAGCATCTGCACCGCCCTTAGATTCGCTCCTCCCTCGAGCATATGCGTGGCAAAGCTATGCCGAAGCAGATGGGGATAGACATTCTTGGTTATTCCCGCCTTGAGCGCCAATCTTTTGACCAGCAAAAAGACATTGACCCTGTCCAGCTTCCTGCCCGTACGTGAGAGAAAGAGATACGGCTGCTCACTCCGCTCCAACTCAAGCCTCGCTCCATAGAGATACACCCCTACCACCTCGGCAGCAGTCCGGGTTATCGGGGTCATCCGCTCCTTTCCTCCCTTGCCCTTGAGGCGGATAAAACGCTCCTTGAGATCTATATCCACCACCCGCGCCCCGCAGAGTTCAGATACTCGTGCCCCGGTAGCGTAGAAGAGTTCGAGTAAGGCTCGGTTTCGATCCGCCAATGCCCCCTCTCCCGTCTCAGCCCGTAGAAGCGCCTCTACCTCTACCGGCGACAACTCCTGCGGCAGATATTTAAAGAGTCTAGGCTGATCGATAAAATCCGTGGGATTGACCGTCAAGATCTTCTCCATCACCAAAAATTTATAGTACATCCGACTCGCCACGATAGCTCTAGCGCGTGAGGTCGGCGCCAACCCCTTACGTGCTAACTCTGCGGCATAATCCACCAGATCATCCCCCGTCACCTCTGCCGGGTTCTCTATCCCTGCTCTCAACAACCACTCTGCCATACTCGTAAGGTCGTGCTTGTAAGCAAGAAGAGTATTCTCCGCCAGCCCACACTCAACCCTGAGATGCTCAAGAAACTCCCTAACAAATGGAAATATCTGCTTATGCATCAGCCCCCCACCCTCCGTACCAGAACCACTACATCCACCCTTATCCCTTCACACCGCCCAACTGCATCCATTCCCTCTGCAGTCTTGGCTTTAACACTTACAAATTCTGGTTTTAGCTTCAGAACTTTTGCCACTGCACCTGCAATCTGGCGCTTATATTCTGCTAATCGCGGACGTTCCGCCTGAATAGTCGAGTCGATATTTACCAGCTCATACCCTTTATCCCGTATCAACTCAAATGCCGCCTCAAGAAACTCTACGGAATCCCTACCCTTATTCACTTCGGTAGTGTCGGGAAACAGTTCACCAATATCACCCCCAGCCACCGCCCCCAATAGCGCATCGGTCAACGCATGTAAAAATACATCCCCATCCGAATGCGCCACTACCGTAAACTCGGCTGGAATCACTACTCCGCCAAGCCTGATACAATCTCCTGCTCTATAGCGATGTTGATCAGACCCCATACCGACTCTATACATTTCCACTACCCTTATTACAAAAAGACAGAACACTAATTACTTACTACTTTCCACAAAAAGACAACTCGTTTTATATCTTTTTAAGATTTTCTTGCACTTTTTTTGATTTTTTTCTAAAGTTTACAAAAAAACTGCATCATTTTCAATATCAATAAGTTACATTTTACAAACCCAGGTTCTAATCTCATTTTTCACAGGATAAATTCCGTTGACGACAAAAAAATATTTGCATTAGCAACTTGAGTACTATAAAATGATAGTAGAGAGCTTAGGTTTCTCTTTTGAGCATGAGGCTCAAAGCAGCAAGGAAGCTGGAATTGACAAGGATGTCACGGAGCTTGAGATCGGGAAACTCTCATAACCCTTTCCGTTTCTGATTACTTTTATTGGGTAACGATTTTGTGGGGACGCAGAATTCGTTAGTTCAAGCAAAAAGTATCAGCCATTCTTTTCATTCCATATAAATTATTGTTATGTATTGGTACGTTGTATTATGTCGTATTGTGTAATACTGTGTCCAAGGTATACTTGACAGGGTAGTTTTATCCAGAGTCTGGGGTTACACACCTCCACCCTTCTGCGTAACTTGTCTGAGTAGCCGCATAATACATAATTTTCCTGCTACATGTTTGCAACGACATGCATCGGAACAGCTCTTTATAGGCAGGGAGCAGTTCCACACCTGCAAACTTGTACTTATCCTTAAGGCGGATAGATACCGGTTTGCTCTGGAGGCATGGGTAAGAATTTAAGGCATTCTCTACCTGGCCTCCACCAGCAACAACAGGTTTACTTAGCGGTAACACCTTTAAAGAATAGAAGATACAGTGATTAATAGCAGGGATAGAATACTGCACAAAAAAAATATCCCGTCCTTATATCGCGGTTGGATGGGCCGCAAGGACGGGATGCCACCGAGTTCGAGATCGGGAATCCCTCGGTATTTTCTTATCGTCCGCACTAAGCAAAACTTTAATAAAAAACCCAGTTTTTTACAGATTAATTATAGATTTTATTATTACCCCCAATTAAAAGGAGCCCGATAGATCACCTAAACTATAAACGTTTGGCGTACGTAGGCTTACCAGCCATCATGGATGATAAACGCCTCTCCTACTGGGGACAGTAGCGAGAAACAATCAAGATCGGAAATTACTTCACGGAGGAAGCAAAATGAGTTATACCCAATCCTACGGGCTGAGCTCCAGGCTCACAGCCCAGAGTATACAACGCGTAAATAATATCAATTCAATTCAAGACGAGCTCAGCAGTACCCTGAACCAGCTCAGTACCGGTTACAAATTCACCTCGGCTGCAGAAGATCCTGCCGGCTGTTCAGAGCTAGCCAAGCTACAGGCCAGAATCTACGGTGTTGAGGCCGCCATCACCAACAATCAATTATCCTATAATGCTCTCTCGGGCATAGACTCCGGCCAGAGTGCTATTCTCAACACTCTCTTGGATATGCGCAGTCAGATTCTTGATGCCTCTGATGAAAGCAGCCAGAGCATCAGAGAGGTAATCCTGTCCAGTGTCTCCGCCGGTATCAGTGCCGTCAATGTCTTTGCCAACTCGGTAGACCTCGGCGACAAACAGGTACTCGCTGGTGACGGTGAATTTGATATCGAACGCGCCTCAAGTATTATCGCGGTAGATGACTCCTATATCCGCACACTCCAGGATAAAACCTACCTCTCCCTCAGTTTCGATAACGACAACGCCACCGAACAGGCAGCTGTCTCCGGCACCCTCAACCTCCCAGACTCTGCTACCAGTGATCCCGCTGCCGTCTTTGACATCACCACCAGCGCCGGCACCAGACGCATTCAGATCAATGCCAGCACCCCGGTTGACAACACCGCCAAAGCCACAGCCCTCTCCCAGATGAATCAGCAGCTTGCCGATATTGGTGCATATGCAGAGCTGAGTAACGACGGCTCCACTTTATTCTTCCTAACCAAAGAATACGGCGACGACGCAAGTATCAGCTACAGCTACGTCAGCGGTACAGATATTCTCAGTGGTGCCACCACCCTCTCCGACAGTGGCGAGACCGGTACAGTCCTCATCAACGGCAAGAATTATAGCATCTCCGGAGATTACAAGAATCAAGGTTCTGAGAATGCCGAGATCGGCGGCGACTATACCGACACCATTACCACCGATGCTACAATCAGCCTGACTACCACCGACGGTACCGTTAGTTATGCCTTTGCCGGTGGCGACACTGTGAGCGGAAGCCTATCAGCGATGAATGCCGCCTTCGCCGCTATCGGCGCCAAAGCCGAGATAAGTGACGGCGAACTGACCTTCAGGACTATCGGCCGGGGCAACTCCGAAGCGATAATCTATGCCAATACCGGCACCGACCAGATCCTGGATGACGGCAGAGATTTCACCGACACCGGTCGAGATTATGAGAACACCAACGGCCTGGTAACCTACGTCTCCAATACCGAGATCCAGGCAGAGTTCAATCTCGATGCTACAAAAGTCGGCAAGGATCTGGTAAACGGCACAACTCTCAGTGACCAGCGCTTCAGTTTTCAACCCGAAGGCGGTATACACTTTCATATTTCAGACGGCACCACCAAATTAGACTCTATAAACTATGGCTTCCGCGATATCTCAGCCTCTGGACTTGGTCTTGAAGCTCTGGTCGACAGCAGCTCTGAGTTCTATCTGGTTGATGATCCAACCAAAGCTCTGGACTATCTCGATTCGATCATCGCCGAGGTACGCTCTGAATGGACTGGCTTGGGAGCGTTCATGAAGAACAATCTTGAGGCGCAGACCGAATCGCTACAGGATCAACTCGTCTCTCTCGCCGATCAGCGATCTACCATTGCCGACGTTGATGAAGCCTACGCCACCACCAAGATCACCAAGCTGCAAATTCTTGAGCAGGCAAATATCTCGGCCATAACTATCGCCAATTCGTCGGCAAAAGCCCTTGCCGCTCTGCTGCCTAGCGGCTAAACAGCCTGCTATTACTTACAACCGAAGACTCAACCCAAGGAGAAGACCATGGTTATCAATTCAACAAACAACGCCGTAAGCAGCATAAACAACCTACTACAAGATAAGCAGATACAGAGGCAGCTCAAACACAACCGCAAGAGTGCCCGTAAAATTATCCAGTTTCCCAGCCGTCAGGTCTATGAAGAGGATATTGCCAGAACCAATATCGATTCTACCGGAATTGATGCGATAACCGCGGATTTCGCTTCAAGCATGTACCTCCACCTGCTCCTGGTCGCCGGCAGTCATACTCTGCACCGCACTCGACTACTCTCAAATCAGGCATAATACAGTTATAATTTAGAATAAAGGAGGATGCCATGGTATAAAGAATGCTCGTGCTGGAGGAGCCAAAACTTCAGCGGTTACGCTGGTTACGCATAGAGATCGGGAATATCCTTATCCGGCCAGCAAGCAGTACACTCTATACTGGATGTATAGAGTCAAGTTAGATGGGAATGGATACCATCTTTCACGGAAGAAGACAGAATACCGACACATATCACCGGTATTCACCAACAAGGAGGAAAACTATGAGTATTTTAAACGTAAATGCTGGTCTGAGCGGAAGTATGACTCAATCCCTCAATACTATCTCCAACATCAACCGACTAGCAAGTGATTCAATCGCCCGTATCAATTCCGGGCTCAAGTACAACCACGTCTCTGACGCTCCAGGCATGATTCTCAAAGCACAAGGCCTGCAGGAAGATATCGCCCAAAACTCCAAGGCTATCGACAATAACAACTATACCCTTGGCCAATTCGACGGTATCCTCGAAGCACAGGATCAGGTAACCTCGATTCTCAACGAGATGTCCTCGCTCAAAGAGGAATACACCAACGAGACCGATACCGATGCCAAGGCCGCACTCGCCGAAGAATACAAGGCCTACGCCCTCAGTATTGATTCTCTGGTGGAAGGTGCCAAATACAAGGATCAAGCTGTTCTCGACGGCGCAGGTGTCGGTTCCACTAGCGTCAGCGAGAAAGCCTTCGCCACCGCAGGTTCAACCTCACTCTCCTTCACTACCATCTCCCTGGCCGGTCTGGGCCTAGATGCCGGTGGCGATATTACCGCTGATGCGGCAGCTACAATTACCACCGCTGTCAGCACGGTCACCAAGAACAACGCCTCAATCTCAGCGTACCGTAATCTCTTCGAGTATGCCAACTCTATCATGTCTGACAGTAACACCGGCTACTCGCAGTCATATAACGATATCATAAAGGTCAATGATGCCGAAGAGTCAGCGCTCCTGACCTCACTGAGTAACCAGGCGGCTGCGGCCAACGCCGCGATGTCCTACCAGGCATCATTCTATAATATAGGCAGTGGCACCAGCTTTACCGCTTAGCGAGTTGAGACCCGACAAGCATTACTAAAGCATTTTAATTCACATTAACAAGGAGAAAACCATGACTGTGAATATCAATAAAAATGCTCTCAACCCCAAAGTAAGCGAGGACTCCACTCAGCTGGCCAGCACCAAACCAGCACTGAGTAAGCTTTCAAGTGGTATCTCTCTTCCTACAGCAACTCAAGAGAGAGCCAATCAGTTCAAGCCTACTCAGGACAGCAGTGAGCTGAGCAACAAGGCCGCAACCCGCCAAACCTCATCCCAAAGCAGCTTGAGTCGCATCGCTTCGCTGCAAGAAGAGGTCAATACTCTGGATGGAGTCCAGACTGCACTGGAGAATATCTCAGGCAATCTCTGGGGAGTTGAAGAAGAGCTTACCTCTGCGCAGAAGCTGGAAAGTAAGGGACAGGAAACAGAGGCTAATATCGAGGAAAAGAGTATCAACCTGGGAGTAAATTCCGAGGAACTGGCAGTAGAGCAGCAGAAACTGCAGGAGAATACCGACAAGTATCTGGAAGGTATCGACCATACCGGTAGAGAACTAATGGACTTCTTATCCAGGTACAAAGAGGTCTACTCTCTAGATCTAGAGATCAGTACCGCTGGACTGGGCAGGGTTGGAGACGACCTCTCCTTATCCTCCCTCCGCGGGGACGTTTCTTTGGATTCCACTAGCGCTGAGGAGATAGTTACACAGGCTAGAGAAGAGGTTGCAGCGCTTCAGGTTTCAACTGAGATGCACCGCAACAACCTGCTCAATGACATCAGCAGTGCGCTCGGCAGCTTTACCGACGAGCTTGAGCAACCTGTAGTCGACACCGGTATAGAGGATTCTATCGAAGAGATCTCAGGGATGCTACTCAATAATCCAGAAGCGATTTCAGCTGTCTCCAGCATCGATCCACCCCATGCTCTAAGCCTTTTGATATAACCAAAGTTGAGAGTAATAACAGTGGAGGAAGAGTCTCAACCGACTCTTCCTCCAATTCTGTATAAACAAGCTGTTTCAAACACAGCTTAACGCCCCATCCAGCCACCATCCACCAGCATTACATGCCCGGTCATATAGTCGGAAGCAGCTGAAGCCAGAAAGACAATCGGCCCCTTGAAGTCTTGAGGTTTACCCCAGCGCCCAGCCGGGATACGCCCTAGAATTGCCTCACTCCGCACCGGATCATCCTGCAAAGCCTGGGTATTATCGGTAGCGATATAACCGGGAGCGATCGCATTGACCTGCACTCCCTTGCCCGCCCACTCATTGGAAAGAGCCATCGTCAACTGACCGATACCACCCTTACTCGCCGCATACCCCGGAACAGTTATACCACCCTGGAAGGTCAAGAGCGATGCAGTAAAGATAATCTTCCCGCTCCCGCGCTCTACCATACCCCTGCCGAACTCCCGCGCCAGCACAAACTGTGAATTCAGGTTGACCTCCATAACCTTATCCCAATACTCATCGGAATGGTTTACAGCAGGCTCACGCAGAATCATTCCGGCATTATTAACCAAAATATCTGGTGCACCTGAATCTTCCTGTACCTTTCCAATAAATTCATACAACGCCTGACGATCAGCAAAATCACAAGCATAGCCCTTGAACTTCCGCCCTAGCGCCGTTACCGCCTGCTCTACCGCACTACCACTACTCTCAAGCGTAGCAGATACTCCGATAATGTCCGCTCCCGCTTCAGCCAGCCCCAGCGCCATACCCATACCGATTCCACGCTTACACCCGGTAACCAATGCCGTCTTACCTTCAAGACTGAAATCACTCAAAATACTCATTACCTCAATCCTCCTTCAACTTTTTCTACTCCGATATATTACCGCCACCTCAACCGGCAGCGATCCTTACTAACTACATTTAATCACACTCTTCATAGCCTGCGCGTTGCCGATAGTATTCTCAAAGACCTCGGTAATCTCATCAAGATTCTTTACCTCGGTAATGATATCCCCCAGCTCAATCTGATCGCTGGCAATCAGCTCAATGGCCTTATCAAAATCCTCCGGCTCATAAACACGTACGCCGATAAGCTCGAGTTCTCTCCAGAAAAAACGAAATAGATCCACCGCCTTCTTTTCGGCATGAATCGCCACCAGCACCACTCTACCACGAGTCGCTGCGATCTGGGTCATATAATCCACCCCGGCCTGTACCCCCGAAACCTCAAACACCACCTCAGCGCCCTTACCTCCAGTCGCGGCGGTTACAAACTCCACCGCATCTTCTGTGAGCGGATTCACCGTAGCAAAACCGAGTTTTTTAGCAATTCCCAGACGATACTCACTTACCTCACTGATAATAACCTTGGCTCCCGCTTGCTCAGCAACCAGAGCCACAAGTATACCGATAGGCCCTCCTCCAATTACCACCACATCTTCACCCGCCTTGAGGCGTGACATCCGGACATCGTGACAAGCTACCGCAAGCGGCTCAATCAACGCTGCCCGCTGCAGATCTATAGCCTCTGGTAATTTATGAATAGTATGCGCCGGCACATTCCAGTATTCTTGAAAACCTCCAACCGTATCAATACCCATAAACTTAAGCTTATGACAGATATGGCTATATCCCGCCCTACATGCCGGGCAATCGCCACAAGGATCTAGCGGACGTACCGTAACCTTCTGCCCCGGGGTCAATCCCTCTACCCCCGGCCCCACCTGAGCAATAGTCCCTGATATCTCATGGCCAATAGGTTGCGGCAGACTTAGCCGCTGCGCCATTGCCCCCTGATAAATATGCAGATCTGTTCCACAAATACCGCAATACGCCACCTGCACCTGCACCTCGCCGACTCCCGGATCGACCGCTTCAACATCGGCAAATTCAAATACCTTATCCCCTCTGAATAGACTTGCTTTCATCCTATCTCCTCCTCTTACACTCTCCCTGATAGAAAAATTACCAGGAAATACAAGCTCATTATATTCAAAACATCGTTTCATACTATAGTACAGACAAAAAAATAATGTATTTTTCCAAATACATTATCCTCAACCGCCCTGCCCGATCCACCTCCAACCGGGCAAAGCCTACATTATTAATTCTACACCTAACGGCAGCGAATCCGCGTAAACGTCCTCCTACTCACAAACACTCACACTATCGCCGCTCTGTATGACTCTCTCCAATTCTGCAGAGAGAAAAATAATTGCCGAACTCCGTGGGGTAATACAGAGAACAAACTTTGAGCCTTCCACCCGCTCCGAAATCTCGATGCACCCCTTCTCTTCAAGCATTACGAGTGCAGGTTCTGCCGCCAACTGACGCACAAGCAGAACCAACCTTCTCGCCTCAGCGTCTAGGCTAGCCACCTTCTGCTGTAGAATATCCATATTAGCAAAGAAGAGCTTAGCGTACTCCCTGGCATACTCGCTCTGTTCATCTGCAGCAAGCAGGCTGAACCAACCGCGTTTTACCTGCAACGCCAGAATAATATTCTCCTCGACGCTTAAAGCATCTATCTCCTTATCCTCTTTAGCTATATCCAGAGTCAGCTCCATAGCGCGCAGCCCCGCTAGCGACGGATTATCGATCCGCACCACCTTCTCCACGACCCTCATCTCTTCACTCTCGGCTTTTCTGACCTTTAGCTTCAAATCACTCTGAGTGAGACTCCCGGAAGTAAAGATATCTGCCAGTTCAACACTAGACTCAGCCTGTGTATGCAGCATATACGCACTCCCCGCGGCAGTCGCACCCTGCCCCACGGTCGGCATGTCGATCTCGTACTCGTCCCCGAGCTGCCGGTATAGCTTTCCTGATGTTCCGCCGTCTTCCTCGGCACCGTTAATAACGCCGATAAGCTTATCCTTGGAGATATCCCCGACTTTCCAGGTTCCTACATTCTCTCCGTATCTAAGCACAGTCACCCGGTCGCAAAACTCATATACCTGATCGAGAAAATGCGTAGCAAAGATAATCGCGCAACCTTCACTACGCAGACGCCGTAAATGAAGAAATAAGAGTTCCGCCTCATCCTGATTGAGACTAGATGTAGGTTCATCGAGCGCCAGAACCTTCGGCTTGATCTCTGTTGCCCGTGCCACCGAGACCATCTGCTGCACCGCAATCGAATATACGCTCAGTTCCCGAGTAACATCAATATCGAGGCTGAAATTCTTGAGTAGTTCAACCGACCGCCGGTTTATCTCCTTCCAATTGATGAGTCCCAACTTCTGCGGTTGCCGTTCCATAAAGAGATTCTCAGCCACAGTCAAATTATTGAGCAGATTTACCTCATGATATACCCCACACACCCCTTTGAGCTCAGCCTCACGCCTATTCTCCGGTTCAAAATACTCACCGTCATAGCGAATAGTCCCGGTATCTTTGGGATAGATACCGGTAAGCACCTTGATAAGCGAGGTCTTTCCCGCACCGTTAGCCCCCACCAGCGCATGTATCTCACCTTCCTCCAGCTGAAAATCAACACCTTTGAGGATCTTCCCACCGGGGACAGTCTTCTGTAAATTCTCTATCTCTAAAATCATAACAACCTCACACTCTTATGCCTGAGACGCTACCAGAAACAACTCAAGTACCGTTAATAATATAATTATAATTAAACCCCATACGTTTTGAAATCAGTCTTGCCAGTTCACATACCTGTTCTGCAATATCCTCCGGCTGCCAGCTACTCGTCTTGGTCTCACGATACGGAGCGCCGATTGCAGCGATAATCATCCCCCGGTAATCATAGATTGGAGCCGCCACAGCCTTGACATCGGCTTCAAATTCACCTTTATTATACGACCATCCCCGCTCGCGCGACACCTTGACATCCGCGATAAACTCCTCCACCGAGGTAATCGTATGCTTGGTATATTTCTTAAGGACCTTATCTTTAAAGAGCTCAGCTATCTCATCATGGGTATAATCAAAGAGCAGCGCCTTTCCCACACTCGAACAGTGTAGCGGCACCCTTCTACCGATCTCAGCATACACCCGAATAGAATTGGCCTGTTCGACCTTCTCGATAAAGAGCGCCTCGCCATCAGTAAGAATTGCCATTTGTATCGGCAGTCCGATCCGGTCAATATACTCCCGAATATAGTAATTTGCTTCCGCCTTGAGTTCCACACTCCCCAGGTACAGGCTAGCCAGCTCCACAAATTTCATCCCCAGACAGTAAACCCCGGTCACCGGTTTCTTATCGATATAACCTAGCGACATCATAGTATTTAGCAAGCGGTGTACCGTACTCTTATGCAGATCAAGCTTCTCCCCGAGCTGGGTTACCCCCATACCATCTCTCTCGGTAGCGAGTACCTCAAGAATATTGAACGCCCGTTGAATAGATTGTACATTCGACACGACCTTCTCCTTACTTACCTTCCAGCTTATTCGCAATCAACCGGATAAACATAACCAACAACACCATAAATCTTGCCAAGAGCTACCGCCCCGACTATAGCACAGCTCAAGCCTAACACGCTCAAACTCAACCGCCCGAATCTCAAGGCATAAGCAATAACCATAATCCCCAGTATTTAATTATACAGATAATCTCCCGCTAATCCACACCCGGGCAAAACAGCAACGCTAATTATTCAAATTCTTCCAGAATCTTCAGAATAATCGGGAGCAACTGCTTCTTCCTGCTGACTATCCCCGGCAGATCATATAAATCCTCGGTCAATTTTTCAAATTCAAGATTTGACAGAACATCCTCATTCCCGGCGACCAGCATGACCGAGGTAGAGCGAACAACATTGGTAATCATAAGCCCAATAAAATCCAGATGTCTACTCCGGCACTTGCTCTGTAAAGCCTCCTTCAACTCGGCGATATGCTTATTCAGGCTCTCAAAGCCCGCTTCTTCTATCTGACCGATAGCAAACTTAAACCCATGCTCCTCATAATGCTTGAGATCAATATTGATCAAATCATAGGGTGTAAGATTAGCCAGTGGCGAACCGGAATTAAGAATATCCTGCTCCAGCTGTGCCGGATCACACTGACAGATGCCAGCCAGCCAATCGATCATTCTCCCGTCTCTCTCAGTCGCGGTCGGCGAACGCAAGAGTAACGTATCAGTAATAATACCTCCAAGCATAACCCCGGCCATCCCTGGGCTAGGCTCAATCATTGACTGCCGATACTGCTCGGCAATCAAGGTACAGGTACTGCCAATAACATCATTTATTACTCTAATCGGCTGATCCGTCGGCTTCATCGCCAGGCGGTGATGATCCACAATCTCGACAATCGGCACCTCTTCTGCACCCTCAACCGCCTGATCCATCTCATTATGATCCACCATAACCAGCCGTAGCGGTGGTTCATTCTGTAGATCATGTTTATGCACCATCCCCAGAAACTCGCCCTTCTTCCCGACAACCGCAAAAGCGTCATAATTAGCGAGCAACACGCGATGCCGGATACTCCTGGTCTTATCATCCGGCCTGAAAAATTCTGCATTCTTATCTATTGCATTCTCCACCGGTGCACTGAATTTTAACCGTCTTATAGTCGACGCCGAATCATAATTAGTCTGTAGTATGGAGACACCCCGCGTCTGCGCGGCATCGATAAACTCCTTATCAATGCTGCAACCACCGGTAATGACCATCAACTTGACATTTAACTCTATCCCCAAGCTATGAATTTCACCGCGATCACCAACAATCAACGCCGCATTATTCTGCTTACCTTCGAGCAAACGCGTTCTAAGATGATACATATTCATCGCCCCAACATAGATATGCAGCAATGACATTGCATCAGGATCCGAAGCTGAAAGAATATTAGCATCAAGCGCCTGCGCCGCCAGATTAATACTAGTATTTACCGTCCTGCCGAGTATTCCTTCAGGATCATCCTCCTCACAGGTCTGAAACATTCGATCAGCAAGATCGAAGAAACTAATCATCCCGATATATTTATACTCTTTGTCCACCACCGGAATACGTTCAACCCGCTTGGCACTCATCATAGTCGTTGCCTTGAGCAGAGGACTACCTGCCTGCACCGTATCCACCTTCTTATGCAGTATATCATTTACCCGCGGACTGATGTCGGAAAAAACCTTGGGTAATTTTACTCCAAAACGCTCAAAGAGAAACTCGGTGCGTTTCTGCGACACCCCAGCAGACCCGGCAATAACATTTTTATACCCTTGTTTATGTTTGAGTTCAGCATAACTTGCCGCCGCCGCAACACTATCGGTATCTGGATTACGATGCCCGATAATCAACGTCTTCATATCCTCATGCTTGGCCTGCACCAAGTGTTCGAATTTCCCCAGCTCTATCTTATATCTCTTTGCAGCAGAATTTGGCATAATTCACCATACCTATCATAATGTATCCTTTAAAATCACCGTTTTATATCCTAAGTATTATTACAAATTTCAATAATATGTAAAGAACAAATAGCTTTTCCCTGAATTTTAAAACCACCTCTCCATATTTTTATAATTTAATATTTGACAAAGCCTATTTTTCAGTACATAATATTTATATCCAAGGAAATTTTGAAATCGGGTTTCATTATTTAAAACAAAGTAAACCGACACCACAGGAGGAAGAGATGGCAGCAATCGAGATAAAAAGTGCAGATTCATGTACATGGGATGAGGTATCCCTCGGCGAGGTAATGTTACGCCTCGACCCCGGCGAAGGCAGGGTGCACACCACCCGCGAGTTCAAGGTCTGGGAGGGTGGCGGAGAGTACAATGTCGCCAGAGGACTACGTCGTTGTTTCGGTAAACGTACCGCTATTGTTACTGCACTTGTAGATAATGGTGTCGGCAGACTGGTAGAAGACCTCATGCTCCAAGGCGGGGTAGATATATCGCATCTACTCTGGCGAGAATTTGACGGCCTCGGTGTAACTTCACGTAACGGGCTTAACTTTGTGGAGAAGGGATACGGGGTGCGCGGTGCGGTCAGTGTCTCCGACCGTGGACACACCGCCATCAGCCAACTCAAGCCTGGTGAGATAGACTGGGAGAAAATATTTGGTACAGAAGGAGCCAGATGGTTCCACTGCGGCGGCATCTTTGCGGCACTGGGTGCAGACACCCCCGAAGTAACAATCGAAGCCCTCAAGACCGCCAAGAAACACGGCACCATTACCAGCTACGACCTCAACTACCGCGCCTCACTCTGGAAGAAGCACGGCGGTTCCGAGCGCGCCCGCGAGATAAACCGCGAGATAGCCAAGTATGTAGATGTCATGATCGGCAATGAAGAAGACTTTACCATGGCTCTGGGGTTCGAAGTAGAGGGTCTGGATCACAACTGCTCCAAACTAGACACCAATAACTTCAAGAAGATGATCGAGTCCGCAGTCGCGTCCTACCCCAACTTCCAAGCAGTAGCGACCACGCTACGCGGCGTAAAGACTGCCACCGTCAACGACTGGGGCGCTATCTTCTATACCGGTGGTGAATTCTATGAGGCCAAACCCTTCCCAGGACTGGAGATCTACGACCGGGTCGGCGGTGGCGACTCATTCGCCTCAGGGCTTATTTACGGTTTATTGGAAGGGATGGAACCGGCGGCCATCATCAACTACGGCTGCGCCCACGGAGCTCTAGCCATGACCACTCCGGGCGACACGACTATGGCACGCCTTTCAGAGGTAGAGAAGCTGGTCGGCGGCGGCTCCGCCCGGGTCGACCGTTAGTAATCCGGTATCAGGCAGACAGTCGGTGTCAGACTAACATTTTTTACTCAAGCGTAATTCGAAAGTCTGGGATTTATTCGAAGGTATTGGCGGCTTACTTTTTCCGGGGCTACCCGTACCCTTTGCGGGCATCAAGACCCCGTACCCCGGCAAACGCTGTGCGTTTGATCACAGCCGGTGTTCGGCAGACAATCTTCGCAAGCGTAATTCAAGCGCATAGGATATGCCATAAAATATTATTCACTATAGCTAAAATCATTCCATAATTGGTAAGACAAGTTTTTCAGCCCTCAGCAACGCTGAGGGCTGAAAAATATCTACTCAAGCTTGAGTAAAGAACTACATTCTTCTGGCGTGAGCTCGAAGCGGCAATCCCTGGAGCTTGATAAAGCCGGTAGCGTCAGACTGATCATACGCCCCGCCATCATCCTCCATACTGGCAACCGCTTCATCATAGAGCGATGCCGAACACTCCCTGCCGATCACGGTAACATTGCCTTTATACAACTCCAGCTTGACCTTACCGGTAACAAACTTCTGGCTCTCCTCCATAAAGGCCATGAGCGCATCCATCTCCCGACAGAACCAGAAACCATTATAGATCAACTGCGCGAAGCGCGGCATAAGGGTATCACGCAGCTGCATCAGGTCACGATCCATACTAATACCCTCCAGATCACGGTGCGCCTCATAGAGAATAGCACCGCCCGGAGTCTCATAGACCCCACGGCTCTTCATACCGACGAATCTACTCTCAACCATATCCACCCTACCGATGCCATGCTTTCCACCAAGCTCATTGCAAGCCGCCAGCATATCCTTGGCTCCAAGCTTCTCACCATTGAGCCGTAGAGGAATACCCTGTTCAAACTCGAGTTCAATAATCTCCGCTGCATCCGGAGCCACCTTAGGATCAACCGATAGTTCAAACATATCACTATCCGGGCAGTATGCCGGATCTTCCAGCACCCCTGCCTCAAAAGAGATATGCAGTGCATTCTCATCCGAACTCCAAGGCTTGGACTTACTTGCTTTTACCGGTATATTATGCTTTGCCGCATAGTCCAGAAGTTCGCTGCGCCCTTTGAACTCCTCCATAAATTCCTTGGTTCGCCAGGGTGCAATAACCTTCATATCCGGCGCCAGAGCCGCAACCGTCAATTCAAAACGCACCTGATCATTACCCTTGCCGGTAGCGCCATGCGCAAAGGTAGTCGCGCCTTCCTGCTTCGCCACTCGGACTAACTCCTCGGCAATACATGGACGCGCAAGTGAGGTTCCCAGATAATACCGCCCCTCATATTTAGCATTGAACTGAACCGCCGGATAGACATAATCTTGTACAAATTTTTCCCGAAGATCTGAGATAATTATCTTACTCGCTCCGGAGGCCATAGCTTTCTCTTCAACCGCCTTCCAGTCCTCACGCTGCCCCACATCAGCAGCATAGCATATTATCTCATACCCTTTATCTGCCAACCACTTACAGATAACGCTGGTATCAAGTCCACCAGAATATAGCAGAATCAGTTTTCCCTTGTTCATTATCTCTTCTCCTAATACAATTTTTCTAGCCAGTTTATGGTATTGCATCTTCAATCTTATTATAATTCAAACCCACAAAAACTGCAATACACCAACTAAAAAAGTCTCTGGCAGCATCAGCCGCCTCCAAGCAGAGTCAAACTACCTCTTGCAGACTCGGCATACCGGTAATCTCTCCCCGGTAGATTCTGGCAATAAACAGCGCCTCGCTATCATACATATCCGCTACTTTATCCCGCCACGAAATTTATAACCAGCCCCGCGGCTGTTCCCGCCGCCAATGCCGCCTCCAGAACCTTCCTATGAAGTTCGACTACCGCTCGGTCATGCGCTACAGAAAACTCGGTAAAACTCAACGAACCGCTGACTCCCTGGAGTACATACTCACCATCATCACCCGGTTCAATTCTGAGTTCCCGTTCGATATGTACCGGACTGATAATCGCCCCGACCGCATTGGCCACCTCGGCATGAGGCGGAATAATGCACTCTGTCTCCAGCCAATCATTCGCCGGAATCAACAACTCTGCAGTCGGAGCACCGATACCGATGACCGGATGCCTGAGCTTAAAACCAACCTTATAATTAGCATTTCCCTCTGCATACAGATTTTCCAGCAAATGCCTGATCAACATGGACTCGCCCATAGTTTCAACCTCTACCGAACTTGCAAGTTCACGCTTGATCATCTCCAAAGCCAGAATCTTCCGCACCTCAAGTAACAGATCTTCAGCATATTCCCGAAGCGGTTTTCCAGCAATATCCGCGTATATTCCGGTTATTGTCTGCGCCGCCTGCATATCGGCAAAACCGACCTTACCGACAACATGTAATAAATCTGTAGGTGTAAATCCTGTTCGCTGCACATAGTACCCCTCTTCCAGCCGGGTAAGGGGTAAATATTTTGCAGAGAATTTATCCAGCTTCTTTGCCAATTGATCCAACGCCTGCGGCCGCTCCTGGAGTATCCCGATGATTTTCTGCTCATCTTCGCTCCAATCCACAATCCCGGCAGTATCCTTCCCGGTCAGAAAGAGTATCTCCATACCATAACTGTCTGCAACAAATTTATCTTTGTTACCCTCTGCCCAGGCCAGACATCTGCTGATAGCCGGATCCATCTCTACAGCCCGGCAAAGAGGCAGTACCCGCTTGGGGCCGATCTTGACTACGGATTTTTCTCTGATAATATTACTATCCCCGCCCAAGCCCACCGTCCGCAAATCGAGGGTCTTGATATGAGTACGATAGCCACCAACGCAAGCCCCATCCGCATTGGTCACCACCCTGCCCTGCTGCACAATAGCCGTATCGGTCGTCGTTCCACCGATATCTACAATCAAGCCGTCATCAATACCGGCCAGAAAGCTCGCCCCCTTGGCACTCGATGCCGGTCCTGAGAGTATTGTCTCAATCGGTTTCTGCAAAGCCGTCTGGACATTCATCAACGAGCCGTCACTCCTCACCACCATCTGCTGAGCCACAATCCCCTGCGCTTTGAGCGAACGCATCATATCCTCGAGTAGCTTCTCTAGACAGGGTATAATTCTTGCATTGAGTACCGAGGTTATAGAGCGTACCCGATAATTCAAATCGGCCGAGATCTCGTGTCCGCAGGTAACGCTGCAGCCCAATTCTCGACACAATATCTCTTTCACCCGGAGTTCATGCGCCGAGTTATTGATGCTGGCAAATCCAGTAACTGCAAACGCCTCCACCCGGTGCTGCGTTATCATCTCCCGCGCAATACGCTCAACCTCTGCCGCATCGACCGGTTCTACCTCTTTGCCATTGATATCAAGCCTACCGCTAATTACCGCTAAAGGTTCATACGCGATATCACCTGGATGATATATGCCGTAAGGCGGCATAATCAAGAGCCCCACCTTCTGCCCCCGGCCTTCAACAATTGAGTTGGTCGCCATAGTTGTCGAGAGATTCACTAGATCAATCTTTGCCGGATCCTCCAGCTCCAAAGCCTCAATCGCAGCATTTATCCCAATAGTAAAATCCCACTTGGTCGTAGCCGCCTTGGCCTTCTTGAGAACCCGCTGCTGAACAAAGTCATAGAGCACAACGTCGGTATAGGTTCCACCCGCATCAATTCCAATACCAAGTTCAGCTCGCTCTGATCTCTCTTCTAACCCCTCAAGATATATCTGCTCAGTCACCCTGCTCCCGTCTTCCGCCAGATAGAGAACATTATCAAGCATATCTTCAGCCTCTTTACAAACTGTGGACGCAGCCAGACCATTCCCTACAGCGTCCCAGACTGTCATATAATTCGCCGGAACTAGTAATATCTCGTCGCTAGTCAAGCGGGTAGTAAGGAGGGTTTTGAGTAAATGATGAGTTCCAGCGAGACGCTCATAGCGCCAACCCAGATCATCGGCCATATTCTGGGCAAGCTGTGCATAACGCTTATTTTTTTGCTCTATCCCAGTATCGATAAAAGCGGCACGGGAATAATTCTTCTGCCAACTGCTGAAAAAGTCCTGAATATGTTCGGCATCATCCTTACCGTAGAGTTCGACCATATAAGAGAAGTCCACCCGCTCATCTGCCGAGAGCTGACAGGTCTTGCATAACTGTTGCGGAGTTACCTTCTCGTTTACCCAGCCGGCAGAGATATAATATGTACCAGGGCAATCTGCGAACTGCTTTCTATACTCCTTATCCGAGCCGAGAAAGAGTGCTATACAATCATGCACCTTGGGTATAAGTAACGGCACCGCTCTAGCCTTCAGCCCTACCGTCCCTCTGCCGCAAACCCCATATCCCAGAGCGATGTAATCCGCTTTCCCCTCCCGGCTGACTCTATCGATAGCCTCCTGTAGCTTTTCTCTGAGTAACAATGGAGTCTCATGCAGCCCCCCCGGAAGATACTCTGTAGATATATCAACGCCCAACTCCTCAATTAAAGCTTGAAAATCCAGGCTCAGAACCCCACAGGCAATAAGATGAACTCGTTTATTCATTGTTATTATCTCCTCATCCTGCTGTCCACGACTTCCCGTCGTCTTCAATCTTGAAGAATACCAGACTAGCAGTAAAAATATCTATACCATTGCAATTATACTTGACAGATTGTTCTGCCCTGATACCATGTACTGTATTGGTAAATTGTTGATATTTCGAGTTGTATCCAATACAGATATCTTTATTGCTCCTGCACACCAAAGGTTCTATATGTCGATTAAACTACAAGAGCTATTAGATATTCCTCAATGCTCCAAGACTCTATCCGACTTTGCCAAAATTCTGGGAATAAAAGCCTCCGTACTTGATGCTGACGGCATTGTATTATTCCCCAAGCCACCTGTCTATAACTGTATCCTAAGAGATTATATAAGCAAGGACTATTCGAGTAACTGTCGTAATTATGAACAAAAAATCATAAAAAAAGCCGCCATGAGTAAGAGTTTTGTCAAGTCGACCTGCTGGTGTGGCGCCACAACCCTGATCTCGCCAATAATTGTCCAGGATGAGATTATTGGATTTATCAAGGCTGAAAAGTTTGTAACCAAGAAACCTACACACACTGATATCGATATTCTGACCCAGAGTAACGGTCTCGATCCTGATTTTCTCCTGAGCAGCTTGGAAAAACTACCGATAATTCCTGAAAATCATTTAGTCTACCTAAATGCGGTACTAACCGGCTTTGCCAACCAGATCAGTAACAACGGTCTCAAGCAACGCCTCCTTCAAGACCATGTCAAGCTTCAGAAATCAAAACTCAAAACCAACTTTGACAAACTCGAACTCGCCCTGAACGTACTCCAATTCGGTATTTATGAATTTGACATTGAAAGCCGTACCATATATTTCAACAAACACTCGTTAAATATACTCGGGGTTCCGCAGAATGCCGATGGCAGCTTCCCCCCGCTGACCATAGATAATTTCTGCGCCAGCTATGTTCCGCCGAATAAAGCTGAAGAAATAACAAAGATCATCGAAGAAGCGATTTCAAGCGACAGCATCAAGCACAGCATCTTTCAGGCCATCAAAGCAAATGGTGACTTATGCTGGATCGAGATTGATCTCTATTGCATAACCGACGACGATACCGGCCGCAAAAAATTGGTCGGGCTCTACCGCGACGTGACCGATCGGAACAACAAAGAGCTCCGTATCTCCAAACAGAATCATAGCCTGCAGAACATAACTCTGAACCAAGAAATTTCTTCGGGGAATCTAGACCGAGGCTTCAAAGAGATTGCCAGCAATGCCGCAAATACCCTGGACGTTGATAATGTCTGCTTCTGGCTCTACGATGACTCCAACGACTACCTTACCGGCTACCAACCGCTAAAGAATATCGACCGCAACAACATAACCCGCAGACTCAACCTCGCTACAACCCTGGAGGTGCTGGGTGGAATCGGAAATCACATCAACTTCTACTGCGCTGAAGACGTCAAGTCCGACCCTATTACCGCAAAGTACTATGAGATCTTCTTCAAGCCCAATCATATCCGCTCCTTCTTATGCGCCGGTCTAATTGTTAACCGGGAGTTCAAGGGTATTATCGCTTGTGAAATGGAGAGCAAGCCACGCAAGTGGTTCCAGGAAGAACAGGATTATGTCATCGCCCTGGCGCACATTACCTCATCCGCCTTTGAGATCAAATACCGTATCAGAGCTCAGGAGGAACTCTCGGAATCCCAGCGACTCGCCCATGTCTGCCACTTCTCCTGGGACATAGCAAAGGATATTATACGTGGTTCTGAGGAACTCTATCGAATATTCGAGCTACATCCTGATTCCAGCAAAAGCATAAACTCCATGCTTCAAGTCATCCATCCTGACGACAGAGAATCAGTAGAGGCAGCCTTCTTCAATCAAGACCTCCCAAGCTCACTCCAGTCGAATGATGAGGCACGTCTGCTCCTACCCGACGGGAGGATAAAATACATAAGTCTAAAACTGCGTTACCTTATCGATGACTCCAATCACTTAAATCGCATCATCGGTATCATTCAGGACATCACCACAGTCAAAGAATCTGAGTTCAAACTGATTGAGGCTCGCGCCCAGGCAGAAGCGGCCAATAAATCCAAGAGTGACTTTCTTGCCAACATGTCGCATGAAATCCGCACCCCGCTCAATATTGTCATCGGTATGATCGACCTCTGTCTGGATACCGCGATGACCCCAACCCAGAACAACTATCTGAGTAAAGCCTCAGCCGCCGCAAAATCACTACTTGGAATCATCAATGATATCCTTGACTTCTCCAAAGTTGAAGCCGGTAAATTGATTATAGAGCGCATCCCCTTCAATATCAAAGAGATCGCCGAGAATGTAATCAGTAATGTCAGTATTGCCCTAGAGAACCCCCAATTCGAACTGATTCTTGATCTGGATGCACGAATTCCCAAATCCGTATTCGGCGATCCCTTGCGCATAACCCAGATTATTACCAACCTGCTAAGTAACGCCATCAAGTTCACCCATAAAGGTGAAGTGATTCTCAAAATCTCTATTATCCGCCACACGGCGAGCCTGGTAAGTCTACACTTCTCTGTTGCCGATACCGGTATAGGTATGACCCAAGAGCAACAGGCCAAGCTCTTCAAATCCTTCAATCAAGCTGACGCCTCAATTACCCGTAAACATGGCGGCACCGGTCTGGGACTGGCTATCTCCAAACAATTACTCAATCTCATGGGTGGAGATTTTGAACTCACCAGTGAACAAGGAGTTGGCAGTAATTTTTCTTTCGAGCTTAATTTTGATATTGATGAAGAAGAGGATAAGGAAGCCTATCAGATACCCAGAAAGATGCAACATACCCGGGTATTGGTTATCGATGACAACAGGAGCTTCCTGCGCATACTATCCGGTCAGCTTGACTACTTCGGCTTCAAGACAGATATTGCCAGCAGTAGCAAGAACGGCCTAACAATGCTAGATTATGCCTTTGAACAAAATAAAGGCTACGAACTTATCATCTTGAGCTGGAATTTAGCTGATATCAATAGCGAAGAACTGATCCGAACCATCCTAAACCGGGGTTATTCACAACCGCCAAAGATCATTATTACCATCTCTTACTCTACCGATGAAACCCTTACTGCAATTGAAAAGCTGGGTATACACCGAGTAATTGTCAAGCCTCTAATTCCCTCAATCCTTCTGAGCAGTCTCCTTGAAGCCATCGACAATAAAGGCCACAAATACAAAACATCAACGGTAAAGACTCGTGTTCTCCCTGATTTCTCCGGAAACAATATTCTACTGGTTGAGGATAATCAGCTCAATCAAGAAATAGCTGTCAGCTTACTGAATAAGACCAAAGCCACTACTTATCTTGCCAATAACGGCCTTGAAGCCGTCGGTATGGTCAGAAAAAACACCTACGATCTAATCCTCATGGACATTCAAATGCCAATCATGGATGGGCTCAGTGCCACCAGAGCCATCCGAAAGTTCGACCACAATACTCCAATTATCGCCATGACCGCCCACGCTCTCTCTGGAGACAAGGACAAAAGCTTCGGTGCCGGCATGAACGAGCATATTACCAAACCTTTTGACCCGAAGATGCTCTACTCAATACTCGAGCATTATCTAACCCATACCCTAGGCCACCCGCAACTTACTGCGCAGTCAACAGCAAGCACAGCTAACAGTAACGAAGAACCGAAGAGTTTGCGCGCTGAAGACTATACTCCACCCCCAACCTTAGCCCCGACAACCACTCAGGAGCCAGATACTCACGCCAAGCTATCACCGCTAGAAGCAGACGAAGAGGTAGAACGCACCATAGACTCAACTGCCGCCATCGAACTACTCGGGGGTGACCCGGAACTATACAAAGAGGTACTGCGCATGTTCCTCTCTGACTACTCAACAACCACCACAGACATACTCAAGTATTATACACAAGGCAAACTTGAAGATGCCCATAGAATTGCTCATACTTTCAAAGGCATCGCCGGTAATATCGGCGCTCCCAGACTCAAAGCCATCGCGACCAGATTAGATTTGAAATTCAAGGCTGGAGAGACCGAATTAAAAACAGATATCGAAGAATTCTGTGAAGAGGTTCAGCAAACCATGAATCTGATAACAGAACTCAGACTACAGGAGTAAATCACATCCCCGGATCAGCATTAAGCCTACTTGCATCACCTCTGACTATACTCAGCGCACGCCTCTGGCACTTCCAGAACTAATCTTCAAAACCAAATTCGCCGATAAGCGGCACAAAGCGTACAGGGAGTTCATCATGCTCCTCAAACTCATTACCATGTTTGACAATTTTACGCAAAAACTGCCCCTTAGCGGTCTCTACCGGCGCGAGTAGGATACCTGAGTCAGCCGAGAGCTGTGCCAGGAGTACCTGCGGAATCTCCGGCGCACAACAGGTAAGAATAATCCGGTCGAATGGCGCCTTCTCCTTCCAGCCGCTACTCCCGTCCCCTACCTTGATACTCACGGCACCGCCGAGTCCTACCCGTTTTAAGGCCTCTTGCGCCGACCTTGAGAGTATCTCGTGCCGCTCCAAACTGAATACCCGCGCTCCGAGCTTACTCAGAATAGCTGTCTGATAACCACTGCCCGTACCTATCTCAAGAATGGTCATCCCCGGCTCCACCGCGAGTATCTGGCTCATAAAAGCCACAACATACGGCTGCGAAATTGTCTGCGACACCTCTATCTCCAGTGGCATATCGGCATAGGCTTCATCCCAATCCACCGGACGCACAAAGTACTCTCTGGGTACACTACGCATCGCCGCCAGCACCCGCGGATCGCTAATTCCCCGTGCCTGTATGTCATGCTCTACCATATATTCACGCATCTGCACAAAGTCAAACGGCGCATCTTCAACCTGCATATCCAGCCTACCCTTCCGCCTGAACCCGTGCCAAAGCATCCAGTTCCATATCGGCAAAACACCCTTCTCTATACAGCTCTTCAGCTCTGACCCCGATCATTACCGCATTGTCGGTACAGAGATTAAACGGCGGCACAGCAACCCTGCAGCCAATCTTGGCTCCGGCCTTGCTCATCTCTTCTCGTAACGCCGAATTCGCCGATACCCCGCCGCCAATAGCGATCCAGCCGACCCCCTTCTCCTTGGCTACCTTCACCGTCCTCTTGACCAGCGCCCGAACTACTGCATACTGAAAGCTTGCCGCAGCATCCTTGACACCCTGCGCATCCAGAAGCAACGGCCCCTTCCGGCCCGCTCGCTGTCCGCGTGCGGCATAGAGTACCGCGGTCTTGAGTCCAGAAAAAGAAAAATCATAAGGATTGTTTCGCGGCAAGCAAGCATCCCGCCATGGGTAAGCATGCTTGTCCCCGCCTTTTGCAGCCTTATCGATAACCGGTCCGCCGGGAAAACCCAGATCAAGCAGCTTTGCCGCTTTGTCAAAGGCTTCACCGGCCGCATCATCAAGGGTAGAACCGACCCGCCGATATACCCCACACTCTGGAATATAGTAAATATTAGTATGCCCACCCGAAACTACCAGCGCCACAAAGGGATACTCCAACTCCGGTTCGGCGAATTTTGCAGCCGCAATATGCCCCTGAATATGGTTGACCCCGATAAGAGGTTTATTCCAAGCATAAGCTAAACACTTGGCCGCAGTCACCCCTATCAGCAAAGCTCCGATCATCCCCGGGCGGTTGGTCACCGCAATCGCCGAGAGCTCCTCAGGGCTTACCCCGCTCACATCCAACAAATTCTTGATTCCCGGCAGAATACACTCCATATGCGCCCGACAGGCAACCTCAGGCACCACTCCACCATACTGCCGATGCAGATCTATCTGGCTGGCAACGAACTCACCTACAACCTCTCTCCCATTCCTTACCAAAGCGCCAGCCGTCTCATCACAGGATGACTCCAAAGCCAGGATCAACGATGATTCCATAATTATACCTATAACCTTTACTTAACCCTCTCAATCCATTATAATACTACTCTCCACTAATAGTACTTATTCTTCGCCGAAATACAAGATAATGGAGCAACATTATGATACTGAAATACAATATACCAGGTCTGACCGAGATCATCCATCCTCACAGCTCTCCTCATATATACACTGATATACACGACTTCTGCTTATTGTCTGCAATTATAAGAAGCTGTAGCAGCAACACCTAAAAACAAAAGCTGTTCTTACCGGACTCAAGCCAACATTCTGCCGGCACTATTTTCTAATAACTCTAGGAGCAACACACTATACACGTCCTACTCAACTTGGAGAGCCGCATGTCACTTACCTTCCAGACCTATACCGATAACCACGTTCCAATACTCATCGATATCTGGAATAAGTCCATGAAGGATGAGTATGGTTTCTTCCCCCTCACTCCTGAGCGTTTACGCCAACACTACTACTCATCGACCAGATTCGACCCCAACCGCTTACTTATAGCCTATTATGGCGAGATCCCGCAAGGTTTTATCCATTATGATCTGGTCGACGAACCCGGATATGAGCGTGCCGGGGTAATCTCCGCCCTGGCGGTAATCCCTGAACACCGGCTCCAGGGGGTAGGGAGTAAACTCCTGGAGAAGGCCATCGGCTACCTTGAACACCACCAGGTTAAATTTATCGATGCCGCCGGTGCCTGGCCCTATTCCTCATTCTATGCTACACTTATAGACGGTTCCGAACGCGCCGGAATCAATCAGGAGAATAAGGCGGCACAATGGTTATTGAGCAACTTCTACTTCTACCCCGGGCGACGTTCCTATACCATGCTCAAAGAACTCCATAACTCTGCCCACTTCAGCATCCTACCCCAGCATGTCTATAGCGGCAGCCGTAGAGGCTATCATACCTGGCTCGACCATGCCTTTCGCGACTGGGAATTATTCGATCATGAATTACTGAACCCTGACGGGGTTGTCCTGAGCAGATGCATCTACGCCCGGATGGACGGACAGAGCAATTACAGCGGCAAAGAGAGATATGCCATCTTCGGAGTTCATACCCCGGAACCATTCCAGGGAATGGGTTACGCTACAGCAAACCTCAAACTACTATGCAATAAACTTATTTCAGAAGGTATAGACGAACTAGAACTGCATGTTTACCAGGATAATGCCCCGGCAGTAAAATTATACCAGCGTATCGGTTTTACCGATGTCGGCGAAACAACAAAGATGCAGCGCTACTGATTGCGCTGAGTACTAGGGATAGTATGCATATATTTTATTCAGCAGAGCTGAATCTTCTTTATAAAAAGGCAGTCAGATTTTACGCCAGCTCAAATCTGACTGCATCTCAGGACAAACGCGCGCTTTAATTTTTTTATTTATTATATTACGCGCACGTCGCCGCAGAAGCGCCTCAGTAGATGTTTCAAAACAAGTTTTTCAGCATCTACTACATCATTCCCTCTGCCATACTCATTATTCCAGACAATTCGCCCATATCCTTGACACTCACCCCATTCATACCATTACGCAGCAGATCATCTAGATCATCCAACAATTCTTCCAGTTCAAGCTCAATACCCTGCTTCTTAGCCGCCGCCACCAGCTCCGATCCTACCGCCTCATCCAGCTGCCCACTCTCAAATATCGCATCAACCTGTTCGTATAGTCCTGTATTCTCTTTGAGAACCTTTACCAGCCCTAAAGCCGTCATCATATCCATAATTCCTCCTGCATCATATGTAATCTCTCTTTATAAATATATAAGCAGATGCCCTTTGGACATCCGCTCTAATCATACAAGTAACCGCCTCTTATTCAACTCTAAAACTTGCCAAAATCATTATCATCAAGGGTAATAATATCCTGTGGTTTGATCACCTCAGCTCGTTCGGCAACCGGCAACTCTACTCTGCCACCAGGCTTAACTACAGCCTGATCTTCCCGTACTCTTCCCCCTGCGTGCCTGCCCTTAACAGACACAGGCTCAACCCTGAGCTTGAACTGTCCGACCAGATCCTTGAGTTCTAGAGACATCCCCGACATCTCCTCGCTCGCACTCGCGGTCTCTTCAGAGCTGGCACTATTGGCCTGAGTCACCCGTTCTATATCCTGGAGCACACTCTCAATCTGCGCCATATCATCACGTTGCTCGAGTGTCGAAGTCGCAATTTTAGCGATCTCTTCAGCAGTCTTACCTATACCTTCAGCAATCTGATTGAGTGAATCCGCAGTAAGCTCACTCACCTTATTCCCGTTGTTTATCTCTCCAACCACATTCTCTATCAGCTCTGCTGTCTCGCCCGCAGCCTTGGCACTGCGCGCCGCCAGATTTCGCACCTCCTCAGCCACCACGGCAAAACCTTTACCATGTATCCCGGCTCTAGCAGCCTCTACCGCCGCATTGAGCGCTAGCAAATTGGTCTGGAAAGCGATATCATCGATGGTCTTAATAATCATCTGTACTTCAGAGGCTCTACCCGACATACTCTGCATCGCTTTTGCCAGATCTTGCATCTGCTCCTGTCCCAGTATCGCCGCAGTATTGGCACTCTTGGCATAACCGTCCGCAGTCGCCGCATTCTCGGCGTTCTCACTGGTCTTGGCATTGAGATTATTTACCGATTGGGTTATATCTTGAATAGACGCCGCCTGCTCTACCGCACCTGACGAGAGTTCCTGACTGGCCGAACTCACCATTGCCGCACCTTCGCTCACCTGAATCACCGAGATATTTGCCCGACTCAGCGCATCATTGAAGTTTAAAAGCATCTTCTCAAAGGATTTTCCAAGAATATCATCCTCACCCCGTACGTCCACTATAGTATCGAGATTCTTCGCCGCTACCCGCAACGCCACCGCCGACATATCCTTGAAGTAACTCTGCATCTGGATTACCGCCCGGGTCATATCGCCAAATTCATCTTGCCGTTTTAAAGCATGATCTATACCCTGCTGCAATTCCGGACTCAACTCTACTCTTCCCACAGCCAGATTACACATCAACTCATTGAGAACCTTGAGAACATTGGCCACCGAACCAACCAGTATAATCACAACCAGACCGATACACACAATCAGCACCAACCCAGCTACAATACTCAAAAGCTTGGTATATTTCAACGAATCCAGCAGCTCTTTCTTGGTAACCGTAACCCCGACATACCAACCGTTATCAAGTTCTGCCACCTGCATTATTTTATAACTATGAGCCGGTTCAAACCAGTACCGAACCTCACCGTTATGCACCTTATGAATCTTATCTACCATAATTACCATAAACGGCGTCTTAGGAAAATCAGGATCGAGAATTATCTCACTCTTCGCATGCGCCAGGCTCACCAGATCATGCTGTGTAATAAAGCCATACCCGGTCTTTCCCGCCTTTATCGGCTTGATCAACTTGTCATCATAATATGACATCTTTACCGCCACATACATTACCCCAATAATCTTATTCGCCGCATTGCGGATCGGATTCGAGATACCGAAGATAACCTCATTACTAATCTTGCTACGCATACCATCGGTCATAATCACCTTGCCTTGCAAGGAACCCTTAAAGTAATCCGTATCAAATACCTTCAGCCCAACCCCCTGCGAATTGGTCGAGGCGACGATTACCCCCTCGGTATTGATCACCAGCGCTGTCTAATACTTGCCGTTAAATCCTATAAACTCACTCAAATACTGCTGAATCGAGTCGAATCCTCCCTGCTCATTACTCTCCAACGCCGCGATAATCTCCTTATTGTGCGCGAGAATCCTGACAATCAACTTATCCATATTCAACTCAGATTGGAGTTGATCACGTATTGAATTGGTAATTGATTCAATTATTCGCTTCTCTGTAGATAACACGATATTGGATATATCATAATTGAGGTAATACTGCACCCCTCCGGCTATAATAACCAAAGCTCCAATAATCCAGAGCAGCATCTTACTCCTAAACTTTAATTTCATATTATTCACCAGCTACCTTCTGCATATGCAAAGACGTCCAGACAAATTAACCAGATGAACTTCGAATAATTATGCCAATAATCATATTCTTACTATAATTTAACACACATAACAAAATAATAAGCCCAAGTATCTTAGTAGCATTGCTGTTTTTTTCAAATTAGTATTGAATTAAAAAGTGAGGGTTCTGCTAACAGAGCCCTCACACCACAAACACTTCTAAAATACTGCATAATTATCCGGTCACTGCAGATTCTGAGCCTCTTCCTGCATCTGCTGCAAATAGGAATCAGCATTCTCTTTGGTGATAACCAGTATACCGGTATCGATCTCGGCAGGCAGTTCCTCTCCGGCACAAGCCTGCAGCAATCCAGTCAGCGAGAGCCAACCCATCTTATAAGTCATCTGCGCCAGACAAAACTGCACCGTACCAGCCTTTATCGCCTCAATGGTATCAGGAAGATCGTCAAAGCCGCCGCAAATAATCGCACCCTCCTTACCGACATCGTCAATAGCGATAGCCGCCCCGGGAGCGCACTCGGCCGACAAGCCGAATACTCCCTTGAGATTGGGATAAGCTCTGAGCAGAACCTCAGCCTTGCTGTTAGCGATCTTGAACTTACCCTCGGTATTCTGACGAGTCACAATCTTCACCTCAGGAGCAATATTACTCATCTTGGAAACGAAGCCCGCGTAGCGCAGATTGATATTACTCGCACCTTCACCACTCTGAAGAATAGCAATCTCTCCCTTGTCGCCCATATACTTGGCCATTTGTTGTGCACCAACCGCCCCGGCGTTTTTGTTATCAGTACCGATATAGCACAAACGCTCACTTGCTGGCGCATCCGCATCATAGCATATTACCTTGATTCCGGCAGCCATAGCCTGCTTGATAACACCGACAAGACCTTCATTGTCCACAGCCGAGATAGCAATACCGGTCACCTTACGCGCGATCAGACCTTCAATAACCTTTACCTGCAGCGGCAGTTTAAAATCCTGAGGAGGAGCATATTCCGTCTTGACCCCATACTTCTTACCAGCAGCCTCAAAGCCGGCGTAACATGGTTCATAGTATGGGTGTACACCCTTGGGAACCATTACAAAGACCTCTTCAGCAGCAGCAGAAACAGCCTTGAGAGAGAACAACATTACCAGCGCCACAAGAGTGGCAACAAGCCTAATCTTCACCCTAACACCTCCTTAATTTCCCAGACAGCCTTTGAACAATATATTAAATTATAGCAATTTTTTATTCAGGTGTCCACTTTTTCTATGGCCCTACATTACTTTACTATTTTCACCTCCTTATAATTTACAGATCAAAATTGTCTTAGCGTTATTGCATCATTAATAAAAACAATATAAACCGTCTCAAGCAAGGTTTTTTAACCTTTATTTAAAAAAGACTTGCTTAAGCTCATGTTCTATGGCAATATAAAGAGGTAAACAACATTGTCACCGTAATAATTATCCTGAATTTATCTATTATGGTTTTTCATCCAGCTACTCTGAGGCAAATCCCCGGGACACTTCATTTTATTATGGAGTTGATTTTAAAATATAATATAAATTAAAAAAATATTGACTAGCCCAAGCCTTACGCCTAATAATAACAGATGTTTGAGGCAAATTATTGACCTATTAATAGCTGAGTAATAACAAATTTTTACATAAGGTCTACAGCATGATTAAAAAAAGAGCTACCAAATCAGCCACTCCCGCAACCGTACGCAAGGTCAATATCGCCGAGGTACTCCAAGCTTTATGGGTGCACGGGAGTCTCTCGCGCGCCGAGATAACCAATATTCTCGGACTGAGTGCGACGACTATGGCCAAGCTAATGACCAGTCTGACCCGCGACAGCATTATTATCGAGATAGCCAAGGAAGAGAGTACCGGCAAGGGCCGTCCCAGTAAATATTACAATCTTAATCACAAACAGATCGGCATAATCATTGTCCTGATCGGAATATCCCATACCCGTATCGCCGCCTGTAGCCCGGACGGCAAAGAGATCTTCAATGATGAACTCTGCTTCAAGACCCCTCAGAATTACTCTGAGCTTATCAGCTCCATCCGTAACGGAGTAGAACAGGTCGCCAGACACTTCTCAAAAAAAGCCACTATCGCCCTCGGACTCAGTGTTCCCGGAATGATACGTGAAGCAGAGCATTACGTTGAATTATCCCCAAACATCAAATTTCTTAACGGCACCCGTCCAATTATCGATATCTGCGACGGTACCAACTATTTGATCCGAACTATTCAGGAAGAACGGGCTCTCTGCCTGGCTCAATGTACCGACCCGCGCTATAGCCATTTGAGCGATGTCGTCGCTATCGACCTCAGCGAAGGCTTTGGCCTGGGAATGCTCAGCAATAATACTTTAGTAAAAGGGAGTCGGGGATTCGCCGGAGAGCTAGGACATGTCTCGATTATCAATGACGGCCCCCTCTGCGCTTGTGGCAAACGGGGCTGCTTTGAAGTACTAGCCTCAGATACCGCCCTGATACACGCGGTAAACAAGCATCTCGGCCAGCAACTAACCTTCGACGAGATCATTACCCATATAGATAATGCCAGCCCGGAGGTGATCAAGATACTCGAAGAGATATGCAAAAACATCGCCAAAGCCATCGCTATCGTCATCAACATGCTCAATCCCCAAGCAGTCCTACTCCACGCCAAAATGCTTGAAATTAAGAGTTATAATATACTGGACTCGATCAAATCATATGTCCACCATGACGCCCTCCAAGAATTGAGCAACGACTGTATAATTGATAAAACTCCAATCAGCCGTAAGTACGGAGTCTCAAAATATGCCTCCGAAGAACTCTTCAATACCCTCATTTCAGAGGCCAAGAGCCACTAAAACCAACCTTTTTTGATCTTATTCTTATAATATACGGAAAATTATTGACATATGATTTCTCTATATTTCCCTTGTTTTTCAGGGTCAAATATCTACAATAAACGCCGAATCAGCAGGAATAGTCATCCTTAAAGCCCCGCTGCTCCCGATCAGAAGAATATATGGAAAACCCTACTGCCAGCAGTCGGGTTTTATTAATGTAATTAGATCACCGTATCCGGTTTTTCCTCTTATTGCCAGCAAAGAAAGGTCAATTATTAATGCAACGCAAACAGACCAAGATTATCGCCACAGTTTCCGACCGTAAATGTGATACCGACTTTATCAAAGCTCTCTACAAAGCAGGGATGAATGTCGTCAGACTCAACACTGCCCACCAAAGCCCGGAAGAGACTCTCAAAGTTGTGGAGAATATTCGCCTGGTCTCGGATGAGATCGCTATCCTTCTAGATACCAAGGGACCGGAGGTCAGAACAGCCGGAATAACTGAAGATATCATCCTCCAGGACAAAGATATTGTCCGCATTACCCGCGACGGCACCGGTGAAAATGCCTTTGGGGTCAGCTTCCCCAACCTCATCGACGAACTAGAGGTAGGTACTGATATTCTGATTGATGACGGAGCGACAAAGATCCAGGTTATCGAGAAAGGCGACGACGAACTCATCTGCCAGGCGGTATTCAATGGAGTTATCGGCAACCGCAAGAGTCTCAATGTTCCTGGAGTACATCTCTCCCTACCTTCACTTACCGCCAAAGACAGGGATTATATCAATTTTGCCATCAAACATGACATCGACTTTATTGCCCACTCCTTTGTTCGTAATCGTGACGATGTAATGGCTATCCAGAGTATTCTAGACACGCATAACAGCCGGGTAAAGATCATCGCCAAGATCGAAAATCAGGAAGGGATCGATAACATCGACGAGATACTCGACTGCGTCTATGGCATAATGATTGCCCGCGGTGACCTCGGAATCGAGATCCCAGCTGCCGATGTACCTCTGGTGCAGAAGGAGTTGATCAATAAGTGTATTATCCGCGCCTGTCCGGTAATTACCGCCACCCAGATGCTCCACTCGATGATAGACAATCCACGCCCGACCCGCGCCGAGGTCAGCGACATCGCCAATGCCGTACTTGATGGAACAGACGCCCTGATGCTCAGCGGCGAGACCGCCTACGGCAAGTATCCTCTCGCCGCAGTCGAGACGATGTATAAAATAGCCTGCAGAATTGAGAAGAGCAAGGAAGAGCTACGCGAGCATAAATTTTACAGTGATGATCAAGCACACCGAGTGAGTAATTATCTGGCCAAGACCGCCGTACACAGCGCCCTTGACCTCGGTGCCAAAGCGATTCTATCCGATACCATGACCGGTTACTCAGCGCGATATGTATCTTCTTACCGGAGCAAAGTACCGGTCTGCGCCCGAACCCACGACAAACGGGTTGTCCGCGAATTAGCGCTCAGTTACGGCATAATCCCCTTCTTTACCGAGCGTGATCAGAATACCGACACCCTGGTCGCTCAAGCGATGTCTCAGCTTATGAATCTCAACATAGTTTCGGAGCAAGATCTAGTACTTATTCTTGCCAGCTCACCGGAGCGGGTCAGCGGTGCCAATCTAATTGAACTCAACACCCCGCGAAAATGTCTGAAGAATATTACCAACTAAACCCCTACCTTAATCCAAGTCATACTATCCTCTACGAACCGGTTTCATCCCGGTTCGTATTCTTTCATCCTCTTACTATCATTAAAGATATATTATATTCTGTTTCTTATTAAAGTTAACGGCATACTCATGTCGATAAATGGTCATGATGAATAATGATATTGAAGAATACAATCCATTCTGGGACGGCGGCGCCGCAGCATTACTCTTGATAGCAATTGCTGCCTCAATGTATATTCTCCTCTGTCTACCGGCTCGGCATGCCACCGATGAGATGAATAAACGTCTGAGGGAGGCAGAAGAAAGACTGGAAAAGAAATATGACACTCTTAAAGCTTACCGCATAAAGACCGATGAATTAAGAAGGGGAGACCCGGAAGCGATTGATGAAGCCATACGCGAACAGTTACTCAAAGGCGAAGAAGATGAGTATCTCCTCTAGCCGCTGGCGCCAATACAAACAGCAACATCCTGCGCTTGACCATAAATAAAAATTTTCGCGCTTATACCCTCAACCTTATAGCGGTATAGTGCAAATTTTGCAACAACTTATGATAATTATGTACCTGATAAAAAGAGTAAACCAATATGCCTGATGTACTATCCCAAGACGAAGTAGATGCACTACTGGCATCGGTTGACGATAATGATTCGGATATCGCTGATGATCTGATGAGCCTGGCCGATAGCGCCAACGGAAATACTGGTTCAGCGATTTCTCCTGACGAGTATAATGAGAACTCGCCAGAGATTGCCATCTACGACTTCAAAAGACCAGAGCGTGTAAGTACCGACCAGATTCGCTCTATGGAGATGCTGCATGAAGTACTGGCACGAAAACTCGGAGCCAGCCTTTCAAGTTATCTTCGTACAATTGTCGATGTCAAACTCGCCTCGGTCGAGCAGTTGACTTATCAGGAATTTATCATGAGTCTGCCCAACCCGACCTGCTTCAATCTCCTCTCCTGTGAACCGCTGGACGGCCAGATGGTGCTAGAGATAAACCCCTCCATTGTCTATCCAATTCTTGACAAGCTGCTCGGCGGCGGTAATACCGAAGCCCATCTGCCAGAGCGAGAGATGAGCGAGATTGAATGGAGGCTGATTGGCTATATGACCAACGAGACCCTCCGCTTTCTACAGGAGGCCTGGCAACCAATCCTACATATCGACTTTGAAGTAACCGCCAAAGAAGCCAATCCGCAGCTCATGCAGATTGTACCACCTAACGAAGTTGTGATCTTGGTATGCTTTGAAGTCAAGATGGCCGAGAGTTCGGGAATGCTTAATATTTGTGTACCGTTTCCAGTAGTTGAGCCGGTGATGACCAATTTCTCCACCATTCAAACCTGGTTCACCACCCGCCGTTCCACCGACGCGGAGGCCGACAAAAAGAAACTTGAAGAAGGGGTAAACAAGGCAAAAATAGAGGTAATCACCTATCTGGCAGAGACCAACATGACTATGCACAAGTTACTCAATCTCAAGCCCGGCGATATCATCACCACCAGAAAAAAGGTAGCAGACTCGCTGCTCATGACGATAGACGGCAAACCGAAATACCGCGGAACATCTGGAACTTACAATAATTTTAAAGCTTTCAAAATAACCAAGAGTGCCAGCATTGCTGACACCCCATAAACCCCTGAGAGGAAGAAGAAAGTATATATAAATGAGTGAACTTGACGACCTCAATCAGCTACTTGGCGAATCCGGTGAATTCCGCCGGATCTCCCAACAGATCCTCCATACCGGTGAACACCTAACCAAGGTCTTCACCGACAGTGGCTTTGAAGGCATGTCAACCTTTATCGGAAAAGGGGTGATCTCTAACATTACCGACTGCGACTTTATCACCCCCAGTGAAGCGATGGACTCCGAAACCGAGGTACAGATAGTTACCGAAATTGACTGGGGCGGGGATCGTGAAGGGAAGATCTTCCTGCTAATTCCCGAATCTGGAGCCAAAGGAGCGATAGCATTCTTTATGGCGCTGGCGATGGGTACCGAACCTGATCTGCAGAACACGATTATTGATGATGAAGCCATGGATGCGTACGGCGAACTCGTCAACACCATCGCCCAGCAAGGTGCACAGGCGCTACGTGGAGATGAGAATGCCGGGGGCAAGATAAACTTCAATGTAAAGAATACTACAATTCTAACCCCAGGTCAGACAGATCTGAATGCTACCTTCGGCTCTGAAGATATGCTCTGCTCTCAAGGTCAACTGACAATCGAAGGCCTCTCACCGGTAACTATCCACATCTTTATGAGCCTCTCGTGTACCGGCATGGAGGATCAGGCCGAGATTAAACAACGGGAAGAAGCGGTCAATAACGAACATATTGACAATATAGTCGATAAAACCATCCAGGAACACCCCAGACGCATTAGAAACCGCAACACCATGTTGGCAAAACGCCTACCAGTACCGGTAATTGTGGTTTTGGCCACAACCAAGATGCGTATTGCGAATGTCAAGGAACTGGCACCTGGATCAATTATTGAATTCAAGAAATTTGCCGGTGAATTTCTAGATGTCTGCGCGGAGAACACCAAATTTGCAGAAGGCGAAGTAGTAATCGTCAACCAGCACTTTGGCATCCAGCTCCGGCGTATGACCCCGACAATTCCACCACCACGACTGCTCAAGTAAAGGGTGTCAGTCTGGATCTGCTGCTGCTTCAAACCATCCTGAACGATTCTTCGAGATAAAGGGAAAACCCTTGTCTTTTCTATTTTTTCCAATAAAATCTAGGCAGTACCCTATAAGCCTCAACCCAAATACCAAGGGCTTATTCAAAACAAGGGTGAAAGGACTATCATGGTTGCAGAACTGATCGCGCGCGCGTAATGTAATAATATAATAAAAAAAGCGCGCGAAATTCTTCTGCTAGGACACATACAATTTTCGAACCGGTAAAAAACAAGTTGTGTGTTTCTTCTTATTTTAATGTAGCTGCAAACAGCAATGAAAATAATATAACACTAAAAGCCTATGTTTTCTGCTGATAAAGACAGAGATTATTGGCGATTATTTACATAACTAAACTAAAAAAAAACTGATTACAGGAAGACCTGAAAAAAAATATAATTATAAGTACTAAATAATATTCATGTTACAGATTTATTCGCACCAACTAAGCTATACTCTGGGGTAACTACTCAAACGCCAGGGCTTATTCAAAACAAGGGTGAAAGGACTATCATGGTTGCAGAACTGATCGACGGCACTAAGGTAGCAGCAGACTTACTAGCTAGCCTCCAAGATAAAATCAAACAACTTGCAAAACTTGGCAAAAAACCACACCTGGCGGCAATCAGAGCTAATAATGATGCCGGCAGTGGCTGGTATGCCAAGGCTCAGGCCGAACACTGCCGAAACAACGGTATAGAATATTCTCTGATTGAACTTGGAGCTGCTGCGGACGCCACTAGTATCCACAGCGAGATAGAACGACTCAACCAGGACGCAAATGTCTCAGCCATCCTCCTGCATCTACCGCTACCGGTTGGTTGTAATCATCTTGAACTGGCTTCAGCCATAGACCCGGTCAAAGACGCCGAAGGTGTGCACCCTGAGAATCTTGGAGCTCTGCTAACCAACGGCTATGCCGATCCCGCCCCCTGCACCGCAGTCGGTGCAGTAGAACTGGTCAGAAGAATACGCCCGGAACTCAATGGAGCCAAAGCTCTAATTCTGGGGCGCAGTGCCATTGTCGGCAAGCCTGCGGCACTACTGATGCTCAACCTCAACGCCTCGGTCATGATCGGCCACAGCCGCTCGGATGTTGCAGCTCTCTGCAAGGAAGCAGAGGTCATTATCGCTGCCACCGGTGCCTCTTCAGTAATCTGGAACCGTTATCAACGCGCCTTAAAGGCCTACAAAAACGGTAAGGGAGAGAAACCAGCTCCGGTCGATCTCAGCCCACTGGTCAAAAAGGAAATGATCAAAGAAGGTGCGATTGTCGTCGATGTCGGGGTCAATCATATCCCAACCGGACTCGATGCCGACGGAGAACCGCTGAAGAACAGTAAAGGCAAAATTGCAATGCAGTATGTCGGTGATGTCGATTATGAAGCATGCAGAGAAGTCGCAGGTTATATTACCAGCCCCAAAGGTGGTTCGGGGCCAGTAACCAACGCTTACTTACTGCTCAACACAGTAAATGCCGCCGGAAAGCTAGCAGGAATCAGCCTTAATGCATAGAGATGACCCAGAGTTCAAGGAACTCTACCCTTTTGCAGCACATTACTACAGATTGAATTCCGGGTACAAGCTGCATTATATTGATACCGGACGGGTCGAAAACCAGCCGCAACGAAGCACCCTACTCATGCTCCATGGCAACCCGAGCTGGAGTTTCTTCTACCGGAATCTGATTAAAGAATTTTCCCCGAAGAGACGGGTAATTGCTCCTGATCATCTCGGTATGGGTTTCAGTGACAAACCCCAGAGCTATGCCTATACTCTGGACGCGCATATTACCAATCTAAATGCGCTGTTGGAGAATATTACCCGACCGGATGAGCAACTCACCCTGATAGTACATGACTGGGGCGGAGCCATTGGTATGGGCTGGGCAGTCGACAATATTGAACGTCTGGACAAGGTGGTAATCCTCAATACTGCGGCATTTCTCTCGGAGCGAATTCCGCTGAGGATCAACATCTGTAGAATACCGTTATTCGGAGCGATAGCGATTCGAGGCTGCAATGCCTTTGCCGGAGCAGCAACCTTTATGGCGGTAGAGAAAAGACTACCGAATAAAGTCAAAGAGGCGTACCTCCTCCCGTATAACAACTGGCAGAACCGGATCGCAACCCTCAGATTTGTCGAGGATATCCCGCTCGCACCGACAGCGACAAGTTATGCCCGGCTGAAGTATATTGATGAGCACCTGAAAGATCTGCAGAGCAAGAAACTACTCATTCTCTGGGGTGGTAAAGACTGGTGCTTCAACGACCACTTCTTCAAAGAGTGGCAAGAGCGTTTCCCGCAGGCGGAGGCAGAGTATTACCCCGACGGCGGCCACTATATTCTTGAAGACAAGACCAGGGAGGTTATTTCCCGGCTTATAGACTTTTTACATGACGAAGACGAAACTGAAAAACAAGATTAGAACCGTATTGCCTATTCGCGACAATACCAAGTTCTATTTCTGCTACTGGACTGAGCGCATTGCCAAGAAAACAAATAGAGAGGTTAATAGGATTTATGCAGAATAATCCAACTGATGAAAGGGTAAAGAATGAATGTACTTATTGTAGGTAATGGCGGCAGGGAACACGCACTAGCCTGGAAGGTTAAACAATCGCCGAGGCTGGGCAAGCTCTATATAGCCCCCGGCAATGCCGGCTGCCAGGAGTTGGGGGAATGCATAGATCTGGATCTGCACAATATCTCCAGCATTGTCCGTTGGGCCAAACAGAATGCTATCGACTTTGTCATCCCGGGGCCGGAAGCGGTACTGGTAGAGGGAATCGTCGATGCGCTGCAAGCAGCTGGAATCAAGACCTTCGGGCCGACCAAGGCAGCGGCAGAACTGGAGAAGAGCAAGGTTTTCGCCAAGGATCTTATGCGCCATAACGGTATTCCTACAGCCGATTACGCTATCTTCGAGCAATACGAGTCGGCAATTGATTATCTGCACAGCCTGGATGAAGGGCCAATCGTGGTCAAAGCCGATGGACTCGCAGCAGGCAAAGGCGCGATTGTCTGCTCCGATCATCAGGAAGCTGAAGAAGCACTCAAACGCTGCATGATAGACCTAGAGTTTGGTGAAGCCGGGGGCAAGGTCGTTATTGAAGAATGCCTGGTAGGAGAAGAACTCTCCGTACTCGCCCTCACCGACGGCAAGACCATCGCTCCGCTCGCCTCTTCCCAGGATCATAAAGCTGTCTTCGACGGCGATACCGGCCCCAACACCGGGGGCATGGGTGCCTACTCCCCGGCTCCACTCATGACCGAGAAACTTCTGGATGAGGTCATCGAGACCATTCTAGTACCGACAGTACACGCTATGAACAACGCGGGCAGGCGTTTCAAGGGAGTACTCTATGCCGGACTGATGATTACCAAAGGCGGGCCCAAGGTACTCGAATACAATGTCCGCTTCGGCGATCCCGAGACCCAGCCGATAATGCTGCGTCTGGATACAGATATCCTCGACCTGCTAGAAGCCGTCGCCAACGGCAAACTCAAAGATATGGATATCCATTGGAAGGACGAGGCTGCGGTATGTGTAGTAATGTCCAGCGGCGGCTACCCCGGCAGTTATGAACGGGATATCGAAATCACCGGTCTTGACAGCATAGACACCGCCAGAGATAATGCTGTCGTCTTCCACGCCGGTACCAAAGCCAAGACCAATAAAATAGTCACTGCTGGCGGACGTGTACTCGGAGTAACTGCACTCGGCGCCGATATTCCGCAAGCGATAACGAATGCTTACGCCGCCGTAAATAAAATCAACTTCGCCGGCGCGCATTTCCGCACCGACATCGCCAAGAAAGCACTCGACAGACTATAAGGGAGAATACCATGACAGATATACTCAAAGCAGATTACAGATCCCTCAAACCCGCTTGTGACGCCTTGCTCAACGGAGGAGTGATAGCCTTCCCCACCGAGACCGTCTACGGCATTGGTGTCATCGCCGATAATCCAGGAGCGCTGGAAGCTTTACGCCAACTAAAGGGCAGAGAAGCGGAGAAACCCTTCCAGATCCTAATCCCTAGAACAAGCTGGGCGAGTAAATACGCCAACACCGAACATCCGGGAGCCCAGCGCCTAATGCAAGCATTCTGGCCAGGGCCTCTCACCCTGGTACTCCCTACCGCTGACGGTAACACAAATGGATTGAGAGTACCGGACAACAAGTGGCTACATCTACTGATGCTCGAAATCGGCTGTGGCATTGTAGCTACCAGTGCCAATATTGCAGGAGGCATGCCAGCAAATTCCGCAACCGAAATTGATAAAGACCTAGGGAGTAAGATCGAGCTGATCATCGACGATGGTATTGCCGCAGTTGGAGAAGGATCGAGTGTCGCCGGTATTGCTGAAACCGGCGAACTAGAGATCTTCCGCCACGGAGCCATTCCGGCAGAGAGACTCCAAGAGGTATTCTCCGCTGCAGAGTAAGCCAGCCGGTATTACCCACTATGATTGAGATCTATCACTAAATCAGAAAATTGCCAACGCAATTTTCTGATTTATACCAATCTCAAAACTCACCCCGAAGATCTAGATACTCTATTCACCCACGCAAAACTAACCTTCGCCACTCTCAATATCGGTGATAAATTTAGCCGCAAACTCAGCGTAGACGCCCTGCTCGATAGCCGTACGCGCCTCCTCCAGCATCTTCATATAAAACCGAATATTATGAATCGCCGCATAAATCGGCCCCAGCATCTCACGGGCGATAAAGAGGTGGCGTAAGTAACCCCGACTCAGATTCCTACAGGTATAACAGTCGCAACCCTCTTCCAACGGCCGCTGATCCTCGCGGTACTTGAGATTTCTCAGCTTGAGCTTGCCCTTACGAGTAAAGACCTCGGCATGCCGAGCATGACGCGTCGGCATCACACAATCAAACATATCCACCCCATGACCGATAGCCCGAATTATATCCTGCGGCCGACCTACTCCCATCAGATACCTGGGTTTATCCTCAGGCAAGAGTGCCGCCGTATACTCTACCACCCGGTCAATCTTCGCCGGTTCCTCGCCCACGCTCACCCCGCCAATAGCATTACCCGGCAGATCCAGTTCAACAATCTGCTCGGCACTGATACGCCGCAGATCCTCATAAACTCCACCCTGAACAATACCGAATAAGGCCTGACGCTCCCGATTAGTCCAGGCCGCTTTGGAACGCACAGCCCAGCGCCGGGTTCGCTCGATACTCTCCGCCACCAGCGCATGCGAACTGTCTCCCGGAGGACACTCGTCAAAAGCCATAAACATATCTGCACCAAGATCCTGCTGAATTTGAATTGAGCGTTCCGGCGAGATAAAGATCTTCGAACCATCAATATGACTAGCAAAGCTCACCCCGTCATCGGTTATCTTATTGATATCGGCAAGGGAGTAGACCTGAAAACCGCCACTGTCAGTAAGGGTCGGTCCATTCCAACCCATAAATTTTGCCAAACCGCCAAAATTACGCACCAACTCTTCTCCTGGGCGCAAAGAAAGATGATAGGTATTAGCCAGAACTATCTCACAGCCACAGTCTCTAAGTAGCTGCGGAGTAAGCCCCTTGACCGCCGCCAGAGTACCGACACTCATAAAAAACGGAGAATTCACCTCTCCGTGAAGGGTCTTGAGTACCCCGCGCCGAGCTCGCCCCGAGTGTGCGCTTACCACAAATTCTATTGCCTTATGCATATTGTTTAGTAACTCTTATCCCAACCTAATAATGTAAACAACAACCTTATTACTACCATGAAAAACAGCCAATTTATTCTCTCTCATATGCACCAAAAGTCAACCCTATTATTAATAAACCCCGACCCTCCCAACCAAAACCTAATAACCAATTATTGACTTTATATAAAGATTTGTTCAACAATATTTCTTAAAACTAGTTGCAGTTATTCTAAACATAGAATATAATATTCTGGTTATATTTTGGTTTGTTGGTTTATGATTAATATTTAATTCCATCAGAGATATACAGTATTTCTGGTTTTCAGAAAGGTGAGTCACGTGGCATTACAGAAGTTTAGAGATAAGCAGAAAATTATTTATTGGATTGTGGCAATAATTGTAATACCTTCTTTTATGATATTTGGCTACTCACAGGTCTTCGATTTCAACCCAAGCAATGACTCGGTCGGCATAATTGATGGCAAATCATACTCAAATCAGGAGTACTCTGATTTCTATCAGCGTCTACGCGCTCTCAATCCGGAGACTCCGATAGCCTTCGGGTTTTCTCAGCAAAACTACTTTTTTCCACAGATCACCGGTTCAGAAGCGATGTTCAATATTCTGGCACTCAAGGATAAGGCGATAGCCTGCGGTCTGATCGTAACCGATGAAGAGGTCGCCACCTATATCCGCGGACAGTTCAGCTATGCTGGACAGAGCGAGAAGGAGCTTGAGAATATTATCAAGCAGCGTCTGGAGCAGACCTCCAGGCTCAAAAGTATCTATGAGTACAAACTGGCGGTACGTGAATGGCTGCTGGCCAAGAAATTTCTCAATATAATCGACCGCTCACTCACCTTCCCCAGCGCCGTTGCTGATATTTCCAATACCATGCAGCAGACCACAATTACCTACGGTTCACTGGTAATACCGGTCAGTAACTTTACCACCAAAGCCACAGACGAATATAACAAGCTCACCGAGTCCGAACTCAAAGCCAAAGCCCAGGATTTTATCAACACATACCAAAAACCAGAGTACCGAAGTACCTATAACTTCCTCTGGACCGACCCTAAGTGGAAGCTGGAATATATCGCCGTGCCACTTATCACCACCACCGACAATCCTGAGGTCTCAACCGAGACTCTGGAAAAATACTATAATGATAATTTGGATAAATATAAAGACAAAGACGGCAAGGAAGAACTGTTTGCCGCTATTCAAGATCGGGTCAAGGAAGATTACCTCACCGAAAATCGGATAAAAACCGCCAGAGATACCCTGGGCATGGAGTTCACCAGCTTTCTCAGCAGAGCCGATCTGAAGAATGATGACGCCAAGACTATTCAGGAAGTAGACCTGGGTATTATCGCCAATGATCCACGTCTGCAAGAACGCGGCCTGATCGTTGGCACCTCTGCCGATAATCCTCTGACCGCCTTTGAAATTGCAGATAACCCCGTCTTTACCGGTAGCGGTATTCAACGTTCACTGGCAATTCTCGATACCGAGCTGCAGAACGCCAAACTCCAGGATGCAAATGAGAAGAGAACCCCAGAGAACCAGAATTATCCGCAAATTCTGGAACGCAGTTCAAGATCATTCTTCGGTCAAGCCAGGCGAGGGGCAGATGGTAGCTTTTCTGAAATACCTTATTTCTCTGCCAATAAGACCTTCTCCAAGATCAGAGTTACCGATTACGAAGAAGGCAAGAAGCGTTCACTCACTGCTGCAGACGGAAGCGAACTGCTGGAATCCATCAAAGAACAGTTGATCGCCGACCGCTCCAAAGAACTGGCCATGGCAGCTGCCGCCAGCACCAGCACCGCACTCAAAGAGAATAAGAAAGAGATTGACGGTAGAGAGGTTATTACCCAGACTACACCATACCGTGAACTCTTCGGTGATCTTACTGAAATCGGCAATACTCCTACCGGCGAGACCGTCGGCCCTATCTTCAGCGAAGATGTCGCTAGTTATGCTATGTATATAATCTATTCACGCGACACAAACAACGCCATAACTCAGAGTACTTCAGCCCTTACCTACCCGGTATTATCTGACTACTCCCGTGGTAACTCATTCTACACCCCAGAGTTTCCTATGACTCCACAGATTGGTGTTGGGGTAAGACTTATGAACTATCTAGTAAGCCAGGCTGACAAGGTTTATATGGTCAAAGATCAATAATACTTCCACACTCTGGATCAATCCAGAGTGTACCTTTTATCGTTTAATGTTATTGAGGTTGATAAATGACAAATCAAGCCAACGACTCAAAGAGAGTGTTTCTACTCCCCGGTGAGTACCATGTATCCCGTACCAAGTGCGAGATCGCCACACTTCTCGGAAGCTGTGTCTCAGTAACCCTCAAGCACAAAACCCTACCCTGCGGAGGCATGAACCACTTCCTTCTCGACCGTGCCCCTGCCGGCAATACCGACAAAGGCAGATACGGAGACACTTCGCTCCAGACAATGATCTGGCTGTTGAAGAAGGTAGACCAGAACCTGGCAAACTTCCGAGCCGGCATCTATGGTGGCGCTGCAGTAGTCAACAACCTCAACAACGGCGGTGGCTCAGACATCGGCTCAAGGAATATTGCCCTGGCTCGTGAATTTCTTAAAGCTCATAGAATAAGTGTTACCGCAGAAGAGGTAGGCGGTAATAGCGGCAGAAGAATTTATTTTGACACTGAGACCGGCGCGGTAACCACCAAGGTTATTTTAAAATCAGAAGAAGCCAGAAAGTTGGCCAAAAAACGTCAGGATATCGCTTCCCGCAATACTCGGGTGCTTATCGTTGATGATTCTCCTCTAGTACGCAAGATCCTCAGAGCCGCAGTCGAAGCGAGTAATGGGCTTGAGGTCTGCGGTGAAGCTGGTGACGCCTATGAAGCCAGGGATATGATTATCAGTAACGACCCGGATGTGGTCAGCCTCGATATCATTATGCCCAAGATGGATGGTCTGAAGTTTCTTAAAAAGCTCTCTCAGCACCTGCCCAAGCCAGTCGTTATCTGTAGCACTATCGCTAAAGACTCTTCAGACATCACCTCCCGCGCTTATGAGTATGGAGCTTTAGCAGTTATTGATAAAGACACGCTAGAACTCTACAAAGGCATGGAGGTAGTAAAAGCAAAGTATATCCCAACTATAAGAAGGGTCGCCGGAATGGTTGCAAAAAAACTGCCATAAGTTATAATTACAAGCAATTAAGCAGAAGCACATATTGATTTAACTATTCAACCTCTATATTAGGATAATCAAGCATGAGCTACAGTATACCAGCAATAGACGAAGTTATGGACAAAATTTGGACTATAGTCCACAAAACTCCAGCCTTTGATATCTATACCAACCTCTATGACCCGCGCTTTGACGAAGCATATATCAAAACCGGTATCGATGAACTGCTGACGACTAAAACCCTCTCTGACGAACTCTTTCGTTACTCACCACGTAGTGTCAGCGATCCCAATCAGGAGTTGACCAGAGAAGAGTACGACTCCTTACCCATCAGAATCAAATCGGAGCTGGTCTGGCATCGTTTATTCATTGCCAATACTCCTCTAAGCGAATCAACTCGTGCGGTACTGACCGCTCTGGGGTTACTCCAGCTCGATCCCAATACCCGCAACCTTGGTTCATACCGGAATTTCTTCAACAATTCTTCAAAACAGGAGCATCTGGAGAATATTATTAAACGTGCCAATATCGAAGGGTTGGTCACCTGTTACGACCCGCTGCATCCGGCAAATCAGAAATTTATCCAAACCGAGAATACAGATCAAAAATTTTACACTGCTCTAGATCTGTCCAATCTTGTCTGTGACTGGAAGCAGAGCTACGAACTTCTGACCAAACTTGGCTTTATGGTCAAACGCAGTCTTGATAAGAATACCTATCCGATCATTCATGAATTTATGCTGAGTGCTATCGAACAGACCAAAGCGGTCTATATTCACCTCAGTATACCCTCGGAACTCAGCTTTTCAAACAAGCGCAATAACACCCTCAAACTGATTACCAAGTGTATCGCCCCCATACTCCTTGACGCTGGCATACCATTGTCTATCAAATTCAATGAGAACAAGAGCTCACCTACGCTGAATTCGCTGAAACTCAACGATTCAATCCAGTTTTCAAATATCGACTTTATCCAGGAACTTATCACAAAATTCCCCGGACTCCGTCTGTTAATTACTGATACCAATTATGAGAACCAGTATGGTCTTACCCTGCTCTCCAAAAAGAACCATAATATTATGCCGATGAATGGCAGCACCCACCTCTCGGCTCAAAGCTCCTTTACCGAGATCAGCCGGATGCACTTAGATCAGCTCGGTACCAGCTTTATCGCACATGCCAGCAGCGCCGATGTCTATGAAGAGCTCCTCCCCAAGTGGGCGCACTCACGCTGGATGCTGGCGGAGATGCTTCAAGAGAAATATATCAGCCTCTACCGCACCGGTTGGCGGGTGTCGGAAGAAGAGATCGAACATGAGGCATACAAACTTCTCGCTGGCAACGCCAGAAGCTTTATCAATATCGGCCATAAATACAGCCAGCCAACTTTCTGAGTAACAGCATCAGAGGCACTACTGCGCCTCCCTCACCCAGAGCTTTGATTAACAAATTATGAAAAAAAAAACACAGCCGGTAGCAAAACGCTACCGGCTAATGTATTGATATTATCAAACTATGACTGAAAATTTTGTTATAAGCTATAAAAACCGTAAACGATCATACGTCCATATATGGCAACTCCAATTAAAAAACTATCAGAATAAACCACTTACCATCTTTATTGACCCATCGCTTCTATCGCATCACGTAGCCGTGCCGCAGACTCATAGTCTTCTTTGGTCACAGCATCACGGAGCTGCCGCTTGAGTTCTAAAAGCTGATTATACTGATTAGCCTGAACATTCTGCGCTGGCACTTTGCCAATATTATGCTGAGTAGCGCCGTGGATTTCATCCAGGAGTGGCACAAGCCCCTTTTTAAAGACCTCATAGTCATTTGAACAGCCGAACCTACCACCTTTTCTAAACTCTTTCCACTTCATTCCGCATTTATCACAGACAATATCAGGCTTATTCTTCTTCTCATCATTACCCTTATTCTCAGAACTGAGTACAAAGTCAATAGAATTCAGGGAATTTGGTTTCTTCTGCGTAAATACCTTTTCAAAAGAAAATGTTTTATGAATATGCACACCATTCTTCTCAGCACAGCTTTCACACATATGCATCTCGGTCTTGATATTGTTGTTTATATTTGTCAGATGTACAGTTGCTGGTGCTTTCTGACATATCTCACACTTTCTAGACATCATATCCTCCTTAAGCTGACCAACTCACTATCACGAGAAAATCCTCTTCATAACTCAAACCGAGGCCAAACTACCAACTACACCCCAAAGATCAGAGCAATCAAGAGAACCGCAAGAGTCAGAGGTAAATTTTACATTACCATTTCCATATATTATATACCATATTTTAAAATACCGCAATAATAATTATTGCTAAAAGATAATACAAAATATTCTGAGGTAATACAGCCAGGTCATTGATTTGACAACTTTTTTTGTAGATTTACGTCTTCGCAGGTAAGGTTGTAAGCTGATTGAAGTACAGCAGTTGAGAAATTATTAATCTGTAGCTGCGGGGTGAAGCTCAGCCAAGTGCTCTACATAAATCCCAAGCTCCAGCCAAGCCTAAAAACTTTATCCGAAGATCCAGACGTTGCAATCAGAGTAGTTACACCTAAAATCTTGGAACAAGTCCTACGTTTTAGAATCACACTTGGATAAATTATGATCAAACGCGCAGCGTTTACCAGAATACGAAGCGAATAGCCCCAAAAAAGAATTGAGAAAAAGTTTGAACACGCTATCTAGATCTACAGGCCTTTAGGCTTAGAGGTTTGGTTAAACTAAAGTCAGGGCTTTCCACACCAAGCGATCATTTAGGCATTATCTCTCGACTATTTAAGACTAAATTCTCAGCCGCTGCTTGCCTGCTAGCACCGTCTTCGACTTACTTTTCTTCCAAGCAGCAGACAAGAATTAAAATATATCGCCTTCCGGTCTAACTTCAACCGGGCATATCCGCTCACGGTTTTTGTAAACTTACACCAAAGGAGGTGATGATATCCTTAAGTTCCTGATCTTGTAGCGGCCTGACCCTTACTGCAATCGCTTTGGAAGCCATCTCCGCTTTCTTCAGAGCCGGATGCGGCTTATCACTGAGTATCAATGCCGATAAACCCTTGAATTTAAGCATCAAACTGGTGATCACCCTCAGTCCATTGCTTTTGCCGATGATTAGATCTGTAATAACAATTACCTGGTTGTCCTTGTATTTAGCCAGGCGCACCAAAGCCTTTTCATAGCTATCCGCCTCAACCACATTGTCAACTCCAAGCTTACTCAGGGTATTAGCTAAAGTACGACGCCGAGTATGCTTAGAATCCAGAATACAGACAACAAAACCCTGCCCATACAACATATAACTGAGCTTTTTGTCTAAATCGTTCAATTCTTCCTCGGTATAGATGCCACTCTCTTTTGACATTTCTAACTTTGCTCCTACTTTACAGCTGTAACACCTGGTTTGTCTTGTTCAATATCATTCTGTGACAGAGGTACATCCTTTATACTAGCGGAATTGATATCCTCGATTAGCTTTATCGGGCCGGTCAAGCCCTTGATAAAACGCTTTGAGCAGTAATTTGTCCTTACTTGTACATCATGAAAGAGCCGTCCATAGATGATAACCTCCTTGACCGGATCATATGCTTCATCATTCTGAATCCTATTCTTACCCTTGAGCAACTGAAGATAGCCTTTTTTTATTCGCTTGAAGTAGGTATACGCTTTGAGTAACTCCGCCTGTTTTTCAGCGTTCATTTTACAGAAGAAATCCCTTTCTCCAAGGTTATTTTTTACCGGCTTGATAACCGCATCGATCTGCTTACTCAGCACCTTCATCGCATTCTCAATTCGCTCCAGTTCATAGTTTATCCCCGGTCGAATAAACGTCGGCGTTCCCACATCCGAGCCGATCTGCACCGCATCCAGCCCCTTGAGCGCTATTACCTCACCCCCAATTATCTTCTTACTTGAGACCTTACCGTTGCACCTTACCGTTGCGTTTACAATCTCCTTATTGACTACCAGATTCCCTTTTACCTCCACCATAGCGGCATTGATATACTTGATATTCGCATCAGCCCCACAGACAATATTCGCCTTTCCCCTGCCGTTTACCCCGCCCAGAATTACCAAATCTCTCTTGGCCTTAATATCAGCACTGCCGACAATACCTTTGATCTCGATGCTATTAGCCTCGACACTAAATTCATCCTGAACACTACCCATTATCTTGACGTGTCCATCAAAATAAATATTACCTGTCTCATAGCAGACATCCCCCGGTACATCATAGACCGAACGCACCGAGAGAAAACCATGCGAGAATATTGGCCGCCCATGACTGGTGGCATAGACTTTGGTTCTGTCGCTGTTGAATTCAGTACCCTCACTCAGAACGATTGAAACCTCCTTACCGTTCTTCGCATTCAGCACCTTCCCGGATAAATTATACCCATCCTTACCCAGAGTAGGCGGAATAATCGTCAACAAATGGGTACCCACCACCACCGACTCTACAGATACCGCACTTTTATAATCGATCCTACCCGAGTCCCGCGGATCCACCTCCAGATTATAAACCGGTTTACCTGAGACATTAACATGAAATTCCAGCCTGCCATTCTTCCCGTTTTGCGGAGGCACACCTCTGGCAATGACATAAACATTCTCCGTAGTCAGAGAGGGTAACTCTTGGAATGCACGTTCAATTTCAGCACTATCAATCCCTTTAAACACATTGTTCTCTTCGAGAATGACATTGAGCTGCCTAGCAGAGCTGATAGTGCCGGGAAGCTTGATCCCCGCCTGCAAGGTTACGATCATATCATCATGATCCACAACTACCTTAAACGCATCCATCAGTACAACCTCTTAAAGAATTATTACGATACCAAAACACAAATTTATAATACACATAATCAGCAGCCAATACCACCAGAAAACCAACACAAACTAATTTTTCATATATTTCTAATAAAACCCAAACAAAAACCATCATAATATTATAGCGCTCCGTAGTATATACTATATGATTTTCAATAAATACAAGAAATATATCAACTTTACAGGAGCAAGCAAGCCTGTATCACTTTATAGTCCTATAGGTTTGTCACACAGTCGAGCAATAAGTATGTATCGACATTTTTGTCAGGATACTGAATTATGAGTACTGAAGAAAAAGAGATACTCAGCCTACTAACTACTCCTCCGATAGTAGAAGACAAAACTATCAAATGTGAGGATATCTACAATATGTTCCATAGCGATAGAAGGATCTCCTGCATCGTCCTTTTAGAGCAGAATAAACCTATTGGTCTGATTACCAGAGTCAATTTCATGTTGAATAACAGCGGTGCTTTCGGCTACTCATTACATCAGAAAAAACCGGCGATAAAATTTACCACCAGGGAATTTCTCAGCGTAGACATTACGCACTCCCTGCCTGCTACCGCATCCCTAGCCATGCACCGAGATGACGAGCACACTTATGACCCAGTAGTTGTTACCGATACCGCCAGTAACTATATCGGCTGCATTGAGATCAAGGCACTACTGCTCCGCTCGAGCCAATTGGAACTCGAATACGCCATGAATTCCAACCCGCTCACCGGTCTTCCCGGCAACAAGAGCATCAATAAGTGGATAGAGAATTCGCTCACCAATCCTGAATATGCGATTATATACGGTGACCTCAGTAATTTCAAAGAGTATAATGATACCTATGGCTTCAATAACGGCGACAATGTCATCAAACTCGCCGCCCAGATAATGCAACAGCACAAATCCGCCATCTCCTCTACAGCAGAGATTGGTCATATAGGAGGTGATGATTATATTATAGTCGTTACCAGCAGCTTATCACAGACTGCAGTAGCACAGATATGTCAGGATTTTGATCAACAGGTTAAAGACCATTTTAAAGCCAAACACATCAGAGATGGTGGCTATGAAGCTAAAAACAGGCAGGGCGTCGTCCAGTTTATCCCCATTACGACGCTCAATCTCTCGGTCATCTCCAGCCATAACTTCGAGTATACTCCAACCCTTGCCGAGATCTCCAGAGCCGCGGCAAATCTCAAAAAGACCGCCAAAGCCCAGGCCAAAGCCAAAGGGTGCAGCTGTGTCGTCTACGAACGCCGCACCTACACCCTAAAAGCCAAACTCAAAGACATCACTCAAAAATGACATCAATTATTGAGGCTAAGTTTATTTGAAGAAATTACCCAAAGATTCACTCAGCGAACTTCCCGATCCCTCATTACCCTCTGAGCTTTCATCTGCGGAATTCACCACACTATTTATAATATTCGTAACCGACTTCACCGGGTTTTCCTCAGTACTCTCAGCATCCTGTTCGTTTCCAGCTTTTTCCTTATTTTTCAAGGCACTACCAAGCAAGTTAGTAACCGAATTCACCGCCGTACCAGTAGTATTATCAAACATCGAGACCGCAGCCTTACCTATACCGCGAAGCATAACATTGAGTACCGTCGCCGCTGCCACCCGTGGATTAGACCCACCGATATCCTTGACATTTGTCTGCGGCAGCTTGAGAGTAGTATTGATCAATTTTGACTTTATTTCAACCACACCATTATTGAGATACAACTCTTTTATCAATATCCCGTCTCCGCCCCCACTATCCTTACCACCAACGGCACCGCCCGCACTATCAACTCCTGCGCTCTGCGCCGTAGTACTTCCTGCTGCTTCAGGAGCCGGAAGCAGAGTATTGATGTTATTCTGCAACGCCGTAATATTATTGCCTGCCAGATTGAGTTCATATATTGCCTTATAACTGCTGACAATCACCTCCTCGATAATACTTCTGCCCTGAGCCATAGCCTCAAGATCAAGCGTTGTATCTATCTGTCCCACGGTAACCGGTGTCGCCGCCGTAAAACCTGTCGGTGAGGTTATTCTCATGCCGCCGAGGGTAAATTTCCCGTCCTCGGTACTTCCTGCGAGCTTTCCTAGAGCCAGAGTCATACTTATTCCCTCTTGCTGAGTCGAGGTAAGGCTCACCTCGCTCGCCCCTACAGCAAGCTGATTACCGGCTGAGAGGCGCCGCTTAGTTCCGCCAAATAATGTAGAATACCTGTCCGCAAGTTGAATATTGATTGCCCCAATGTACCCTCCAAGTCTACAGGGCAACCCCGTATCCAAACTTGCGCTCATAGCTGTGAGATCCAGTTTGCTACTCTGGACACTGGCTCTGGCAGTATCGGTCACTGGGTTCAATTCCACATCTTTAACATTAAGCGCAAACGGAGCTTTCACCGCGAAGAGCGGAAGCTTGAGCGAAAATTTACCCTCTTTTCCCGGATCAAACTCAAGATTCTGCAGATCAAACTGTAACGCTCCCCCAGTCATACCTGCCCGGTAGACCTTGAACTGTCCGGCCTCACCACCCTCAAACTTGTAATAGAGTTTGACTGGTTGATTGAGAGGTTTATTATAGACATACGGCCTGGCTCGAAACTGAATCTGCGCCTGATCCAGTTTCAGCTCTCCCGTAACCGCAAAACTGCCGCCCTCAACCTTTATAAGATTATTCAGCGCCATACTACCTTTATACGCCAAGTCATCCCCCAGCCTCAGCCCCGGACTGACAATACTTCCAACCACCTGTAATGTCCCAGGTTGCTTGGCCTTGACCACCCGCAATTTACTCAACTCCAGCGTATTTCCAGTAATATCAAGCGCTATTTTCTGCTGAAGCAAAAACTCTTTAAGCTGAGGAAGATAAAGGGTCACCACCGGAATATTGACCCCACTCGGCAGCGATTCAAGCAACAAAGCCGGATTCTGCGTCCGCACAATCTCACTGACATTATCAATGATTGTCGCCCCACTCATCCTACCGACAAAGCTTCGGTTATTCCGATCTCCCGCTAGAATCAGCTTGCTCAGAGTAAGCCTGTCCTTTTGCGGATCATACGCCATATCCAAATCTGCATTCCCACTGAAGCGCAAGCCCTGTGGCAAATCCAGCCCGCTCCAGAAGCTAGCACCAGCCTTGACCGCCACCTTGAACGCAGAGAGATTTTTAAGCACATCTGCATAATTATGTTCAGTGAGCAGAGCTGATAAAGCCTGAGGGTTGACTACCAGACCACTGAGTGCTGCAACCAGACCAACACTGTTGAACTCAAACTGATTGAGTGAAATAGCGTTTGCCGCGGTCGATTTTAACTCCACAAGCAGACTCTTACCGCTACGCAACACCGAAGGCAACCGCTCACCAAGGAGCGCTGAGAGATTGGTAAAGGTATTGGCTCCAACCTTGACCATAAGCTCAAGTCCCTTCACCCCTTCCAGCCCGCGCACAGCATCCTCCTGCAGTTCACCCACTCCCAGCCTCTCGGCCTTGAATTCGACATTGATGGTATCGCCCTCAACCTTGAAGGAGTCGATATGCGCCAAACACTTTCCGAGCAGATCTTGAACACTGTAACTGCCATTAATGCTGGTCTTATTGTCAACAAATTTACTCCCGTTATCCGCAGTGAAGGTCATACCCTCAATCAATACCGCAAAATTATTGTCAGAAAGCGAGATATCATTATCCGTAATAACCGCCTTGCCGTTTGCTCTACCCCGAATCACTCCCGCCACCGGGTACTGCGCAACCTCCAGCCCCGGCACCAGATTCTGCACTCGTTTCGCCAGGTTGAGAGCCGACCCTACCCGCATGGCAAACTGCTTGTTAAAGTCAAGATTTACCGTCTTATCCTGGGCAACCTTACCCTCCACCGTCGCTTTCACCTGTACGGCATTCTTCTCGGCATTCAACTCGAAGTTACCATTAAACTCTCCCCCGGACTTCGGCGTATACGCCAGGTTAATGACACATGGAGCATATTGCTCCTTGGTATTCTGCATCTGGAGATTTATCCTTGTCGACTTAGCCGCATCAACGGTAAAGTCAAGGTTTAACTGTTCATCGACACTCTTCATCCCAAGCTTACCGAGCGGTCCGGCAAAGGCTTTAAAGACCTGAGGGATATCTACCTGCGCCTTGGCCTCACCCTGCGGGACAAATTCACTCAGATTGAGCGGGACAACCAACCCCTGGCCACCGACCGTACTTATCTGGATCCCCGGTGCATCACACTTAAGCTGCAGAGTCAGATACTCCGGAGCAAACCTATCCTCCGGCTTGATGGTACCGCTGAGCAGCAACACTATCGGCGCCGGTACAGCAGTATCGGCATTCTTAATAACCAGATCTGTGGATTTTAGATTCAACTCATATACCCAGTCCTCTGTACGCTTCCACGCCAGCTGACTGTCCAGATTTATCCCCCCGCTTGCAATATTATAAAAATCAAAGGCTCTGCCTAAAGCGCTATTACTGAGCGCCCCGACATCGAGTTTACTCTGAATACTCAGTACTATCTGCTCAGCAAACGAGCCGAAGATCTCAGTATTAAGGCTGAACCATTCATAATCCGAAGCTGAATTCCTACTCTTTATGTTTACATACCCGTTCTTGATCTGTGAGAACTGTCTACTCAAATCGACCTCAGCATTCAAATCAAAATCAAGGGTAGGGTTCCCACCGGTCAGATTTTTACCATCACGGTAGAACCTACACAACTCCCTACAGGTAAGCTCTGCTTTGAGAGTCACCTTGGAGAGATCATCCGCCTTTAGCGAGATATTTCCCGATAGCGGCTTACCCAGCCTGAACTGCTGTTGTTCAGTCTGTATATAATACTCCGCGATATAATTTAGATCAAAATTATTGATAGCCAGATTTAGATTGGCCGACCCGATAAACGCCAAAGGCTTATCCGACCTCTGCTCCAGCTGCGCCCAGTCAAAGACAACATTTGCTACCACAGCCACCCGCCCGTCACGTACATTCGGCGTGATCTCGGCTAGCTCAAGATCAAACTTGACCCCACTCTTATCGAGTCTAGCTGTTGAATTCAAGGTAAAATCAATATCCTTGAGCAGCTCACTACGATCGTGCACCACAACCTTGACATTACTCAAACTCGCATCAAGGCTGAACTGACGCCAGTCAAACTCCGCCACCCAACTCCGCCACGGCATATCAACAATCGACGAGATTATCTGATTAATATTGGTTGAGAATCTCTCATTTCCCTCAACTTTCAGCGTATCAAGCGCGGTTACAGCCTGCTGCGACTTCGCAGTATCATCTTGATTTTGCACTTCATTCTTGACTACGCGGTCAATATTAATCTCGACTCCATCTACCGCAACCTTGATCACCGGCTGTAGATTTATTATAGATTTTAGTATATCTATATTAGCAGTAATCCGGGCAATTTTCAGATATTGTGAATCCATCCCCGCCTGCTCATTCTCCACAGCCAAGTTTATTCCGATAATTTCGGCACTGCCTGCAACCGACCAGTCTATACTCTCAATCGTACACTCACCTCCAGTTGCCCGAGCTATCTCTTCCTCGCATTTACTGCGAAGATAAGACTCATCAAAGGTATTCTGTAGATAAAACACTCCCCCTGCCACCAACACTACAAAGACAAGCAAGAAAATTATAAAAACCTTGAGGCACCCTCCCTTCTTCTTTTCAGTTCTTTGTCTAGTGGTATTAATCTCAATCTCAGGTTCATCCATCATTATATCCTCGGCATAGTATTTATTAGTAAAATAGCACTAATGTATTCTATATTATAATCAGCAAAAACACAAAAAGTAATTCAACTTCTTAAAATAATACTCAACGACCTGTCCTTAACAATAAAGTGCTTTTATTTGTTCATTATTTACCTCAAAAAACATACTTTATCCTATAAATCACGCGAAAATAATTTCTCTTTACTTAAAAAAAAAATGTCTTTATCGCTTTAATTTTCCCGTAAATATGTTATAATACTATTGATATATTTTAGAATGATTTGAATTCTATTATAATTATTATTTTTTCAACTATCTATTATTTTTCAACTATCGAGGTATGACCAAATGATTAGCAAGCTGATGCGTATGGAAGAGAGAATTGTGCTCGACGGAAGCGTAGTCGCAGCCGAGGCTAGTTCCGATGCGGGCGGAGGAGGTGATCAAGGGGATAGTCCAAGTGGTAACGAACATGAAGCCGTAATTCCCGGTGATAATGCCAATCCGCTGGACTCCGATAACGCTGAGCAATCCTCTGATGATGCTATTGACAATGACAACTCAGAGAGTTTGAGCACTGCGGATGCTGACGACAGCCTTAACGCCCACCTTGATCTACTTGCCGACGTACTAGACGACGCTGAAGATACTACTTCAGAGTTACACGCCATCATCATCAATACCGATATCGCCGACAGTTCTGACCTGGTCGAGGCGGTTGCCGATGATATTGTAGTCATTACCTACAGTGGTAGTGAAGATTCATTCCAGGATATCCTTGATTCTCTAGATAGTATCGCTAATGGCAACTCTTTTGACAGCATCGCTATCGCCGCCCACAGCAGTGCCGGTGGCGAACTCTATATAATCGACAGTTCCCAGATAACCGCCCAATCACTGGAAGCGGGCAATACCGATCAGATCGACTTCTTTGCAGGTCTGGCCAGCTACCTTGATCCGGACGGCCGTATCGACCTCCTCTCCTGTTACAGCGCCCTCGGCGACACCGGAGAATCCCTGGTCAACTCGATTGCAAATATCAGCGACCGGGATGTAGCCGCCAGTGACGACCTCACTGGCAACACCGCTGTCGGTGGCGACTGGATTCTCGAGACCGATGATATTGACGCCGCAGATATCTATTTTGACAGCGCCAAACTCGCTCTCTACAACTCCACCCTACAAATTGCCGATCAGACCCTGGAAGGCATAACCGAGGTCAGTTCCGACTATACCGCTTTCGGCCGAGCCGTCGATTACTATGACTACAACAATGATGGCGACGGTCTTCTGGCCATCTCCGGTATCGGTGACTGCGACGGTGATGGTCAGGATGACAGTTTCATCAACCTGTTCCGCCAGAACGGTACCGATTCAGAGTATACCTTCCTTACCACCATCTGGGCCACCGACGACACCAGCTTCGGTGCGACTCTGGCCATTGGCTATTATTATGACTCCAATGCCGGGCAAGGAGAAGAGATGCTGATTGTCGGCAACGACCCTGCCGACTCCTCAAACATCTATCTCTTCACCCAGAAGTACAGCTCACAATCTTGCTCTTACGATGCATCGCAGGACTGGGCGGACTATTCCTCAACCAATCAAGCCGCATCCCAGGGCTCCTGTATGACCAATCATATCGGCAGCCTTGATGTCATCGGCGATACGCTCATGGTCTCAGACGTCGACAGCGGATTCATAAATATTTTTGAAAGAACTGCAATTGATTCGATATTCGATCTAGGTTCAATGTACGCCACCTACCAGGTTCAGATTGATTATGACAGCGGCACCAGCACTGAGGTTGCCGGAGCCGAATCCGGCAATTTCGGGAGCTATGCAGTACTCGTCGATATCGATGGTGACAACGAAGCCGATCAAATCTTCGCCTCCCTCGACTCGGCCATTGATACAGCTGAACAGGGTATTTACTACGCCACCCGCGACGAGTGGCAACAGAGCGACCCCAGCCACGGAACTGCCTATAAAGTAAATTCCAACCAGCAGGTATACAGTATTACTAGCGAATTTGAGATCACCGCCTTCAATGCAACGACTCAAGCCATGGCCTCCACCTGGAGTGATATACCAAGTGAATATGATATCGCGGAATCAGTCTTCATTGCATATACCGATATCACTAACAGCAACACCCCGACTGTAGACCGGGCGAGTTTTGCCGTCAATAGCGACGGCATTATCTACAATTCATTCGAGCAAGAGCTTACCGGTTATAACCTTGACGGCGCCTGGACCCGCCTGGACAACTTCGGCCAATTTGTCACAAGTGACAATGAGGTAATGGTTATCGCCACCGACGACTACACTGACGGTTTCTTCGTCTACACCTATGATGATACCGACTGCGACGGCGACCTTGACTCCTGGGTCTACCTCAGTACTCTGGCAATAAGCAGCACAGCTGATACCGGCGGTATTGTCAGCATCTATGATATCGATATCGCCCAATACAGCGACGGCACCTACACCCTCGTAGTCGCTGTCGACGGCACCGACGGCACCGGCAAAGACAAGGTCTACCGTTTCGATGATATCGCCAATACCAGCCGCACTGGCGGTACAGCTGAATCCGCCTCATACCTGGCAAACAACACCAGCGAGGTCTTCGGAGAAGATGTCGAAGTGGTTGAAGACTGTATCTATCTAACCCGCAGAGATACAGGTTACTCCAAGATCCAATACTTCACCGCTTCAAGCAGCGACGGCTTGCTGGAATACGACACCAGCGACACCGAGATTATCATCACTGCAGCCCTTAATCCAGACTCCACCTACACCGTAGCGGCAGTTGCTTACATTGGTACTCAAGCTACTGTCTGGGACGACGCACTAAACGCGACCCCAACCACAGTTAATTTAACTACCAGCGGCAATATTTACAGTATAGCAATGTCTGAGGATCGGATCGTCTTCAGTGCCTCTGAGAACAACTCTGGAGTCGGTGAAGTCTTGGTCTATACCAATACCAGCACCTGGGATAATGCTACAATAACCAACCTTAATTATAGCGGCGGTGCATCTCTTGGCAGCTACGGGATCACTATCAGTGCCGACGGCACTCTGGTCATGGCGAGTTCTGCCAGTCAGTCGGCAGTCCTCTGGGATATTGCAGATCTCGGCAATATTGAGAACACCCTGATCTCAACCGGGGGCGACATAACCGCCATAACCTACTCCACTTCCGCCAACTCCCTGCTCATCGGTATGCCGACCAAGATCAAGAATGGAGTCGGTGAATATTACTCCAAATACGGTACGGTAATGAGTTTTCTGGTTGACAACCACACAGCCTCGCTCGGAGCTGAAGCCAAAGCTTATGTCGTCAGCTCTGATCACCTTACAGATTTAGACACCGTCACCTCAATCGCCCTCAGTACCTCCGGTTTTGCCGCCTTCGGCCAATCCAACTTGACCAACAGCTCTGCCTCCGGCCTGGTAACGACCTTCTACTATGACTCCAGCCTTGATTCCTGGATTCAGAGCATCCAGCCTACCTGCAACAATCCCGAGACGGTAGACCTCTACCTGAATTCCGATTCAGCTCAAGGTTCAAATACCAATGATAACTTCGGCACGGCTCTGGTCTTTACCAGCAATGGCGACCTGCTCATCGGTGCTCCTTCTACCGGAACCGAATCAGACCTTCAAGGCGTATACATTGCTCCAGAGGTAGACAGTGGCGGTTACGGTATCTCCTGGGGCGAGATCGGCAGTGAATTCGCGGGCAGCAACGGCTACAATGATTTTGCCAATGCCTCTTTGATGTTCGGTCTGAGCTACTATTCAATAATGGATCAGTTCGGAACCATTGTGGCCGAAGACAACGGCATCATGATCACCAGTACTGGCAATTACCTCGACGGCTTCCAGATGTACACGTATACTTATGACAGTGATGAAGATTCCTTCCCTGACAGTTGGGAGTATGTACGCACCTTCTACCTCGATTACATCTCCGGCGGCGGCGAAATCACCGGTATATTTGATATTGATATCTTCGGCACCTCATTCGCCGTCTCCACCGATGCCATCAAGGATACCGTCTATATCTTCGAGGATATCACCAACTCTTCCAGAAGTGATGATGACCACGAGAGCAAGAGACTGATGTACGGTACCAGTGACACCTTTGGCCAGGATATCGAATTATCCTTCGGTTATCTCTTCAGCTCCCTGCAGCTGACTGGCAGCACCGAGATCTATACCTATAATGTAACTTCCTCTGCCACTAGCAGCTTGGTATACAGTTCCTCCGAATCTCTGGAACTGGCCTTTGATGTAGTCTACTGCTGCGGTTATTATGATATTGCGGCAACCGCTCATTCCGACAATACCATCACCGTCTGGGACGCTCTCTACTTTGACGGCAATGGCGACCCGAAGATAGATGGTGCTGACGCCGACACCAAGGTAGTAACCCTTACCAATTCTTCTACCGTTACCGATGTCGCAATAAATCTCGACGGGCAGACCCTGATTGCCGCCAATCCGTATGCTTCCAGCAACGCCGGCGAGCTCTATGTCTACCACAAAGATATAGGCGTCTGGAGTAATACCGTGACTGCAACCTTGCGCAGCTCCGGTTCGACCAATGTCGGCCTCAATGACATCGATCTCAGCAATGACGGCAATCTCGCCTTTGCCACTACCGACGACGGCGTTGTCTACTGGAATATTACTGATGCCAAGGATAGCGGCAACCCCGTTACCTTTGAAGATGGCACTGTCTTCTACACCAATAGCGTTACCACCTCGATTGCCTACTCAGACATCACCTCAGCTGTGCTTGCCGGCGCTCCCGGCGCAGACAAGGATATCTCTGGCGTCTCTAAAACTGGGATCATCGGTGTCTTCAGCCTCTTAAACGCAACCCCGCTGCCCGATCCAACCCCTGGCTCCGGTAATGAAGATATACAACAAATTATAGCCGGCGGCTTCAATATCAGTGGAGCTGATGTCTACCTGAACGAACTGGGCGCGCATTTTGCCGAGGATGACGGCGTACTCGTCGTCACTACCACCAATATCGCTGACGGTATACTCATGTACACCTTTACCGGTGACAGTGACAGCGACGGCACCGCCGACTTCTGGGAATACCGAATGACCTACGATATTGCTGATCTCTCATTGGTCGGCACGGTCAACACCATCAACGACATAGATATTGATGGCGACACCTTCATTATCTCCGTAGACGGAACAGACCAGGATGTACTCTATGTCTTTGAAGATATCCTCAATACAGAGAGAATTAATAACATAGAATCAGAGATACTCACCGACAGTATCTGCTCGGAAAATATCTTTGCCGAAGATATAGATATCGTCGAAGGCGCCATCTACGCGACCACCCGTTATACTTCAAACTACACCAAGATCCTCTATTACTGGGACAATGAAGGCCAGTATGGAGTCGATGATACCAGTGAGAGCAATGCCACCTACCGCACTCAGGACGGCTACTATACCTATAGTGACAGCAGCAGCATTTATCTCACTATCGCCGCCGACAGGCGTGACAACGGCACCGAGGCCTATACTCTTGTCGCCACCGGGGCATCCGACCAGCAGCTCAAAATCTGGGCTAAGGACAATTCCGGTATGACTACCGACGGTCTGACCCTCAGCTTCATCCCTGAGGATTACGCAGGTGTTGGCAGTACAGCTATTGACTTTGCCCAGGTAGCGGTGCAGGAAGACTATATCATCGCCAGCATCCCGACCTACTCCATCTCCTCCTGTTCCGGTATGGGCGCAATTGTACTATATAAGGGAGTAGACGGCGTCTGGACCGATGCCGAGTACAACTCTGACGGCACCGCCTCAGTCTCCGCAATCCTTGTCGGTGCCTCGGCCACCCCATGCTCTACGCTGGATACCGACACCGTAACCATGTACTCTACCAGTATCGGTCTGAACAGTATCGATATCAGTGAAGACGGCACCACCATCATAGCCGACGGCCTCATCACCCGCACCGGAGACACAGACCCCTCCCGCAACGGCACCTTTAATGTTGCCTATATCTGGAGTTTAACCGCTGCTGGGTTTACCCCTGCCTCCTTTACCAACTATGTCAGCGACACATCCTGGAGAGGTGGTATTGATACAACTTCATGCATCAGTTCCGTCGCTATCGCAGAGACCGCCAGTCAAGTTCTTATCGGCGCTCCTTACGGCTTGAAGGGAGTAGACAGCAGCGTAACCACCAATACAGGTACTGTAACTGCGGTTCAGTATGATCGTGATGCCGCTTTCGGTTCGGAATTTACTGGTGACCTTCCAGCTATCAGCTACGCTCAAGGTACAGGTGACTCTGATCCAGAGACCACCGATCTCGGCTCGATTACCTTTACCATCAACCCCGCTGATAAAATTCAGTTATCCGACTATGCTGCCGATATGGAGGTACTCATTGGTCAATATAACAGCTACGGTGAATTTATTACCTATGATACCCTGAGCAGCAGCGAGATGGCCAGTATTCTCGCCAGTTCCGGCGGTGGCACCTTTACTATAAATCTCAATGACTCCCGCTTCACCGGTCTAACACTCGGCGAGACCTATACCTTGATTATCCCATCAGGAATGTTCTCTGATAAACCTACAGAGACTGGTGGTGTCGGCCCTACAATGAGCTATACCTTTACCACCTCCGAGACCCAGCCTCAGACCCCGTCTGATCCCGGTGATGACAATCCGACTACCAATCCCGATACCACTCCGGACACAACTCCAGATGTGCCCAGTACCGGTGATACTGGCACTGGCGATACTGGCGATACCGGTAACGACGACAGTATCGTTGACAGTGTAGCTTCTATAATCGACAGCCTTCTCGGCGAGAATGATGGCCAAGGTTCTGACGGCTTCGGTTTTGGTGATGACGGCTTCGGTTCCGATAATGAAGGTTTCGGTGACGAGCAGAATCAGGGTGAGGATAGCCAACAGCAAGAAGCTGCTGGCGAGGAAGCTGCTGGCGAGGAAGCTACTGGTGAGGAAGCTACTGACGAAGGCGAGGCTGAAGGCGAAGAAAATGCTGAGGCTGAAGGCGAACAGAGTGCTGAAGGCGAGGGTGAAGGAGAGCAGAGTGCTGAAGGAGAAGGAGAAGGAGAAGGAGAAGGAGAAGGAGAAGGAGAAGGAGAGAATGCAGAAGCTGCCAATGCTGAGAATGGCAATGGTGAAAACGGCGAGCAAGCGCATAATACCTTCGGGCCTTCTCAGCGCGGTCAGAACAATCAGATGATGATTCAGAACCCATTCTCTGAGTCTATTACCCGCGCCCAGACCAGTCAACTCTTCAATAGCTCTATTCAAGCGTTCTCGAATCTGAGCAGCTTCAGCCCAACCATGCAGGCGGAAGCAACTATGGCGATGGGTAATACTATGACCACCGCCGCTCTAGTCTCAAACAGTGAGAATCTGCTCAGTATCGCCGACAACCTCTTGTCTGCAGTCTTCGGGCATGAGGAAACAGACATACTCTCACTCTCCGGATCCGGGCATACCGCAGCGGTAATAAGCCTCTCCAGTATTATCCAGGAAGCATCTGATAATCTGGTTCAAGCACGTGGTAAAGCCCTGATCGCCAATGATCTCCTGCGAATATTGAGTATCAATATCAGCGGCTTTGACGATAAGATTGCCGAGAACTCCTTCTCTGGCGGGGTACAGCGCCTGGCTGAGTCCAATGAAGAGTTTGCCTACACCTATGAGATCTTGAATAGTATTCTCAAGACCATCAAAGCCAGCAAAGACTCTGGCGAACTCATCACCGCGGCCGAACTCAATTCCCTGCTGCCGCAGATCAAAGAGGCAGCTCAGGCAAAATCCGTCAGTCTGCATGAGAGTGGCGACCGCGCCAGCATGGATGTTCTCAGCTTCCTCACCAAGCAGATGGAGCTCAAGGACGTAAATAAAGCACAACTCGAACAGCAGGTATCCCAGGTATTCGCCCAGTGGCATAATAATCTCGGCCTCTCCAAACCTGTCAGCCTGTCAGAGTCCACCATACATGACATCGCGTTCAGCCACTCCGAGGTTACTGCTGAAGCGATGTAAGCTCAACCTACACAATATAGCTCAAAACAAGCTGCTTGTCTTTTCAGCAATTTGTTTTGAGCTAGAGCACCTGAACAACATTCATAATTTAAGCTGCTAATTCATTATATATTGAATTAGCAGCTTTTTAAAAGACAACTATCTATACACCTCTAACTAATTGAGTTGAGCAGATATCCCACTGTACTCTTGGGTATAATTACCTTCAACTCTTGCAACGGCTTACGCCTCTCCAGCTCAGCCGCCACCTCCGCCATATCTGCAGTATTAAAGGCGAACATGCCAAAATGCTGGCAGATCAGGGTATTTATACCAGCCTGCTCACAGAGTTCCAAGGCTTCGCTAAAGCTCATATTGCCAGGTACCCCCCTACTTGCACGGTACTCATCCCTACCGTTTATCGGTAACAACGCAACATCTACCTTATAATCCCGTAACAACTTACTCAGTCCGGCATACGGCACACAATCACCACTATGATATATAGTCACTCCCCGAGAACTTAATATATATCCCAGATAATACTGATTCCCGGCGCTATCTACCTCTATACTCTCATGACTGGACGGGATGATCCGTACCGAAGTATCGGCACTCAAACGCAATACCTCACCCGCATTGCTTAGCCGCAGACGCGCGCGGTCAATTCCCAGAGTGTTAATAATATAATTCTGCTCGGCTCGTGGGGCAATCATAATTGCCCGTGGATTATTCGCAAGTATCAGCGGTACTGCTACCGGATCAAGATGATCAGAATGCCTATGACTACAGAGAAGATAATCCAGTTCACGTATCTCCTCTGCGGGTATAGGGGGGGGCATTAGGCGCTGATGAGCAAATTCTTTACCCGCATATTTTTTAGCCAAATGATCCGAGAGATAGGGGTCAATCAGCAAATGCAATTCCGGGGTATATAATTCAAATCCTGCCTGCCCGAGCCAGCGTAAGGAGAATGCCACCTGCTCAGTCTCTACAGCCTTCTTACTGAATAGACCGGTAGAGAACTCTCTTATTTCAATACTCATCTCAATCACCCTTATGCTCAAACCTTGCAGCTCTATATTTACTCTTATACCGTATCCCTACCCAAGTTCTGCAAGAATATTATCTACCGCCACAATCGTCGCTCTATCCACACTCTCTGTAGTAAATCCGCCGATATGCGAAGATAGTATAACCCGCTCATGCTTCAGGAGCGGGGTTAATTCCGGCGGTTCACTGGCAAAGGTGTCAACCGCATACCCCAGAACCTTCCCAGATTCAAGAGCGTCAAGCAACGCCGCCTGATCGACAAGAGCTCCACGCGCAGTATTGATCAGCACCACCCCGGTCTTCATCTTTGCAATTGCTTCGCAATCAATCAGCGGCCTCTCCCCAACGGGGCAATGCAGACTGATAATATCACTACACTCAAAGACAGCATCCAATTCTGCATATTTGAGTACCCCATCTTCCTCAAGTTTAATATTGGGGTACAGATCATAAGCAACAATCTTCATATCAAGGCCTCTAGCCATCTTTGCAACATACTGCCCAATCTGCCCGGTACCGATAATCCCCAGAGTCTTGCCATATACCTCATGCCCTTTAATTCTCTGCCAACCCCCGCCTTTTACCGAGTTATGCGTAAACACAAGTGAACGATAAAGAGAAAAAATTGCGCTGATTGCCAGTTCCGCAACTCCGCGTGAATTTGCACCGCATGCCACTTTGAGTACAATATTCTTCTGCGCCGCGACAACGGAATCGACATTATCAATACCCACGCCATTACGACTGATAACCCTCAGACAGTCGCAGGCTTCAAGCACCTTGGCCGTTACCTTTTCCACCCCGGCAAGATAACCTACACACTGCGGTAGAGCCAAGAGTAGTTCAGCTTCGGTTGGTTGTCGCCCCGGATAAGGCATAATAACCTCAAAACCTGCATCAGTAATTGTCTGGAGATACGGATGTCCGTTTTTAGATAAAGAACGAGGAGTAATCAATATCTTACCTTTACTCATAATTATTCCTTTATATACTACCCAAATATTGTCTAACCGCTATAGCCGAATATCCTTGCTGCTGCACTCACTACAACCGCATCCAGACCTTCGGATATGACCAAACTTATTTCCAATTGGGGTTATCCACAAGTTTATACCCCGCCCCAGCACGCAACACCAACTTTCTAAACCCCTTCTCCTTGATACTACCGTAATCATGCCCGGCGTCACCACGAAAGACGTAGAAGGTAATAAGGGTCTCAGTCGCCGAAAGATTGATACTTCTATGCGCATAACGCCCCGGCACATAGACCGCCTGCCCCGGGCGCATCTCCTTATAGAGAATATCACCTTCAGGGTTTTCCATCAGCATCATGCCATAACCAGCAGTACAATAATAAATTTCAGCTGTATCAAGGATAGTATGAAAGTGTCCGTTGGTCATGTGAAACTCTTCCCCGACTACCCCGGGATAAAGAATACTGGTACCATAGGCGAGATCCGATTCCTGCTCCGGCACCCCAAGATCATGAAACCGATATATAAGCCCATTACCGTTTTTCTCCAACTGCTGTCGTGTCGCTTCATCATAGTACATATTCCGCATATCAGAATAATGCCGCTCCAATACCGGTCTCTCCGCACACTCCGCAATTCCTGTCTTCAAGTCAAATTTAAGCGCCCGTTCAATATAAAATGGATATTCCATTTATCACTCCTTCATAAAATTTTAATGATGATCAATCAAGCCAAAATTCGGTTCAAGACCGAGTAAAAGCCGCAATAGTCGAGAGCTGCTCAAACTCTGGTCCACTGGTCGGAATATCAATATGAAAGACTTCAGCGATAACCCGTGTCCAGCCATGGATAAAATACACCCAACCATCTTCAATGCGTAAGTCTTTCGCTTCTTGTTGCGCTCTTGCCTGTTCAAGAAATATGAGTTCGCCCCGATAATTAAAATCCCAAATAATAGCCTTTTGTGGGAAGACCACCTTATCCGTAAGTGGCGAACCGGGACGATCTTTACCCAGTCCAGTTGCATTCACTATCACCGAACCTTCTGCAAGCCGAGCAACGACAGCATCATTACCCGCAGCTTCTGGCGCCAGAACATACTCGAAGTCAATCTCAGTGTCAACTTCCTGATGAATCTTCTGCATCTCCTTGAGGCGAGGCTCACTGCGATTACTAATAAGCACCCGCCGCGGAACTGCCTTTCCAGATTTCTGCTTATTGATGAGGAATAACGTAAGCGCCAGTGAAGAGCCGCCAGCCCCTATAATGTGCAGATCAGCTCCCGTCTCCGCCCAGTAACTGTCAGCAACTATTGCCTCCAGGGACAAACCACTAGTAATCGGATCTTTCGCATGTGCCCAGAGTTCATCTCCCCGTTTAGAGATAGAGCTGGCCTCTTCCAGCAAAGCTGCATATTCGCCCATACCCTCAAACTCATCTTTACAAGCTTTGAGCAGATCAAGTTTATGCGTCGTCACCAAAGCTCCGAGAGACAACGGATCATTCTTGATAAATTTAACCGCTTCCAAATAGAGTTCTGGAGCAGAATGCGGTTCGAAATCAAAGCCCTTGATTACCGCATTCAAGCCCAGATACTCAGCCCATTCAGGAAACACCCGCATAATTGAGGACTTCCCGGTCGTAACGCCAATAAAATACATAGTTCTTTCTGTTGCCGGTGTGTAATTATTCATTAGATATCAACTCCTTTGTTTGTTATTATTTGCTAGTTTATATTAGCACTTTACTACACAAAACAAAAATAGTCAATAAAAAATAATAAATAAATTTGACTTGCTAATAACAAATGATAATATTAAGTCGTAGCTATTAGCTATCACGACTATTTAAGTCCTTGTAATTCCTAATACAACCACTGCTTAACCATAATATATTAGCGTATTAACAACACATAAAACGATACAACTATATAAACAAGGAAAAAACAATGCACATTCTAGAAACAATTAAACGTGAAAAGATCGTACCGGTAGTAAAATTAGAGCGTGTAGAAGACGCTGCTGCGCTTGCAGAAGCTTTGATTACCGGCGGGATAAACACCATGGAGATCACTTTCCGAACTGCAGCTGCTGCTGCTGCAATCAATATAATCGCCAGAGAATTCCCTGAGATTATCCTCGGCGCTGGCACCATACGCAGTTGCGACCAGCTTGATCAGGCTATTGCTGCCGGCTCGACCTTTGCAGTATCCCCCGGGTTCAACCCCAAGACTGTAGAGGCCGCAATAGAGCGCAATTTCCCTATAATTCCTGGGGTAACCTCACCCTCTCTGGTCGAACAGGCTGATAATTACAACCTAAAAACACTCAAATTCTTCCCCGCCGCTATTGCTGGAGGCATACCAATGCTCAAAACCTTACATACCGTCTACCCCGAGATTCGCTTCATGCCCACAGGCGGGCTGAATAACCATAATTTTCTTGAATATCTGGCCTGCCCGAACGTTCTAGCTATCGGCGGCAGCTGGATGGTAGATCCAAAACTTATCGCCAAACAAGATTTCACCGAGATAACGCGCCTAGCCAGAACCGCCACCGACCTGGTAAATCAAACCTTCAAATAACACAAAGCAACAATATATATCAACAATAAACAATAATAACTAATACTGCTTTTATTGCAACCAATATCGCTATAAGGAAAATATCTGATGAATAATTCTGTCAACATCTGTGTTATCGGGAGTGGGCGTGCAGGCATGATCCATGCCAGAAATTTTGCCCGATCTATTACTGGGGCCAATCTTACAGCCATGGTCGATCCGGTAGAAACAGCAGTTAAAGCCGCCTGCCAAGAGCTTGATATAAAAAAATACTACCTTGATTATCAGGAAGCCTTAGCTGATGACTCGATCAACGGGGTTGTCGTCGTAACCCCTACTGTCTATCATAAACAGATTGTGCAGGCTGCAGCCAGAGCTGGCAAGCACATCCTCTGCGAAAAGCCGATGGCGCTTGACGAGAACGAATGCCGGGAGATGATCGACACGGTAGAAGAATGCGGGGTAAAGCTGCAACTGGCCTTTATGCGCCGCTTTGACGAGAGCTTTATGCATGCGAAAGAGAGAATTGACGGCGGTGAGATCGGTGAGGTAGTCGCCGTAAAATCTGTAACCCACGGCCCCAGCATACCCAAGGAATGGATGTACGATATCAAGAAGAGTAACGGTCCGCTGGCCGAGGTAAGCAGCCATGATATTGATGCTCTACACTGGTTCTCCAATAGCTATATCAAAGAGGTGTATGCCATTGCCGGTAATTACCGTTGCCCCGACGCCAGAGCAAAATACCCTGATTTCTATGACAATGTACTCATGAACTGCCGCTTCCACTCTGGCGCCCAAGGGCTGGTAGATGGTGCTCAAGGCGTGTTCTACGGTTACGATTCACGGGTAGAAATACTTGGTAGCAAGGGCATAATTCACATTGGCAAAAACAATAATTACAATGTTCTCAGTTGCAGCAGCGAGGGTATCCGCACTCCATTTGTAAAGAGCTGGCAGAATCTCTTCATAGATGCCTACAAGGGCGAAGACCAGCATTTTGTCGATTGTATACTGCATGACCTCCCTCCCCGGGTCACCGGCCGTGACGGTCTTGAATGTGTCAAAGTAGTCAATGCTGGTAATCGCTCCATTATCGAGAAACGACCAGTCATAATAGATTAGATAACCCCTTAATCAATATATTCACTAACCCCAAGTAACATATACCTTAGGAGTAAATTATGAAAGCAGCAAGACTATATGCCAAAGAAGAGATCAGAGTCGAAGATATCCCTATGCCTAAAATCAGCGCTGATGAAATCTTGATCAAGACCGGCGCCTCCTTTATCTGTGGCACCGACGTGCGCTTCTACCAGAATGGCAAGCCCAATACCGCTTCCGAACCACTCGTTCTCGGACACGAACTCGCCGGCACTATCGCAGAGGTCGGTTCAGCAGTAACCAATTATGCTGTCGGTATGCGGGTGGCGGTCGCGCCAAATTACGGCTGCGGAACCTGCGACCAGTGCGTAAGCGGCGACAGCCATCTCTGCCGCGATTCTGTAGCTATAGGTGTCAACGTCGACGGCGGTTTTGCGGAGTATGTCCGCATCCCGGCTCCGGCGGTACGCCAGGGGAATGTCACCCCGCTCAATCAGACCATCAGCTTCGCCGAAGCCGCTCTGGCCGAACCACTCTCCTGTGTCTACAATGCTTACGAGAAGATAGGTATCTACCCTGGAGACAGGGTTCTGGTCATCGGTGCCGGTCCAATCGGACTAATGCATGCCCGCGTCGCCTACCTCGCAGGAGCGGCAACGGTATTTATCAACGATATCAGTGAAGAACGTCTACAGCTTACCCAAAAGCTTATCCCGGATATTATAACTCTAAGTTCTAAGAATTTAGAAGCCGAACTCAGAGACGCTACCAACGGCAGGCTCGCCGATGTCGTAATTACCGCTGCCTCTGTCGGCGCGATACAAGAGATGGCCTTCAAGCTTGCAGGTTTAAACGGTCGAGTCATGTTCTTCGGCGGTCTACCCAAAGGCAAGTCATGCGTCACACTCGACACCAATGAGATTCACTACAAACTACTCACCGTTTGTGGCACCACCCGCCAGAGCCTGCGCCAATACCGCCACTGTGTAAGACTTATCGAGAGCGGCAGACTTCAGGTGAAGGATCTGATAACAGCCAGCGCCGGAATTGAAGATATCGAACAGGTCATCGGTGCTATAGCTGCCGGTAAAGGTCTCAAGAGTGCTATCACATTTTAATGCTGCCAGCAGAAGACAATGGCAAAGGATAACAGCGTTTTTATATATTACCCAAAATTATACCACGCTGTCTCCTAACCCAGACAGAGAGCCGGTTGTACCATGACAACAGCGCTCTTACCTGCATTCTTTTGCCAAACTCAGCAAAAGAAAGTGGTTATTAGCAACATGATCCGATAATATATACTATAAAAAAGACTAAGCGATAACGCTTGCTGAGGAGCAGGAGAATTTAACATGCATACAGAGCTACTTATCGGCATTGATATTGGCACTCAAGGGGTGAAGACATCATTATTTACTCTCGAAGGGCTCTGCCTGCAGAGTACCTTCAGTCCCTCAAAATTATACCAACCGAGACCAGGAGTAACCGAGGAAGACCCAGAGTTTCAACTTGCATCAGTCTGCAAGGGAATTCGCAAATGCCTGGAGCAGTCGGCTGTCAGCAATCCAAAAGTAGTCTGTCTGGCCATAGACGGTCAAATGGCCGGTATCATCGGAGTCGGTGCTGATGGTCTGGCGGTAACTCCTTATGATTCGTGGCTGGATACCCGCTGCACCCCGTATATCAAAATGTTGAAAGCTGAAGCTGAAACTGAAATTCTCTGCAAGACCGGCAACACCCCCAGCTTCAATCATGGCCCCAAAAAACTCTGGTGGCTGCACGAACACCCGGAGATCTACCGTAAAATCACCAAATTCGTCCAACCTGGCAGCTATGCTGCCATGCGACTCTGTGGTTTGAAGGGTAAAGCAGGCTTCATTGACCAGACCTATCTACACTTCTCAGGTTTTGCCGACAACAAAAAAGCAGTATGGGACAGAGCTCTGGTAGAACATTTCAATCTGGATATGGATAAACTTCCAGAGATCGTCTCTTCCACCAAGATTATCGGTGAAACAACTCCTGAGATGACTCGAGACTGCGGTCTTGCAGAACCAACACTCGTTGCCGCCGGTTGTGGTGATACTGCCGCCTCCTTCCTCTCCTGCGGCGCAGTGCGCGAGGGAATATGCGTGGATGTCGCCGGCACCGCGAGTGTATTTGCTGCAACCGTCTCTGACTTTGCCTATGACCGAGCCGAGCAGGTTATGGGTTGTGGCGCCTCGGCAACCGCAGGTCTCTGGCATCCATATGCTTATATAAACGGCGGAGGCATGAATCTTGAGTGGTTTATCGAGAAAGTTCTGGGGCGGGACAAGCATGATTCAGCGCGCTTTAACGATCTACAATATAACCGACTCAAACCCTCTCCGACCGACCCACTATTCATCCCACACATGGCAGGTCGGGTAACCCCGGCAATGCCGGAACTCAGAGGCACCTTTGCTGGGCTTACTTGGAATCACACCAAAACCGATATGTTCATGGCAATTATCGAGAGTGTTGCTCTCGAATACGGGATCTATGCCAGTGCGCTCAAAGGCATGTATCCACAACTCAAGCTCAAAGAGACCAGAATAACCGGAGGCGGAGCTGCCAGTCAGATTTGGAAGGAGATCAAATCTGCGGTTTTACAGACCCCAATGACCGCAATCTCCCAGGCGCATGGTGCCCCAATCGGTTCAGCCATACTCGCCGGTTGCGCCGCCGGTATCTTCAGTTCAACCCAAGAAGCTACCGACAAATGGATAACCCTGAAAGATTCGGTCTACGCTCCTGCTACGCTCTACGCTCATTATACAGACCGGGTATCACGGTATAAAAAATTAATAGAACACCTTGACACCTTTTATAGTATATAGAGAATAAACTATAATAATTAACAGCAAACAGTAAGAAAATGTAAGCAATAAATAGAAAAGAGTAACCAATGAGCGTAAATACAAACTCTGGCGACAAAGTACTCTTCGCAGAAGAACGCAAAAAGAGACTTGTTGAATACATTAGCAATCACCGTCGTGTCACCGTGGCTGAATTATGCAAGAACTTCTCCGTCTCCAGCGCTACCATCCGTAACGATCTGCGCGAATTGGATGACTCTGGCCTCATCACCAGAACCCACGGCGGAGCAATAAAGAAGAGCCAGACCCGCTTCGAACCAATTATCGACAGTAGAATCAGCAGTAACATTGAAGGTAAGAATTCAACCGCCCAGCTTGCGCTTGACCATATCAATGATAATGACACCATAATCCTTGATGCCGGCACCACTACACAGGCACTGGCCAAGCTGCTATACAAGAAAAAAAATCTCTCGGTTGTTACCAACGATATCAAGATTGTAACTATACTCGAAGAGAATAATTCCGATTGTGAGATTTATCTTATAGGTGGAGTTCTACGCAAGGGTTTCCACTGCACAGTAGTGAACGGGATGTTCTCTATGCTGGATTCACTCTCTGTGGACAAAGCCTTTATGGGCGCCAACTCCTTCTCCATCACCAAAGGCGCAGGAACTCCAGATGTCACCCAAGCCGAGATAAAGAAACAAATGCTCAAGATAGCGCATAAAGTAATCGTGCTCTGTGACAGCTCCAAACTGGAGACCGACTCCTTCATTACTTTTGCCCGGACAGAGCAGATTGATCTGCTTATTACCGACACCCTGCCCGAAGAGATAAAAAAGCTCTACAACGACAAGGATATCGCAGTCAAGTACAATTCCTGATCCAACCTCGCACAGCTACCAGCACCCAGATAAACCATCAAGCTTTAAACTCTGGAGCTTACAACCTAGAATTTCAGCCTGAAATTCCCCAGTTACTACCAGAGAGCAATAACTGGGGCTAAACTTAAAATAATCGAGCCAGAGACTACGATACCAGATATCAAATCCAGAATTTTCCGAACACAAAAGCTATTTGATATATTCTAGTTGTTACATTTCAGCTGTACACTCAGCATTGCTCCAACACGCGCTTCAACAACTAGCAAGAAGATCAGCAAACTTCTTATTATACTTTACGCAACCTACAATCTTATTCATACCGAGCAGCATACCACAACCGCTACAGGTATCGCACCAGCAGATGTCCTCTGCTCTGCCTTCACGCAATTTCTGCACAAATAGCGGGTCGGCAATTGCCTGACGCCCAACCCCAACCAGGTCAACTGTATTATTCTTAAGATTTTCCTCGGCGAAATAAAGCATGCTTCTTTTAGCATCACTCTCCGCGCATAGCGTATTAGCCCCATTGGCCGGATGCGTATAACCTGAACCAATAACCGGGATATTCACTACATCTTTGATCGCCTTGGTCCAAGAGAAGTGCCGGTACACCCCTTCCGGAAAGACAGCAGTAGGCATAAGAATCTCCAAGTTGGCATTCGCATACCCAGCAGAGACATTAATGAAATCCACCCCCATAGCCTCAAGCCTGCGCGCCCACTCCTTCATCTCCCTAAGATCTTCAATAACCTGATCCCGTGCCGCTGTTCCACAACCTCCAGGGATCCCTTCATAAGGTGAGATCCGTGTACCGATAATAAAATCAGCAGGACAAGCTGCTTTTACCCCTTGAAATATCTCACTAAAGAAACGGATACGATTTTCAAAACTACCCCCGTAAGCATCATTGCGCATATTTCCCGGGTGCAAAAAATCACCTGCCAGAAAACCATGCGCCTGCTTCAGATCTACGCCATCGGCACCGATTTCAGCTACCAGCAGTGCGGCCTGGATAAAGTCAGCCACCGCTTTCTTTACTTCCGCAGTTGACATGGCTATTTCCGTAGCGGATCTACTGTAGGGATACTTCGGTTCGCGAAACTGGGGATCACTCAGTCTGCCAGCATGGCTTATCTGGAACAATACCAGCGTCTGCGGACTGATATCTTTGATCGCCTTGACTAGATCCCGGTAACAACCTTTATTCTTCTGGGTAATTACCATACGGTTGGAACGAGCCTGACAATCATAAGAGGTATCGATTGATTCAATAAAGATCATTCCCGGCTTACTTGCAGCTCTAGCGGTATAGACGCTATAGGTCTCAGCGGTTGGGCAGCTAGCAGCATCACAATTATTAGTCTCGGTCGCCTGAAAGATAAAACGGTTAGGCACGACCTTCTTGCCTATTTGCAGTTCGGTAAATAAATACTTGATCTCCATAGTTCACTCTCCTCTAATCCACACAACATATCCTACTATACTATACTCTACAAATCGCCTTAGGCTCATTATTAATCATAACCATACCTTAAAAATATCCAGAAGCGCTCAGAATCCATGCCGTTCAGAGCGCTTCCACATATTCTACTCTCCAACACCACGACGTTATTGACTCTACTACTATTGAATATTTGGCAGAAATTTCTCCGGGATCTGATCATCACCAATCCACCACCAGTCTGACGCCTCAGGGCGTACAAACTCCTTGATCGCCTCAGGACCCATTCCCTGAATATCAATATAATGTACCTTACCCACCTCCTGGCCTTTTATAGCCTCAAGCAAAATCTTTACCGATTCCGCCGAGAGTTTTGTCGTCATTGGATAGACAAAACCAGGGATATTATTCTCAACCAAAAATTTTGCATAACCATTGAGCTGATCACCGGTAGAAGGCACTAACGGCCTTCCAACCTCCTTCAAGGCTTGTAGCGCCGGAAGAGACATCAGCCCCGAGTCCGACCAAATACCATCAATCTCAGGAAATGCCATCATCATCGCCTCCATAATATTCTTGGTCTTGGTTGCCGACCAGTCACAGTACTGATGATCTAAGATTTCAATTTCAGGATACTTTTCAAATACTTCGCGAGCCCCGGCAAGGCGCTCCTCGGCAGTAGTGTTCCCGGAGATACCGCTGAGCATAATTATCTTACCCTTACCCTCAAGCTGATCTACCAGCCATTGCGCCTGAGCCCTTCCGAATTCCTTCAGATCCTGAGTCACCAGGCAGGTATAATCTTCAGTCGGGACCTTCCCGCCAAAGATCACAACCGGAATACCCTCAGCATAAGCCGACTCAATTATCGGTGCCAGAGCTTCACCCAAGGTAGGATAAATAATAAGCCCATCCACCCCTTTGGTAATAAGGTCACTGATATCATTAACCTGCTTCATGGGATTCTCATCAGCATTGGTAATATAAAATTGAGAAATCTCAGGATGTTTATCGACTTCAGCCAGGAAATTACTGTTAAGAAACTGCCGCCACGAATCACCCATACCTGCATTACTCCAGCCAATAATAATGTTGTCCTGCTTGGCCGCATAAGCAGTTACTGAGATAATAACTATGCTAAGCACGACCAGAACCAATAATGACATTCTTTTCATTTTAATTCTCCATAATAAAAGTAAACACATCACAAACCTAAAACTTAGGTAACATTTGGCTGAAGTTGCACTAGACTACACCCCCGGTAGAGAATTTACGCCCTTTGCTCAAAATTCTCTGATCTGAAGATCCATAATTTTACCGATAGTCTGCAAGGTATGCTGGTGTTTGCCTTGCATAACGATCACATGATGTGAAAAGACATTATCCATAAACCTCTGCCCATCAGCCACCCGCATGATCCCCCCGTTACGCACATCAGAGTCCTTATACTGTACATATCCCCGGAGTTCGCCCCGACAGGACATTAATTGAGTCATAGCCGCATTCAGTTTGGTTATCGTCACCGCCCCGGTCTGCATCCGTGAATCAAAGACATGCGCCTGCTCATCTACAATTGCTAGCGCCTTTCTACGTATAGTAAGTTCGGTGGCGAACTTGCGCGGGAGTAACCCAAAATACCCACAGTGGGCGAGCAGGATATGATTCTCCGGATCATCCACAATCTCCGGAAATGACGGAATACGTTCATGTTTAAGAGCGGCATTTCCCATAAGAAATGGATAGATATTGGTCATAAACAATGGCGCTCCGGTAGCGCTGTAGAGCAGATACTGTGTAACCAACGAGGAGGTATCGCCCTCACAGACCCACATCAGATCTTCTTCTGTAAAGAGTTGGTTCCACGCAATACACGGAGTTGTATTACAATAATGCGATTCATTCAAACAATTTGAACCGATACCTATAATGTCCTCACTGTCTATCTCCTCTTTTACCGCCAAATAAAACTTAGCGGCATTGATTTTGCAAGGATTCGTAAAAGCTGCTTCTACCGGCAACTCCCAGCTCTTCCAGATTTTTTCCGCAGCCGCATCCGAAATCTTTGCCGCCTTCTCGCCCAAAGCTTTCAGACTCCGCCTCTCTACCGTAGTACCGAAACGAGATTTAATTGTATCGGTACATTCCTGCTCCCACCAATAAAACGACTTGAAAATCTCGGGTTGAAAGCCCTCCCCAGGGTTATCCTGAAAAATAAGAAACTTGGAACACGCCAGCTTACGCTTGGTCGCAAGAATCTTGAGAATCGTCTCTGCCTCCTGCAGATTATACGGGGTAATCGTCGCAACGCCCTTATCCCTTAGAAAATTGCATATCTCCCAATCCCACATCGATACCGTTGCAAACTCCGAAGTAATAATCAACAGCGGTTTATGCAGCGCCTTGATCTGGGGAGCTGATCTATAGGCTTCACCCAGAATCTCAGGGAATACTACAGCTTCACACTCGCCAATAGGCGCACCAAGTGCAACCTCCGGCAAAAAATCTGCATAGGCGTTAAGTTGCGCTTTCAAACTATTGAGCTGGGTTGTAAATCTCTCCGTACGCTCACTCGCAAAATATACAGGTACTAATCTAGCTTTCATGTTGATACTCCAAATTATTATTGATTGACTAATATAGCAGGTGAATTATTTTTTCTTGGCATAGAATGATACCGCTAAAATAAGGATTAAGCCTTTAAGCAGCATCTGGATATACGAACTCACATTGAGCATATTCATATAGTTTGAGAAAATCGTCAGAATCAGCACCCCGCCTACAGCCCCGAGCAGTGTTCCCTCGCCACCAGCCAGAGATACGCCCCCGATGACAGCCGCAGTAATAGTATCAAGTTCATAGCCATTCCCTGTTGTCGGCCCCCCGCCAGCCATGCGTGAAGCCAGAAAAATTGCCGCCAGCGCCACCAGCATCCCTGCAAGGAGGAAAGCATAAATCTTGACTCTACGCACCGCAATCCCCGAAATTTCAGCTATATATGAATCCGAACCGACAGCAAAGAGATGATTGCCAAATTTATGTTTTCTTACCAGCAAAGCGACAAGGAGGAATATAGCCAGAAAATATATGAAGCATACCGGTATACCAAACCATTTTATTTGAGCCAGCAAACGAAAGCTCTTTGGAATACCGCCTATTGGCGTTTTAGTGTAAAAGAAAATCAAACCCTGCAATAATGACATTGTTGCCAGTGTTCCCATAAAGGCGGGGATACGTAGGATCACGGTAAGTAGCGCATTAAGACCGCCAATCAACATACCTGCAGCTACTATTATCACTCCAACCAGAAAGGGATTTATCCCGGGAATATCGCGAAATAGCGCCGCCGCCAGAGTTGTCAGCAGTGATATCGCAGCGCCGATAGACATGTCAATATTACCAGAGATAATAACCAGCACCTGTGCCAACGTAGCAATACTTAAACCGATCGCCTGCACAAAGAAGACATTACGAATATTTCTCCAGGTAAAAAAAAACTCTGAGGTTATGATGCAAGTAACCATGAGTAGAACAAAGAGCAGCCAGACAAATACCCCTGGGCTGGTTATAGACTGCAGTAATGACCTTCTCTTTACATATAGGCCTGTAGAACTCATTATTTTACTCCTTATCATGTAAACTGTACTCATGACCTACAGCCAGAGACAGAACTTGTTCTTCAGTCGCCCTACCGGCTGCCTGATCGATTATTCCCGCTACCTCACCTTGTTTCATTACCAGAATCCGGTCAGACATGCCGATAATCTCGGGCAACTCTGACGAGACCATAATCACTGAAGAACCGGCATTACAGAGATCGCGAAGTATTTTATAAATTTCATGTTTGGCACCGACATCAATACCCCGTGTCGGTTCGACAATACAGAACACCTTAGGCTTGGTAAGGAGGGCTCTTGCCAGCAAAACCTTCTGCTGATTTCCCCCGCTGAGATTCTTAATCTGCTCATCAAGTGAAGCAGTCTTGGTCTTGAGCCTTTTATTCTCCTTACTGGCGAACAAGCGTTCGGATTTACGATTGATGATACCGTTTTTCAAGTGTTCCTTGAGGCTGGCAATAGTTGTATTCTCCATAATACTCATATTGGCAATAATGCCTTCATTTTTACGATCTGATGGAATATAATAAAAACCATTACTAATTGCTGCACTGACGGTATTATTCGTAACCTCTCTGCCTTCAAAGTAAATATTACCCCCGTCTTTGGGATTGAGCCCGATAAGCGACTTGACGATCTCAGTTCTTCCCGACCCTACCATCCCTGCTAGTCCCAGGATCTCTCCTTGTCGCAGTTCGAACGAGACATCTTGGATCTTATCCTTACAGCTCAAACCGTCTACTTTCAGCAGGACATCTTCGGCTTTAGACGTACCTAGTTGCGGATAGATATCATCAATATCCCGGCCAACCATCTTCTTCACCAGTAAATCCTTGGTCATGTCCTGAACCTCGGCGGTATGGGTTACTTCACCATCTTTGATTACTGTTACCCGGTCACAAATTTCAAATACCTCCTCGAGCATGTGCGAGATATAAATTATCGTTACCCCCTGCTGCTTGAGCGTACGAATTATTTCAAATAGTTTCTTCAGTTCTTTGTCTGTAAGTGGCGCTGAAGGTTCATCCATAATCAAGACCTGAGCGGTAACCGAGAGAGCTTTGGCAATCTCGACCAACTGTTGTTCCACAACACTGAGTTCAGAGATCTTACGCCGCACATCAATCTCAACCCCCATACTAGCAAACAATTCCTTGGTCTTTTTAAGCGCTATAGCTTGATCCTTGAAACCCATTAATGTCTCCGGCTCGCGATTTAAAAACACATTCGCCACCACATCCAGATGCTTGATAAGACTGAATTCCTGAAAGATAATCGAGACCCCAAGCAACTGCGCTTCATGCGGATTTTTTATTATCACTTTTTGACCTTTGAAGAAAATCTCTCCACTCGTGGGTTGATAAACCCCTGAGAGTATCTTCATCAATGTTGATTTTCCTGCTCCATTTTCACCTACGAGCGCATGTACTTCTCCTTTTCTGAAACTCATATCAACCTGCTTAAGAGCCTTTACCCCTGGAAATGTTTTACAAATTTTCTTAAATTCCAAGAGTGGAGTTGAGTCTTGCATTTTTTTCTCCGTGTTTATACAATTACCGGGCAGTCTGGCAGAACTGACTGCCCGGTAAGCAACTGAACCTCTATTACTATTCACTGACTAATCGATATCAGGAAGGAATTTCTCAGGGATCTGATCATCACCGAGCCACCACCAATCAGATCTATCCATATCCACAAACTTCTTGATCTTTTCAAAATTATATTTTGCTGGCTCTTTATAGATAATCTTCTCTACCTCCTCCCCCTTCACTACTTTCAAACCTTCATCCAACGCCCACGCCGCCTGCAAAGTTGAATATGGTTCAATATAACCAGGTACATTATTCTTAACCAGGAACTTTGCATACCCATTGAGATGATCCCCGGTTGAAGGGACTAATGGCAGTCCGGCTTCCTGCATAACTTGTAAAGCTGGAAAAGACATCAATCCTGAGTCAGCCCAAATTCCATCAATTTGTGGAAAAGCCTGCAAAAAGCTCTGCATAATCTCCTTAGATTTAGGTATTGACCAACCGGTATACTGGACATCCAAAATATTTATATCGGGGTACTTCGCAAATACCTCTTTTGCGCCCTCCAGACGAAGTTCCACCGACATCTGCCCTGCAATACCGCTTAGCATTACAATATTACCTTTCCCGTTAAGCATCTTAGCAAGCTCTTCAGCGTAATGTGCGCCGAGCTTCTTCATATCTTGGCCGACATATGCGGTATAGTCTTCAGTCGGTACCGTACCGTCAAAGATAATAATCGGTATATCTTCCTCATAAGCAGACTCAATAATCGGAACTATCGCCGCTCCCATGGTTGGCTGTACCAATAGCAGGTCTACACCCTTGGTCATCAGGTCATTGATATCTGAAGCCTGTTTACCCGGATTCTCTCCTGCATCTGTAAAATAAACCTTGGAAATCTCAGGATGTTTGGCCACCTCAGCCTCGAAATTGGCTTTGAGGAACATTCTCCAGGAGTTACCCATACCGGCGCAACTGAAGCCGACCACAATATCTTCGCTTTTGGGCTCTTTAGCAAAAACATTAAAAGTAACCAATAGTGCAACTAACGCAACTAGTACTGCTTTAACCCCTTTCATCGTATTTCTCCTTATCCAAACTCTTTTCAAATTAAATCGCCCGTTTTTTTCTATTCGATAAATAAAGCGCAACAATAATTACCAACCCCTGAATTATTAACTGACTCTCAAGCGGCAGACTGGCCAGCAAAACAAGGTTGGAGATCATAAGCATAATAAAACCACCGATTATTGTCCCCATAATCGAACCGCTACCACCTCCAATTGCAGCTCCACCCAGAACTGCATACGCAATTGAACTCAAATCAAAACCCTTACCCGCCCAATTATCTGCAATTCCTGTATAGCCACCGATCAAGATTCCAACCAAAGCCGCAGCGGTTGAACATAAAATATACGCCAGCATAATCTCCCGATCGGTCTTAACACCACTCAAAAACGCCACCCGCGGATTATTACCAATAACATAGAGTCTTCGCCCATAACCGGAACGCCCAAGAATAATTGCGTAAATGAGCGCAATAATAACAAAGACCACAAAAAGATTAGGAACAAGATTAAATAGACTACCAGTACAGAAACCTTTAAGAAGCTGTGGTATAGACCCCCTAGGCATGCCATTCGTCCAGATCATGCGCAAACCGTTTACTACAATTGAAACGCCCAGAGTTGCAATAAAAGGCGGCACGCCACGCTTGGTAACCAAGTACCCATTGAGCAAGCCAACCACCGCTCCAGCGAACAGACATAGAAGAATAACCGGTATGATAATTACCGAATTCGACATATAGGTAGCAGCAATAATGTTAGAGGTTGAAATAACCGCCCCTACCGAAAGATCCAAGCCGCCAGAGATAATAACAAAGGTCTGCCCCATAGCGACGATGACCGACATAGAATAGTTCCGCCCTACATTGAGCAAATTACTCAGACTGAAGAAGTTCACACCTAGAAGAATATTGATCAGCACCGCAAGAAGAATTATTATAGCCAGGGCAATATAGAGCCCTAAGGGTACAGTGCCCCTCTTCAAGCGAGCGATAAGCCGTGCGCTTGTATTGATAGTATTCACAAATTTATCCTTTGGTTATTGGCGTATATTAGGTGCCACCTGCAATCTACTAGAGCAGATGTAGTGACACCTTCTACGGATTGGAGTGATTAAGAGATGGAGATCTCTCTGCCGGTTTCAGCTGATTCGATACCAGCCTCCAGCACCTGCATCTCTTTAAATCCGTCATAAAAATTTGGACGTATTTCGCTACCGGTCTCAACTGCTTCAATAAAGTCTACTATTGCATGCACAAACTCATGTTCATAGCCGATAATATGCCCTGAAGGCCACCAGTGGGCTATATAATCATGCTCCGGCTCAGTTACTAGAATCGTTCTGAAACCCTGTTCTCCAGCCGGATCTTCACGATTAAAATACTGCAATTCATTCATCCGCTCCAAATCAAAGATCAAGCTTCCCTTGCTCCCGTAGATCTCAAAATAATTATAGTTCTTACGCCCAGGAGCGAAACGGGAGGTTTCAAAGGAACCAAGCGCCCCGTTTTCAAATTTCACCAGCATAAACGCCGCATCCTCAACCGTCACTTCACCTCTCTGCGTACCTGAAGTTTTCCCCTTAAAGGTTCCAGAAGCCGCTTCATCCGGTAGCGGCCGCTCCTTGACAAAGTTCGCAATCATACAACTGACACTTCTTATATCGCCGACAAGATATCTGGCCAAATCTACACTGTGCGAGTTGAGATCTCCCTGCGGCCCCATGCCGGCTGTCTCTTTTTTGAGGTGCCAGGTAAGCGGAAACTCAGGATCCACTATCCAGTCCTGAAGATACGCCCCGCGCCAATGATAAATAGTTCCTAACTTTCCCTGGCTTATAATCTTTTTGGCCAACCGCACCGCCGGGCAGCGTCGATAGTTATGATTTATATAATGAGTAATATTTGAATTTCTAACCAGTTCATAAAGTTCCTGAGCCTGCGCACTATTCATCGCCATCGGTTTTTCCAAAAAGACATGTTTACCGGCCTGAACAGCAGCTTTGGCAATCTCAAAGTGCAGATGCTGCGGCACTGAGATATCAACCACATCGATATCATCACGCGCAATAACCTTCTTCCAATCGGTTTCAATCTCTTCCCAACCCCACTTCGCAGCAAATTTTTCCAAAGGTTCTCTATTTCTACCACACACAACCTTGAGTACCGGTTCAGCCTTCAGCTCAAAGAAGAGAGGTGCCTTCTTCCAAGCGTTGCTATGCGCCTTACCCATAAATTTATACCCTATAAGTGCGATATTAAGTTTTTTCATACTTGCTCCTTCTCTGTTATCAATCTGCTAACCTATCTCTCTGACAATCCGCTTCAGCTCTTCGACACTGGCTGCTACTGCTTTATCCTCATCATCATCAGCCCATTTATTTCGGTAGTCTTCATGCAAATAGTCGATCTCCATTGCCAAATATCCCTTATAATCTGCAGCTTTGAGGATCTTGGCCAGCGCCAGATTATCTACAAGACCTTCGCCCGTAGGCGTACATGCGAAGAAATGCCAGCTATTGACCCCGCAGTTAGCCTGAGGTTTGAGATCTTTTACATGGGTTGAGAAGGTATATTTAGCCAATTTCTTCATACCTTCGAGTGGATCATCAAGCACCCGCATAAAATTCCCGGTGTCAAAATTAATACCAAAGTTTGGCGAATTAACCTGATGAATAAGCCTGAGCATCTCATCGGAGTTGAAATCAATATGATTCTCATCAGCTATCTTGATGCCCTTGGCAAGCGCCGTAGGCATAGCATTCTGAAACATCCTGGTAAGTGTATCAAGCTGTCGATCATGATCTTCAAAGCGAAACATCAGACTTGAGCCACAGACCCGCATAACATCGGCACCAATCGCCTCAGCATACTCCATATGCTCCAACATCTCATCAAATGCCTGCTCATTTGCCCCGCCTTCGAGCCCGTCAGGATGACCCCAAGCATATACCCGGTCAAAGTTATAGCTATCCAGCATCCCTTTTATCTCACTGAGATATGCAGCATCAAACTGCGGTATAAAACAAGATTCCAGCGATATGCCATCTACCCCCAACTCATGCGCCCGTTCAATAAACCATTCGATTTTTTTGAATGCTGAAGGTGGCTGCTGCGTATCATAAACCTCGCCAAAAAGCCTGTGGTAACAGTAGCTATCGATTCCAATTTTCATCATTTCACTGGCTCCTCTACTAATCTAGGATAAATATCTCTAAAACGTTTTATATTTACTATACTACGACTCGTAGCTTAGTCAAATTATAATTTATGACAATAAACGAAATCAAATAATAATAAAAAGCATTAAACGACAACATATCATTTAACACATTACAGATAAACATGTTACACAAACATAACTTCACCCTTATCTCAAATAAATTTTCTATCACTCTTTTTTGCTTTTATTTCCAAGCATATTTAGATTAAAGCTAAAAGCTTTTAGTTAATATGTAATTTACATGCACTGACGCTCCGTCACAGTGCATAATAATAACACCAGCAACCATCAAGGAAGAACAAATATCCCATTAACATGCTATTGAGCATTAGGTTACAATTTATGAAATTTTGTCCCATGAAAATTCACAGTCGTTACAACAATATACCTAAATGCTTTTACGCTGTATAAGTTCTGGTTTTATATAGGATTGTATTGAGGTGTGTTTATCGATTATCTGCTTAAAGAGTAGGCGGGCAAGTACCCCTCCTACCTCTTGCAAACGTGCATCTACCGTGGTCAAAGCCGGATGAATAGCTCTGGCGACATCTGTGTTATCATAGCCAACTATTCCCAGATCATCCGGAACCTTTATCCCTTTTTCATAGACATATTGTATTGCTCCAGAGGCGACAAAGTCATTACAGCAAAATATTGCTTCCAATTCCGGGTGTTCCGAGAGTATCTTTCCCGCGCCAATATAACCGCTGCGGATAGTAAAGTCACTATAATACTGGGCTGAAAGGGGGATCATTAGATTATTTTTATGCAGATGATTCATAAAGCCGTTACGCCTGCACTCTGCGTCGTAGTGGTCACTAGGGCCATGAATAACGCCTATCTTCTTAAAGCCTTTTTTGATAAAGAGATCAGCAATAATATACCCCCCATAAGTATGCTCGACCGAGACATAATTGAGCCGTTTATTTTCGAGGCAAGGATTGAGGATGACATAAGGAAAACTATCAAAGTACTGCAAAAAGTCGTAATTCTTAATATACTGCGGAAAGATGATCATACCATCCGAAGATTTATCCCGGCAACGAATCTTAAAAAAATCCAATAAATCCGGGTCTTCCCAGTTCTTCACCTCAAGATGAAAGTTGTAATTATGCTTCTGCGACTCGGTAAGAACCCCCATGATGTAATTATAAAAGAAGGTATTCTCCCGAACTAGGTTGGCATATTTCAGCGAGTTGATAATGACCAGCAGTATGGTATTGCTCTTCCCGGTGATAAGCGACTGCCCGCCCTTATTTGGGACATAATGCAGCATCTCCGCACATTCCAAGACCTTTTTTCTGGTCTGCTCATTCACACTCTTGCCGTTAATTGCCTGAGAAGCGGTGGCTATAGATACTCCGGCCAACTTTGCTACATCCTTGAGATTCGCCATTCTAATTATATTTCTCTGCCCATAATGATTAAAATTTTTGGATCATGGGAATTTAACTTCCCCAATAGCTATAATGAATTCTTTCTTAAAATTTTCAAGACTAATTTATAGATATCTTGCTCCCGGCACTTAAACCGGAACTCACACGCCTTTAAGTGCAAATAAAATATTGCCTTGCTAATGCCACTCAACCTACTCAACCTGGTCTTGGCTATAACCCAGAAATCCTCTATACCTTTGATGTGATTACGTCCCTTGGCAAATTCATTTTCATCATGCTTAATTCTATGATGTTTCTTGCCGCAAAAGTTTACCAAGCCAGCATAAGTTTTAAGTGATAAAAATACATTATTGGCACCCTACCCTGTATTATTGGGATTAATACGTTAGTAGAACAGTCTTTAACAACTTGAGGGTCAGACCTTATCACCAAGCTTAACAAGCCCAAAGACGCTGTGCGTGTCTTGTACGCCACGCCCTCTTACCCCTCGCACTCTGCGAGCGCCAAAGCAACTTTCATCAAATTCAATTTCTCCTTTTAGAAATGAAGATTGCTCTTCACAGTATTGGAAAATTCTTTATCTAATTCCATTAATAATTGAGTTAATTATATTTCTTGACAGCCCTGGGTTAACAGTTTCTTTTGTAGCAGCTAAAACCAAAGCAAATAGCTTGACAATCTCTCTAAATTCAACCTTAGAACGTCTAAACCACTTATATATTTATTACCCATTGGAATATCTTAACTTATCTATGACTCAAGTCAAGTTAAGCCCCCTTAAACTTAATAGTGGATATATTTACTACAATGTACCGTGTTTATTATAACCCTGATATAACAATTTTCATAACAAATAATGAGATAAGTATAGTTTAATTAGCAGGTTGATTTAGTTTTTAAGTACTCCGGTAATCCTACCGCTAACACTTTTCAAAAACTTTTCCAAAGTATATTAGTTCACTTCTACCCATATCCAGGATCCAAGAATCTCCTTTTTTTAAAAATATTTATTGACTAAGCCTTGAACCGTGATATACTGAGTAAGAATTCTAACTCAACTCAAGGAGAACAAGTTGTCGAATAATCAACGCGGTAAAGCTGTCTGCGCCCTGGTCAACCGGGCAATGCCGTGCTTTTTTAAAAATCTCAATCATATTATTCATCGTTTCAAGGAATCGGATTTTAACTTGAATGGAAATCAAATAAAGCTTATAAACGCAGTAAAGATACTCAGAAGTGTCTCACCTGCAGCTTTAAGCCGGATTCTGGATATGCAGAAAGGTAGCCTGACCACCATTATCAGCTCTCTCGTAGAGCAGAATCTACTACGAAAAGACTTCTCACCTTCCGACCCCCGTCGCTATAACCTCTCGATAACACCTGAAGCACTACAACTCTTAAAAAACAAGGACAGATCTGATGCCGTCAAATATCAGAAAATATTTACAGCGATGCCGGACGCAGACTTTCAGCAGGTCATCCAAGCTCTGACCACACTTGTGAAGTACCTCGATAAATATGGAGAAAGTACCGATGATTAAACGCACCTTTGAATTCGATTCATTTGGCCCCTGGATTCTTGAGATTAATGGCAAGCACCGCTTTCCACCTCTCTTCAAGAATTATGAACCGCTCCAGGACGAGGCCTATATGTTCTTTAAAATTCCGCGTAAAATCGAGAGACGAAATGCCAATCCGGATATGCACCTCTATGATATGGTTGTGGGCATCTTCGCAGATTACATATTAATCCTACAGAGAGACATAAACCGAGTAGTTGAATACAAACTTGCTTTGAAGGACATAATCTACTTTACCCAGACAGAATGCCTGCTCTCTGGCGAACTAATTTTTATCACCGCTTCAAAACACGTATGCATAAATTATAATACCGTGTCGCATGAGCTTATCTCTCGTTTTCTACGGCTGATCCGCAACTTCCAGCCCAAGACTGCGCTCAACACCAGTTTTTCGCCTATTGACTATACTTATAATAATATTGACATTCTGTACTACAATCTCCTCAAAGAGATGAAAAAAGACGAACCCGCAAACAATCTGGTTGCCTACCAACCTAATTTTACAATTCCTCGTAAAAAAACTATGCTTCAGATACTTCTCGCTGCTCTTACCCAGTCATCCAGCTCCGTAAGCACTATCTTTGTAGCCAACCCCTACGAGCTTATTATTATTGACCGAAGTTCACAGTATAAAGGCAAAAAAGACACACAATACTCTTACACTTTCACCTATATTCCACTGGACAAAATCCGTAAAATATTTGTTGACATTCATCCCGAAATACCGGAGATCAATCTACTCAGCGTTGCCCTACAGGACTATACCTTTACCTTCCCGACCAACAGTGAAAACCGGGGAATTACCAGGCTTACAACCTCTTTATTACCCTCCCCGTAACTATATAGCGTATTCCCTATTGCAAAGATCAACTTATTCATTACTAGGTTATCTTTCAAGACACAACGACACCAGAAGCATAAGGCTCAAGGCAATCCTTTTAGGATTGCCTTGAGTCTTATAACCACTATAATACGGTTCTATACACTTACATCAAGGAGCCATTATGTTCATTCTCGCCGAACCTTACCTTTCAGACATTGCGCTGGATTATATATCCAGCATCGATGGTTCTCAGGTCATCGCTACTGATTTTCTTAAAAGCCTTGCCTGTAATAACTCTGCTAATTTCTGCGACCTGTCTTCAGCCCGAAAAATCCTCCTGGCTCGTGACGGACGTTGGATCTACACCAACAGCGAAAATTCACTTGGACTTATCGACACCTTACTCCCAAGCAAACATCGCCTTAAAGCATGCATTGAACTCTTTAAAAACAAACATCGTTTCCGCGAACACTTTGCCGATACCTTCACCGACATTGAATACAGATTACTAACCTTTACCGATCTGCTGTCACTCTCCTTTTCTGAGTTTGCTCACCCCTTCATTATCAAACCCGCCATCGGCTTTCTCAGCCTAGGGGTATATAAAATCAATTCACAAGCCGAACTCTCCGCTTTACAATCAAAGATTGCTGCTGAAATGCAAGAAGCCAGCAAAACCTTCCCCAAATCAGTAATTGACAGTTCCACCTTTATTGCCGAAAGTATCATTTCCGGTGAAGAATTTGCCATTGATGCCTACTTTACCGAGACTAACCAGCCTATAATTATCAATATCTTCAAGCATGTTTTCCGTGACGAAACAGATATGAGCGACCGGCTATACCTGAGTTCCTGCAGTCTTATTCAAAAGTGGCTAAATCCATTCACCGACTTTCTGCAAAGAATAGCATCAGGTCTCGATCTCGGAGGCTTTGCCATGCACGCCGAAGTACGTGTTGATGCTTCAGGTATTATCCGTCCCATCGAAATAAACCCTCTTCGTTTTGCCGGCTGGTGTTGCACAGACCTAGCGCATTATGCTTACGGTATCAACCCTTACCGCTGCTTTGCCGAGCAAATTGCTCCTAACTGGAACAAAATACTTGCAGAAGATACTGGCAAAGACTATGCCATGTCAGTATTAACCAGCTCTTTACTCCCTAAAACCGTTACCTTTGATTACGTAAGTCTTGCTAGTAAATTTTCTGATCTTAAAGAACTACGAAAAATCGACCACACCACACTCCCTATCTTCGGCTTTGTCTTCTTTGCACTCAATCCCGAGGATACAGAATTCTGTACCTGGCTCCTGACCACTGATTTTGCCGAATTCTGCAACTGAATACACTACTGAGTAATAATTACAATCAATATATCAAACTGTAGCTCCTGCAACCACGAGTCTAAAATATAGCGTGAAATTACTCATACTGTATTCGCTATCGTAAAATACTAAAAAAAAATAATTTAATATTTGACTTTTTGGAAAATTAGATTAAACTAACAATATAGTTAGATAGCGCTAATGGTATTACTAGAATCTAACTGAGAAGGGGCTAAAAAGAAGGCAAAGTATCGCATGGATATCAGGATATATTATAGTAACGATAGCCTTGATTCGAAAAGGCTTGTCAATATGCTACTTTACCGCCTCAAGGGATATCGTGTAACAGCCAAGCACTGGCTGAATGTGATAATCTTGATGAGTTATCAGTTCATGACCTCATTATATTAACCTCCGCCCTTTAGGAGAATGAAGATTTTAGTATAAAATGGAAGTATGTTTTATCTTTTTGTTGTAACAACAATTTTAGAGGGAAAAAGATTGAGCTACTGAAAAAAGTATGCATATCTTTTCTCCTGCTACAGCACTATCGATGCCATAGAGATAATTTTTAGAAAAACTGTTGATCTCAGGAGCAATAGATGTAAGCAAGATTACTTCAAATTTTACAAACCGATATAGTTCTACTAAGAAAACAGAAAGCGGGATTTTTTCTAAGCCTCAAAACAAAGAAGCAATAAATGAATAGGTCGGAAAGATTATTTATCTTGCCAAGCACCCAATTTCAAAGAAAGAGGTAACATCAGCTTCACCCTGATAGACTTTTATTAACCTGACATATATATAGGAGAAGCATTATGAGTTGTAATCAAGAAGTAATCTCGTCAAGTTCAATCGGTAGTGTTGTTTACTGTAGTTGCGGGAATGTAACTGTTACCTATGGTAATAATTCGGTAACTGTCTCCAAGAATGACTTTACCAAGTTCTCGGCTATGATAGATGTAGCTTATGCCAATCTGGTCTCCAATGAATTATCACGATGTAGTGGTTAATGTTTTCAGACAAACACCGGCAATGTGAGAAAACTCCTTTTCTCCATTCCAAAAGCACACAGAGTCCTTGCGCAACGCAAGGACTCGATTTTAATTTATACCAATCAAAGTTACTGCTTATATTAATTAACCCTGAGCTAAGGTCTCGTCGTAATTCTCATATTGCGCAATAAGCAACCTCCTTCTTCACCGAATGCCCCTCCAATATGGATTACTAACCTCCCCTCAGCCAAATCATGATCATCATCAAACTTCAATACCTCTTCATCATTTATCAATAACCACAACTTATCACGCTTACGCCCTACTTCTATTTTATTGAATACTCCGGGAATAAAATAATTTTTTTTCGCTTGTTGTAATTGCCGCCAACCTGGAGATTTTATCAATACCGGAGTTCTATTTTCAGCCGCATTCGCCAGGGAAAGAATATAACCTGCATAGCGCCTCTGCCAAAGCTGCAGACTCCCGTCATAACCCGTAGGAAGACTAAAATGCTTATCACCTTTCACCTGCGCCACCGCTAATATAAAATCAATTGAAGTCAATGAATTAAGCGTCATGATCTCACATTGGAGTACAACTTTATCCGAATAACTATCCGGACTGAGCAGACAAATATCTTTGCCGCCACGCTTCGTTTGCAGTAAGAGAATACCATGTTCCCGGATCCTCCGTCCATGTCCATACATAATCCAGTCAATTTCAAGCTCTTTAGCACTTATTGTTTTTTCCGAAGCCCTGCAAGGAAGCGCACATAAAAAGCAACACACCAGAATACACATGACCTCAATCCGCATATCTAATACCTCCATTCTAATTCATCTCTAAAGAAACGATAGAGATGTATTTATTCAATACAATAAAGGGCATACCGCCACACGGTATACCCTTTATGACTCAAATCATCATCAAACAGGCATTACTAATTATTCTGCGACTCAACCATCTGAATCCTCAGAACTGCCCGCAACAATGAAAGCTGCGCGCGATCGATATCAATTGGCGAATCCTCACCCTGATTGACACTGACCGACTCAAGCAATTCTTGTGCACGTTTCTTAGCAGCCCTGGCTCGCTCCAGATCAATCTCGTCAGCTCGTTCAGCAGAATTTGCATACACCGTAACCTCTTCACCGTTCATATCCAGAAAACCACCATGAACTGCCAGAGTCGTAACCTTATCATCTCCATCTACAGTAAGTTCGGAGATATGCATAATTCCAACCTTCAGAGGCGAGAGAAACGGTTCATGGCGTGGCTGTAACTCAAACTCACCACTCTCCCCGATAGCAGTCAAATCAGTAATCTCACCATCAAATACAGACTTAAGCGGTGTAATCACTCTGCACTTAAAGGATAGTACCTCTTCATCACTCTGCTTTGTATTATCAACCACAGCATCACCTCTTTGAAAAATATAGACTAAGAATAAAAGGTTTAACATCACCTGTTAGTCAGTACGCCCCAACTTACACCCGACTGAAACATCTTAAGCTCTGCTGACCTCCAGACTACGACAGCACCACGACTACTTTGCTGCCAGCTTCTGCGCCTTTTCCCGAACCTCTTCAATATTACCACAGTAGAGGAATGCCTGTTCTGGAAGCTCATCACAATCACCAGAGAGGATCTGCGCAAATCCTTCCACAGTTTCAGCAATCGGTACATAACGCCCCTCCATACCGGTAAACTGCTCCGCTACAAAGAACGGCTGACTCAAGAAACGCTGTACCTTTCTAGCGCGAGCTACAGTTATCTTATCTTCATCCGAGAGTTCATCCATACCGAGAATCGCAATAATATCTTGGAGTTCCTTGTATTTCTGCAGTATTCGCTTTACCTCTGTCGCCACCTCATAATGCCGCTCTCCAACAACACGAGGATCAAGAATAGTAGAACTTGACTCAAGCGGATCAACCGCTGGATAAATACCCAGAGCCGAAATCTGACGTGAGAGAGCTGTAGTTGCGTCAATATGCGCAAAACAAGTTGCGGGCGCAGGATCGGTATAGTCATCCGCAGGGACATAAATAGCCTGAATAGAGGTAATTGAACCCTTCTTCGTAGAGGTAATACGCTCCTGCAATGCACCCATCTCTGTAGCTAGAGTCGGCTGATAACCAACCGCAGACGGCATTCGTCCCAAGAGAGCCGACACCTCTGAACCAGCCTGGACAAAACGGAAGATATTGTCGATAAAGAGCAGAACATCCATTCCTTCTTCATCGCGGAAATACTCAGCGACTGCCAGCGCAGTCAGAGCCACACGCAGACGCGCCCCTGGAGGTTCATTCATCTGCCCGTAGATCAGCGCGGTTTTGTCCAAAACATTCGATTCCATCAATTCAAGCCAGAGGTCATTACCCTCACGGGTACGCTCACCCACACCAGCCATAACCGATCTTCCGCCATGCTCAGTAGCGATTGAGCGAATAAGCTCTTTCATCACCACGGTCTTACCTACACCCGCACCTCCGAAGAGACCAACCTTACCACCCTTTGGAATAGGCTGAACCAGATCAATAACCTTGATACCGGTCTCAAGCATCTCAGTAGAGGTAGACTGCTCATCAAATGTCGGCGCTTCCCGGTGAATTGGGTAAGACTTATCAGCATTAATCGGCCCCATTCCGTCCACCGGCTCACCGGTAACATTCATAATACGTCCAAGAGCTTTCTCACCTACCGGAGCCATTATCATATTTCCAGTATTGGTCACGCTCATGCCACGCATCAACCCATCAGTACTACTCATCGCTACGGTTCGCACAGTACGCTCACCCAGATGCTGAGCTACCTCAAGGGTAAGCAGTTTCCCGTCAATATCCACTGTTAGAGCGGTATAAATATCAGGCATACTCTCTACGTCAAATTCTACATCCACCACAGGTCCTGCGATCGATTTAATCCTGCCAAAAGTTTTGTCTTGCTGTATCATAATTAATCTCCGAATACTTCGGTTAAAATATTCTATTTCATCTAGGAAAATTATCTAGCATATTACTAACTAAGCACAAACTGAACTACCCGAGAGCATTTGCACCACCGACAATATCCAGAAGTTCTGCAGTGATACCTGCCTGGCGCGCACGGTTATAGAGCAAAGTCAGGGAATCAATCATCTCTTCAGCCGAGTTGGTAGCACTATCCATTGCCGCCATACGCGCTGCAAGTTCGGCAGCATAGCTTTCAATTATCGCATGATAAATCTCGGTTGAAATATAATGCGTAACCAGCGAAGTCAGCGCCTCTGCCGGGGACGGCTCAATATTATAAACCGGCCTGATATATCCCTCCTCCTGTTCCACCTCAGCCACCTTTGTTGCTATCGCTTCCAAGTTCAGCGGCATAATCTGCTCAACCGTCGGCACTTGCGACATGCGGGAAACAAAAGAATTATAGACTATATTCACCTCATCAATCCGCTCCGACTCATCATCGCTAAGATAAAGCTCAATCAGCCTTCGAGCAATATCACCAGACAGAAGGAAGGAGAGCTTGTCAAAGACGTCATACCAGCTCTTGAGTACATTCATCTTCTCCTTCTTGAGTCCCCAGATTACCCGCTTACCGACCGCATAGAAGACATGATCCACCTTACCATTATTCTGCACAAATTTCTTGGCTTCTCTGATAATATTATTATTGAAACCACCACAGAGCCCGCGATCACCAGCAATAACAATTGATAACACTCGCTTGGACTCTCTCGGTTGTAGCAAGGGGTGCTCATCACCAAATAAATTACTGGCTATCCCCGAAAAGATTGCAGCGATACCCTGTGAATAAGGTCTGATGCTCTCCATCTTACCCTGTGCACGAGTAAGTTTGGCTGCTGCAACCATTTTCATAGCACGAGTAATCTTCTGTGTGTTTTTGACCGAGTTAATACGCGTCAAAACCTGTCTTGCTTGTGCCATATAATTATCCCAATCAGTTGTAATATTTATAAATTTTCAGAGTACTCTGCTCATACTCTTTACATCATTAGCCTACTCGGCAAACTTACCTTTAAACGCATCAATTGCAGCTATCAGCGCGTCTTTATTTGCATCGCTCAGATTACCGCTATTCTTGATATCGTCGAGAATAGCCGACTTCTCTGTACGAATATAATCCAGCAGTTCATTCTCGAATCTACTGATAGATTCCACCTTCAAACTATCAAGATAACCCTCAATACCGCAGAATATCGCTACAACCTGCTCCCAAACCGGTAGGGGCTCATACTGCTGCTGCTTGAGCATCTCCACCAGTCTCTCTCCACGAGCCAGCTGTTTCTGGGTAACCAGATCAAGATCTGAGCCGAACTGGGCAAAAGCTTCAAGTTCTCGATACTGCGCCAGATCAAGCTTGAGACTACCAGATACCTTCTTCATCGCTTTGATCTGCGCGGCACCGCCTACACGTGATACCGAGATACCTACGTCCATCGCCGGACGCACCCCTGAGAAGAAGAGTGAACTCACCAGGAAGATCTGACCATCGGTAATTGAAATTACATTGGTCGGAATATAAGCGGATACGTCCCCAGCTTGGGTCTCGATAATAGGCAAGGCTGTCAGAGAACCACCACTGCTCGGGATACGCACCATTTTCTTACCAGACAGAGACTTAACCGCCTCTGAAGCCTCTTCATACCCCGGCACCCCTACATAGACCATGCCTTCAGCATCATCCTCGGTGACTTTAGACTCATCCACACTATCACCAACAATTACATATTTATTGGCCAGTTTGACCGCACGTTCAAGCAAGCGTGAATGCAGATAAAAGACGTCACCCGGATACGCCTCACGCCCTGGAGGACGACGCAACTGCAAGGAGATTTCGCGGTAAGCCCAGGCATGCTTTGACAGATCATCATAAACGATCAGCACATGCTTGCCTTTCTCCATGAAATATTCACCAAGGGTTACCCCGGTATATGGAGCAAGATACTGCTGCGAAGCCGGATCAGAAGCAGTAGCAGTAACCACAATTGTATATCCTAAAGCATTCTCTTTCTGGAGCGTATCAATAATACGGGTAACCGTTGAGCGTTTCTGCCCGATAGCCACATAGATACAGATAACATCAATATTCTCAGCTGTACCATCCCAACCGTGATTCTGATTCAAAATGGCATCCAACGCAATCGCCGTTTTACCGGTCTGGCGGTCACCAATAATAAGTTCGCGCTGCCCCCGGCCAATCGGAGTCATGGAATCAATACACTTGATACCGGTCTGAAGCGGCTCCTCAACCGGTTGGCGTTCGACAATACCCGGAGCAATGCGTTCAACATGCCGCTTTTCATTACTCTCAATCTTACCCTTGCCGTCTACCGGTTCACCCAGCGCATCTACCACACGCCCCAAAAGCGCCTCACCTACCGGCACTTCAGAGATACTTCCGGTTCTCTTTACTGTATCCCCTTCACGTATACCAATATCAGAACCGAGCAGAACTACACCGATATTGTCTTCTTCAATATTTAGAGCAATTCCTTTTACTCCGGTAGGAAACTCAAGTAGCTCACCCGCACAGGCATTTTCCAAACCATGCACGCGAGCAATACCGTCCCCCACCTGCAATACCTCACCAACCTCTGCACGATCAATCTCACGACCAAATGAAGATATCTCTTCTTTGATCAGCGCACTGATCTCCTCGGGTTTGATCTGTACACGCATTTTTACACCCTCTCATTCAATTGAGAAACTATTAATTGTTTGTTTCTATATCCAAAACTATTAAAACTAATTTATTATTTTTCCTACTCTTAAATTGAACGTAACAAAACAGCCTACAACAACTTCGCTTCAATCCTATCCATACGCCCCTTGATCGAACCATCAAGCAGAACATCACCGATCTTAATCCTAACACCTGAGAGCAATGCCTCATTCACCTTGGAATGAAGGCGTACCTTCTTCTGTTCTTTTAGCTCTAGAGCTTTGATAATCTTATCCTCTTCAACCGAACTGAGCGAATAAGCAGATTCCACCTCGGCGGTAACAATCTCTTCGATGCTTGAGGAAATACGTATATACTCCCGGGCAATACGTGATATCAGGGGTACCCGTCCTTTGCGAATAAGAACATTCAAAAACTCAGATACCAACTCACCTATCTGGAGTTTTTCACAGAGCACATCGGTCATCTTAATCTTCTCAGCAAGAGCAATAACCGGACTCCCGAGATAATCAGCCAATTCCGGTACCGACACCTCACCCCGTTCAGAATCAAGAATATCAGCCAAAACGATTAGATCCTCATCTGTCTTCTCAATAATGCCTTTCTCAGAAGCAACTTCAGCCAAGGCACGGGCATATCTGCGGGCAATTACGTTTTCAATCATTGACACAACTCCTAACGAGTCATTAATCCGATTTTATAAAATAGCGGTTACAACTTATTAATACCACTCTAAAATACAGCTTGATAAAACTAACTCCATACACCAATTTACCACTCACTACTCCAGGACAAACTTAAACCACCTAGATCTCACTCTTCTCAAGTTGTGCAATAAAGTCATCGACCACTCCTTTATGCATCTGTTCATCTGCCTGCTGGCTCAAAATGGCTTTGGCCTCTCGTACTGCATGTTCTGCAATATCTTTTTTAAGTTTGGTTGCAGCTACTTCAATATCAGCATTCACACTGCTACGCACACTCTCCAGAATAGCCTTGGCTTCCTCCGCGGCGATCTCCTTCTGCTTGATCTTCTCCGCCTCCTGCTCTCCTAGCATCTGCTCCTCAAGCTTCAGCCGCTCTTGCTCAACCTCCTGCACTAAAGCTTCATACTTGGCCTTCAGTTCTGCAGCTTCTCTCTTGGCCGACTTGGCGTCTGCCAGAGCCTGCGCCGCCTCCTCAGCCGCGCCACCAAGCATCTTCTTCACTGGTGCTTTCAACCCTACATAAAGCCCCATAAACATTCCGAAAATATTGTATACGGTAAAGATGTACGCCCAGTTGATATTCCAGAACCAGCCCGTACGGAAGATCTTCATCTCGGTATAAGGAAAAACCATTTTCTTAATATCGGTTATTTTATTCTGCTGGTCATGTTGAATCGCCAGTGCAACTTCAGCAGCGACCTCTGGCGTAGCCCTATCCCCGGCACTAATCAAAACCGGAACATTCTTGACTGTATCGAACGCATAATTCATATCCGCCCTGAAATCTGCAGTATTCGCAACTGCATTCTGCTTCAATTGTTCGACACTGCTCCCCCCTTCCGGGTAGGCCGCTATCAACCATTCAGCCGGGGTAATCTCGATACCTCTACCGATCATCCCGATAATATACAACACCATCAGGACAAGATAAATAACCCCATAAATCTTGAACGGTACGAGGTTTATTCCCTGCTTTTTTTCTTCGCTCATGCTTTATCTCCACTGACAACCTGAGCCACGATATCACGAGCAAGCTCATCTACCTTATTCCTGAGTTCATCCTCGACCTTGGCTAGAGTTGCCTGCAACTCCCGATGCGCTTCTTCTCGAATCTTATGCGCTTCCGCATTGGCTTCATGAATAACCGATTCAGACTCCAGTATTATCTTATGCTTTGCCTTACCGAGCGCGATAACATGTTCACGACGAAGTTGCTCAAAATTCTCTTTACTCTCTTTTGCCAGCTTGGCCGATTCAATCCGATTTTTCTTAGCCTGGTCAGTACCCTCAGCTATCTCGGTTGAACGCTCATCCATAATCTTAACTAGCGGATCAAACATTACAATTTTTAATGCACAGAGTAAAGCCAAAAAGATCAGCGGCACCATCAACATAGTCCCAGACTCTATCGAAACCACCCCGCCAGTACCGACAACCCGGATCTTCTTCACACCATCACTTATCAGATTATCGAGTGTCGCCTTATCTAGAATCTCACCTGCTGAAGCGATTACCTTGCCGTTACTGCCATAGATGTTGTCCCGGACAATGTAACCCATATTCGCCAGAGCAATAACCTCAGCTGGATCACGAACCGATAGGTCTTTGGCGTGATTTGGCTCTTTTTCGACTATTCTCTTATAATCTTCAGCAGTAAGAGTCTGCGAACCTTCATAACTATGGTTGCCACCAAAATTAAAGCCATCTTTATCCGGCTGATATTCAGCTCGCGTCAATTCTTTGAGTCGTTCATCTCTAGCAACCTCGTTTGTCTGCCACTGCTTCAGGCTCATTTCCCCCAGGACATTAATTTGCGTTTCAGTATACTGCGGGATCTGAATATAGCCAAAATTCTTCGCAGAACCGGCACAGTAAGCAATCAAGACAAAGAGTACAACAATGATAAAAATAAACTTTTTCATTTTTCTGCTTTCACGATATTTTCAAACCGAAAGACTCTAACCGCCATAAACCCAAATACGAGACAAAGCATCATTTTAGCTATAACCCGAACTGCGTAAACAGCATATAGAGCAAAGCATAATTCTTCAACCCAAGACCAAATGGCAAAGAATATAATCAAGACGCCTCTGCTTGGGTCTGAGACAAATTATCAAACCTTACCCACCCAAGCAAAGAATCTTAGACTGCGGGCAACTGCTATCAGCTACCTACGCTATAGAGCAGCAGAGCAATTACCAACGAGTAAATACCGGTTGACTCAGATACCGCCTGACCAACAAGCATAGTACGAAAAAGTGTGCTGTACTCTTCAGGACGGCGAGAAATACCTTCACAAGCCTTACCAGCGGCAAAACCTTCACCTACACCTGGACCAATAGCTCCAAATCCCATACAAATTCCTGCTCCCAAAAGTGCTGCGCCTTTGATGATGGCATCGCTATCGATATCAGCCATAATACGTATCTCCTATAAAATATAAGTTTTAACTGCCAACCGTAAACTTTAACTAATAAAATTATCCATTATAACTACGCTGTAAAGAGCAACAAACTGATCACAAATGCATAAATCGCTGTCGACTGAGACACCCCAGCCCCAACAAAGTAAGTGTTATTGAGCTTTTGTGCAACTTCCGGAGTCTTGGCAAGACCCTCACAGAATTTACCGCCAATATAGCTGCTACCCAGACCCGGTCCAAGCGCCCCCGCTCCCATACAGATACCCATCCCGAGTAACCTGCAAGCATTACGCACCTGATCGGATAATTCCAGCGTCGCATAATCACCACCACCATAGATCAACATAAAGCTGACCACCAACGAGAAGAGAACCGGAGTCTGCCCCATTGCCTGGCCTACAACCATCATTATCGTTACCTTGCTCGAATGCTTTGGGCAACGCGCCATCGCCTCTACCGCGTCCGACGCCACCAATCCATTTCCCGCTCCAGAACCAAGGGAGCCAAGTCCAACGCTTATCCCAGCCGCCAAATACGCTGCAGCCTGTGCCAGACTGGTCGCCGCTGCCAACTTAGTACCCCCAAGACTATACAGGATCAACGCAATAACCAGAGCAAAGATCGACGGATTACTCGCCACTGCCTGACCAATAAGCATCCCCCGGAAGAGGGATGAATTCTGCGCCGGCTGTTTGGCAATACCTCTGGCGGCACCCACGCCAACATACCCGATTCCCCAGCCTGAACCTATTGCTCCCAGTCCCATAGCCACAGCAGAACCCAGATATGCAGCCATATTTGCAACATCCATTTCAGCCATTTTTAAACCTTACACTGATCAATTATAAAGACGAAATATAAAGTACTCTAAACCCGGACATCTCCACCCGCTTTCATCCTAACAGCAAAGAGTATAATTAATTACAAGTACAACGTTTATTATAAACCATTACGCATTGAGCGTCTCCAACTCAGCTTCTGGATCTTCAGCCGCTCCAGAAGAGATATAGGTCAACGCCAACATAGTATAAACAAAGGCCTGCACCGTTCCGACAAAGACACTGAAATAACCATAGAGAAACGGTGGCAGCACCACATAGTACACCAACCCTGAAACCACCGAGATAATCACCGCACCTCCGAAGATATTCCCGAAGAGACGGAAGGAGATAGAGACAATCTCAGCCACCTTGCCCACAAGATTGAGCGGGAACATAGCGATACCGATAAAGCCTCCAGGCGAAAAATAATCCTTAATATAACCAACAATACCATTGTACTTAATAGCCGAGCCATGTCCGATCAGAAGCACAAAGAGTAGTGCCAGAGAGAGAGTAGTACTTACATTTGAGGTAGGTTCTTCCGGCTCGGGGATATAGAGTCCAGCATCCTGCACCCCGTTACCGTTACTGTCGATATACGGTTCACCAGGATCATACAGACCATTATTGTTATAATCGGTAAACTCTTCCCCACCGATGTGAAAAGATGGGGTAGGTATCAGCCCCATCATATTGGAAGTCCAGATAAAGAGGAACAACGTCGCCAATGCCGCCAGATAAATCCGGCCACGCTTCTTGGTACCGAAACCACTATGTACCAGATCATCAAAAGCTGCAATCAATTTTTCCAGAAAGATTTGTGAGATACCCGGTTTATCCTTGGAAAGCCCCCGACTCCAGATAAAGCAGGCGACAAAGATAAAGATCGCGGCAATAGACGAGTATATAATCGTAGCTTGTTTAAATTTGAGTCCCCACAGCTCTACAGGCAGAGGTGGTGTCAACGGGTCTGCGGCAAATGCCTCCACTCCAAAGATCACCATACATATGCAGAGTAATGCATAGACTTTATTTCTCACCGTATTCCTCCGTATCAGAGACATCCTTTACCGGCGGCCTGAAAAATCCGTCTGCCATCAATACCGCATTGGGCAGAATAAGACCAGCCAAGGTTGTCCAGACATTCAAAATATCTCTGTTCACCCCTATGAATTTATTGATAAGTATAGCAGCCCCAAGAAAGGCAATCATTACCAAATTTGCCTGAAATCCAGACTTTACCGGAGGACGCTCAGGATTATCCCTAAAACGGTAGATCGCCAGAACCTTGAGTCTGAGTACAATCAAACCTCCGACAACTCCAAAAATCACCCCTGTCGCCAGTGACCACATCTGCGGGAAGAATACCAATAAGAGCACACACGCAACTACAGCCACTCCTATTACCGCAAACATTATGGTTCGTTGATACTTTATAAAACTATCCATCTCTTACCTTTACTCTCACTACAGAGACGAAGATTATTTTCTGTCACACCTGAGCAAATATCATCCATTTCCATGCACTCAAGCAGCCGACTCACTCAGAATTCATCATCCGAACTAGATTCCTCATCCTCTGCCGCTTCGCCTACCCGCGGTTCAGCCATCTCATCTCGGTAGATCTTCTCCAGCAGTGCCACAACCCGCCTGTATGCCCAGTAGATAGCGACAACTGCCCCCAGAAAGGTTGCAACTATCATCGCCGCCACACCCAGACCGAGATACTTATCCAGCAGATAACCAATAACAAAGAACGCACTTACACAGAAGACCACGACAAAACCCAGAACGGCCATCGACTGCAATAATCCGGGAAGTTCACTCTCCCTATAACCGTTTTTTTTCTTCGTCATGAGGCAGACTCAATTCATCGTGAACATCATTCTCTCTGCGCAATATCTTTGTTAATTCTTACTCTTTATAATTTTTTAGTCAAGTAAAAAATACTGTAAAAATCCCTTCAAACAACAATTAAAACAAAGTATTACTCATTTTTATCAGCATTTATTTACTCTATCGACTAGCACATTCTCACAAAAAACTAACCTAAAATGATATCTGCCTAACTACAAAAAACAGGCATTCTCCCCACCCTTATCTAGAACATATGATCTGATTTTTTCAGGTATAACAAAAACTAACCGAAGACTTAAAACAGTCTTCGGTTAAAACAAGAAAAAAATTGCCCTAACGCAACTTTAACCATTAAAAATACCGCAAATAAATATACAAAGTCGAAATTACCAAACTTAGAAGCATCATAGGAAAACCGTATTTACTAAAATCCATGAATGACAATTTATACTTATTCTTGACCGCTATCTGCGAAACGACCACATTGGCCGAAGCTCCGATCAAAGATCCGTTACCCCCAAGGCAAGCGCCCAACGCCAACGCCCAGTATAATGGCTGTGAAACTTCTGCTTCACTCAGCCCAGTACTTGCGACATACTGCGGTATAATAATCTGCAAGAGCGGCATCATCGCGATGACGAGTGGAATATTATCAACAATCGCCGAGAAGATTGCACAGAACCAGAGTACCGCCATAACCGTGAGTAAGAGATTACCATCGGTAAGATCGATCACCGTCTCGCCGAGCAGCTCGAATACCCCATTATGCTCGAGCGCTCCGATAAGCATAAAGAGACCAATGAAGAAGAAAATTGTACCCCACTCTACATGCTCAAGTACCTCATGCACATTGATCTCGCATACCACCGCCATCACCAACGCCCCACCTAGAGCAATTATACCCGGCTCCACATGAAAGGCATGCCCAACAAAGAAGCCCAGAATAATCACCGCGAATATCGGCAGCGCCCGCCATAACACCTTGGGATTGATTATCGCCTTCTCCGGATGCGCCTTCATCACCCGATCACGTATCTGCTCAGGCACAACCATTGATTTTCTGAATATCGGTATCACAATTAGTAATGAAATAACCATAATAATGAGTATTGGAGGCCCAAGGTTGACGATAAAGTCCATAAAAGTAAGACCGGCCTTGGAGCCGATAACAATGTTCGGTGGATCACCGACCAGGGTGGAAGTACCGCCGATATTGGAGAACACCGCTTCCAGAATCAATACTGGAACCGTCGGCACCTCCAAAATCTGCGTCACTAGGATGGTAATCGGCGCAATCAAGATAATCGTAGTAACATTATCCAACAGTGCCGAGAGTACCGCCGTAGCCAGCAGAAAGTTGATCAAAATAACCATACCACGCCCCTTGGCCTTCTGAGCCAGAGTGATAGCAATCCACTCGAACAACCCGGTTCGCGAGAGAATATTGACAATCACCATCATACCCGCGAGCAGATAGATTACATTGAGATCGACCATATTGAGCAGTCCCGGCTCCTCCAGACCGGTATCAGGATCTATATGCTTGGCATATGGAGCAAGATTAAAGATAATCACTACCGCACTACCAATAATTGCCGCCGCGGCTTTATCTATTTTTTCTGAAGCGATAAATATATAGGTTATTACAAAGATTATTATTGTCAGAACCATTGGATCGCTTATCCAATTCATAACACTCATTTCTTTTCCTTATACTGTATAACTATGACTAGAAGTTAATAATTTGATCCAATACATCACCCTGGTCAATCACCCCACAGAGCACTCCGTCTTCAACAACATAAACCTTGGGCTGCTTTTTAGTAGTCAAAGCAAAGACAATCTCAAGCAATGTCGCCTGCGTGGTAACTGCATAATAATCCTGAGTCATCACCGTCTTGGCCGATGAATGCGCCTCTTCATAGAAATACTTTTCAAACGGATCAAACTCACTGATAAACGACACACTCTTGAGCTGTGAGAAGAAATCCGGCAGACCAAAATTAAAGAGGCGGTTACAAGTAATATGCCCACACATTCTCTTTTCCATATCGACTACCGCCACTGCCAGCAGGTGATATTCAGACATAATCCGCGTCACTTCACGTAGCGACATCTCAGGCCTGACCTGAAACAACGGCTCATGCATAATATCCTTGGCCGTAATAGTTATATCCAGTTCAATATCCGCCTCTTCAATAATAGCAAACAGTTCTTGGGGTGTGGCTGCAGCTAGTACCTTACCCTTGGTATCCGCGCCGGCAAAGTACTTACACACCTGAGACATTACCTTCAGAGCTAGCGTCGGATTCTCCAGCGGAGTTATCGCCATACAGGCAAAGTTTACCTGCTCACCGCTATCAGCCTCAAAGTCCACCGCCTCCCTGATAACAGCGACAACAATAGTCGGCCTAGTAAGTCCCGCCACTCTAGCATGCGGAAAGGCGAATCCACCACCCATCACCGTCGGCATCTGCCGTTCACGCGCCAGTAGCGAACCGCGAATCTCGCGCTTCTTCTCATTACTGCCACCTGCCAGCGTCTTGGATATATAAGCTGTTTCCAGCATAACATCAAGGAGTTCCCATTTATCCTTGACCGACTCCAAAATCAATACCGACTCTTCGGTCAAATATTTTGTAATGTTCACTGATTATCACCTTTCTTATCATTGAGATAACCTATTATTATTTCATAAAAATTAACCTGACCGGTTACTATCATATTATCATCTACCACCGGCAGCTCATTTATGCGTTCGCGCATAAAGATCCGCGCCACCTCCGAGAGACTAGTAGACTCCTTGACATATAGTTCGGTCTCCCCCATCACCTCCTTCGCCAGCCTTGCCTTCGGGCTGATCGTCTTCTCCTTGAGTACCTTGCTCCCCTGTTCGACCATTGCTGTATAGGGAAAGAGATACTCGACCATCTTATTCATCCTGATAGCCCCGAGAAATTTATTATTCTCATCTACTACATAGACATGCCTGGTCTTCGGATCTGAAACAATACTCGCACATATATTATCCAAGTCATCATCCGCTCGCACCAGAGTTGGATTTTTAACCAGAAGATGCTGGACTTCAAAAACTTTTTTACGCCCTAACAACAACTCATTATCCATAATATTTCTCCAAATATGACTACTGTTATAAATCTAAAACTACGGACGTTAGACCTCTCCCTGCCGGCGCAATAACTCCTCAGCCACGCGTTTACGGATATGTATTCTACGCACCATGCCTATCGGCAACAACTTATCCTGCTGTTCCACAACCGGCACCTGATCCAGACCGGCATCATCAAGCTCCACCAGCAGTTTCTTAATCCCTTCATCCGGGTTGGTAAGCATCGTGCACTTCTCCATAACATCTTGAAGTACCAACCACTTCCAAGATTCATGATCAGCGATCACCTCCTTCATCGACTCAAGCGAGACCATACCACAGATATGACCATCCCGACCCACTACTGGGTAAACCATATAATCATCGTCGGAGAAACGTGCAATTGCCTCACTCAGGCTCATGCTCTCCACCAGCGGGCTAATACCCTGCTCCATGACCATCGAGACCTTCATATCCGCGATTACATCCTCCTCGGTCACATTTCTACCCGCCTCTTTGGATTTAATCGACGCATACTTAACCATGGACGGACCGATTATCTGCACAATCAGAGTCGTCGCCGTCACCGCATAGATAATAGCATTTCCCAAGGATAGACCGTCGAGCAGCTCCACATTATTCAGCTTACTGCCCGCCATAATCGAGAGACCGATAGCCACACCCCCTTGGCAGAACAGTCCCAATCCCAGGTAACGCGATACCACCGGCTCACTCTTGGATATTTTCGCCCCAAGCCAAGCGCCGGTAAATTTACCAAGACTCCGGCAAATAACATAGATCACCACTACCCCCCAGAGCCAACCCGGCATACTGCCCAGCCCCAGCCGTGCTCCGACAAAAACAAAGAAGATGACATAGATCGGCGCTGAGAACTCCCGCACCAACTCAAAGCCTTTACGAGTTCTTACCGGCGAGATATTCGCTGCGACAAATCCCATCATCATCGCTGCCATAATCACATCCATCTTCAAGAGATCTGAGAGCGCAATAACCAAGAGAAGGAGTCCCAGCGTAAAGCCCATACTCTTTTCAGACTGATAAAACCATTTGAGCAGATAATTGAGGAGCAAAGCTCCAAGCAGACCGAGTAGCAATGCTCCAAAGATCTCAACTCCAACCTCCAGAGCCTGATGCCCGATAGAGGCCTCTCCCCCGGAGATCATCTGCGCTGCACCGGTACCCAACCCGTAAAGGGTCATAGCCAGAGCATCATCAAGAGCAACAATTGCAGTTATCGAAGTAGTCAGTATACCCTTTGACCTATACTCCCAGAGTACATCCACCGTCGATGCCGGATCGGTCGCCGAAGCAATCGCTCCGAAGACAATACCTCCGGCAAGTGCCGGGACAAAGGACGCGCCAATAACCATAAGAAAGATAAAGGAGAAAGCTCCAACCAGTAAAAAGGCAGTCACTCCTTCACCGAAGAGTATAGCTGCAAACTGCTTACCATACTTTTTGAATTCATTTACATCGAGTTCCCCCCCTACCAGAAAACCGATAATACCCAGCGCAAAGGTATTGAGTGGGGTAAGATCCTCTATCACATCCAGAGTAATAAGTTTTGCACCGCTCTCACCAACGATCAGACCTATTACAATATATCCTAAAACCTGCGGTACTTTGAGCCGCTGAAATACCCAGGCACCAAGCATTCCTCCAAAGACTGCAATACCAATTACAAAGAGGTAGCCGAGTGAGATTTCACCAAGTGTTCCCATATTTTCCTCCTGAAAAATCACCACGATTATCAATCAAGTACTTGCAGCATACCTACAGCAATATGTTTGCAATCTCTATGGGCAGATCGGCTGCGACCAACCTCTTACGCAAAGCTTCATCCTTGAACTTCTCGGCAATTTTGGAGAGCAACTTGAGATGCTTATTATGCTGATCACTATTGGCAACAATCATGAAGATGATCTGCACCGGTTTATCATCTATTGCCTCATAATCATCGACCGGCTCCTTGGTTACCCCGACCGCCATGACAATATCCTTTACCGAACCGATACGCACATGCGGCACCGCAATACCCAGACCAATACCGGTACTCATCAACTCCTCACGCTGAAAGATACCCTCCAGCAACTCTTTCTTATCCTGGACATTCTCAGAGCTACTGATCAATTCAACCATATCCGTAAGTAGATCGGCCTTGGAAATCTTCTCTGGATAGATCTTGATCATCTCTTCCTGCAGAATATTCTCCGGGAGTACTGGTTCTGCAGCCTTATTAGCCGACTTATCTACAAATTTTGTCTCCAGCCAGCTATCAATATCACTCCGTCTGAACCTCCAAGAGGCCCCGAGCTTGCCACAGGGTATATCCCCTTTCTGCGCCCAGTCATAAATAGTCCTCTCCGCGACGCGAAGATACGCCGCCACATCTTCAACCGTCATCAATTCAGCTGCTTGTTCATTCATAAGCACCACCTTTATTTTTAATTAAGTTGTTAGAAAAAAATTGCAACCATAAATAACTTCACACCACTTACCAATAAATATCACTACCTATCAATAATGGATCCTGCAAATGTTAACTCATGGTCAGACTCAGAATCGGTCTGATAAAAGACTATTTTGACTAGTATTAAACCCGGAGTATGACACTCTTAAGACATACCATAACGCCTTGACAGTATGTCTGTTCAATACCGATGGAGACATGATACAAAGAAAAAGGTAGGCAATCTAGAATATTGCCTACCACTTCATAATCAAACCGCTGCTGGTTGTGTACCTCTGACTCTTCCTCATATTCACAGGACTGATCGTCTTGGAACTGAGAAGAACTGGAGCAGGGTCGTTTATGACACAGACCCAGAGTGCTGCTTGTCTCTGAATCCACAAGTTTTACTACTTCTACATTGTTTGAATCTATAGCAGCAAAAGCGAATACACCCAGACCAACATTGAGTACAAAACCAAGAATAACCAGTAACAATACCGAATAAAACCGCAAGTCAGAACCCCAAAGCCCCGACCACGCATGATTCCGTACTTGATTATCCTTAATTTTACTATACATAATAATATAATTCTAACCGCCACTAAACTGAAATCAATATTCAATACTGAGTTGTTTTATACAAAACAGAATTATTCTAGCATATTTATCAACCAAGGTCAATAAATGCGAAAAAAATTATTACTTTTTTGTATAAGCAGAGGTTTGCAAAATTCGCGCGCGTAATATATCAATAAGAAAAAAAGCGCGCATTTGATTGAACTTTTCCAAAGTTCATTATTGCTTCTTTTAACAAAGAAGATTCAGCTCTGCTGAATAAGATATTAGAAAATGACTAATTAAAACCACAAATCATTGCATTTAGAATAACACTTGTCAAAAGCTCTCCCTCCGGTCGAGTTGTGTACCGCTTTAACGGAACATGAAAATTGCATTGGCAATTTTCTGAAGTTGGATTACCGTATTATCAAGCATGGGAAATCACATTGATGATTTCCCATGCCTTTTATATTCAAATTACAAACTCAATTACCAGCCTTTTTGGCAATAGCCGCAGCTACCGTCTCCTCTACTAAAACCTTATATTTGGCATTAAGCTCCTCAGCCTGCTCTAATGTCTTAGCTTCACTGTAGATACGGACTATCGGCTCGGTATTGGAGGAACGCACATGCACCCAGCCATCTGCAAAGTCCAGCTTTACCCCGTCGCTAGTATCTACCCTGTCCGCCTCTTCACTCGCCAACCGCTCCAACACCGGCGCCAGCACCCGCTTGGAGCAGGATACCTTGGTCTTGACAAACTGATAAGTAGGGATAGCCGCAACCAATTCGCTCAGGGCTTTACCGCTATCGAGCATATGCTGTAAAATGAGCGCCATTCCGGTAAGCGCCTCCCGGCCATAATTAACCCGTGGATCGATCACCCCGCCGTTACCTTCACCCCCGGCGGGAGAATTGATCTCAATCATCTTCTCCGCCACATTCACCTCACCTACAGGCGTACGCACAACCTCACAACCATACTTAGCCGCTACATCTTCAATCATCCTAGTAGTAGAGAGGTTGGTAACTACCGGTCCGGGATTACTCTTGAGAATATAGTCAGTAGCCAGACAGAGGCTGTACTCCTCGCCGATATAACTCCCGTTCTCATCAATAAAGGCAATACGGTCAGCATCCGCATCCTGCGCAAAACCGATATCACAACCATTATCTAAGACAATATCGCATAGCTCTGTCACATTATCCTTTGTCGGTTCAGGATTTCTGGAGAAATTACCATGTGGTTCGCAGTATAATTCGTGAATCTCAGCTCCGATCTCCTGGAGAAAACTGAGTGCCAGCTCGCCCCCCGCCCCGTTACAGCAGTCAAGAGCCACCTTGAATTTACGCCGTCGCATCGCCTCGACATCGATAATCCCTAGCACCTTCTGCAGATGGCGCTGATTGGCTGAACTATCGGTCTGTACCGCTTTGATATCCCGCCAGCCGACCTTGGTTGCATACCCGCCGTAGTAGATATCAAGTAAAGCTCTGCCCTGCGCGTCATTGAGATATACCCCGTCCTCTCTAAAGAATTTGAGCGCATTCCATTCTATAGTATTATGACTCGCCGAAATAACTATCCCGCCGTCGGCTCCCAGGTCGCGGATCATCATCGCCGCGGTAGGAGTCCCGACAATACCGATATCAATAATCTTACACCCCGCTGAGAGCAGCCCGGAGAGAACAGCATGCTTTACCATATCCCCGGACGGCCTGGTATCCCTGCCGACAATAACCGTCCCCCCATCGACATAAGTTCCAAACGCCTCGCCCAGACGCACACATAGCTCAGGAGTCAGATCTGTTCCCACAATCCCCCGTACCCCAGAAATACCAATCATCAAACTACTCATCAATTTCTCTCCCTACAATTTCAGCAATAATAATATTAAAATGATTCCGATATAGTACCAGAGCTCGCAGAAAATTAAAAGTATATTTTTTATCACTGCTGAAAAACTCTATTCTAATTTGACTAAGAGAACAAAAAATCAACCGCGAAAAACCAATACCGCAAGCCCGGCACTCAAGGCAGCGTTGTCAGACCTAAAATCTTCTGCCAAGCTATAATCTCAACCCGCGCCGGAATCCGGTATTGCAATATACTTCTCTATAATTTAAACCTAGCACAGTCCAACCCACCCCCTAAGCTTCAAGCCAAAAGCCATCCTTTCGCTCAGCACCAATCAGCGCCCACAGCCCGCCAAACATATTTAGCCTTTTGACTTATATACCGGCCACACCAACCGCCAAAAAGACACACCAGGTCATAAATACACGGCAAAGCCAACCACATATGGTCAGAATGACTTTGTCGTACATTTTTCAGCTTCGAATCCGCGCCGCCAAACCAGCCAGTCATAGTTTTAGCCAAAAGGCTAAAACTATGACACAACAGCACTAAGGAGATTGTGCAGCTACATTTCGGTGCATTCCGCCCCACGCTCTTCAAATTTGGCACGGTATTTGCACACACCAGACATACATACTTACGCCTATCGGCATCTTTTATCAGCGGCGCTGATTAACTCGGGGATGGAGCATATTGCGTGGTTTATAGCTGGCACGGGCAGTCAATAATTTTTTTGCCTCTAATTGGAAATTAGAGGATATTTAGTAGCTTTACTTTTTGGGAACAAGGGGAAGTAAATGAGATTTAAGGCACAGAGTAATGAACGGGAAGCAGGTAGTACAAGAGCAGAGGGCGGGTTTGAGTATCCGGATATTTATATCGCAGGAGAATATGGGACTTATCAGAAACAATATGAGAAACATAAGGCACAACTCCAGAGGTATCCGGAGTTTGAGCATTTACAGTATGAAGATACGACGCCCAAGAGCGATGGCGAGTTGTTCTATCCGGAGATGATGTTTGAGGAAAAGCTCAAGCAACTCGGCGCCAAAGTCAATGATTTGCGCCAAAGAGCGAGCCTGAATAATAGTTCTGACACTGCGAGGCCGCCGGTGCAGAGTAGTTCTGCTATTGGCATGGTCAGGACTAACAATAAGGATTTAGCGATACCGGAGGTACGGAGTGCGGTACCCACGCAGGTGGCAAGAGCTGACCAGGATGCTACGGCTACGTTCACGTTTGCTGCGGATAAGACTGAGACTATTGACGGTAAAGCCGCCACGTATTTCAAGCAGTATGACGCTATTGAGGGTGTACCTGAAGCTGAAATAGCTGAGTTGAAACATACTTTGGATGCGGAAACGGCAAGAAAACTAGTCGCCTATGCCAGAGCGAATAAGCTTGATCCTGAATATGTACTCGAGGCGGTGAGCCAGTTTAAGACAGGTTTGCTCAGTAAGCAAGGGTTGGAGCATTTGGATGCTGCAGATATCAACCGCTATGCTGTCTTTAAGGCTTTTGAACAAGAGGGCAGAGAGAGATTTGATCTTGACAATATGTTGTCAACTAATGCAAAAAAAACTATGCAGAATTTTGGTGATGAGAAGGTGGAGAATCAGAATGATGAGACGCAAGAGAAGGCTAAAACGTTATCAACTACAGAACAGGATTTGAGTGCAGATAAAGCAGTAAAGTCTTTACGGGTTAAAGAGATAATTAGTAATTCGGTTGCAACCGAAAATATAGGTGAACAGGCTCGTCACTTGATGATTGATGATTATTATGGTTCACCGTCAATCTATTATGTCTATGATGATGAAGAATCGGCTGAACTGTCTGATTACTTTGGGGTTACTAAGAATACCGTTGCGATAGCGGGGAGAAAGAACTTTAGAGCCTTTATCGGCAGGAATGTTGCAAAGAATTATAAAGAACACCCAGATAAATATCCAAATTATGATTATTATGTTGAATTGGCAAAGGAGAAAAAGAGTTTTGAAAAGGATATGTTGCAATCTCTGGCGGTGGATACTCATTACCGGGATAGTGTGTTTGCGGAGCTAAAAGATGTTGAAGACCCATTGCAGTATTTAGAGGCATTTGATGAGGCGAAGATTGCACAGTATTGTGCGGATAAGTTCTCTACTATTCCGTTTTACCGGCAAGACCCTGAGAATTTTTTAAGGTTATTTACTGGTGAAATTGAACGGGGAAAAGCCTTGCTGGTATTATATTCAACTGTAAAAAAAGATGTAGAGTTGCTCAAACGCTATGATTGGTCGTATAATGTACAGGGTGGAACTGCTGTCGAGGCGAGAAGATTGTATGGCGCGTTTGTCTCGCTATATGATCCGCGGCTGGGTAAAGAGTATATACGTGAAGCCATGAAGATAAGTAAAGCTATTAATAATGCCAATGATATTGGTATGAGCTGGATGGGTGCAGGCGGTGGCAACCTCTTATTCGCAATTTCTAGGATGCATACCCTAACCGCGGCAGGGGTAGTCGCTGCCGCAACAGCACCGGTTATCTCGGTCGGTGGGGCAACTTATTCCAGTGGTTCGTATTTACTGAGTCTATTGCAATTGTTTTCAGACAATGTAGAGATTGAAATACAAGGGAAGGAGCAGGGTGATTCAACAGATGTAATTTTTAATAAACAGGTGAACAAGACAGGTAAAAATTTAATTAAGAAAACTTTACCAAAGCTAAATCCTTCTCCCTGGTATAAGATATTTAACTATTTAAATCTTTTTCAGGAGAGCTTTACTGATTCAGAGACTAAGAAAAAAATAGATAGCTTGAATAAAGAAATAACTGATAGTAAAAGCACTATTAGTGCCGAGGAGTATAAAGATGTATCATTTAAGTAATTAAGTACAATAATTAATTGTTTAACGGCAATATGCTGTTCTAGATATTGCCGTTAAAGTTAAATTATTGAAATTCTGGAAGCTTTAGTTTTTCTTGGGCAACTTCATTACCCTGAGCGGCAGATTTAAGGTATAGCTCCTTGGCTTTTGGGAGATCTAGGGGTACGCCTCGCCCATACTCGTACATTGATCCAAGATAGAGCTGAGCTTCGTGATTACCCTGTTCCGCGGCTAGAGTAAACCACTTCAACGCCTGAGTGTAATCGGGTTTACCCAAATCATTACTATAATAAAGCAGCCCCAGTAAATTTTGAGATGAGGCTAGACCTTTTTCGGCTGCTTGGACCAACCATTTATAAGCTTGTTGTGGATCTCTTTCAACTCCAAATCCAAGCATAAACATATATCCGATAGTATCTTGAGCAACACTATCGCCTTTTTTGGCAACGAGTAAGAACCATTTAAACGCTTCCTGATAGTCCTGCGTTACCCCTTCTCCTTTATAATAAATCCAGCCGAGGGCTTTTTGCGCTGTAGGGTTGCCCCCTTCGGCAGCGAGTTTGAACCAGTGTCTGGCCTTAGTATAATCCTGGGTTACGCCTTGACCGTCAAAGTACATATCTCCAAGTTGGAGCTGCGCCTCGCTATTGCCCTGCTCTGCCGCCTGGGTAAACCAGTTCACAGCCGAGCTGTACTGCTTTTCTTGCAGAAGTACCTTTCCGATAAGCAGTTGTGCCTCGGCATCACCTTCTACGGCTTTGGTCATTATCTCTGTCGCTTTATCCAATGCTTCTGCGTCACCCTCAGACATGTTTTTTGCGGCCAGCTCGCTGGTTTGCTCCACATTCTGGAGTTGCAGGTTGGTAAAGAAATTGGCAGAGTGAAAGCGCCCGACATTGAGGATATACAGGTGGCGCCCAACGACGATAACGATGAGCAGTATAAGAATGATGAGGATTGCTTTTTTCATTAGGGTATTCCTGTAACTTGATTATCAAGGCAAAGATTAAAATATTGTATCAGATATTTTGCAGATTAGATTATTGCTGTCAAGTTATAATTAGAAGTTGTTTTTGGTAGTGAGTGAAGGAGTGATCGTATTTCTAATCGGCTAAAGCGAGTACTCAGACCTTCGGAATAAGTCTTTAGGCTAGTGAAAGTCAAAGCTGTTTGCGCCAAGCGTTCTTCGCAGTATCTTCGGCATATCATTTGCCAGCAAAATGATATGCCCACGACTCATACCCACCAGTTCGCAGTTCACATGTATCCTCTCGGAAAACACCCATGGTCTGACAATACTACACCAGTTTCTATTTTCAGACATCTAGAGATAAATGTACAGGCTACAAAATGCAGCCTCAGTAAAAATGAAAGCTAACGTATTGGTACTATCAAGATAGGGAAAATCACCTTAGTGATTTTCCCTATCTTGCAAAGAAGTACAATCATATTTATACAGTTAAGCAAATTATCGAAGCAGCTTCAGCCCTCAGCAAGCTGAGAGCTGATATATCTAACAACCCTATCACTCAGCAACCTTTTCAGCCACCTCTGCCTTACCCTGAGCCTCGTCATTCGCCTCTGCTCCATCCTGCTCTGCAACCATCACCTCATTGAATTTATCTTTGAACGTGTTATAAACCGGAACATCTGGCAATGCGCCCAACTTATCGCCCATAATCAAAATTGCCCGCTGGAGTGCCTCACTTGCCTGAATATCAACCGGCATAGTATCCAAACCCCGGCTCTCCCGAATAAAATTGAATAGTGTACTCCTCAGCACTCGCCGCACCATATCCTTATCCAGTTCAATACCCGGATAAGCCGTAACCAGCTGAGCATAAAGTTCATCAAATCCCGGATACGCTGCCGGGTCATTATTGTCAAACTCCATAGCCGCAATAAACTGATCCTTGTTAGCGTCAAAATTACTCTCCAGCCAGACCGCAATATCTCTATTCTCAAGCTGCTTTATCCTCAGCTTTCTCTCCGGCCCGGAGAACTCCGGCTCCTCCTGCTCCACATGTGGTTTGATTCCCTTATCCCGTCCGTGGATACACTCACCATTAGGCAGATAATACTTAGCAATTGTCAGCTTGAGCCTGGTATTTCCGCCTGTAGCCTCAACCGGCATCAACATCTGCACCGACCCCTTGCCATAAGTCTTAGTACCGACCAGGGTAGCACGCTTATGATCACGCAGCGCCCCCGAAACAATCTCACTAGCCGAAGCCGAGCCGCCATTCACCAGCACCACCATTGGCCCAGTAAAGGTCGGATCGCCCAGAATTCGTGACTCATAATTACGCTGCTTGGAGATTTTCCCTTTACTATAAACAATAAGCTTATTTCTCTCTAGAAATTCCTCACTTACCTTGACCGCTTCCGAGAGCAGCCCTCCCGGATTATTACGCAGATCAAGGATAAGCCCTTCCATCCCCTGACCCAGCAATTCGATAAGAGCCTGATGCAGTTCTGAGCTAGTCGATACCCTTCTATCCGGGTCATCCTGAAATCCAGTCAGCAGAATATATCCAATGTTACCCGGAAGCATCTGTGAATAGAGCATCGGCAAGGTAATCAGATCACGCTGGATCACAACCTCACGCGGCTCATCCCAGCCGGCTCTGACAACCTTAACCGTCACCTCAGAACCAGGCTTACCCTTGAGGAGCTGAATAATCTTACTCAACTCCATATCGGTTATATCCTCCCCGTCAATCTCGATAATCACATCCATCGCCTTGAGTCCAGCTTTGAAGGCAGGTTTACCCCACATCGGCGAGAGTACGGTAAAGAGCTCTTCGCGCATGCCGACATAAGCGCCGATGCCGCCGTAATCACCGTGCATACTATTGAGCATCTCCTGATAATCCTCTTCGTCCAGATAATCATTGAAGTCATCAATACTCCTGACCAGCTTCTTAGCTGCGATCGAGGCCAGATTTCTTGACTTCAACTGTTCTGCTTCATCCGGATCGGTAGTATCAAAAGCATAACGCGTCCGTATCTGTTCAACAACCTCACCAATCAATTCCTCAGCAAAATCATCGGTCTCAGCATGCAGCGTATACTCATCATCCAGCTTGAGCAGCAGAGCCGCCTCCTGCCCGTTTCTACCCGGGTTTTTTGCCAGTTCCGCAAGCATTTCCCGCGCTTCACTGAATCTGCCTATCCGCCCCAGAGTAAGCACCGCCTCCTCCGCGACCAGAACATTATCTGAATTCTGAGCAATTTCAGTAAGCGCCGTAAGTGCCGCCGGCGCATAACTCAACTGCCACAAAGCCTCTGCAACCTTGACCTTGATCATCTCTTCAAGCTCTTTACTCTTGAGCATACTACGCAACCGGGCTTTAGCATAGCCGCCACCCTCACTACCCAGTACCGCACAGGCATCAAATCTGCGCTCCAGCGGAGCCTGTTTATTCTTGATCAATTCTTCCAGCTTGAGCGCGGCATCACGCTGCGCACCGAGGCTCATCAGAGCGTAGGCGACAGCCACTGTCTCCGCTGGTGTTGCTCCTTCCAGCTTGAGCGTAAGCGCATCCTCATACCCATCCCCCAATCCTGCCAGTTCCCGCGCCTGCGGCCATACCGGAAGAGCCGACTCCTCGGGGATTGTTGCCAAAATACTGTCAATTTCATCAGCACTAATTGTATTATCTGCATATAACGTACTGGTAAACATACAGATACATACCAGCAAGGTAACCAATTGCCTGGATAATATTTTCATCTCACTCCTTTAACCATGATGGCGCTATGTAATATAAATTTATTCTGCTAATCTTATACTTTTTCACACTTATGATTTTACTATCACCAACAGCAGATTCTTCCTTCTGCTTCCATCTGATATTACATATTAATTGACTAGAAATACAGGATTCATTTACTTTTTTTTGATATTTAGCCGTATTTTACAGCATAATTCTACTCTTCAAGCTAAAATGTATAGCATACTGCAAGCTTGATGCTATGCCCTTGCAGCCACATCTACACAGCATATTCTCACTCCGCGACCAAAAACTTATCCGGCCATGAATAACAATATATTATTATTTTGCATGTACTATTGGCTTTTTAGCACAATTAGCCATAATAAAATACCCTTGAATAATAAAAGTAGTTTCATTTTTTCTAAAATGCGCTATACTATTTTAGGATATTAAGATAACCATAACTTATTTTATCAATAGGTTTAATCTATGGCTGATAGTGACATTGCAATATATCTTAAAGAGATCAGTGAGTTCAAGCTCCTCAGTGGTGATGAAGAAAAGGAGCTTGCCCGTAAGATATCTATGGGTGAAGAATGGGCGCGCGAGGATCTTATTCGGAGTAATCTCCGTCTTGTTGTCTCAATAGCCAAGAAATTCACCAACCGCGGTCTACCCCTGCTCGACCTTATTGCCGAAGGCAATTTTGGACTTATGAAAGCAGTCGACCGTTTCAAAGCCGAGGAGAACAAACGTTTCTCCACTTATGCTTCCTGGTGGATCAAACAATCAATCAGGCGTGCACTGGCGGCAAAGGTCAAAAATGTCAGAGTACCCGCGTATATGGTCGAACTGGTAAACCGCTGGCGTCAGACCTCCAACGAACTCAGCCAAATCTATCACCGCACCCCGGATCCCAGTGAAGTCGCAGCCATACTCGATATCCCTGAGGACAAAATTGAAATCATTCTAAAAGCCATCGGAGCCAGCTCCTCCTCCTCCTTTACCGGCCAACGCTTCAATGATGAAGACGGCAATGGTATGGAAGATATGATCGCTGTAGCCGCGGTACACCGCAGTGAAGCAAAGAACTCTGGCGCCTATAGTGATGAAGACGAGAAGAAACTCCTCCTCTTACTGGAATGCATCGATGAACGCTCGGCGCTGATAATCAAGCACCGTTACGGTATCGGCGTCAGTGACACCATGACGCTAGAGGATATCGGGGACAAAATTCTCAACAAATCTATAACCCGCGAGCGCGTACGGCAGATAGAGACCAAGGCGCTACGCGAACTTCTCAAGATAATATCCGAAGATTAGAGTATCTCCTGCCCCCCGAAAGGAAGCCTACCTGTATTATGGAAGATAATCTTACCCTGGAAAAATCCAAAGCCAAACATAACAAGCTCGTCTTATACATTATACTTATCGCGGTCGTCATCCTCTGGGGCGCACTGACGCCGACCTTCTGGCCAGAGCTTTCAACGAAATACTTCTTTATGCCGATTCTCGGCGTACTCGCCGCCACCGTCGCCAACACCACCCCGGTAGCTGCAGGTCTGGTATACTTCCCTATCCTGACCTATCTCAAAATCTCCCCGCTGGAAGCGGTACTCTATACCATTATGATACAGAGTTACGGTATGGGAATCGGCGCTATCCGCTGGTTTATTGAGGACAGAAGATTATTCCTCTGGAAGGTACTGCCGATATGCATCATCGCCGGCGCCGCAGGACTGGCCAGCGGCATCTTCCTCTTCCCGCTACAGAATCCGGCTATTCTAAAGAATGCCTTCAACATAATCTCCTTTATTCTGGTTAGTGCAATATTCTACTCGGTCATTCGCAAACATAGATACCCTATGACCTCGGTCGCGCTATCCACCCGCAATATCGTATTACTTATTATCTGCGCCTACGTGGGCGGTGTATTCACCGGCTGGCTCGGCTTCGGCATCGACACTATCTTCTACTTCCTCCTTACCCTAGTATTCAGGGTTCAACCTGCTATCGCTATTGTCACCAGTATCGCCCTAATGACGGTCATGTCGATCTGCGGCACCGGGATACATTTCGTACTACACTCTGAGGTTCTTCCCTGGGGTATCTGGTACTCGGCTCTACCCGGGGTAACTCTAGGCGGTATCTTCCTGGCCGCCTACCTCACCACCGAAGTTACCATGAAGAAATTCTTCTTTATCTTTATCTTCTTCCTGCTGGCAGAATTCGGGGTCATCTCACTGACCCAGATAAACCTCACCCTGCACTACATTGTCCAGTTTATCATCATCAATGCGCTCGTACTGTATCTGGTATATATCCATATCCGGCTCTTCCGGCAGAGCTATGTTGACTTCTGGATCGCGGCTGAAAATGGGATGATCGACCACGAATCAAATACTGCCAAGTAAATTCTCTCCATTAGAATCAACCAAGGGTTGCCCCACATCGGGCAACCCTTATAATTACGCAAGCGCTTAGCTTAAGAAACTCTCAATTAATCAGTACAACGTATATTAATAATCTCTTTTTATTACAGTATGAAATAAAACTGAAAATAATTGCACTCGTTTGTAATAAGAATATTATATAAATTGTCAGGTTAACCATAAATCACCGGTTATTTGAGGACTCAATTTATTACGCAAAAGGCAAAAGGTACTCCTTAATATAATCAGCCTGCATTATAGTATATCTATACCTAATAAAGCATGAGGGATTAGGCCTCTAATGAACCATATACTAATATGAATGAAAAAGAACTGTTGAAGAAAGCCAGAGAACTCCCCGAACAGCCCGGTGTCTATATTATGAAAGACATCTCAGGCAAGGAGATCTATGTAGGTAAAGCCAAGAACCTCCCCAAACGCGTTACCACCTACTTCCAAAAGAGCGACCACACCCCGAAGACGATCGCCCTGGTCGAGAATATTGTTGATTTCGATTATATTGTAACCGACACCGAACTCGAAGCCCTACTCCTGGAGAGCCGCTTAATCAAGGATCTCCAGCCTAAATACAATATAATGCTCAAACACAATGAACTCTATCCCTTTATTGAAATTACGGTAGCTGAAGACTTCCCGCAGGTACTGGTTACCCGCAAGAAGAACAATCCAAAATCCCGCTACTTCGGCCCCTTCGCCGCCAGCGGAGACCTACGAGCCTGTATCTCGCAGCTACAGCGCATCTTCCTCTTTCGAGCCTGCAAGCGCCGGATAAACGCCGGAGACAAAAGGGCGTTTCGCCAACGCGGCTGCCTCAATTATCATATCGGCAGATGCAGTGGTGTCTGCCGGGGTGAGGTCAGCAAGGTAGAGTACCGACGGCGGATATCGGGACTGATCCGCTTCCTCTCCGGTCAGAAGAAGGATCTTATTGAGGATCTGCGTAAAGATATGCAACGCGCCGCAGCCGAATACCAGTATGAAGAAGCAGGAGCATTACGAGATCTGATTACCGGTCTGGAAAATCTCAATCAGTACCCCGAGCTCGACGACTCACTCGCCCCCATGGCTCCGGTGATCGAGGTGGAAAAAGGGCTGCTTCGCCTGCGTGAGGCATTAAGACTCGACTTTACCCCAAAGACGATAGAAGGTATCGATATCGCCAATCTCCAAGGAGGGCAGACAGTAGGCTCACTAGTAAATTTTGTCGATGGTCAACCATTCAAAGATGGATACCGCCGTTTCAAGATTAAGACCGTTGAAGGACAGAATGATTTTGACAGCATAAATGAAGTAGTAAGAAGACGTTACGGGCGTAGCGCCAGAGAAGGCGGAGAATTACCGGACATTATTCTGATTGACGGCGGTAAAGGGCAACTTCATTCTGCCTCTATAGCACTACAGAATCTCGGCATAACCCCCAAAGCCCTGATCTCCATCGCCAAAAAGGAAGAACTGATCTATAAAGAGGGTCATAGTGAACCCATCCGCATGACCAGACGCAATGAAGGTTTAAGACTGCTCATGCATGTCCGCGATGAAGCTCACCGTTTCGCCCAGCATTACCACCATATTCTCAGGCGTAAAGCCGTCTTCGGCGAAGCCGAAAAATAACACCCCAGCTTATTCCGCATACCCTTTAATTCCAGAGAATACCGTAAAGATAAAATTCTGGTACCAGCAGTTGACATATACAAATCCGGCCTGTTCCAGCCATAAGAGCTGATCTTCAAGGGTAGACATCTTATCCTCGCGCATACGCTCTTCAGAAGCGCTCAGAAGTTCTGCAGAGATACCGCCGCTATGCATCTGCTCATACCAGACATCGCGATTGACCCGTTCAATCCGCTCATTCCGCCCCTCAACCTGATCGGCATTGATAAATATCCCATTGATATTGAGCGCCTGATAAGCCTTCTCAAAGAGCTTGGCCTTGCTCTCACCCTCAAGATGGTGTATGGATAACGATGAAATTATAACATCATATCCCTGGCCAAAGTCATCCTTAAGATAATCCCCTTCGACCAATTCTACTCGTCCTCCGAGACGGTTATGAGCTTGCGCCAGCATCTTAGCAGAGAGATCCACGCCGACAATACTGGCATTCGGATATTCTTCAAGAACCAGTGCCGAGAGTAACCCGGTACCGACTCCTAAATCAAGAATCCGCGGTGCTGTACTACCCTGGATGCGCAACAGCCGCACTACAGCTCCATAGAATTCATCAAAACAGGGAATTAGAATCTTCCGGCTCAGATCATACTCCCCGGCCACCTTGTCAAATGCCTCTTTCACTCCCATCGCACCAACCCCCTTTTATATAATTGATTCTGCAAACTCTCTACCACCAAGGAGATGCATATGAATATGAAATACTGTCTGCCCGGCTTTGGTTCCGGAATTAACCACAATTCTAAATGATTCCAGACCCTCCTGCTCCGCAATACGCGCCGCCGCCACATTCATCTTGCCGAGGATCAGAGCCTCCGCCTCGGTACACTCGCCCAGACAGCGAATCTGCGCGTGCTTGGGAATAATAAGAATATGAACTGGTGCCTGTGGATTTATATCTCTGAAAGCGAGAATATCCGCATCTTCATAGACCTTATCCGCCGGAATCTCACCTCGGAGCAATTTCGCAAATATATTATCTTTATCATACTCCATATACTATCTCCTATCAGCAAATAATAATAATTAAAAATTATACAAATCAGCTGAGAATAATGTAAATAAAAAATAAAATTCTTATTTATATATATTTATAAGGGGTTGCTTTATACTCTATTATTACTATAACTATAATGCACGATAAACACAGAACTTTCTAGGAATTTATGTATTTTTAACATTGCCCCGGATTCTGCTGTCTATCACATGCTATTTTGTTTGTAATATTATTTTATTAAAAAATATAAGTTAAAACATGAAAGGTATATTATTATGAAAGCGTACGCAGCAGACGAAGCCAGTACAACCACGACGACAACCGACGCGGGTTCAACGCCAGCCACCGACGGTGCCAGCACCACCTCAGTTGCCCAGAATGCCGAAGCAACAACCGCCCAACCCGCAGAAGGCGAAGCCCAGAAGGAAGCTCCCGGTTTCTTCGACAGCCCGCTCATGCTCGTTGCCCTGGGTGCGGTCTGGATCTGGCTAATATGGTCTATGCGCAAGAATAAGAAGAAACAGAAAGAGGCAAAAGATAAGCTTAGCAATGTCAAGAAAGGTGATAAAATTGTCACTATCGGACGTATTCATGGTGAGATCATCGCCCTGACCGATGACACCATCACAATCAAGCCTGATAAGAAGAGCGACTACACCCTTACCTTCGACCGCGCTGCAATCATGAGTGTCAATGCCGACTCCAAGAATGCAGAAGAACCGGCAGAAGGCGTAGCCGAGAAAATCGAACAGAAGTAAGCAACCGCCTCTAATTTGCTTGTACACAGTTTAATCAATCTATAAATTATAGCAATCTTTGATTTTTGGGGAACAATAAATGGACATACTTTTTGATCTAACTTTTTGGCAATATGTTTTTATTGCTGCCGCAGTGGTTATCTGCGTCATCTCAGCGATTAAGAACAAGACTATCTTTGCAAAACTATCGGTCATGGTCGTACTCACCCTGGTGGTCATACTCCAACTCTGCAAGACCCCTGACTATAAAGAGACTCCGCTGGACAGCCGCATCAGGCAGGAACGCGAGGCTCTGGCGAGTTATGCAGGGCGTGAGGGTGTTGATCCTGAATTGGCTAAGGTTACGACCTCCCTCGGTGAGTTGAATATCTCGCTGGAGAAGAACAACCCCAAGTTAATCGAACCCCTTCTCGACCAAATCACAGCCATGAAATTCCCTCAAGAGAACATGGAGCAGACCGCCCAGTCGCTAGTAAGCGCTTGGCAGACAAGGATGAACAACACCCAGTCAATGCTTGAGAAGAAGATTGCAGAACTCGCAGCCATCCCCAATAAAACCGACGAACAACGCGCCGAAGAATCCAGATTACGGAGTATGATCCAGCCCTGGTATAACAAGCTCCCGCTCAAATTCGGTCTTGATCTTGTCGGCGGTACCGAGGTTCGCCTCAAACTCCTGCCAGACGACACCAAGCTTAAACGCCTAGAGGCAGAGTTGAAAAAACTTCAGGCACAAAAGGGTGCCGCAGACAAGGAAAAAGTAGACGAACTTACCAAGAAGGTAGACGAAGAAAAAGCTCTGCTTAATCAGAACTTCAATAACGCTTCCGAGGTTATCCGTAACCGTCTCAACACCTCCGGTCTGGAAGAGATCAGTGTAAATGTCCAGGGCAATGACAGACTCCTTATCCAGATGCCAGGCATGAGTTCATCGTCGGCGCAGAGAATTATCAATCTTCTCAAGAAGATGGGACAGCTCGAATTTCGTCTGACCATTCCTGCTCAAGGTGAAGGTTCGGACAACACTCTAGTTACTCAGATTTCCCGTATTGGTGGAGCTGAAGACAAGAAGAACTTCTCACGCCGTCTAGGTCGCTTCCTGAATCAAGATGAGATCAAGCTCAGCGGTGATATCAAGACCGACATGTACGGCGACCAGCTCTATGACTGGATGCACACCGATGACGGTGAAGGTGTCGTCCTCTCCCAACAGGTTCTGCTTACCGGTGAGTATGTCAGCACCGCCGCCGCCAAGCAGGATGTAAAGAGCCCCGGTAACTACGAGATTAACTTCCGTCTCAGCCCACGTGGCGCACTGATCTTTGAGAATGTCACCAGCAACAATATCGGTAGACGCCTGGCTATCGTCCTCGACGGCAAGCTCAAGAGTGCTCCAACTATCAGGGGTGCTATCTCTAATCAAGGCTCGATCTCTGGACGTTTCACCGCCGAAGAGGCGAAGAACCTCGAGGTCGTATTAAAAAGCGGCTCGCTCAAGACCCAGGTAGAGGTAGAGTTTGAAAATACAGTCGGGCCAAGTCTCGGTGAAGATTCGATCAAAGCCGGTATCTCAGCCATGGTTATCGGTCTGATACTGGTACTGATCTTTATGTTACTCTATTACCGACTCGCCGGTCTGGTAACCGATATCATTCTCTTCATTAATATGCTGCTTATTGTCGCTCTGCTCTCAGGTCTGGACGCAACCCTTACCCTCCCGGGTATTGCCGGTCTGATCCTGACCATCGGTATGGCGGTCGATGCCAACGTACTGATCTTTGAGCGTATCCGTGAAGAACGGATTAAGGGCAACACCCTGCCCAAAGCAATTCAACTCGGTTATGAACGTGCCTTTGTTACTATTGTCGATGCCAACGTCACCACCTTCATCACCGCGCTGATTCTGCATCAGTTTGGTACTGAGGCGGTCAAAGGCTTTGCGATCACGCTCATTATTGGTATTATCTGTTCGGTATTTACCTCACTGGTATTGACCCGCTGGTGCTTCGAAGCGCTTCAGGAATTTGGCTGGCTCACCGAGCTCAAGATGAACCGTTTCTTCAAACGTCCAAATATCTCCTTCAGCAAACTGCGCCGTCCTGCAATCATTATCAGCATCATCTGTATTGCTATCGGTCTTGTTGTCATTGCCGGCCGCGGCAAGAAAAATCTTTCGCAAGACTTTACCGGCGGCCTCTTCGCCCAAGTCGAACTCAAGACCCCAATGCCGGCTGCAGAATTCCGTGAAAAGCTTGGACCTATTATCCAGGACTTCCAGGATCTTACCATGCAGACCTACGGGCAGGGCAAGGACGGCAAATTCAGTGAGTATATCCTTCGTACCTCTAGTGTCCGCACTCCAAATAAGGACGCTTCCGCAAATACCGCCCTCAAGTCTGCAGATGAGTTGAAAGAGATGATCGAACAGACCTTCCCGCTCGTCAAAAACGGCCTGAACATCAGCGAGACCCGTATCGAAGACAAGTCAAAAGACGGCGTCGCCGTGTTCAAGATCGATTTGAATATGCCTGAAGCTGCTGACAAAGACGGTATCGCCAAGGTGATTGCCGACAATACCAGCCTCCGCAAGATCGAGGTTGAACCTGGTGACAACGCAAATTCATTGATTGTCTATGCAGGTCTGCCGACAGTAAATACCGATGGCTCTACCATTGATGATGTAACCATCAACAGTCTTATCCGCGAGCAGCTCCAGCGCCTACGCGAACAGGGCATACTCAGCTTCACCGAGCCTTTCCCTCGCTTCAACTTTATCGGTAGCTCTGTAGCTTCGGAGATGATTATGCAGGCGGTACTCGCTCTGATCTATTCTATGATTGCAATCTTTATCTATATCTGGCTCCGCTTCCAGTTCAAGCTCTCCTTCGGTGCCGGTGCGGTCATAGCGCTCATCCACGACGTCCTCTTTACCGTCGGTGCGCTCGCTGTTGCCGACAGCCTTGGACTCTTCAACGGCCAGATAAGCCTCACCGTAGTTGCAGCGGTACTGACCCTTGTTGGTTACTCACTCAACGATACCATCGTTGTCTTCGACCGTATACGTGAAAACCTCGGCACCAGCAATCAGAACTTTGCCGAGACGATTGACCTCTCACTCAACCAGACTCTGGCACGTACCATCGTTACCAGTATCACTACCATGCTGGTAGTACTGGCGCTGTTGATCGCCGGGGGTGAAGTTATCAGAGCCTTCTCCTTTACGCTCTTTATCGGTATCATCGTCGGTACCTACTCGTCCATCTTTATCGCCAGTCCGATCCTGATAGAATTTGCCGCCTTCGCCAAGAGCCGGCATCTCCAGAAAGCCAAGGACAAGCTCAATAAAGAATAAGGCAAATAGCTAGTATTAATCACCCCAGGGTGTTCCGGAAAATATCCGGAACACCCTTTTTTCTCACCTGATGCAACAAATCACCCCACACTAACGCTTAAACCAATTTGACATCACGATAAAAGCAGCTATAATATTTACTACAATTTATTACTTATACACCCTATCCCCTACAAATTGGATCCGGTATGAAAAAATCGTAATAATCTCCCTGGCTCTGCTGGCTCTTTTCGTCTGCCGCACCTTACTTTATCCATCCCCTAAAGTAGAAAAACAGACCTCAGCCGCACCAGAGGCTTTACCGGCCAGCACCGATACCGCCACCCTCGCCCGGCAGGTGAATTCTGATTGTAGCCGAATCTATACCGGTAGCGGTAATCTCTCCGGCGAACCCGACGCCTTACTTGAAATTATCCTCCCAGTCGCTACCGCCGGAGAAATAGATGCCATGCTCGCCGCCGCCAATATCTACCTCTACGCTCCCACCCCGGATGAGCAACAAGCCTTTGCCTGGTATACCCGCGCCGCCACCGCCGGCAATCCTGACGCTCAGGCCGCTCTCGGCCTACCGCTTGCCCAGGTTCGCCTGTGTATGCTCTATGCTGACGGCATTGGGGTCGAACAGGACTATGCCGAAGCCTTGCGCCTGTACTACCCAACCCCCCGACGCTCCCGTTCCCCATTATACCGCCCTCTCCTCGCTCCACTCCTGCCGCACTACTGGCAACTCCAGGCAGCCCCAGCTTAGCCATACCCATCTTCTTCGCTGTACCACCCATACCCGTCTCATCCCAGTTGTTACTTATTACCCCCCGTGACTCCTGCGCACCACTCACTCCAAAAGCAGCTTCAACTTCATTCATGCAATATTATTTTCGCGCGGAAAATACTCTGCCACAACCCCATCTATAATATATCTCTCAGCATGACAAAGAGTTAAAACTCAACTTTGCTATATAATCCACACTCTTGCCAAGTAGTTTACAATTAATACTTCTCGAAAATAAACCCAAAAATTTTTAATTAATTTGACTAAGAACCAAACTAGAGTAAATTATACATAATAACTCATTCGCATGACTTATATCTGAATTACACAGGACTTGAAAGCATTATCATGAAATATATACCACTCTACGTTCAGCTAAAAGATATTATTCAAAAAAGAATAGTAAATAAAGAATATGATGAATATAAAGCCCTCCCTAGCGAAGCAACACTTGCGAAAGAATTCAAGACAAGCGTATCTACAGTCAGACAAGCCCTAGCATTATTGGTTGCAGAAGGAATTGTTGAAAAGCGGCAAGGCAAAGGAAATTTTATTGCAACAAATAAAAAAACTCTATCTCTCTTCACCTGGATGACTGAGACCAAATATGGAGAAGAGATCCTGAATAATACAATCATTAAATTTGAAAAGTTAGAGCCTGCAATACAAATTAAAATTATTCCAACAACTTATGATGAGGCGCAAGATCAGCTAATCTCACTTATAACCCTTGGCAAAGCACCCGATATTGTGCATATAATGAGTCACTGGACAAGTTATTTTGCCTCAAAAGGAGCCCTGGCACCTTTAGAAAGATTTCTGACAAAAAATCAACTTGAAAACAGGTACTATCAAAAGGATCTTATAGGCGGGCGCTTTCACAACAAACAGTATTCTATAGCTTGGGGACTATCTCCAATAGCTTTGATTGCAAATAAAAACATACTTGAAGCAGCAGGGCTTGGCAATATCCCCAGACAATTTACACTTACTGATTTTATTGAATATTGTCAACAAATTGATCGACATTATTCTGGAAAAAATGTGTATTCATACGGATTCAGCAATTCCAACAGTGAGATAGATTTCCTCCAGATCTACCCATTTTTTCTTGCTTTTGGTGGCAAGCTGTTCGACAGTGAAAATAAGGTGGCCTTCAATTCATTGGAAAATATTGAAGCATTCAAATGGCTAAGAGAATTTGCAAATAAATGCCATATAAAGAAAGGGAGTATCAAAGAATTACGCAGCGATCTGGCTGAAAACCGACTTGCCTTCATCTCTGATGGGCCTTGGATAAGATATATTATAAGAGAACTAACAGGAAGATCACTTGAAAGTAAATTTACGGTTTACAAGAATCCAATTAATAATCAAAAAAATTCGGCTTCATGGTGTTACAATCATGCACTGGCTATCTGTTCTCAAAGTGATAACAAGATACTAGCAGGCAGATTCATAGATTGCCTGACCTCAGATCCAGAAGTATCAAATTATTACTACGCAAATATTGGAACTCTTCCGGTTGCTATGTCCAAAACAACAATAGAGCCAACAGCAAATGAAAATACAAAGGTATTTTCAGAGTTACTGGAGTATTCAACATGTATAAATTCTACAAATGAGTATTTTGAAAAATCCATGGAATTCTGTCTAGATTCATTTAATAAAATCCTCTTTTCAGATTCTGATATTGAGCACGAGCTAAATGAAAAACAGTATTATTTACAGCTTTTGCTTGATTAAAAATAACTTTAATTCCTTATAGATCATCTGAATGACTAATATCCGAATTAAAGATAATCTATAGTATACATAAGCGTTTGTTTTCCAAGAATAGCTTTTGGAAAAATTCTTTGAAAAGTGATTGGCTTGTAAAGTTAAGAAAGGTCTCTATGCTAAAAATTTTATTATTATGCAGGCATATTTTAGTCTCTGTCTTCATAAGAAGCAGATTTTGCTGATAGTTAGTATAAAATGAAAAGAACACCAACCGGATATAATTTTGAAGTGAAAATCAAACTTGAAGGGCTATTCTAGAACGCGCAACACCGGGGCACGGTTACAGAAGGGCTGAATTACCGCTGGTTTGATTATCATAAAGGTGCATTTGGCTTTGACATCTCTGTAAACGACAATGCTGTGGACAACCGCATCGCCCTATAATGAAGAGAAACACCATAGAGATTCTCTGGTGTTCTGAACTACTGAAACAACGCCGTTCTGAAGATCAACAGAACGTCTTGGCAATGTCTATTTACTCAATTCACTTAAAAAGGTAACACACATAAGAAATTACAGAAATTCAGCCTAAATTCTTATATTCAAATATACGGCTACTTGATCTACCTGTGAAGGAATAATATTCTACGCTTAATTATAATAACAAATTTTTGTCTTTAAGCAACAGAAAATATTCACGCACACCACAAGTCATCGAATGGCCAATGTTCATATCAATTAATGCCAATTTTGGCGAATTATATTTACATTATGTTTTAATTACGGGAGAGAAAATCATGAAATTATTTAAGTATCTGTCAGTCTGTGCAATTGCCATACTTCTCAGCCTAAGTTGTTATGCCAAAGAAGAGTACACAATCGGTTATACCGTGCAGAGCATGGAAAACGATTACTTTGTGTCGGTAGTTGAAGGCATGAAGAAGCGTGCTGATGAACTTGGTATCAAACTTATAGTAGCTGATGCTGCTGCTGATGCGTCAAAACACATTGATCATATCCATAACTTTGCAGCTCAAGGCGTAGATGCAATACTAATTAGTCCGGTTGATCAGGTTGCTCCTGAATCTGTGGTACAAGAGACTATAGAACAGGGTATACCAGTAATCTCGGTAAATCAGGTTGTTGACGGCACTCTTGCTTCACTGCTTATCAAAGAGTATGACTACGGCCTCTATGGCGGTATGATTGCTGGTGAGTGGCTCAATGATATTGAAGAAGCTGGTAAGATCAATAATGTATTAAATTCAAAAGGTGAAATTGAAGTTGGCGTTATACGCTACGATACTATCACTTCGCTTATCGACAGAGGTGATGGACTCAAAGACGGAATCAAGAAGACTTATCGCGGTGATAAGAAGATAAATTTTGTTATCGAGCAAGATGGTGCAAACTCATCTGACGGACAGCGTATCGCTGAGACAGCATTTACCGCTTTTCCTGAAATATGTATCTTTGTATGTATAAATGATTCCAGTGCTCTGGGGGTATTTGAAGCAGCTAGTGCCAGAAGTGATAAAAACAAGGATAACATGTGTATTGTAGGACTAGATGGTCTGCCGCAAGCACTCAAATATATCTCTGAAGATACAATGTATAAAGGTACTGTCGACTCACTTCCAGGTCAGCTCGGAGCTGATGCTCTAGATCTAGCACTTATTACTATCGACGAAGGCAAACAGCCCGCACCAGTTATTGCCACAATGAAGACCGTCGACAAGCATAATATCAACGAGTATGCTGAAGTTATTAAATAAAGAATAATCTACAATTAATTATGTGCGGGGAGTCTATACTCCCTGCACTCTGTATAAAATGAGGCTGAAATGTTAGAAGAAAAAAGCATAATTTTAGAGTTACGTAATATAACTAAAACCTACCCCGGAGTTGTTGCTCTCAGTGATGTCTCTATCAGTTTCCGCAAAGGCTCTGTGCATGCTATTGTAGGCGAGAATGGAGCAGGAAAATCAACATTTATCAAGACAATAACTGCTGCGCTCAAAGCTGATTCCGGTGAAATTATCTTTGATGGTAAGAATATTAATAATGTTACCCCAGAAGAAGCCCTGGATATGGGAATCTCGGCCATTTATCAGGAGTTTAATCTGCTCAAATATCTAAGTGTAGCGGAAAATATTTTTTACAACAGATTTTCAAGGCGCGGTGGATTTATCGATAGTAAAGCTACTGAGAGGCGAGCAGCAGAAATAATAAAACGACTTGGAGTAAAGATTGACCCTAAAACACTAGTTCAAGATCTTACCGTAGGTTATCAACAGCTTGTAGAAATTGCCAAATCATTTTCGCGTGAGCTAAAGGTGCTAATAATGGATGAACCCTCAGCACCGCTCACTGAGTTCGAGCTTAAGAAAGTATTTGAGATAGTCAAGACTCTACGTGAAGATGGGGTTTCGATAATCTATATTTCACACAGGCTTGAAGAGATATTTGAGATCTGCGATACAGTCTCTGTACTCCGTGATGGCGAACATATTATAACCAAACCTGTAGCAGAGACGAATAGAGAAGAGTTAATTCACTATATGGTAGACAGATCACTCGCAGAAGAATTCCCACATATCAAAAGAGAAAAGGGGGATAAAATACTTGAAGTAAAGAATCTATCCACTGAATTTCTGAAAGATATAAACTTCACGCTTAGCAAAGGCGAAATTCTTGGATTAAGTGGTCTAGTCGGATCTGGTCGTACTGAACTTGCCCGAGCAATATTCGGTGCAGACAGAATAACCAGTGGTAAAATTATTATTAATAATAAAGAGGTTGTCAACAGTTCGCCGTATGAAGGAATTAACAACGGATTTGGACTTATTCCCGAAGACCGCAAAGAACATGGATTATTGCTTGAGATGTCGATTCTGAAAAACATCTCATTCATAAGTGAACGGAAATTCAAAAAGTACGGTTTTATCAATAAAAGATATGAGCAAGAAGTCATCAATGATTACATAAATGACCTTAAAATAAAGACCCCTCATGAGAATCAGCTTAGCAAGAATTTAAGTGGTGGAAACCAGCAAAAGGTTATTCTTGCCAAATGGCTTCTTAGAAACTGTGAAGTCCTTATTTTTGACGAACCAACTCGAGGCATTGATGTTGGTGCCAAACTTGAAATATACAATCTCATAAACAAACTAGTCGCCAAGGGCATGGGCGTAATCATTATTTCATCAGAGATGCCTGAAATAATAGGGGTCTGTGACCGGATTCTTGTTATGGGTGAAGGACGTATTAGAGGCGAAGTAGAGCGTAAGGATTTTTCGCAAAAACGCCTGATGCATCTGGCATCAATCTAAACACAACTTTTAACACCTCTAAAATTTTTCAACAACACAACCGTACATGTAATGTACTATTATTAGAAGGATTATATCATGGTAAAATCGAAACTGAAGATAGACTGGTCGAGCCTCGGAATTCTAGCAGCATTATTCATAATGATTATTCTATTCGGAAGTCTCAATTCAAACTTTTTCTCTGTGCGTAATCTTGGCAATATTCTACGCCAGATATCAATTGTTGGTATTTGCTCTGTGGGGATGACACTGGTAATTCTCACCGCAGGCATTGATCTCTCTGTCGGCTCTGTCATTGGGCTTGCAGCAGTTCTAGGAGCATACATGCTCAGCAGTGGTATGGCTATCGCTCTTGCTGTTATTCTGACCCTCTGTATCGGAGCACTTGCTGGTCTATTAAATGCGTTCTGTATCAATGTCTTCAAGATTCCGCCACTGATTACAACACTTGGTACAATGACTGCACTTCGTGGACTTATTTATGTTATCACCGGTGGACGTTCGGTATATGGTCTGCCTAAATCTTTCAAAATTATTGGTCAAGGTGACTGCGGCTTCATTCCTATATCCTCAATCATAATGGTAATTGTATTTATTATCGGTTACATTATTTTGAATAAGACCTTCTTCGGACGAAGGATCTATGGTATAGGCGGTAACCCTGAGGTATGCCGCCTCTCCGGGGTAAGAGTAAAGTTTGAACTGACCAAGATCTATGTAATTGCTGGTATACTGGCAGCACTTTCCGGTCTGATTCTGATGTCAAAGGTCAACAGCGGTCAGCCGAGTGCAGGGGATGGGTACGAAATGGATATTATCACAGCTGTAGTTCTAGGAGGAGTAAGTATCTCAGGTGGGGAAGGAAAGATCCAGAAAGTTATCATCGGTGTAATTTTTATGGGTATTCTGGCAAACGGAATGATGATGCTCAATATTGGTGAATATCAGCAACGACTCGTCAAAGGTATAGTACTCATTCTTGCTGTTGCTCTAGACGTATTTGCAAAAAACTTGAGCCATAAGTCATCAAAATAAAAGAAAGGATAACTATGGAAAAAGTAACAGAACACGAAGTTATCAATCAGAGTACAGATATATTCTATGATTTGAATCTGGAGACCAAACCAGACTTCATAGAATCAATGAAAAGAGTCTACGCTTGGTATAATGGAGAACTTCTCGACCGAGTTCCAGTGCGTTTCTCAGGGCATAACGAAGAATACAATACTATTGATAATAAAGGCAAATGGAATACACTCGAAGACTACTGGTTTGATACTGAATATCAGGTCGAACGTTATATGAATAGCATAGAAGACAGGGAATTCCTCGGTGAAAGTTTTCCTGTATTCTGGCCAAACCTCGGACCAAACTCATTTGCAGCAATGTTTGGCGGCAAAATTGATTTTGGCGATGTTACCAGCTGGGTACACCCGTTTATAGATATTGATAACATCCCCACAGAATTGACTCTCAACAAAGAAAATATCTATTTCAAGAAATTGGAAGAATTAACAAAATACGCTCTTGAACGCTGTGAAGGCAAATTCATGGTAGGTTATTCAGATATACATCCAGGGCTTGACTGTATAGATGCAATGCTAGGAACAGAAGAAGCATGTATGGCTATGTATGACTCTGATGAAGAGTTGCTTGCACTTACTCATGCAACCCTCAAACCATTCCTTGATCTGGCAGAACACTTTCATAAACTGCTAAAAACGCATAAACAATTATCCGTAACTTGGCTCAATATTCCTTCATACACAAGTATGCATATTCCAAGTTGCGACCTTGGTTCAATGATTTCTAACAAAGACTTTGAGAAATTTGCCATGCCAAATATTATTCAAGAGGTCAAGCATTTTGAACATAATATCTTCCATGTCGATGGAAAAGATGTTGCAAATCACTTAGATATTATCCTCGAAATTGATGAAATCAACGGCTATCAATGGGTACAAGGTGTAGGGGTAGACAAACCAATTATGCAATGGACCAATCTCATAAAAAAAATTCAAGGCAAAGGTAAAGGTGTTATTGTTGATCTTGAACCAAGCGAACTTGATGAGTTCATGAGTGAGTTTAAGCCTAATGGGATATACCTTTGCATAAATGAAACCAATCCAGAAGTGCAGAGTGCAATTCTTGATAAACTAAAAACATGGAAATAACTCAGCTTTCAACATTCTAATGTAAAAATTGAATATTGATGGAAATAACTTAATTTTCATCAATATTCTACTACTCTTTACTACTCTACCTCTCAACCCAACATCCAACCCCTCTCGCCCACTGCCATCACTCTTGATATTATTCTTCCCGCACTCTCTACTCCTTTACACCCTACCGCGATTCTGCTATAATCGTTATTAATGTCGTATCCAGTTATGATTTATTCGGCACCAAATTAAAACAATAGGCATATTACTCCAGAGATAAAAAAAGCAGAAAGCATGTCAGAATTCCGATTAAACTCAGAATATCAGCCCGCCGGCGACCAGCCCAAAGCTATCGCGGCTCTACTCAAGGGCATCGCCGCCGACAAACCAGAACAGACCCTGCTCGGCGTTACCGGCTCGGGTAAGACCTTTGTCATGGCCAATGTTATCGCAAAGCTCAACAAGCCGACCCTTATCCTCTCCCACAATAAGACCCTTACCGCCCAGCTCTTCTCCGAATTCCGCCAGTTCTTCCCTAATAATGCGGTAGAGTACTTCGTCTCTTACTACGACTACTACCAACCCGAGGCCTACATCCCCTCGACCGATGTCTATATTGATAAAGACGCCGCCGTCAATGAGAATCTCGACCGGCTCCGCCTCTCAGCCACCTCAGCTCTGCTCACGCGTAACGATGTCATCGTCGTCGCCTCGGTAAGCTGTATCTACGGTCTTGGCGCACCCGAAGAGTACTTCAAGGTAATCCTTCCTTTTCAGGTGGGTAAGGAGATCGAACGACGCGCCATGGTACTACAGCTGATCAAAATGAACTACACCCGTAACGACCACAGTTTTGAGCGCGGGGTCTTCCGTATGCGCGGTGATGCTATCGAGATCTGGCCGGCTTACAAGCAGACCGCCTACCGCATTGAATTCTTCGGCGATGAGGTCGAAGCCATCCTTGAGATCCACACCTTAACCGGCGAGATTCTCTCCAAATTCAACCAAATGGCAATCTTCCCCGCCACTCACTTCGTCCTCAATGATGAAGGTAAAGACTCAGCCATACGCAGCATCCAGGCTGAATTAGCTGATCGGCTTAAAGTGCTGCAAGGACAGAACAAGCTGCTTGAATCCCAACGGCTGGAGAGCCGCACCAAGTATGACCTAGAGATGATTGAGGAGATCGGCTACTGTCAGGGCATAGAGAACTACTCTTGGCATTTCGACGGGAGAAAACCCGGCGAGCGCCCCGCCTGCCTCTTCGATTACTTCCCTCAGAAGGACTGGCTACTGATCATTGACGAATCGCATGTCACCCTGCCCCAGATCCGCGGCATGTTCAACGGGGACCGCGCCCGCAAACAGGTTCTAGTCGACCACGGCTTCCGCCTCCCCTCCGCCCTGGAGAACCGCCCGATGCGCTTTGAGGAATTCGCCGAGCAACAACCCACCACCATCTACGTCTCCGCCACCCCCGGCGATTACGAGATTGAAAACTCCAAAGGCGAGATTGTCGAACTCATTGTCCGCCCGACCGGTCTGGTCGACCCGCCGGTAGAGGTGCGCCCCACCAAAGGGCAGATCGACGATATAATAAACGAAATCCAGATTCGTGCCGAAAAACAGGAGCGCGTGCTGATCACCACCCTTACCAAACGCCTCTCCGAGGATCTCGACCAATTCTGCCGCGAACGCGGCCTGAAGACCGAGTATCTCCATTCCGATATCGACACCCTCCAGCGCGTCGAAATTCTCAAGGATCTGCGCGAAGGCAAGTTTGATGCGCTTATAGGCGTAAATCTACTAAGAGAGGGTCTAGATCTTCCAGAGGTCTCATTAGTAATTGTAGTCGACGCCGACAAGGAAGGTTTCCTGCGTTCAACCACCAGTCTCATCCAGACCATCGGCCGCTGCGCCCGTAATGCCGAGGGCAGGGTCATCTTCTACGCAGATACTATTACTCCCTCAATGCAGAAGACTATCGACGAAACCGAGCGCCGCCGTCATACCCAGCTCGCTTATAATGAAGCTCACAATATTACCCCGCAGACCGTTACCCGCGCCATTGAGACCGGGCTTGAAGAGTTCTTCGGTAGTAAAGAAGAAGTTTACATTCCGGCGCTTGACACCACGACCAGCGCCGATGACCGTGAAGCCGAGATAAAACTTCTGGAAGAAGAGATGATCAAAGCTGCCGATGAAATGCGTTTTGAAGATGCCGCCGCCCTGCGTGACCGTCTAATAGAACTCCAGGCTCCTATCAACTATACCAAGAAAGAAGCTCCGGGTTACGGGCGCAAACCCCGACGTAAACGCTCAGCCAAGAAAAAATCCAGAAGAAAGTAACCACTATTTTCTACCTACAATTATCTGGAGCAATTATCCCTTCTTCTTTCTCAACACAGTACTAATATTACTAAACACTCAACGTCAAAGTGGTTCTTGTATTTATCTATAAAAGTGGCTCTGTACAGAGCCACTTTTATCTGTTATACTTCTAGAAACAGCTAAAAGGAATTATTATGTTTATTGATATAGACCGCAGCAGTTCCGTATCCATCAAGAAACAGCTGTATGACAGTCTCACTTACAAGATACTGAATTGCGAACTCAACTTTGGGGAAAAGTTACCTTCATCCCGAGAACTAGCAAACTACCTCCAGATCTCACGTAACACCGTGGTCGAGGTATACGAACAGCTTATAGCCGAGCTCTATATCACTACCCGCAAAGGTAGCGGCACCTTCATCAGCAACAAGAAGAAGTGCAACTTCGCCAAGCCGCTTGCGTTACATACTGTTTATGCCCCCGAGAAGACCAATAGGCTCAGCCTGGTCGCCGGCGCACCCGACCTGTATCACTTTCCCAAGCACGCCTGGCAGCAGGCGACCCGGCGTGTACTCAACAAGAGCGGCACCGAGATCTATGGCTACGGCGATCCCAATGGTTATCTACCGCTACGCCAAGCACTCCAGAAATACCTCAACACCCATAAGGGCATCAAATGTTGCCCCGAGAATATCATCATCACCGGCGGCACCAAAGACGCCGTACGACTAATTGCGATGAGCTTCAAAGGCAGATACAAGAATCTAATCACCGAATCACCGAGTGTCAAGTTTGTCCCCAAGATCTTCCGTTCATTATGTTATAATATTTCCCCGATCAAAGTAGATCGAATTGGGATGGTTACAACAGATTTATACACCGAGGATAAATCCATAATCTATACCTCTGCCGCGCACCAGTTCCCTTTTGGTGGAACTCTGACCATTGAGCGTCGGCACCAGCTTATAGATTTTGCCGTCAAGCATGATCATTTTATTATCGAGGATGACTGCGACAGCGAATTCCGTTACCGCGGTGCTCCGGTCAACTCATTATACCAAATATGCTCGGATTACGTCATGCATATCGGCACCTTCAGTAAGACGATCTGCCCCTCGCTGCGCCTGGGTTATCTGGTTCTACCAGCCAAATTCTCAGAGATTACCGACAAGTACACCGAGACCCTCGGCAATCCTCCGGGACAATAGTTCAGGCAATAGTCAACGATCTGATCCGAACCGGTGATTATGAGAAACATATATATAAAATGACCAAGATCTACAAAGCCAAGAATAAGGCCATAACCGATGGTTTAAACCGGGAATTCGCTGGTAAAATCCGGATAAACGGCGAACACTCCGGTCTGCATATCGCTGTCGAGTTCATCGGCTATCGACTCAAAATGAGTGACAAGGAGATCTTTACACAGCATAATCTGGAGGTACAGTTTTCAAATGAGTTCGCAACCGGGAAGACCGGCCCGGCCAGCAACCGGCTGATTCTGAATTTCGCCCATCTGTCACACCCAGAAAATTGCCCAGGCAATCCGACAACTGAAGAAAATATATAAAATTCTTACTGCATAATTTACTGACAGGATATTTACAATGAATTATAATAACAACCAATACTATAAGAAGAATGGCTGCCCGAATAGTGTTATCAACGTACTGGGATTCGGCCCCATTACCCTGCCCGAGATTGCAAAAAATCCGGACGAGATTATAATGCACCCCAAGAAAGTGGCATGGAGTCTGCGTTTTACCAACACCCTGCTGCGAAAAACCATAATCATGCTCTTGGGTTTAAGACGGAGTATTCGTAAACAGACGATCTGCAAATCATAAGGAGATCCATATGGAGTATAGAGAGTTCGGTAACACCGGTAAAATGTTGAGCATTCTCGGTTTCGGAGCCATGCGCCTGCCGATTCTCGGCGACAAAACCGAAGATATTGATTACCCGCTGGCCACCAAGATGGTAAGATATGCCATCGACAACGGGGTCAACTACCTTGACACCGCCTACCCCTACCACGGAGGCCAGAGTGAAAAGTTCTGCGCTCACGCGATGAAAGATGGTTACCGGGACAAGGTATATATCGCCACCAAGCTGCCGGTGTGGAATGTACAGACCGCCGAAGACATGCCACGAATTCTCGACGAGCAACTGGCAAACCTTGAGACAGACTCAATCGATTTCTACCTAATACACGCCTTGAGCAATAAATCCTGGCCGAATATGCAGACTCTGGATTACAAAAGCTTCCTGGACAAGGCCAGAGCCGACGGCAAGATCAAGCATATCGGCTTCTCCTTCCATGACAGCTACGATCTCTTTACCGAGATTGTTGATGATTATCCTTGGGACTTCTGCCAGATCCAGTTGAACTACCTCGACGAAGATTATCAGGCCGGTCTCAAAGGCATGCGTTACGCCCACGACAAGGGGCTGGGTATTATTATAATGGAACCGCTGCGTGGAGGCATGCTGGCCAGAACCGAATTGCCCGCAGATATCAAATCACTTTGGGAGAGTGGCGCTACTGGGCGCACCCCTGCCGCTTGGGCGCTCAAATACCTCTGGAATATGGAGGAGGTCGGGGTCGTCCTCAGCGGCATGAGTACAATGGAACAGACTGAAGAGAATGTAAAAATTGCCGCCGAAACCAAGGCAAACTCACTAACTCCAGAGGAAAACCGGATAATCTCCGCGGTCAAGGATATCTTCAAAAGCCGGATGCGGGTAGATTGCACCAGATGTAATTACTGCATGCCCTGCCCTCACGGGGTCAATATACCGGAGAACTTCTGGGCGTATAATCATGACGCTCTCTTTGGTGATACCGACAAAGCAAAGTTCTGGATCAATAACTGGCTTGAAGAGCAGCAGCGCGCTTCAAACTGTGTGGAATGTGGGAAGTGCGAGACCAAATGCCCACAGAATATCTCAATCATGAAACATTTAAAGGCTATCAAAGAACTATATATCGATTGAATCACAATACAAAATTATTCTATTAAACCATCCCCTACCTACAGCCGGCAGCATAAGCAACAACTGCTACCGGCTGTATTTTTATTTCTAGGATATTATTAATCTATCTTATAACCCTAAAATTTGTTATAATTATATCTGTATATAAGAAGCGTAAAGGCAGATAGCAATGTATACCAAAAACCCGGTACTACTGGTGGCAATTATTTTCAGCTTACTAAGCTCCGCTCTCTTTGCCGGCGAGAACGAGATTGCTTCAGACCCTGGAGAGAAACCTAATATCGACTTACCTACTTCCACTGAAGAATGGGAAGGCAAGGTTGTCGTAATCCCTATAACCGGGGTAATTGCTAGCGAAAGTTATGGTGGACAGGAAGAGAATATTATTCAGGCCATCAAGAGAGCAGAAAAAGCTCAGCGTATAATCCTTGAAATCAACTCACCTGGAGGCGCCGTAGAGAGTTGTGACCGGATCTGTCAGGCGCTAATCGACTCACCCGTAACCACAACCGCTCTAATTATTCGCAAGGCAGTCAGCGGCGGCGCCATGGTGGCAACGGCCTGCTCGGAGATATATATGCTCAGCGGCAGCCGTATCGGAGATATCCAGCCGATGCTAATGCTACCCGGACAGACACTGGATGAACGCAGTGCCGAAAAGGTCGAAGCTGATGTCCGGGCGATAATGGCTGCAAATGCCAAACACAACGGTTACCCGAAAGTTATTCTCGAGGCAATGGTCTCTCGCAGCTTCGAGGTCTACGAGGTCAACTTCAAGAATGGCGAACGAGAATTTCTCAATAAATCTGCCTACCAACTTCTACGTCAAAGCATGGCTGAGGGTATAGACACCCGGGTATTCAGTACCCCCCCAAAGATAGTCGTCACCGCAGGCAAACTCCTTTCAGTTGAGGCGCAGTCGGCTGTTGCTTATGGTATAGCCACTAATATCCTCAGTTCCAGAGATGAACTCTTCTCCACGCTTAATATCAACCCTGAAAACGTTGTTGAAGTCAGACTCGCGGATGGCGAACTAGACCCGCTCAAACTCTTGAACTTCAAGGAATGGAAACTGAGCAAAGGTCTAACCATGATTCTCATTCTCTGCCTGATTGTAGGCATTGCCGGAACCCTCACCGAGATGAGTATGCCAGGCTTTGGACTCCCGGGAGCGCTTGGTATCATCGGCTTTGCCTCCTTTTTTACCATACTATTCCTCAATGAGCGCGCAACTTTTCTGGAGATCGGCCTCTTTATAGCAGGTATAATTTTACTGATTATCGAGATCGTAGTCATACCCGGCTTCGGCGTAGCTGGGATAATCGGCTTAATATGTTTGCTAGCCGGTCTCATATTCTCGCTGATCCCGGCTCTTGACAGCAGTTATATGGAGCAGAATTTCGGCGGCGAGATGATCTTTGCCGGACTGATTACCGGCGGAGTACTGATAGTTGTCTGTACGCTAATATTGATTATGATGGAGAAAGGCGGCAAGTCCCACCTCTTCAAATCCCTCTTTCTAGAGAAGAATCTCCCTGAAGGCAGAGTAGCCCGGCAAAAGGGTATCGCCAAGGACAAATCTGGCCGGAAGCAGATCTCAGAGCAACATCTAGAATATTTAGGCGTCACCGCTACCGCATATACCCCACTCCACCCTTCCGGCAAGATCAGACTGGATAACGGCACACTTCTAGATGTCATCACCTCCGGAAGCTTTATCGATAAAGGAGCACAGGTCAAGATTATTGCAGTAAATATGAACAGGGTAGTAGTCGAACTTTATACAGAATAACGAGCAGATTTAATCAAAACTTTTTGCATTGGAGAAACCATGTCAGAGATCATTGGAGATATTTTACCAGCAATTATTTTATTAGTAATCGTCGGCATCGGGCTGATACTGGCGCTGATGCTGTTGATCTACGGCAGACTCTACATTCAGGCGAGTTCGAGCGGGGTACATGTAGGCCTCTTTTCATTATTTGCCATGACCCTGCGCAAGGTCAATCCCGGGGTAATTGTCAACTCACTGATCATGGCGCAGAAAGCAGGAGTAAATCTAGAACGAGAATTCCTGGAAAGCCACTACCTAGCTCGAGGTAACGTACCGGCACTGGTTGAAGCACTGGTTATTGCCGAACAGGCGGGTCTAGATATCAGCGAAGAAGCTCTCGGCGCTCACCTGCTCGCCGGTGGTAATGTTACCGCGGTCGTCCGCGCTATGGTTGCCGCCGCCAAAGCGCATATCCAACTCTCTTTCGATCAGTCCTGCTCAATCGACCTGGCCGGGCGTGATATTGTCGAAGCGGTAAACACCTCGGTCGATCCACGTGTCATCGACTGCCCAAGCCGCAACTCCGGCAAGACCACTCTTGATGCAGTGGCTCAGGACGGCATACAGCTCAAAGCCAGAGCCAGAGTTACTGTCCGCACCTGCATCGACAGACTAGTCGGTGGAGCCACCGATGACACTATCATCGCCCGTGTCGGCGAAGGTATAGTCTCGGCCATCGGTTCATCAAAAAATTACACCTCGGTGCTTGAAAACCCTGACCGTATCTCCAAAGCTGTACTGAGTAAAGGTCTAGACGCAGGTACTGCCTTTGAAATTCTCTCAATCGATATTGCCGATATTGATGTTGGTGACAATATCGGTGCCAAACTAGATATTGAACGCGCTAATGCCAGAAAACAGGTATCACAGGCTGATGCGGAGAAACGTGCTGCAGAAGCGCGAGCCGAACAAGCCGAGCAAGAAGCCAGAATTGCCGAGATGCGCGCCCTCGTAGTCAAAGCTGAGGCCGAGATTCCTATGGCGATGGCCGAAGCCTTCAGATCCGGTAACCTGGGAATCATGGATTATTATAAAATGCAGAATATCAAGGCCGATACCTCTATGCGCGAGAGTATAGGAAGTGACGATGAAAAGACAGAATAAGCCAACAGACTTTTTTGACTTACTAGCACAGAAGGGTATCATTTCTGCAGCTAATATCAAAAAAACAGATACTGGCGGTAAACGGGTTAGTCTCGGTAGTATCTTCAGGGAGATCATCAAGGAGCTGAGTACAGATCCCAATCTCAGCCCTGATCCCGAAGGAGAACCGGCTTTCTCTGCTGAGGAGAAGTATGAACGCGAAGAATACTTCTCCCGGCGGAGCGCTGAGGAAGAACGCAAGGGAGAAGAGGCTGCAGCCCGAGAGCAAGCGGCTGAACTCCGACGGGCTGAATCCCAAAAGCAAGCTGCAGCCCAAGCAGCGCAGAAGGAGGAACGCTTGCATAACGCGAATAACCTAGATAATCAGACAAACCGAATCAGAAAAAAGCAGAGTACCGCTCGTGGCAGCAAGCAGTTACTGAAGAATAAGCGCAGTCTACGCCAGACCTTCCTGCTCAAGGAGATAATCTCCAAACCCCTCGGTTTGAAATAAGCTTGGGAGTTCAGAAACAGCCTCCGGCACTACCCCCGATTCCATAATAATCAAGCATTTAAGTAGAAAGAAATACCATATACATGCGTTATACCGACACCATTGAGCAAATCCACGATTTCACGGTTAAACCAGGGGATGCAGGTATAAGAATAGACAAGTACCTCGCCGGCACTATCAAGGAGCAGAGCCGGAGCTTTCTCAAAAAAATTCTCGATGATGATGACTTTATAACTGTCAATAGCCGGAATACCAAGCCGTCCTATAAGCTCAAGACCGGTGACAAAATACATGTCAAACTACCAGCACCGGTAGAGATGTCGGCCGAAGCCGAGGCCATACCACTGGATATCATTTATGAGGACGACGCAATAATTGTAATCAATAAACAACCGGGTCTGGTCGTACACCCGGCTCCGGGTAACGAAAGTGGAACGCTGGTAAATGCCCTCCTCCACCACTGCCGGGAGCTCTCTGGAATAGGCCAGGATGAGTTCAGACCCGGTATTGTTCACCGACTCGATAAAGACACCAGCGGCTGCATCATCTGCGCCAAAACCGATACCGCGCACCGCTGCCTGGTCGAGCAATTTGCCGCCCGCAGTACCGCGAAGATATACCTTGCTCTTACCAGTGGCGTTCCCAGCCCACTTCAGGGCAAGGTTGAAGGTTATATTGCCCGCTCTCAGACCGACTATAAGAAGATGCACCTCTATACTGCCGGGGGCAAGTATTCCCTTACTTATTACCGGACGGAAAAGGTCTTTCCGGGTCACGCGCTGGTCGAGTGCGATATCAAAACCGGTAGAACCCATCAGATCCGCCTGCACCTAAAATCCTTGGGCGCGCCAATACTCTGTGACCGTGATTACGGCAGAGAAGCGAGTATCAGCCGGGGTGAACTCCAAGGGCAGAAAGCATGCCGAGAAATCATTCTGGAGCGCCAAGCTCTCCACGCCGCCAGTCTCAGTATTGATCACCCGGTCTCCAATGAGCGCATGACCTTTACCAGCCCTCTCCCCGCCGATATGACTCTGGCACTGACAATTCTTCAATCTACTGCCCGGAGCTGACAGCTTCATGGTAAATTTCTTGAATATCCCTACCCAACCCCGTACAATATAAACGACTGTATATTCATATTTTTATTGGTATATAAACGAGTACGAACCTAAGAATGCCAGAAGAAGAAGAGGTGCTACTGCCGGATGATGATGAACTGCCAGACATGGAGCAGCCGCCTGAACCGGATAAAGAGAAAGCCAAGATCGATATAATTCCCTTGATCTGGAAGCTGCACCCTTTTATCTTTCTGGGTCTGGCTCTAGCAGTAGCGCTTTTTACCTACAATCTTATCCCCAAAAAAGCCAAGGAGAAGCCCAAGACTTTAGCTTATTATTATAACCGGAGTGTAGCTGCCCTCAACGAGGCCAGCAACCCTTTGCTCGACAACAGCCCGGAGCATATTCAAGAAGCCATCCAGAAAGCCAAGACCGACTTTGAATATGTCTTTACCCATAAGAGCTACCGCGAGCAGATGAATAAATCCCCAGAGCTAAATAATCCCTTTATGCTCTACGGGGTCAGCCTCTACCTCTACGGTACCAATGACCGAATTACTCAAGACCGCAACAGCACCTTCCAGCAAGCTGTTTGGGCTTTTGCTCAAGCACTGGAGTGGGAGACCAAACACTGGAATGAACGTGAACAAAAGATCTATGATACTCAGTATTTCAATGATAACGAACCTTTCGATGAAAAGATCTTAGCCGCCCGCAAACTCTTACGCAATCAATACCTACGATACATGCTGGCACGTTCGGCGATATATGCCGGGCAATACTATCTTGCAGAATCCGAATTAGATAGCCTGATCAAGGAGTTCCAGGTCGAAAATCTCGCCAATAATGAAATATGGAACACCGTTGAAAGCCTGCCGCCTCACAAATATGAACTACTCCCGGAGGATCGCACCCTCCTCTATTTCTTCCTTGCAGAACTTAGCGAGAAACGAGATGAAACCGACAAAGCCGAGAATTATTACCGCATATTTCTCCTACACGCCAAACGCAGCAAGGAGTTCTTCCAGGCTCTGATGCGCCTGGGAGATATCTACTTCGCCAGAGCCAAAGCCGAAGATGACAAGAATAATATTGAAGAAGCCCGACGCTTATACAGTGAATCAGCAGAGATCTTCTCCAAGGTTGTCGCCGCCAGTCCGCCGAGTGAGGTACTGCGCAAGGCCTACTTCACCGGGGGCAGAGCCTACTACAATATGGCTCTAACCATCCCCATTTCTGAGAACTCCATCTGGAATATCTCCGAGAATATGACCGATAAGCTCAAGTACGCCCTCCAGGACTTCTCCAATGGCAACCCTCTGCCACCCCGAAGCCTCTACGCCCCACTAGCGTTGGGACGAGCAATATCCCAGAGTGCCCTCGGTAGCGTCTCGCCGCTGAGCATGCTTACCGAGAATGCCATCGGAGGTTCACTCAATCTACTGAGCAAAGAACGCCTCACCCCGGAGAGTGAGAAACGCAGCCTACTCTGGAAGGCAACGATGTATTTCAACGGCTCACAAGGGGGAAAACTCCAGGAGTATGACGGTCCGGCCAATATTATGCTTGCCAGGATTCACATGATAAATGGCAACTATGCCGATGCCCGCAAACTACTGATTCATACCCGCACCTACTTCTGGAGCCCAGAAATAGAGGTTGCCAGCAAACTTGGTATTGCCATATCATATCTTATGGAAGGCGATCTTGACCGATCATATATCCGCTTTATCGGCGGTCCGGAGAAGATCGAGTCATCGCTACTGACCGCGGGAGATATCAAATCCTGGGAAGGTCTCTGCGAAAGAATATATCAGGATAATCGGAATGAAGAACTCAATGCAGGAAAACGCATCTGGTCGCTCCTGCCCAAATCTATGCAGGATATAGTTGAGATGGTCGCCACTACTGGTATGTTTCCCGAACGTTATAAACCGATCTTTATCCGGCGTATGAATGAAGTTTTAAGCAGTGAAGAATTCTACCTCAAAGATTATTTCAAGAATACAGATCTCCCGATTACCGGCTATGCCTTACTGGATCAAGACATTCAGTTATTGACCTTGCAAAACCGGCAATGGCTCAACCGTATGCTTCTAGACAGCAGTTACCGAACCTATATTCTACCTACCAGTTCAGGCGAGATGATAGCGCCATTCCCTTCCGCCTCGGATTTCAAAGAGTTTGACAACAGCGTCCTGCTTACTAAGAACCGCGTTATTCAGAGCCTACTTACCCTGGCTGAAGAATATACCCAACGAGCTCAGGATACTCTGCAAGAGATAGGACAAATTACATACACCCCCAACGCGTCACAAATCAGACTTATCGCCTCTGCCCCTCGCCGTGATCTCAAAAACGCTACCAAGATCAATGAATTTTTAATCACGGAATATACCCCGGAGTATATCGGTGATATTATGATGGAGAACGCCACACTATACCGCCAAAGAGCGCAATTAGCCGGAGCAGAACCCTTTAGAGATATGGAAAAAGCCAGAGAACTAACCGCTATCTCAGCCGACAAATATATGCAGATAGGAGCGAGTGGTAATTATCTTTCTCTTGAACAGAAAGCGCTTACCGAAGCCGGACGTAACTACTTCGCGGCTGGCAAATACGGCAAAGCAAGCGAGGCTCTCTCAATCTTTGTAAATAACTACCCCTCCTCAGCCCAGATCGGCTGGGCCAGCAATCTCTTGGGCAGATGCTACTGGTCGCTGAAGAGATTCGATGACGCCCTCAGAGTATATCGGGAAAACTCCAACCGACGTACCCCAGACGGTAGAAATAGCCTGTACTATCTGGGTGCAGTCTACCTTGATGCCGGTACTTTAATCATAGATGACACGCTGGTCGATGTTATCGGTAATCCTGATAAACCTTATGCCAAAGAGAACAGCGATGGTGATCTCTACCCCGATACCTCGCTACAGGTTTTCAACGAGGTACGACGACAGGAAGGGATCTCCCCCTCCTCTCGTCCTTGGCGCTGGGCAACCTTCGGGTTAGGCAAGGTCTGGTTTGATATTGCCGAACGCGCCCGTTTCAACGAACTGGCCAAAGCCGAGGAGGAAAACCGCAAGCCACTGCCTATCGAATGGCGCGGTCTGTACAGGCAGGCTGCAGATCTTCTGCGTGAAGGGCTGGAGCGTTATAATCTCAAGTACACGATAGAAGACCCCATAGGCATAGCCCTTGATGAAGAGCCAGAGGACTATTATGATGTCATGCGCGAACGCATGCAGAATGAATACTACCTGGCACTTACCCTCAGAGTTTTAGCCCGCGACAGTGTAACTGACAATGAAGATGAAGTTAGAGATCTCTTAAGCGATGTTATCAGTCAAGAACTATACCCCAATACCATGCTTGAGCTTGAAAGTGACAAACTCCTGCTGAGTAACCGGTCGGTTCTCGGAGTAAATGCTGGCCCAATGGTCAACCCAAAACATCTGGAGGAGATCCGACGTAACTCCTTCTTCCTGCTGGCAGAAAGCTGGTCAAGCCTGGCTCGGAGTTATGAGCTGAGCAGCACCCCGCCTCAGACCGAGAAAGCCATTGACGCCTATGAGAAAGCTCTCCAGGTATACCGACGTTCACGTGACCGACTGAGCATCTATGACGGACCGCGAATAATTTATAATATCGGTGAGACCATGATAAAACTCGGCCGCATTGATGATGCCAAACGAATGTTTCTCATGGTAATCACCCAGGTTGATCAGCTCAATGATTCAACCAGCCAAAATATCTCACAACAGATAAAGGACGAAATTCAGAATACTCAGATTTGGAAGCAGCTAGCCTCAGACCGACTCAGAGATCTCCAAACCAATCTGACCAATTAAACGACAGTAACTGGAATTATTCTCAACTACAAAAGAATTTACTCCGGGAAATGCCTCCAATAATGCTATAATAATTATATTTCTATAGACAAAGGTGATCGCAATGGCTAAAAAAAACCGCACAAGTACCGGTACAAAGCTCCTGCTGTTTCTTCTAATAATCGGAGCAGTTATGGGAATAGGCTATTACTTCAGTTACTCCAGCAAGAGTCTGGAGACCTGGATAAAAGAAAAAGACACTCCAATAGTCGCCCACCTGAACAAAGCTGCCGAGCTGTTTGAACAGAAACAGTATGCACAAGCCGAAAAAGAATTTCAAGCTGCATACAAACTGGCAAAGATCGCCAACACCGAGAGCAAGGCACTCTGGAAAGAGCGAATGTCCAAGATTGCCCCCCCTAGAAAATTCTACTCCGGCACCCCCGCAGACCGCGTCAGCTCAGGATCAATCTACTTTGAAAACCGGATGATCGACGCCATTTTCGGTTACTCCTCTTCGGTATACTGGAGCGTTACCGCCAGGTACTCCGGACAGATTCTTCAAGCCATCCGCGACCAAGATCCCCTCTTTAAAATCCCGCAAAAAGAATTCAAACCCGCTCTTGATGCAATCGCCACCGGTCTGGAGATCGAACCCAAGAGTACAAATTTTCGCATCCTCAAAGCCGAAATCCTCAAAGACTGCGGCGACTATAATGAAGCCATAGCCATCCTCGATGAGGTCATTACGCTGATTGATAACAGCTCTGCCGAAGCCTATAATCTACTGGGTATAATCTATAGCATGCCCTACTTTATGCAGAGTACCAATTATGAGGTTTACCGCGAGAAAGCCATCTCTATGTTTGAGAAGGCGAGTGTACTCCCGTCAATCTATGGTGGACAACTAGCCGCACCCAACTACAATCTGGGACTATACTACAGCACCCCGCCAGCAGATAAACCTGCAAATAGCCTTCCAAGCAAACTTGATGCTCAGAAAGCGATAAACTATTTTGAAAAATACCTCGAAGTTGCCGGACAAGACAGTGAATACAGCCAGAAAGCTCGAGACGAAATCGCCAAGCTCCAAAGAATTGCGCCATGATTCTAACTGTTGAATTGATGTAAAAATCGGAACCACCCGTCAAACGGGTGGTTCGCTCGGGGCTATAAGCCCTTATTACCTGCAACGTCTCAAGACGCTCTGCTTTCATTTCGTTCAAGCTACTAATGCTTTTAACTCGTTGCTACCCCTAAAAGGGGGATTATTATTACTTGCCACCCTTAAAAGGGTCTTCAAACTCTTTCACACTCAATTTATCTAAAGCTATATCTCGACTCTCCTGCTCACGGATATACTTCTTCACCGTAGCTTCATTAAAACCCACCGTACTTACATAATAACCTTCTGCCCAAAAATGCCTGTTACCAAATTTATACTTCAAATTTGCATGCTTATCAAATATCATAAGCGCACTCTTGCCTTTAAGATACCCCATAAATTGAGCCACACTGAACTTTGGCGGAATACTTAACAACAGGTGCACGTGATCGCTCATCATATGCCCCTCTATAATATCAACTCCCTTATAACTGCATAACCGCTGAATTATCTCTTTTATACTCTCGCGATATTGACCATATATTATCTTTCGCCTATACTTAGGACTGAATACTATATGATATTTGCACAACCACTTTGTATGTGATAAACTATTCGACTTATTAGCCATTACACCTTTCCTTTCTAAATAATAGCAGCTTGAACAACTCTATTATATTTTGGAAAGGTGTATCTTTGTATAACGTTTTATTATCCACCCGCATAGCGGGTGGTTTATTGTTTCGCACTCCTGCGGAGTACTCAACTGGCTAAAGCCTACAACACGAATACAGCCAACAACTTTGTTGTTGGCTGTATTAAACAACTCATCTAACTACAACAAAATACTACTACTTATTGAAATATACCGTTTTTGCCAGCTTCTACCAGAGCCACATTGATATCAGCATTCATCGCAATAACCGCCCGCTGCGCCGCCGCCTGCCAATCAGCCGGCTTGCCTTCTTTCATCCAGGCATAGATTACCGATCTGCTAGCATTGACAATTGCTCCCGAACCGTCTGCTCTAAAGCCTCCCATAATCCCTGCAGCCGTACCGCCTTGCGCGCCATACCCCGGGATCAAAAACGGTACCCGCGGCATAAGCTCGCGATACCGCGCTAGTTCATCAGGATGAGTCGCACCCACTACCGCTCCAACCGCCGAAATATCGGACTCACCGACAAATCTCTCTGCCCAAGTATTTACCAGCCTAGCACTCGCTTCCGCCAGAGTTCCGCCGGATTTCAACTCAAGATCCTGGAGCTCAGCACTGGTAGGGTTAGAGGTTTTGACCAGTATAAACATGCCTTGACCATTCTCCTTCGCACTGTCAATAAACGGCCCAATACTGTCATATCCAAGGTATGGATTGAGGGTTACCGCATCATGCGGACCTATCTGAAAAGGATTGGCAATCTTACCACTCTTAGCCGCTGGACGGAGCATCCCTTCGGCATATGCCGCAGCCGTGCTACCGATATCACCGCGCTTAATATCCCCGATCACTAGCAATCCAGCGCTATGCGCGTAAGCACAGAGCGTAATATATGCCATTATCCCCGGCACCCCATGCGCTTCATAAAAAGCGATATTCGGTTTTACCGCCGGCACAAAATCCTTGACCGCATCGATTATTCCCTTGCCGAATAACTCCAGAGCTTCCTGCCTATTTATCGGGTCATCGACCATCTCCTGTAAAGAAGGAGGAAGCTTATCAAATGTAGGATCAATCCCCACCACGGTTACACTCTTCTTCTGCTTGCTCGCCTTGAGTAATCTATCACCAAAATGTTCCATAAGCTTATTCCTCTTCCTTGTCCACTGCAGAATCCTCTTCTCCTTCAACCACAACGTCTTCAGGCTTATCTACAACATCCTGCACTTCCGGTTCAGGCTCGGCAGCCACCGCCTCAGGCATAATATTCCTACTCAAAAATACTGCCGGATCATCCTCAACCAGGAACTCGCCAAAAGCCCTGAACTTATTATATCTATCCTCTATCAGCGCATCGGGGCTCATCCCTTCCAGCTCTTGTAGATTTTTTACTATGGCGGACCGAAGATTTTCGGCAGCCAGTTGATGATCCCGATGCGCCCCACCTAGTGGCTCTTCAACAATACCATCAATAAAACCACGGGAGAATAAATCCTGACTAGTCAATTTAAGCACATTGGCCGCATCGACCTTGCGTTCACCGTCACGCCAGAGTATAGAGGCGCAGCCCTCCGGCGAAATAACCGAATAGTACGCATGCTGTAACATCAAGACCTTATTACCAACAGCTACCGCCAACGCTCCGCCGGAACCACCCTCGCCGATAATACAGCAGACCACCGGCACCCGAAGCAGACTCATATCCCGAATATTTTCAGCCAGGGCAATCCCCTGCCCACGTTCTTCCGCTCCAATCCCCGGATACGCACCCTTGGTATCGACCAGGCAGACAACCGGGATATTAAATCTCTCCGCCAGTTTCATCTTGAGCAGTGCCTTACGGTAACCCTCCGGGTGTGAACAACCCGCATGGCTCTGATGGCGCTCCTCGACATTCCGCCCCCGATGCTGCCCGATAAGCATCACCCGCTTACCCCCAAGCCGGCCCAGACCGGTCACAATAGCCAGATCATCGCGAAAAGCTCTATCGCCATGGAGTTCCTGAAAATCTTCGAATACCATTTCTATATAATCCCGCGTTGTCGGCCGATTCTGATGGCGGGCAATCTGCACAACATTCCACGGTGAGAGATTGGCATAGAGCTTTCTCTCCATCTCATCCGCCTGCTCCTGCATCATTTTAGCGTGCCGCTGCATCTCTTCCGACTGCTCTGCATTCTCCAGAAGTTCATTGATCCGTATGCGCAGATCATGGAGTGGTTGTTCAAAGGGTAGTATATCGATTCCGGCCATTTATGAAGATCCTTTTTGGATTAAGAAGAACTCAGATTTATTTCATTCTAAATAACTAACACTCTTTGCAATAAGCAACAGCACGCTTGAAGATCCTGATACCCTCGCCTTCACCACTGCGCTCTTCCCGGATAGCCCGAGGATGCTGATAACTGAAGATATGCCGCTCAGGATGGGGCATCAAACCAAATACCCTTCCGCTGGCATCACAGATACCGGCAATATGATCATCAGAACCATTGGGATCCTGTGGATACACCGGCTCGCTACCATCCGCGGTAGCATAACGGTAGACCACCTGTCCCTGCGCAATAAGCTCCTGAAGAATTTCCGGACTCCTACACACAAATTTACCTTCACCATGCGCCACCGGCACCTCAATCTCTTCACCCGGCTCGGCAAAGACACACTTGGTATTCTCCGCTGCCTTGAGTCGTACCCATCTACATTCAAACTTATGTGAATCGTTGAAGGTCAGAGTCGCTTTTCTCTCCAGCGCCGCTGAGAACCTGGCATCAGGGAGCAAACCGGTCTTTACCAGCACCTGAAAGCCATTACAGATACCAATAACCAGACCTCCTCTATCTACAAACGCTTTGACCTTCTCCCCAAGGACATGGGTCAATTCCACCGCCAGAACTTTACCACTGGCCACATCATCACCATAGGTAAAGCCACCGGGTATAGCCAGAATGTTTATTCCTGCAAACGGATCGTTAATTTTTGCAACCTTATTAATATGAAGAAGTTCTGTCGTTGCACCAGCTTGCTCAAAGGCATAAAGTGTCTCCTGATCGCAATTTGTACCGGCTGTTCTTAGAACCAACGCTTTTGGTGTCGCCATTTTCTTTTCCCTGATTTTTTTATTAATATAAATTACCGCTTGTATCAGCACCCAACCATACAATCTAAGTATTATAGTATTTTAACTACAACACCGCTCTACGCAAGGGTTTTTACCCGGCTAATACTTGATTAATCGTTACAATTAAACTTTTCACCGACTACGCGGCTGGATATTGCCTTATTCATTCCTGGCAACACCCCTCAACCTCCGTCACATCCCAATATATAGCAAAACAGGCTACCGTTTACCGGTAGCCTGCATTCACAACTCATTATTGTCCAACTCTAGATTTATTCCTGAGCTGAATCATCCTTACCCGCAGCCGCTTCTTCTGCCTGCTGCTTCTGAACATAGGTTTCATCTACATCATGGGTTGCACGGAGTGAGAGCCCGATCTTGCGATCATCGGTATCTACATTGATAACCATAACTGTCACCCGTTGACCGACCTGGACGATATCCTCAGGCTTCTCAACCTTCTGATCAGAGAGCTCGGAGATATGCAGCAGACCTTCAAGGTCATCGCCAATCTCGACAAAAGCCCCGAAGTTTGCCAATTTGGTCACCACACCCTCGATAATATCACCTGCGTGATACTTATCAGGAATGAGGCTTACCCATGGATCATCATCAAGCTGTTTGAGCCCAAGGGCTACACGCTTGCGTTCCTGGTCGACATTGAGTACAACCGCTCTTACCTCATCACCCTTGCTGAGCATGGCAGATGGATGATTGATCTTCTTGGTCCAGCTCATATCATTGATATGCAGCAGTCCGTCGATCCCCTCTTCCAGCTCGATAAACGCACCATAATTTGTAAGGTTGCGCACCTTGCCCTGAACATAACTTCCCGCAGGATAATTCGCCTCGACCTGCTCCCAAGGATTCTCTTCGCTCTGCTTCATACCTAGAGACAGTTCCTGTTTATCCTTATTGATATCTAGAATAATTACATCCACCTCATCACCTACAGATACCATCTCTGATGGGTGTGATACCTGCTTGGTCCAACTCATCTCACTGATGTGTACCAGACCTTCGATACCGTCCTCAAGCTTAACAAATGCACCATAAGGCATGATATTGACTACCGGCCCACACGCTCTAGAGTTGATCGGATACTTCTCCGCAATCGCTTCCCAAGGATTATTCGAGAGCTGCTTGAGTCCCAGAGAGATACGCTCACGATCAAGATCAAAGTCCAGAATCTTAACCTCGATCTCCTGATCGATAGTAACCACCTCGGATGGATGTGATACTCTGCCCCAGCTCATATCAGTGATATGCAGCAGACCATCGATACCACCCAGGTCGACAAAGGCTCCGAAATCTGTAATATTCTTGACCACACCCTTGCGCGCCTCACCCTTGACCAGAGTCTTGAGAACCTCAGATTTCTTAGACTCTCTATCTTCTTCCAAAAGCTTACGACGTGAGAGGACAATGTTACGACGCTCTCTATCGATCTTGATAATCTTACACTCAAGATCACGACCAATATAATCACCGACATCGCCGATACGGCGAATATCAACCTGCGAAGCAGGGAGAAATACCGGTACGCCGATATCCACCAACAAACCACCCTTGATCTTGCGTACAGCCTTACCGACGATAACATCGCCGACTTCGTGCTCTTCCATGATTTTTTCCCAACCACGGATACGATCAGCCTTACGCTTGCTCAGTACTACCTCACCATCGAACTCATCAATCTCTTCCAGGAAGACCTCGATCTTATCTCCAATCGCTGGTTCTTCGCCATGGTCAAATTCGACCAAAGGAATAAAGCCCTCTGATTTATAGTTAATATCAACGACAACATCTTCTGCGTCAATTCTGCGGACAATACCACTGATGATCTCACCTTCCTTGAGCTCCTGCTCGCCGACAGCATCGGTAAGAGAATCGATATTCACCCCACCCATTGCCGCCTCGACCTTTTTATCGAGCTCTTCTTCAGAGATTACACCGTAGACTAGTCCATAACGTCCGGGTCTTACCATAACAAACCTACTTTCCAATGATCTTATCCAATCCCCAACCCTTGCCCCGGTGACAACGGTGCCAGGAAAGCATAAAACCATGTAAAAAAAAACAACCATAAAAAAACCGCCCAAAACCATGTCTGGGAAAACGGGAATTTTTAATATTAGCGATAAAACCCAAAAAAACAATAGGCTAACCTACTATTTTTTTTATTTAGCATAATGTAATGTAAAAAAACTTCCGAAAAAGCCCAAAACCTGCTATAAACCTATAATTACTAAAAGAAACTAGCAAATAAACGTAAATTTGATAGCAACTCTACTATTTTGTATATTTAACTTAAAACGTTACTAGAGCGGAGGCAATAATGCACAGATCAAACTTCTCAACCCTGCTGACATTGGTTATTCTACTACTACTGGCTTCGAGTACAGCCTTTGCCGGTGGCCTAAAGGCCGTTTATACCAACGAATATCCTCCTCTGAGTATCCACCAGCAAGGCAAGGATCGCGGACTGGGCTGTGAATTACTTCAGGAGATCGACCAGCGCCTAAACTATACTACCAAAATAACCTTCGATCTCTGGAACAAAGCCTTCGCCCAGGCTCTACACAATAGCGACACCGGCGTCTTCCCGACCAATATAACCCCGGAGCGTGAACCGGAATTCATCTGGGTCGGTCCCTTCTGTATCTCAGAGTATTATATTTATAAGGCCAATAATAAAAACCTCGCGCTAAATTCTAAAGACGACATTACCAATGCCAAAAAAATCGCCACCGTAAAAGAATACGTTATAAACAGTAAGCTCAAACAACAGGGCTGTAAAAATCTGGTCTATTTCAATACCCCGAAAGAGGCTATAATTGCAGTCATTCTAGGAAAATGTGATATCTGCATCTTTCCTAAATTTATTGTCGACAACTTCCATAAAGAATCTGGATATAAAATCCGAACCGACCAACCAATCAAGACCCAAAAAAGCGGGCTGAGTTCACTCCTTGACGATAGCAGCGGCATAAGCCTGACCTACGGCTCCTCATATGAGACCTACGAAGACCTTACCCTCAAGCATAAAGAGCTAGGACAAACAAACGCCGTGAGTACCAAAGGCAGACCCGACATCACCCCGGTCGACCTGTTTATGAGAGAAAATCTCTATTTTGCTCTGAACAAACATACTCCGGCTAGTATTGCCAATGATATGCAGAAAGCACTGTACCAGATCAAAGAGGACAAGACACTTACCCGACTCTTTGCCAAGTATCATATCCCCCGTAGCAGCATCCCTGAGATTCCGCCGACACCATCATTTCCTCACAGCGTAGCAAAAGCCGCCGCACCAGCACCCGTACTCACAGCTACAAAACCCTTGCATATCTATGCTGAAGACTTTACCCCTTTCACCTTCCTCACTAGCGGTTCCGACCAAGTACAAGGAGCCGGAATTGATCTAGTCAAAGCAATACAGCGTGAACTGGGCGACTCAGCCGCTACCCCGATAACCCTTACCGACTGGAACTCAGCCTTCAACAAAGCCCGTTCAACCCCATTCTCGGTCATCTGCGCCCTCAAACGCATCCCCGAACGCGAGAACGACTTCTACTGGATCGGCCCTTACGCTGCCGACTCCGCCTGGCTCTATTCCCGCCGGGATTTCCTACAAAAAATTACCAATATCCAACAAGCCAAAGATATTTTAAAAATAGCCTGCATCGACCAAACCTTTGCCCACGCCGAACTTCTCGCTCAGGGCTTTAAGAATATTGTCTCTTACAACACCCCTGACGAGGTAGTCAAAGAAATGCTGAATAATCCAGAGTACGCCGCCGCTTTCTCCAGTGCAGCAGCTCCATATATGATCCGTAACGCCGGCTATTCTCCACTCAATGTACAGCCGCTTATTCCAATTTCCAAGAAGACCAACTACTATATCGGTATCTCCAAAGGCACCCCACAAGAGATAGCAAGCGCCTGGCAACAAGCTTTCGACAAGCTCAAAGCCAGTGGTGAAGTCAATGCTATAATCCAGCGCTGGATAAAACAACCTTAATCCTAATTAACTAAAAGCAATTGTTAAAGGTTGCCTATATAATGCAGGATATAGCCATATTTTACATATATCCTGCATTATAACTCCTATTCTAGCAATATTTCCCCCACCCCTATCCAACCCTCACCTACAGAAGCACTTATCTCCATCCTGTCCGCAATTATTAGTATTTATCCACAAAAAATGACCTCCCTTTAACTTTTTAATTGACCAAGAGCCTATTTTCAACTTGCAAAAAAAATTGCTATGACATAATTTAACATACATATATGTTGAGAAGATAATACCAAAAATATCTTTGGTCAATATTTTACAGTAAGTTTCTATTGTTAGAATTATTACCACAAAAGGAGATGAAATGAAGAGTTACAAAGCTATTCTAACCTCACTGCTGTTCGCTCTGGTCTGCAGCCTCTGCAGTTCGGCCTCAGCCGCAACTCTCACCCAAATCTACACCAGCCCTACTCCACCGATAAGCATGCCTGCCGGTGTCGACGGCTCAGGTGTCGCTTACAAGGCAGTAGAAGAGATGATGAAACGTGCCCATGTAGGCATACCGATCACCTTTGGCGAATGGGACAGAGTATATAACAAAGTCCTCAACACCAACGGCACAGCGATCTTCCCAATGGTAATGACCCCTGAGCGGCGCAATAATTTCATCTGGGTCGGCCCTATTGCAGGTCTTGACTATTTTGTCTACAAACCCCGCGGCAGTAATGTCAAGATCAATGATATCAATGATGTCAGAAACGTCAAGAGCATTGCGGTTGTCGACGGTTACGCTGTCATCCAGACGCTCAAGGATGCCGGCTGCACCAACCTCAAATACTACCCTACCCCCGAACAGGCACTCAATGCTCTGCTCAACGGCAACGCTTCAATCGGCATCTTCCCTGAAGCCTCGGTCAAAATCTTCCTCAAGAATATGGGGGTCAAACAAGCAGACCGGCTCATCCCTATCCATCGCTTCATGAAGCGAAACCTGTACTATGGCCTCAATAAAAACGTATCACCCCGTGTCGCTCTCTACATGCAGAATGTCCTCAAGTCTATGGAAGCCGACGGAACCCTTGCCAAGCTCTACAAGGAGTACATGCCTGGAGCCAGACAACCAAAGATACCTGACTACCCGGTATTTCCTGATACTATCATCGTACCGCTCAAAACCACCTACACCGAGACTCTAATCATCAACGGTACCGCAGTACCAACCATCAAAACCAACATTATCGAACGCCGAGATCTTACCCCGCCCACCACTCAGACCACAATAATAACTAAAGAGAGCGAGGTCTTAAACGACGGTTCGACTATCATTACTGAGAAAGAGACCGTTGTCTTCCCCGGTTCACAGCCGCTCACTATCTACGCCGAGAACTTTCCTCCCTTCACCTTCAACCGCGGCAACTCCAGCTTTGTACAGGGTGCCGTAGCCGAACTGGTAGCCGCTATCCAGAAAGAACTCGGCCAGATCCCCACCCCGATTATTCTCTCTGAATGGAACAGCATCTATGTTACCGCCACCACCACACCAAATACAATTATCTGCGTCATCAAAAAGACTCCAGACCGCGAAAACGAATTTTACTGGATTGGCCCATACGCTGCAGACTCGGCCTGGCTGTACGCACGCCAGGACTCCCTCCTACGCGTAACCAACTTTGCCGATGCCAAGGCTATCCCTGCCATCGCCTGTGTTGGCGGTGCCTTTGCCAATGCCGTCCTCTCAGAACTCGGCTTCAACAACATCATCCCTTATAGCACTCCTACCGAGGCAGTCTATGACATGATGAATAATCCGGGGCATGCCGGAGCCTTCTCCGCGATTACAGCGCCTTATATTCTCCGTGATGCCGGCTTCTCTGCAGTCAACATCAAGCCATTAATACAAATATCCAATAAGACAAATTACTATATTGGTATCTCAAAATCCACTCCTCCCAACATTGCCATGCAGTGGCAGAATGCTTTTGAAACACTCCGCAAACGTGGCGTAGTTCAGGAGATCATGCAACGCTGGGTTCACTAAGGTTTAACGCTTTTAATATTCTATTAAGTCAAAATAACAGTAAACGGCGAATGCAATATGCATTCGCCGTTCTATATCTTTCAGCCCTCAGCAATGCTGAGGGCTGAATAAAATACCTATCTAAAAATAAAACTATGCATAGAGATTGTCCGGTAATCCCGGCACCTCTTTAGCAATATTATTAGTACTATTCTCCTGAGCTTTAGTCCAAGCCTTTCCGCCACCCGACACTACCGCATCCTTACCGAGTACCCGGTTAAGATTCCTAGTCGGATCTACCTCTTTCACTACCTCTCCCTGCTCAGATATCATACCCTTGCCCGGCAGAGTCTCCTTAATAATATGATCAAATGCCCCACGTGGTTGCATCACAGGGGGCCAAGGTGGCCAAGACATAATTTTTCTCCCGATCATATACCGCTTAAAACTTCATCCACTTATAATTTTACCACATCTTCAGTCAGCTGTCAAATTTATTATCGCTGCATAACGACTTGTCAAAGAGTAACTAACAACCAACCGGCTCCAGCGAGTGATAATTCTTATACTGAACCACATAACTTTTTTTTTTGCAAATTAATCCGATTTGGTCTTTTAAGAGCAGATTATTAATGTATAATAATACTTAAATTACTATTAAAATTATCCAAAACAATCACAATACAACTATAGTATATTTAGCAGGAGGCTATTTATGAGTACAGTTCAAGTAAGTGATAGACGGGGTGGAGTTTACGAAGTCGTCGTCACTTTCAGCTATGGCGAATGTGCCCGCCTACCCTTCAACTCGCTACGTAAAATCAATGCACGGATCGATCAGATTCGTAATGGCGGGCTCAAGGCAACCGCCCAATTCAATCTTCGCAACAATAAGGAAGCTGCAAACTTTATTGAAGCTCTCGATCTCTTTGGCGAGGATGGTTCATTTGTTCACGGTTCTCCTGCAGATCCTGAAGACCTCAAGCAGGAGCGTTCTGAAGACGATGATGAATCGGAACTGCCTAGGGCGACGGTAGTAAGTGCGCAGATGTCTCCTTCTGCGGCACCGTCGTCGACTACAACCAGTGCCCTAAAGAATTCAAGCGCCCCGAACCAAGAGGAGGCAGAGGATCTTGAAATTGATGAAGGTTTTGGTATCATCGCCAATGAAAACTGGAAAGAACAGGCTGAGGAAGCTGTTCTCTCGTCTCTGAGTGAACATGAGAACAAATCCGAGACTTTAGATCGCATTACCAAGGTCGCCGGTGACCGTTACACCGAAGAGATGGCTAGAGAGAAGATGATATCCCTGCTTTGGGACAAGTTTCAGGATGAGGCATATGTTGCGGCTTTTCTCAAACGACGTGATTGGGAAGATGTTACAGAAGAAGAAGTTCGCCAAGTAGCAAGCCTTTAAGATTATTATGATAATCCCACTCTCCAACCGCCAGGCTTGGAGAGCGGGTCAGATACAGATTATTATATTGTCAAATATAAGGATATAACTGCTATGGGACCATGCGACAGCAAACGTTTTGATAATCTTAATGACCGTGAACGTGAGCACCATACCTTTATTGCTGAATTTGCTCTGGCAATCCTCAACAAGCGTCCATATCACTTTGAAGCCCTCCAGAGTGCGGCGAGTTCTCTTACCTGCTTGGGTTACTATCACGATGGGCTACTATATGACAAACGCTTACGTGAGCTCAAAGCTTCAGATGCTCTAATCACCTACAATCTAGCTTGCAGCTATGCGCTGATAAATGATACCGACAACGCCTTGCAAACCCTTGAAGAAGCTATCTGTCTGGGATATAAGGATCATGAGCACATGACCAAAGACCCCGATCTCAGCAGCCTTAAGAATGATCCACGCTTCAGTAAACTACTCGAACTGACCCATAAATAAAACTGACCCGAAGCAGTTTTACCTGAAGCGAATACGCAGTCTCCCCTACCAACCTGTAACCCCACTCTCCTCCTGCAGATACCGCTGCAGTCGCCGAAGTATCGAGCTGAATAATCAAAAAAAATACTTGCAAAATCCGCCCAAACCCTGTTCAATATATATTAATAATCCTACTTTTTTTGAGGTATAATAAAATGGCATATTACTGTAAATATTACAATTCCCCATCCGCTACGGAACTGAGCAAAAAGCTGGCTACCACCCATGACAAATGGATTCCGGACGCTGACATCTTCGAGACCAAATCAGAGATCATTGCCATAATTGATCTGCCGGGTGTGGAAGCGAATGACATTGAGTTGACTCTGGAGAACGAACAATTACAGGTCAGAGGCTGCCGCAAACTAGAACGTCCCAAGCTTATCAAGTCCTACAGACAACTTGAGATACACCATGGACAGTTCGAAAGGATACTCAATTTACCTTGCAAAGTCAACCTGGGACAAGCCAGAATTATCAACGGTGTACTCGAAGTAACCCTCCCCAAATGTAGTGTTGATACTGCAGAACCAATTACCATAGATATCGACTGATTCAAAGATTCAGCTATATTCAGCTGACTCTCAGAAGAACGTTGTGAAGAATACAGAAAGAAGATAATGGCAAAAAAGAAGACCAGAAAAAAGACCGTTAAAAAGAAGACAACCACCAGTGATTCTACCCCCAAGGCTACATCCAAACGCCCCACTCAAAGTGCCAAGATAAGTGAAGATGTTGTTATCGATATCAATAGCAATATGATTGATGATAGTGAGAAAGAATTGAACATCCCTGCTCGTCTACCCGTGCTTGCAGCCAGTGATATAGTGCTCTACCCGGACATGATTGCCCCACTTTCAATCTCGCATGAACGGGATATGAAAATGATAGATCAATCGCTTATCGGCGATAAACTTGTAATTATCACCCCGCTTGAACGCGAGATGGAGAATAGCAGCGATACCGACGCCATCCATGATATTGGCTGCGTTGCTGCAATTTTAAAGATGTTCAAACTCCCAGAAGGTGAGATGCGTCTGCTGATTCAGGGTTTAAGCCGCGCCAAGATTACCGAGTATTCCCAGGTAGAACCACATGCGGTAGCCAAGATCGAGCTACTCCAGGAAAAGGTTCCTCAGACCCTCCAAGCCAAGGCGCTCTTCAGCAGCATCCGCAAAGAATTCACCAAACTTACCGATATCCTACAGTTCCCTGAAGATATCAAGGTCACCGCCCACAATATTGAACATCCCGGACGCTTCAGCGACCTAGTAGCGAGCAATATTGATATCACCCATGATCAGCGTCTAGAGATTCTAGATGAACTGAATGTCATGAAACGCATGGAAACCCTCTCGGTGATGCTCGGCAAGAATATGCAGATTGTCGAACTGGGTCATCGTATTCAGCAGAATGTCAAGGAGCGTATCGGCGAAGGGCAGCGGGAGTATTTTCTGCGGGAACAGCTCAAAGCGATTCGTAGCGAACTCGGTGAGGATGACGGCAATTATGAGATAGAGGAGATGGGCAAAAAGCTCGAAGCTGCCGGTCTTCCTGAAGACGCACTCAAAGAAGCCAAACGTGAACTTGGTCGCCTAGAGAAGATGCAGTCAGGTAGTGCCGAGTATACGGTGGCGATGACCTACCTCGACTGGATGGTCTCGCTACCCTGGGACAAAGAGACCAGGGACGAGATTGATATCATACGAGCGCAAGAGATACTCGATAGTGACCATTATAATCTTAAAAAGGTCAAAGAAAGAATTATCGAATACCTTGCCGTCAAGAAGATCAACCCTGAGGGCAAGAGTCCGATTCTCTGCCTGGTCGGGCCTCCCGGAGTCGGCAAGACCTCACTCGGCAAGAGTATTGCCAAGGCTATGGGGCGTAAATTTGTCAGACACTCACTGGGTGGCGTCCGGGATGAAGCAGAGATTCGCGGTCATAGGCGTACCTATATCGGAGCGCTGCCCGGGCGTATCATCCAGGGACTGCGTAGAGCCGAGTCGAAGAATCCGGTATTCATGCTCGATGAGATTGACAAACTGGTCAGCGATATGCGCGGTGACCCGGCTTCAGCTCTACTTGAAGCCCTGGATCCAGAGCAGAACAGCGAATTTTCCGATCACTATCTAGATGTCAATTTCGACCTCTCCAAGGTTGTCTTTATCGCCACGGCAAATACTGTCGACACCATACCCGACGCGCTCTACGACCGGATGGAGATTATCTCCCTGCCGGGATATTCAACTCTGGAGAAGCATGAAATCGCCAAGCGTTATCTAATCCCGCGCGTACTCAAATATCATGGCCTCAAAGCCGCACAAATTAGGTTCAATAAAGGCGCAATTGATCTGATTATGCGTGGTTACACCCGTGAGTCAGGTCTACGTTCCCTGGAGAGAGAGTTGGCAACCGTAGTCCGCAAACTCGCAGTTGAGATAGTCAAGGGTAATACCGGTCCATACCGAGTAACTCCAGAGGTAGTCAAGAAGCTTCTCGGACCTGAGGATTTTACCAACGAACTTATCCGACGCTCAAATGTAGCGGGAGTCGCGGTCGGACTGGTCTGGACCACTGTCGGAGGTGATGTTCTATTTATCGAATCTACCGCCATGCCTGGGAGCAAACATATGCTGCTAACCGGTAGCCTAGGAGATGTCATCAAGGAGTCAGCACAGACCGCCCTCTCCTGGATCCGCACCCATGCCGACGAACTCGGAATCGACCCGGAATTTTATGATAATACAGACATACACATACATTTTCCTGAAGGAGCAACTCCCAAGGACGGTCCATCAGCTGGTATTACGCTTGTAGCCTCCCTCATCAGTCTCTTGCTAAACAAACGGGTAAAATCACGTCTGGCGATGACCGGTGAGATCACCCTGAGGGGCAAGGTACTCCCTGTCGGCGGGATCAAGGAAAAGATGATCGGTGCGCATCTTGCTGGCATCAAGGAGGTAATTCTACCCAAATCCAATATGAAGGATCTCCATGACCTGCCCAAAGAGGTAAAGAATGGTATTAAGTTTTATCCGGTTGAAGAGGTTGAAGAAGTATTGCGTATTGCTTTTAACAACGCTTTCACCCCCGAAGCCATTGCCCGACGTCAACAACACTATCAGGAAAAAGACCACGCACAAACCGCTTCAGAGGAATGACCTTTATTTTTATACAGCAGATAGGAGCAATACAATGAGCCAGAAAGATGATGAAAAATTTATCAAGCAATATCGCATCAAACCTGAGAAAAATTCGCTCAAACTGAGTGAAACCCCGACCCAGGAAAAACCTTCTATGGATCGTAAAGCCGGAGATCTCTTGCTGTCTGAGATCCACGAAGACCTCAAAATGCTCCAAAACCGTCTCTATGCCGAGAGTAAGAAATCAATATTAGTCGTTATCCAAGCAATGGATACCGGGGGTAAGGACGGCACCATCCGCAAGGTTTTCGGACCGCTCAACCCACAGGGTGTCAGGGTTCATTCCTTCAAGCAGCCAAACCCCAAAGAAGTGGCTCACGATTTCCTTTGGCGTATACACTCCTGTACCCCCAAACACGGGATGATCACGATCTTCAACCGGTCACATTACGAGGACGTACTTATCCAACGCGTTCACAAACTCGTCCCAAATGATATAATTGAGAGACGTTATGAGCACATCAACAATTTTGAATACCTGCTCCGCGACAGCAATACCCACGTCATCAAGTTCTTCCTGCATATCTCCAAAGAAGAGCAGAAGCGGCGTATTCAGGCACGTCTGGATCTTCCGGAAAAGAACTGGAAATTTACCTCTTCAGATATTGCCGAGCGTAAATTCTGGGATGAGTATATGAAAACCTATGAAATCGCCATAAACAACTGCTCAACCACACATGCGCCCTGGTATGTAATCCCATCCGATAAGAAGTGGTGGCGCAATATCATCATCGCAACCATCCTCCGTTCACATCTAAAAGCCTTGAACTGTGAATTCCCAGCTCCCGAACCGGATCTGGACAAAGTAGTTATTCCAGATTAAACCAGCCCATAGTCATACGCTTAATACAAAAAATAAGGCTCTAACAAAAATAGTTAGAGCCTTATTTAATCTTCCCAAAAATACTCTCACGGGTATGGAAGTTATCTTGAATCACAGTCTGCTCCAGATTTGTTCGATCAACCGCAACCACCGGCAGATTGATAGTCGCCACCTCTTTGAAACCGTTGTTTACGGTTGAATCCGCGACTACCGCCCGCTGCTGCGCCAACTTGAAGGCTACCTGTGCCGCTTTCCGGGCCAGTCGATTAATGGGGGTATAGACCGTCATCGTCTGCGTACCTGCAACAATTCGCTGACATGCCACCTCATCGGCGTCCATGCCGGTCACTACCACCTCTCCAGCGAGCCCCGCCTCCTTGAGCGACTGCACTACCCCGCCGGCCGTACCGTCATTGGATACCAGCACCCCGTCGATAGCCTTGGTCTTGATCAGCGCGGCATTCATAATCATTTTTGCGTTAATCGGCTTCCAATCCGCAACCCAGTCTTCATGAACAACCTCGATAGCACCGCTGGCAATATACGGTTTTAGCACACTATCCTGACCCTGCTTGAGAATCATGGAGGTATTATCTGTCGGCGCGCCATACAACCGGACTATTTTACCTCGGCCATGCACAGCGTCAACTAGGTATTGCGCTTGTAACGCCCCTATCTTATAACTATCAAAAGTCATATAAATATCGACATCCGCATCCGTAATCAGGCGGTCATAAGAGATAACCGGAATATTTGCAGCCGCCGCCAATTCCACACTCTTAGCCATAGCCGCACAGTCATGCGGAACAATGACTAGAGTATCTACCCGTTAGTAATCAGTGATTTAACATCTTTAATCTGATCTATATCATTACAATTTGCAAATTCAACCAGAGTCCTGCCACCAAGTTTGCTTACTTCGGCAACAAAGATATCCCGATCCTTACACCAGCGCTCATCCAGTGTATCCAGCGACAAACCAATGACAATCTCATCTTTGACCTTATTCTTCATCTCCCCAACTGCAAACGAGAAGAATTTGACATTGAGTACTGCTAGCAGAAGCACAGAGACCCCGAGAATTATATTTTTCCAGTTAGAACCTGTCTGCATTTCTCTTCCAATCATTAATTACTAATAATCATACTTTATACTCTCAGTAAGTTACCAATTCTTTTTTATTATAATCTTCAGGCAAGTATAACAAATTTATTTTTTTAAGCAAATATACATTATCAACTGAATCTTAAACATGAAGAATTTTCTTTAATAATCAACTACAAAAAAAATAGGCGCCAGCCACGGCTGGAGCCTATAAACACCTATCATACTGTAATACCAAATAAGTTACGCAATCAATTCCTTGATGCAATCAACAGCTGTTGCCGCATCAGGAGCATAACCGTCTGCACCGATTTCATCACAGAATGCCTGGGTTACCGGTGCACCACCAACCATAACCTTGACATTATCCAGACCAGCCTCTTTAAAGACCCTTACGGTTTCTGACATTGCTGGCATAGTAGTGGTAAGGAGTGCAGACAGAGCGATAGCTGAAGCTCCAACCTCCTTAGCTTTTTCTAGGAAAGCCTCTGGAGTTACATCACTTCCCAAATCCACAACCTCAAAATTTGCACCCTTGAGCATCATACCCACCAAATTCTTACCGATATCATGAAGGTCACCCTTTACTGTACCGATAACAACCTTGTGCTCCGGCTTAAGGCCTGAAGATACAAGTATCGGCTCCAGTAACTCCATACCTGTATTCATCGCCCGCGCAGCAATAAGAACTTCCGGCACAAAGATTTCATTCTTCTTAAACTTTGCCCCAATTTCATTCATCGCCACCAACATAGCATCCAGAATTTTATCTGGAGCCACATTACTATCAATAAACTCAGGTACAATATTCTTTACAATCTTTCTCTTACCGCTCAATACCGCTTCTGTCAATTCTATTAGTTCTGCCATGTTGCTCTCTCTTTCTCTCTTTTCTCTTTCTCTCATTTATTGAAAACTATCCTCAAACGGTTAGTCAAACAATAGCTTATGCTTTCTGTAAAATCAGGCAAACTGCCTACAGATAACCTCAAGCGCCCCTTCTTTAAACCCAGAGGCAATTACCACCATCTCTCCTGCTTCACCGGCAACCGAACTGCTACCACTTCTCTCAAACCAGTCGTTACCGTCATAATCCACAACCAAGGTCGTCCCGTCATCCTGTTCAATACAACCCTTAACTCGATACAATTCATCACCAAAGATCCCTAGTTTTTGCTTAAGCTTCTCCAATGCCGCCACCGACTCAACCCGTACCCGGCGTTCACAGAAATTAGGATCCTTACATTTAGCATACTCACCCCCGGTTACTATTACCGGTTGCGCCGCAAAGACATCGACTTCTGAAGCGCAGAAGGTTGTCTCTTCAAGAACTGCAGTTGAATTGATCTCCAATACTGCGGCAGTGGTCTGTTCCACCTTCTCGCGCTCAAACTTATCTACTTTATTTATTAGAATATGAGTTGACGCAGCAACCTGCTCCTTTATATTAGGAAGAGTTCTGCATAATTTCAGAAATGATCGCGGATCAACAACCGCAATAATCGAGGTTATGGAGAAGGATTGATCAAGCCCAGTCTCTTTGAGCATATCTCCTGCAACCCGCGGATTGGCTATACCGCTGGCTTCAATGACAACCCCATCAATATCCAGTTCACTAATCTGGGTAAGAACCTTGAGAAACTGGCTGGTCAAACATTTACAGAAGATACTCCCGCCTGGTATCTTGACCAGCTCCCCATCCTTCAGACTGAGGCGCTGACCATCAACATCCTTTGGGGAGAACTCATTGATGAGATAGACAATCTTCTTAGCCCCCAGCCTAGTCACCAACTTCTCAATAAATGTTGTCTTCCCGGAACCAAGGAAGCCTGTTACAAAGCATACCGGAATTGTTTTCATATCTTTCTCGCAATCATCACTCAACTCATTTCATAATTATCAGACAATACTGATAATCCTCTTCTCAAGTGACAACTGGATTATACACCAAAATTTATATAAATATTGTACAATAACGGCAACTTTTGGTAATATTGTAAGCTAATTTTCACGCATCTTAACGATCCCTATGACAAAGTAGCGCATAATATATATCCGGCACAATACATCCAGGAAATAAACCGACATCAATACCATAGAAAGTTGCTCAGGGGTCGCAAAGTTGAAGTGCTCAGGATCAAGCATTACAAGATATACCAGCATTCCAACCAGCAACAGCACAATCTCGAGTATACAATGCCCCAACACCATAATTGTATTTACTTTAAAGTCTTTGATATTTCTAAGTTCCAGTTCTTGATTTACCTTTCCCGCCCCCGCATAATAACAGAAAAAATTCCAGACCAGATTGAATAACGGCACTATCAGCAATAAAACAGTCACCAACGGTGAGGTATATCTCTTCTCTTCGGGGATAACTTTCCAAAGATGATAAAGAATCAACAGCGAGAACATATTAGCAACAATCTCAGGAACCCACGAGACCACGCCAAGCACAATCAGAACCAATGAAGACGAAAGGCTTATCATGAATATCGCAAACCAGAGCTTCAATTTACGCGGCATATCATGCTCAGAACCCAGATACTCCCTGATATTGCCGATAAAGGAACGGTTACTCAACATACTCTGCCCAGTTCCGGGTTTTGCAGGTAGATAGCGATAGAGATCTGTATGCCTCACCTCCTGCCAGTCACCCATACCTTCACGCCACACCAAGGTACTGCTATTAATTACTCCCTGCCCGATAAGTTCCGCAATCTCAGTCTCCGTCACCGGTCCTGCTCGATCCTGCTGCCGCTGATAATACCACATAACTTGACTCATACTATCTCCTAACTACTCTCAACTTCTGTTTATTAATAAAAGACTAAAACCCGGTATTGAAAAAACTGCACACAGCGAGTGAGCAGTTTTATTCTACATAAAAATAAAGACATCCTAACCACTATTTATTAACCGGATTATTCATACTTCCCCTGACATCGATATTACAATTGATCCCGAGCACACAACTCCGAGCAAAAGGACCGGTATCGATGATGTTATCACCAATACGGAGGTACTCTCCGGTATACGGCACCAACATCATCCGCTCATTACCTTTAGCATCCCGCACTCTGATTACCCCGGTAAAGTCTGCATATGGATTGAAGATAAAGGTTCCTTCAGGGGTGTTGATCATCACTAGCGACTTCTCAAACGACTTATTAATCACTATCCCTACAGGTATATCATCGGCAGGAGCCGAACGCGAATTAGCCGCAGCAATCTGGCTACGCAATCCAGCCAATTCACCCTTCAATTCACGTAGTTCTGCCAACTCACCCCTAACCCCTTGCAGCTCGGCCGCGAACTCTTTCCTGATCCCCTCGCGTACAGCAGAGACGTCAATATCCTGCTTGGATCCTGAAGCAGCCTTGAGTGTAATCTGCATAGATTCTTCAAATGCCTCAAGCTTCTTCGCGGTATCGGTCTGCACTCGCGCCAACTCATCCTCAAGCTTGCTCAGTGTCTTATCGCTGAAATCACGGGTATTCTTCTGCATCTGTTCAAGGCTAGCAAGCTGGGTTTGAAGCACGCTCCGCAGCTCACCGATTCGATCTTTACCCTCTGCCTTGTACCCGGCTATTGCCTCCTTGAGGCCATCCATCTGTGCGGCAAGTGTTCCGAACTCCTGTCGGAGCAATTTACTATCAGTATTATCGACATTTGACAAGCTCTGAGTAATCGCGGTAATCTTCTGTTTTAATTCTTGCGAATCTGCAGAATTCAACGCTTGGAGTAACATTGCATTCTTTCCCGCATTAACCCGTACCGCCGCAACGTCATCTGCCATCTGCGCATCAGCGCCTTTAAGTCTATCAATATCAGCCGTAAGCTTTTCAAACTTAGGCAACAATGCTTTTATCGCCGCATCTACCCCAGAATTAATACTATCAGCAGTCGCAGTCGAACTCCTACCGTTACTACCAATGTTTTTCTGGAGACTCGCCAATTCACTCTCCAACGAATCTATGCGCGCGAGTAAAACCTTATTATCGCCAATCTGCGTAATTTGAGTTCGATTACTCTTTATACTTTCATTCTGAGTATCAACACTACTGCTCAGCTTATTGATATCCGACTCCACCCCCTCTACCAGCTTTTTCAAAGTCAACAATGATTCAAGCGTAGTCGTTGTCTGGCTGGTCTTATCCTCCAGCTCTGTAATTCTATCGACAAAAAACTTAAAGTTCTCAGGGTCGGTATCAAGCTGACTGGTCTTATTCTCAAGATTTTGAATTCTTCCTGCAAGCATCTTTAAGGCTTCAGCCCCAGTATTCGGCTGGCTGGCTTTATTCTCAAGATTCTGCACTTTCTCTGCAAATACTTTGAAAGTTTCAAACTCGGTATCAATCCAATTAGTCTTATTCTCAAGCCGCTGAACCTTTTCCGCAAGTATATTCAAACTCTTGAGTTCAGCCTTTTGCGAACTCATCTCACTCAGTAATTCCTGCGAATTTGTAGCCAACATAAAGAGAAAATAAGCGATTACACAACCTATAATGACTATTATAATATTATATGCAGTCTTCATTCCGAACTATTCCCCAAATAAGTACTATATCTCCACCCCATTATCCCCGAGAATACAACAAGATTATTATATAAAAAATTGCCTGTTTTTCCAGTATAATACCGGAAAAACCCAAAATATTACTTACAATCTCGATCTTCTACCAAATCTTACCGCTAAAATCATCTCAAATTCACACTCTAGTGAGTGTCAACCGATTACCAACCTCATTATATTCAGCCCGGTAACCGTAAGCCTGCATCAAAGCCAACCCCCTACCCGATAGTTTCTCTTCATCTGGCATAGTACTCTGCAGCAGTTTCTTCCAATCAAACCCACCCCCCTGGTCTTCAATAATCAACATCAACTTACCACCACTAATATCCAATGAAAATATGGTATTTAAATGCGGATTGAGTGAATTACCATGCTTGACCGCATTGGTAATTGCTTCTGCCAATACAAGTTTTAAGCTGAAAGACTCATAGGCAAAATTATTGATCTCCAGAAACTCAATGGCATCGTCAATAACCTCGGTTATTGACGAAGTTACTGAAGAAAAGACAATCTTCAGCCTTTTTTCCATTATCTCCATAACATAGAGCATAATTTAACTTATACCTCCAGAGTAAGGATAGCAATATCATCGGAAATAGCTGAGATATTGGCCACAAAATAATTACAGAATTCTTCAGTAGCTTGGCGCACATCCATATCCGCCACCACTGTTGCCGCCTTCAAGAGTCGATATATGCTGTTAGACCAGACATCTCCGGAATACTCTAGTAAGCCGTCAGAGAAGAGAATAAACCTATCCCCCGGCTCAACTTCAAACTCATACTGGGGAAAAATTGAATTTTCGAACATACCTAGCGGTATCCCCTTGCCCATAATAACCTTAGGCTCTCGTGTCCGACTGATACAGACTACCGGAGGATTTCCCATATTGATCAATACCGCCTTGTTACTAACTCTATTGATCTGCAGGTAAGTTGCGGCTAAAAATTTGTGGCTCTGCAGAGTCTGACAAAGAACCTTATTGATCATGATCATAGCTTCAGAGGGCGTATTGAGATTTGTACAGTTCTGGGTCAACAAGGCATTGAGAGCCGCAGTTATATAGCTAGTTGAAATATCATGCCCAGAGACATCACCCATAAAGTAGCCGTATAAATTATTACCTAGCCCAACAACACTGTAAAAATCCCCTCCTGCATCATTCAGCGGCAAATATTTGGCTGCAAATTTTGCCTCTGGCATCTCCTCGGGAACAACCAGCATCTGCTTCTGAGCATGTTCGATCTGCTTGAGTTTTTCACGCTGATTCTCCAGCACCGCTTGCAATCCAGGCTTATTTTGATATGCACCTTGACCCGAGCCTTGACCTCTTCGGCATCGAATGGTTTGGTAATAAAATCAACCGCCCCATTCTCAAAACCCGCCACCTTATAAGCAACATCACTGATCCCGGAGAGAAAGATTACTGGTATCTGTGCGGTATAGCCGTCCATCTTCAGCTTACCAATTGCCTCAAAGCCATCCTCTACAGGCATCTGAATATCCAGGAGTATCAAATCCGGACACTCAGACCGAGCCAACTCCCTGCCGACCTTCCCGTTCTCCGCTTCGACCACCTGATAACCGGCATCACAGAGATATTTCTTCAACAATACCCTATTCATCCTGGAGTCATCGACAATAAGGATCTTATACTGAACCCGCTCCCGCATCACTCTGCCTTTTCTCTATTCTTTTCTATATTAATACCATACTACGCAATCTGCAGAAGCCTTAACTCAATCTCAGACAACTCGCAATAATGCCGGGAGAATCCAATTTGAAAAGATACTGATCCACCTTGTGCTCGGTATCCTCCCGGCTTATCCTCTTCTCTTCGCCCATTAGCGCCATAGTCACGACTATCTCAATATTCTGGTACTCCCTTATTCCCTTGATATCAGTAATAAATTTTAGGAGCAGATCCACCTGAAAATCACTGGCGATCAAAATCGTCCCAATACCATCACTATACTCCTGTAGCACCTCTAATGCCTCATTTCGATTCCGCGCACAATAAGCTACCAATCCATACTTTCTACAGGTATCACGCAAAAACTCCAGGAAAAAGTCTGACTCATCAATTATTAATACACCTGTAGCTCTAGATAATACAGAATCAGCCACCACTCCCCCAAGCTCAGGAAACTCTACATAGATTATAGAATAGACATCAAGCAGTAATATCTCCCGCTTATTGATAATAAGACTTCCGGCAATACCCGCTGGCGAATCAGAAATTTTCTTTATACAAGCCTTAGTATTGAGAATTGCAATAATACTATCAAAGATCAAACCCACCTCATGCTCACCCGACCTGATTACAGCAACTATATACTCCTTCTCGTTCTCTAATTCGCCAAGCCCCAAGAGTTCTACCGGCACAATCAGATCCAGCTTCTTACCCTGGCAAAATGTATAGCACTCCCCGTTATTGTAGATAATCTCGGCATAAGCAAATCGCTCAATTCTAGCTACCAGCCCCAGGGGTATAGCCATTCTCCTCCCTCCCCCTTTGAGTACAATTATAGACTGCTTATCCGCCTCTTCTACCTGCTCAATCAAGGAGGAGTCTATCGAATCACTCGGTTGATTAAGGCTAATATTCTTACTCTCCAGGGTAAATTTGAGCTGCTGCAAGATCGCGCTTATAATCGCGCAAACACGTTCGACCTCAGCTTGGTTCACACATTCACACTGCTTGAGCAAGCTCTGCTTTGCTTCCTGCAGCTCTACAGCGTGTTGGTGCAATCGCGCTATCACCTCCCGTTTTATCTGTACAGTATCACGTTCTTCATCTTCAACAGAGCCATCAGTTCTTCGGTTATCAGCTTCAACGTCAACCTCAGCCGATTCCTCCTGACTATCCGGGAGCAAGTAATCCATAATTGACTCTACTATATCCACATTATGCGGCTGCTCAATAATCGGTTCAGCCTCTCCGTCTTTGTTGACTATATAGACATTTTCTTTAGCAATACCCAGAAAATCGCCAAGAATACTCTTATCGATAATAGTCGAAATAAGTACGTAGAAAGGCATTGAATCCGGGGTCGCAGAATCAAGTGTGCCAATCGCATCAATATCAACCTTACTGTCAATAAATACACAGAGCTGTAACAGCTCCGAAATAACCTCCCAAGGTGTCCTATTCTTCTCTTCAATATCCTTGATCAAATCATAACATATAAGATATACGTTACTCCCCCCCCGGTCATCTTCAGCAGCCCGTAAAAAATCATACTTATTGATTGAAAACACTGTTTTGCCATCTGGAAGCCGGATATCAATATACGCACTTGAGACTAGTTTTTCTTCAACTGAGAGATTTATACTGAGCAAATGATCTATCATCTGCAGAATATCGGTAGTATTCATCTCATCTATGCATTCAGGTGTTTTTACCATCTTATAAAGCAAATTCGTGCCTTCAAGTAAGGCTCCGATAATATCGGCATTGAGCGCAATTTCATTACGCCTGATTCTATCAACCAGCAGTGACAGATTATTTGCCAACTCACCCAACTTATAAAGTCCGAAAAATACCGAACCGCCCTTTACCGAATGTATAGCGGTAAAGATACAGTTCACAAGCTCATAATCGAACTCGTCGCCCTGCTGCTCTAACTCAAGCAGGTCATCCTCAATACTTGCCAGACGCTCTTTAGATTCTTCAAAGAATTGTGACAAGACCTCATCTTCAGATTCAAGCATATTCAAATCATCCAAATACTATCCTTCAAATACAAAATGATCTGTTAAGCGCATAATTTTAAACATCTTCATAATATCAGCACTGACACCCCTAATTACTATATCACAACCAATCCCAACTGCTGAATTTTTTGCTGCAATCAAAGTCCCTATTCCACTTGAATCAATCACCTTTACCTTGGATAGATTGAGTAATAATTTTTCTGGCTTATTACTCAGAGTATTCACTATTTTCTGTTTAAACTGATCTACCTCAGAACCTATCAGGTCTTTTTCCGGCATGACCTCTACGAAATCTGGCATACAAGCTCCTCTCAAAACCTTCAAAAATACTGCCATTTTCAGCTATTAAAAAAGAAGAAAAATCTTATCCTCACCCCTCAACATTCATCAACTTTTTACAAAAATGCTCAAATAATATCAAGTCTCCCTCTTCAATCAAGAATACGTAAAACCATTTTTTTTGCAACATAAAAACCTCGGGGAAACTAACTACCCTACCATATATAAAATATGAGAATAAATATGAAATTTAACGCCATTACACCTCCGCTTTTATTATTTCTTTACTTTTATTATTAAAATCATTTATTATTTTTATTGTGTTATCTAAAAAATCAAAGTACAATTACAATTTATTATCATTTAATTAAGTCCAGGCAAGAAAAATGCATTAACTGCTAATAATGCTATTTAAGGATAATTGATAATACCATATGCAGACAAAAGACAAGCCTGTTCGTGAGCTAAAACCCAATAAAGCCCTCTACATAATCGTCTGGCTGCTTGTCAGTATCGGTGGTACAATTTATTTTTTCAATATCAGCAAAACGCTCAAGATCAAGCGAGCCCAATTACTCAGTGAACTCGCAGTACGAGAGGTATTCTCCGCCAACAATATCTGCAGTTCTATCCTCACCGCGACTGAAAATAACCTTAATATTATTGCCAATGGGGAATATCTAAAGAAATATGTCCAGAAACTCCAGCCATATCAGATAGCAGACGCCAACACTTCTGAGTATACAGACCTCGAAAATTTTATCAGCCAACTACTCAAGGTCAACCCGCACTACTACTCGATAAGCTTTATCAGTATAAACGGACGCGAACGACTCAAAGTAGAGCACACTCGTAAGGGGGCGCGGATCCTACCGCCGCATAAACTGCGCAACCTTTCCCAATACCCATATATAACGGAATGTCTTGAATATCCCGGCAAGTCGATATACTATTCTCCAATTGAATTACAATATGATGGAGATACTATTGCTTTTCCGTTCAAACCAACCCTGCATATTGGCAAAAAAGTTTATGACAACCTTGGTTTACTCCGCGGAGTTATCATGGTGGATCTGATGGTTAACTTTCCATTTCCCAGCCATGTATCACTCTTGAATATGAATGGAGAGTGGGTCATCGGCGGAGGAGATAAATGGATGAATTTTGCGTTTTCTAAAGAGGATAATTTTGCCACCACCTTCCCTGAAGCCTGGAACATAATTCAAAACAACGAGTACGGCCATATTATCATCGACAATAATTTTTACGAATACACAACACTGCGCCCACCCTTTACCTCTGAAACAATTAAGTGGAAGATTGTCTCACAACACTCTATTGTCAATGATACCGAGCCGCTTAATATTATCAATCCTCATTCCGCAATCTTTTTTTATATTCTCTTTGAGTTGATTCTCAGTATTGTCATTATTATCTCCTACAAGCGTCAACGCGAGCTCCTCAACTATCAGCATATTATTGAGCGCAACATAGAACACTATGATATCTCATTAAAAGTAGGTAGAGCTATGAGTTGGATATACTACCCCGCCACCCGTAGATTTCAATGCAGCAATCATATCAAGGAGCTTCTTGGAATAGCGGCCGAGAACATAACTTCCGATAAAGATTTTATCCAGCTATTCAACAAAGACACCAACAAGAATTTCAAAGATTTCTTCAAATTTCTCAATCAAGATGCTTCAACTGAAGGTATCAATGAATACTCTCTCGAGCACCGGGTTGTTCTCACCCACCCCCTTGCCAAAACTCTCAATAAAGAAATCTGGCTCAATACTTATGCTATTCGACAAAAAGATCGAGATAACAATTATGCTATCTACGGAATCAGTATCGATATTACCAACAGGATTCTACTGGAACAATCCTCAATTGAATCCCGCAAAGCCTCAGAAAAGCTCTCTCTGGAATTACAGAATCTTCTCGACGAGTCAGAACGTCTGCGTATCAAAGCCGAAGAAGCCAGCTCCGCCAAAGCCGAATTTCTTGCCAATATCTCACATGAAATCCGTACACCGATGAACAGTATTCTCGGCATGGTCTCACTCCTGGAGGATACAAAATTATCCCCTGAACAATTCAACTTTATCGAGACCATCAAGCACAGCGGCAAAGCCTTACTCCTGATCATTAATGACATTCTTGATCACTCAAAGATAGAATCAGGCAAACTGACTATAGTCGAAGAGGCTTTTGATATCCGCGCCACCATAAATCATATCATTAACATGATCCGTCCGCAGGTAGATAGCGATAAGGTTACGCTAACCTCAACTATTGATCCGAACATACCCCAACTTCTTATCGGCGATGATCTCAGAATAAGCCAGATACTGTTGAACCTCGGAGGCAATGCGGTAAAATTTACGCTCAAGGGAAATATCCACTTTGCCGCCAAGCTATATAGCGATACGCTGGACATCGCCACTCTTGAGATCAAAATCTCCGATACCGGCATTGGCATTGCGCCTGACGCGATAAAGAATATCTTTGAAAAATTCACTCAAGCAGACCAATCTACCACCCGCAAATTTGGAGGCACTGGTTTAGGGCTGAGTATCTGTAAAAGCCTCTGCGAATTGATGAATGGCAGTATCAGAGTAGAGAGTACTCTGGGGACTTCCACTGTATTCACCCTGATACTCCCCCTCAAGAAGTATAACGAGAGTGAGGATAGCAAGACCGAAATATTTGAAGCTGCATCCCTGAGCGCACTCTCCAGAGAGAATCCCGAATCTGGAATCCTATCCCTCTGCCAGGCTAAAATCCTTCTCTGTGAAGATAATAAGATGAATCAGAATCTATGCCTAAAATTTCTTAACAAGCTCGACACCACTGCGGATATCGCAGAGAATGGGCGCCTGGCGATAGAGATGTTCCTGAAAAAACGCTACGATCTTATCCTAATGGATCTACAAATGCCAGAAATAAGCGGTATCTCCGCAACCAAGCAAATACGCCAGATAGAGAAGGAAGAGAATCGCACAGAAACACCAATAATTGCAGTAACCGCCAATATCTTTGACAAGGACAAGGACGACTGCTACACAGTTGGAATGAATGATTTTCTATCTAAACCTGTATCTTTTACAAATTTCAAAAAGGCTCTTCTCAAACACCTACCTAAAAAACTACAACAACACCAATCCACCTCTCAACGAAATAATCATTCCAGCGTACAAGCAACCTCCGGTTCTATTCCGGTATTCTCTCATAATGTCCTTGATCTTGAAGCCGGTATAAGCAATACCGGTTCACACAACACATACCTTGCTATGTCCAAACTCTTCATCAGCGATACACTAAGTATTATACATAATATTGAAAACGCCGCGGAAGAAGACAATTATCAGGATGCAATCCGTTTCTGCCACTCACTCAAAAGCATGTCGGCAATTATCGGAGCAAATGCTTTACAACAATCTTGCCAACAGGGAGAGAGCAGCCCAAACTGCCAGAGCATACTCTCAATACTCCCTCGAATCAAAGAGACAGCCTCCGAGGTTATTGATAGTCTTCAGTCATACCTTGCAGCAATAACCACAGATAAACGCAAAGAAGATGCCCCACCAGCCGCAACCGCGACAACACTTCCTTCGCCTATAGCCGAACTTGATGAATCAATAACCGCTTCTGCTCAATCTACTGTAGAAGACACGTCAATCCTTGATGAATCTTTGGGTATCTATAATTCCGGCTGTGAAGAGAATTTTATCGATATACTGAAAATATTTGAAAAAGAATCCGCGCAATTAGCCAGTAACATTGAATTCGAAGCAATCAATGGCGATACCCCATCCGCACTGAAGAGCGTCCATACTCTTAAGACAATGGCAGGTATTATCGGAGCGACAAAGTTGCTTAATTCATGCCGACAAGCAGAGATCGCTGCAGACAGCCAGGTTATCCGCCAGCTACATCCGATACTGCGCAGTGAAATTGAAGAGGTATTGCACTGGATTAACGAAAGACTCAAAGACTGACACCATATTATTTACTCGATTCCACTAATCGGCGTAATACTTCATATAAAGCTGCCTGCACTCGCTGCTGCACCCGCTCCTCTGCAAGTACCAGTAAAGTCTTATTCTTATTATTAAATACCAGACTTGCCAGCGGATCCAGCCAGGCTCTAGGCGCAACCCTGGTGTATAACTCCTCAACCAACAGATCCCCGGGGATCACCCGACTCAAGTCGGTCATATCATAAAGCTTGACCACCAGATTATCACTCCAAAGAAATTGCCTCGATTGCCCCTCTACCCAGTCTGACTCATATCTGGTCAGCCAGATCCCGCCCGGAAAAGAGAGCTCGACTCCAACAAAATCCGTCTTCGCCACAACCGCTTCTATCGCTTCCTTTAGGCTAACCTTACCAAGCTTTAACGATAGCTCAGGCATCAATTTACCCTCGGCAAATACCGCACTCGAACAACCTATATTTACTCCAAAGTCCATCTCCAGACGTCTAATTATTTGATTCAAAGGTAAATAAGGATAATCTATAACCTTCTGGAGCCTGAGCTTGCTAACAAGTTCTGCTTTTGCCTGCGTACTTACCGGCTCAAAAGCGGCGATATCCTCTCCCTTTCCGCCCATAACCCGTACTATATTTGCAAAAACCTCTTTCAAATCTCGTGGGGTATGCGCCACAAGTTTGACCATATCGGCCTGCTCCTCAATCCTAATATAATAATTATTATCAAAGATTGAGACTATCTTACTCAATTCAGCAATGGAACCATCCAGAGATTGTAGATCCGGTGAGATGCCTACAATATCCTCAATATCAAGAAAGAGCATCCCAAATTTATCTCTCTCCACCCATTCGTAATTCTGAGAAAGATATACCCGACCGTCTGCATACAATTTATACCTAGCCTGCAGTGTAGCCGCCAACCAACTTAGAAACTGCCGCAAAGGCATATCCTCAACCGTCAGATATATCTTATCGCCAGCAGCTCTACTCGCCAACACCGACTCCAGGGGCATTATATTCAGTCCCGTATCTTGCGCCACACGGCTTAAAACATTAGGCAAGGCCTCTCCGGCAAAGTCATAACTCACCCTAGTCGCGAGTTTCTCCGGCAAATCCAACCCTAACACCGGGTTGATTGCAAGCCCGGGAAACAAGAGAATTAAGATTATGCAACAACCAGAAACTAATCTCATATTATACCTACACAGAATTAAAAACCATCAGGAAAGCAACCGGCTAATCCCCCTCTTGCAGCAGCCCCAAAGCCTGATCAATATACGGACTATTCGGATAAAGCTCACCATAGCTGCCCTCATTCGCCCCAGCCAGATCTTCCAGACAGATCCGCATCAATTTACTATTATTCAAAGCCTTACTTGCTTCATAACACTTGAGCAAAGCTCTACCTGCCAGATCCGGATCACGCGAGAGGATGCCCACCCGAAATAACTTCTCTGCCGCACTCGCTACATCCCCCAAGCTCAGATCCACCGCCCCCTGCTCATAGAGAATATTATAATACAAAGGTTCATAGATATCGAGCTGCAAACGATCCAGAATTGCCTGCGCCAGATTATTTCTGCCTATCCGGCGAAGGGTCAGCGCATTGGAATAATCCGCCATCTTGGCAAGCAACTCAATCTTGCCTATCCCTGCCTCTGCACTACGCAGAGCCTTTTGAATAAGTGGAAAGATACTCAAAGCATCCAGAAATTTCCTACTATCTATCTCCACTTTAGCCAGATCATACAAGGCTATAGCTTCATGCATGGAGCTTCCCGGTTCCAGTACCACCATCTGCAAAATATCCTCGGCAATAGTGAGTTCCCTGAGTTCATATAGATATCTTGCCAACCAGAGTAATTCTACACTAGAGTAATGGTAGCCCGCTTCCACCAGCTTGAGCATAGCCTCTACAGCTTCTTCCTCCCGGTTATTCTGGACAAGCACCGGTACAAGGTAGACTATGGCCGCCTCACAAACCACCTGATCCTCGCTACCGTCAATTATACTCTGGAGCATCTCCACTGCACGCGAAACATTCCTTGTCGAATAATACCATGCCAACCAGAGTTTATACCGATTAAAACCCTCAGCCTCGGTATTCGTTTGCAAGTACTTCTCGATATAATACCGAGCATTTTCAAACTGTAACAACCCGATATAACTGCCAATTATCAACTCACAACGCTGGTGCAGCTGCTTCTGGTTCAATTCATCCAGACTAAGGCCATACAAAAAAAAGAGTGCACTAGCATATTCACCATGCTGAATATAGAGATTTATCAAATGCAGCTTTGCCGCTCCCACAAAATCAGAGTCAGGATAATTCTTGAGAAAGTAAAGATATCCATCCTCCGCCGCCACCATATCACCCAGTTCTTCAGCCGCCAGAGCATAAGCCAGAGCCGCTCTGGAACCGACCAGATATTCCGGGCTACGGACGTTATAATACTCTGTCACTGCCTGCGCCAGCTCTCCATTCTGCTGTAACCGTCTAGCTCTAGTGTATACTACATCCGGCTCCTCTGCCTGAGCAGTGAGAATAAATAACAAGATAAGCAGTAATATCTTGGCTACATACTGTTTAATCACTGGCAATTCCACCAAATCCTAGATTACACAGGAGCCTTTGCACCTGCTGTTCCCGGCAGACAACCGAATAATGCGGAAATTCATAGCGTTTATAATAGTTCTTTCTAAGCTCTTTGAAACGTTCTGGAGAACGCTTAAACTCTACAGAATCACGCAGAATATCATAACACTGATCTACCGCATACTCTACAGCTCTGAGTCCATTCAGATCATCCGGCACAACAATTCGCCCCCTATACTCATTATTCTTATACAAGGCTTCAAAATCAACATCTATAGCAAAATGCCTGGCAAATGCGGCAAGAATCATCCGCACACCGTTTATCTTCCCGTCATACGAATGACCAGATATATGCTGTGTTGCGATAAAGGCCTGCGTTACCAGTTCCGCAGAGACCTGGGGTTCATGCTCAAAGACATCAAGAATATAGGCTCTAACCTTCCCGGCCGCCTTGGCCTTGAGCAAATCCTCACCCCGAAGTACCGCACCGCGAGAGGCATTAATAACCACTGCCCCGGGTTTAAGCCGCTCAAAAAAGGAATTATCCGCCATATAAAGCGTCTTATCGATCCCATCCTTGATCAGAGGTACATGCAAAGAGACGATATCACTCTCCGCCAGGAGTCTATCTAGCGAGACAAAATCTCCACTATCCTCAGCACGCTGACGCGGCGGATCATTGAACAATAGCCGAAGCCCGAGCATTCTTGCCTTCCGTGCCACCTCTTTGCCGACATTGCCAACTCCAATAATACCCAAGGTCTTCTCAGACAGGTCAAAACTATACTTCAGCGCCAACTTCAGCAAAGCCGCCACCATGTACTCACCCACGCTGTTGGCATTACACCCGGGAGCCGAGCCAAAACCGATCCCCGCCCGCCGCAGATACTCCAAATCGACATGATCATACCCTATAGTACAGGTTCCCACAAATTTTATCCGGGTATGTTCGAGTAGTTGTGCATTTACCTTGATGGTTGAACGACAGATAAGCGCTTCCGCCTGTGTCTCACACAAAATTTTATTATTTATCTCTTCTGGAGCAAGAGCAACCACAGAAGCCACTCCGCCAAAGAATTCAGCAACCAAGGGCTGCTGCTTATCGGCTACTATAATCAATAATAATACCCTCTATCTAACTCTAATAACCTCTTACAATTCACCAAGTCCAACCTAGACTTACAATTGTATACACATATATATGCAGTTCCAGATTAATTTTACGGTTTTTAGTGGATTCTTCCCGCACGCCTTGCCGATAAAAATTTAGCTATCTGTATACAATAACTTTGGAGACCTATAATAATGACCAACAAATGTATGGCAGTTCCGCTACTACTAACTGCAATACTACTGCTGACTACCGGTTGTAAGACCGAGGTTCATCTGATAAATGAGAAGCCGGTCGCCTACGGCGCCAATGGTCTGTCAGCACCAACAGTCTATACCGTCAAACCCAAAGCGCCAAAGAGCATGGGTTATCCCGCCTTTGCCATGGCCAATGTCGGTGTGGGCACACCTCCGGTACTCCCAGCGATGCAGGAAATCACCGAGAATATGCCCCAAGCCCAGCGCTGGCAGGGGATACACGATCCCCTACGTCAGGGATTAAATCCGGATCTAGTCGCGTCCCGTACCCTGCCAGTAGAGGGTATGAACCCACAATTACCAATGCCGGTAGAGCAACAGGTATACGGAGGCATTTACGGCAAGGAAGAGTCTAATAATACCTACCGCCACCTCAACGGTGACGTCCTGAAAATTGTGGTCAAGGAGAGTCCAGAATTTAACGGCGAGGTCACTATCACCGACGACGGCTATATCCAGCTCCCAGGCACAGAAGACTTCATCAAGGCCGCCGGGCTCGATACCACACAGATTGCTAACAGCATAACTAATACAATCCGCCCGTATGTCAGAAAGCACCCCTCTGTACGGGTAACTACTCTAGAGGCTCGCGGCGGTTATTACTATGTCTTCGGCGGCGTAAAGAATCAGGGACGCTTCCCGATCGGCAAACAGCCGATCAAGCTCAGCGAAGCGGTATTCCGCGCCGATTCCAACCTGCTCGCGCAAGCCCAAAGCATCAACGCCGAGGCCAATGCCGAGGCCAGGGATAAATTCGAACATGTTGAGAAGGGCTGGCTCGGTGAGGTTGTAGTCGTTACCCCGCACCGTACCCATCCTATCGCCAATAAATATAATGTAGCCGAAGCAATGTTTGGCGGGCTGGAGAAGAACAACCCGATTATTAAACCGGGTCAAATTGTGATCGTACCTGATAGGAATGATCCGGAACTGGAGAGCTACCTCAAACAGATTCTACTCAAAGACAATTATAAGCTGATGCTCCAGCCTCCCGAATATCCGCACCAAGAATCGGAGTCAGCAGGCATCATCATCAATAATATCAATAATAATCAGCACAAGATTAATAATAGCGATAAACCCAAGGAAAAATTTGAAGATCTCAGCCTTATGGGAAAAGTTGCTGCAATCTGTGAGTTTCTCTTATAAGCTTTTGGCCTAGAGGTAAGTATAATTATGCCCAATATAACCTTTGAAGAACGCCAGGGAGCCTCAATAATAAGGCGGATATGTGCCGGGGTATGGATTATCATAGCTCTGGCTGGCGCTATTGCTTATGTCAATTATGCTCCCAAGACCTTCCGGGGCAATATAGATATATGCTTTAAACCGGAGGCCAAGAACGTGGTTATCACCCAGATTGAATCCCTTGTCAACGAGTCCACCCCGAATCTCGCCATTGAGGATATCTCTGCTGAGCGTCTCGTTATTACCTGCACCGCCCCTAAAAAAAACCTTGTCCTGCAAAATCTGCTTACCTTGAAGGAGAGTATAAATACTAATGTGCAGAGCCGAATTGAGACAGCTTACAACCAAGCTCAGACAACTTATGCCCAACAGTTATCCACTCTGGAACAACAGCTCAAAGATATCGAGCAGAATTCAAGTACCGCTACCGAATTCTTCCAGCTTATCGCCGAGATCAGAGAAGCCATCAAGAGCCGCTCACTCCTCCCCGCAGGCTGGGAGATGATGTTTGCAGACAACCCGCGCTACCGCAGTATATTACAGGAACTTATCGAGAATATTACCGCTATCGAAGAATTGAATATCCAGCTCAAGACCGAAGCATCCAGAATGCTGGTACTATCAGAATGGATCAGCACACCAGAGAATCAGGTTATTCAGATCACCGAGAAGCGTATTGTCCAATATGAGGATACCCCGGAACTACTTGCGCTCAAAGACCACCTCGCCAAGATCGAAGCTTCACGGATGCGTCTGCTCAGACGCGCTACCACCAAGCACCCTCTGGTTATCAAGATGTCAGCGGAGATAGACGAACTCCAAGCCCAGATCAACGCCCTTACCCGTAGACCACAAGTTGTCGAGGATGTCAAGGAGATCACCAACCCCAAGATATCCGAGTTTAATAGTAAGATTATCCTGACCAAGGGCAATATCGCCGCGCTGAACTCCCGACTCGACACTCTAAGCGCCAAGACCCTATCCCGGCTAAATGACCTGGAGTCACTGGTCAAGGATTCACTGAAGGATCAGGACTCAAGCCGTATTGAGACCCTCAAAAACAAGATAAATGGAGTACAAAAATTAGCCCCACAACGCGACGAACCAATAATAGCCGGCTACTTTATCTCTCCGGCAATACAACGCGTAGACGGACCCAACCTCTACCTGATCTACGCTCTTGCCGGCTTTTGCGGTCTAATCGGGGCCTTCCTGATAATGTACAGCACCAAGAAGAGTTCATTCAAACTCGAAGAGGTTGAAGCAACCCCGGAATTCCCTGTATTGGGTAAGATCGGCAGAATCGGCGGTTCCAAGATAACTCGAAGCTAAGCAGGAGCAAATACAAGACCTATGGGCGTAAAAGAAGTTGATATTGCATTTACCAGCATGATAAATATGAGCGCTGAACTCCTCAAGATGTCTCAGCCGCGCACTACGTTTACTTCCCTAAAACCGCGACCCAAGCGTCTGCAGCTTGCTTTTGATCGGCTGCAGGATATTGCCTCACCCGCTGCCGCCATACCGAGCCAGGAGTATCAGGCGTTGCTCAGCGAACTCAGGCGCTTCGAACCCTCTGTGCTGACCCTCTCCGCGCTCGAACCGGGGCAGGGTGTCAGTTTTACCGCAACCAATATTGCTCGCCTCTGGGCAGAAGCACAACCGGAGAGAAAAATTTTACTTCTGGAGTTTTACAATGGTTCTTCCGGCTGTGAATATGATATTATTCCCGATGAAACCGGGCAAGCAGTAAGTGATCCGCAATTACTAGAAGAGTATATAGCCTGCAGTCCAGAGGACAACCTCTACCTGCTCAGCATCCATGCCGCCAGTATTATGTCAAGGTTTGACGATTTCTTTGAGCGCCTGCAAGCATCCTTCGATCTATTAATAATTGATGCTGCGCCAAAGGGCTACAATATTATGACCGACGAAGCTATTAGCCGCAGCACCGGGGTAATATTAATATCGGCGGTAAAGCCCGACCCTGTCAGAGTAAAGGCATTTACAGAAGAGGTAAAAGAGCTTAGCGGCAGGTTTCTCGGAGTAGTTCTCAACGCGATTGACTAATAGGGAGTACAAGATGTATCTAGATTTCTGGGCCATGCAGACCAGGCCTTTCGACAACAGCCATAAGCCCGAACTGTTCGTACCGGTTGAGAGTGCAATGCTGGTACTTACCCGACTGCGTTATACTGTAGCGATGGGGCTCGGTATCGCCTGTATAAGCGGTAAAGCCGGTGTCGGCAAGACCGAACTGATAAAGATGTGCCTGAACGACTTTGAGAGCTCTGGCTGGGCAACCATCTTTATCTCCAACCCCGCCGGAACACGAGATGAAATCTTTCTGCATATCCTCCACCTCCTTGAAGCCGAAGCTGAAGCCGGCAGAAGTGTCTATGAATCCCTGCAGAAACGCATCGAATATATCGGGCAACAGGGAGGGCGCATACTTCTGGCAATTGATGAAGCCCATGCTATTCAGGATATCTCTATCCTCAATGAGATTAGAATGCTCTATAATATTGAGATAGACGGCAATCCTGTAATCTCGGTTATTCTTTCCGGTCAAGACGGCATCTATGGCAAGCTCAATGAGGCCAGTGCTTTCGACTCCCGCGTCGGTATGAAGATCAAGATGATACCCTACAACTCCATCGAAACCGAGACCTATATGTTAGCACGGATTAAAGCTTCCGGCTGCAACCGAGGCGTATTTACCAAGAAAGCCGCAGAGATGATCTATGCCGCCAGCGGCGGATTTCCCGGAAATATCAACCGCATCTGCGAACTTGCGCTCATTACCGCCTTCACCGGAAATCTCAGCAAGATCAAGCCGGAGATTATCATTGCTGTAGCCAAAGAACTCGGACTGCGCAATGATCTGGGAACACAACGTATACTTGATGAGGTTTGGGCAGAAGACCTGGTACCGGTAGAAAAATATGCCGAACCGGAAGAGGATATCCTCGCCAACCTCGAAGCTATTCTTTAAAAGCTTGAAAAAGATTATAAAACACGGGAAATCACATTAGTGATTTCCCGTGTCCTCATTCATACAGAAAATTGTATCAGCAATTTTCTTGGTTTGGCGTGAAATTTTTGATATAAAGAATAATACCTCCCAACATATCCCACGCTCTCAAATCACGCTTTGCCAAATACTGTTTGCCAGAAACTGGCTGATCAAACGCACAACGTTTGTCGACATACGGGGCAGGCAACCCCAGAAGTTAATTCTACTTATACTCGTCCATCACGCTGAAATCCAGATACCGATAAATCTCATCCTTGGCCGGTAGAATTATCTCTTTATAAGTCTTGAAATATTCTTCCGGTTCAGGCAGACTACCGGTTAACGCGACCACCGCCGCCAACTCAGCACTGCCGAGAAATACCTGCGCCCCTGCTCCCATGCGGTTATTGAAGTTCCGGGTACTTGTGGCAAAGACAGTCGCCTTATCCTCAACCCGTGCCTGATTACCCATACAGAGGCTACACCCCGGGATCTCGACCCTGGCTCCGGCAGCCTCCAGCATAGCGATAACCCCTTCTTTCTTGAGCTGCTCCATATCCATGCGTGTAGGCGGGGTAATCCAAAGTCGTTTGACCGCAATCTGCTTGCCCTCAAGGATTCTTGCCACCGCCCGGAAATGTCCTATATTAGTCATACACGAACCGACGAAGACCTCATCCACTCTCCGTCCGGCATGTGCCGACAGCCAGCCGACATTATCCGGATTATTCGGCAAAGCTAAAGCCGGTTCCGCAATATCGCTAATATCCAGTTCAAAGATAGCCGCAAAGTCAGCGTTCTCGTCACGACGCAGCAGTTCCGGCTTGGCCAGCCACGCCTCGGCCTCACCTATACGTTGCTTCAAGGCCTGTGCATCCTGATACCCGTCACGCACCATACTCTGCATCAGCTGGACATTACTCCTGACATACTCCACAACCTTATCCTCAGCCAGCTCTACGGTACACGCCGCCGCACTCCGTTCCGCCGCGGCACAAGAGAGTTCAAAAGCCTGTTCGACCGTCAACTCCGTAGTCATCCCCTCTATCTCCAGAATCCGGCTATTGAAGACATTCTCCGAACCCTCGCCAAACTTGGACTGCATACCCGCCTCTATCGCTGCGATTGGAATATAGTTGACCACATCCCGCAGGGTAATCCCTTCTTGAAATTCACCTTTAAGCCTGACCAATACCGACTCCGGCATATCCAGCGGCATACAGCCGAGTGCAGCCGCAAAAGCAACCAGACCAGATCCGGCCGGAAAGGAGATGCCTAGAGGAAAACGGGTATGGCTATCACCACCAGTTCCCACCGTATCCGGCAAGAGCAAGCGATTGAGCCAGCTATGAATAATACCGTCACCAGGTCTGAGCGCTACCCCGCCCCGGCTGGAGATAAACTCCGGCAAGGTCTTATGCATCTGCAGATCTCGCTCCTTAGGATAAGCTGCGGTATGACAGAAACTCTGCATTGTCAGCGGCGCCTGAAAGCTCAAACATGCCAGCTCGGTCATCTCATCCCGGGTCATCGGACCGGTAGTATCCTGACTGCCCACTGTTGTCATCGCCGGCTCACAGGTCTCTCCTGGAACCACGCCCTCCTTGTCGCAAGCCTTGCCGACAAGTTTCTGCGCCAATGAATAACCCTTCCCCGGAGCCAGGCTTACCTCATCCGGCCGGATAAATACATCACTCTCCCCAAGTCCCAGCGCCCGACGCGCCTCAGCAGTCAGCTTTCTGCCAATAATCAGAGGAACCCGCCCCCCTGCCCGATACTCATCGGTCAAAGTCTTGGGAGACAGCTCAAAGCACGCCAGTTCTTCACCACCTTGATTACGAATTACTCCATTCTTTGTATCGATGCTAATCAGTTCACCATCCCTGATCTTCGAGACATCACACCGGAGCGGCAAACCACCGGAATCCTCAAAAGTATTGAAGAAGATAGGCGCAATCGACTCTCCGATCACGACCCCACCCCGACGTTTATTCGGTACAAACGGAATATCATCACCAATCGCCCAGATAAGGGAGTTAGTTGCAGACTTGCGTGAACTACCAGTTCCGACGGTATTACCGACAAAGGCCACCTCATACCCCTCACTCCGGTAATCGGCGATCACCTGCGTACCTCCCGGGAAACGGGTCTCACCCATAGATAGCGCATGAAGCGGGATATCAGGGCGGGTCGGCGAATGCCCGGCCGGAGAGAGATCATCGGTATTTATCTCGCCATCAACTCTAAAAACCTTCTTCGTAATAAGCTCAGGCAGCTCCGGCTTGGCAGTGAACCACTCTGCCTCCGCCCAGCTCGCGATTACCGCTTTAGCATACTCATTACCCTTGTCCATCTTCTCCTTTACCGTCTGAAAATTATCAAAGATCAAGACAATATCCTTGAGTGCAGCAGCCGCATACTCTGCCAGTTCAGAATTATCCAGAAAATCCACGAGATAATTCACATTATACCCGCCGAGCATGGTGGCCAGAATCTCTACCGCCTTCTTTGGAGTTATGATCTCAGAAGTACTCTGCTGCAAAGCGATAGCTGCGAGGAAATCCGCCTTGACCTTAGCTGCAGGATCCACCCCCGGCGCCACTCTGGTCTCAAGCAGTTCCAAAAGCTCGGCCTTGTTCTCGGTCTCTGCTTGTTGCAGTAGAGCGCAGAGCTCTGCCACTTGTTCTGCAGCGAGCGGTAACGGCGGAATCCCCATCGCTTCACGTTCTTTTTTATGACTCTGGTATTCTGAGTTCATCTTATTCCTTTCCTGTACAGTTAAACCCACGACATTTTTACGCAATTCCATATTATAATGAAACTAAGGTTATGATCAACTCATTACTCTTTGATCATATAACCAACAAACCTCTTTACTACCGCTCAAGCAAACTTTTAAATAGAATATTACTATCTTGACGAAAACTTTTCACACTCTATAATTCTGTTGAAGCCTAAAGAGAGCAATAATTGTTTATATTATGACCATATTGAGGCCGAGAGTATGCCGAATAAAAATTTATATATTCATATACCCTTCTGTAAACAGCGCTGCTATTACTGCGATTTCGCCAGCACGCTCTATAATCAGGAGACCGCTGAGAACTATATGGACGCGCTGGGAGTTGAGTTTGCCAGACGCGCTTTTGACATGCAGCCTGAGACTATCTTCATCGGTGGCGGTACCCCTACCGTACTCTCACTCAATCTTCTCGAAGAACTGATGGATCTTATCGGGCTTCTCGACCTTTCAAAGCTCAAAGAATTCACTATTGAGGCCAACCCCGGCACAATCAATATGCAAAAACTCCTCCTGCTCAAGAACAGCGGGGTCACCCGGATATCGATCGGCATTCAATCATTTGAAGACCGAGCACTCAAGATACTCGGACGCTTTCATAACTCCAAGCAATCACGCTTTGCCATCGCCCAACTCCATGAGGTTGGTTTTGACAATATCTCTGCCGACCTGATCTTTGCCTGGCCGAGTCAGACTATAGCCGACTGGCGCAAGGATCTGGAGAAGATAATCCAGCTCAATATACCCCATATCTCCTGCTATAATCTCAGTTATCCGGACGGAACCGAACTGGCCAAACTACTGAAGAACGGAGATATCAAGAAAGCCAAAGAAGAACATGAACTCGAGCTCTTCAATCTAGCCAAGGAAATTCTTCAAGAAGCCGGCATCCTCCGCTATGAAATAAGTAATTATGCTACCCCCGGGAGTGAATGCCTCCATAATATTCATTACTGGGAAGGCGGCAATTATGTCGGGCTCGGTGCTGGCGCGCACTCATATGAAGAGAGTACCCGTTTCGGTAATTATGAGTATGTCAACAAGTATATCGACAGTATTAACAAGACCGGCTCCGCCATCGCCTTTGTCGATGAAATTCCACCGATCGCCAGAGCCAGAGAGTGCGCCGCTATCTGGCTGCGGATGACCGCCGGCATCGACTGCCGCTCTTATTACAAGCATACCGGTTACCGAATAGAAGAGATCCTGCGTAACGAGATAAACCTCCTGACCAAGGAAGGGCTCATAGCCTGGTCAGAAGACAACAGCCGCCTCCATCTCACCGAGGAAGCAATACCAATTGCCGATGCCGTCCTCTCCGAGATCATCTAAGAAGACATATACACTAAAGATCAATATTTCTTTTGGGGGTCATCATCCCCAACTCCCCTCTCGTAAGGGCTACTCTCCCTTACAACCTCGGTGCGCAGCCCGCATAGGGCTATTTTCGCAAAGCATATTACGCAAGCATAAAGTTTACTCAAAGATATTACCCGTTACGACTAAGAACTTTTAACAAGATATAAAAAATCACCTGCGTGATCTTCGCACTCAGCAAACACCAGCAAACCAGCAGGTAGTAAGACTACCTGCTGAGGCTGCAAGATGCAGCCCGTTCAGCTTTAGCTGAACGTTTAGCACACCTTTTCCAAAGGTGTGTCTCAGTTACTGCACGCAGTAACTGAGAATATAATAGTAAGCAGAATCGCCGTAAGCTCATGCTGAACGCTTCGCGTAAACAGCCCTGACCCCCAGCCAAGCCGACAAGCTCAACCCGCAGGCCTACACACTCCAGCCAACCAGCTACGTCCAGAACTTTTAACCAAACTTGAAAATTGCTAACGCAATTTTCCCTACCTTCACGGCAATCTCCAGCCACACCCTACCCAACCTAGGCCGCCTAGACCTTCAAATTGAGTATATAGCAAAACCTCAAGTCATAGCACTTTACGCAAAGCGCTCTGCCACGCCTCGTCCCTCAGCCACCCACGATTACACTCTCAGCTTTTATGCGTACCACCTATTGCTCACCAGTTCGCAATACGTGGCATCTATAGACACCTCATAAAATCTTCGACATACTTTTCGCCCGAGCAGCGGGCAAAAGGTACTGCTTAATTCTCACCTGCTCGAACACCCAGCATCTGGGATATGCTAAACGCTCATGCTAATGAGCGGACTGCAGAAGCAGCCTCAGTCAGTAACTTTGTTACTGACTGTATAATCCTTATAATCAAACATGGGAAATCACACAAGTGATTTCCCATATCCCCATCCATACAGAAAATTGCTCTCACATATTCATACCTTAGCGGCAGTCTCCGACCACAACCCCTCGGCTTAACCTACCTTTACAAACAATCTTTATATAATAATAACTATAATTTCGGCATCATCAGTGGTTTTTGCGGGCAACATATCGCCAGCACTACCCGCTCCAACGATAGCTTCGGATCAGCCCCGGTATCATGTGCCGACTTCATCTCCAAAGTCAGTACATTGAGTGCCTGCGCCAACTCGCTCAAAGTAAAAGCGCTAGCACTCCGAATCAACTTCTCAGCTCTTTTCGGATATAACCCCAGCTCCTTAATTATTTCAGCCTCTGCAAGTTGCTCAGCAATTAATGCCCTGATCTGAATCAGATTTTCCAGTGTCGCAGCAATAAGCGCCAAAGCCTGATGCGCTGAGGACAGCCCGTCCTGCCTCTTCCCGCTCTGATCCTTACTCCCCTGCTCGCAGAGCAGTCTGACATAATACAGTGCCTTACTCAAATCACGCCTTTCAACCGCATCAATCAATTCAAAGATACTGAACTCTACCGATCCCGAGAGAAACTTCTGAACATCCTCTACCCCAATACTATGTTCCTGTCCGACATAATTCACCAGCTTCTCTATCTCAGCGGCAATTATCCCCAATTCCGAACCATGTGCACGGTAAAGCATTAATGCAGCCTCAGCCGAGAGCTCTTTCTGCCGCTGCCGAGCGTCACTCTTCATCCAAGTGATTATATCTCCTTGCCGCCCCAGTATCGGACAAGGAATAATTACCTCCTTGGCCAAGGCCTTGCCCAAAACCCGCTGGCGGTTTATCTTCTCCACTTCGATAATAAAATAATTATGCAGCGAGGGTTTCTTGATATACTCAAATAGCGAATCCTGCGGTGTTATCCGGCTATTGCCGGCAGCGCTACCGGCAATAAACAATGAACGCTGCGCCCTTCTAAAGGTTATTATCTTCTCACTAGCAAACAGACTCGCACTTCCCAGCTCTACCAACAACTCTGCAAAATCAAATCTGCCTTCCCCGACCACTTCCGGTCCAAAGAACTGCACCTCAGCTATCTCAGGATACTTGCTCCGTAACTTATGCTGTATCATTTCAATCGCCCGATGGCGTAGGTGCTCCTCCTCTCCCTCAACTATAATGACCGGTGGCAGATCCACAAGCACCTGCTCCAAAGCCCGTTGATAGTCGGCAAAGTTCAACCATTTTTTCTGCGCCATGCCCAACCTCTAATAAAATAGCTAATAATATCCACCATAAAACCCATTATAACATTATTCTTGCCAGTATCCACAATATACCAAAAAAACGCCGATCAATACCTGATCGGCGTTCCAAATACAACAAAGAAAGACTCTATATTATACTATCCTTAACTGCAACAATATTATTAGCAGCATCAACCAACACTCGCCTTGGCTTATAATTTTGTACCTCATCATCGCTCAAGAGGCTATACCCCATGATAATAACCTTATCCCCAACCTCACCCAGCCGAGCCGCAGCCCCATTGAGACAGCATTGTCCCTTGGTACCATCAATAATATAAGTCTGAAATCTAGCGCCATTATTGATATTAACCACGTCCACCTTCTGCCCGGAGATAATACCCGAAGCCTGCATCAGCTCGGTACAGAGCGAGAGCGAACCCTCATAATTTAAATCCGCTTCGGTAACTGTAGCCCGGTGTACCTTATTGGTAAGCATTTCACGAAACATTTTACTTCTTCCTTATACCTTCCAAACCTCTATGTGTCCCTATATTTATTCTCTCCAAATATTCAGATTATTCAAGTACTTTATCACCCGCTACTCTCAATAATTATCATATAGTTACACAAAAACAATAGAGCAGAGGATAGAGATATCCTCTCTATCCTCCACAAATTCTCAAAGATCCTCAAAATACCAGGATATTAATCTTCAGTCTTCTTCTTCTTCTTCTTGAGAATAACCTTGATCGAGCGTACCTTTGGAATACCCAAAACACTCTTCTCTTTATCCCACCTGCCATCTTCTTCAAGCTTTGACAGACGCTCTACTCTGGTAAGAACATTACGGTGCTTACCCAATCCCGAACCTAATTTCAGACTACTATGAATACTCATTTTTTCTCCCTGGGCGTTATCATCCCCGTAATTGGCATTATTCTTAATCTCCAATCCCAGCCGAAAAATGCAGAAGAGACAGAAATAACACTCAATTACATTCTATATTATTCTTACAAAATAACCATAATAATAATTATAACATACTAAACAACAATAAGTTACAACTATCTAAAATAAAATCGCTCCATACGCTAAAGTCGTATGGAACAGATAGTATGAAGTATTATACGAAAATAAACTTCAATGTCAACTCACGCTTCAATATACTTGATAAATTTTCTGGGCATAGTTGAATCTTTACGCACCTCAATCTCACCTTCAATATTTTCAGTAGTATAACCTGCCCCAAGTATAAAATAATCCCGCCCACAATTCACCAAGGTTCTGGCATTTACCCCTCCCTTGATAATTGCCACATCACTCTCTTTGAAAAGCTTCCTAAATTCACTAGACACCTTCTCCAGGTTGACTCCATACATATCAGCTCCAGGATCTACTAATGCGGCAAATTTATCTAGACCACAGGCAAGGGCATCCTCTGCGGTAGCACGAAAGAGTATCGGCTGGGGCGCAACCACCACCGTAACGGTATAATCCCTGGACAACACCTCAACCAGATATTTATCGCCAATAATCTCTCCGACAGAATCTACAATATAAAGTATTGTCTCAGCATTCTTGGTTACCCGCTCAAATTCTTTTATAGACTCCTGTGGGATATCTTCACTCTCCACCAAACTACATATACGCTTCCCGATACTCCGACCGCTAAGCGAGCAAGCACACAAGCCGTCATAATTCAGAGCAGCGGCAATATTTATGCTGGCCTCAAGTTCGTCCCCAAAGTTTGCAATATATTCGGCAAAATACCCCTGCAAGTCCTGCACGCCCCAACTGAACTCTTGCTTCTTCTGCTCATACGGATCTGTAGCTCCAAGCGCCTTATAGGCAGAGCGAAGACAAATACGCATCAACTCATACGGAGAATCTCCGAGTTCCTCCAAGCTTGCGATCTTATCAATAACAGTATTGATAACCTTTTTATGAATAAAAAGCTTATCCGAGACATTCTTGGCAGTACTCAACACCGTCTCAATTATTTCTGGCACACAATAGGGGATTTTTTTCATACAAAAACTATTATCCAACAAAGTCCCAGTAGCATTTTTATAAAACTATGGTTCACAATGGAAAACACAATAGTGTAGTTTTACTTTATTTCTAAGTAAAAAACAAGTATAACCTTGAAAAAACCACACACACACAACTAATTTTCGACTCTAGCTTTACCTAGATCCTCTACTCGCTCAGATGAAATACTTTTAAAAGCCGGGTTCTTACCATCCAAAGAATAATTCTTAAAGAAACCCTGCATCGTCGCCAACATCTCATCATCAAGCTCATCAAACAACCCTATAGCGAGCGAATAAACCCCGCCCTTACCGGAATCAAAGATAAAGAGGTGAAGCTTACTGCTAGCAACCAGTGAATTCCCTAAAACCTGGCGTTTCAGATCTACCAGCCGACGATAATTCTCGTTATTCCGTTTGAGTGAAATCAATTTGAGAGAATACTTCCCATTCGGTATCTCAATGCTGCCTGTAGGCGGGGTATACTCAGTCACCAGCTGAATTTTATCTACCGTCTCAACTCGACTCAGATTATTGGTATTACGCATGAATGAAGCCTTGGTCTCGCCCGCACCTTTTTGATAACCGAGAAAAAAAGCGGTCCCAATCATCAACATAATAACTACAAAGATAATAAAAGCCCCATCGAGAGTAAAAATAATCTCACGTCCACTCCTAGCGCGAGCAAAAGTCTTATACGCTTTAGGTTCGGAATATACCTTATCCTCTAGCTCGTCGTTGACAGCTACATCACTGCTACTGGCCAATATTTCGTATAACTCTACTTTACGTTTTTTCACAGTATACCCGTTTACTCCACATCTAAGCCCGAGCTATAAAATAACAATCCTTCTTTTATCGTAGAACAACATTACCTTATTATATATTTAAGTCAAAGCCTGAAGCATGTCAAGTAATGATACAAGCCCAGAACATTTTTTCTTTGCAATCCGGGAGACTATACATAAAATTACACAGATTCATTTACGGAGAGTTTAATGTTAATACTACCTACCGAGACGGCTCTGGCCTATACCGAAGCCCTGGCTATCACCGGAGTAGAGAATATCTCCAGCCTTATTTGGCAGGAGAAATCAACCGCTGCCGCTCTCGGGGTATCACAGAGCGCCGAACGCGAATTGAACTTAGATCATATACTGTCAGATAAAGTACGTATTGTCCGCCGACAATCTGGCGGAGGTGCTGTCATTCTCAACTCCCAGACCATCTGTTGCGAGATTATTGCCCCGATCCCCGGTGCCACCGGAGAACTCAGCATCAAAGAGTCCTTCAGCTATTATACCAAACCCATCATCAAAACTCTTTCTCGATACAACCTTGAGGCCAATGTCTCGGGAATATCCGACATCACCCTCGATCAGCACGGTACCGCCCGCAAGGTAGCCGGTTGCGCACAATTACGCAAAAAACGCGCTCTGGTCGTTCACGTATCTATATTAGTAGATCTCGACCCGGCTCTGCTGGAACGCTATCTCTCTTTTCCCAGCGAAGTTCCTGATTACCGCCGAAACCGCTCCCATACCAATTTCTGCTTGAATCTCTGCTCTGCCAACCCTGAGCTTGACTGCGCAGAATTGAGCCAAGCTCTAGCAGAAGAATTCACGGTGCAAGGCTGGACGCCCATCGACTCATTATCAGAGACTAACCTGCTCTTTAACCAGCTTATGGAGCAGAAATACTTACAACCTTCCTGGAATATTGAACGCAAACGCCCCCGTATCGACACCAACCCCAGCTAAACCTATACTCAGTATAAACCAAGTTTAAACTACCCATCATAGTTTAATAGCAGATTTAAGCTGAAAGAACTCCCTGAGTAAAGATCACATCGACGAGCAGACCAATCTTAGTGTTGAGTTCATCTTCCGAAAAGATATTGCTCATCCGCTTTATTCTACCCAAGGCCGTATGATCAATAGCCGGGTTCTCCACACACATCTCAGCAGCTTCTAATATATAATTATACTCATTACCCTCTCCAATTCCAGTTACATTCTCATAACCAAGCGCTTCCTGAAGCGCCATACTTCTCTCAACACCCTTATAATCCCGAATAACCTTGACAATTCTCTCTGCTTCAATACTCATTTTTTATTCTCCATATCTCAAATTCATTCTTAATTATGACCTTATCCAGCTCTCAAATACTGACTATCAGCACCATTAGTACCAACAACACCAAAACCCCTCCCATAAGCGGCAATTCATAATCGATATCATTTTCTGACATACACCTTATACAATACCTACGCAACCTTGATATTTTTGTATTCTTCATCACGCACCTCTCTTTATCCCCAAATACACATAAATTCACTCTCAACCACACAAATACATTATCAAAGAGCGTACCAAAACCCTAAAACCACACAATATATTAATATATAAGCAATTATATATAATAAAAAAAGCTACATACCCAGCCCGTTATGTCAATAATATATTTTTGACATCAGCTTTTTATGAATTAAGGCGACTCAAATACCGCCTATTAATATAACAATTGAGATTTGATATTGAATTCTAAGTGAGAACAAAGTGAACAGATATATAAAATTGAAAGAATAACATATAGACCTTCAGATTGAGTATAGCAGTCGTTTAGAGCCTGACTTTTCATGCGACGCGATTACCAAGCATACTCCTCAGCATTCTTAAATTATACTCTCAACCGCTATTCATCAATTCCTAGCGTCTTCGGCTTACTCTTCACTCGAACAACTGACAAAGGGACATCAAATAACCATCCCTTTGATAGCTAGTATCTAGGTTTAACATAAACGGTAATACCCTATAGTAAGCCCCAAACTATAGAAATACGTTTACGTTAAAGATGATCAAACGCACAGTGTTTGCCAGAGTTCGGGGCAGATAACCCCGAAAAGACGCCTACCCCTCGCCATCCCTCAGCCGTTACTCGTACCAACTCTGGTTCACCAGTTCGCAAAACTTAGCATCTTTTCGACAGCGATAACACCCAACATTTAGGAATATAACCAATACTTATCCCTCGCCAGTTTGAAATTCACCTGTATCCTAGCGAAAAACGTCCATGATCTAAAGATATTACCAGTTAATATTTTCAGACATCCAAGCACAACTGGCGGGCTACACACTGCGTCTTCAACTGCTAACTTCGCTACCGGCTGGTTTGTTCATACAATAAAAATAAGAAAATCACATAAGTGATTTTCTTATTCAGCCAAAAAGCAACAGCCTAAACCTAGCCAATTTATACCTTGATTATATTCCTAAATTTCTTTAAAAACCTCAGCTCGCAAAACACAGCAAACTATATATAATTATTGAGTTAGACGTGAAGAGTTAGACGCCCTGATCCGGTCGCAGAACACAGCATTGGCGCAGGTATGATTATCTTCATACTCGGTTATATTCTGCACCGTAGTCTGAGCAATATTATGCAGAGCCTCAAGGGTAAAGTAAGCCTGATGTCCAGTTACCAGTACATTCGGTAAAGTCAGCAGACGGGCAAATACATCATCCTGTATAACCTCTCCCGAAAGATCCTCAAAGAAGAGGTCACCTTCTTCCTCATAAACATCTATACCGAGTGAACCTATCCTCCCACTCTTGAGGCCTTCGATTACCGCCAGAGTATCAATAAGCGCCCCCCTGCTAGTATTTATCAACATTACCCCCGGCTTCATCAATCGTATTGAACTTGCATTAATAAGATAGTGGGTCTCAGGGTTGAGCGGACAATGCAGAGTAATAATATCACAAGACTCCAAAAGCTTCTCAAGTTCAACATACTCTACCCCGTCTTCCGCCAGCGCTGCATCAGGATATTTATCATAGGCCAACACCTTACAACCAAAACCCTTATTCAATATAGTGGCAGCAATTCTCCCGATCTTACCCGTTCCGACGACTCCAGCCACTTTGCCGTGAAGATCAAAACCCAACAACCCGCTCAACGCAAAATTGGCTTCACGCACACGGTTATACGCCCGGTGGATCTTCCGATTTAGCGACATCATCAAAGCCAGCGCATGCTCTGCAACTCCAAAAGGTGAGTACTCAGGTACCCTGGCCACGCAGACTCCGTGTTTGCGAGCCGCATGCAGATCAACATTGTTAAACCCCGCACAGCGTAAAGCAATAAACTTAGTACCATTTTCTGCCAGCTCTCGTATGACTTCGGCATCAGCAATATCATTTACAAAGATACAGATACACTCATAACCAGCCGCAAGCTTGACGGTTTCTATACTCAGTTTCGCCTCAACATACCTGATCGTATGCTTACTTCCTTCCAGAGCCTGCGCAAATGATTGCTGATCATACTTTTTGGTATTAAACATTATCATCTTCATAACCATCTCCCCCTGCACGTCTAAAAAATATAAGGGTAGAAAAACTCTACCCTTATATATTATCACAATATCGTTGAATCTGCTATTTTTTTTATACTGGCAAAAAATATTTTACCTCGCAGTAATTCATCCCCCAGTATTACTCTGCCTGCTCACGTTTGGAGATAATCTTACTCACCAACCCATACTCCACCGCCTCTTCCGGGCTCATCCAGAAATCACGGTCAGCATCCTTCTTGAGCTGCTCCATGCTCTTACCAGAGACCTCAGAGACTATCGCATTATAACGCTCCCGCGTCTTATTGATTTCATTAGCGGTAATCTCCATATCCGACGCACTGCCTTGCACCCCGGTAGAAGGTTGATGCAAAAGAAACCGACTATTGGGTGTAGAATAATTCTTACCATTATCCGCCCCCAGAAAGATAGTCACAGCCGCACTTGCGCACAATCCACAGACCACGGTAATCACCGGAGCCTCGATAAATTTCAGCATATCATAGATCCCGAAGCCGCTGTCAGCGTCCCCGCCCGGGCTATTGATATAAATATAAATCGGATCTTCGTTAGATCTCTGATTCAGAAGCAGAAGTTGCGCATAGACCTTTTTGGCTAGTTCCTCACTCACCTCCTCTGAAATCATAATAGATCTGGTCTTGAGCATCTCCTGCTCCAGAGCATTTCCATTTTTCTTATCTTCATCTTTATTGTCACAGTCATCACAATCAAATCTCATTATATTATATCTCCTAACGCTTTATCCATATCCTTGATTTTTAGCAATTATACAGAAAAGCCCGCTCAGAAAAAGCTTTATTCAGCAAGTATTTTTCAGATTGATAATAGCTGCAGCCTTTGAACAAAATCTCAAAACCTCTCTGCTTCGCCTCTCTCCCGTTACCAAGATACTCCGTTTTACAGAAATCATTCAAGCATAAACCAAATTTTTTTTCAATTTTTTTATCATAAAATTACCTACATTTTTCAGGGTTTTAGACAAGTTCAACACAATTAAACACTCTTTTCTTGACAACTTTGACCGAAATTCGTAGAATAAAAATATCAAGCGGTCGATACAACATATAGTAGTAAGAAGCTACAAAACCACAAAAAGCTGTATATTCAGCTTTTAATATATATAATGTTATTATTACTTTTTTATCAATTAACACAGATATAAACTAAGGATATCAATTATGAAGCTAACAGACTTTTTTGACACCGTAGAATCACATCCAGAACTTGCCGGCGAAGGCATCGACAGTCCAGAGAAGAAATCTCCTGGTTGTATTGTCAAGCACCTCAAAAGCGGACTCTCAACCCGCCTTCCTCTAGAAGCAATTGAGAAGAGCGACTGGGATATTATCGAAGAGGTTCTTACCTGTAAGCGCGAACCTGTTGCTCTACAACGCATGACCAGAGTCGTCGGTTACTTCTCACGTATCGACAATTGGAACAAGTCCAAGCTCGGTGAATTAAAGGATAGACACTCCGGCACCTATGCCCTCCCAGAGACCGCAAAGTGCTAATTCTGCGTTGAATATTATCAACCTGTAGTATTTTAAATTATAAGGAGGCAGTTCTTAAAAGAACTGCCTCCTTATAATTTATATCTTAAAATCCAATAAAAAATAACAGTACAGAAAACAAGGCCTAATCTTCATCCTGCTCCGGCATCTCAATACTGCGACTACTATTGCGATACTGTTTGGGCGACATCTTCATCACCTTTTTAAACTGCCGGGTAAAATAATTACTATCATGATAACCGCAATTATAGCTTACCTCTGTAATTGACATCCGACTCTGCGTCAGCAGCGAACAGGCTTTCTCCATACGCAAAAGCTTCTGATAAAGCAAAGGTGTGGTATTTGTTGTCTTCTTAAAGATATGGAGGAAATGACTCTTGGAGAGGTTGGCAATCTTTGCCAGATCATCCTGCTCAATATCCTTGGTATAATGCTGCTCAATATAGGATATAGCCTCGGCTACACGCATAATCTCCGGCGATTTCTTTGCCTCTTCCGTACTGTAACATCTGGAGAGAAAACCGATAAGTTCAAGGAAATACACCTTGGAGAAGAAGACCACTCCTGGACTATTGGTCTCTATCTCATTCTCAATTTTTTCAATAATAACCTGAACCTCAAGCAACTGCTGTTCGCTGAGCAGGAGTCTGGCAACAGAATTTGCATTTACATACGGCTCAATCCTAAAGAGTGCATGATAACCAACCATAGTTCCGATATCCGCCAGTGGCGACAAGAGACAATCGGCACTATAAAGCACACTTATCAGCGAAAGTTCATCGGTATCCCTATAACCATGGCGAATACCGGGATTGACCAAAAAAAACATCACCTTTGCGGATAGAGTAAGATATCTTCTCATTAAAATAACTACCTGCCCCTCCCGTAACCAGCACAAGCTCAACAAATTCGTGCTCATGCAACGGAAAACTCTCTTGTGGATTACTCTTCAAAATCGAAAAAGGCAGTTGGTTCTGACTCATCCCAAAGAAACCATGCCGTGATAACTTCATGAGAAAACCTCCGAAAGTTAAGTAGCCTGTTATAATATCTCTGCCACCAGCTACACCCTAAACAAATATAACTGAATTATAGCATAAAAAGCCACAATGCTTGATCACACTCAATATCGAACCAAATATATTGACACAGATGATAATACACAATAAATTACCGCCAATTAATAGCATACCGAGTATTTTAGCCCATATAATATTCAAACACTAAACAAACAAAAAGTTAATTAATACAGCACTATATTTTTAATGATAATCTCTATTGCCGACTTCCAATCTAAAGCTATCATAATTATTTTTTTTGGCAAGTAATTTTTTTGTTATAAGATTATTTTCACTATTCAACTCTGTTACCCCATCTACACTAAATAAACCCCAGAATTAATCTATAGTTTCCGAATTCAGCCTCTTATCCACCCTACCACTACAGAGCCAGAGCAAAAACACAACCTAATCAGTATCATTATACATGATTAATTCTTGTAATTAAGAAGAATTATTGCTAAACTATATTCATACAATTTATGATCTTCCCTCCAGAAACACAATGAGTAACTATATGGATAATTTTTTTCAAAATCTTGCCAATACCAGCCATCTGGGTGTCTTCGGCGCCATGCTGGAAATAATAATTATAATTACCATGATCTATATGACGTTCTCAGCCATAAAGGGTACGCGCGGAGCTGGTATTGCCCGAGGTGCAGTAATCTGCTTTGTCATACTCTTTATCTTTATCCTCTTCATTGCCAAGATGGTAGAACTAAGAAATGTCAGTTGGATTCTGGAGAATCTGGTTGACGTATCCTTATTTGGTATTGTTGTCATCTTTCAGCCAGAGATCCGCCGGATGCTGATACGCATCGGCGAGAGCGCCTCACAATTCGCTGGCAAGAGCGACTCAAATATGGAGAAAGAGGTTGTTGACGCCGCCTTTCATATCAGTAAGCGCAGTGAAGTAGGAGCGCTCATCGTTATCGAACGCAAGACCATGGTAGGTACCTGTATAGAGAGCGGAGTACTGCTGGAAGCCAGGCTGAGTACCAAACTCCTCACCACCATCTTCACCAAGAATACGCCACTACATGATGGAGCGGTAATTATCCGCGCGGGCAAGATTGTTGCAGCCAATTGTCTGCTGCCGCTCTCTGAGAATGTCGAGGTCTGTAAGGGCATGGGCACCCGCCACCGCGCCGCCCTGGGTCTGAGTGAGGAGGTAGATGCCGTGGTAGTCATCGTCTCGGAAGAGACCGGAGCCGTATCAATAGCCATCGGCGGTGAGATAACCCTTGATCTTGATTATGAAGGCCTTACCGAAGTACTTGAGAAAGAGTGTAAGATCACCCATAACCAGAATCAACCAGAAAAAGCCGAGGACTAGAAGCCAGATGAATATTATCCGCTATCTGCACAAACATGTTAGTTTCGACTACATATCCCTGTTATTCTCCGTTTTTGTGGGGATATCTATCTGGTATTACGTAGAGACCAGCCGTACAGAAGAGAGACAACTCACCGCCGAGCTCTCTATTCGCATACCTCGGGGCTGGGAGACGCAGGGATTTGTACCAAAATCCCGTACCGTCACGGTAAAAGGAGCGCGCAATGTCATTGCCTCACTCAGTCCGGGAGATATCAATTTTAGAGTAAAGGTAGATATTGATAACAACTCTTCCTCGATGCAGGACGTACATCTGGAACTCAAACCGGACAATCTCAAAGGGCTTCCCGAAGATGTAATTGTCGAGAGTATCAACAACCCCCAACTCGTGATCACCCTGGTAAAACCTGTCCGCAAGTATATAGCAGTCAAGGTAGAGACTACCGGTGAACTCCCCCCGGGGTATGAACTCAGCAATATATCCTACTCCCCGCGCTATATCGCGGTCAACGCCCCAAAGGATGAATTCAGTGCCGATGACAATATCCATACCGATAATATTGATCTGAATAATCATACCTCATCATTCAGTTCATATGTTGATCTTCAGCCCCTAAAATTAAAGACCACAACCAAATACCTCGCAGAATCGGTCTCTGTAAGTATCAATATTACTCCGGCCAATACGACCCGGATCTACAAAAATATCCCCGTAAGTGTACTCCTAGCCACCAGAATTGAGAAATTAATCGGGGGCAAGCTCCTCCCGCCCCAGGTCTCAATTGAGGCCGAAGGCGAGAAGCTGTTGATTGAGAAGACCGAGTCCAAAGCTTTTACCATCTATATTGATACCAGAGATATGGGCTCATCAGTTCAGGGAGAGTATGTACTGAAGTGCCACGCCATAACCCCTCCCGGGATCAAGGTTGTCAATATTATTCCTAGTGAGATTCGCTGGAAGATACCTCAGACCGAGGCCAAGAGTGATGCTGAAGAAGAAGAACTCAGCGATGTGATCAGCGCGAAATAAACCTGAAATTATCGGGTTTTCACCTTACCAAGCCTGAGTTCAAGCCTCCATGCACCTAGTATTAACGCAAATTCAAAATCAACTAACGTTTACTGAAGAAGATATTATTTACTACCAGGCGTCCTCTATACTCATATAATTGTACCAGCATAAAGAGCCCTATCCGCTCTGTATCACCGGTCAATTTATAGGTGTAAGTTTCAATCTTACCCCTGGATTTCTTGGAGACCTGCTTCCAATTCACCACATGCCCGATATAATTTATCATCTCTTGATGAAGTTTCTGGTAATTCCCCCGATTCATATACTTGCGCCATTCGGGCGAACCGTTCTTTATAAACTGCTCATACCTGTTATAATTCAACGCCTCCACCAGATTGGAGACAATAGCCATCCGCTCAGCTCGCTCATTACTCGCATAAGCTGCAGAGATAGGGATAAGCAATAAGACAATTAAGCTAATTTTATGTATCATATGCATAAACCACGACCTACAATCAATCAAGAAACCAGTAACCTTGAAGCCATCTTGACAAATCTCCACGTATCCAACCAGGGATTTATCTTACTCACCTCTGTACCATATACCGTCTCGATAGGCACATCGACAATATTCAACTTGGCTCTACCCGCAACCACCAACATCTCACCTTCAAATTCAAAATTTCTGCTTACTATTTTCGTCTTTATCTCTTCCCAGGCTGTACACTTGATAAATCTATACCCTACCTGTGAATCATGGATCCGTTGGCGCGCCAGCATGGATATCACCAGGCTGGTAATAACATTTGTATACCAGTTGACTACCGGCATACTCTTCTGCTCCGCCATTCTATTACCAATAACAATATCCGCCCCCGAATTAGCCGCCTGAATAAATAACGGTAACTCTTCAGGCAGATGCTGGCCATCTGCATCAAGCGCTATTACCCCATCATATCCTCGCGCCGACAAAAGGTCAAAACCCTCTAGCAGTGTCTGGCCTTTACCTTTATTCTGTTCCCGACTTACAACCTCCACCCCAGCGCGCTCGGCTTCGCCTACGGTATTGTCGCTTGACCCGTCATTATACACCAGAATATCCGTGATGTACTCCTTACACCTACAGGCTACCTCATAAATATAATCACCTTCATTATAAGCAGGGATTAAAGCACATATTTTCATTTATGCAAATTCCTTTATACTACGGGTCAGTCAATACCCGATAAGCACGACAAGGCTAATCTGTCCACTCTTCATTCCACACATCATAAAATACCGGCCACTCCTCAGGATGGAGTCTGATAAACTCTTCCAGATGTTTAACATACTCCTTTATACCATACTCTACCTTCTCCCCTTTGCTCAGTGTCTCAGGAAAGACTATCGGCTGCTTCATATCAATGGCAAAACTGTCATTGGTACGCCTGGTCACAAACCCCGGCAGACACGTAGCCCCACTCTTCAGGGCAAAGCGAACCGGCCCCTGAGGAAATCTGCATTTTTTACCGAAGAACTCAACCTCAATGCCATCCACCCCAACATCACGATCACTCAAAATACAAACGATCTCGTTATTCTTGAGTGCGCGCAAAACCTTTCTCCCCGCTTCCTCGGTATAAATAACATTGATCCCCATCGCCCTGCGCTGATCGATAAAGAGCTTATTAATCCGCTCGGAATTATGCCTGGCGGCAACCACATTCACCTTGAATCCCATCCTTATCGCCAGATATGCCGCCCCCAATTCCCAGTTTGAGACATGTGCTGACATTACCATACAACCCTTACCCGCTTTGATCGCCTCGGTTACATAGGGCAGATTGACCACCGTCACATTCCGCAAAAAGTAGGTCATATCATACGAACTGAAGCGAAAGAACTCGGTAAAGTACTTGCCCCAATTCCTGAAGACCCAGCGCGTCTCATAGATAATTCTACTATCAGACTCGGTCGGCATAACCTGCCTGAGGTTCTGCATAACCGCTTTACGCCCCTTACGGTCTCCAAGAAAATACCCCAGATCGGCAATACGCAACGATACCCAGTAAGCAAAACGCGCCGGCAAAACAGAAGTAGAAAACATTACCAATCTAAACAACCAATATCTGATAAAATACTTCATATCTTTAACACTCTTACGACTTGTATAATAAGGATAAAAACTATCCGCCCCGTAACAATTTATTTATCGATATTCTTCTCTGCCCAAACCCGCGCAGCTTCAAAGATCTTGAGATTGCTCTCAATAAGATGAGCTTTCCCGGCAAAATTTGCGGTAAGGGCTTGAGTATAAGCGCTAGCAGTCAAGCCTGTGGGGCAAATCTCCGCCATAACTCCGAGCATAGCCGTATTCGCTCCCTTGGCCGAGCCATGCGCCTCGGCAATCTCCAATGCCGGAATTGAATAGACCTCCACCCCCTCACGCGGCGGACTTACTTCACCCACCGCCGACTCACACAGAATAATACCTCCATCCTTGACGTCACCGGCAAAGCGCTCATACGATGGTCTGTTCATTATCAGCAAAATATCTGGATTATAAACTACTGGTGAACCAATACTCTCGTGTGAAATAACTACCGAACAATTGGAAGTACCACCACGCTGCTCCGGGCCATAAGACGGATACCAGGAGACCTCTGCCCCGTCTTCACACGCCGCCCTAGCAAGGATTACCCCCATGCTCAGCACCCCTTGACCACCAAATCCGGCAATCTTGACCTGCACACTATTCTGAACTCCACCCGCCCGCTCAACTCCAGCACCTGCAGTAACACCAAAGATAGCATCAAGTGTCTCTTTGGTAAAATCGCTCTCGGCACGCTTGATAATCGGCGTATCCTCAACTTTATCTCTGAAGAGCTTTACCGGAAACTCCTTCTCCATCTGATTGATCAGAAAATCTGTAATACCTTTAACATCAAGTCTGAGATTGTTTGGACACTGCGCCAAAATCTCGACAAAAGCATAACCCTTACCGTCCCGCTGTATTTGCAGAGCCTTATGGATCGCTTTACGCGCCTGCCTGATGCGGGGAACATCGGCAAGAGAGACCCGCTCGATATATACCGGCGCCTCCAATTCGCTGATAAGTTCACACATATGCAGTGGATACCCAGCCTGGCTGGGATCACGTCCATTAGGACTGGTCACCGTCTTTTCCCCGACCAGCGTTGTCGGTGCCATCTGCCCCCCGGTCATACCGTATACCGTATTATTAACAAAGAACACCGCCAGTTTCTCACCCCTATTGGCAGCCTGCAAGGTTTCATTTAGACCGATCGAAGCCAGATCACCATCACCCTGATAACTGATTACCACCGAATTATCCTCAGCTCTGGAGACACCTGTCCCAACCGCCGGAGCCCTGCCATGCGCTACCTGGATATTACCACAATCAAAGTAATAATATGCAAACACCGCACACCCCACCGGGCTGATCATTACCGTCCGATCCTGTATACCAAGATCATCCATAGCCTCAGCAATCAGCTTATGAATAATCCCATGCCCACAGCCAGAACAATAATGGGTCGCGGTCTGGGCTACGCCGCCCTTTCTGGTATATTTTTCATATAATGAATTTGGTCTCTTCAGTACACTTGTCATCTATCTGCTCCTAAATTCTTAGCTTGATTATCCAGCCACCAACTACCACCTTTACCAGGTTCTTTACAGAGAAGCCATGATCTCATCAAGAGTAATCAGATTTCCTCCTAGCCTGCTCACCAGCGCTACCGGCTTGCTGCATTCTATCGCCAATTTTACATCATCAGCCATCTGACCATTACTCATCTCAACCACTACGAACCGTTCCACCCGCTGCGCCAGAGCCATAAGTTCAGCCTTAGGAAAAGGAAATAGTGTCTGTAAACGGAAGAGCCCTACCTTCTTACCAAGTTTTCTGGCCTCATCGACCGCACTCCGCGCAATCCGGCTAGAGATACCATACGCCACAAGCACAATATCTGCGTCCTCAAGCCGATAGCCCTCAAACTCCACCTCATTCTCGGCAATCAGCGCGTACTTCTGCTGGAGTTTGTTATTATATTCTTCAAGCTCATCAAAATCGAGTAAAATACTGGAAATTAGATTGCCCCTGGTCTCAGCCGTACCCCGTATACTCCAGTTATTATCCTTCTCCGGCTTGAGCGCAACCTCTGGATATCTCAACGGCTCTATCATCTGCCCCAGTACCCCGTCGGTAAGCACCACCACCGGGTTGCGATACTTCTGCGCCAAGCCAAAGGCTTTATAAGTAAAATCGCACATCTCCTGAACCGAATTCGGCGCCAACACAATCAACTTATAGTTTCCATGACCACCGCCTTTGACTACCTGGTTATAATCACCCTGCTCCGGGCCGATATTACCCAGCCCCGGACCGGCGCGCTGCACATCGACTATTACCGCTGGCAATTCCGCCCCGGCGAGATAGGATATCCCCTCACATTTAAGCGAGATCCCCGGACCGGAAGATGCGGTCATAACCCGGCTGCCGGTACTAGCTGCCCCGTAAACCATATTTATTGCCGCCTCTTCACTCTCGGCCTGAACAAATTTCCTGCCTGCTTGCGGAAAGTACTTGGAAGCATCATGAAGCACTTCACTAGCCGGGGTTATAGGATAACCAAAATAACACTCACACCCAGCGTACAACGCACCGATAATAACTGCCGAGTTCCCCTTTGCCAATTCTGTCGCCATATATTAAATCCTCTAACATATATCAGTATTCAACTATTAAACAACTATCCAGCCCTAGAATACCCCTTATTTTTTATACACCTCAATCGCATTCGGTTCAGGGCAGGTATAGTAGCAATTACCACACCCCACACACCCTGCACCCGTATAAACCGCGAATTTATAACCCCTCTCATTGATCTTAGCCGAGAGTTTGAGCACTCCTTTGGGACAAGCCACGATACATCTCCCGCACGACTTACACTCCAAAGCCCTAATCAACGGATACGGCTTCTCTAGTTTATCCATATATAACTCCATGAAAGACAACACATAACAAAATTATCAAATAATCAATTCTACACTCTAGATATAAGATTTCAATTAGAAAAATACACTTTTCTGCTGCCACCTCCTCCACCCGTTTATTGTCATCCCCCACCCTGATTCCTGCCAACAATGCTGACCCAACACACTGCTATTTTACTGATTATCTATATCTTAATTAAGTTACTTACCGCTTAAAGCACGATATAGAGCCATACCGGTATGGTTATAATACTCAACGCCGTACTGAGAACCAACATGGAAGAGACAAAACCCTCCTCTACCCCCATCTGTTTGGCAATAACATAACTGGCCACGGCATCCGGCATCGCCGAGAGAAGTACCGCTATACCCACAACCTCTGTAGAAGCTTGCGGATACAGCCAATATGTAAGTATGAGAGTCAGCGCTGGTAGAAAGACTGTCTTCCCAAGCACCACCATAATCAGGGCAAACAGCTTATCGGTAATTGTCTTCATATGCATTGCCGCCCCGATCGCCAACAGCGCCATCGGCAGCCCCATCGAACCGACCATCCTCAAGGTCGCCGCCAGAACATTCAAAGCACCTTGGAGCATCCCGGGCAACACCAATTCCCTGACTATCGCCCCATCTGAACCAACCACCTCCACCTTGAGGCAATCGTAGACAAACGCTATCCCTGAACCGAGGAGAACCGCCCACAGAATTGGATTCTTAAAGATATTCCTAATCCTTTGCAGAGGCGATATATCACTGGTATCACTGCCGTAAATCCCGCTCAAAATAAAAGCAAATGGTATATAGACCAACATAAAATACGCATTATACACCGCAGCCAGACCGATACCGGTATCCCCATACGACAGCTCACTCATCGGAAAACCAATATACGCAATATTCGCCCAGAAAGTACCGAATACCCAGGCAGCAGCAAAACCTCCCTTATACCCAAATAGTTTGACCATGACCATATAGAGCAGGGTCAATACCACTACGGCGAGAAATGAGGGCAAGATCAACGCTGGATTCCACATCTCTTCAAAATCCTGCGAGACTACATTGATAAATACCAATGACGGCAGCGAGAAAGTATTGACAAATACATTCAAAAAGCTCTTACGTTCTTCATTGATAAAGCCCTTTACTGAGAGAATTTTACCCAGTCCGATCATTGCAAATACCGGTAGCGTAATCTCCAGAACCTCAACAAGCCTTGTTAAATCCATTTTTTCTCATTACTAATAACGAAGCAGCGTCTAACCGATACCACACCCAGATAATTACGAGTATACTGCCAAAACTATTTGAGACTAGAGATAAATAAAATCTATTTCATTTTTTCTGCCTCAATACTGCCTTATAAATTTTCCCTGCCACCATCTCTTAGCTACTAAAACTCTGACGTCACACGTCAAAATCACACTTAATAATTTAAACCAAAACTAACATCAATTGAATTAATTAAATATTTTTAAATAAATTAATTGCATAAGGCGACCAGTGAGGTAGGATTAACTCAATAAGTTTAAAATTACTAAAATCCAAAAATTTCGAGTTAACTACTACTATAAACCTGCTGTTGACGCCGCCAACAGGGCAATTAGACTTGTGTTTTTTAAACAATATTTAAAATTTATTAGATATAATTTAATAAATTAATTTAGTTGAATGTTATATTCTTTTTTAACTCTCTCAAGGAGAAAATAATGCGCAAATTCTTTATCACACTGTGTATGGCTGTAGTCTTCTCACTCATCTTATCCAGCAACTTACAAGCCAAGGATTTGAAAGGCGCCATTGTCGTAATGGATCTAACCACAAATGCATTCCAGATTGAAATGGCAGACCAAGCGGTAGAGTACGGCAAAGAGGTTGGAGTAGATATGAAGCGTTATGCTCCAAGCGGCTCTTTCGGTGATTATGAAGGGCAGATCTCTATCATAGAAAATTTAATTACAAAGAATGTAGATCTCATCATTCTCGTTGCTGGTCACCCAAAGGCACTGATTCCTGTAGTCAAGAAAGCCATGCGTGCTGGCATCGCCGTAGTCAATATGGACAACCGCCTGAATACCGATAATATCGTAGCCTATGTCGGCGTTGATAACGGACAGGGCGGCAAGATGGCGGTAGATTATATTGCCAAAAAGCTCGGCGGCATGGGCAAGATCGCTCTTATCCAGGGAGAGACCGGTAACCCGGTACAAATTCTACGCACCAAAGGTTATGAACTCGGCGCATTGGTACACCCAGGGCTGGAGAGTGTTGCCGAACAGGGAGGGCACTGGACCGAAGAAGAAGGTCTCAAGGTCATGGAGGATATTCTCCAATCCCATCCTGATCTCAACGGTGTCTTTTGCGAATGCGATAATATTGCCATAGGCGCAGCTAGAGCGGCAAAATCCGCTGGCAAAGACGATATTGTTATTGTCGGTTTCGATGGCCAGCAGGGTGGTTACCAAGCAATCAAAAAAGGTAATATTGATGCCACAATCCGTATGGATGCACGCAAAATGGTTGAACTGAGTATGCAGGCGGCTCTCGATTATATCAAAAACGGTAAAAAGAAAGATGGCATTGACCCTGAGACCTATATTGCTCCAGAGTTAGTAACAGCAAAGACCGTTGATAAATATATTAAAAACTAACCATAACCACTAGCACATAAATAATTACTGTGATCGGGGCATTATACCCCGATCACAGTAGACTGAAGCAAGGAAATTAACACATGCAGACCATACTTGAAAGTAAACGTATCTCCAAACGTTTCCCAGGTGTTCTAGCTCTAGATAATGTTGATTTTGATCTGCTAAAAGGAGAGGTTCATGCCCTGCTCGGCGAGAATGGTGCAGGAAAATCCACCCTGGTCAAAATCATTACCGGTGCCTATACCAAGGATATGGGAGAGATCACAATAAATGGAAAAGAAGTTGATTTCCAGTCCCCAATAGATGCCCGCAATGCCGGTATCGGCAGCATCTATCAGGAATTCTCTCAAGTTCCAACCTTGACCGTTGCTGAGAATATCTTTCTCGGTGACTATCCTTATAAGAATGGAGTCATAGACTGGCAACAACTCAACTTAGCCGCTCAAGAACTGCTTGAGCGTTTCGGGGTAAACGCCCGGCCAAGGGATATTCTGGGATCTCTCGGGGTAGCGACCCGCCAGATGGTGGAGATTCTCAAGGTTGTACGCCGGGAAGACCTGGAGATTCTCATAATGGACGAACCGACCTCTGCCCTTACCGCCGGCGAGACCGAACTCCTCTTTCAATTCATCCGTACCCTCAAGGAACACCAGGTATCAATCATATATATATCCCACCGTCTCGATGAGATTAAAATGATCTGTGATCGGGTAACTATCTTCAAGAACGGACAGAAAGTAACCACCGAAAATGTAGACAGATTGAGCGTTGATAATATTGTCTCCCTAATGGTTGGCTCTGAACTCAAGGATCACTATCCGCCAAAATCCACACATATCTCTACTCCAGCACTCAAGGTAGAAAACCTCTGCGGCAATGGTTTCACCGACATCAGTTTTACAGCTTATAAAGGTGAAGTGCTCGGCATTACCGGACTAGTCGGTTCAGGCAAGAGCGAGACTGTAGAAGCGATCTTCGGCGCCAACGCCATAGAGAGCGGCAAACTCTGGATTGAGGGTAAAGAGGTCTCCTTCAAGTCGCCCAAGGACGCGATTAATCAGGGTATAGGCTTAATACCGGAGAGCAGAAAGGAGCAGGGGCTGGTACTTATACTGAGCAATCTCTTTAATATCAGCCTCGCCTCTCTCAAGCGCATTGCCAGACCGATTCTCAATCTGAAACAGGAGAGATCCGAGGCTCAGCAACTAATTCAGGATCTAGAGGTACGCCCGCCACTGCCTCTAAGTCCGGTAGTAAATCTCAGTGGCGGCAACCAGCAGAAAATTGTCATTGCCAAATGGCTGATGCGTGATTGTGATATTCTTATATTTGATGAACCGACTAGAGGCATTGATGTCGGAGCAAAATTTCAGATTTACTCGCTGATTATCGAACTGGCAAAACTTGGCAAGAGCATTATCGTTGCCTCCAGTGAGATCGAAGAAATTATCGGAATCTGCAACCGCAGCCTGGTTATGAAGAATAATCGCATTATTAATGAACTGCAAGGATCAGAACTCAACAAAGAGAAGGTCATTGCCTGTATGAGCGGAGTCGACAGTAATGAATAACAACCACTTTATAAATCATAACAAACAGCAGATAATTGCTTTTATCAGCATGGTTGCTGTTATTATCGCCTTGTCCTGTATTTCCGAGTACTTCTTTACCGTGAACAACCTCTTCAATATCGGTAAACAAGCCTCAATCAATCTAATCATTGGACTGGGTATGACCCTGGTAATCATCTCGGAAGGGATAGACCTATCAGTAGGCTCATTAATGGCCTTTACCATATCGCTTACCGCGGTACTCAATGTTGTCCAGGGGATGAATATTGTCCTAGCCGCTTGTATCGGATCGATACTTACTATCCTTATGGGCACTATCAACGGTATTATAATCCAGTTCGGCAAGGTACCTGCTTTCATTACCACCCTCGGTATGATGGGTATTATCCGCGGAGTTGTGCTACTGCTCTCCAGAGGCAACCCGTCTATGGCCTTCCCCGACAAATTTCTCTGGCTGGCAGACGGCAACATTCTGGGAATACCCTTCCCAATTTTCATCTCGGCTGTACTTGCCCTAATAATCGCCTTTATCCTCAAATACACCGCTTATGGCCGAGGAGTATATTCACTCGGCGGCAATGAAGAAGCAACCAGACTTTCCGGTATTAACATCGCCTATATCCGGATAATAACCTATACCCTATCCGGCTTCTGCTGTGCTGTAGCCGGTCTCATATTTGCCGCCCGCGTTGGAGCTGCGCCTCCATCCGCCGGTACAGGTTATGAGCTCAATGCTATCGCAGCAGTAATCATAGGCGGCACCCCGCTAACCGGGGGTGAAGGCAAGGTTATCGGTACCGTCATCGGTGCCCTGCTAATGGCGATTATCTCCAATGGGCTGAATATTATCGAGGTGGATCCGTACTGGCAAGGTATTGTCATTGGAGCTATTATTGTCTTTGCCGTAATGATGTCAAACCTTAAGAAACAGAGTAATTAAATCGAACAAAGCAGCAAAAATACCCACCAAACAACTATACACACCCGGTTACCCTTGAGTCACCGGGTGCCTTCAATTTCTTGACTACCTGCCACAATCGTCAAATAAACAATCACCCCGCTTTAAGCCGTATTTCTTATTATGCCGATGCCGATAAAAAGATTGATTATCCCCACTACAAAGGTTGCTTATTTTTGATTTTTATGCTATGCTATAGTTGTAACTCCAAAAACTAATACACTCATTTCTTTTCTCTAATTGCTGAGGTATAAAGAATGAATAAGTATTTTCAAGTTATACTCTGCCTCCTTATGCTAAGCATCGCGGCAACGGGTCAGGCTGTAGAGACGCAAACCGCTAAAAGTGCAAAAAAAGTACTATATGTCGACTCATATAATGCTAATGCCTGGAGTGCGACTATCGAACAGGGAATTATGTCGGTGATGAACCGCCATCCCGAGATAACCCTCAAAACCTTCCATATGGATACCAAGGCCAACCCGGCAGAAGAGTTTAAACGAGCCGCCGCCTTACGCGCCAAAGAAGTTATAGAAAGCTGGAAACCGGATTTAGTTATCACCTCAGATGACAATGCGGCCAAATACCTCATCTCAGAGTATTACCTGAACTCTGAGATCCCCTTCGTCTTCTGCGGCGTAAATAATGATGCCGCTACCTACGGCTTCCCAACCAAGAATATCACCGGAATATTGGAGATCCCGTTATTCTCCGAAACCTTCAATATTATCAAAGACTTCGCCAAAGGTGAGAAGATCGCCTTTATCGGTTGTGACAACCTGACAAGCCATACAACTTACAATTACTTTACCAAAGTAGAGAAGATTGATTTTGATCTGACCATATTTGTAAAGGATGCTGCAGAACTGAAAGCCGCAATCCTACAGGCGCAACAGAGTACCGATATGATTTATCTGTACGACACCTATTCGGTAGCTAATTTCGATTATCAGGATATGCGCGAATTTGCTATGAAATATATCAATATTCCGGTAGCAGCAACAAAATTCGCCGCCATTGCTCACTCTCTCTGCCTCGGCACCCAGGAGAGTGGTCATGAGCATGGTGTGTGGGCCGCCACTACCGCACTGGAGATTCTCGCGGGTAAAAATCCCGGAGCGATCCCGATCGCCCGCAGCCAACAGGGTAAATTGTATATTAATATGAATATGGCAAATAAACTTGAAATAAAACTCCCTGTCGAACTCATCGATAGAGCCGCTTTAATCACTACCAAAGCGACTCGAGTACTCTATATCGCCCCAGCCGATTTTAACTGCGATTTCTATAATGACATTGAAAAAGGTCTGCTCTCTGCTCTCAAACTGGAGAAAATTACCAACACTATCTTCGATAACACCCAGAGCGAAGTTGAATTCAGATCCTACATTCCCAGCGGTTCAGCAGCTCAAAGAGACAATCCCGACAATAAACCTTACCGACTGTCTAGCTGAATACTCTCCGAATATTATTGTAACCGCCGCTGATTATCAGGCTGATAAAATTCTCCAAAATTATCAAAGCCAACATAACATTCCCGTTATTATCTGCGGCCTTGATATCAGCCTCAAGCTTCCTGCTTTGAACCTCAAGCAAGACCCAAAATCCGAAGAATCCCCCGCTACTATTTTCTCCCTCGCCGCAAGGTATGCTACAGGGATAAAGCTCGGTTATATCGGCAAGTGATTCGGCTCTCTCCCGAGATATTCTAACCCTCCTCAAAACCAAATCCGTACCCGACTTCACCTCCGGCAGCCTCACCCACTCCTGGTCTGAATTCCAGGATAAATTCAATGCCATGCAACAGAGCTCGAATATTATTGTACTCCTTGAGTTATGCTTTGATGAGATACATACAGAGGTCATCTATGACTTCTTCTTAAACCATACTAAAGTTCCGACTATCTCCTTTGCTCTGAGTAACAAATTATACTCGCTCTTCGGCTACGGCGAATTCGGTTTTAACAAAGGGTGGCGAGCTGGTCAACAGATACTGGAACTCACTAGAAATAAACGTAATAATAGCGAAAGCATCATCCAGATCAGTGATAATAAATTATATATAAACCAGACAATCGCCAAACATCTTGGCGTTACTATTGAACCCAAGATACTTCAACAGGCCGAGACTATCCAGTGACTAGCTTTAGCCCGAGAGAGCTACCGACGACAACAGAGAGGCAGGCAATACTAAACATACTTTCACCAAAAAAGTCTCCAAGTTTACTCTTCTAACTCTGACAGGTAATACCATGCGTTAATAACTCAATAACCTTAAAGATAATCCTCTGCGTCACTATCTTCTTCTTCCTGACCTCAATCACGGTACTGGCAATTGTGGACATCCGGTTCCGCAGCATCTCCGACACGGCACAGCACAGTATATATACCGAACGGCTAAACCTAATTACCTCACGTCTGGAGAGCTACCAGCAACGGCTGGAGAAGACCGGTAGAGCAGACCTCTATAAGCAGGATTTCCAACCGACTGGCAATCTCCAGAGTCAAGGACAACTACTATCAGGACAAAGATATTGAGGTCTACCCGGTAATCCTGGACATAAATGGCCAAATATTATTGGCTCAAGATTCAACTCTAACTCAAAACCTGCTCACAGTCAGCAATAGTTTTAATTCTGAGAATCCGGATACCGATCTCAGTTTATACCTGAAAACTTGCCAACAAAGAATACTGGGTTATTTCCAAGTACTTTCCTGACTGGCAGTGGCATATTGCCTACATTGTTCCTCTCAGCATCAAGTATCAGAATGCCAGTGTGCTCCATAAAACCCTTCTCATCATTCTCTGCTCCTGTACACTGTTTTCCCTGGTACTCCTGATCTTCCTCTTATCACGGATAACCAAACCCATAATCCATCTGACCGATATCGCCGGCAGTATCGCCGACGGCAATCTCCAGCAGGAAATAACCGTCACCACCGATGACGAAGTAGGCCGCCTGGCCAAAGCCTTCGACAAGATGCGCCTCTCCATACAACACCAATTGACCATTCTCAATACCGAAGTTGCCGATAGAAAAAAGGCAGAGAATAATCTTCTGGTAACTCTCAACTCAATAGGCGACGCGGTAATTTCCACCGATAATTCAGGTAAAATCACCCATATGAATCCCGTAGCCCAAAAACTTACCGGCTGGAAATTTACCGAAGCCATAGGCAAACCGCTGCTGGAGGTCTTCAATATTATCAGCTCTGTAACCAAGCAACAATGCCCCAGCCCGGTTGATCAGGTACTACGCACCGGCGAGATCGTTTCTCTTGCCAACCACGTCGTGCTCCAGGCCAAAGACGGCAATGAATATCAGATAGCCGATAGTGGAGCTCCGATCAAGAATGAAGCCGGAGAAGTTCTCGGTGTTGTTCTAGTCTTCAGAGATGTCACAGACCAATACAAACTTGAAGCCCAGCTCAGACAGTCAGACAAGATGCAAGCCATAGGACAGCTCGCCGGAGGCATTGCCCATGATTTTAATAATATGCTCGGCGGTATTATCGGAGCAGCAGACCTCCTGAATAATCATCTGGACAATACTCAGCAAGCCAGAGAACTCCAGTCAATCATCATCAACGCCTCAGACCGAGCTGCAGAGCTTACCACTCAACTGCTCGCCTTCGCCAGAAGCAAAAAGATCAGCTCCACAACTATAAGCCTGCACCAAGTTATCCAGGACTCATTATCCTTACTCACCCGCACCATAGACAAGTCGACCCAGTTGATACCAGAGTTCAATGCCGAGAATGATCTTATTGTAGGTGATCCGGCACAACTGCAGAATATTATTCTCAATCTCGGCATCAACGCGTCACATGCCATGCCAGAGGGTGGAGTCTTACAGCTAAGCACCCGTAATCTATATCTGGAAGAAGAATACTGCTCCAGCAGCAGCTTTGAAATCTATGCAGGTAATTATATCGAACTCAAAGTCAGCGATACCGGCTGCGGCATATCTGCTGAGAATCTCTCACATATCTTCGAACCCTTCTTTACCACCAAAGATGAGGGTAAAGGCACAGGTTTAGGGCTTTCCGCAGTATACGGGAGTATTATTCAACACCATGGTTCAATCACTATCGAGAGCCAGGAGAATCAGGGTACTACCTTTTATATTCTGCTGCCGCTCTCCCCGGATACCAAGCCTACTCCCTATACCGACGCTATACCAGAAACCGTTGGCGAAGGTACAATACTGGTAGTGGATGATGAGAGTCTGATGCTCAAAACGGCAGAAGCCATCCTTACCGATGTCGGTTTCTCGGTAATCCTCGCTAGTAACGGACAAGAAGGTCTTGAGCAGTATAAAGCACATATGAAGAGTATCGATCTGGTCATTCTGGATATGGTGATGCCAGTAATGAATGGTAAAGAATGCCTCAAACATATTTTACAATTAAATCCTGAAGCCAGGGTTATTCTGGCCTCAGGATTTTCCAAGAGGGAGGATTTGGAGATAATTCATAATCATAATCTCTGCTCCTTTATTGCCAAGCCTTACCGCTCACAGAAATTGCTCCAGACCATCGCCAAAATTCTGAATAGCGTTGAGTCTTGATTTACCGATGACAAAAACAAGGGTACACCCACTGGTGTACCCTTGGTGTGCTTCTGATTTCCATACCAACTTATTCAGCAATATTTCCATCAAGATCCCAAAGATCCTGCCAAGACTGATTATCCTTCCAGAGAAATACCTGACCTTTGATCAGACGGTTGTTCTTATCAACCTTTCGTATCTCCTCCATCTCCACATCAGTCAATAAATCTTCGGTCACACACTTTAAATTACTTAGATAATTCCGTTTCTTGGTCGAGAACGGAATAGGCACCTGTCCCCGCTGCACCGCCCATTTAATGCAGATTACCGCCGGGTGTACTCCATGCTTCTTGGCAATTTCAACAATTACCGGATCTTCTATATCCACCGTATCATCCTCGGTCTTATCCCGCTCAGGACGATTCGGAGAACCGACAGGGCAGAAACCGATAGGCAAAATATCATTCTCCTTACAAAAAGTAAACAACTCCTCCTGTTGAAAATGCGGATGCAGCTCCATCTCATTTACCGCCGGTTTAATCCTACAATCCCGGAGCAACAGCTTGAGCTTCGAGATTGTCATATTGGAGGTACCGATCTGCCGAACCAATCCCTGATCGACCAGCTCTTCCAGCTTTCTCCAGGTCTTCATATAATTCTCATGGATATAGGGCTTGGCCTCCGGGCTTCTGGAGGTTACATCACAACCAATCGGGTGGAAATTAGGAAATGGCCAATGAATAAGGTATAGATCAAGATAATCGAGCTGCAGATCGCTGAGTGATTTCTTAAACGCTGGTATTACCTTATCCTCAGCATGCATATCATTCCATAGCTTCGAGGTGATGAAGAGCTCCTCACGTGAAATTCCTCCGGCCATAATCTCCTGAAATATCGGTCCTATTTCCTTTTCGTTACCATATATCGCCGCACAATCAAAATGACGATACCCCACCGCAGCCGCACCCAGCACCGCCTCCGAAACCACTTCAGGTGAAAATTTATCTGAGCCGAAGGTACCGATCCCGACTCCCGGAATAGTTGCTCCGGTATACATTTTACGCTGTGGAACCATCTTTGGATCGACCCCGTCTGGATCAATTTTAAACTTACCCATGATCACTCTCCTCTAAAAATCTCTAATTCATACCTAACGCTTACCCTGTCAACAAATCATTTATATTTACTATACACCTAATTACACCTTATGCAATGCGCATTTTACGAACTAATATCTTTATTTTGCGAACAAATTAGCCATAGATAGCATATTCTTCAAACAATAAATTAAAACATTTTTTTTAATCGAATGTTTGACTTTTTATAATCGAATGATATAATCGCTCTCAGTAAGAATTTCAAAATCTTCTTAATCAAGCGCATGAGGCAAATAAATGAATGAAAAACACATGAGTAAGACTCAACTCAAGCTGATCAATACCGCCGGACCTCTATTTGCCAAGGATGGGCTCAAGGGTACCCGCATCCGCTATATTACTGAGAAAGCTGGGGTAAATGTTGCCGGAATCAACTATCATTTCGGAAGTAAAGAGAAGCTGTATTTTGCCGTTATCGACTATGTATTTGAAAAACTGAATTACACCAACCTGGGAAAGCACTGGGAAAAACTCCCCAAGAGCGAACATACCCGCAGTGGTATTTTCAAAATGCTGCGTTACTGTCTAAAAGATAATTTTACCAGGATGTTCACCGGTGACCATCCGCTCTGGTACTTCAATATCGTCAACCACATACTGATAGCCCCCGAGTCAGAATATTATAAAGAATTCGATGAACATATTTATGAGAGTGATCTTGTCGCTATCAAAGCCATGCTCCAGATCCTGAGCCCGGAAGTTCATACCTGGGATGCTGAGGCCTGGCTGGCAATCTGGTATGGGCAGACCATCGGCTTCACCACCTTGATGCCCAAGAATACCGTATTCTATGATAATAATAACACTCTGATTATAGATTATATAGATGCGGTATGTGAGAATATCTATCTCGCCGTAACTACACTCCTGGAAAAACATCATATAAACACCAACGAATAAACCAATAGTTTCATTATATACTCAATTAGGAGAAAAAATGTCCCGACCAGTCAAACTACTCACGCTGATACTTATCATAGGCATTATCGGAGCCGGTACTTTTTATTTCAATTCCTTTGCCAAAGACAGTGCTCAAGAATTCAAGACTCTGGCCAAACCGGTAAAGACCCTCGTAGTCAATACGAACAAACATACTATTATCCGCTCTTTTCCCGGAAAGGTCAGAGCCAGTAAACGGGTAACGCTATCTTTTGAGGTCAGTGGCGAGCTTACCGACCTCCCAATCACAGAAGGCATGCTTGTCAAAAAAGGTCAGCTTATCGCTAAACTTGATCAACGAACCTTTGAGAATAATCTTCTTGCCGCCAAAGCGGCCTATACCGAAGCCAAGATTCATCTTGACCGACAAAAGAAACTGCTGGCCGAGAAGGTAGTAGCTCAATCCATCCTCGATAGCGCAACATCGCAGTATGACACCACTTATGCCCAGTACCATATTGCCGAGAAGAGCCTTGAAGACACCGAGATGCATGCGCCTTTCGACGGTATAATTGCCAAACGTTATGTTGAGAATCATACCAAAGTAGTAGCTTCAGAAGATATTGTCAGCCTGCAGGATATAAATGAGATCGAGATTGTAATTCAGGTTCCAGAATCAATTATGGTCTACGCCACCAAGGATATCATGAACCAGAAGCTCAAGGTACGTTTTGACGCAATCCCCCACGAGGAATTTGAAGTATCGGTACATGAATACGGCCTGGATGCAGACAGTCAGACCCAGACCTACGATGTTGTATTGACTATGCCCACTCCCAAGGGTTACAACTTTCTCCCCGGCATGACCGCAACCGTGACCTCCGACTACTTCCTGCATAACTTAGAGACCGGACTAAACCATATCTGGCTGCCGCCAACCGCTATCCAGGGAGAAGAAGAAGGTAACAAAAGCTTTGTATTTATCCTGAATAAAGAGAACAAAGCAGAAAAAAAATACATTGAAATCGGTATGCCTACCGAGTTAGGGGTTCAGGTGATTTCCGGACTAAATAACGGCGACAGAGTAGTAATCGCCGGCAGCAGCTACCTCCGAGACGGAATGCTTCTTAGAGCACTATAACTTATTTTAAAACTCCCCGTTATCAGACTTCAGGAATAATCATGAACATTACAAAATACGCTATAAAAAACCCTATTGTAACCTATACCCTGACCTTATTTGCACTGATCGGGGGGATAGTTACCTATCTGCATCTAGGTCGTCTAGAAGACCCGGAATTCACCATAAAGGAAGCGGTCATCGCCACTCAATACCCCGGAGCAACCGCTCTGGAGGTCGAAGAGGAGGTCACCGACAAGCTTGAGACCGCAATCCAACAGCTCAAACAACTCGACAAAATCTGGTCGGAAAGCCGTCCAGGACTATCGATCATCCATGCCGAGATGCAGGATAAATATGACAAAAACACCCTGCCCCAGGTCTGGGACGAACTCCGCCGAAAGATCAATGACGTAAGCGGAGATCTACCACCAGGATGCGGAACTCCGGTTATCAATGACGATTTCGGCGATGTCTACGGTGTATACTTCACTCTTACCGGCGAAGGCTATACCCTGCAAGATCTCTATGACTACGCCAAACTACTTAAAAAACAACTCTTACTCTGTGAAAACGTCGCAAAAGTCACAATCAATGGTTACACTACTGAGGTTATCTACATCGAGATCAACCGCGCCAAGATGACCCAAATCGGGATCACCCCAACGGCAATCTTCAATGCCATCAATACCCAGAATCAAGTAGGCAGCGGCGGTAATATTGAATACCACGGCGATTACATCACCATCAATACCAGCGGCACCTTCGATTCAATCGAAGCGATCAAGAATTTGCTGATACGCGGTACCGATGCTGAGAAGCTCACCCGAGTCGGAGATATTGTAGATATTCGGCGTGAGTACTACACCCCGCCGCAGACACTGATGGAGTATAACGGCCAACCGGCTCTAGGTATCGGAATCTCGACCATCCCCGGCACCAATGTCGTAGTAATGGGTGATTCAGTTGAGAAAAAGCTCACTGAACTCGAAGCTCAGACCCCGCTCGGGATGGAACTCTTTCCTATATACTTCCAATCGGTAGTCGTAAAGGAATCTGTTAACGGATTTGTTATCAACCTGGTAGAAGCCATAATAATTGTGGTCATCCTCCTGCTTATCTTTATGGGACGTCATGAAGGATTGATTATCGGTCTGGTACTCTTGGTTACCATTCTTATTACCTTTATCGGTATGTCATACTTTGACGTAAATCTCCAACGCATCAGCCTGGGCGCCCTAATCATTGCCTTAGGGATGCTGGTCGATAACGCCATTGTCGTCGCCGAAGGTATTGTCATCAAGATGCAGCGCGGCATAGAGAAGAAGGACGCTGCCGTACAGACCGTCGATGAGACCAAGTGGCCGCTCCTGGGCGCAACCATCATCGCCATCATCGCCTTCTCCGCTATCTCACTATCCCAGGACAGCACAGGAGAATTTCTCGGAAGTCTCTTCACCGTTATCGCGCTCTCCCTGCTTATCAGCTGGATAACCGCCATAACTCTAACACCTCTCCTCTGTGTCCAGCTCATAACCAAGAGTGATGCAACCGCGAAAGATCCCCATGATAATTTCTTCTTCAAACTATACGCAAAATTATTGCGTAAATGTATCAATCACCGCTATATAGTTATCGTATTAATGCTAGCACTCTTAATATTCTCCGGTTACTGTTTCAAATATATTGATCAAAGCTTCTTTCCTGCCTCTACACGTAATATCTTTCTAGTAGATATCTGGATGAAAGAAGGTACACATATTGAAAAAACCGAAGAAATAGCTAACAGCCTCGCTGCCAAATTACGCCAGAATAAACATATTTCGGATACCGTTACTTTTATCGGCGCTGGCGGTCAGCGTTTCACCTTGACTTATGCTCCCGAGTCACAAACCTCAGTCTATGCCCAGATAATGGTCTATACAGATGACTATAGAATTATCGATTCCCTGATTCCTGAGGTCAGAGAGCTAGTGGCCGAAAATTATCCCGAAGCCGAAACCAATATCAAAAAGATGGATATTGGCCCTTCGGCCAAATCTAAGATTGAAGCCCGCTTCATCGGATCAGACGCTACAATTTTGCATAAACTTGCCGATAAAGCCAAAGAGGTCTTTGCCCGACACGCCCGCGATAACGGCACCACCACCTTTATACGTGACGACTGGCGACAGCCGGTTGAGAGTATCCAGATCGATATTGCCGATGCCCGCGCCAGAAATGCGGGAATCACCCGCCCCGATATTAATTCCGCACTCGCCGCTACCTTTACTGGACAAAGCATCGGCATCTTCCGTGAAGGCGACGAACTTTTACCGATCATCGCCAGAGCAGTTGAGAAGGAAAGGAATGAATTCGGCGATCTACGCGATATTATGGTCTGGTCATCGGTTCACAACCAGCCGGTACCACTTACCCAGGTTGTCGATAATGCTTCACTCAAATGGCAGGATAATATTATCCGGCGACGCAACCGGCAGCGCTGCCTTACCGCTCAGTGCGAGCCTACCAACAAAATCTCAGCCATCAACCTCTTCTACAGTGTGCGTGATGAGATAGAAGCCATCGAACTCCCTACTGGTTACAGATTGGAATGGGGTGGTGAATACGAGTCTTCGACTGAAGCGCAAGAAAAACTGCTTTCAAAGTTTCCGCTAGCGCTGGGGGCAATGTTTACCATATCGCTCCTGCTCTTCAAAACCCTGAGGCACCCGATTATTATCTTCCTGGGTCTGCCACTCTCCATTATCGGTATTACCTGGGGTCTGCTCGTCTTCAATGCTCCCTTCAGCTTTACGGCTCTCCTTGGTTTTCTGAGTCTGACCGGTATGCTAATCAAAAACGAGATCGTTCTTCTCGATCAGATCAATCTCGAACGCGATCTCGGCAAAGAGCCATTCAACGCTATCATCGAGGCCTCAATCAGCCGTGTGCGTCCGGTAGCAATGGCAGCATTTACCACCGTACTCGGTATGCTCCCACTAATCTTCGATGCCTTCTTCCAGTCCTTATCGGTCACGATCATGGGTGGGCTTACCTTCGCCACAGTACTGACTCTAATATTTGTACCGGTAATTTATGCTACACTCTTCAGAATACACGAAAAAAAATAAACTACTCTGCATAACAACCTGCACGACCTCCAGTATTTATTTTACTGGAGGTTTTTTTAACCCCATTTCCACACTACCTCCGTATATAATAATAGATACTGATTTATACAAAGGAGATATATATGATCGATAATAATAAAATACAACCTAACGCGACCTTAACCACCTCAATATTACTCTGCCTCCTGCTCTTACTTTGCAGCCACTTCAAAGCACAGGCCACAGACAATATTAAATTGAATTTCGCTCAAAGACTTAATGATGCCAACCGGTTTTACACTGAACACAATTATCTTGACGCCTTCACAGAGTATAAGCAATTACTCTTAAACGGCTCAGGATTTGAACCTATAGCCTTACAACAAGCGATAATTTCTTTACAACGACTTGGCTTGGAGAGTAGAGCCGATTCCTTCCTCAGCGAAGTTATTACTGCCCACGCTCAGGACTGGCGTTGCCTGCTCTGCGTCGGCCAAATATATAGTAATACACTAACGCCTTACGGCTATCTTGAAGGTAATAAGTTTTACCGCGGACGTCCACGCTACCATACCACCACCCTCAATGTCACCGCTCACGACCACCTCCAAGCGCTAGCCTATATGCAGCAAGCCAAAAAACTGCTAACACCTTCGAACGCAACCACTACTGAACGTGCAGACCTCTATTACACCCTGGCGCAGACCTATATTCAAGGTATCTACCCCGAAACCGCCATACGCCTCTTACTCAAGAGCAACTATGCATCAATCCCACCCTACACCGAACGCCTCCCCTACGCCGACTTGCATGGTACAGGTGCTCCAACCACAGCTCAAGGGAAACCTTACTTCTTTCAATTACCAGACAACGAAGAGAGCGCCAGTAATGACGGCGAACTCTTCCGATATTTTCTGGCGCAAAGTGCTGGCAGCAGTAAGCAGCAAGATCGCGCACGAAAAACTCTTGCCGAATTCTCCCAAATGCTCTATGGCGTAGAGACCTTAACTAACAACTATTATAACAACCCCGAAGACAGACCCTTTATTACTGAGCTCGCTACTCTAAAAAACTCTGAGTCTATCGCCAGACTCGAATCAGGTATACAACGCTTTGACCTTCCCCCTGATTATAATTATTTAGAGATATTCCACACACTCCTTCAGAATAATGAAGATCCAGAATTACTAATCAAGCTTGCCGTCGAATACGAAAACCGCCGCCACTTTGAAACTGCTGCGTCCTGCTGGCACAGACTGCTCAAACTTCCAACCGCCAGCACATACCAGATCAATACCGCCAAAAAACATCTTGAACAACTTGAGAACAGCTTTATTGAGTTCGAGAATACCAGAGTGCAATACTCAGGAGTCGCTCCCAGCCTCTGGCTCCGCTTTAGAAACGCCACCCAAGTAACTATAAGCCTGCAAAAACTCGATACCGACAGACTCATCGCTAAGACCATCGACTTACTCAAAGACTCTGATCCCGCGAACATAAACAGAGCCTCTCAACTACTACCGGATATAGGACAAGAACTGATAAACTACAAACAACATGAATTTCTCGGCAATACCTTGTATAGTGCAGAGATTGATCTGAGCGAATCCACTCCAAGCATTGCCCACGGTACCGGCCGCAACGAGATCACCTTCCCCGACAATCTCAAGGGTGGAGCCTATTATGTGCTGGCAACTCTACCAAACGGCTACCAGGCCGGCACCATTCTCTGGCTCAGCGATCTTACTCTTACTACCAAACCGTTATTATCTGGCGGCAGATTATATACCACCAGCAATAGCAATAACGGCAGCGCCGTCAAGGATACCAAGATTAGTATATTCGCTTACAATATTAATCGACAGAACAAAAGTAGTTTGAATACCCCGCCATACCTTAGCACCACTCTGTATACCGATACTAATGGCCTGAGCCAACTCCCTGCAAACCTGATCAAAGACAATTACAACTACCTCGCCCATGCCACCGCCCCTGATGGTCGCCAAAGTTATATCGGATTTGAACATCTCTTCAACCGCCCTCTCCCCCACCAACCAAAAGTTGAGCGTCTCCTCTTTATTACCGACAAACCTCTCTATAGCGCCGGTGAAGAGGTTAAAATATCCGGCTGGATACGCGACTATAACTACCGCGACAGCATCACTCCAAATCAGACCAACCCCAAAACTTTTAATATCACAATCATTACTCCTAAAGGCGAAAAAGTTCAGCAACAACAGGTTACAGTGGCAGCTGACGGCAGTTTCTATCTCAACTTCCAGACCCAAACAGAATCAGACCTCGGACTCTGGCAATTACAAACAGATCTAAACATTACCCAGGCCGGAAATTTTTTCAGAGTCGAAGAGTTTGTCAAACCCGAATTCACAGTAGATATATCTCCACTCAACTCTGAATATACCACGCCTGAAACCGTCGCTTTCAACGTAAACGCTCGCTACAACTTCGACAAACCTTTGAGTAATGCTGCTGTTGAATATGAAATTTTCCGCGAACTCGCCTACCAGCCATTTATTCCCAGAGGCAGATGGGACTGGTTATACGGTAAAGGCTACCAGGATACAACCACAAGTTGCCCCACCATCTCTAAACACCGAATCATCCCTCCGTTTTTCACCTCTTCCGAGTTGGTAGCTCAAGCCACCGTATACACGGATAATAACGGCGAAGCCACAATCACTTTACAACATACTCTACCCGCTGACACTCCTGCCAAAACAGCTTATACTTACCGAATACAGGCCAAGGTCAGTGATAATGCCCACCGAATTGTCCAAGCAAGCGCCTCTACAACTTATCAGCCGACCGCCTTCGACCTCTCCAGCAGTACGGATCAGAACTATTATAACGCCAATGAGCTTATTAAGTTGACTGTACTCCCTTATCGCGGAGACCAACCTTTAAAAATCAACCTCAATTCAACGCTGACAATAAATGTCTATAAAGTTGATTCCGCACCGAAAAAGCATCTCGTCAACACCTTCTCAGTGCTCAAGCAAAACTCGGATTATAGTTATACTCAGAGCTTCAAACTCAGCGAAGCAGGCTATTATATAATCGAATCACTGACCAAAGATCATGCCGGCAACCCCATAAGCACCCGTCAGGAGCTCTATATCTACTCCCCCGATGCCGCAAATAACCTCCCTCTCCCTAAAGACAAACGCCTGCTCTTGATCAGCAAAAAGAAGACCTATGCTGTAGGTGACACTGCCGAAATCTTACTGCTCAACGCTGAAAGGCAAGCCGCCCTCCAGATTTATTATAGTCCAACCGTCACTGGCTACCCCTTACCGGAGGTTATGCGCCCAGTCAACACCGCCACAATTCTACATTATACCCTCAAAGCCACAGATACTCCAAACACCTTTATCGAGGCTCAGAGTACAGCCGGACTTCAACTCACTACCGCCTCGGTCGAACTCTTAACCCCGCCAGTAACCAAAATCATCCATCTCAACATAACCCCGAAAAGACCGGAGTACCGCCCTGCAAGCCAAGCTAGTATTACTCTTCACGCTACCGATGCCACCGGCAGACCCGTCACCGGATCAGCAATAGTCACTATCTATGACGCAGCACTTGAACAAATTGCCAAAGACCAGGCCTACCCGGACATCTCTAAATTCTTCTGGGGTTTTATTAATTCTTACTCGCCCCATACCTCGACCAGCCTAGAGAAATACTCATACAACCTCCTCGCTGCCGGAGCCACTCATATGCAGCCTATAGGTTTGTTCGGTAATTTCTTCAATCCACCAGAGATCTTTATACCCCACGCCAGTCGACTAACACTAAATCGTAAGCTTACTGACGCCCCTACTTTTAAAATGGAGATGATTTCCCAAGAAGCAACAACCGACTCTGCTACTGGCATAGTCAATCAAAATTCAGAGACCTCCTCTGAACTACGCCAAGACTTCTCCACCGGCGCTGTATTTATCCACCAGGTTGAATTCGACCAGACTGGAAGTACTACTCTAAGTATTCCTTTGCCCGACTCCCTGACCACCTGGAAAATTCGCTCTTGGATCATGACCACTAACACCGAGGTCGGACAAGCTGAATGCTCTTTGCTCACCAGTAAAGAACTGATGCTTACTCCAGCAATCCCGCGTTACCTAATCACTGATGATCAGGCAAATATTACTGCCTCCGTCTATAATAATTCGGTCGATACAGTAGAGGCGACAGTCAAGCTCGCAACCAGTGCTAATCTGATTTCAGATGTCACTCCCACACATAACCTCCAAATACCTCCGAGTTCCAGCCAAAATCTTACCTTCACCCTCAACGCCACTGCTCCCGCCCCAGCACAGATCACCCTCAGTGCAGCTACCGGCGACAGCAGTGACGCCCTTACCCTGCCTTTACCGGTATATACCCGAGAGCAACAACTCTTCAGCAGTAAGACCGCCCTACTCCCGACAGGTATACCTGCCTACACTACAGATATAGTACTTCCTGCCAAAAGCAAGCCAGATTCCGCCAACCTCCAGTTGCAGTTATACCCGAATCTATTCTCGCTCCTGTTACAAACAGCCAAAAACCTACCTAAAAACACGATCTCCACCAACGACACTCTAATTGCCAAACTCCTCCCCGAAATGCTACTACAAGAAGCCAGTATCACAACTACCACCACTTCAAAAGAACATATTATTGATCAACTAACTCCAAAAATACTCCAACTCCAGAAATTGCAGAATGCTGATGGTGGTTGGTCTTGGATAGGCAACAAGCAGACCAGCTCCCCATACATCACCGCCCTTATTCTCGACTCACTGGAACAGGCAGATAAAATGGACTATCCACTCCCCGCCTCACTAATCACTGGCGCTAGGCTCTATCTCCTCAATTAT